>CAVQFO010000030.1:0-118096 GCA_963711725.1 uncultured Gammaproteobacteria bacterium | reverse complement strand
TCAATCAATTGATAGTCGTAGCCTGGATGAAACACAGTGGAATCCAGGAACCCCCGGTTTCCGCTCCGCTTCATCCGGGCTACCGGAACTGATCGGCATTTGGGGCCACGAAGGTGAACGAAGGTTTTGGGGCTGTCCACCAGCGCTGATTTTCGCGACCCAAACCCGCACAGGCTACGATGGGCCGTTCGCGGCGATGAACGCCGCTCCTACAGCCCGGGGCTCTCCGCTTTTTTTTAAGGAGCGGCGTTCATCGCCGCGAACGGGTGATGCCGCAATCACGAAGTCAATGTAGGTCGGGTTAGCGAAGCGTAACCCGGCGAAGCCGCAAACCCGCTCAAGCCGCCGCCGCGCTCTCCGTCAACATATCCCGGAACGCTTCCAGCGCCTTGCTCATGCGCGTATCGGCCCGCCGGATCAGCAGGGTGGGCGTGAGCGCGATCTCCCGGGGCAGGGTGTGCACGCCCAACAGCTCGCGCCTGGGGTGCCGCTCGATCAAGGCCCGGGGCACGACCGACACCCCCATGCCGGCCGCCACGCAGCCGATAATGGCTTCCAGTGTACCGAAATCCATCACCCTTTTCGGCGGCACCCGCTGTCGATTGACCCATTGCTCCAACCGTTCGCGGTAAACGCAGCCACGCTTGAACATCAGCAGCGTCAACGGCCCGCGCTCGGCCAGCGCATCGAGGTCGGCCACGGTCTGGTCGGTGATCAGCACCAACTCCTCCGTATACAGCGGCTCGGCCACGATGTCCGGATGTTGCAGCGGCCCGCCGACCAGTGCGGCATCCAGTTCGAAAGCCAGCACTCGATCAATGAGCTCACGGCTGGTGCCGGTCTCGATGGCCAGGTCCACGTCGGGATAGCGGTGATGATAGCCGGCCAGCATGTCCGCCAGGCGCAGGCCGGCGGTGGTCTCCATGGCGCCCAGAGTCAGGGGCCCTTGTGGCCGGCTTCCCTCCTGTACGGCGGCCATCGCTTCCTCGGTGAGCTTATGGATTCGCTGGGCGTAGCCCACCAGGGTGCGGCCGGCGGGCGTGATCACCAAGCGCTGCTTGACCCGGTAGAACAGCGCCACACCCACTTCCTCCTCCAGCTGCTTGATGCGGCCGGTGACGTTGGACTGGACGCAGTGCAGGGCGCGGGCAGCGGCGGTAACACTCCCCTCGCGATCCACGGCGAGAAGGAAATTCAACGATGACAAATCCATATGATCTTCCAAAGTGAACACTCAAATCATAATTAATCATTATACAAGAATATGTCTCGCCGGTAACCTGTGCTGCAACATCCCGGAACCAGCCTGGAGGCTGCCATGAACCGCCCCAAACAGCGCCATTGGCTCACCGTTACCCTGGCCGGCACCGCCGCCCTTGTGGTGGTGCACGGCATCGGCCGGTTCGCGTTCACCCCGCTCGTGCCCGTCATGCACGACCAGGCGGGCCTGTCCATCGGCGGCGCCGCGAACCTGGCCGCCACCAATCTTTTCGCCTATCTGCTGGGGTCGCTGTTCACGCTTTGGAAGCATGACCATTCCGACCGCATCGTGTGGCTGCGGCGAGGCCTGGCGCTGAACGTGCTCACGTTGTTGGGCATGGGGCTGACCGGCGGCATGGATGCCTGGTTGGTGCTGCGCTTCATCAATGGGTTCAGCAACGGTCTGGTTTTCGTCTATGCGCCCAGCCTTGTGCTGGAGGTGTTGATGCCGCGGGGACGCGGCTTGTGGAGCGGCCTGACGTTCGGCGGCGTCGGCCTGGGGATCCTGCTGTCCACGGCGGTGGTGGTGGCTGGCACGGCCATGGCGGTCCACTGGCAGGGCCTTTGGCTCCTGCTGGGCGCCTGCGCCGTCCCTCTGGCCTGGTTCGCCGGCCACATACTTCATCTGCCGGATCAGGCGGCCGAACGACCGCGGCAAGGCCACCGCGACGGTAACGGCTTGGGAACAATCGGCCTCGTCTGGATGGTTGCGGGCTACACCTGTGCCGGCTTCGGCTACATCATCAGCATGACCTTCCTGCCGGTGATCGTGGGCCAGACCCCGGGGTTGGGCGCCTACACCTTCGCCACTTGGCTGCTGGTCGGCCTGGCGGCGGTGCCTTCGCCCTTTATTTGGAGCGCGGTGGGCCAGCGCCTGGGGGATTTCCCGGCGCTGCTGGTGGCGTTCCTGTGCCAGGCGGTGGGCGTGGTCATCCCCGTATACGCCCCGTCGGCCGCCGGCGTTGTCGGCGGAGGGCTGCTGGTGGGAGGCACTTTCGTGGGTATCGTGCTGCTGTCCATGCGCATCGTCCGGCATCACCACCCCGTGGGCGCGGGGCGCCTTATCGGATTGCTGGTAACCACCTACGGCGTGGCGCAAATGCTGGGCCCCCTGGTGGCCGGGCACATCGCCACCCGCACCGGACGCTTCGACGACGCCCTGCTACTGTCCGCCGCGGCCCTGGTGCTGGGCATGATTCTGATGGGCGCCGCCTGGTTCACTGCCCGCGCCCGGGAGCGGGCCGGATCCCGCTGGGGCGGCTCCTGCACAGCCCGCGTGTAGCAGCCGCACCTCCATTTCGGTGCGCCCGAAGCGGGCCCGCCTATGAGAACCGGCTCAAATCATGGAAAATGGGCGGCCCAGATCAAGGCAAGACCGACGAGAAGGCTAGCAGGCGCATGAGTTACCAGGTCACCATTCGGCCCAGTGGACACGCATTCCAGGTGGAAGACGGTGAATCCGTGCTGGACGCCGCCCTGCGCCAGGGCCTGTTGATCCCCTACAGCTGCCGGGGCGGTACCTGCGCAACCTGCATGGGCAAGGTGGTCGAGGGCGAAATCGACTATCCGGGCGATCAGCTGCCCGAGGCCCTGGACGAAAAGGAAGCGGCAGTGGGCCAGGCGCTGTTCTGCCAGGCCCGCCCCCGCTCGGACCTGGTTATCGAAGTGCGCGAGGTCCGCGGCGCGGACGAAATCCAGCCCCGCAAGCTGCCCTGCCGCGTGGTCAAGATCGAAGACCTCTGCCATGACGTCAAACGGCTGTATCTGAAGCTGCCGGGCAACGAACGCCTGCAGTTCCTGGCCGGCCAGTACATCGACATCCTGCTGCGCGACGGCCGACGCCGCGCCTTCTCCCTGGCCAACGCCCCCCACGACGATGATCTGCTGGAGCTGCACATCCGCCACGTGGCGGGCGGCGAATTCACCAGCAAGGTGTTTCGCGACATGCACGAGAAGGCCCTGCTGCGCCTGGAAGGGCCCCACGGCAACTTCTTCCTCCGCGAGGACTCGGCCCGGCCCATCCTGATGATGGGGGGAGGAACCGGATTCGCGCCGCTAAAAGGCATTATCGAGCACGCCTTCGAGCTCGGCATCCAGCGCCCCATCCACCTCTACTGGGGCGTGCGCTCCGCCCGGGACCTCTATCTGGACTCGCTGCCCCGCGGCTGGGCCGAACAGCACCCGGACTTCCATTACGTGCCCGTGCTCTCCGACCCCCAACCCGAGGACAATTGGAGCGGCCACATTGGCCTGGTCCACAATATCCTCCTGCAGGACCATAGCGACCTCAGCGACTTCGATATCTACATGAGCGGGCCGCCGGCCATGATCGAATCCGCCCGGCGCGATTTCGAACATCATGGCCTGAATCCGGAACACCTGTATTACGATTCCTTCGATTTCGCCGCCGATACGCTCAAGCGGCAGAGCCGTTCCGAACCACCGGCGTCGCAAGAACCATAAAAAGTACAACACAGCACTTGGGGCCGCTTTCCACGGCCCCGCTTAGACCGCAGAATAAGGACAGGGATCAGAGGCTCGACCAAGGCGGAGGCGTCGGCGCCATTCCGCGTAATCCCAAGGGCCCGCGGCCGAGACCGAACCGATATGGACAGCGAGAATAACCGGCGCACCGGCCCGCAAGGGCTGCGGGGATACCGGCTGGCACCCCTGCTGGCCGCAGTCGCCGGCGTATTGATCACCGTGGCCGTGGCCGCCCTGGCCTATCGGTCCGAAAACCAACGCTGGGATTACGCCTTCCGGCACGCGGCGGGCGAGGCCGTGACCACCTTCAGAACGGGGATTCAGTCCAGCCTCGACATCCTCTCCTACGTCGGTTCCTTCCGCCGCAACTCCCAAGTGGTCACCTCCACCGAATTTCACAATTACGTCCAACCGATCCTCCACGCCCATCGCGGCGTGGAGTTCGTGACATGGATGCGATATGTGCCGGAGAAGGAGCGCAGACGTTTCGTGGAGTCCATGGAAGCCGCCGGCCACACCGACTTCCACCTCTTCCAACTGGACGATCAGGGCAAGCCGATACCCGCCGCCAAACAAGACCACTACTTTGTGGTCACCATGGCCGAGCCCTCGGAAGACCGTCGTCTTGCCATGGGCTTCACGCCCCGCCTGGGCGAGCACGCCGACGAGCGCGGCCAAGCCATCGAGCGCGCACTCAAGACCGGGAAGCCCGCCGCCACCGGCAAGATCAAGCTGCTTGGGCACCGGCCCGGCCAATCGCCCTATGGGCTGATCGCGGTGCTCCCGATCTATCGGGAAAGCGGCGGCGGCGCCAAACCCCCTGCAAGGCGGCCGCTGGGAATGACCGCGATCGGCTTCCGGCTGCCCGACGTGGTGAGCTTCATGAACGCCCCCGGCGCCGATGTCGGCCTGCGCCGTCTGCTGACCTTGTGGCTGGACGACGTCACCGATCCCGATCATCCCACCCCGCTTTACCGCGACCCCGCTCGGCAACACGATGCCGCGCCCCGGCCTGCCGAGGCCAGCTACACCCGGGATCTGCACGTCGCGGGGCGGACCTGGCGGGTGACGTTCACCCCGGCCGAGGGCGTCTTCCCCACCACCGCCCACTGGGGCAGCGGCCTGGCACTGCTGTTCGGGCTGGCGCTCACCGCCGTGCTCTACCTCTATCTGCGCAATCTGCTGGGGCGCAACCAGGCCATCCAGGACGAAGTCGAGCGGCGCACAAGGGAAATTTCCGAGGCCAACCGTTCCCTGGCCGAGCGCGTCCAGGAACGGGACCAGGCACTGGAACAACTGGCCGAGAGCGAAGCGCGTTACCGGCTGCTGGCCGAAAACGCCACCGACCTCATCACCCGCCATGCCCCGGACGGCAGCACGCTTTACGCCTCTCCCGCCAGCCGCACCCTGCTGGGCTACGAGCCGGAGGAAATGATCCGCCTGTCCGCCTACGACCTGTTCTTCCCGGCACATCTGCCCCGGATCAAAATGGGCCACGCCTACGCCCTGCGCCACCCCGGGGTCTACCGCGGCACCTACAAAGTGCGGCGCAAGGACGGCGTGTACATCTGGGTGGAGAGCACCCAGCGCGTGCTTACCGATCCGCGACACCGGCGAACCGGAGCAGGTCATCTCGGTCACCCGCGACGTGACCGAGCGCAAGCGCGCCGAGGGCGCCCTGAAGGAAAGCGAAGCGCTGTTCCGAAGCGTGTTCGACGAGGCCGGCGTAGGCATGGTGCTGTTCGATCCCTACAGCGGCCGCTGCCACCGCGTGAACCATGCCTTCTGCGAGATGGTGGGCTACACGGCGGCGGAACTGCGCGACATGACCTTCCATCAGCTCACCCACCCGGCGGATCAGCACATCACGCCCGGCTACATCGAGCGAATGCTGGCGGGGGAAACCGAACACTATCAGGTGGAAAAGCGGTATCTGCACAAGAACGGCCAGGTGGTCTGGGTGCTCAGCAACGCCACCATGATCCGCGACCGCCAGGGCGACCCCAAGGAAATCATCTCCCAGATTCAGGACATCTCCGACCGCAAGCGGGCCGAGGAAGCGCTGGAACAGCTGGGGCACCAGCGCGACATCATCCTCAACACCGCGGCCGAAGGGATTCTGGGGCTGGACAACCACGGCCGCATCGTTTTCGCCAACGCGGCCGCGGCCTCGATTCTGGGTTACGGCCCGTCGGACCTCCTGGGCAGCGACGTGCTGGAACGCCTGCAGCCCTACGGCCCCGACCAGCAACCCATCCACGCCGCGGACTGGTCCATGCTGGCCAGCATGGACGAACGCCTGCCCCGCCAGGAATCCGGCGACGTGCTGACTCGGCGCGACGGGACTCTGTTCGCCGCGGAATACACCAGCTCGCCCATCGTGGAGGGCGGCCGGGTCACCGGCGCCGTGGTGGTGTTTTCCGACGTCACCGAGAAGCGCGACATCGAGGCCCGTTTCCGCAGCGCCTTCGACGACTCCGCCGTGGGCATGGCCATGACCTCCCTGAGCGAGTACCGAATCATGGCGGTCAATCAGGCCCTTTGCGATTTCCTGGGCTACAGCCCCGAGGAGATCATCGGCAAGGCGCCCCCGGAGCTGACCCACCCGGACGACCGCGACCCCAGCAGCGGGGCGCTGCGCGGCCTGCTCGCCCAAGGCAAGCGGGCCGGAGCGGGGCTGGAAAAGCGCTATCTCCGCAAGGACGGCAGTGTCGTTTGGGCATCAATCAGCGCCTCCGTGGTTCCGGATCTCACCGGCGAACCCGCCTACCTGGTGACACAGATTCAGGACATCAGCGAACGCAAGCGTCTGGCCGAGGAACTCGCGGCCGCCTCCGCCGCCCGAGACCTGCTGCTGGATACGATCGAGGAAGCAGCGCTGGTGGTGGACGGCAACGGCCGCGTATCCGCGTTCAACGCCCTGGCCGGCGACCTGACCGGCTACCCGGCCGCCGAACTGGCCGGCATGGAGATTGACCAGCTCCTGAGCGGCAATGGAAACCCGGACCGGCTGCAGCGGGCCGACGGCGAAACCGTCGCCGTGGACGGCGTGGAGGTCCCCTTCGACCCGGGCAATCCGGACGCGCGGCCGGTTGATTATCCTGCGCAGCCCGCATTGAAGCCCTCGCCCGGGCCCCGACCATCGAACACGGGCACCCGGCAAGTCCCGCCGCCGCGTCATCACGCAAGCACCAATTCAGTTTATGCTGATTGGAGAAGCGGGACCTTGTGCCTGGGATGCGGCCAGAAGGAACGGCGGCGATGATTCACGGAATATTGCTGGATCTTGCGGGTGTGCTCTACCAAGGCGACCGGCGGCTGCCCGGGGCCTCGGAGGCCCTGGCACGGCTTCGCGAGAACGACTTGCCGGTACGGTTTGTCACCAACACCACCCGCAAGACCAAGGCGCGTCTGCTGGCCCAGCTCCATGACCTGGACCTGGCGGTGGAGGACGACGAACTCTTCACCGCCGCCGAAGCCACCAAACGGGTGTTGCGCGACCGGGGGCTGACCCCGCACCTGTTGATCCACCCGGATCTGGAACCGGATTTCGCGGACCTGCCACCCGGCCGGCCCAATGCCGTGGTCGTGGCGGACGCCGGCCCGGCCTTCACCTACGACAACCTCAACCGCGCCTTTCGCCTGATCCAGGACGGAGCACCGCTGCTGGCCGTGGCCAAGAACCGCTATTTCAGCGAGAACGAAGGGCTGAGCCTGGACGCCGGGCCGTTCGTCGCCGCCCTGGAATACGCCGCCCAAGTGGAAGCCGAAGTCATCGGCAAACCGGCCAACGCGTTTTTCGCCGGCGCAGTTGCCAGCATGGCGGGCGAGGCCGGGGCCACGGTCATGGTGGGCGACGACGTGGAGTCGGACGTCAACGGCGCGCTGGAGGCGGGCCTGCAGGCCCTGCTGGTGCGCACGGGAAAATACCGTTCCGGCGACCAGAACGCGGTCCACCGGGGCGGCGAAACGGTAGACGATATCGGCGCCGCGGTGGACTGGATCCTGGACCACCGGGACGGCGGCTAACCCCCATCCACACTGTTCACAGGCGCGGCGTCGATGTATAAAGTGAGCGCCTCCGACCCGCAGCCATCCGGTTTGAACCTATGCCCTACGTCGACAACGAAGGCGCCCGCCTCTACTACGAAACCCACGGCGACGGCCCGCCCCTGGCACTCATCATGGGCCTGGGCGGCACCGTGCAGTCCTGGGCGCTGCAACTGCCGGACTTCGCCAAGCACTATCGCGTCATCGCCATGGATAACCGCGGCGCCGGACGTTCCGACAAGCCGCAAGGCCCCTATTCCACGGAGCTGTTCGCCCGCGACCTGCGGGCGGTCCTGGACGACGCCGGCGCCGAACGCGCGCACCTGCTGGGCGTGTCCATGGGCGGCCTGACGGCCCAGGACTTCTACCACATGGCGCCCGAGCGCGTGCGCAGCCTGGTGCTGGGATGCACCGGCGTGGGAGCCAACGACCCCGCCGCCGTGCCCACGGACCAGGAAGTCATCGACGCCCTCTCCCTGGATCGAAGCGAAACCGACTTGCGCACCGTGATGGAGGCCATGAACCGGGTGTTCTACCACCCGGATTTCCGGGCCAAGGTCCCGGACCTCACCGACCGCGTCTTGAAACTGGTTCAGGCCGACCCGCAGCCGCCCCACGCCTTCGAGGCGCAGCTAGAGGCCGCACTTTCCCATCAAGCCGAACTCCCCGCGTCTGGGCGACATCCGCGTGCCCACCCTGGTGATCCACGGCGCGGACGACCGCGTCTGGCCCCTGGACAATGCCCACTACCTGGCGCAACACATCCCCCACGCCCGCCTGGTGGTCATCCCGGGGGCGGGGCACATGTTCACCATCGAGAAACCGCGCGAGTTCAACACCGCTGTCCTGGAGTTCCTGCGGGATGTGGATGAGCGCGGCTGAGCCGCATATGGAAATCGCCTCGGGAATACCGCATTCTGCGGAAAACCACTCGAAGGAAGGGACATGACCGACCCCCGCCCTGCCAAGACGCCCGCGGGCCGCCTGCGGCTGATCGCCGCGCTCCTGAGCATCGTCCTCCTGGCCGGCTGCGCCCAGACCCCCAATCAGCCGGACAACGTCGCCGATCCCTGGGTGTCCGTAAACCGCGGCATCTACACGTTCAACGACCGCGTGGACACCTATGTGCTCAAGCCCACGGCGGACGCCTATCGCTTCGTCACCCCGCGATTCGTGCGTAATCGCGTCACCGACTTCTTCGACAACGTCTCCTACCCGGGCGTAGTCCTCAACGACTTGCTCCAGGGCAAGTTTTCCCAGAGCCTGCACGACACCACCCGGTTCGTGATCAACACCGTATGGGGCCTGGGCGGCCTGTTCGACGTCGCCTCCCAGATGGACATCCGCAGCCACAACGAAGACTTCGGCCAGACCCTGGCCGTCTGGGGCGTGAGCGAAGGCCCGTACATCGTCGTGCCCGTGCTGGGGCCCTCCACGACCCGCGACGTCTGGCAATACCCCGCCAGCGTCGCCACCAACCCCATCACCTACTACGCCATCGGCGCCGTGAGCTGGCCGCTGTTCGGCCTCAACCTCATCAACACCCGCGCCAACCTGGAACAAGCCAACCAACTCCGCAACGAAGCCGCCGTCGACCCCTACGCCTTCACCCGCTCCGCCTACCAGCAATACCGCACCAACCTCATCTACGACGGCAACCCGCCCGCGCCGGATTTCTTCGAGGAAATGGACAAGGAGGACCAGGGGGGCGGCAAATGAAGCCGGATTGAGTCTCCGGTCACGAAGGGGGCGAAGGATTCACGAAGTTACACGAAGGGGTGATTGGGCGGCGGCGATGTCCGGGTTTCGCCGGAGGGTGTCGGAGCGGTTTTCAGGGTCGGCGACCAGCTCGGTGCGCTCGTTTCTTATTGATTGAACGGGCCTTTTTGCAGCACCTTTCTTGTCGGACAGAGGCCGGCGGGCTAAGGTTGGGTGAGTGTTATACAGACGATGTCCGTTCAATACGCTGCTAAAGATTCGGCCAGAGTACACACTAGGCTAAGGGAGTTATGGATCAGTTCGATCGTGTCAAAGATTACATCAGCGTTCGCTTGGGGCTCTGGGTTGCCTACCACAATCACAAAGAGAATATGGCCAATGCGGGCTTTCTCGTGCAGATCAGCTTGTTTGGCGCTGTAATAACCAAGAGTATTTGGCCGCCAGAGTGGGTTTCCAAAGTCATCGAGCTCCCAGAGCTAGCTACTTTCCTTGTATACGGGGTGCTCTGGTTCCTAATTCACTATTACACAAGATGGCAACTGATCAATAAGCGAATTTCTGCGTTCTATGTGGCTGGGTTCGATCAAGCATTTCAAGAAATGATAACCAGCGATCCCCAAAGTCTTGAGCTAAGGCCTTATCGACAGGAAGGGCTGGCTACGAGTAGATGGCGTAACGTCATAGCGCGCATAATATATGTCCCCAAAGGGTTTGCGCGAATGGATGCGTCGTTCGTTGGCCTGCCTCATTTCTTGGCAGAAAGGGTAAAGCAGAAATTTGATGCAGGTAGCGGCGCCGACAGCTTGGAGATTTTGGTGACGTACACAAGCATAGCGTTGCTAATCCTCGTTGGGGTTAAGGTATTCTTTGGTTAACATGCTGAATTCTTAAACATCTTTAACCAGTCGCGTAGGCCGGACGTCGCTGACGGGCCGCCGCTTCGCTCGGCGTTATATTTCTTGAGGAATTCGGTATTGATCAATAGATCCGCTCTGATTCTACGGTACAAAGATCCAGCGGTTCGTTGGATCAACCAAGCTGATCCACGGCCTGATGCGCGGACGCTTACTTCGGCGGATGTTAATCGAGAGCGCACTGTGTACCTCATCAGCGAAGAGGCTGCCGATACCCCAGAGCAGCTTCGGAAATGGATAAAAGCTAACTTCCGTCCGCTATTCGAGAGCGAGCTAGTCGGTTGGTACACCGATCCAGGGCTTTGGCCTCAAAACTTGACCATGAAGTTATTCGATGCATGGTTTGATGTTGAGCTTCATTCTGTCATCTTCGATACGGTCGGGGGGATGATAGAAGATGATGAAATATAACAAGGCGCTCAAACACGTTCCGGGGCTCTGGCCCTCCACCGGACGCGCCTAGCCGACGCGCCGCTTAAGAATCGCGTTAGGCATCCCCAAGAGACACTGAGGAAACCCATCCAGTGCTGAAGGACAGAGCGAAGAAAGCGCTGACGAAGAGGGCGAAAAAGGGTTTTAGAGGGCACCCGGTCGCCACCGTCGCCTTTTACGGTCCCACGGACAAGAAGGCCACGAAGCTGGTCGTGGGAATCCTCGCCTATGAAGGAGCCGACGCGGAGCCCCTTCGCAAGTGGCATTCGGCGGAGGATCTCCGGAATGATCACGTTGTGCTGGAAGAGGTGCTGAGCTTCGTCCGCGAGCATGAGGCGAAATCGATTGTCATGCTCGAGCGCATCATCGGCTGCCCTCACGAAGAGGGCATCGATTATCCAGAAGGCGAGAGCTGCCCACAGTGCCCGTTCTGGAAGGGACGAGATCGCTGGTCAGGCAAGCTAAGCCACTGAAGAGAAGAATAAATGCCTAACAGAGCGCTGGAGCAAAGGACCGGGGCACTCACCGTTTTACACTCGTCCGAACAATAACTTAGCCCATCCTCTGGTCCGCCCGCATGATCCAGGAGAAGGCCAGGACAGCCACATCTTTCGTGCACAAGCGGGGCGCGCTTTCGGCGCTGCTGGGTTGGCACGCTTGGGAAATGACCTGAATTCGAAGACAAAGAGTTATGGGCGGCGCGCCCACCATCGACGGCGATATCGCATTGTCTCCCGCCGGATTGATGTTTCGCTCGAGAGCACCTATTCCGTATTCCCCGGTAACGCGGTGCCGGGCCCCAAAACCTTTCGCAGAGGAAACGGATGTGGCCAGCGAACAAGTAGCACCGGAGACAAGAGGTGTTGCGGTGAAATTGCTTTCAACGGTTGACCTCGGACCCGAGATCGAGGGCATGGCAGGGCGCCAGCTTCGAATGCGGATGGTCACCATCGAGCCCGGCGGGGTCTTCGGCCCGATCCACGATCACAAAGGCAGGCCGGGTATTGTCTACATCCTGCAGGGAACGATTACCGACCATCGGGATGGGGTCGCGACGGAATACGGTCCCGGGCTTGGCTGGCCCGAAGACAGGAACACCCGACACTGGCTTGAGAACAGGGATCGATTCCGGCGGTGGAGATTTCGGTCGATATTGTCACGCAGGAGTAGTCGCGGATTCTTACGGCGCAATGCCCTACGGTTATTGCGCCCTACGTTCTGCGTTGCATCCAGGCTACGGCCGGTTTGTGCGCCTCCCGGATGAGACTTCGTGCACCAAGGCTCAGGCCAACTCCGCCAACACGGACCGGATCAACCGCCCCGCTTGCGCGCCGTAGCCGCCTCCGAACAGGTTGTAGTGGTTCAGCACGTGATACAGGCGATAGAGATCCCGGCGGGCGGCGTAGCCGGCATCCAGGGGCCAGGCGGCGCGGTAGGCGTCGTAGAAGGCGGGGCCGAAGCCGCCGAAGAGTTCGGTCATGGCGATGTCGGTTTCGCGGTCGCCGTAATAGACGGCCGGGTCGAACAGGACGGGGGCGCCTTCGGCGTCGTAGCCGACGTTGCCGCCCCAGAGGTCACCATGCAGCAAGGAGGGCACGGGACGGTAGTCCGTGAACAGGGCCGGAAGTCTTTGGGCCAGATCGCGCCCGGCATCCAGGGTGCGGCGGTCCAGGCCGCTTCGTTCGGCCAGGTCCAGTTGGAAGCCCAGGCGGTGACGGGCGAAGAAGGCGGGCCAGTTGCTTTCCCGGGGATTGGGCTGTGGGGTGCTGCCGATGGTGTTATCCCGGAACCAGCCGTATTGCTGGGCGGTGGTCTGATGCAGCGCGGCCAGTTGCTCACCCAGGCGCTCTTCGGAACCGCGTCGCGGCGGGCCCAGTCCCAGGTATTCCAGGATCAGGTAGGACTGGTTGCCGTCGACGCCCGAGGTGATTGGCGCCGGGACGCGGATGGCTTTGGGCGCCGCCAGCTCGCGCAGCCCTTCGTATTCGGCCTCGAACATGTCCAGGCCGTCGGCGGCGTTGACCTTGAGGAAGTAGCGTTCCCCGGAATCTCCCCTCCAGGCGGTAGGCGCGGTTGATGCTGCCGCCGGCCACCGGCTCGGCACGGCGGCATTGGAATGGACGACCCAGTGCGGAGCCCAGGCGCCCGTTCGATGGCGGGGGTCATGCGGCGCTGGTGCCGGCCAGCCGCAGGGCGCGGCGACGTGTTATCCCCGGCAGGGGGAGTTCGGCCAAGCCGGTTCGGCGTCGGGGCCCTGCCACAGGAGGTCCTCCGGCTCGCAGACAAGCGGCACCTCCCGGTGGATGCCGGTCAGCTGGCGCGAGACGAAGGCCAGCTCCCGGTGTTCTTCGAGCAGGCGCTGAACGCGTTTGGCGCCGCGCAGCGGGAGGCCGGAGACGGTTTCCAAGCCGGCGTACACGCCTTCCAGGGTATCCAGGTGCGCCAACAAGGTGGACGCGCCCTTGGGGCCGATGCCCGGCACGCCCGGGATGTTGTCCACGCTGTCGCCGGCGATGGCGAGGAAATCCGCGATCTGATCGGCGCGCACGCCCATGACATCCAGGCAGTTGTCGACGTCGATCATGCGCCGGCCACCGGCGTCCCAGAGCCGGTCGCCGGGCTCCAGCAATTGGGCCAGGTCCTTGTCGGCGGTGATGTAGCGCATGTTGAAGCCGTGGCCGCGAAAACGCTGGGCGGCGGTGCCGATCAGGTCGTCGGCCTCGAAGCGGTCGCTGACCAGGGCGGGAAGCCCCAGGGCCTCCACCAAGGTCCGGCAGGTACGCATCTGCTGTTTCAGCTCTTCGGGGGCTTCGGGCCGGTTGGCCTTGTAGGCGGGATAGATTTCGTTGCGGAAGCAGGTGGTCAGGCTTTCGTCGAAGGCCACGGCCACGTGGGTGGGCCGGGCCTGCTCCAGGAAGTCGCAAAGGAAATTGCCGAAACCCAGCACGGCGTTGGCGGGGCCGCCGGCGCTGTCCCGCACGGATTCGTCCACGGAAAACCACGCCCGGAAGATGTAGACGCTGGCATCGATGAGATGGAGTTCGGGCATGGTCTCGGCGTGTCGGGGGCTTGCCGACATGGGAGCACAAGGCGACGGCGGGATCAATCGCCGGGCCGCCGATTGCCGGACGTCGGACAAGGCGGCGAGAGTGAATTGGTTCACGGTCCGGGACGCACCTCCGCGCTACGTTGGAATCAGGCCATGCACGCGGGGAAACCAGGGTGGAACGACGCCGACATCAGCGACTGCCCATTCATCTTCCGGGCGAACTGGACGACCGGCAGGGGCACCACTACGCAATGGAGACCAACGACCTGAGCTTCGGCGGCGCGCTGCTGCGCCCGGCCGGGGAGGTCACCTTGAAATGCGGGTGCTGTTGCGACCTGCATCTGTTCCTGGACCCGGAAGTCTCGGAATGCCACCTGGACCTGACAGTGGAGGTGATCGACGTGCGCGGCGACGGCATTGCGGTACGCCTGCTGGCCACCGATCTGGACGGCTACGTTCACTTCAAGAATCTGATGATCAACCGCTGCCCCGATCCGGCTGGATTATTGGACGAATTGGAGCGGGATCCGGTGCTGTTCGGCGGATGAGCGTTCGCGGCGGTGAGCGCCGCTCCTACACGAAGCATGCCCTCGCGAAGACCCCGCCCATTGACCTAAAAATCCAACTCCGGCCCTACCGGGATAATCCCGGTCGGATTGATCCCAGGATGACTGGTGTAGTAGTGCCGTTTGATGTGGTCAAAATCCACGGTCTCGCGCACGCCGGGGCGGTGATAGATCCGGCGGGTGTAGTCCCATAGGCGCGGGTAGTCCCTGAGGCGCCTCAGGTTGCACTTGAAGTGACCCACGTAGACCGGATCGAACCGAATCAGCGTGGTGAACAGGCGCACGTCCGCCTCTGTGAAACGGTTGCCCACCAGGTAGGACTGGTTCCCCAGCCGCTCCTCCATCTGATCCAGAGCGTCGAAAAGGCGGCCCACGGCCTCTTCGTAGGCCTCCTGGCTGGTGGCGAAGCCGGTCTTGTACACGCCGTTGTTGATTCGGTCGTAGACCAGCTCGTTCACCTGATCGATCTCCTCGCGAAGATCCGCCGGGTAGAGATCGAGATCCGAATCGGCGTAGGCGTCGAACGCGGAGTTCAGCATCCGGAGCAGTTCCGAGGACTCGTTGTTGACGATGGTGCGGCGCTCGGTGTCCCACAGCGCCGGAACGGTGACACGACCCGTGTAGTCGGGCCTGGCGGCCGTGTACAGCTGATGCAGGTACGCAAAACCGTTGACCCGGTCGCCGGTCGCGCCCGGGTAGGGATCGAACGTCCAGCCCCGGTCGCCCATGTGGGGGTGGACGATGGAGACGGGGATTACCGCTTCCAGACCCTTGAGATGGCGGGCGATCAGCGTGCGATGGGCCCAGGGGCAGGCCAGCGAGACATACAGATGATAACGGCCGGATTGGGCCGGGAAACCCGTGGCGCCGTCGGCGCTCACCCAGTCCCGAAAGGCACTGTCGGGGCGGACGAAGCGCCCGCCGTGGGCATCGGTGTCGTACCACTGCTCCCGCCATTGGCCGTCAACCAGTAATCCCATCCTCACCTCATCCTTTCAGTTTCGCCGCGATCTCGGTTACGTGACGGCCCTGGAAGCTGGCAATGCCCAGCTCCAGTTCCGTGGGCTGGCGGCTTCCGTCGCCGGCCGCCATGGTGGTGGCGCCGTAAGGCGTGCCGCCGGCCACTTCGCCCAGTTCCCGCAGATCGGAACAGGAATACGGCACGCCGACAATCACCATGCCGTGGTGAAGCAGCGTGGTATGAAACGAAGTGATGGTGGTCTCCTGGCCGCCGTGCTGGGTGGCGGTGGAGGCGAAAACGGAACCCACCTTCCCGATCAAGGAGCCGTCGGCCCAGAGGCTGCCGGTCTGATCCAGGAAATTGCGCATCTGCGCGGCCATGTTGCCGTAGCGGGTGGGGGTGCCGAAGATGATGGCATCGTAGTCCGGCAATTCGTCCACCTTGGCAACGGGCGCCTCCTGGTCCAGCTTGGCGCCGGCTTGCCGGGCCACGTCCTCGGGCATCAACTCGGGGACGCGCTTGATGTGCACCTCCGCGCCCTCAACCTCACGCGCGCCCTTGGCCACGGCCTGGGCCATCTGCTCCACGTGGCCCCAGGTGCTGTAGTAGAGAACCAGTACCTTGGTTGTCATAGTCCCCTCCGTCGGTTGCGGCGTTTGCCATGCTCCCGGTGTGGGGCCGCGGCTTGGATCGATCAACCGTGGAGGAGGGACGAGAGCCATGGGTTTCGCTACGCTCTGTAGGTGAAACCCAACAAACAGGCTCGATCGGATTGCCTTGTCGGGTTACGCGCTGGCGCGCTAACCCGACCTACCCGTAGTCACTGACTTTCCTGGCCCGGGTCAGAGGTTTACCTTGCCGCCTGTGTGCAGCCAGGTGCCATCCCAGTCGGAGGGCTCCTGGCCCGGATTGAACTCGAAGGCGGTGACCACATGGGCGGCGTTGACCGTGGCCGCCTGCCCGTAGGACTGGGCATAGAAGATGCCGGCCTTGCGCCCCGAGGCATACTCGGGCCGCTCGGCCAACTCCACGTCCAACCACAATCCGCCGTCGGAAGCCCGGTGCAGGCGGTCGATGCGCTGCACCGCCATGACCAGGCCCGTGGACAGCATCAGGCAGTAACCGCCGGTGCTGTTGTCCATCATCCTTGGGATGAACCAGGCCGGCAGAGCCCCTTCGGCGGCGTCTTCGGCGTTGAAGTAGCTCTCCGGCGCGGTTTCCATCAGCGGGCCGCCTGCTCGTCGCCGCCCACCACGGCCGCGAACTGCAGCACCGGCACCGGCGGGTAGTAGTCGAGCTTCTTCATGGTGTCCAGATCCACCAGGAAGGTGTACTTGGCCAGGGTTTCGATGGGGATGGACCCCGCCTTCTTGCCGTCGACCAGGATCTGCCGCGCCTTGTAGCCGGCAAACTTGCCCACGGTGAAGTAGTTGCTGACGATGCCGATCAGGGCGCCGGCCTTGCGGATGGGGGTTTCCGTGGCCGAGAAAGTGGGAATGCCATGGTCATGGATGGCCTGCACCACCGTCTGGGCGTTGGAAATCAGGAACGAGTCCGAGGGCAGATAGACAATCTGCGCCCCCGCCTTGGCGAGCTTGTCCACGGCCTGGGGCACGCCGTCCAACTGAGCCATGCCGTCTTTCACCGGCACCGGCACGGGGACGAAATCGATCCCGTCCTTCTCCAACATGGGCCCCAGCTGCTTGATGGCGAGCGCGGAGTTGGTCTCCAGCGGGTTGTAGATGGCGCCCACGGTCTTGAATTTGTCCAGGGTCTCCATCGCCTTGATCTGTGTGGGGAGGGGAACCGAATGAGAGGTGCCCGTGAGATTCCGCCCGGTGCCGCTCAGGGTTTTGGTCAGACCGGCGCCCAGCGGATCGGCGACGATGTTGAAGACGATGGGCACATTGGTGACATTCTTGGCCGGGTCCACCGCGCCGGCCTTGCCGGCCACCACCGTGGTGACGGTGGTTCCGAAGGTGTAAACCAGGTCGGGTTTCACGCGCTTGATCTCGTCGATGAACCCCGCCAGCTTGGTCTTGTCCTTGCCGGCATCCCGAACCACGAACTCGGCGGGGATGTGGTTCTCCTCGAAATAGCTCATGAAGCCCCGCTCGGCGTCGGTCACGCCGCGCCAGAGCACCAAGTAGATGCGGAACGGCTTGGCCTGCCCGGCGTCGGCGGGCGCGGCGGCCAGCACCGCCGTCATGGCGACCAGCATCGTGCAAAGAATGCGTGCGAAATAGTTCATGGATTTCATGCCGTTGCCACTCCCGCCCGGTCCTGGCGCCCGTCCAGCCAGTTGAACAGCCACATGAGAATGGTGAAGAGGATTACGCAGACCACGGCGCCGATGCCCATCCCGAGAAACGCTCCGGAGTAGCCGAACACCGTAATCAGGGCCCCGGCGATGATGGGGCCGGCGATATTCCCGATACGTTCGGTAAGGCGGAATATGCCGATGGTGGTGCCCAGGGCGGTGGTCGATCCGGAACGCTGCTGGAACTGAGTGACCAGCGAGAGCTGCGGTGATACGCCGATGGCGTGGGCCACGCCCAGCATGGCAACGCCGCCGAGCATGCCCCAGATGTTGTCCACGAAGTGAACCACCAGCAGCGAGCCGCCCGCCATCAGGCCGCCCACGGTTATGAACAACTGCCGCCTGCCCATCTTGTCGGCGATCCACGCACTCACCGGCGAAACCAGGATGATGGCTAGGCCGTAGGCCATGAGGATGCGGCCGGCGGAAGACTGACTGGCCCCCAGATGGCCCAGGTAGAGCGGCCCGGCGTAGTAGAGGAAGCCGGTCAGGGCCATCTTCGCCGGAATGGCGGAGAGGAAGGTAATGGTCAGGAAGTACTTGTCCCCCAGCAGCGACTTGAAGTCGGCGAAGCTGAGCTTGCGCGGTACGGCGTCCGGATCGCGCCGGCGCTCCACCAGGAAGCGGTAGACGAACAGGGCCGAGGCCACGGACAGGAACGCCGACAGGAAGAAGGTGGCATGGTAGCCGATACGGTCGGCGAGAATGCCGCCGATGGCCGCCCCGCAGAGAGATCCAGAGAAGAATCCGGACAGGAACAGTGCCATGCCCTTGGTGCGATTCTTGGCCGTGGTGTGATCGGTGACGTAGCCCTGGGCCGAGATGAACACGATGCCATAGCCCACGGCCGTCAGGGACCGGTAGATCAGGAGCTGGAGCATGTCGTTGGCCAGGCCCGTGAGCACCAGGCCCACGGCGGTGATCAGTGCGCCGACCAGGAAGCTGCGGCGCCGGCCGGCACGATCGGACCACTGCCCGGCGAAGGGCAGCGACAACGCCCAGATCAGCATGAACAACGAGATCGGCAGGCCGATCACCACGCTCTTGGGCAGGTCCGCGATGGGCGTGTAAAGGCTTTCCACGTAAATCGGGAAAAAGGAAAGCGACATGGATTCGGAGAAAATCAGCAGAAACAGCGGCGGCCGGATGTACAGCAGTTTTTCGGAGAACTGGCCCGCCAAGGTGCCTCTCTCGGCAAAGCTGAACTTCTCGGCCCAGCCCGATGGCTTATGGTGGTGGTAGATTTCGTCCACCCGCATGATTGCCCGATTGATCAGGGCGCCGAATCGGCCCACCTGGTCGCCGCTCTGATTCTCGATCACGGCCGAAAAATCGCCGTTGCGCACGCGGCGCATGGTCTTGCGAATACCTTCCAGGGGCGCACTCACCATGAAGGTGTTGAGGAACAGCAGGAGTTCCGCGGCCATCAGGCCGGACACCACCAGCACGGTGACGATATCCGTGATGATCTCGTCCATCTGGTGCTGCATGTATTCCTTGTCGGCGCCCACCACGATGCTGCCCTCGGCCGCCCCGCCGGGCCCGCGAACCTTCTGGGTGCTCAGGTACAGCCCGGCCTTGGTGGATTTCCTCGCGTTCTCAACGGAAGCGCCCCAGTGGTCGAACAACACCTTGCCGGATTCGTCCTTCAAGGCCAGATAGGCGATGTCCGGGTTTTCCTTGGTGACCGAGTCGAAAATGGCATCCATGCCGCGCAGCTTGGAAAGCGGCACGCCGTAATCGACCATTTTGGTCATGAGCTTGTTGACGGAGCTGCCCACCGCGGAGGCTTTTTTCTCCATGGCGGGTTTGAACTCCCGCTCGAATGAACCCAGGGCGAGATACGAGCCCACCACTGTTGCGCCGATGAGCAGGATCATCGCCGCGATCATCAAACGGGTCTGTACGCTGGAACCTTCTTTCATGGGGCGTTTCATCCTCGGCTATTCGGCGTTGGTGTCGGTTGAGCCGTCCTTGCGCGGGGATTCGCTTTCGGCCACATGGGCATCTGCTTCCTGCAGCGCGGTTTGCACCGTCTCCTGGAACTGGCAGAACTCCAGCTCCAAGGTGTCACGGGCATCCGCCTCGCTCATGGTGGGTTCGCCGCCGGCCAGGGTGCGCTCCAGGGAGGCACGCATTCTGCGGATGCTACGCATCAGGCCGCGGGTGATGAGAAACGCGCACAACACGGCCAGCACCGCGAAGGCGCCCACCGTGATCGTGGCGTTGGTCAGCAGGGTGTAAAGCACGTCTCGCGTGGCCTTGGCGACGGGAGCCCGCGAATAGCCCAGAACCAGCACACCCTCACGCTGGTTGAAGTCGTTGAACAGTTGATGCCCCACCAGGGAGGAGTCGTCCGTATCCAGGGACCAGGTCGCATCCGCGGCGGTGCCGTCCGAGGCTTTGAGCCAGTCAGGCGGCACGGCGGCGCCGATGGCGTTCTGCTGCGTGCTGTAGAGCACGCGACCGGTATTGTCGAACACCTCGATGAAATTGATCTGCTTGTCGGCGGCCTTGGCCTGCTCCAGCAGGTGCGGGATGTTGTTCATGGCCTTGAGGCTCAGGCCCAGACCCAGACCGTAGTCCACGGTGTGCACCAGATCCTTGACCAGGACGGTGAACCGCGACTGCACGATCTGGCCGTACGTCTTGCCGAAGTTGAAGTAATTCAGCAGCCCGCCCAGGGCCACCGCGAAGATGATGATAAAGCAGATGGTCGCGCCCAGCTTGTCGACCAGCCCAAAGCCCCGCTTGGGCTCGGTAATCGGGTGGGCGGCGCTTGTGCCGAGTGTGGATACGTTCGCGCTCATGTGTGCTCCTGGTCCAAGACGCTTCGCGGGCCGAATCAGCCGGCGGCGCGCCGATCGTTCTTGCCGGTGTCCACCGAACGCGGCGCCGCGCTGGTGGTGGCGGCCAGCGAAAGCCGCCATTCGATTTCGCGAATCAGGGAACTGGCCTGCTGCAGGAAGGCCACGAACAGGCTGGTGTTCTCGATGGGCGTACCCAGCGTGATCTTCAGAGCCTTGCTCTTGATGTAACCGGCCTGGGTCAGGTGCTCCTGGAGCAACCGGATATCCTTGGCCTCCTTCTGCGCCTGCTCGATGCCCACCAGATCCTCGAACAGCTTCTCCAGCTGCCGGCTCAGTGCCTTGGTGCGCTGCTCGCCACGGGCGCGGCGGGACTGCTTCCACTGATAGCGCACGAAGAAAGCGCCGATGATCAGCAGAATCAGGACTTCCTTGAACTTGGCCAGCTCACCCAGCAACTGGGCGAATACGCCCAGCCCGGCGTAGGGGTTGAAGTAGCTCTTCGTCGCCGGGTGGATGGGCAGCAGCCGCCAGATGGGATCCTTCATGGGATTGCGCTGTACCAGCGACGGGGCTTCGGCCCGCAGATCGATGGAATACAGCACCGGCAGGATCGCCTGAATCATATCGGAGGATGCATCGGTGCGGGCCGCGAGAATGGCGTCGGTGGTCACCGTGCCGGTGGGCTTCGCCGGCAGCGGCGCGCCGCTGCTGGGGTAGACGCCTTCGGGAATGGAGTTTTGCCGATAGTAGGTGTGATTGAAGGTGAAGCCCTGGGTCCCGGGAATGGGCAGGAACCGCACGCGGCCGGAGGCCACCAGCTTGCGCAGGTCCGGGTTGACCAGTCCGGTGGTGACGATCGCCCCGTCCAGGGTGTCGTCCTCCATCATCTTCAGGAAGTAGTCGGTGTTGTGGCCGAGCTTCTTCGGGTCGATCCCGTAGTAGTCGAGCACGTTCATGGCGTTGGCGCGATAGCCCGACCCCATCTTGCCGATGGCGATGTTGTGGCCCGGCAGATCCTTGATGGATTTGATGTCCGAATTCTTGCGCACCACGATCTGGACGTAGTCGTCCCACAGCGGCGCTACGCCGGCGAGATTATGCAGCGACACGGCCGAGGTCTGGAGGATGGCCAGGTCCGCCTGGCCGGCCAGCAGCTTGGCGCGGTTATCCACGGAGCCACGGGTAACCAGCACCTGGACCGAATACGGCGTCTGCTTTTCGATGTACTTCTTGAGCAGCGTGCCGAAGGCGTAGTAGTAACCGCCCTGGGAAGCCGTGGCGATTCGGATGATCTTCGGCTTGCTGCTGTAGACAAAGCCCCAATAGGCCAATGCCACCGCAACCGCCGCAATCGCAATCCAGCCCGCCCACCGTCGGAGGGAGTAGAAGACCTGCAACATATGCCGCCCGCCCTTTATTATTCGTTCGCTTGTTATTGTTCCAGCCGCGCGCCGGCAGCATATCGCCGGCCCATGACCGTTCCTTGACCGTGTCGCGAACCGCCCCGGCCATCATGCCATGGGCTCCGCGACGCGGGCTGTCGGCTGCGTCCCACTCCGCCAATGCGGTTTGGGCACACATCACCACGATCCGGCCCGAAGGCCGACTCGCCGGAGTTCCTTGCTGCGAGATTCGGGCCGGAGCATCCTGCGTGCCGGCATGGACGGTAACGATGCTTGCCGTGGGATGGGGTTGGGGCCCACGGTGAATTGTTGTCGGCCGCGCCGGGGCGCGGCACATCGTTTTCGTTGTTATTCCAATCCCAGCTTACCGTCATCCCCGTTCGTCTCCAATACCCTGCTCAGCCCAGATGGAACCGGGCCTGCAACTCCTCGGAAACATCACCCCCGTGCAACCAGCTATTGCTGCCCAGCTGGTTGCCGTCCCGCTCGCCCAACCGGGCGGGAGACAGGCTGCCCGGCTCCAGCCGGACCACCAGTTCACATTCCAGCGGGCCACGCACATAGAACCTGATCAGCGCCACCAACAACCGCCATTGCTCGGCGTCGTTGATCAGGCCATTGAAGCGCTCGCCGTCTATGGGCCCCAGCGTTATGCGGATCTTGCCGGTGGCATCGTCCACGAAATGGCCCAGCAGGGCATTGCCCCCCAGTAGATTGGCCTGTTCACCCAGCCGCAGGCGCGAGCGCTGAGGGATGCGGACTTCACGCTGGACGCACTGCCCCACCTCCACCGGCACGGCGAACGCGGCCTGCAGCAAGGTCCCGAGGCCCTCCGCCGAACGCATGCGCACACCCAGCAGGCCGATGTAGCGGAGCAGCGAATCGCCCTGGGGCAACGCCGCGCGGAGCGTCTCGTCGCGCAGGCCCACCAGCGCACAGAGCAGATCCCGGAATAACTCCTTGCCGTCCTCCACGCTCAACTGCAGCGGCCGGTATTTCTCCATGGCACGGCAGTAAAGCCCGTACAGGTGCTGGTGGATCAGATCGAGAAACGCCTGGGCGCCGGTGCGGTCGTCCTGGGCGGCGTCGATCAGATCCTCCGTATAGAACGCGGGCAGCGGCGACGCCACGCCGTAGAGCCCAAGGAAGGTGGTGGCGATATCGTACCGCCGCCCATCCTCGCTGCGTTTCGCCTCGACCACGCGGGCCCGGGGCAGATCCAGGCCCAGCGCCGGGCGGAAACGCAGCGCGTTGTCCGGGTCCAGCCCGTCGCGGCGCGCCTGCCGGCGCAGCAGACGGACCAGCTGGCCGAACTCGAAGCCGGCCGCGCCCTGCAGGGCGGCTTCGGTCAGATCAGCGGTTGCGTCCCGAGTTGCGGCGGCCATTGCATGGTCTCTCCACTGGCGCTGTCCTCAAGGGTCAGCGCGGTGTATGTATTCAACGCGGCACAACTGGCGAAAAACCGGTTCAGGACAGCCCCGAACAGGTAGCGGTCGCCGGTGCCGGAGAAATGATCGGCCCGCACGCCCACGCGCAGGGCCTGGCCCCGGATGAACGATGTCCCGAACAGGCATTCGTCGGGGGTCACGTAGAGCCCGGTGATTCCCTCGATGCGTTTGGCGTTGGCCATCTCCCGGCTGCGCTCGCGCCCGCCGGCGGGCACGTAGTGGTGCAGCAGGGTCTTGAGATTGGTCATGTCGGCCACCGGCAGATAATTCAGGGCCAAGTGGGCAACCAGGTGCCAAAGCGCATCCTCCCCCACCGGCGGCAGTCGCGACGGCGTGGGCGCGGTGAGGTTTCGGAAGGTGACCAGCTCCGGGGTGTCCCGGGTAGGCACCCGGATATCGCCCGCCAGCAGAGACTCCGGCCGCACGCCGTCGGAGCAGGTCAGATCCAGCTTGAGGATTTCCCGCTCCACCAAATCTGTGGATGGCGGAAAGGCGATGGACAGCACTGTCTCCAGGCCGTCGCCGGTGCGGCTGCGGCGAAAGGCCGTCTGATAGACGGGCGCATCCCGCTTTTCGGCCAGAAACGCGGAAAACGGGCGGTAACTGCGCCGCGCCGAGCTGCCCCGGGCGATACCCTCGACCCGATCCACGGTGAAGACCTGGGGAGTCTCGCCGCCGGGCCCGCGGCTCGGTTGCACCAGCAGCTCCGCCTCGCGGTGATCGATGACCACCGGCTCGGCCTCGTGACTGAACAGATTCACCGCCGGGGTGGCGTGCAGCACGAATCGCTCCGGGCTGAGCTGGGGCAGTTGGAACGACGGCACCCGGCACTGGAAGGTCAGGGTGAACTCGCTGCCGTCGCCGCGGTCCGTCCAGTCGGACAGGTCCACGTCCAGGAACAGGTATTTTTCCGGGAACAGGAAATAGTCCTGCAGCACGCCGAAGGCCGGCAGGCTGGTGACGTTTCTCGGAAGCAGGCTCTCCTCGGGATCGAAACCGGCCGGCTTCAGGGCCGATGCCGGCAGGACCCGGCCGGGGGCGCCCGCCGCCTCCAACCGGATGTCTTCCAGGTGGCTGTTGAGCAGCGCGTAGAGGTCTGCGGACTCGCCCAGGTCGCCGGCCAGAAACAGGCGCAGCCGGGGCAGGCGGATGCTGGACAGGCCCACGCCCAGCGTGCGAATACGCAGCCGGATCTGGATGCCGTCCCCCTGCACCGCGTCAGCGGCCAGATCCGGGCGCTCCACGGCGGCCAGTTCGATGGGGGCCACGTCCACGTCGAGACAGGTCCGGAAGCGGCAGGGCGCGTTGCCCACGGGCACGGAATCCATATGCGTCCCGGCAGCGACCGCCAGGGTCTGCTTGAGGTTCACCTTAGGGGTGAAAGCCACGATGGTGGCGCTGGGAACCGGGCGCAGGTATTGCGGGCACACCGCCTGCACCAGGGGATGCAGGATCTCCGGGAACTCGTCGTCGAGCTTGCGGCGGATATCGGCGGAAAGATAAGCCACGCCTTCCAGAATGCGCTCCACGTCCGGATCGGCGGATGGCCCCTGGAGCAGGCCCGCCAGCGAGGGGTTCGCCTGGGCGAACTCGCCGGCGAGCTCTCGCAGGGCGCGCATTTCGTTCTTGTAGTAATCGGTAAACACTGAAAGTTGCCTCTCCGGCTTGGTCCAGGGCCTTGTCGGACTCGGAATGAATCGGCTCCGAGATTCCGACAGGCTCCGGACGCCGTCAGTTATCGTTGAACTCGAACCAGCCGTCGGGCCCCATGCGGCCTTCGACCCGCACCCGGCTCTCGCCGCCGGCCACGGCCACCGTGCCGGCGATTTCCACTTCGAGCCCCAAGCGGCCCTTGGCGGCGGGCCGGCAGCTCACTCGGGCGCCGGTCAGGCGCGGTTCATAGCGCGCGATCAGATCGATCACCAACCGCTCCACGCCGCCGATGTCCGGGTCGCCGCCGCCGGCGGCCACATGGCTGAGATCCGGCATGCCGAATTCCAGGTCGGCCGGGACGTTGCCCCGCCGGGTGTTCAGAACGCGCTGCAGGTGCTCTTCCACGGAGCGCGCCAGGCGCTGCTCCGGGCGAGGCTGCAACCTCAGCTCCTGCTCACGGGCCGACAAGCGTTCCAGAAGGCGTTGCTCGGCCATGGCTAGGGCCTTTGACCGTCCCGGCAGCGCACCGCGCCGGTTCTCTTTTTCTGCATGGCCAGGCGGCACGCGCGCCGTGTAGCCCCCCTCCATAAGCGAGCGCCAACACCGCGTTGCGCAAAAAGAGGAGCGGCCCTTCGGGCTGGGCCTGAAAGGCGCCCATGCGGCGTTGCTTGTCGTTCATTTGCAATCACTGAACTTCTCTCCCCGCGCCTGGTTCAGGCGCCTTTCAGATCCAACGCTGCGCGTTGCCGGGACGGTCGAAGGCCCTAGCCTTCCTTGCCCGGCGGCGCCCAACTGGCCTCGAACTGGATATCGCCCGAGGGGCCCCAGCTCCAGAGGATCTTTTCGTAAGTCAGCCGCAGCCGCTCCATGAACTTGTAACGGTCGTACTGGGGATCGAGGAAGTTCGGCATCCAGGGCTGGATGCGCGTGATCAGCGCGTTCTCCAGGCTGATGCTGTAATAGCGTTCCTCGATCCCGGCGTCGGTGTAGTGATACCAGTTGAACACCACTTCGCTCAGCGCCTCGCCGTTGTTCAGCGCCTGGTAGAGCTTCGGCGTGCTCTTGTCCACGAACTTCCCGACTTCGATTTCACCGTGGATGGGCCGGCCGGCGGCGATCCCCGTGCCACCACGACGGGGCAGCTCGACCACGTGATCGAATGAATAGACCTGGATCAGGCCCTCTTCGTCGTCATGGACGGCGGAGCCCTCGATCGGGCCCTGCTGCGTTCCGGTAATGTTTACGTAACCCATGGATGGCATGGCGTTGTGTCCTCGTCCTTATCCCCGGCGGATCATCCGCGCTAGCCCTGGCCCAATCGGCCTTCGACGGCCAGCGCGAATTCGCTGCCCAGGTATTTCATGTGCGGAACCACTTCCAGGCGCATCTGGTACCAGGCGTCTCCCGGCTGGGGATCGAGCACCGTGAGCTGGGCGCGCCGCAACGGCCTGCGGGCGCGCACGCCCGGCGCCGGGTTCTCCACATCGGAGACGTAGGTGCGCAGATAGGCGTTGAGTTCGGCTTCCAGTTCGGCACGGCTCTTGGTGGTGCCGATGTTGTCGCGCTGAACCACCTTGAGGTAGTGAGCAATCCGGGAGACCAGGAACAGATAAGGCAGTTGCGCGCCCAGATGAGCGCCGATCTCCTCGACGCTGCGGGCGTCCGCCAAGGCGCCCCAGTGCACGGAGTTGGCGGAATAGAACCCCATCTCGCCCTCCGCGCGGTCCGCAACGAGCGGAATGAAACCGTGCTTGGCCAGATCCGCCTCCTTGCGCTCGGACAGCATGACTTCCACCGGGAAGATGTCCTCGGAACCCGGGGTCAGTTGCTGGCGCGTCAGCGCCGGGGCGCGCCCGCCCTCGGGGCCAACGATGTCCACACAGGCACGATAGCGTTGGAAACTGCGAATCAGGCAGCCGGCGAAAGGGAAGGCGGCGCTGCCCCAGAGGCAGTCCGAGGTGCGCAGCGTCACGTCTTCCCGGTAATTCAGGCCGGTTACGTCGCCGCGCCGGTAGTCATAGGGTTGGCGCAGCAGAAAGCGCGGTGCGGCCAGCGCGATGTAACGGGCCTGTTCCTCGTCGATAAAGCCCCGCCACTTGGCGAAACGCGGCCCGGCGAGAACATCGGCCAGCCGGCCGCTGCCGGGTAGGTCGTCGATGTTCTTCACGCCGAAGAATTCGGCGCCGGCCGCCGCCAGGAACGGCGCGTGCGCCGTGCCGGCCACCCGTGTGATCTGGCGCATCAGCGCCACATCGGCGGTGGTGGGCTCGAAGATGAAATCCGTGACCACGGCGGCGTAGGGTTCGCCACCGAACTGACCAAACTCCTGCACGTACAACGTGTTGAACAGGAGGGTTTCGTCGATGGAGGCGGCGCCGGCGAAGTCCTCACGCAAGGCTTCCTTGTCCATGGCGACGAAGTCCACCACGCAGTCGGCCCGGTCGTCGGCGCAGGCCGCCAGGTACGCGAGGCTGCGCCAGGCGGACTCCAGGCGCTGGAATTCCGGATCGTGCAGGATCGAATCGAGCTGGTTGCCGAGCCGCTCGGTGAGTTCCGCAATCGCGGCGCGCAGCCAGTCGGGATTGGGCGCCTCGGGCGGGTGCAGGTCGGCCATCAGGGCCGCCTGGCCTTCCGGCAGCTGGGCCCAGTCGGACTGTTCCGTCGCAGCCAGGCTCCGCAGGGTTTCGACCAGGGCGGTGGCCTCCCGCAGCTCTGGGATTGTCCGCAGCAGTGCGTCGGGACCGAAGTCGGCCAGGGCGGAGAATCGCAGGGACACGGCAATGCCGCCCTCGGGAGCGCTTAGCAGGTGGTTGTCCACCGCCGAATCCAGGGTCACGCCGTATTCGGTCATGACCTCGTCGAAGGATTCGCCGGTAATGCGCATGGGCGCATCCATGAGGCGATCGCCCAGCGGCGCCATCACCAGCAGTTTCAGCGGGATCTCGACAGTCCCATTCTCGCCGTCGTGTTCGAACGGCAAGGGGTCCCAAGGGCTATTGGTTGTCGGTTCGGCCATGGCTGCTAACCCCGGAGGTCCGCCGGCACAGGCCCGCACGGGCACGGAACATTCGACGGGCCGGCTTCAGCGGCGCGAAGCGGACACGCCGCCGGACCGCTCGATTCGTTGTGAAGCGTCTGCCGCATCTGTGCGTTCCTCATAGTCGTTCGCCGCCCGGGTGAAGTACCCGGGCTAGACCCCATTCCAGCATTCGGCGATATCCCGGGGCGGCTTGGTGGTGACCTTGTTCAGCGCGCTGATCAGCGGCTGCGCGCCCCGGAAGTCGAAAGAAACGTCGATGTACTTGATGCCGTAATCCCGCAAATAGCGCTCCTGCTCCGGAAACTCCTCCGGCTTGTAGCGCTGGCGGCCGCCGGCGAAGGTGCTCACGAAATGAGGGAAGCCCAGAGGACCGGAGAAGGTCTTTTGCAGCGTCACCCGGCCCACCTCGATGGACAACACTGTGTTGGCGCAGCTGTTGACCCACTTGAAGGCGTTGGTGACCGGAAAGTTGAAGTTGGTCAGGGACTGCACGCCATCGGCGCAGGTCAGTTCCACGGTGGTCTTGCTGGGTTGGTAGCGCGCGTCCGGGTTGCTGCCGGTGGGGAGCGCGCGCACGTAGACCGTGTAGCTGTCCTGCTTCGCCTGGTAGGCATCGTGGGCCCGGGAGGCGAACACCAGGAACTGCTGGGTCAACGGCAGATGGGAACCCCGGGCAATGGCGGGTGAATAGCCGGCGCTGGCCCGCACGCGCAGGAACGACTTGGCGTTGTCGTCGATGAATTTCCACAACTCCCCGCTGTCGCCGAACATCAGGTCGTTGAGCTTGTACTCCGGCACGCCCTGGATCGCCGTCAGGAACTTCTGATCCCAATCGGTCTGCAGTTGGCAGGCGGCCTCCTCCAGCATGTAGTCCTTGGTCAGACGCAGCGGCCCGTTGAACACCTGCCAGAACGCCTTGTTGTAGACGGTGGGCTTGCCGATCAGCGCCTCCAGGCGCTGGACTGAATCATAGGCACGGGCCAGTGGGCCGTCGCCGCTGCCCGGCGTGTCCGGGTGAGTGAACAGATTCTGCATGGCCTGGTAGGACACGGAACGGGCGCCCGAGTGAAAGGAGACGTCCAGCAAGGCCTTGCGGTAATCGCCCAGGGTCTTGCCTGCGTCCTGCAGGACCAGTTCACGCTCGCTGGGGCCTTTTTCGCCGCCGCCGACCCCGGCCTTCTTGAGCTTCTTCTGGGTCTTCATGGTCGACTTGCCCTGCTTGGCAATCAGTTTGCCGACGGCGCCGAAGCCCTTGACCGCTTTCAGGCCCAGCTTGGCAAAGACCTTGTTGCGCTTGCTGTTGTCGACGTTGTCGTCGGGGGAATAGGTGACCATCTCCTGGTAGTAGAAGACCATCTGGGCCCATTCCGGCGCGGCGTCGTCGTGGAAGGGCTCCAGCTGGCTGTTCATGACGTCCAGCAGATCGAAGTAGGGGTTGCGCGGGGTCGCAAGGACGTCGACGGCGGTCTGCCACTCAAGCTGACCGCGAAGCCCTTCCGACCCCTCCGTAAAATTTTCGGCGAAGGCCTCCCAGGCCTTGAGGTAACCCTCGCGGTACTTGTCGTTGAACGCCGCCCGCAGTTCCTGGAAGGTCTTGGAGTGGGGATCGGTCTGCTGCAGCTGATCGAGGAAGGAGTCGATGGCCTGTTTCCCGTCCAGGGTGTAGGCGGCCGGCACCTCCACCGACGGGTCGTAGCTGCCGGAGCCCGTCCAGAAGTCCTTCAGGGTGATCCGGGACTTGGCCACGTACTCGTTGGCCCACGGGATCAGCCAGGACAGGTTGGCATCGGTGGTCTTCATGAGCTTTTCCAGCTCCTTGCGAAGACGCAGCAGCTCGGCCTTGACGGTGTCGTCGTCCCGGGTCCAGAGCAGGGCCTGCCGATAGAGGCCGTTGACGTGCTGCATGGTCGCCGGGTCCACGTCGGTGTCGAAGAACAGGCCGGAAGCGTCGAACGGGGCCGGCATCTGCTGCAGGGCCTCAAGATCGGCGCCGTCCAGATAGGCTGTGAGGAGATTGATCCGCCGGACCAGGGTGCCGATGTACAGTGCGATGAGCTTGCGCTGATCGCCGCTGAGCTTCTTGTGCTCGCGGAAGAACACCTGGTCCAGCTGCTGATCGAAGTGGCTGTTCAGCGGTTGGAACACCTCGTCCTGGGCCCGGCTGACCATGACGTCCTGGAGCTGGCGGACGAAGCTCGGGTCCTCCACCCCGGGCAGGCCGAACCAGGGCAGCCACCAGTCCTCCACCTCCTGGTCCACGTTCAGGATCATGCCCCGAAGCTGGTACAGGGCGTCCACGTTTTCGACGAAGCTGCTCTTCTTGACGAACTGGCCGGCGTATTGCTCGGCGGTGCCCGTGAGAAAGGCCTTGTCCGAGACGTAGGCCCAGCCCAGCAGGCCGAAGGCCGCAATCATGGCGATGCCCCAGCCGCTGAGGGCGAGCCGGCGCACCAGGGCCTGGGCCCGTTCGGCGCTGTTCAGTGTGCTGCGAAGGCGCCGGTCGCCGGGCAGAATCTCGGTGAAGAACTCCCGCGAGAAGGCCTGCCGGGGTTCCTGGGCGCCCAGGTCGGCGGGCCGGTCCTGGCCGGTGAGATACAGGCCGCGGAACAGAGGGCTTTCCTCGTAGGCGTTGTCCTGGAACAGGCCGTCCGCGAAGGCGCCCAGGCCGGCCCGCAAACCCTCGATTCGACGGGGGAAGCAAATCAGATCGGACTCGGGCTCGCCGTTGTTGACGATAACCAGCAGCAGCTCCTTGACCCGTTCCGCCAGGCGCCGAAGCGCATCCTTGACGAACTCCTCGGGCGTTCCGCCGCCGGTGTTGGCCTGTCCCATGGCCTGCTCCAGCGCGTCCTTGGGCAGGGCATCGCACAAGGCCTGGAAACCGGCCACCCGGTCGCACTGGGTCACGACGATGTAGACCGGCAGTTGCAGCTTGAGCAAGCGCATGAGCTCGTCGACGCGGCGCCGGTGCAGGCGCCCCAGATCGAACAACTGATCCCGGTCGCCTTCGGCGAGGGTTTCCAGCGCCACGGTGATGACGACACCGTTGAGCGGTTCCTTCTCGCGATAGCGTGCCAGCAGCTCCAGCAGCTTGGGCCACTCCGGATCGCGTCCGCCCTTTTCGTCACCCAGATAGCTGCCGGGGGTGTCCATGAGAATGGCCTGGTTGTACAGGCGCCATTCCACGCTGCCCTCGCCGCCCCGCAGGGTGTCGTCGTCGATGGTGGGCGCCGGCAGCTCGGACTGGGCCAGCAAGGTTGTCTTGCCGGAATCCTCGGCCCCCAGCATCAGGTACCAGGGCAACACATAGACCGGATCGCCGTGGTCCTTGAGCCGGGTGGAACGGAGCAGGCCGAGCACGCTCTTGAAGCGGCGCTCCAGCTTGCCGACACCCTGCCAGGGCCAGCGCCGTCGCATGGATTCGCCGGCCTCGGCCGCCTCGCCGCCTTCCACGTTCACCAGTCGCTGAACCCGGCGCTTGGCGCGATAACGCACCACCATCCGGCGTACGGCCAGGAACACCAGCCAGCCGACAAAGAGGACGCCCAGGAGAATCAGGGCATCGGCGACCGGATAGTCCAGCATCCAGGCCGCCGCCACCAGCACGGCGCCAATGACGGCCCAGATCACTACAATGAGCAAGTATTTGAATAATTTTTTCACGGCGTTGGCTCTATCTTGTTGAATGCCGAACGGGGGCTCGTCAGACCCCGGCTCATACGACCGTTACCAGATACTCCGCAGCCGATATCACATCGGCCCGGAACACGAAAAACGCGCCCAACAACACCAGCAGCGGAACCCCGTAGTAGAGGTAGGCGCGCCGCTTGTGAATGACGACATCCTTGCTCTCGCCGGCGTCCGCGCGGGCATCCGGGAACAGGCGCAGATCCCGCAGACTGCGCACCGCGTCCTTGCCGTTGGTCAGCAGGTTGAAGTTGGCGTCCCGAAGCTCGTCCAGGCGGGCCTTGTCACCGGCACGGTAGTATTTGCCCACGAAGCCCAGGCACAGGCAGTAGTAGTAGACCTCGCGGATGTCCCGCTCGCCGGGGTTGAATGGGCTCAACGCATCCAGCCGGTCGAAGAACTCCACACCGGCGTTGGCGGTTTCGAAGTGGGCCTTCTGCAACAGCTCCCGCGACCAGACCGCCTTGTGCTCCCATTGGGAGAGCAGAATGGCCTCGTCGATGAAGGCGACCACGGCGAATTTGGCGGCGTCGTACTGGGGACGTGAGTAGCCCCCCGCGGTGTAGTCGCCGGCATGATCGGCCAAGCGCCGCTCGACCCCCAGCCGCAGCTCCTCGTACGCGGGCTGCTCGCCGCCCCGAATGGCGGCGGTACGTTCGACCACGTAGGCAAGGACGTCGGTGAAACAATCGATCAGACGCATGGGTTACCTCCTCACCATGACCAGTTCGACCTTGAGGTCGTCCGGCGCGTCGTCCCACAGCAGCGCCAGCGCCCGCTCGCCTTCCACCGCCTCCCAGGACGGGTCGCGGCGGTCGATCTGGAAGTAGCTGGCGTGTGGGCGGTGGGGCAGCGCTTCCGGTCGAACCTGCAGGTATTCCGCGCGGATGCCGGGCAGGGCCCGCTCCACGTACACCTCCACCTGTTCGGCGGCGCCGAGCTTGGCGTAGCTGCCGAAGGAACCCAGTAGCTGCTCGAACGGGACTTCGGTGCGCATGACCAGGTACAGGTCGCTGCGGCGGTCCATGAATTCCCGTGGGATATCCGCCTCGAAACGGCCGCCGGCTTTCTGTTCCAGGCGGACGAGCAGTTCGGGACCCACGGTGATGGCGTTGAGCAGGGTCTCCACCAGGCCGCGGGCGGCGCTGTAGCAGTGCCCCAGGCCGCTGTGGTCGTAGGCGGGCAGCAATTCGGTTCCGTCGCGGCTGCCCAGGACGTCCACCTGGCGCGAGAAAACGCTCATTTCCCCGATCAACTGGCGGATCGCGCCGTAGGCCTCCCAGGGGTGGATCTGGGGCGTGTCCACGTAATGGGCGAACAGCGGCGCGTAGCGGCTCAGGACCTGCAGCGCCAGCCGGTAGCGCATCACCTTGGGACTGAATTCGGGGTTGGTCACCTCATCGCCGCCCTTGTATTCCTCAAGCTGGCGGGAGCGGCCGATGACCTCCTCGCGGATATCCTTGAGCACCCGCGTGAGCACTGGCACCGCGCCCACCGTCAGGGTCGGCGGCGCATAATTGGGGTCGAGGCGCACCAGGTCGCCGTCGCGGTCCATCTGGGCCACGGGGACCAGATCGTACTGATCCGCTTCGTCCAGTTCGTCTTCCCAGAACACCCGCAGCACCAACGTCAGCGTCTTCAGCTGTGCGCGCTCCGAGCCGCCCTGGTAGAGATCGGGCACGGCCTCGGCCTCGGCCAGCGAGGCGTAGCGCGTTGCCGCGCGCCCGGCCGCGTCATGATCGGTGACCACCGTAACGTTGGGGTCGTTGGGTGCCAGGCGGCGCAGCCCGAGGTACACCTTGAGCGGCCGCCGCTGATCCCGCCAACCGGCCCGGAAATCCCGGGGAGAGACCATGGCGTTTTCCGGGAATGCGGCCAGAGTGCCGTCCTGGAACAGGATCGTGCCGCCGTTGAGTTCGAACACCCCACTCTGGAGGCGATCGACATTCACGTCGAGGTCCACGACGCCCCAATGGTGCGGCGATATGCGCCGCTGCAGGGCACCGGCTGCCGCGGCATGGTAGGCATCCACGTACTGGAAGTGCTGGGGCTGGAGAAACTGCCCCTGATGCCAGAAGAGCGGCTTTCTGATGTTCACGTCGTTCTCCCCTCGGGCGCGGGGGCGGCTGTCGGGCCGCCGCTCACTGCGCCGTAATCTTCACGTTGTCGATGGCGTGCTCGCCCAGAGACATATCCAGGCGAACCGTTCCCGGCACCGGCGGCGGTTGGTCGGCGAACGGATTGAGCGTGGTCATGATGTTGGCCGGATAGAAGCGCTTGATCCCTTCAGGCCCGGAATACACGCCGGGCACCGGGATCACCCGCGACCCGCCGTCCACGTCCATCTTGTAGAACCCGGCGACGATGACCAGATACTTCCCGAGCTCCGGACGGTCCAGGGGAACCTGCACCGTACTGTCCGGCTGCACCACCAGGCGCTGGGTGGCGAGCACCGACGGACCAAGCGCGGTGGGATCCTGAATCAGGAGATCCCGCAAGCCGGAGGGACCGCGGAAATAGTCCTTCAGCGCATTGGGCTCGGAGAGCAGGAAGAACTCCAACAGCACCGTGTGCGGGCGCCCCTGGTAGTTGTTCAGCAGCTTCCCGGCCTTGAGATCGATCACCAGGCCGTTTTTCTGGAACACCCAGGCATCGGGCGCCACCTTGCCGTTGGAAATCTTCTCGTGACTGCGCGCCAGCTCCCAGGTCCGGGCCGAATCGTTCCAGACCACATGCTGGGAGCCATTGACGATCTCATCCGCCGCATCGCGCATGCTGGCGCAGCCGGATAGCAGCAGCGCACAGGCCAGCACCAGCGGCACGCCGCGCCAAAGACCCGAGTTCGCGAAACGCACGCCGGCGCCGCGGCCCGTTTTCAGGCCGTGGCGCGACGCGCGCTGGGTTGAAGCCCCGTTAGCCAAGACCGGTTCTCAGCTGGACCACTTGGTGGTGGCGTTGGTGGAGCACACTTCATGCTCCCAGGTGATGCTGTTGTAGGTGAACGCCACCTTCTCGTATGCCATGTAGTTGTCGTTGCGAACGTCCATGACATCCGGGGAGTGAGTCTCGATCTGGCTGATCTTGGCCCCTTCCAGCTCGATGGAGTAGTAGTGCACGGGTTCGCCGCCGCTGCCGGCATCGGCACCACGATAGAACTCGATGTTGACCGTCATGGCGGAGTTCTGGGCCAGGGCGCCCCACAGCAGCGGCGTGCTCTTGTCCAGCAGCTTGGTGATCACCAGTTTGCGGTGGCGCGGGTTGCCCGTGCGCTCGCCGGTGCGGTCGTCGGTGGGCACCACCACGTCGTGTTCGAACGCCAGGACCAGTACTTCGTCCTCGTGGGATTCCTTGGCGAACGCCCCGATGCTTTCCTCGCTGGAAGCGCCTTCGGTGAGGGCATTGCCTTCGCTGTCCTCAATGGTCATGAAGATATCGGTCGGCATTTCTGAGACTCCTATTTGTTTTTGTTAACCCCCGCCGAACACCCATGCGGCCGCGACGGCGATGTTGGTGGCCTGCGCCAGCAGGCCCTCAGGAAAGCCCGATTTGAACGCGCTCTCCATCTACCGACACGTGAACATTCGACACCTGCTCCGTGGACTCCAGACGCGAGAGCACGTCCTTTGCCATTTCAGGGAGCACGTAACGGTTGATCACGTGATCGATATTCCGGGCCCCGGAATCGGCGGCGGTACACCGCTGCGCGATGAACTGCTCCAGGGCTTCTTCGTAGGTGAATTCCAGGCCCTGGCTGCTCCGCAATCGGGTGCGAACCTTGGCGAGTTTGGCGGTAATGATCTGGCGCAACACGGCATCCGAGATCGGGAAAAACGGCACCACCTGCATGCGCCCCAGCAGGGCGGGTTTCAGGAAACGCGTGAGTTCCGGGCGAATCAGATCGGCCAGTTCCTCGGCATCGGGGGCAGCGCCATCGGCACACGCCTCCATGATCCGCTCCGTACCCAGATTGCTGGTCAGGAAGATCACGGTGTTCCGGAAATCGATCTCCCGGCCTTCACCGTCGTTGAGCATGCCCTTGTCGAATACCTGGTAGAACAGGTTGAGCACTTCCACGTCGGACTTTTCGATTTCGTCCAAAAGCACCACCGAATACGGCCGCTGCCGGACAGCCTCGGACAAGACGCCGCCCTCGCCGTAGCCCACATAACCCGGCGGCGAGCCGATCAGCCGGGAGATGGTGTGCCGCTCCTGGAATTCGGACATGTTGATCACAGTCAGCGCCTGGCGCCCGCCGAACAGCAGCTCGGCCACGGCGGTGGCGGTCTCCGTCTTGCCCACGCCGCTGGGGCCCACCAGCAGGAACACGCCCATGGGCGCTTCCGGATTGGCCAGGCCGGCCTTGGCGGTGCGGATGCACTCACCGATGCGCTCGACGGCATGTTCCTGGCCCTTGACCCAGCCCTGCATATGGTCGGGGAAATCCGCCAGGACGCTGGCCTCGTCCCGAACCAGCTTGCCCAGCGGCACGCCCGTCCAGTCGGCAATGACGCGGCTGACAATCTCGGGGGTCACCTCGAAGGGCACCAGTGAGCCGTCGCCGGTCAGTTCGTCAAGGGCCCGGCGGGATTCGTCAATCTGTTTGGCGAGGGCGGCGCGCTTCTTCTCGTCCGCCCGTTCCAGGGCCTGGCGCTGTTCGACCAGGGCATGGACCAGCTCGCGCTCGCGTTCCCATCGGGCCTGCAAATCCGCGGCCCGGCTCTTGAGGTCGGCAATGGAGTCATCCAGCTCCCGAATGGAGCCGTCATCGTCGGCCACCCGCTGCTCCACGTCCCGGCTACGGGCGGCATGTTCGCGCTCCAACACGCCGATGCGCTGTTCCACGTCTTCCAGGCTGTCCGGCTTGGAGCTCAGACCCAGGGCCACCCGGGCGCAGGCCGTATCCAATACGTCCACGGCCTTGTCGGGCAGCTGGCGGCCTGTGATGTAGCGCGCAGCCATGGTCGCGGCGGCGCGGATGGCGTCGTCGCGCACGTACACGCCATGAGCCTTTTCGTAGACGCTTCGCAGGCCGCGAATAATGGTTACCGCCTCGTCCGGGGTGGGCTCGGCCAGCTTCACCAGCTGGAAGCGCCGCGCCAGGGCGGGGTCCTTCTCGAAATATTTGCGGTATTCGGACCAGGTGGTGGCCGCGATCGCCCTCAGTTCGCCACGGGCCAAGGCCGGCTTGAGCAGATTGGCGGCGTCGCCGCTGCCGGCCTGTCCTCCGGCACCTATGAGCGTGTGGGCCTCGTCGATGAAGAGGATCACCGGATCGGGGCTGCTCTTGGCTTCGTCCAACACGGCGCGCAGGCGCTTCTCGAATTCGCCTTTCACGCCGGCGCCCGCCTGCAACAGACCCAGGTCCAGGCTTAACAGGCGCGCGGCCTTCAGGGAATCGGGCACCTCGCCGGCGGCAATGCGCAGGGCCAGGCCTTCCACCACGGCGGATTTACCCACGCCGGGATCGCCCACGAGGATGGGATTGTTCTTGCGGCGGCGGCTGAGGATATCGACCATCTGCCGGATTTCGCGATCCCGGCAGAATACGGGGTCCAATTCGCCGGCGACGGCCTTGGCGGAGAAATCCACGGTGAAACGAGCCAGGGCGGAGTCGCCGTGGCCGGACGCAGTCGTTGGGGCGGCTCCGCCTTCGGCGCTTTCGGAGGAACCCGCCAGGCGCTCACTGAGGTTGCTGGCCAGATCGGCGGCCGGTATGGCATCCACCAGATCGCTGTAGGACTTGAGGCCGTACCATTGGGGGTTCTGGCGAAGCACCAGAAGCAGCAGCCCGGAGCGGATCTGCTCCAGACCCATGCTGGTGGTGGCCAGCAGCCATGCTTCGCGCAGCAGGCGAATCAGCAAGGCCGAGAACACGGGCTTGCCGCTGCCGTCTTCTCCGGCGGCCAGCTCCGCATGCAGCGCCTTGCGGAATTCCTCGGCATTCACATCGTAGTGACGCAGGATCAGCGACAGGTCGCAATCGGGCTGATCGAGCAACTGCAAAAGCAGATCCTCGACCGTCACCTCCGCGCTGCCACGGCCGACGCACGCCGCGGCCGCGGCATCCATCGCCGCATAGCACTGCGGGTCCAGTTTTCCGAACAGGATTTTGAGATCGACGTCCATCGACGCTCCGCTCCCCATGACCGATAGGCCGTATTGGCCCGCTGAGTGTGGCCGCCTCGCAAGGCGGCCACACAAACGCTCAAAGGATACGGATCAGACGCGATCCAGCATGCCGCTCAAGGACAGGGTGAAATTCGCACCCATGAACTTGAAATGCGGCGTCACCTGCAGGTCGACCTTGTACCAGCCGGCCTCGCCCTCGACCTCGCTGACGGTCAGCTCGGCCCGGCGCAGGGGACGCTGGCTGCGGGTGGCGGGAGACGGATTCTCCTGGTCGGCCACGTATTGGCGCAACCACTTGTTGAGCTCGTTCTCCAGCTCCGCACGGCTCTTCCAACTGCCCAGGTTCTCCCGCTGCAGCACCTTCACGTAATGGGCCAGGCGGTTGACGATGAACAGATATGGAAGCTGCGTGCCCAGGCGGAAGTTGAGCTCGGCCTGGCGGCCTTCCTCGTCCGTGCCGAAGAAGCGCGGCTTCTGAATGGAGTTGGCGGAGAAGAACGCGGCGTTGTCGCTGCCCTTGCGCAGGGTCAGAGGGATGAAGCCCATCTCGGAGAGCTCATACTCGCGACGGTCGGAGACCGGCGCCTCCACGGGACCCACCAGATTCTCCTGGCCGTCCATGTCCACCGCATGAACCGGCAGATCCTTCACGGCGCCGCCCGCAGTGGGGCCGATGATGTTCGGGCACCAGCGGAAGGAGGCGAAGCTCTCGGTCAGGCGGCCGGCGAAGGCCAACGCGGCATTGCCCCAGACGTAGCGGGACTTGTCGCCCGCGGCGTTCTCCTGATAGTCGAACTCGCGAATGGGGTTGTCCTCGCCATAGGGCGTGCGCAGCATGAACCGCGGCATGCACAGGCCGACGTTGCGAGCTTCGTCGGAGTCCCGCAGGCCGCGCCACTTGGCGTACTGAGGGCCCTCGAACAGGGAATCCAGCTCCTTGATCTGCGGCAGATCGGAGTAGTCGCTGACTCCGAAGAACTGCGGGCCGGCGGCAGCCAGGAAGGGGGCGTGGGTCATGGCGCCCAGGCTACCCATCTGGCGCATCAGTTCTACATCGGCGGCGCCGGGGCCGAATTCGAAATTGCCGATGATGCCGGCGAAGGGCTCACCGCCGAATTGGCCGTATTCCTCGGTGTAGACATGGCGATAGAGGCCGGACTTGGTGATGTCCGGCGCATCCTTGAAGTCGTCCAGCAGATCCTCCTTGGAGGCGTTGAACAACTCGACCCGGATGTTCTCCTTGAAATCGGTGCGATCGACGAGGAACTTCAGGCCGCGCCAGGCGGATTCGAATTTCTGGAAATCCTCGTGGTGGAGGATTTCATCCACCTGGGCACTGAGGCGGCGATCCAGATCGGCGATCATGTCGTCGACCAGGCGCTTGTCAACCCGCTGCTCTTCGTTCTTGGCCTGGCCGCTCATCAACTCCTTGAGCAGGGCCTCCACGCCCTGGCGGGCCACGTCGTAACCATCGTCTTGAGGCTGGAGCCGCGTGTGCTCCATGATCTGCTCCAGCAACGGCGCGTCTTTGGTCGCGGTCGCCGTATTTCCGCCTGCGCTTTTTGTTTCGTTCGCCATCTTCGCGTTCCTCTGGATCTGTCTTATTGTTCGGTTTCGCGTCTTGTTGTTTTCGACGAGCGATTACTTCAGGCCCAACTCCTTGAGCAGCTTCGCACTCTTCTTGTCGTCCTGGACGATGTCCTGAATCGTGCGGCGCATCGCGGGAACGTTACCCAACGGCCCCTTCAGTGCCTTGAGCGCCTCGCGCAACTCCAGCATCTGCTTGAGTTCGGGAACGGCCTCCAGAACCCGGCCGGGCTCGAAATCCTTCATGCTCTTGAACTTGAGGTTAACCTCCATTTCCTTGGTCTTGCCGGAGTCGTCCAATCGATTGGGGACGCTGAAATCAACGCTGAGGTCCATGCTGCCCATGACCTCGTCAAGATTGTTCTGGTTGATTTCGACGGGATCGCGCTCCTCGATGGTGCGCTCGTCTTCCTTGTGGGTGAAATCGCCCAGCACCATGAGCTTCATGGGCAGCTCGACGGTGTCCTTGCGATTCCCGGTGGCGGGCTTGTAGACGATGTTGATGCGTTCGCGGGGCGCGACGGACCCGTTCTGTTTTGCCATGACGTTCTCCCAATACAGTGTGGCTAGAGCAAAGCATCGTTATGCCGCGCCAAGGCGCGACAGGCCAACAAGCTGGGGAGTCCCGAGAAAGGAGCACCCGTACCGTTGTTGTCTTTATTATTCCTGGGTACGGCCTTGTGCCGGATCGTCCGTGATCGGCGTGCCAGTCAGTGGCCTGTTGAGGCCCGCGCAGAGACAAACTGGCCACCGTAGCCGGCGCATCGACCGGCGGCGTTTCAATAGCTGATTGGGAATCTTGGCAGGACTCACACGCGCCAGGGTCTTCCCGAGGTTGCGGCTTTTATCGCCGCTTCTTGTGGATCGAGCATAACCCAGCGCCGGGACGATATCGAGCCCAAGCGGAAAAAACTTTTGCGGCACCGTTCACATCAATGGAATTTGGCCGGAAACGGTGCGACGCAGCCGCTCCCGCAGGGGGCTGCGGCGCGGGAAATGGGCGCGAAGGAATTCCATCTGGTCGGCAAGAATGCGCTTGCCCTGCAAATACACATACTCGGCATGGGTGGGCGCGAAAGGAACCGCCAACAGTTGCATGCCGGCCTGCTCGGGCGTGCGCCCGGCCTTGTGGTTATTGCAGCGCTTGCAGGCGGTGACCACATTGGTCCAGAGATTCAACCCACCCTGGCTGACCGGTTTGACGTGGTCCCGGGACAACAGTGAGGCCGGCAGGCGCTGCCCACAGTACATGCAGATGTAGTCGTCGCGACGGAACAAGGCAGGATTGTGGAGAGGTGGCACATACCCGGAGTGGCCTTTCAGGGAGGCCTGGATGCTGCCGTCGGTGGCCACGATGGAATGAACTTCGATTACGCTGCGCAGGCCGGTCACAGCGTTATGCCCGCCGCGAATTCGGTACAGCCGGCGGCCGCAGGTATAGAGCACCTGGCCCACGTAATAGAGCCGAACCGCCTCCTGGTAGCTGATCCACTCCAAGGGCATACCCGAGACGTCGGTCCTCAGGATTTGATGTGACAGCGCCTCCACGACACCTCCCAGGGTCCCCGCGGAACACCGGAAGCCTCGTCCGGCGAGACCGCGCAGGCTTTCGCTTCATTTATTCCATAACTCTTTATAAGACGCAATTCTTGCAGAGGCGTTAAGGAGACACTGATTTATTCACACAGCCGCGTTAAGGCCTGAGAAGCCGGCATGGCAGGCGCGCCGCGCAGTGCCGTAGTCGTTCTACGGTCAAGCGGCGCAACACCCCAGGGCGGCTTCTAAGGCCGTAACCCGAAGGGCTCAACCCTGTTTTGGCCTCTGGCGGTGTTGCGCCACCGGCGCCGATGGTTCGCGAGGCGGAACAACCGGCCTGCGCGAGTGCGAAAAATGGCCGTTAACGCAACGAGTTGGGACAACAGGGTTCAAATACCCCAGGAGATCGGTTAAGATTTTCTGCTTCGCGCGGCCGGACATAATACCGACCGCGCTTTTTTGTCAGAGGCGGCGTGACACGGGGGGAGCCTCGCCACGGGCAGGGCTGTCACGCACCGCACTGGGGCAATCCTCCGCATAACCCTGTCGAGACACGGGAGACAACATCATGGCAATACGTGTAGCCGTGCCCAAGGAAACGCAGCCCGGTGAGCGCCGGGTGGCGTTGGCGCCGAGCGTGTTGAAGCAGCTCGACAAGCTGGGCGTGGAACTTCTGTTGGAGAAAGGCGCAGGTATTGATAGCGGCTTCGACGACGCCGACTACGAAGGCGTGAAAATCATCGATACCGCCGACGAGCTCTACCAGCAGGCCGACGTCGTGCTCAAGGTCCAACCACCCAGCGACGAGGAGGCCGGCAAACTGCGCGAGTCCAGCATGTTGCTGGGCTTTATGGCGCCGCACACCGGCGACGACCGCATCCGCAAGCTCCAGGAGCGCAAGATTTCCGCGTTTTCCGTGGAGTTGGTTCCGCGCATTTCCCGCGCCCAGTCCATCGACGCCCTGTCCTCCCAGGCTTCCATCGCCGGCTACAAGTCCGCGCTGATGGCGGCGGACCTGGCGCCGCGGCTGTTCCCCATGATGACCACCGCCGCCGGCACCATCCGACCGGCCAAGGTGCTGATTATCGGCGCCGGGGTGGCCGGTCTGCAGGCCATTGCCACGTCCAAGCGCCTGGGCGCCATGGTGGAAGCCTACGACGTACGCTCGGCCACGAAGGAGCAGGTGGAATCCCTGGGCGCCAAGTTCGTTGACACCGGCGTCAAGGCCGAGGGTGAGGGCGGCTATGCCCGCGAACTCACCGATGAGGAGAAAGCCAAGCAGAACGAAGTGCTGGCCGAGCGCATCGCCGGTGCCGACGCCGTGATCACCACCGCAGCCATTCCCGGTCGCCCCGCGCCCAAGATCATCGACAAGGCCACGGTGGAGCGCATGAAGCGCGGTTCCGTGATCGTCGACATGGCGGCGGAGACCGGTGGCAACTGCGAGTTGACCAAGGCGGGCAAAACGGTGGACCACAACGGCGTACTGATTCACGGCCCCAAGAACATCCCCAGCCGGGCCGCGGCCCACGCCAGCGAGATGTACTCGCGCAACCTGTACAACTTCCTTGCGCTCGTAATCAAGGAAGGTGAACTCAAGCTGGACTTCGAAGACCAGGTCATCGCCGACAGCTGCCTCACGCACGACGGCGAGATCAAGCACGGGCCCACCCGTGAGCGCCTGGAAGGAGGCAAGTGATGACGATCGAAGGCTATACCGCACTCTATATCTTTATGCTCGCGGCCTTCACCGGGTACGAGGTGATTGCCCGGGTGCCCGTGATCCTGCATACCCCCCTGATGTCAGGCTCCAACTTCGTCCACGGCATCGTGCTGGTGGGCGCCATGGTGGCGCTGGGCCAGTCCCACGGCCCCACCGAGCAGATTATCGGCTTCATCGCCGTGCTGTTGGCCGCGGGCAACGCGGTGGGCGGCTATGTGGTGACCGAGCGAATGCTCGAGATGTTCAAGAGCAAGGACCAGGGAGGTAAGGCATGAATACGGTCGTACAGCTCAGTTACTTCCTGGCCGCGGTCCTGTTCATCCTCGGCCTGAAGGGGATGAGCTCGCCGGTCACGGCACGCAAGGGCATCGTCTGGGCGGGCGCGGGCATGGTCCTGGCGACCCTGATCACGTTCGTCCATCCCGGCATCACGGCCATCGGCAGCGTCAGCAACTACGCGCTGATCGTCATCGCCATCGCCATTGGCGGCGGTCTGGCCTGGTGGTCCGGCAAGCGTGTGGCCATGACCGACATGCCGCAGATGGTCGCCCTCTACAACGGCATGGGCGGCGGCGCCGCCGCGGCCATCGCCGCCGTGGAGCTGTTCAAGGTCCAAGCCGAACTGACCGCCGGCGGCACCATTGGCGGCGTGCTGGGCACCGACACCGCCATCCTGGGGCTGGTGGGCGCATTCATCGGCAGCGTGGCCTTCTCCGGCTCGCTGGTGGCCTGGGCCAAGCTCGACGGCCGCATGAAGCGCAGCACCCTGCTGCCCATGCAGCAAGCCATCAATCTGATCGTGTTCGCGGCCGCGCTGGTGTTTGGCGCCATGTCGTTCTTCACGGATCAGATGAGCGTCATCATCATCTTCTTCGCCATCTCCCTGGTATTCGGTGTGTTCCTGGCCGTGCCGGTGGGTGGCGCTGACATGCCGGTGATCATCTCCCTGTTCAACGCCCTGACCGGCTTGGCCGTGGGCTTCGAGGGCTACGTGCTGGGCAACCCGGCCATGATCATCGCCGGTACGGTGGTAGGCGCCGCGGGCACCCTGCTGACCCAGTTGATGGCCAAGGCCATGAATCGGCCCATCTCCAACGTCTTGTTCAGTGGTTTCGGCACCAAGGCCGGCCCCGCCGCGGAAGGACCCGAGGGCGGCGAGATGAAGGAGATGCAGCCGGAAGACGCCGCCATCATGATGGCCTACGCCGATCAGGTGATCATCGTCCCGGGTTACGGCATGGCCGTTGCCCAGGCCCAGCACAAGGTCTGGGAAATGGTGGAACTGCTGCAGGAGCGCGGGGTGAGCGTGAAGTTCGCCATCCACCCCGTGGCCGGCCGCATGCCCGGGCACATGAACGTACTGCTGGCCGAGGCCGGCGTGCCCTACGACATGATCTACGACATGGAAGACATCAACGCCGAGTTCGCCAAGACCACGGTTTCCCTGGTCATCGGCGCCAACGACGTGGTCAACCCGGCGGCCAAGGACGACCCCAGCAGCCCAATCTACGGCATGCCGATTCTCAGCGTGTCGGATTCGGAGAACGTGCTGGTGATCAAGCGTGGCCGGGGCACCGGATTTTCCGGCCTGGAGAACCGCCTGTTCTTCCACGACAAGACCCGCATGGTCTTCGGCGACGCCCAGAAAGTGGTGGGCGGCCTGATCCAGGGCGTCAAGCAGCTCTGAATCCGGCTCGCGCCGATACTCCAGAAAGGCCGCCTTCGGGCGGCCTTTTTATTTGCAGACTTTCCGGGAATTGATTCAACGCTCCCGGCCGGGGCAGACTGAAAGAGTCGCCACCGCGCACGTCACCGGTACCGTTCCCATGGCCGAAAAACTGGACCAGGACGCCTGGACGTTCATCTGCGAGCTGTATGCGCTTCCCGGAGTGAAGGCCGCCTGCATCGCGCTTCAGGAACGGCTGGGGCTGAGCGTAACCACCCTTCTCACGTTGATCTGGGCGGGCGAAACCGGCCGGGGCGCCATCGGCCCCGAGGCCCTGGACGCGGCCCTCGAGTCTGTCCACCTCTGGCACGGCGAGGTCACCCGCAGCCTGCGCCAGGTCCGCCGGCAATTGGGACCGGCGTCGGACGAGGTTTCCACCCAGCATCAGGAACTCAAAGACATGGTCCAGCATGCCGAACTGGAAGCGGAGCGCCTGGAACAACAGGTCCTGTTGCGGGATTTGGCCCTGCCCGCGGAAGCGGTTGAATCCGGAGACTGGCCCGATGCGGTTTGCAACGCAGCAGCCTACGTGCGGCGTTTCGCGCCCGAACCCGAGCCTCAATCCATCAGCGAACTCGGGCTGATCCTGAGCGCGGCGCTGCCGGATCCCGACGGCCCCCACCTCACGGCCGTTCTCGCCCGGTACTGGACAGAGGGCTAAGCAGACCCGCGACAGCCTGCGTCAACGGCTTCCGAGGATGGTCATGGCTTCGTTCAAGCGTTGCAGGGTGACGGTGTCGCCGCCACGGTCGGGATGGTGGCGCATGGCCAATCGGCGGTAGCGTTGCTTGATTTCAACGGGCGATACCGGGTCCGCGAGCCCCAGGGTGCGCAGCGCCTCCTCCCGGCGCGAGCCCTGGTCCATGTTCATCCAGAAGCCGCTGAGCATGGCCACCACCTGCTCTTCGTCCACCTCCAGATTGTCGAGATTCAGGTAGAAAGCGGCAAGCGGATCACCGGCTGTCATGGTGGCCTCGGCAGCCGTGTTGTCCGCAACCCCGCCCGATCGCAAGCGAATGCGCAGGCAATGGATGTCCAGCGTTCGGCCGCTGTCGCGCCAGATGAATTGCCGCAGGCGGTAAAGGCAGTGAAAGAGAATGAAGTGAATCTGATAGAGTTCCAGCGGACGACTGAGGCTCTTTTCGCTGAAGCAGGGCACGTCCCGGGCGGCGAGCGCCCGAATCAGATCGAACTCGCTTACGCCGCCGGGGTTCCGCTCGATTTCGGTCAGGATCTCTTCGAGCAGATGATCGAAGCGCTCGGGATCGTTCAACGACATGGCGACACTATAGCGCGGTCCGGGCAAGCGTAGCGATCCGGGAGGAAATCCGGGTTTCGCATGGTGGAAGAAAAGGGGTTATTCACAATATGTCAAGGGCGTCTTCTGGGTTTAGTGAGCAGTATTGCAACGCAACATGAGCGGCCCCACACTAAACACTCAACCTGTTGATTTATATGAAACTGTTGTTAGTTGGTGAGTTTAGCGCCAATTCAACTGTATCCCTTAGGCGACAAGGCTTTGCGAGCCATTTAAAAAGTTCTTCCACAGAGTTATCCACAGGTTTTGTGGATAAGAAACATTTTTGAAACATCCAGAGTCTCTTACGCTGCAGGACTTGAGAAACCACTTCAAGCATGGGCGCTAAATACACCTCCAAAATCCTTCGACGGCACCCCCCGGAGAGACCTCGTGACGGGCGCTAGCACCCATCTGCAGATCGCCGTGCCGGGGCCGCTGTTCGGCTCGTTCGACTACCGCCTGCCGGAGGGCTATGCCGGTCCGGTACCGGCAGCGGGAATCCGTGTCCGCGTACCCTTTGGCCGACGCCGGGTGGTGGGTGTCCTGGTGGGTGTCGCCGAGGCGCCGCGGATCGAAGCGGGGCTGGTGAAGCCCGCGCTCGAGCTGCTGGACCGGGAGCCCGTGGTGCCCGCCGACGTGATGGCCCTCGCGCAATGGGCCGCCCGCTACTACCACCATCCCCTGGGCGACGTGCTGGCCACCCTGCTCCCCGGCGCGCTGCGCCAGGGACGGCCCGCGCAACACCGCGCTGATCCCCACTGGCGAATCACGTCCGCCGGCCGGGAGACCGACCTGGAGGCGCTGTCTCGACGGGCCCCGAGACAGGCGGAGCTGCTCGGTTGGCTGGCGGGCCGGGCCGATGCCGGGCCGGGCCAGACGCCGGAACCCGATGTGGACTGGGCCGCGCCCAGGCGCGCGCTGGCGGACAAGGGCTGGATCGAATCCTTTATTCCCGACCACCGGCCAGCCACCACGATCGAAGGCCCCGAGCTCCACCCGGAACAGCGTCGGGCGGTGGACGCCATCAGCGACGCCCTGGGCCGGTTCCAGGCGTTTCTACTGGACGGTGTCACCGGCAGCGGCAAGACCGAGGTGTATCTCCACGCCATCGAAGCGGCGGTACGGCAGGGACTCCAGGCGCTGGTACTGGTGCCCGAAATCGGCCTCACACCCCAGCTCCTGGACCGCTTTTCGGCGCGCCTCCCCGGCCGGCTAATCGCGCTTCACTCGGGTCTGTCCGACGGCGAGCGCATGAATGCCTGGCTTGACGCCCTGTCCGGCGAAGCGGACGTGATCGTGGGCACCCGGTCCGCGTTGTTTGCCCCGCTTCCGCGGCCGGGCTTGATCATAATCGACGAAGAGCACGACCTGTCCTTGAAACAGCAGGACGGCTTCCGCTATTCGGCCCGGGATCTCGCCCTGGTCCGCGCGCGCAACCTGGGCGTGCCGATCGTTCTCGGCTCCGCCACACCTTCCGTGGAGTCTCTGGCCAATGCCGAAGCGGGGCGTCACGTCCACCTCACGCTGACCGAGAGGGCCGGCGGCGCCCGCCCACCCCGGTTCCGGCTGGTGGACGTTCGCGGCCAGACGCTGGAGGCCGGCCTGTCCCACGCGCTCCTGAGCGAGCTGGCGCGGCATCTGGAATTGGGCGGCCAAAGCCTGCTGTTCCTGAACCGCCGGGGCTATTCCCCGGTGTTGCTTTGCCACGAATGCGGCTGGCTGGCCGAGTGCCCTCGGTGCGACGCCCGACTGACCTGGCATCAGCGCTCGGGGCGCCTGCGCTGCCACCATTGCGGCCACGAGCGCCGCGTGCCCGAGCACTGTCCGGACTGCGGCAACCCGGATCTCAAGCCGGTGGGCCAGGGTACCGAACGCCTGGAGCAGGCTCTGCGCCATCATTTTCCGGAGGCGGGCGTGCTTCGCATCGATCGCGACAGCACCCGCCGCAAGGGCTCCATGGAAGATCTGCTGGACCGGGCCCGGCGAGGCCAAGGGCGCATTCTGCTGGGGACCCAGATGCTGGCCAAGGGGCATCACCTGCCGGAACTCAGTCTGGTGGCCATCGTCGACAGCGATCAGGGACTGTTCGGCGCCGACTTCCGCGCCCCGGAACGCATGGCGCAGTTGATCACCCAGGTTGCCGGGCGCGCAGGGCGCGCCGAGCGCCCGGGCGAAGTTCTGATCCAGACGCACCACCCGGAACACCCGCTGCTCCAGCGATTGCTGCGCGACGGCTATCACGCCTTCGCCCAGGACGTGCTGGCCGAGCGCAAGGCGGCCCGCCTGCCGCCGTTCGGCCACGTTGCCCTGCTGCGGGCCGAGGCCGTAGCCCAGGATCTGCCCCAGGCCTTTCTGAGCGGCGTCCGCCAGCGCGCCTCGGAGCTGGCGGGCAACACCGTTGAGCTGCTGGGGCCCGCGCCCTCGCCCATGGAGCGGCGTGCGGGGCGTTACCGCGCCCAGCTTCTGCTCCTGGCCGCCGAACGTCCGCCCCTGCATGGCCTGCTGGAACACCTGATCCCGGAATTGCCGCGGCTGCCGGACGCCCGCCGGGTGCGTTGGTCCGTGGATGTGGACCCTCAGGAGATGCTGTAGCGTACAATGGCCTCAAACGCGCCACCGGCTCCCTTGCAACGGCCTTGTGAGCCCGGATAATACCGTGCCTATCGTCACCAAAGGGCACCCCATGAAGGACCACCTCAGAGACCTCCTGGAGCAGGCCATCGCGGCCTTGAAAGCCGACGGCACCCTGCCGGCAGACGGCGCCTGGGAGATTCAGATCGATCGGACCAAGGACGCGGCTCACGGGGACTTCGCCGCGAATACCGCGCTGGTCTTGTCGAAAGCCGCGGGCATGAAACCGCGCGACCTGGCGCAACGCCTGCTCGACGCGCTGCCCGCTTCGCGCCACGTCTCCCAGGTGGAAATCGCCGGCCCGGGTTTCATCAATTTCTTTATCGATCCGGCAGCCGTATTCGCCGTGGTGGACGATATTCTCGCCCGAGGGCGAGGCGTTCGGCCGCAGCACCATGGGCGGCGGCAAGCGGGTGATCGTGGAGTTCGTCTCCGCCAACCCCACGGGGCCGCTGCACGTGGGCCACGGCCGGGGCGCGGCCTTCGGCGGCGCGCTGAGCAACCTGTTGGCGGAAGCGGGCTTCGACGTGCACCGGGAGTACTACGTCAACGATGCCGGCCGGCAGATGGATATTCTCGCCACCAGCGTCTGGCTGCGCTACCTGGAGCTGGAGGGCGAGCAATTCCGGTTCCCGGACAACGGCTATCGCGGCGACTACGTGATGGACATCGCCCAGCGGCTTACGGAGCGCGAGCGCGATCATTTCCTGCGTCCCGCCGAGCAGGTCGTATCGGAGCTGCCCCTGGACGGTTCCGAAGGTGGCGACAAGGAAGAGTATATCGACAGCTTGATCGAGCGGACCCGCACCCTGTTGGGTGAAAAGGCCTACCGGGAGATCCACGATCTGGCGTTGAACACGGTGCTGGACGATATCCGCGACGATCTGGCGGGCTTCGGCGTCAGCTACGACGAGTGGTTCTCGGAACGGTCGCTGACTGAAACGGGCCAGGTGGACAGCGCCCTGGAGCGCCTGGACAAGGCCGGACACCTGTACGAGAAGGACGGCGCCGTCTGGTTTCGCTCCTCGGACTTCGGCGACGAAAAGGATCGGGTGGTGCGCCGAGACAACGGCCAGATCACCTATTTCGCCTCGGACATCGCATACCACCTGAACAAGCTGGATCGCGGCTTCGATCAGGCCGTGGACGTCTGGGGCGCCGACCACCACGGCTACGTACCCCGCGTGAAGGCCGCCCTGTCGGCCTTCGGCCAGGACCCGGAGCGCCTGGAGGTCCGCCTGGTGCAGTTCGCCATTCTCTACCGGGGCGCCGAGCGCATGCAGATGTCGACCCGCTCCGGCCAGTTCGTCACCCTGCGCGAGCTGCGCGGCGAGGTGGGCAACGACGCGGCGCGGTTCTTCTACGTGATGCGCAAACCCGAGCAGCATCTGGATTTCGACCTGGAGCTGGCGAAGTCCCAGTCCGCCGACAATCCGGTCTACTATATCCAGTACGCCCATGCCCGAATCTGCAGCGTGTACCGCCAGTTGGAGGAAAAAGGCCTGAGCCACGACCCCGCCAACGGCACCAAGCATATGCAACGCCTGACCGAAGAGCATGAATCCGCACTGGTCACCGCCCTGTCCAAATACCCGGAAGCGGTGGAACATGCGGCCACGGCCCACGAACCGCACCAGATCGCCCACTACCTTCGGGGGCTGGCCAATGCGCTGCACACCTACTACAACGCGCACACCTTCATCGTCGACGACCCGGACCTGCGCGACGCGCGATTGAACCTGATCGCCGCCACGCGCCATGTCCTGCGAGGCGGGCTCGCCATCCTAGGCGTTTCGGCCCCCGAGAGCATGTAAGCGGCGGCCGACACCGCTTTCCAGAGATCTTATGGCACGCGACTACAAGAATGCCGGCCGCAAACCGGCGAAATCCAAAAAGGCCCGCAAGGGACCGCCCGGCTGGGCGTGGATGCTGGGCGGACTGGCCATCGGCCTGTTCGTGGCGCTGCTGGTCCACCTCTCCCATCGCCAGCGGGAAATGCGCCCGGCCCGGATCGTGCGGCAGGCGCCCGTCCCTCACCAGCCGCCCCCGCGCCCAGCACCAAGAAGACCCCGGCGCCATCCCAGACGGCCGACGCCGACAAGCCGCGCTTCCAGTTCTACAAACTGCTGCCGGAAATGAAGGTGGACGTGCCCAAGGAACAGCCGCTGCCAACCAACGGCGGCGAGGGCGAAGAGGGCGAGCCGGCGCCGGCGCACGTGGAGGCCGGCCAGCGATATCTGCTGCAGGCGGGCTCATTCCGCAATATGAGTGACGCCGACCATGTGAAGGCCAAGCTGGCGCTGCTGGGCGTGGAGGCGGACATTCAGACCGCCAAACTCCCCAACGGCGAAACCTGGCACCGGGTCCGCATCGGGCCCATGAGCAACCCCGACAAGATCCGCAAGCTGCGCCAGCGCCTGCACGACCAGCAGATCGACACGATTGTGCTGAAGGATTGATTTTCTTGAGGGGATTTAAACACGAAGGGCACGAAGTCGACGAAGGGTGGGTTAGCGAAAGCGTAACCCACCAATCCGGCGAAGCCACAAAACCTCTTGTCGGATTACGCTTCGCTAATCGACCTACATCTTGAATTCATGCCCTTCATGTTTAAGCCTTCGAGAACCCCTACCTACTCTCCACGTCCCGCTTCAGCGCCGCAATGCTCTCCGGCGGCATCTCGAAGCCGTAGTCCCAGCCGGGGTTGAGCACGATCCCCATCTCCGGCGCCACCACGGCCACCACCCAGGCGAAATCCACTTCCACCGTGAAGCTGAAGTCGGGATTCTGCTGCGTCATGGGCGCGGCGCGCTCCACGGTGCTGAAGGCGGCCATGAGTACGCGGCCATCCGGCGTTTCCAGCAGCAACGGCTTGGCGCCGCCCGGATCTTCGCTCTCCGCGAACTCCTGGTCCACCAGGATATGGACTCGGGAGTTGACCAGCTCGCGCATGAACGCCACCGGCTCCATCTCGCGGCGCTGGGCGTCCATCAGCAGTTCTTCCAGCCGGTTGCCGGGCACGAATTCGGGCGGATGATCACCGCCGTTGAGCTTGCTCATAGCATTCCTCAAAGGGATTTCTTGTTGCCCTTGGCGAACATGTCCCGCTTGCTGCGATACAGGCCGGAGATGTCATCGCCGCCGTGGCCCGCTTCCATCAGGCGTTCGTACTGGTGCAAGGTCATTTCCACCACCGGCAGGGACACACCCATCTTCTCCAGCATGGCCTTGCAGATCGACAGGTCCTTGTGGTGCAAGGCCATCTTGAACCCCGGCTCGAACACGCCGCGCACCATGGTGGGCCCGCGGTGGTTGACGAACCAGTTGCCGGCCGCGCCGTTGCCCACCACGCCGATCACCTTGTCCATGTCCAGCCCGAACGCCTGGCCGAACGCCAGCGCCTCGGTTACGGCCTGGTTGATGCCGGCGACCATGATCTGATTCACCGCCTTGGTGGCCTGGCCGGACCCGACCGGCCCCATGTACGTTACGGACTTGGCCATGGACTCCAGCGCCGGGCGGACGGACTCCAGCACATCTTCCTCGCCACCGACCATCATCACCAACTGGCCGTTGATCGCCCCTTCCACACCGCCGGAAACCGGCGCATCAAGGAACTTGGCCCCCACCTCGCCCAGGCGGCGAGCCGCCTCCTGGGCGGTCTCCACGCTAACGGTGGAGCAATCCACCACCACCTTGCCCTGGGACAATGCGGGGAGCATCTGATCGATCACCTCGAGCACGTCCTCGTCCCGGGACACGCAGGTGACCACCAGATCGCACTCGGCCGCCACCGTGGCGGGTTCGTCGGCCGCGGACACCCCCTGATCGCCGGCGAAGCTCACGGCGCGCTCATGGGTGCGGTTCCACACCGGACACCAGATAGCCGGCCCGACGCAAATTGGCGGCCATGCCTTGCCCCATGGCGCCCAGCCCAATAAACCCAGTTTTCATGATTCGTCCCTCGCTCGCGGTAACGCTAGTCTTCCAGATAGGTGTAGCCGTCCAGGCCCGCTTCAAGCTCGCGGAAAAATGCCCGGCGCTCGTCCTCGCCCAAATCCGAGCCCTCCACCTTGTGTCGATACCCCTCCAGCAGGCTCTCCCGATCGAAGCGCACATAGCGCAACACCGAATCCACGGTATCGCCCTGCTGGGGATCGGTCAGCCTATGACCGCCGTCGGCGGTGAGCTCCACGTTGATGGAATGGGTGTCGCCGAACAGGTTGTGCATGTCACCCAGGATCTCCTGGTACGCGCCCACCATGAACAGCCCCAGCAGATACGGTTCGCCGGGGCGAAACGGGGGCAGCGGCAGCGTACTCTCGATGCCTTCGCCGTCCACGTAGTTCTGAATCATGCCGTCGGAATCGCAGGTCAGGTCCTCCAGCACCACCCGCGCCGTGGGGCGCTCCTGCAGTCCCGGACAGAGGGAGAATGGGGAAGATCTGGTCGATGGCCCAGACATCGGGCACGGACTGGAACACCGAGAGATTGCAGAACAGCTTGTCGGCCAGCTTCTCGTTCAACTCGTCCACCACCTCGCGGTGGCGCCGCGAGCCGGCGGCCAGTTGCGGCAGAATCCGCTTGCACACCGCCTGGTAGAGGCGCTCGGCCTTGGCTCGCTGGACCAGGGACAGAACACCGTGAACATACATTCCCTGGGCCTCGGACAAGGCATGCACCGCGTCGTGATAGACCTCCACCGGGGAACGCCCGCCGGGATCGTCGGCGTAGGCGGCCCACAGGTCGTGAAGGACAAAGGGGTCTTCGTCCACCGGCGGTTCGATGCCGTCGGCCTCCGGCACCCGGTCCACGTCGATGACGTTGGTCAACAGCACGGCGTGATGAGCCGTCATGGCGCGGCCGGACTCGGTGATGATATCCGGGTGCGGCAGATCCTCTTCGGCACAGATCTCCCGCAGGCTGCGCACCACGTTGAAGGCGTACTCCTGGGGGCTGTAGTTCATGGAACAGTAGCTGCGCGAACGGGTGCCCTCGTAGTCCACGCCCAGTCCGCCGCCCACGTCCACCGTGCCGATGGGCAGGCCCAGCCGCCGCAGCTCGGCGTAGAAGCGGCCCGCCTCGCGCATGCCCCGCTGGATGTCGCGCACGTTGGGAATCTGTGAACCAAGATGGAAATGCAGCAGCGTGAGGCAGTCATCCAGCCGCACCCCGCGCAGGCGCTCGATCACCTCCAGCGCCTGGGAGGCGCTGAGGCCGAATTTGCCCTTTTCGCCGCCGGTGTTCTGCCACTTGCCGGCGCCGATGGAGGCCAGGCGCACGCGGATGCCCAGATTGGGCCGGACACCCAGGCGTTCCGCCTCGCGGATCACCAGTTCCACCTCGGAACGCTTCTCCAGGACGATGAACACCCGCAGCCCGAGGCGTTGACCCAACAGCGCCAGGCGGATGTATTCCCGATCCTTGTAGCCGTTGCAAATCACGGTGCTGCCCGCCGGCGCCAGGGCCAGGACAGCCATCAGCTCCGGCTTGCTTCCCGCCTCCAGGCCCACACGCTCGCCGCCCCAGGCGAGGATTTCCTCCACGACCCGGCGCTGCTGATTGACCTTGATGGGGTAGACCGCCGTATAGCGCCCGGCATAGTCCAACGAGGCCATGGCTTCGCCGAAGGCGTTGCAAAGACTGTCCACCCGATCGCGCAGGATGTCCACAAACCGCACCAGCACCGGCAGCGACAGCCCCGCCGCAACGGCCTCATCGGCCACCGCCATCAGATCGATGCCCGCATGATCGGGATCGCGTGTAGGCCGGGCGACCACGTGGCCGTGCTCGTCTATATCGAAGTAACCGCCGCTCCACCGCGCCGTGTTGTACAGCTCGCGAGCCTTGGCAATGTCCCAGTCGCTCATGTTTATGTCCGGGCCGATAAAGGCGACAATACTATCATTCGCCCGCACCCCGGCGAACCGCGCAGGCCCTGAAAGCGGCCGGGTTCGTCACCATCTCGGGCAACTCAGACCCCATACCAGCCGCCCGCCCTCTGCAGGATGCGCGGGCGCCGTTCCATACACAGGAGATAGAAATGGCCCTCGGCACGGATTGGTTCAGCGAACCCTACGAGCAGGACGGTGTCGCGTTTTCGCTGAAGATCAAAGGCAAGCTCCATGAGGAGCGCACCCCCTTTCAGTTCCTGGAGGTCTACGACACCGAGGACTGGGGCCGGCTGATGACCCTGGACGGCTGCGTGATGCTCACCAGCCGCGACAACTTCACCTACCACGAGATGATGGCCCACCCCATTCTCTTCACCCATCCCAATCCACGGCGGGTGGTGATCATCGGTGGCGGCGACTGCGGCCTGCTGCGCGAGGTGCTCAAACACCCGGGCGTGGAGCGGGTCACCCAGGTGGACATCGACGAGGCGGTAACCCGGGCCTCGGAGAAATTTTTCCCCGAGCTGTGCGAATCCAATGGCGACCCGCGCGCCGAGCTGCTGTTCGACGACGGCCTGAAGTACATCCGGGAGGCCGCTCCCGGCTCCGTGGACGTGGTCATCGTGGACAGCACCGACCCCGTGGGCCCGGCCGAGGGCCTGTTCGGCGAAGCCTTCTTCCGCGACGTCTACAAGGCCCTGAGCGAGAACGGCCTGCTGATTCAACAGAGCGAATCACCCATCCTGCACGTCAACAGCATCCTCAAGGACCTCTACGCCGCCATGCACGGCGGCGGCTTCAGCCGCATCGCCACCCTGCAATTTCCCGTCTGCAGCTACCCCTCCGGCTGGTGGTCCGCCACCATGGCCGGCAAGCGGGGCGATCTGCGGCAATTCCGGGAATTCGATGCCAGCCGCAAGCCTTTCGCCACGCAGTACTACAACGCGGACATCCACCGCGGCGCGCTGGCGGTACCGGAGTTCTGCAAGGAGCTGATGCGGGAGCAGGCGGGGGAAGTGTAGGCGGGGTCGTGCCAACCGCGAATGGTTTAGCGTTCCGGGTCACGAAGAACACGAAGGTTAAACGAAGGACCACGAAGGCTGGACCGGCTTGAGGGAAAGCGAAGGCTTTTACCTGCGGAACTTCATATCCTTCGTGTCTGCTTCGTGCTCTTCGTGTCCTGATGCGTAATTAGCATTCGCGGGCGGCACGACCGCTCCCAAAATAATCTGTTCACCGGCCTTCCCGCAGGCGATCCAGCCTCAGTCGCTCCCGCTCATCGAAAAGGCGCCGCGCGCCCAGCGTCACAGCGACAAAGGTGCCGAAACCGGCGCCCACGGTGATCAGGAACATGATCAGGATCTGGTATTTCACCGCCTCGCCGGGCGGGCTGCCGGCGAGGATCTGGCCGGTCATCATGCCCGGCAGGCTGACCACGCCGGCGGCGGCCATGGCGTTGATCATGGGGATCATGCCGGTGCGCATGCTCTGGCGGCGTATGTCCTCGACGGCGTCCTGCCAGCGGTAGCCCAGCATCAGGCGGGCCTCGATGGCGCCGCGCTCCCGGTAGGCGGTTTCGGTCAGGCGATCCAGCGACAGGGCGATGCCGTTCATGGTGTTTCCCAGCAACATGCCGAGCAGGGGAATGGCGTACTGCGGTTCGTACCAGGGGCGGGCTTGCACCAAAAGCGTCAGGGCCAGAACCGTTACGGAGAATGACGAGACGAACATGGAAGACGTGCCCAGAACGAAGGCCCACGCCCCTTTGAAGCGCCGCGTCTGCCGCGCCATCACCTCGCGCCCCGCCAACAGCAGCATCACCAGGGCCATCAGTGCGACCCAGTACCACTGCGCAAAAGAGAACAGGGTTTCCAGAACAACACCCACCAGACTGAGCTGAACGGCGGTGCGAAGGGCGGCCACGAGCAGCGGCCGTGTCACGCCGAGACGGCTGAGGTGGGCGATCAGCGCCAGCGCAAGCACCCCGGCGGCGGCCAGCCCCAGGTCTACGGCACTCAGGGGAATGACATTCATGCCGCGTCCTCCAACCGTCCGCCGACGATACAAAGGTGGCGGTCGGCGACCCGCTTGATCTGGCCCATGTCATGGGATACCCACACCAGCCCCACGCCCTGCCGGCGCCGCAGTTGCGCGAGCCATGCTTCAACGCGGGCGATATTGGCGCCGTCCAGATTCGCGGTGGGCTCATCCAGCAGAAGAACCCGCGGCCGGCGCAGCGCCGCGCGCAACAATGCCAGGCGCTGACGCTCTCCGGCGGATAAGCGCGCCACCGTCCACTCCAGGGCCTCGGAGGGCAGGCCCAGGGCTGCCATCTGCTCCGAAGCGGGCCGTTCCTGGAAATGGACGCCGACGGAATCCGCCCACCAATGGCTCTCCGAGGGCACCAGCAGCACCCGCCGACGCCAGTCGCTGGGGGCATAGTCTTCCCGGGCCACCCCATCCAGCCGAACACTGCCGGTATGAGAGTCGAGATCAGCCAGGGCCCGGAGTAGGCGGGTCTTGCCCGCCCCCGAGGGACCGGAAAGGCACAGGCACTCCCCGGCTTCCAGGGCGAAACTCGCCCCGGCAACACTCCCGCAGTCCAGGTCTTCCACACGCAGCAGTTCCATGGCGCGATACTACTCGAAGGTGGGCGCCCGGCGGAATGCGCTGCAGAGGCTCGGAGAAAAGCAAAAGGCGTGCATTTCGGATTGGCAAAGGGTAGTCCGACATGCCGGCGGAACCCCGCTCAGTGGAAAAGCATTCACCACAGAGGACACAGAGTTACGCAGAGGACAAGGGCATCATCTTTGCTTCTCTGTGTGCTCCGCGCCTCTGTGGTGAAACCATGTCCCACTCGAAGACATCCAGAGAGCAGCAACCCCATCGACAGACCCAAAAAAGAAAGGCCGCCCCGAGGGGCGGCCTTTGATGGTCGTTTCGACCGGACGAGAACGGGATTACAAGTTGTAGCCGCGCTCGTCGTGCAGGGCGATATCCAGGCCCTGGGACTCGTCCTCTTCGGTGACGCGCAGGCCCACCAGGGCGTCCACGACCTTGAGGATGATGAAGGTGCCGATGCCGTCGTAGACGACGGTCACCAGGATACCCACGATCTGCTTGCCGACCTGGGCACCCATGGTCACGCCCTCGGCCAGGCCCGCGCCGCCGAAGGAGGCGGAGACGAACACACCCGTGAGCAGGGCACCGATGATGCCGCCCACGCCGTGGACGCCGAAGCAGTCCAGGGAGTCGTCATAACCCAGGGCCTGCTTGAGCTTGGTGGCGCTCCAGAAGCAGCCCACGCCGGCGACAAGGCCGATGATCAGGGCGCCCGTGGGACCCACGAAACCGGAAGCCGGGGTGATGGCCACCAGGCCCGCGACCGCGCCGGAAGCGATACCCAGGGCGCTGGGCTTGCCGTGGGACATCCACTCGGCGAACATCCAGCCCAGGGCGGCCGTCGCCGTGGCGATCTGGGTCACGGCCATGGCCATGCCCGCGGTGCCGTCGGCGGCCAGTTCACTACCGGCGTTGAAGCCGAACCAGCCCACCCACAGCATGCCGGCGCCAACCAGGGTCAGAATCAGGTTGTGAGGCATCATGGGGGTGCGCGGATAACCCGTACGCTTGCCCAGCACCAGGGCCGCAACCAGACCGGCGATACCGGCATTGATGTGCACCACGGTGCCGCCGGCGAAGTCCAGCACGCCCATGCCGCCGAGCCAGCCGCCGCCCCACACCCAGTGGCAGATCGGGGAGTAGATCAGGGTGACCCACAGGCCCACGAACCAGAGCATGGCGGAGAACTTCATGCGCTCGGCGAAAGCACCGACGATCAGCGCCGGGGTGATGATGGCGAAGGTCAGCTGGAACATGGAGAACACCATCTCGGGGATGGTGCCGCTGAGTGCGTCACCCGTAATGCCCTTCATGAAGAACTTGCCGAAGCCACCGATGATGCCGTTCATGTTGCCGCCATCGGCAAAGGCCAGGCTGTAGCCGACAACCATCCACAGCACGGTGACCAGGCAGGTGATGGCAAAGCACTGCATCATCACCGACAGGGCGTTCTTGCTCCGCACCATGCCGGCATAGAACAGGGACAGACCGGGAATGGTCATGAACAGGACCAGCGCGGTAGAGGTCAGCATCCAGGCCGTGTCGCCGGAATCCAGCGTGGGGTCCGCGGCGAATGCGGCCGGCGCGAGACAGAGCAGCCCCAACAGCAAGGGCCAGCGAAAACGTTTCAATTCAATACTACGCATTTTTTCCATTCCTCTTATCCGCAGGCTTAAAGCGCATCCGGGCCGGTGTCGCCGGTACGGATACGGATGGCTTGCTCCAGATCGAATACAAAGATCTTGCCGTCGCCGATCTTGCCGGTGTTGGCGGCCTTGGCGATGGACTCGACGGCCCGCTCCAGCAGGGCGTCGTCGAGGGCAACCTCGATCTTCACCTTGGGCAGGAAATCGACGACATACTCGGCGCCGCGATAGAGCTCGGTATGGCCCTTCTGGCGCCCGAAGCCCTTGACCTCCGTCACGGTGATGCCCTGCACCCCGATCTCGGAGAGTGCTTCGCGCACATCGTCGAGCTTGAACGGCTTGATAATTGCGGTAACTAACTTCATCCCGAAAACTCCTGGTTTCTGTGACCCACCTGTTGCCGAGCCCGCTGGGCCGAGGCATCCTTGCCGGGTTGCCTGGCGGTGAGGGCCTCGTGTCCCGACCGGTGAAGGTCCGCAAGCGTGCTTGCCGGCCTTCGATACCGCACGGGGCGACCCGGCTTGGCGCTCGGGTGGCCTGTGCTCGCCCTAGCTTGAGCATTTTGCGTGCCATTATTGATTTTTTAATTTAAAACATATCGTTACGATATTTCGAGGCCGCGACACCAAGGTCGGACACGCAGACGCACGCACCAAATTCATCCACACGCACCCAATTGGTGCGGCCATTTGCACACTGATCACGCCGGAGGCACCATGCTGGATCCAAAGACCCTCGACGAGCTTGCGCGCAAGTTCACCGACAACCTGCCGCCGGGCCTGAAGGACCTGCAGCAGGAATTCGAGAAGAACGTGCGGGCCGGGCTCCAGAACACGTTCTCCAAGCTCGATTTGGTCACCCGAGAGGAATTCGACGCCCAGGCCAAGGTCCTGGCCCGAACCCGCGCCCAGGTGGAAGCGCTGAGCGAGCGTGTGACCGCATTGGAAGCGGGGCTGGATAGCGCCGGAAAGAAGGATTAGACCGCCGCCGCTTCGGCGGCGGTTGAGGAAACGCGGCAAGGCGGCCGGGCCCGTGGAGCGCGACCGGCCGCGTTCGCATAACCAGGGAAGGATTTATGTCGTTAGCTGTCGTATACGGCCGGGCCGCCGTGGGCGTGGAAGCCCCGCTGGTCACGGTGGAAGTGCATCTCGCCAACGGGTTGCCCAGCCTGTCCATCGTCGGCCTGCCCGAGGCCGCTGTTAAGGAGAGCAAGGACCGCGTGCGCAGCGCGATCCAGAACAGCGGCTTCGAGTTTCCCGCCCGACGCATCACCGTAAACCTGGCCCCCGCCGACCTCCCCAAGGAGGGAGGCCGCTTCGATCTGCCCATTGCCGTGGGCATCCTCGTCGCCTCCGGTCAGGCGCGGCTGAAGGACCCGGAAGCCTACGAGCTGACCGGAGAGCTGGCCCTGACCGGCGCCATCCGCCCCGTATCCGGCGTACTGCCCATGGCGGTCCAGGCCCATCGTTCGGGACGCACGATGATATTGCCCGCCGCCAACGCCGCCGAGGGCGCCTTGGTCAGCCCCCAGGCGGTCCGCCCGGCGGATCATCTGCTCGGGGTCTGCGGCCATCTGGCCAGCGGCGAAGGCCTGCCCGAAGCGCCGCGTCCGGAGTCGGCCGGCTCCGCCAACTCACCGGACCTGAGCGAGGTGCGGGGCCAACAACAGGCCAAGCGCAGCCTGGAAATCGCCGCGGCGGGAGGCCATAGCCTGCTGTTCGTGGGCCCACCGGGCACGGGCAAAAGCATGCTGGCCAGCCGCCTGCCCGGCATCCTCCCCCCCATGACCCAGGACGAAAGCCTGGCAACAGCGGCTGTTCAGTCCGTCAGCGACCAGGGCTTCGATCCGGCTTTGTGGGGCAGGCGGCCGTTCCGCTGCCCCCATCACAGCGCATCCAGCGTGGCCCTCACCGGCGGCGGCGCACGCCCCAGGCCCGGCGAGATCTCGCTGGCCCATAATGGAGTCCTGTTCCTGGACGAGCTGCCGGAGTTCAGCCGCCAGGCCCTGGAAATCCTCCGCGAGCCCATCGAGGCCGGCCGTGTCGTGATATCCCGTGCGGCTGCGAAAATGGAATACCCCGCCCGTTTCCAGCTGGTCGCCGCCATGAACCCCTGCCCCTGCGGCTACCTGGGCGACCCCGAGGGACGCTGTCACTGCACTCCGGAAACCGTCGCCCGCTATCGTGGCCGGCTCAGTGGACCATTGCTGGACCGCATCGACATGTTCGTGGAAGTCCCCCGGTTGAGCGCGGCGGAGTTACAGGACTCACCGGCCGGGGAACCCAGCGCCGAGATCCGCCAACGGGTCGTGCGCGCCCGGGAACGCCAATTGGCGCGCGGCATCGCGTCCAACGCCCAACTCACCCCGGCGGTGGTGGATGAGGCCTGCGGCCTGGACAAGGCCTCCCGGGATTTGCTGGTCGACGCCATCGACCGCCTGGGCCTGTCGGCGCGGGCCTATCACCGCTGCCTGCGACTGGCCCGGACCATTGCCGACCTGGCGGGCGAAGACGCCGTGAGGCAGCCACACTTGATGGAGGCCATCGGCTATCGACGCCTGAGCCGGGCCTGACTGTCGGGCGGGGACTTGCGCACTCGTACCGGGCTGGGTAATGCTTTCGGTGCGGCTTGGGGGCAAGCCGACTTCTAAAGACAACAAAAAACAAACAGGGAAGGGCACACCATGAGTGAGGTTTCCGCGGCCCCGCAGGGGGCACGTATAGAGCACTACGGCCGCGGCGGCGAGCTATTCGTCATTTTCATCGTTAACCTGGTCTACAAGATCCTGACGCTGGGCATATACCACTTCTGGGCCAAGACCCGGATCCGGCGCTATATCTGGACTCAAACCGGCTTCGACGGCGAGCGATTCGAATATACGGGCACCGGCAAGGAACTGTTCGTGGGTTTCCTCAAGGTCATGCTGCTGGCGATCGCCGCCTACACCGTGCTGATGCTCGCCATGGCCTTCGCGCCGCTGCTCGCGATTCCCATGATGTTCATCATTTATGTAGCCATGCCGGTCCTCTTCGGCTATGCCCTGTACGGGCACTCCCGCTACCTGCTCACCCGAACCCGCTGGCGTGGCATCCGCTTCGGGCTGGCCGGTTCCGGCTGGGACCACGGCGGCATGATGCTGGGCTACGGCATTCTCACAGGGCTGACCCTAGGCCTGTACGCGCCCTACATGGACATGAAACTCAGCAAGCACCTGCTGGGCAACACCTACTTCGGCAATGTCCGCTTCCAATTCGACGGCGACGGCGGGGATCTGTTCGGGAACTACTTCGTCGCGTGGCTGCTGACCATCCCCACCCTGGGCCTGATCTGGATCTGGTATGGAGCCCGGGCCATGCGCTACAAGGCCGAGCACCTCAAGCTGGAGGGCATGAGCTTTGCCGTGAACGTCACCGGGGGCGAGCTGTTCGGCCTGTATCTGACGAATATCCTGCTGGTGATCTTTACGCTGGGTCTGGGCGCACCCTGGGTGATCGTCCGAACGCTGAATTTCTTCACCCAGCGCCTCACGGTAGCCGGCACCCTGGATTACGCCGCCGTCCGGCAGGCGCAAGCCGAATCCGGCGCCACCACCGAAAGCTTCGCCGACGCCCTGGACCTGGGCGCCTTCTGAAGCAGGCCATGGACTACTCGGGCTGGTGGAACGACGGGCTGTCCGCACGGCGTGAGGCCGTGCGGGCCCGCCTCAGCGGCGACCGGCTGGACGTCTACCCGCAGGCCGGCGACCTTCGGCTCGTCAGCCTGCCAGTGGACGGCCTCTACCTGGCCGAGGAGACGTACCGGGGCCAGCCGCTGCGGCTGCGCCACCGGCAGCACCCGGACGCCATGCTCACGGTGGATGATCACGGCCTCGTCGACGCCTTGAGTCCTGTGGCCCCGGCGATACGGCGGCGCTTCCATGGCAAACGCGGAACCTTCCATCGGCTTATGGTCTGGGGCGGCGCCCTGATCGGTATCGTCACGGGCGGGTTCGCCGCGGTTCATCTGGCCGCCGGCCCCATTGCGGCGGCTTTGCCCACCCAGTGGAAGCAATCCGTAGGCCGGGAGGTCCTGAACAGCGCGGCCGCAAACCACGGCTATTGCCGGGGCGGGCAAGGCATCCAGGCACTGAACGACCTGGCCGCGCACCTGGCTCCCGAGCGAGCGCCAACGCTGGAGATCTCGGTCATCGACAGCGACACCGTCAACGCCTTCGCCGCCCCCGGCGGCCAGATCGGCATCTTTCGAGGCCTGATCGACGAAGCGCGGAGTCCGGCGGAGCTGGCCGGAGTTCTGGCTCACGAAATGGGCCACGTAATCAAGCGACACCCCAGTGAAGCCATGGTCCGCAGCGCCGGTTACAGCATTCTGGTCGCCGCGCTGGTGGGCGATACTTCCAGCGCCATGCAGATCGCCGCGCGCACCGGCGAAACCCTGCTCAATCTGGCCCACAGCCGCAGCGCCGAGGCGGAAGCCGACCGGACCGCCGAGCTCATGCTCAACCGCGCCGGCTACGATTCCAGCGGACTGGATACCTTTCTCACCCGAATGGGCCGGGAACGGGGCGAGACACCCCAGGCCCTGGCCTTTCTCGCCAGCCACCCGCTGACCCGGGCGCGAGTGCGGTCGCTGCGCAAGCTGGAACGGCGGGGGGATTCGCCGCTGACGGCGCAGCAATGGGGGGCGGTGAAGACGGTGTGCGAAGACGGGGATTCGACTTAGCGCACCCATCAATCGGCAGTCACACCGACAAGTACTCCTTCACCAAATCATCGTTCAGCTCGTCCATCCGCCCTCCGGCCACGATCCGCCCCTTCTCCATCAACGAGAACTGATCGGCCACCCGGCGGGCGAAGGGCAGTTTCTGCTCCACCAGCAGCACGGTCAGTCCCTGCTCCCGGTTCAGCCGCCGGATGATGTCGCCGATCTCGCGGACGATGTTGGGCTGGATGCCCTCGGTGGGTTCGTCCAGGATCAGCAGCTTGGGGTCCAGCACCAGGGCCCGGCCGATGGCCAGTTGCTGCTGCTGGCCGCCGGAGAGGTCGCCGCCGCGGCGGTGGCTCATTTCCTTGAGCACGGGGAACAGATCGTAGATCAGTTCGGGGATGTCGCGCCGGCCATCGGCGCGGGCGCCGAGCGAGATGCGCAGGTTTTCCTCCACGGTCAGCAGCGGGAAGATCTCCCGGCCCTGGGGCACGTAGCCGATGCCGGAGCGGGCCCGGGCCTCGGCGGGGCGGCGGCTGAGATTGGCGCCGTCGAAGATGATCTGGCCGGAGCGGCTGGGCAGCAGCCCCATCAGGGCCTTGAGCAGCGTGGTCTTGCCCACGCCGTTGCGGCCCATGAGGCAGGTGCACGACCCCACGGGCACCTCCAGGTCCACGTCCCACAGGGTATGGCTGCCGCCGTAGTATTGATTCAGCCCTTCAACTTGGAGCATGGCTGTTCACCTTATGCCTGATTCCGCCGGTTACGGCGCTCACGTCTCGTCGCCCAGGTAAACCTCAATGACCCGGGGATCGTTCTGCACCTCGTCCATGCTGCCCTCGGCCAGAACGCTGCCCTGATGGAGGACGGTGACCCGGCGGGCGATGGAGCGCACGAAACCCATGTCGTGTTCCACCACCACCACCGAGTGGCGGCCGGCCAGGCTGGTGAGCAGTTCGGCGGTGCGTTCGGTCTCGTGTTACGGTCATCCCCGCCACCGGCTCGTCCACCAGCAGCAGCCGGGGCTCCTGCATGAGCAGCATGCCGATCTCCAGCCATTGCTTCTGGCCGTGGGAGAGCAGCCCGGCGATCCGCCACCGCTCCGCGGCCAGGCCCACGGTTTCCATGACCTCTTCGATGCGCTCACGCTGGGCGCCGCTGAGCCCGGCCAGCAGGGTCGGCCACACCCGCTTGTCCCCGGCCATGGCGAGCTCCAGGTTTTCGAACACGCTGTGGTTTTCGAACACCGTGGGCTTCTGGAACTTGCGGCCGATGCCGGCCTGGGCGATCGCCGTCTCGGACAGCGCAGCAGGTCGGTGGTCTGGCCGAAGAACGCCGTGCCGGTGTCGGGCCGGGTCTTGCCGGTGATCACGTCCATCATGGTGGTTTTGCCGGCGCCGTTGGGGCCGATGATGCAGCGCAGCTCGCCGTCGTCCACGTAGAGCGTCAGCCGATCCAGCGCCCGGAAGCCGTCGAAGCTGACGGTGACGTCCTCCATGTAGAGGATCTTGCCGTGCGTGGTGTCCGGCTTGGCCGCCGCCACGTGACTCTCCACCGCTTCGGTCATTGTTCGCCTCCTTTACGGCGCAGCAGGCCGACGACGCCGTTCGGCAGGAACACGGTGACCACCACGAACAGCGCACCCAGGGCATACGGCCAGACTTCGGGCAGCGCGCCGGTGAAATAGGTCTTGGCGTAGTTGACCAGCACCGCGCCGGCGATGGCGCCGAACAAGGTTCCCCGGCCGCCCACCGCCACCCAGATCACCATCTCGATGGAATTCAGGGGCGCGAATTCGCTGGGGTTGATGATGCCCACCTGGGGTACGTACAGGGCGCCGGCGATGCCGGCCAGGATGGCCGAAAGTGTGAACACCCAGAGCTTGTAGCGCTCGGTGCGATAACCCACGAAACGGGCCCGGTCCTCGGCATCGCGAATGGCCGCCACCACCCGCCCCAGCTTGGAACTGACCACGAACCGGCAGACCAGATAGCCCAGCGCCAGGGCGATGACCGAGGCCAGGAACAAACCGATCCGCGTGGCGTCGGACTGCAGATCGAAGCCCAGGATGTCCTTGAAGTCCGTCAGGCCGTTGTTGCCGCCGAACCCCATCTCGTTGCGGAAGAAGGCCAGCATCAGGGCGTAGGTCAGGGCCTGGGTCATGATCGAGAGGTACACGCCGGTGACTCGGGAGCGGAAGGCCAGCCAGCCGAACACGCCGGCCAGCAGCGCCGGCACCACCATCACCATGATCATGGCGAACCAGAACATGTCGAAGCCGTGCCAGTACCAGGGCAGGTGCTTCCAGTTCAGGAACACCATGAAATCGGGCAGGAGCGGATTGCCGTAGACGCCCCGGTCGCCGATCTGGCGCATCAGATACATGCCCATGGCATAGCCGCCCAGGGCGAAGAAGGCGCCATGGCCCAGGCTGAGAATCCCGCAGTACCCCCAGACCAGGTCCACCGACAGGGCCAGCAGCGCATAGCAGAGGTATTTCCCCAGCAGGGTTACCGTGTAGGTGGACACATGGGCCGCCGAGCCGGCGGGAACCGCCAGGTTCAGGATCGGGATCAGCACGCCCACCGCCAGCAGAATGCCCAGCAGGACCTTGCCGCCGGTGTCGCCCACCAGCAGCCGTGTCAACGGACCGCCGAAACCGCGGCCCGACATCAAGGGGCCGGATGCTGCTCGCTCGCTCATGCCGCGGCCCTCCCCTTCTGCGGAAACAGGCCCTTGGGCCGTTTCTGGATAAACAGAATGATGAACAGCAGCACCAGGATCTTGGCCAGCACCGCGCCCGCCATCGGCTCCAGGAACTTGTTGGCCACGCCCAGGGACAGGGCGCCGACCAGCGTGCCCCAGAGATTGCCCACGCCGCCGAACACCACCACCAGGAAGGAATCGATGATGTAGGACTGCCCCAGGTTGGGGCCCACGTTGGTGAGCTGGCTCAGCGCCACGCCGGCGATCCCGGCGATCCCCGAGCCCAGGCCGAAGGTCATGGCGTCCACCCACTCGCTGCGCACGCCCACCCCCTTGGCCATGGCCCGGTTCTGGGAGACGGCCCGAACCTCAAGGCCGAGGCGGGTGCGCTTGAACACCAGCATCAGGCCCGCGAACACCAGCACCGCGAAGCCGACGATGTAGAGCCGGTTGTAGGTCAGCGACAGGGCGCTGTTGATGACCATCGAGCCGCTCATCCAGTCCGGCGTGGACACGGCACGGTTCAGCGGCGAGAAGATCGTACGCACCAGTTGCTGCAGGAACAGGCTGATGCCGAAGGTGGCCAGCAGCGTTTCCAGCGGCCGCCCGTAGAGAAAGCGGATGATGCCGCGCTCGATGGCAATCCCCACCAGGCCCGCCACCAGAAACGCCAGTGGCACGGCCACTGCCAGCGACCAGCCGATGTGGTTCGGCATCAGCTTCTGCACCACGTAGGTGGTATAGGCGCCGAGCATCATGAGCTCGCCATGGGCCATGTTGATCACGCCCATGACGCCGAAGGTGATGGCCAGGCCGATCGCCGAGAGCAGCAGCACCGACCCCAGACTGAGGCCGAAGAAGCCGGTCTCGATCAGGCGGTAGAACTGACGGCTGGAATCGATCTGGTTCGCCACCTTGGCGGCGGCGGCTTTCACGGCGGGGGCCGCCGAGCTGTCCGCAACGTCCTTGCAGGCGGTTGCGCACGTCGGTGTCCAGGCTGCCGCGCAGATGGTCGATGGCCTTGAGCTTGCGCGCGGTGCCGATGTCGGGGTCGCTCAAATCGGCCAGGGCCAGGGCCTTCACCATGGCCGTGTGCACGTCATCGTTGGTCTCGCCGGGCAATGCCCGCTGCAGGGCCTCGCGGCCCGATTCATCGAGCTTGCCACTCATGTCCCGCACGGCCGCGAGGCGCACGCTCGGGTCCGGACTGGCCAGACCGAGCCGGGCGATAGCGGTCTCGAGTTGAGCACGCAGTTGAATGTTGGCGACGATGCGTTTGACGGCCCTCCGGGAGACCACGCCCAGGGCTTCGCCCGTCACCGCATCGGTGAGCGCGTAACCATCGTCGGCCCGGTGCTTGATGACCACGCGGCTGTCGGATTTGCGCACATAAAGATCGCCGTCCTTCAGCGCTTGCAGCACGGGAATGGCCCGCGGCGCCTTGGTCGCGGCGAGCCGTTCCACGGCCTGGGCCCGGTCGCTGAAATTGCCATGGGGCAGTGCGGCCACGGCGGTGGCGAAATCGCCGCCGTCCGCGGCCCGGACGGCAACCGCCGCCAGGCAACAGACAAACAGCGTCAGAGTCTTAAGCAGTCTGGTGCGCATGAGTAGCACTCTCTGCATCCGGTATGAGAGACAGCCAGTGGTCCGGGCTCAGGGCCCGGACCACTGCGGCGCTCGGGTTCAGTAGTTCTGACCCGAGCACTTGCCGGTCTTGACGTTGAAGTTGCCGCAGTCCAGCGGCGCCCTCCAATCGGAGATCAGGTCCTTGCTGCCCGGCAGGAAGTTCGACCAGGCGTCGCCCGGCACTTCGCCCGGCGTCTGCCACACGGTGGCGAACTGGCCGTCGTCCTGGATTTCGCCGATCAGCACGGGCTTGGTGATGTGATGGTTGGGCATCATCGTGGCCTCGCCGCCGGTGAGGTTCGGCACGGAAATGCCGATCATGGCGGGCACCACCTTGGCGGGGTCGGCCGTGCCGGCCTTCTCCACGGCCTTCACCCACATGTTGAAGCCGATGTAGTGGGCTTCCATGGGATCGTTGGTGACGCGCTTGGAATCGCCGATATAGGCGTGCCACTTCTTGATGAAGGCGGCGTTGGCGTCCGTGTCCACGCTCTCGAAGTAGTTCCAGGCGGCCATGTGGCCCACCAGCGGCCCGGTGTCGATGCCGGAGAGTTCCTGCTCACCCACCGAGAAGGCGATGACCGGGATATCGGCGGCCGAAATGCCCTGGTTGGCCAGCTCCTTGTAGAAGGGGACATTGGCGTCGCCGTTGATGGTGGAGACGACGGCCGTCTTCTTGCCGGCGGAGCCGAAGCGCTTGATCTTGGCCACCTCGCTCTGCCAGTCGGAGAACCCGAACGGCGTGTAGTTGACCATGATGTCCTTGGCGGGCACGCCGTGATCCTTGAGGTACTGCTCCAGGATCTTGTTGGTGGTGCGCGGATACACGTAGTCCGTGCCTTCCAGGACCCAGCGCTTCACGCCCAGATCGTTCATCAGGTAGTTCACGGCCGGGATGGCCTGCTGGTTCGGCGCGGCGCCGGTGTAGAACACGTACTTGGAGGATTCCTCGCCCTCGTACTGCACCGGATAGAACAGCGGCACCTTGAGCTCCTCGACCACCGGCAGCACCGATTTGCGCGACACCGAGGTCCAGCAGCCAAAGATCACGTCCACCTTGTCCTTCTGGATCAGCTCGCGGGCCTTCTCGGCGAACAGCGGCCAATTGGAGGCCGGGTCCACGACCACGGGCTCCAGTTTCTTGCCCAGCACGCCGCCCTTGGCGTTCTGCTCCTTGATGAGCATGAGCATGGTGTCTTTCAGCGTGCTTTCGCTGATGGCCATGGTGCCGGAGAGCGAGTGCAGGATGCCGACCTTGATGGTATCCGCGGCCCGGGCCACGCCCATGCCGCCCACCACGGTGGAGACCAGCAGCGCGGCGGCGCCCAGCCCCTTGAGCCAGCGCGGCCGGCTGCCTGATTGCGGTTTGGTGTTGAACATCATTCCTTCTCCCTGTTGCCCGCTGGGGGCATGACTGTTGGTTCTTGAACGATCAGTGGGCGCGGGGCGGATCGGCCGCCCCGCGCGTTCAAACGGTCAGATGTTGAAGCCGTAGCTCAGCCCCAGCACGACCATGTTGGGCTGTTCGTTACACTGTGCGGTCCTTGCCGCCGATCACGTAGGTCACGCTCATGTCCGCGCCGGTATCGCCCACCGGGTGAGAGAGCGAGAGATTGAGATGCCGGAAAGCGGATTTTTCCTTGCTGGATGCGATGTAGTCGCCGCTATCCTTGTAGAAGTACTAGCCCAGCGTGGCGGAACCGGAGAACTTCATCGGCAGATCATGGGAGTAGCTCAGAGTGAGATAGGTATCGCCCTTGTTGCCCCAGGTAACATCCTGCAGCAGGGTAGTTCAAGCTCAGCGACAGGCCGCTCCAACCGACGCTGCCCGTGGCCTCCGCCCCGTTCGCGTCCGTGCTGTTCATGTAGTAGTAGTAAACGACACCGGCGCTCACGCTGACCGGCCCGAGGTCGCCGCCCCAGCCTCCGTAGAAGTCGTTCTCGAAGGAAGTATCCACCGTCGGATTGGAGTCGGCGCCCGGATAACCCAGACTGGAACCCCAGTAGCCCGCGTAGAGACCGGTGCTGTGGCTGTAGTCGAAGCCACCCTGCACGGCAGCGCCCTTGTTTTCCGTCGCGGAGGTAATACCGCGCAACACATACTTTGAAACGACTCCGATATTGCCGGTCGCCCCGGCCTGTGCCGCGCCCGGAATCAAACCGACCCCAATCGCCAACGCGGTCGCCAAAGAAAGCGCCGCTAAAACCCGGCTTTTTCATCATCTTCATCTTCAATGCCCTCAGTCCTAAAAGAACCCCAAAAATGAGCACGCTCCGAGATCCGACGGCCCATCCCAAGGCATCCCGTCGATTTCAATCAGGGCGATCTTTCGCGCTCCCTGGCCGGGCAATTGCAGCAACCATGCCATCGACTTAATTAATTTACATATCCGTGACTTATAAAATTTTTTTGCATTTCTTCTCCACCCGACACAAGAACTTCTGAGCGTTTTCGGTGCGCAGGAACGGCCCGGCCAGCACCACTTGGGTGCAGCGCAGCATACGGTTTCCCGATAATCATCCAAGGACAAACGGAAATGTGCGCGTCCACAAAAAAGGGGCGGCGCAATGGCACCACCCCCTATCCGAAATGGAACCGCTAATTGGCGACTCTTAATCCACGTGATCGAGCAACATTCCCTCACGAACGATGAATTCGATAACGGCGTCCAGGCCATGATCCTTGTGCAGATTGGTAAAGATGAATGGCTTGGCCCCGCGCATGCGCCGCGCGTCGGTTTCCATTACATCCAGCGAGGCGCCGACGTGGGGCGCCAGGTCAATCTTGTTGATGATCAGCAAATCGGACCGGGTGATGCCGGGGCCTCCCTTGCGCGGGATCTTGTCGCCAGCCGACACGTCGATGACGTATAGCGTGAGATCGGAGAGTTCGGGACTGAAGGTCGCCGAGAGATTGTCGCCGCCGCTTTCGATGAATACCGCGTCCAGATCGGGGTAGCGGGTCTGAAGCTCGGCCACGGCGGCCAGGTTCATGGAAGCATCCTCGCGTATTGCCGTGTGGGGACAGCCCCCGGTCTCCACGCCCACGATCCGCTCGGCGGGGAGCGCGTCGTGTCGGGTCAGAAACTCCGCGTCCTCCCGGGTATAGATGTCGTTGGTCACCACGGCGATCTGGAATCGATCCCGCAACGCCCGGCACAGCGCCAGGGTCAGCGCCGTCTTGCCGGAGCCCACCGGGCCACCGATGCCGACTCTGAGTGCTTGTTTGGTCATGGTGGAACCTCGTTCTGATTGGGGTTCAAGCGGTTCACCACAGAGGCACGGAGGACACGGAGAGAAATACGGCTTGTCGGATTACGCGCTGACGCGCTAATCCGAGCTACATGTTTGGCGGCCTTTCTCTGTGCTCTCTGTGCCTCTGTGGTGAACCCATATTCCCGCTTGTCCACAGCCCTCAGGACCGGAACAATCGCGAATACTGCGTCTCGTGCAAACTGCTGGCATGGGCCACGCCGGGAGACGAATTGCCGATATCGGCCTCGGTTCGTCCAAGCCCCGCATCGGCCACAGCGGGAACTCGCCCCGCCAGTTCGAACAGCAGGCGCTGGCCGGCGCTCTGCCCCAAGGGAACCAGCTTGATCGCGGCGGCCACCTGATTTTCCAGCCAGGCCCAGAGATAGCCTTCAACGGCGGCTTCCAAGCCGATGCGCCAGACCACCGCGGCCAGGGCGAAGGCCGCAGCGAACGTAGCCGGTTCCGGGGCGTGCCATCGGTCCCGGCCGCAAGCCCCCAGTTCCTCCAGGACCTTGAGCAGGGCGGCCCCCAGATGCCGATCCTCCGCCAGCAATTCGTCCGTCTCGCGGCTGGCCGCCAGATAGGCGTTCCAGTAGCGAACGGCGTCCGGATCGTCGGCACCCCATGCGGCGTGCAAACGGCTCATCAGCGGCACGTCGACATAGGCGAGTCCGTTCTCCAACTGGCCCCCGATCCAGTCCAGGGCGTCTGCCTCTCGGGTCACCCAGCCCGCCTCCACGGCGTATTCCAGGCCCGCCGAGTAGGCGTAGGCGCCGACCGGCAGCGTGGGGCTGATCAACTGCCACAGGCGCAGGCCCGCCAATCGATCATCTTCAGTCGTGGGCATGATCGTGGTCGTGATGGTGGTGATGAGCGGCGTGGCCCTGGAAGACGTTGGCGAACAGGGGCGGCTTGTCGCCGTAGGCGCCGGTCTCCGGCTCGAAGGGTGCGTGTTCCTGGAACAGCCGAAGCCCCAGGGCTTGCGCCATTTCATCGAGCACGTGATCGGCCAGGTAGCGCAGCCAGGTGTCGCCGACCTGGAGCTGAACGTGGCGATTGCCCAGGTGATAGGCCGCGCGCGCGAGGGTACGCGGATCGCCGCTGAATGCAGTCGTCACTGCTTCCGGCGCCGCCTGGACGATGGCCACCCGGGCGTCCGAGAGCCGGAGCAGGTCGCCGCCCCGCAGCACCGTGCCGCGAGGCATGATCACCGCCAGCTCGCCGCCGTCGGAAAGCACGCCGCGGAAGCGGCTGCGCTGGCGCAGTTCGAACGGCAGGGTCAGTTCCACCTGCGGAGCGTGCCAATGGTCCAGTCGGGTCTCGGTCTTCAACATCGATCTCTCCTCCGGGCCACCGCTCAGAACAGGAAATAGCGCTGCGCGAGCGGCAATACCGTAGCCGGTTCGCAGGTCAGCAGTTCGCCGTCGGCGCGCACTTCATAGGTCTGGGCATCGACTTCGATCTGCGGCTGGTAGTCGTTGAGGATCATGTCCCGCTTGCGTACCCCGCGCGTACCCCGCACCGCCGAGATCCGCTTGGCGAGGCGCAGCTTTTCCGGCACACCCGCCTGCAACGCCGCCTGGGAAACGAACGTCAGCGAGGTCGCGCCGCGGGCCCCGCCCAACGCCCCGAACATGGGCCGGTAGTGCACCGGCTGCGGCGTGGGAATGGAGGCATTGGGATCGCCCATGGGCGCGGCGGCGATCATCCCGCCCTTGAGGATCAGACTGGGCTTGGCGCCGAAGAACGCCGGCTTCCAGAGCACCAGATCCGCCAGCTTGCCCACTTCCACGGAGCCCACTTCGTGGGCGATGCCGTGGGTCAGGGCGGGGTTGATGGTGTACTTGGCCACATAGCGCCGGGCCCGCAGGTTGTCCGCCTCGGCGTCGTCGGCGGGCAGGGGGCCGCGCTGGACTTTCATCTTGTGCGCCGTCTGCCAGGTGCGGATGATCACCTCGCCCACGCGCCCCATGGCCTGGGAGTCCGAGGCGATCATGGAGAAGGCGCCCAGATCGTGAAAGATGTCCTCGGCGGCGATGGTCTCCCGGCGAATGCGCGATTCGGCGAAGGCCACGTCCTCGGGGATGGCGGGATCGAGGTGATGGCAGACCATGAGCATGTCCAGATGCTCGTCGATGGTGTTCACGGTGTAGGGCCGGGTGGGGTTGGTACTGGAGGGCAGGACGTTGGCCTCGCCGCAGGCCCGGATAATATCCGGGGCGTGCCCGCCGCCGGCGCCTTCGGTGTGATAGGTGTGGATGGCCCGGCCCTTGAACGCGGCCAGCGTGTCTTCCACGAAACCCGACTCGTTGAGCGTATCGGTGTGGATGGCCACCTGCACGTCGTAGTCCTCGGCCACGCTCAGGCAGTTGTCGATGGCCGCCGGCGTGGTACCCCAGTCCTCGTGCAGCTTCAGGCCCATGGCCCCGGCTTCCACCTGCTCGCGCAGGGCATCGGGCAGGCTGGCGTTGCCCTTGCCGAGAAACCCCAGATTCATGGGGAGATCGTCGGCCGCCTCCAGCATCCGGTGAATGTTCCACACACCGGGGGTGCAGGTGGTGGCGTTGGTACCGGTGGCCGGCCCCGTGCCGCCGCCCAGCATGGTGGTCACGCCGGACATCAGGGCCTCGTCCACCTGCTGGGGACAAATGAAATGGATATGGGCGTCGATGCCGCCGGCGGTCACGATGCTCCCCTCGGCCGCGATGACCTCGGTGCCGGGCCCGATCACGATGTCGACACCGGGCTGGGTATCCGGATTGCCGGCCTTGCCGATGCCGGTGATGCGGCCATTGCTGATGCCGATATCCGCCTTGACCACGCCCCAGTGATCGAGGATCAGGGCGTTGGTGATCAACAGATCCACGACCTCGTCACCGCAACGCTGGCTCTGCCCCATGCCGTCTCGGATCACCTTGCCGCCGCCGAATTTCACCTCGTCGCCGTAGACGGTGAAATCCCGCTCCACGCGGATGAAAAGCTCGGTGTCGCCCAGGCGCACCCGGTCGCCCGTGGTGGGGCCGTACATCTCGGCGTAGGCCTGTCTGCTTATTACTGCCATGTTGGCTTCTCCTTGATCGAAGATTCGCGGCGATGAGCGGCGCTCGTCGCCGCGAATCCCGATTCAATTGTCCAAAGGCCCCATGACCTTGCCCTGGAACCCGAACACCGCCCGGTCGCCGTCGTAGTCCACCAGCTCGACCTGGCGCTTCTGGCCCGGCTCGAACCGCACCGCGGTGCCCGCGGGAATGTTCAAGCGCATGCCCCGCGCGAACTCGCGCTCAAACGACAAGGCGTTGTTGACCTCGTAGAAGTGATAATGCGAGCCCACCTGCACGGGGCGGTCGCCGGTATTGGCCACGGTGACCTTGGCCGTGCGGCGGCCGGCGTTCAGTTCGATCTCGCCGGCGGCGGGAATGACTTCTCCTGGGATCATGGGTGCCTCCGTTTCGACGGCTGTCAGACGATGGGGCTGTGCACGGTGACCAGCTTGGTGCCGTCCGGGAAGGTGGCTTCCACCTGAACCTCGGAAACCATCTCCGGAACGCCCTCCATCACTTGGTCGCGGCTCAGCAGTTCGGCGCCGTGGCCCATCAGTTCCGCCACGGTGCGTCCGTCCCGGGCACCCTCGACGATGGCGTTGGCGATGTAGGCCACGGCCTCCGGGTAGTTGAGCTTGACGCCGCGGGCCAGGCGCTTCTCGGCCAGCAGCGCGGCGGTGAACAGCATCAGCTTGTCTTTCTCGCGTGGTGTCAGTTGCATGCTCTCGTTCCATCACAGGTTCTGCGGTTCATAGATCCCCCTCTCCCTGGCCCTCTCCCGCCAGGGGCGAGGGGAGCAAGAGGCGGTCCGATACAGCTCGCTAGTCAGTCCCCTCTCCCCTCCGCGGGAGAGGGCCAGGGAGAGGGGAAAATCCATCTTCTTCCCCATCCGCTCAAGTGGCCCAAATCCGCGGCTCACAGGCCGGGAGACCCAGCACCATCGGACGCATTTCCCGCCACAGCTCGATCAACGCCGCCCGGGCTTCCAGAGCCTCATCGCCCAGATACCGGGCTACCAGCACCGACTCCAGCACGGTGACCGACCGGCCTGTGCCGGCCGCGGCCCAGGCGCGAGCCACGTCGCGCTCCGCCTGCGTCGCCGGGGTGGCGGCGAGCACTGCTGACACGGGCCGGCCCTGAAATCCCCACGACGCCGCCAAGGCGGGATCGCCGCCCACGGGTCGTGCGCGCTCCAACAGAACGGGCAAGCCCTCGCGCCAGATCTCGAACCGCCCGCTCAAGGCGCCGTCGGTGAAAAGATCCCCCGACGCCGGCCGCCCCAGGGCGGTGATTTCCCAACCGAGGAAGCGCGCACCGTCGCCAAGCGCCACCCGTGTCAGGCTGTCGACCCGGGCCGCGTTGAACAGGATCTGTTCCTGGGGCAGCCATTCCAGGGTGGCTCCGGCCTCAACCCTCAGCTCCTGCACCTGCCGGGCCGTGGCCCCCGCGCTGCGATAGAACTTGTTCGCCGCCGGGGTCGTGATCAGGGCATGAGCGCCGTCGCCCACCCGGATATCGATCTCCAGGCGGTCGCCACCGACGATGCCCCCCGGCGGATGGATCAAGTAGCTGTGGCAGGGTGCGCCCTCCGGGTGAAAGCTGCGCAGCGTCCGCAGCGGCCCTTCGTGTCGGCGGCGCGCCAGCACGGTGCGCCCACCCTGCACCTGGAAATCCAGATCCAGCCTTGCCAGCCATCCCGAACCGACGGCACCGGCCGGGAGCTGCGGCGCGCGTCATCCCCATGCCGCTTCCTCGTGGGCTTTCATTCGGCTCCTCCATCACTGCGCGTCATATCTCAGGGGCGTCTGATAAACGTCCGCCACCGGTCGGTCGGGAATAGAGCAACCCCTGTGCCAAATGAGAAATACTCTTAAAAAACCGATGGTTGAATAGACACCGGCCGACCGGGCGCAGACAACGCGCACCATATCGGCACAACGGAGGGTGCAGGTGCCCGTGGCTGGTGCAGACAACCCTCGGGGGCATACCGCCCACGCCGGCGGACAAAAAAATGCCCGCATCTCAATGATGCGGGCACTTCGATGGACGCACTCCGTAGAGGCGTCGTGTCGTGATTCCCCTGCCTCTTAGGCCAGGGCGAGCAAAGCCAACAGATAGGCGCCGGCGCCGGCAATCGCGCCGCCGCCGATGCGAATCGCGCGCCCCGGAAGTTGGCCGCGCGCCGTGACACCGGCGCCAAGCCCCAGGCCGTGCAGGGCGGCCGTCGCCACCACGAAGCCGGCGCCGTAGGCAAGCGCCGAGGCCCCGGCGACCAATTCAGCGCCATGCGCGTAACCGTGGAACAGGGCGAACAACGCCGTCAGCGCCATGCCCATAGCCAAGGGCAGGCGCGCGCCCACGGTGATCAGCAGCCCGAACACCAGCACCGAACCGGCAATTCCCAACTCCACGCCGGGCAGCGGCACGCCGGCCACGCCCAGGGCGCCGCCCACCGCCATGGTCACGACAAAAGACAGCGGCACCGCCCACAGGGCGCGACCGCCCATCTGGGCCGCCCACAGCCCCACCGCCACCATGGCCAGGATGTGGTCCAGGCCGCTAAACGGGTGGACGAAGCCAGCGGAGAAGGCTCCGAACGCCGTGTGCACGTGCAGGCCGTGGCCGGGATGGGCCCAGGCCGCCGGCGCCAGGACCAGCAGCGGCAACAGAACGTTCAGTCGTATCAACAGGTGTCTCATGGCCTTTACTCCATCCAATCGGTTTGTTTGTCCGGTTCAGAAGCCGTCGGGGGTCGCCCATCCGGCCTTGAGCCAACACCGAGCCCAGCACGTCAATAGTGGCGCGCACGCCCGTGAAGGCCGTGATTTCGGAAGTATCATAGGTTCACGGAATCTCTGCCACTTCCAAGGCGCATTTGTCCGGAGCTAATTCGCGGCCCAGGCTTTCGATATCGAAGCTGATACAGACCGCGCCGGCATCGACCCAAGTTGGTCATACCACCACGGGGAGGCAACATTGCAACCGCTGTGCCAGGCCGGGATGCCGACGAGCGCTGGCGGACATTTTCGTCTTTTTATTCATTCAATTGCATTCATATCGCCGAAAGGCCGTGCCGCAATCTGCCGGCGTGTGCCACGCGAAGAACCCCGCTCACGGCACCCGGGCGGTGCAGCGGGGCGCACCGCAGCGGTGCGCCCCGCTCCGGCGGCCGTTTGACCGAACCCGCCTTTGCGGAGATAGTTGGCCTAAACCGGTCTCCCAGGTCGCCTGGGCGGCCTCTCGCCTTCTGGGAGGTACGCCACCTCGCGGTGGCAAGTGGAACTACACTGTGAACATGCGGCGGCGGCCGCGCCACGCCGCTCGACACCCGCCAAGGACCCTTCGGAGGTTTCAGGACGTTGACGGTCCGTGATTCCAGTAAACCACTGCTGCCGGGCTACCACCTGGACCAGCTGATCGCCGAGGCGGGGGCGTTCGCAACCTATGCGGCCACCCGCCAAGCGGACGGGTGCAAGGTTGTGACGCGGGTGCTGCGCCGCGCGCGGCCCCGCACCGCGGAAATCGACGCCCTGCGGCGGGAATACGAGCACTGCCGGGAGCATCCGTTGGAATGCGTGCTGCCCCCCGGGGAGTGGGTCGACCACCCCGAGGGCGTGGGAATCGAGCTCGAGCACCGCAAACTCAAACCCTTGTTGACCCGCCGCCCTCTGGGACCGAAGGCGTTTCTCGACCGCGCCATCGGCTTGACCCAGGCCGTCGCCCAATTGCACAAGCGGGCCCTCCACCACTGGGCGCTGCACCCGGCCGATTGCCTGATGGACGGCCGCGGTCGGATCGTGTTGACGGGTCTGGGGCATGTCACCGAAACCCTCGGCGAGGCCCCACCGCCGGTGGACTGGCTACCCTATACGCCGCCGGAACAGACCGGCCGACTGGAATTGACCCCCGACCATCGCACCGACCTCTACGCCGTCGGGGCCATCTTCTATGAACTGCTGACCGGCGCGCCGCCATTCGGCGGCGACGACCCCGCCGAGGTGATTCACGCACATCTGGCCCGGGAACCGCGCCCGCCCACGGACGCCAATCCACAGACACCCGCAACCATTGCCGCCATCGTCCTCAAGCTCCTGGCCAAAACGCCCGCGGAACGCTACCAAACCGCCACAGGCCTGCTTGCCGACCTGCGGCGCGCCCAGCGCGAATGGGAAGACAGCGGAACGGTTGGCCCCTGGACCCCCGGCGCCGAGGAACAGCAGGGCCGACTCGCCATTCCCGACACCTTGTACGGCCGCACCCGCGAACTGGACCTCCTTTACTCCGCCTACGGCCGCGTGGCGGCGGGCGATCCTCAATGGTGGTTGGTCGCCGGCGCCCCAGGTATCGGCAAGACCAGCCTCACCGACGCACTGCGCGGCCGGGTGCTCGCCGCGGGCGGCAATTTCGTGTCCGGCAAGTTCGAGGAGGCCCGCCGCCACATCCCTTACAGCGCCTTGATCGCGGCACTCAGCACCCTGGTGCGGCAGCTGCTGAAGGGCGACGAGGCGGAGCTGAAAGCATGGCGCGAGCGTTTTAAGCACGCCATGGGCGGCAACGTCCGCACCTTGATCGAGGTCATCCCCGATCTGGAACTGATCACCGGCCCGCAGCGCCCGGTCCCCCCACTCCCTCCGGTTCAGGCCCGGCAACGCCTGGAATTGGCTTTCCGCAGCCTTCTGGCCACGTTCGCGCGGCGGGAACAGCCGCTGGTGCTGTTCCTGGACGATCTGCAGTGGGTCGACAGCGCGTCCCTGCGTCTCCTGCAGAGCCTGGCCGCCGACAAGGCGCTGACCCATCTCATGCTGGTCGGCTCGTTCCGCGACAACGAGGTCGGCCGCGACCATCCGCTCTCGGTGGCACTGGACCAGGTGGAAAGCTCGGGCCAGGTGATCCATCGCCTGGGCCTTAACGCCCTGTCGGCCGATGCCCTTTCGGCACTGCTGGCGGACGTGGTCGGCGGCACGGCCAACGAACGCGGCGCACTGGCCCAGTGGGTCGCCCAGCAGACCGACGGCAATCCCTTCTTCGTCCGCCAGTTGCTGGTCACGCTCAACGACAGCGGACTGCTTTGGTTCGACGAGTCCGCCGGCCACTGGCGTTGGGACCTGGGCGTAATCGACAGCCTGGGCCTGTCCGGAAACGTGGTCGCTTTCATGGCCCGCCGGCTCGAAGCGCTGCCCGAAGACGTGGTGCAGTTGCTGAAGATCGCCGCCTGCCTTGGGGCGCGCTTCGACGCAGACACCCTGAGCGGCATCACCGGCCGCGAGCGCTCCGAGACCGAAGTGAACTTGCGGATCGCGGCGGAGACGCAGTTGGTCCTGCCGATCCCCGGCGGCGGCGGCAGCGGTTCCGAATGGCGCTTCAGCCACGACCGGGTGCAACACGCCGCCTACAGCATGGCCGACCCGAACGAGCGCGCCCAACTGCATCTGCGGATCGGGCGCTTCCTGCGGGATCGCGCCACAGGGGAAGCCTACGAGTACGACCTGTTCGAGATCGCCAATCAACTGGAACACGGCCTGCACCTGATTGAAGACGACGCCGAGCGGCTGGATTTGGCCCGGCTCTACCTGGATGCGGGCGTCCGTGCCAAACGGGCGGCCGCCCAGGACACGGCCCGCGACCATCTTCGCCACGCCATGTCGCTGCTGCCCGACCGCCCCTGGGCCGATCACCACACCCTGACCTGCGAGATCTTCACCGAAGCCCTGGAGTGCGAATACGTCGCCGGCGACTACGAGCAAGCCGACCGCTTGTTCGCCGCCGTGCTGGAGAACGCGCGCTCCGCCGCGGACAAGGCCAGCGCCTACGGCGTGAAACTGGACCAGGCCATCAATAGCGGCGATCCCCTGCGCGGCCTGGAACTCGGCGCCGAATGCCTGGCACTGTTCGGTATCCACCTGCCAGTGGACCCCGCGGAAATCGAAACCGCGGTCAGCGGCGAACTGGATACCGTCCGCGCCCTGCTACAGGACCGGGAGATTGAGGAACTGATCGATCTCCCGGAGGCCCGCGATCCGGATCAGCTGGTGGTGGCCGACCTGCTGACCCGCCTGCACCCTACCGCGTTCATGCGCGGCATCGACTTGGTCATCCTGGTTGTGCTCAAGCAGGTGGCCGGCATCCTTCGGCACGGCCACACTCCGTCCTCGCCTTCGGCCTTCGTCAATTACGGCATGATCCTGGGCACGGTCTATGGCGAGTACGAGCGGGGGGAGCGGTTTGCCCGGCTGGCCCTGGGCCTGGCGGAACGCAGCGCCGAACCGGGCCTGCGCACCGGCGTGCATCAGATCTACGGCGGTTTCGTCTGCCATTGGACCCGGCCGGCGGGAGAGGGCGTGCGCCATCTCTACGCGGGCGTGCAGGACGCCATCGAAGGCGCGGAACTGATCTACGCGGCGCTGAACATCAGCTTCCTGTTCAAGGGCCGTCTGCTCAAGGGCGACCGCCTGGACGATATCCTCGCCGAATGGCCTCGCTTCCGGGAGCTTCTTGAACGCCTGAGGTTCAAGGCGGTGAGCGAGCTGATGCAGCTGACCATGCAGTGGGTCGCCGCCTTGAAGGGCCACACCGAGGGGCCCACGGAACTCGGCGACTCGGATTTCAACGAGCAGCGGGCCTTGGAGCGCCTGCTGCAAAGCCCCATGAAATCCCCCTGCCACTGGTATTTCCTGCTCAAGGCCCAGCTCTCCTATCTGGCCGGGGCCTTCGACGATGCGAAGGCGGAAATCGACAAGGCGGGCGGCTTCCTGCCGGCGGTATTCGCCCAGCTCGCCGTTCCCGAACATTACTTCTACCAATCCCTGATCTTCGGCCGGCTGGCTCCCGGTGCGACACCCCGGCAACAGCGGCACTATAGATCCGTGATCGCGGAGAATCTGGAGCGCATGGCCCGCTGGGCCCGGTTCGCGCCATCGAACTTCGAACACAAATGGCTGCTGCTGGCGGCGGAGCGGGAACGCCTGTTCGGCGAGAGCCGCCAAGCCGCCGACCTCTATGAGCGGGCGGTGCGCTCCGCCGCCGAACACGGCTATCTCCAGAACAAGGCCATCGCCCACGAGCTGGCCGCGCTGTACTACCTGGAGAGCGGGTTCAAGGGCATGGCCCGGGCCCACATGACCGAGGCCCACTACACGTTCGAGCGATGGGGCGCCGCCGACAAGGCCCGCAAGCTGGCGGAATCCTATCCCGAGCTGATCGCCGAGCCCGCGGGCGTCGAAGAGCCAGAGCCGGGGACAACCAGGCCAACGACGGCCGGCTGGCCGATCTCGACCCGCTCGATGTGGTGGCGGTGACCCGCGCCTCTCTGGCCGTGGCCGGGGAGATTCGCCTGGATCAACTGCTGCAGCGCCTGATGCGAATCGTCGTCGAAAACGCCGGGGCGCGCAGCTGCATGCTCGTCCTCAACCGGGGCGAGCGCCTAACCATCGAGGCCATGGCGGACGCCGACCACGGCGTTCAGGTGCTGCAATCCCGGGAGCTCACGAGCGACTCCCCCTGCGCCGTCTCGGTGCTGAACTACGTGCGCCGCAGCCGCCAGCACGTGGCCCTGGAGGATGCGGCAATGGACCGTGTGTTCGGCGATGACCCGCACATCCTGCGCCACAAGACCAAGTCCTTGTTGTGCATACCCATCGTACGCCAGGGAGGAACGTTGGGGCTGCTGTATCTGGAAAACGAACTGGCAACCGGCGCGTTCACCGCCAAGCGCCTGGCGGTGCTGGAACTGCTGACCTCCCAGGCCGCCACGGCCCTGGAGAATGCCCTGCTCTACGAGGATCTCAGCGCCGAGATCAAGGAACGCCGCCGCGCCGAGGACGAAGTCCGGCGCCTCAACCGGGACCTGGAACAGCGGGTCGCCATCCGCACCGCCGAACTCCAGGCCGTCAATCAGGAGCTGGAGTCCTTCGCCTACTCGGTATCGCATGACCTGCGCGCGCCGCTGCGGGCCATCGGCGGCTTCAGCGAGGTTCTGGAGGAGGACTTCGGCTGAAATCCTGGGTGACGAGGGCATGGAGCACCTGGGCCGGATCCGGCGCGGAACCCGGCGCATGAGCACCATGATCGACGCCATGCTGCAGCTCTCGCGGGTCACCCGCGGCCTGATCCGCCACGAGGAGCTGGACCTCAGCCGGTTGGCCGCCGAAGTCATCGAGGAACTGCGCCTGGCCGAGCCCGAACGAGCCGTAAACGTGGAGATCCAGCCCGGGCTCGACGGCCCAGGGCGATCCCCGCCTGATCCGCATTTTGTTCGACAATCTGCTGGGCAACGCCTGGAAATACTCCGCCCAGCGGCAGCCGGCGGTGATTCGCGTAGGTTCCCGGGACAGCGATCGCGGCGGGCCGGCCTATTTCGTAAGCGACAACGGCAGCGGGTTCAGCATGGAGGACGCGGACCGGCTGTTCGTCGCCTTTCAGCGGCTCCATCAAGGCGATCAGGTTGACGGCAGCGGCATCGGCTTGGCCACCGTCCAGCGCATCGTGCGCCGCCATGGCGGCCGGATCTGGGCCGAGGGCGAGCCGGACCGTGGCGCCAGCTTCTTCTTCACGCTGGAGCGTGCACAACTCTAGCAAAGGGACGATCAGCGCCCGCGCTCGGGGTCATCCCCCGCGTCCCCGCCTTGAAAGCACTCTCCAACGTTTCCATGACTACACAGCCTCGGTCGTGTCTCGAGCACGGGCCGGCCGTCGGTTGCAATCGCGGCCCGACCTTGGCCCGAGGCAAGACCGGAAAATAGGCGCAACGGGAGGGGCACACCATGGATTTGTCGCTGAACGGGAAACGGGCTCTCGTCACCGGCTCCACGGCCGGCATCGGGTATGCAACCGCTTTCGAACTCGCACGGCTCGGCGCCGAGGTGATCGTCAACGGCCGCAGTGACGATTCCGTAGCTGCCGCCGTCGATACGCTGTCCGAACGCTATCCCGGTACCCGGTTTCATGCGGCGGCCATGGATTTGAGCAACGCCGCCGGCGCGGAGCAGCTCATCAAGGCATTCCCGGAGGTGGATGTCCTGGTCAACAGCCTGGGCATCTTCGAGCCCAAACCGTTCCTGGAGATCGCCGACGAGGATTGGGAACGCTTCTTCCAGACCAACGTCATGAGCGGCGTGCGGCTGGCACGCCACTATCTGCCGGCCATGCTCGACGCGGATTGGGGCCGGATTGTTTTCGTCTCCAGCGAATCCGGTATTCACATTCCCAGCGAAATGGTTCACTACGGGGTCACCAAAACCGCCCAGTTGGGCGTCTCCCGCGGCATCGCCGAACTCACCGCCGGCACCGCCGTGACCTGCAACGCCGTGCTACCGGGGCCCACGTGGTCCAGAGGAGTCGCCGGGTTCGTACGGCAAATGGCGGGCGAGCGCGACGTGGACACGGAGACCATGGAACGGGAATTCTTCGATACGGCCCGCCCCACTTCCCTGCTACGCCGCTTTGCCCAACCGGAAGAGGTGGCGCATTTGATCGCCTACGTGTGCAGTCCGGCGTCCTCGGCCACCAACGGCGCCGCGCTGCGGGTGGACGGCGGCGTGGTGAGAACCATCGTCTAGGGACGGGCTGATCCGTTCACACCCCGGTGGGCTTCTCATCACACCGGCGATGCACGAACCATCGGTGTTCGGCATAGTAGGGACATGTCCAATGCACCCCGCCTTGCCCGGTTCGACAACGGCGCCCGCGTAGTGAGCCAGCGGCTACCCGGCCGGGAGGGCGTGGCCGTGGGCCTGTGGGTCCTGGGCGGAAGCCGTTGGGAACCCGATGGCCAACCGGGCTTGGCCCACCTTTGGGAACACGTGTTTCTCGAGAACGACCCGCCGGGGTGCAGGCAAGCTCTGGAGCGAGCAGCGGCCACCCACGGCCTGGGACTCAACGCCCACACGACTCGCGAACTCTCCACATTCACGACCCTGGTAACCCGCGAAGCGGCTGCAGGCGTCATCGAACGCCTGGTCGCCCAGCTCTTCGCCGGTCCACCGGCACCCGGCCTGGTCCACCGTGAGCGGGCCGTGGTTGCCACCGAGCTCGCAACGGGCGGCTACAGTGATCCGGCCGAGGAAACGGCGGCGGCCCTGGCGTGGCCCGCGCATCCCATGGGACGCGGCGCTGGCGGCCTCTCGAGATCAGTCAGTTCCCTGGAGCCGGACGACGTGGCGAGCCATCAGGCCGCGGTCCTGAAAGGCGGCCGCGTGGTATTGGCCGTGGCCGGAGATCTGGAGGAATCGGAAATCCGCCGCGCGGCTTGCGACCTGGCGAACCTGCCCAGCGGACCCGCGCCCCGGCCGGCCCCGCCAGCCTTCAAGTCAGGCGCTTACTCGGCCCGCGAGCCGGGGCCGGCTCGGTTGGTCTGGGCCGCGCCGACGCCGGCCGAGGCTCGGGATCACCCTGCCACTCACCTGGCCAACCAGATCCTGGGCGGCGGCCTGGACTCGCGGCTGTTTCAGGCGCTGCGCAAGAACCGGCCACTGGTCTACGACGTGCGGTCACGGGTTGTCAGCTATTCCGACTGCGGGCTGTGGCTGATCGAGACCGTCTGCGACCCCGGGCATCTGTCCGAGGTGGAACAACGGATAAAGGCTGCCTTGGCCGCTCTGCGGGACACCGGGCCGTCCACTGAGGAGACCGGGATTGCCTGTGCGCATCTGTGCGCGTCGCTGCGCCTGAGCCTGGACGCACCGGGTGCAACCATGGAACGGCTGGCCCAAGAGGTCCTGTATCGCGACGAGGCATCGAGCGTCGACCAGATCGCGCAACGAATTCGCGCGGTGACGCCGGAAAGGCTCGCGATGCTCATCGACCAGGCCTGGGCCCAAATGCTGACCTTGCGGTGGTCGCCCACGTGAGCAGTCTCAAGGCCCGGCCGTCATCGGCGGCCGGCCCCCGAGACTGATATATTTCCAGAGAGCGGCCGGGATACAGGCCGGACGACAAACCAAGGTGGGACCCCGTTGGAATCCCTGGACGACGTACTGATACTGCTGACCGCCTCGGTGGTCTGTGTGAGCCTGTTTCGGCGGCTGCACCTCCCGCCGATTCTGGCGTATCTGGTGGTCGGCGTGATAGTGGGGCCCTACGGTGCGGGGTTGATCTCCGATGCCGCCGATGTGCGCCTGCTGGCGGAATTCGGTGTGGTGTTCCTGCTCTTCACGATTGGCCTGGAATTCTCCCTGCCACAGCTGGTCGCCATGCGCTGGACCGTCATGGGACTGGGAGGCGCCCAGGTCATCGTCACCGCGGGGGTCATCGGCGGCCTGGCCTGGCTGGCGGGCACCTCTTGGCAGGGCGCCGTGGTGGTGGGCGGCGCCCTGGCCATGTCGTCCACGGCCATCGTCACCAAGCAACTCACGGAGCAATTGGAGATCCACTCGCGGCACGGCCGCAAGGCCATGGGGATCCTGCTTTTCCAGGATCTCGCCGTCATCCCCCTGCTGATCGCCATCCCCACCTTGGCGGGAGCGGAACACAATGGCTTGGCGAGCACCATGGCCGTGGCGCTGGCCAAAGGCCTGGCGGTATTCGTGATTATGCTGCTGATCGGCCGCTGGGCCTTGCGCCCGCTGTTCCACGAAGTCGCCGCGGCCCGTTCCAACGAAGTGTTCACTCTGGCGGTTCTCCTGGTCACGCTGCTGGCAGCCTGGATCACCCATGAGGCCGGCCTGTCCCTTCAGCTGGGAGCGTTCTTGGCGGGAATCATGCTGGGCGAGACCGAGTTCCGTCATCAAATCGAGTCCGACATCCGGCCGTTCCGGGACATCCTGCTGGGCCTGTTCTTCATCACCGTGGGCATGCTGCTGGACGTCACCGAGCTGCGCGCCAACTGGTACTGGATCCTGGCCGCCGTACCGCTGCTGATGCTGTTCAAGGGAGCACTGATCGCGCTTTTCGCGAATATCGGCAGCGAAGACCGTCGGGTGGGGCTTAGAACCGGGGTCATCCTGTCCCAGGGCGGAGAGTTCGGTTTCGCCCTGATTTCGCTCGCACTCGCCGCCGGGCTGATCGGCTCCACGCCCGGCCAGCTCACGCTGGCCGCAATCATCGTCAGCATGGCCGCTGCGCCATTTCTGATCCGCTTCAACGAGCTGATCGCCCGGCGCGTGGTCGACGCCGGCTACGCCAATGCCGGCGCCATGGCCAAGCAACAGATCGAGCAGGTGGCGCAGGGACTCGAAAGCCACGTGATCATCTGCGGCTACGGCCGTACCGGCCAGAACGTCTCGCGTTTTCTGGAGCACGAAGGCATTCCCTTCATCGCCCTGGACCTCGACCCCACCCGCGTGCGGGAAGCCCAGGAAGCCGGCGAACCCGTGAACTTCGGCGACTCGGCGCGGCGCGAAATTCTGGAGGCCGCCGGCCTGGCACGTGCGCAGATGGTCGTGGTCAGCTACGAGGATCCGCCATCAACCTTCAAGCTGCTGCGCCACGTACAGGAGGCCTGCCCGAACGTACCTGTGCTGGTACGCACCCGTGACGACGTGTACCTGCGGGCGTTCTCGGAAGCGGGCGCCACCGAGGTGGTGCCCGAAGTCCTGGAAGCCAGCCTGATGCTCGCCTCTCACTGCCTGGCGCTGCTGGAAGTGCCCATGTCGCGGGTCATCCGCTACATTCGCGAAGTCCGGGCCGACCAATACCGGATGCTGAAAGGCTACTTCCACGGCCAGGAACGCATGGACCTGGAGAAGGCCGGGCGTTTTCGGGAGCAACTCCACGCGGTCACGCTACCGGAAGACGCCTACGCCATCGGCCGCACCCTGGCGGAACTGGATCTGGACAGCGTGGATGTGTCCGTCACCACCGTCCGTCGCGGCGGTATACGCGGCCCGCAGCCGGAACCGGAGACGGTTTTGCTGGAAGGGGACGTGCTGGTGCTCTACGGCACGCCGGAGGATTTGGAGCGGGCGGAGTCGTTGTTGATGCGCGGGAGTGCGTAATCGCTCTACGAAAAACGGCCGGAGCAATGAGCCCCGGCCGTCGTCAGTCTAAATCCGCATGGCGAACCGCGCCAAATCAGGCGGATGCCGTCTGTCCTACTTGGGCGACAGACCGGCGTTTTTCAGCATGTAGGTCACGGCCTTCTTCATTTCATCGTCGGTCAGCGAAGCATTGCCACCTTTCGGCGGCATCGCCTTGAAGCCGTTGATGGCATTGTGGACCAGGGTATCGAAGCCCTGAGCGGAGAGCCGCGGCTCCCACTGGTCCTTGCTGCCGAACTTGGGCGCGCCCATCACGCCGGAACCGTGGCAGCCCAGGCAGACCTGTTGCACCACCTGTTTGCCGCTCATTGGCTCGCTCTTGGCGGGCTGAGACGCTTGAGAAGCGGTGGGCGCGGGTTCGCCCGCCAACCGCACGCTGCCCACGGGCTGCAGGCGCTGCTCGGCGCGCTGATTCTCCAATTTGGACTGCGCCGTCTCCTGGCTTTCATCGTAACCGCCGATCTGGCTGGCGACGATGATCAGTACGATGGCCAGCAGGACCAGGCCCGCCAGTACGCCCGTGAAGGTCTTCATGAAAGTCGAGTCTTGCTGCCTACTCACCTTGATCTCCCGTTCGTCTTGTCATCGCCGACCGAACAATTCGGCACCGCCGGCCGTTGCGGCCCCTGAACACGCACCGTGGATTCACCGACCTTCTCCACGGGCGGGGCAGGGCGCCCCCGGGGCCGATGGCCCGTCCCCGCATGATGTTGCGACTCGCTGGCGCGCCGGAACGATGCCCTGCTCGGCGGAACTTGCCGTGAAATCATTCAGACAAGCGGAGGCAACAATGTAGCCCTGAGAAGACTCGGTAGCCGGGCACGGAGTATATCGATAAAGCGCCTCAGCGGAAACCATCCGCCGCCGATAACCCCGGGTGGCGCGAGGATTTTCACGGCTCACGGGCTGTCGGAAGGCGCGCTCCGATCCGGTCGGAGGCATCTCTGCAGCCGGCGTTGAGCCGGCCGGACCACCTGCGCGGGGCATGGACGCGCATGACGTGAGCCGCTATCCTAGTGCCCCTGGATGCAGGGAACGTCATCCAGCATAACAGCCCGAAACACGCGCCCGTAGCTCAGCTGGATAGAGTGTCGGCCTCCGAAGCCGAAGGTCACAGGTTCGAATCCTGTCGGGCGCGCCAGATTCATGCAATATCCGTGATGGGCGGGGGGCACCGGAGGCAGTTCGTCCCACCCGAGACGCCCGGATCACGGCATAGGCCTTAGAAAATAACGATAATCTAATTGCTGGCGACCGTGGGTTTTCCGCGGCGACCGGCTTTCTCGGCACGGATGCCGACGTTTGCAGGGTTCATCCTGATCATGACCGATGTCCGAGGCACGAAAGCCGGGGGGGCAGAGCCCAGCACCGCCCCGACAGATTCCCCCGAGTTCACGAACGCTGAGCTGCGCATCCTGCTGGACAGCAGCAGCGATCTGGTGATGATGCTGGATCGGGGCGGCCATTATCTGAAGGTCTCCCCGAACAACCCGCAACTGCTCTACCGTCCCGCCAGCGAGCTGCTGGGACGTAACCTGCACGACGTGTTCCCAAGGGATCTGGCCGACTACCTGATGGCCGGTATTGAGGATGCGATCTTCTCCCAACAGACGGAGATGGTCGAGTACGCCCTGTCGAGCGGAGCGGGCCACCGCTCCTTCACGGCGAAGATTGTTCCGCTGGACCGGGAACGGGTCATTTTCGTGGCGAGGGACATTACCGATCATCGGGCCGCCGACAGCGCCCTGGCGCAGCGATTCGAAATGGAGCGGATGATCGGGCGGCTCTCCACCCAGTTCATCAATATCAACCCGGATCGCATCGACGCCTGCATCGACCAGGCGCTGCACGAGATGGGGCGCTACTGCGAAGTGGACCGTGCCTACGTCTACCTGTTGGTGGACAACCATCAGTACATGGTCAACACCCACAGCTGGCGCCGGGAGGGGCTGGCCTCCCGCCTGGGCTACGGCAAGCGCATTCCCGCCTCCGATTTCCCCTGGTTGGTGGAAAAGCTCCGGGCGCGCGAAGTAATCCGCATTCAGGATCTACGGGAAATGCCCCACAACGCGGCGCCCGAGCGTGCCACTTTCGCCTCTCGCGGCGTGCAGTCGTTGGTGGTGGTACCCATCGTCTACTCCGACGAGCTACGCGGCTTTATCGGCTTCGACTCGGTGCAGCGCCAGCGCCACTGGCCCAACGCCCAGGTCCACTTCCTGAAGACAGCCGGCGAGGTATTCGCCAGCGCCTTGCAGCGCAAACAGTCCGAGGAAAAGATCTACCGGCTGGCGTACTACGATCACCTTACCGATCTGCCCAACCGCATCCTGCTGCGTCGCCACCTGCAAGCGGCGACCGGCGGCGCCCGCGAACCCTTTGCGTTGGTGCTGCTGGATCTGGATGACTCCAGCATGGTGAACGATCTGTTCGGCCACGATGTCGGCGACCAGCTGCTGCGCCATCTCAGCAACCGCCTGGAGGGTTTCCGCGGCGAGGGCGACACACTCGCCCGCTGGGGCGGCGACGAGTTCATGCTCACCGTCGCCGATCCCGGCGACCGCACCGCGTTGTGCCGTCGGATCACCCAGGTCCAGGCTCGCCTGGCGGAACCGCTGAGTATCGGCGACCACGAGTTGCGGTTGTCCTGCTGCGCGGGTGTGGCTCGATTCCCGGAAGATGCGGAAACGGTGGACGGATTGGTTCGGTTCGCGGAGATGGCGCTGCACCAGGCCAAGCAGAAAGGCCGCGGCAGCCTGCAGGTCTACAGCAACCAGCTCAAGGAGGCGGTGGCGCGGCGCAATCTGCTGGAGAGCAAACTTCGGCGCGCCCTGGACAACAACGAATTCACCTTGCACTACCAACCGCTGATCTGCGGCCGTACCGGCCGCATCCTTTCCGCGGAAGCACTGATTCGCTGGCAGGACCCGGACCTGGGCATGGTGCGCCCGGACCACTTCATTCCCCTGGCCGAAGACATGGGCCTGATCGTTCCCATCGGCGAATGGGTGCTGGAAACGGCCTGCGCCGAGATGGCGCAATGGCGCAGGATGGTCGGCGACGAAGCGCCCCGAATCGCCGTCAACGTGTCCGCCCATCAGCTGTTCGACGACCGCCTCGCGGCCACGGTGGAACACGTCCTGGACCATCACGAGCTGCCGGCGGGCGCCATCGAGCTGGAAATCACCGAAAGTACCCTGATGGAGCGCGAGCAATCCAGCCTGCCCGTGCTTCAGAGGTTCCGGGAACTGGGCGTGGGCGTGGCCATCGACGATTTCGGCACGGGCTACTCGTCGCTGAGCAAGATCAAACACCTGCCCATCAACGTGCTCAAGATCGACCGCTCGTTCATCAAGGACATTTTCACCGACGATAACGACAAGGCCATCGTCATCGCGGTCGTGGCCATGGCCCACCAGCTGCAGTTGTCGGTGGTGGCCGAGGGCGTGGAAACACCCGAGCAGCTGGCGTTCCTGCGCGCCAACGGCTGCGACGTAATTCAGGGATACATATACAGCCGCCCGGTACCCGCCGAGAAATTCCGCAAGCTGCTGGGCCGCGGCCCCATGGCGGAGCCGAAGGATGCCGGCGGTTCCCGGCGCTGAGCGCGCTCAGGCGATCAATTGCACTTCCGAGGGTAGTCGGATCTCCATGAACACCGGCAGATGGTCCGAGAGGGGATAATCCAGCACGCCGGCGTGTTCCACTTCCAGCGTCGGTGAGACCATGATGTGATCGATATTCCGCTGCGGCCGCCAACTGGGGTAGCTGGGTTGTTCATGCACCGGCTCCATCAACCCCGCTGCGTCCCGAAACTGCACCAGCTCCTCGCTGTCGGCCGGACAGTTGAGATCGCCCATGACGATGACGTGTCGGTAGCGGCGTACGAAATCCGCCACGTAAGCCAGCTGCCGGGCCCGCGAACGCTGGCCCAGAGCCAGATGAAGCAACACCACGTGCAGCGACTCGCCGGGGCCGCCGAAGGTCATGTCCAGCGCGCCGCGCCCGGGGATCATGCCGGGGAGCTTGTGCTCGCGGATCTCCACAGGGCGAAAGCGGCTGAGCATGCCGTTGCTGTGCCGGGCCAGACGCCCGATCCGGCGATTGGTCTGATCGTGCCAGTATGGGAAGCCCGCATGCCGGCCCATGAATTCCGTCTGATTGACGAACCCGCTGCGCAGGCTACCCCCGTCCACCTCCTGCAGGCCCACCAGGTCGTAGTCTTCCAGGAGCAGGGCAATGCGCTCAAGATTGCGGGGACGCTCGGCGTGGGGAAACAGGTGCTGCCAGCTCTTGGTTAGGTAGTGGCGGTAGTGGCTGGTCTCCATCCCCGTCTGGATGTTGTAGCTCACCACCCGGAGCCGGTCCGGGTGCTCCAGGCCGCGGTCGGCGATGCCGCCCGCGGCCATGGGTTGAGCGTGTTGCAAGACCCGCTCGCGCGGTCTCATTCGGCAATCCTCGTGGTCGGGTTCCAGCCCTCTTTAAAGCAGCTTATCACCCGCGCCGCCGAACGCTTTGCGAAGAAGTTCACTTTCCGGCGGCGCGCTCCTTCGCGATTAGCTGCTCCAGCACCCGGATCATTCCGTCCTGACCCTTGGCGCTGGTCACCGTGACGAAATACTTGCCATCCACAGCCACCGACGGCGTGCTCATCACGCCATAGTCGTGGGCGGTCTGCTTGCCCTGGCGCATCTTCACGTCCACCGCGAAGGAGTTGTAGGCGTTCAGGAACTCTTTGCGGTCCACGCCATGCTTGGCGTAGAAATCTGCCAGTTGGTCGGCGTTCTCAAAGCGCTCGCCCTTCACATGAATGGCGTCGAACAAGGCCGTGTGGGTCTTGTCCAGCACACCCAGGACCTCGGCCGCGTAGTAGGCCTGCGCCAACGGCTTCCAGCTGGAATGAAACACCATGGGCGTGCGCACCAGAACAACGTCGTCGCCTTCCTTCTTCATGAGGGCTTCCAGCTTCGGATGAAAGTGGAAGCAGTGCGGGCAGGCATAGGAAAAGAACTCGTGGAGAACAATCTTGTCCGGATGCCCCGTGGGCATCGGCGGATCCATCACCTTGTAGGGCTGTTCGGCGGCCGCGGCCGAAACCAGACCCACCGCCATGACGGCGCCAAACACCATCCGGAGCATTGATCTCATTCTTGTTTCTCCCTCTCGATTGAGTCTCAGAGCTGGCCGTAGGAATGCAGCCCCGAAAGAAAGATGTTCACGCCAAGGAATGCGAAAAGCGTGACAAACAGTCCGCCTATGGCCCACCAGGCCATAGGCTTGCCCCGCCAGCCCTTGGTAAAGCGCAGGTGCAGCCAGGCGGCGTAGTTCAGCCAGACGATCAGCGCCCAGGTTTCCTTGGGGTCCCAGGACCAGTAGCCACCCCAGGCCTCGGCCGCCCAGAGCGCCCCGAGGATGGTGGCCACTGTGAAGAACGCAAAACCCAGCGCAATCGCCTTGTACATCAGGTCATCGAGCTGTTCCAGCTCGGGGAATCCCCGCGCCGCCAGCGCGCCCCCCCAGGACGGGTGCGAGCGCACCAGGTAAGCCACCCCCACCATGGCCGCCAGTGCGAACGAGCCATAACCGATGAAGTTGGCCGGCACGTGCATCTTCATCCAGTAGCTCTGGAGGGCCGGGATCAGCGGCTGGATCTGGGCAGCGTCACGAGTGAACTGGTACCAGAGCATGAAGCCGATGGCCGAGGAAATGATCAGCAGCACGAAGCCGCCCAGGGCCCGGGTCTGGAATCGGCGTTCGTAGAACAGGTAGAGCAGCGAGGTGATGATGGAAAAGAGGATGAACACCTCGTAGAGGTCGCTGACCGGGATGTGTCCGATATCGGGGCCCATCAGGTATGACTGATACCAACGCACCAGCATCCCCACCAATCCGGCGCCGGCGGCAGTCCAGGTCAGCGCGGTGGCGACCTTGCCAGCCCACTCGCTGCGCAGGAACAAGGCGCCGAAGTAGGTCAGCATGGCCGCCGGGAAAAGGGCGCTCATCCACATCAGCGCGGACTGGCTGGAGACGAAGTACTTCAGCCAGAAGTCATGATCCACCGCTTGCAGATTGGGATAACGGGCCACCGCGAACAGGGCCACCAGGAACACGGTCAGCGTGAAGGGTCGGACCGCCTTCCAGGTCCAGCCCAAGGCCACCAGGCCCATATAGGCGCCCGCCAGGATGCCGCGCTCGTAACCGTTCATGTAGGCGCCGTAGCGCATGCCGGCGTAACCGGCCCCGGCCAGAAGCACGGCGGCCCACAGCCAATCGAACCAGCTCAGGCGGCGCAGGAACCCTCGCTCATCCAAAGGTTCGCCGAGAGTTTGTTGTTGCACGGTCATGGAACCGGTCTCCTATTCGTCGTCGGGCTTGGCGGCCCGCGAGGGTAGCCGCCGCTCAACCCGCTCGGCCAGTTTAGCGAAGGTCTTGCCGAAGCCCAGCGGATCGCGCTGGCTATTGCCGGCCAGCAACATCCTGGATCCACCCTCCTCGCGGCTGATCCAACACCATACCCGCTGATAGGGCACGTAAAACATGACGAAAACGCCCGCGATCAGCAGGAAAAACCCAAGGTAGACCACATTCTTGCCGGGCGCCCGCGAAATTTGCAATCCGGCGGCCTGAATCTGCTTGAAGTTCTTGAGCTGCAGGAACACCGGTGCGCCGTACTTGGGCAAGGCCGTGATCGCAACCATGGCGTCTTGGAAAAAGACCTCATCCCGCTTCGAGAGTTCCACGGGCTTGGCATCGGCGCGCTCATGCAACACGTCCACGTAGACCTGCCAGAGCGTGCGCTGAAGCACCGTGCGTGAGAACTCCGCCAGAGCCTTCTTGTGGTCCGGGTCCATGCCCCGGCGGTCCAGGCGTTGGGAGATGAACTGCATCACCGAATCCAGGCCGTCGTGCAGCAGCCGATGCACCAGCACCACGGCGGTCCCCGCCACCTGCGGAGTCAGCTTGCCGTCCTTGATGCTCATGCCGGCGAGTACCTGATCCACCGCCTTGGAGGCGGCCGAACGGACTTCGGCGTCGTTGTTCAAGCCCGCCACCAGCGCCATGAACCGATCCATGCCGCTGCCGCCCGGATCGGCGGGAATATGCAGGTATTTGAAATCATCCCCCGGGCTGGCGCGCATGCCCGTGATGTAGAAGGCCCGTCCGCCGATGGGTACCGGGATCATGTAGTTCTTGTATTCCAGCGCCTCGCCGGAGGGCTTGCGCAGCTTGAAGGTGAAGCTGGGTCCGATGTTGCGAAACTTGCGATCGGACTTGGGATCGTTGTTGGGCCGGACGTTGAACAACCGGAAGTCGGTGATCTCCAGCTTGCGCACCGCATCGCCGATCTTCAGCTTGCGTTTGTCGAATACCGCCGTGTGGAGTTCCGTCGGCTTGGCGCCGGAGACCAGTGGCCAGGCCTCCAGGTCGAGCTTGGAGCCGCCGTCCCCGAAGCTGGCCTGGAAAATGGAATACCCGTCGTATTCCAGCGGATGGTTGACCCGCACCGTCTTCTCGATGGGCTTTTTCAGGTCCGGCGCGGTGAGCACCACGTCGCTCTCGAAGGACTTGGGCTGGCCGGTGGGATAGTGCTCGATGCGGAAGTCCTTCACCTTGATGCGGAAGGGCAGCTCCTGCACCAGATAGCCGTCCTTGACGTTGATGAAGGCCACGCTGGCGCTGCTTCCCTCGGGAATGGTGACATTGGCCCGGAACGAGGTATTGCTGGGCGGCAACTTGCTCGCCTCCGGCACCTGGGAGACGGGGATATCCCGGGTCTCGATACGCAGGTCGCCGGTGAGCTGCCTGACTTTCAGATCGATCTTGCCGTCGATCAGACCGCCGATCCCGATCACCACGATGGCCAGATGGGTCAGCACGTAGCCGAGGCGGTTGAAGCCGCCCTTCTTGGCGGCCAGCACGGTCCCGTTGGGGTGATCTTCCCGCCGCGAGCGGAAACCCGCCTTCGTCAGCGTCTCGCGGACACTCTCCTCGGCCGCTTCCGGGGTGATATCCGCGGAGAACTGCCGCCGGTTGCTCAAGGCCCGCAGCGATGCTTCCTGCACGTGCGCCCGGAAATGGCGCATCTCCCGCCACATGGTCGGCGTATTGCGGTACAGGCACACCGACGTGGAGATGATCAGGAAGGTGAGAATGAACAGGAACCAGCCGCTGGAGTACACGTCGTACAAGCCCAGCTTCTCGAACACCTTGAACCAGAAGGGCCCGAACTTGATGACATAGTCGGTATAGGGCTGATTCTGCTTGAGCACCGTCCCCACCACCGAGGCGATGGAAACGGCCACCAACAGCGTCACCGCCAGGTTCATGGAACCCAGGAATTCGAGCAGAATCCGTCCGTTGCTCTTCCGGCGTCGTCCTTGGCCGTGATGAGGATTTGCTTCGGGAGAGGCCATATAGAGGGGCCGTCAAGTCGTGCTAGAGAGGGCTCCGGATCATCAACCGGAGACCGGAACCGCGCTGGGCAGCGCGGGCGCAGTGTAGCACCGCGCAATCTGAGAGTGCCAACGCGTCATTGCGAAAGCGGGATCCGGTCTTCAAAAACCGGATCCGCCGGCCGGCCCGAACAAGGCCGGCCGGGGCACGGGTCGTCTTACTTCTCGGCGTAGTGCAGGCCGGCGATGTAGGACGCCACCGCCTGGATCTCATCGTCGGAAAGCTTGGCTGCCTCCTGACGCATCATGGCGTTGGGGTCGTTGCTGCGCTCATTGGCGCGATAGGCCTTGAGCTGGGTCTCGATGTATTGGGCGTGCTGGCCACCGATCCGCGGGAAGGCGGCCGGCTTGTTGCCCAGGCCGGAGGGGCCATGGCAGGCGAAGCAGGCGGCCACACCCTTGGCGGCAATGCCACTGCGGTAAATCTCGCGACCCTTGTCCTTCAGATTTGGCGCGGTCTCGCCGATGGTCATGGTCTGGCTGGCGAAGTAGGCGGCCAGATCCTTCATGTCCTGATCGCTGAGGTTCGCCACCTGGCCCTGCATGATGGCGTTCTTGCGCTTGCCGCTCTTGAAATTCTGGAGCTGCTTGTAGATGTAGCTGGCGTGCTGGCCGGCGAGCTTGGGAAACTGCCCCGTGGTGCTGTTGCCCTGCTGGCCGTGACAGGCGAAGCAGGACTGGGCCTTCTGCTGGCCGGCGGAAACATCGCCCTCGGCGGCGAGGACGGGGCCGGCCATCAGCGCAACGACGGCACCGGCAAGAACGACCTTGAGCCAGTTATTCATTTATCGATTCTCTCCTGAGCCACTGCGGTTGAGACCGGAGACCGGGAAGCCTCGGGCGGCAAACGAAAAAACGACCCGTTTTATACCAGTCGGCCCGTTGCGGGTCAATTTGAGCGGCGTTCCATCGGACCGAAAATGCGGTACCTTTGCACCGCACACCACGCAATCGGATACAGGCGGCAACGTGAATCCCATCTACCATCAGGCACGATTTCTGATCAGCGCACACCGCGTGAATCAGCTTCCACCGGAGGGCGGCCTGGAAGTGGCTTTCGCCGGGCGTTCCAATGCCGGGAAATCCTCGGCTCTGAACGCCATCACCCGGCAGCGCACGCTGGCCCGCACCAGCAAGACGCCGGGGCGCACCCAGCTGATCAATGTCTTTCCCGTGACGGATCACCACGCGCTGATCGATCTGCCGGGATACGGCTACGCCAAGGTCCCCGAGAAAGTGCGTCGGCACTGGCAGGCGGAACTGCCGGCCTACCTCAACAAGCGCCAGGCGCTGCGGGGGCTGATCATCGTCATGGACGTGCGCCACCCCCTGAAGGACTACGACCTGCAGATGCTGAGCTGGTGCCGGGAGGCGGGCGTTCCCGCCCACGTCCTCCTGACCAAGGCGGACAAGCTCAAGCGCGGCGCCGCGGCGAACACCCTACAGGCGGTCCGAAAGCAGTTGAAACAGGATTTCCCCGGAGCCTCCGCCCAGTTGTTCTCGGCGCAAAGCGGCCAGGGCGTGGATGATGCACATCAGGTGCTCGATGAGTGGCTGGGATTAAGTCCCGAGGGATCGGGCCAGGAACAGGCCTGACGGCTCCGAACCCGCGCCGCGACGTTCGCGCTAGGACAACCCCCAGGACTAATATTCCCCCAGATCAACGCCTTGCGAAACCCCCTCATCCTTTCGCAAAAAAAATTTCGCACGCCCCGGAACTTCTCAGACGTCCGCCGGTCTACTCGAATAAGCGCCAGTGCCCGGCGCTGCCCGCTCACCCTCCCTGACGCGACGAGCGGGCATTTTGGGTCGGACTTTGCCCCCAAGAAGCCGATCCAAGTTTCGCCTCAGTCTTCCCCCCGAAGGCTGAGGCGATTTTTTTGTGGGGAGGAAAAGAGGACGGGGTTCGCGGCGGTGAACGCCGCTCCCACCGAGCCTCGCATCGCGTGTAGGAACTGCGTTCATCGCCGCGAAAGCTTCCCCGCAACCCCACTAATCCGACCTGCGTCGCTCCCAGCTCGATACAGTGTGGGTTAGCGAAGCGTAACCCACCGATTCGGCGAAGCCGCAGAACCTTGTCGGATTACGCTGCGCTAATCCGACCTACATCTTGTTTCGTGTCCTTCGTGCCCATCGGGGTTTAAGGCCTAATGCGCCTCTTCCCAATTGGCGCCCACACCGATATCCACCACCAGCGGCACGGCCAGTTCGGCGGCGCCGGTCATGTAACTCCGGATCCGCTCCGCCATGGGCTCCACCTGGTCCTCGCGCACCTCGAACACCAGTTCGTCGTGCACCTGCATGACCATGAGCACGTCGGGCTTGTCCCGTTCCAGCCAGTCGTGCACCGCAATCATGGCGCGCTTGATGATGTCCGCGGCGGTGCCCTGCATGGGGGCGTTGATGGCGGTGCGCTCGGCGTACTGGCGGCGCTGGGCGTTGCGGGCGTTGATCTCCGGCAGGTAGAGCCGGCGGCCGAACAGGGTCTCCACGTACTGGCGATCCCGGGCCTCGGCGCGGGTGCGGTCCATGAAGGCCTTGACCCCCGGGTAGCGTTCGAAATAGCGATCCACGTAGTCCTGGGCCAGGCCCCGGTCGATGCCGAGCTGGCGGCCCAGGCCGAAGGCCGACATGCCGTAGATCAGGCCGAAGTTGATGGCCTTGGCGGCGCGGCGCTGGTCGGCGGTGACCGCCTGCGGATCGCCCACGCCGAACACGTCGGCGGCGGTGGCGCGATGGATGTCCTCACCCTGCTCGAAGGCGCGGCGCAGGCCCTGGTCGCCGGACAGATGCGCCATGATGCGCAGCTCCACCTGGGAATAGTCGGCGGCGAGCAGGCGGTAGCCCGACTCGGCGATGAAGGCCTTGCGGATACGGCGGCCTTCCTCGGTGCGCACGGGGATGTTCTGCAGGTTGGGGTCCGATGAGGACAGCCGCCCGGTGGCGGCCACGGCCTGGTGATAGGAGGTATGCACGCGGCCGGTGGCGGGATTGATCTGGGCCGGGAGCTTGTCCGTGTAGGTGGATTTGAGCTTGGCCAGGCTGCGGTAATCCAGGATCAGGCGCGGCAGGTCGTAGGTCGCCGCCAGCTCCTGGAGCACGGCTTCCGCGGTGGACGGCTGCCCCTTCGGGGTTTTCTGCAACACCGGCAGGCCCTGGCGTTCGTAGAGAATCTCCTGGATCTGCTTGGGCGAGCTGAGGTTGAAGGGCCCGTCCGCAGCCTCGAAGGCCTGGGCCTCGATCTCGGAGAGGCGCTCGGTCAGCTCCCGGCTCTGCTGGGCCAGGAGCTTGCGGTCCACCAGCACGCCGTTGCGCTCCATTTTCGAAAGCACCGGGATCAAGGGGACCTCGATCGCCTCAAACAGTTCGCGCAGCGAAGGCTCGGCCTCCAGGCGCGGGTACAGGGTCTCGTGCAGGCGCAGCGTGATCTCGGCATCCTCGGCGGCATAGTCCGTCGCCTCCTCCACGCCCACCTGATTGAAGGTGATTTGCTTGGCGCCCTTGCCGGCGACGTCCTCGAACTTGATGGTCTTGTGGCCCAGGTACTTCAGCGCCAGGGAATCCATGTCGTGGCGGGTGGCCGTGGAATCCAGCACGTAGGACTCCAGCATGGTGTCGTAACGCACACCGCGCAGGGCGATGTCATAGCGGGCCAGTACGCTCATGTCGTACTTCAGGTTTTGCCCCAGCTTGGGAACGTCCGGGTCTTCCAACAGCGGCTTGAGGCGCTCCAGAACGCGGTCGCGATCCAGCTGCTTGGGCGCATCCAGGTAGTCGTGGGCCACCGGCACGTAGAAGCCCTCGCCCGCACGCACGGCAAAGGACAGACCGACGATGTTGGCGACCATGTAATCCAGGCTGTCCGTCTCCAGGTCCACCGCGAACACGGGGGCCGCCTGGAGCGTGTCCAGCAGCGCGTCGAAATCGGCTTCGCTCAGCACCGCGCGATAGGACGCCGCCGGCGCGTCCGACGGCTCGGCGTCCGAATCACGCTCGTCCACCAGCTCGCGCAGCCACCCCATGAACTCGTATCGCTGGTAAAACTCGCGGAGCGCCGCGTTGTCGGGTGTGCCCCGGTGCAGATCGTCCAACCCCTGGTCCAGGTCCAGATCGCAGCGGATGGTGGCCAGCTCCCGGGACAACGGCAGATTGCCCAGGTTCTCGCGCAGGCTCTCACCCACCTTGCCCTTGACCTGGTCGGCCCGCTCCACCAGTTCATCCAGCGAGCCGAATTCCCCCAGCCACTTGGCGGCGGTCTTCGGCCCCACCTTGGGCACGCCGGGGATGTTGTCCGAGGTATCGCCCACCAGGGTCAGGTAATCGATGATCCGCTCCGGCGGCACGCCGAACTTCTGCTCGACGCCTTCCCGGTCCAGCGTGGTGCCGCTCATGGTGTTGAGCAGGGTCACGTGGTCATTGACCAACTGCGCCATGTCCTTGTCGCCGGTGGAGATGACCACATCCTCGCCGCGAGCCGAGGCCCGCGTGGCCAGCGTACCGATCACGTCGTCGGCCTCCACCCCGGAGACCTCCAGCAACGGCAGCCCCATTGCCCTCACCATTTCCTTCAACGGTGCCACCTGCGGCACCAGATCCTCGGGCATGCTGGGGCGGTTGGCCTTGTATTCCTCAAACAGATCGTCGCGGAAGGTCTTGCCCCGGGCATCGAACACCACAGCGATGCGCTCCGGCTCGTATTCGCCCAACAGCTTGCGAACCATGTTGAGCACCCCGTACATGGCGCCGGTGGGCTCGCCCTTGGAATTGGTCAGCGGCGGCAGGGCATGGAAGGCGCGGTAGAGGTAGCTGGAGCCGTCGATCAGGATCAGCGGTTTGTCGGTCTGGGACATGGGGTTCGGTTCCGTCGCGGTTTGGTCAGGGAGTTTGATACATGTGGGGGGCAATGCAAAGACGCGGGGAGGGTAGAGCGTGGCGAAACCCACCAGTCCGGCGAAACCGCAAAACCATGTCGGATTACGCTTCGCTAATCCGACCTACGTTGGTCGCGCAGTGGGAGGGGGCGTTGGATGACCGACACCACCGATCGAAGAACGTGAGCGTAATGAATACGCGCATCTTCGCCCTCTTCGTGTCCTTCGCGGTGTGACGAAAAACAAAAAAGGGGCCACAGGCCCCTTCCTCTTCACGACCGCCGAGGTGGCGGTCAGAAGTCCACGGACAACGCCGCGTAAGGCCCGCTGGCTTTAATGTCGGCGTCCACGTTGTCCACGTCCTTGAGCTTGACCTGCTCGGCCCGCCAACCGGCCTCGATGTTGAATATGGCGTAGCTGTAGCCCACGTTGGCCCGCCAGTCGACGATTCGGTTGCCGGAATAGGCCAAGCCGCTGCCCTGGAACCCCAGAAAGATCCCGGTTGCTGGAATATCGAAGCGCGCGTTGACGTAGAGCAGCGGCAGGACGCCACTGAAGCTGACGTTGTCCATGCGGGCGCCAGTCTGAGAACGCACCTTCGCTTCACCGTCGACGTACTTCCCGTCCACGCCCACATCCAGGTTGACCCAGTTGTCCAGCAGCTCGTAGTACAAAATGACGTCCGTCTGGTTCAGGGTAAAGTCGGCGTGGATGTTGTCCGCCGCCGTGTACGGCGTTCCCTCGAACGTCAGCGTCCGGCTCGGATGGCCGTCGCCAGTCAGACTCATCGGGGTGTATTCCAAGCGGATATTCGGAAGAACGGGAATCGGGTGCTCCAGGGCGGCCCACACAAAGGCCGCGTGGTCGCTGTCGAGATTGAAGTCATCCTTCACGTCCCACTGGTCCGAGTTCTTTCCAGGGGTCACGGTACCGCTGGGCTCCTGGCCCCAATAGCCAATACCGGCGGAGAAGCCGATCACGTCGGCGCTGGCGGCGGAACTCAGGCCGATCAGAGTGGCCGCGAGCACGGCGGCGCGAAATGCTTTCATGGAATCCTGCTCCTTAATCGGGGATTGTCATTTTCTTTATTCGGGGCACGAGGCATGAAACACCCCGGCACGCTGCACGAGCACCGCCTTATGGTACATACTGGCGGCAACAGACAACTTTGAACGCCATCACAAGGCATCGCGCAGAGAACGAAATGGATACCTCCGACAAATTCGCCGGCCGCCAAGCGGTCAACGACACCATCATGACCCGCGAATCCTGGAAGATTTTCCAGATCATGGCCGAATTCGTGGAGGGCTTCGAGCGCCTGGCCCAGATCAAACCTTCGGTCAGCGTGTTCGGTTCCGCGCGCACGCCGCCGGATCACCCCTACTACAAGCTGGCGGAGGACATCTCCCGGGCACTGTCCGACGCCGGCTTTTCCGTGGTCAGCGGCGGCGGCCCTGGCATCATGGAGGCGGCCAACAAGGGCGCCTATGCCGGCAAATCCCCCAGCATCGGGCTCAACATTCAGCTCCCTCACGAACAGGTGGGCAACCCCTACCAGGACATCACCCTGAACTTCCGGCATTTCTTCTCCCGCAAGGTGATGTTCGTGAAATACGCCTCGGCCTACGTCGTACTCCCAGGCGGGTTCGGCACGCTGGACGAAATGGCGGAGATCCTGACGCTGGTGCAGACGGGCAAGACCCGGCGCATCCCCATCATCCTCGTGCACCGGCCGTTCTGGGAAGGCCTGATCCAGTGGTTCCGGGACGCCCTGGTGGCGGAGGGGACGATCAACGAGGAAGACCTGGATCTGTTCAAGGTGCTGGACAAGCCGGAAGAGGTCGTGGAAGCTATCTTCGATCACTACGAGCACCGCGGCTTCGAACCTTCCGCGCGCGAGAAGGAAATTCTGCTGGAGCTCTGATTGAAAACACTGGCTCCGCTCCCCAAGGCCACAAGCATGGGAATGAGCGCACAACAACCGGCCGGGCCAAAAGCCCTCAACGCTGGATGAATATGAAACGAATTTGCCCTACGCTGGTCATGCTGCTGGCGGCCTCCGCCGCCATGGCCGCGGACAATAACAAATCGGATCAACCGAAGATCACGCCGCCACCTCCCCCCGAGGCATTGACCAAGGGCCAGGACATCGAGCCCAAGGTCACGATCGTCAAGCGCAACTGGGCAACGATCGAGGAATACAGCGTCAACGGCCACGTCTACGCCGTGAAGATCACGCCTTCCGTTGGGCCGCCTTATTTCATGTATGATTCAGACGGCAACGGAAGCCTGGACACGCGCCGCGACGTCATGGACGACGGACCTCCGGCGGTGAATCGCTGGAAGATTCTGACGTGGTGATGCCGCCGGCCAGCTCGGGCCGGCTTCGGCAAGGATGCAAGAGCGTCAAAGACGCCCGGTAAAAATAGACCGATCCTGCCCCGCCGCCGGCTCACGGCGGGCGCACGTTGCCACCAAACGGGGGGAGCCGGAATGCGAGTGCTGCTCAAGCTGGCCGAAGGCATCGACTGGCTGAACACCAAAGTCGGCCAGCTCATGTACTGGCTGTCGCTGTTGATGATCCTGGTGGGCGTGTACAACGCCACCGTCCGTTACCTGGGCAGTTTCATAGGCCAGAACCTCAGCTCCAACGCCTATCTGGAGCTGCAGTGGTACTTGTTTGGTGCCATCTTCATGCTGGCCGCAGCCTATGCCCTGCGCCAAGATGCCCATGTCCGGGTCGACATTTTCTATTCGCGGCTCTCGCCCAAGGGCAAAGCCTGGCTGGATCTGTTCGGCTCAATCCTGTTTTTGCTGCCCTTCTGCGCCATCACCATTTGGCTGTCGCTGAACTGGGTGGAGTTCTCCTGGAAGATCCACGAGATGTCGTCGGACCCCTCCGGGCTGCCGCGATACCCCATCAAGACGGTGGTTCCCGTGGCCTTCGTCCTGCTGTTCCTGCAAGGCATTTCCCAACTCATCAAGTGCGTGGCGGTCATCCGCGGTGACCGGGTTCCCGAATCGCCCGCCAGAGACGAACTGGAGAGCGGCCTATGAGCTGGGACTGGATGGGCGGGGTGATGTTCCTCGTCGCCCTGGTGTTCATCTTCAGCGGCTATCCGGTGGCCTTCGCCTTGGGCGGCACCGCGCTGGCCTTCCTGCCACTGGGCATTCATCTCGAGCTGTTCGACATGAACCTGATGCAGGCGCTGCCCCAGCGCGTGTTCTCGGTGATGGACAACTTCACGCTGCTGGCGGTGCCCTATTTCATCTTCATGGGCACCATGCTGGAGCGCTCGGGGCTGGCGGAAGACCTGCTCAAGACCATGGGCCAATTGTTCGGCCCGCTGCGGGGCGGCCTGGCGCTGGCCGTGGTCGCCGTCGGCACGCTGCTGGCCGCCGCCACGGGCGTGGTGGGCGCCACCGTGGTGGCCATGGGCATGATCTCGCTGCCTGTGATGCTGCGCTACGGCTATTCCAAGGAACTGTCCACCGGCATCATCGCGGCCTCGGGCACGCTGGGCCAAGTGATTCCACCCAGCGTGGTGCTGATCGTGCTGGCCGACCAGTTGGGTGTGTCCGTGGGCGATCTGTTCATCGGCTCGCTGTTGCCCGGCGTCTCGCTGGCGGTGATGTACGGGCTGTACGCATTGACCGTGGCCTACCTGAAGCCCGACGCGGCGCCCGCCCTGCCCAAGTCCGAACGCGCCACCAACCTCAAGCACTTGCTGGTGCGGGTGTGCCTGGTGATGATTCCGCCGCTGGCCCTGATTCTGCTGGTGCTGGGCACCATCTTTGCCGGCGTGGCGACGCCCACCGAGGCGGGCGCCTTCGGCTCCGTGGGCGCCATGATCCTGGCCGCGTTGAACCGCCGCCTGAACTTCAAGACCTTGATCGGCACCATGGATTCCACCACCAAGCTCACCGCCATGGTGATGTTCATCCTGGTGGGCTCGCGGGCCTTCAGCCTGGTGTTCCGGGGCTTCAACGGCGATCTGTGGGTGGAGAGCTTCCTCACCAATCTCCCCGGCGGCGAAGTGGGCTTCCTGATTGCCGCCAACCTGGTCATCTTCGTTCTGGGCTTTTTCATCGACTTCTTCGAAATCGCCTTCATCGTACTGCCGCTGCTGGCACCGGCGGCCATGCACCTGGGCGTCGACATGGTGTGGTTCGGCGTGATGATCGGCATGAATCTGCAAACCTCGTTCCTGACACCACCGTTCGGCTTCTCGCTGTTCTATCTGCGAGGCGTGACGCCGTCCCATGTCCGCACGGGGCAGATCTATCGAGGGGTGATCCCGTTCATCGGCATCCAGGTTGTCGGCCTGTTCCTGGTCATTGCGTTCCCGGAATTGGTCCATCTGCTGACCGGATCCAGTTAGTCATGGAGCCGGTCGGGCAACAAGCGAGTGTGTATCTATACTGTTCAGTCAGACCCGCGATGCACTCCATCCGGGTTGAGTGATGGTCGAGCGGCCCACGGGCCCGCCAACAAGAAGAGAAGGAGAGTAGGATGAAACGTCGTGACTTTATCAAGAAGGCCGCCGTAGGCGCAGCCGCGGGCACGGCTATCACGGGTGCGCCGTTCGTGCACGCCGCGAAAACCGTCCACTGGCGCATGGCGACCAGCTGGCCCACCATCCTGGAGACCCTGTTCGGCGGCGCCAAGAGCTTCTCGCAGCGGCTCAGCGAGCTGACCGACGGCAAGTTCCAGGTCCGAGCCTACGCGGCCGGTGAGCTGGTGGGCGGCCTGCAGGTGTTCGACGCCGTTCAGGCCGGCACCGTGGAAATGGGCCACACCGCGTCCTACTACTACATCGGTAAGACGCCGGCGCTGGCCTTCGACACCGCCGTGCCCTTCGGCATGACCACCCGCCAGCAGAACGCCTGGATGTACTACGGCGGTGGCAGCGAACTGCTGAACAAGGAGGTCTTCTCCAACTTCAACATGGTGGCCTTCCCCGGCGGCAACACCACCACCCAGATGGGCGGCTGGTTCCGCAAGCAGGTGAACAGCGTCGACGACCTCAAGGGTCTGAAGATGCGTATTCCCGGCTTCGGCGGCAAGGTGATGTCCACCCTGGGCGTCAACGTGCAGACCCTGGCGGCCGGCGAAATCTATCAGGCGCTGGAACGCGGCCTGATCGACGCCACCGAGTTCGTGGGCCCCTACGACGATCAGAAGCTGAAGTTCTACGAAGTGGCGAAGAACTACTACTACCCGTCGTGGTGGGAGCCGAGCGCCATGTTCTCGATCTACGTGAACGCGGACAAGTTCAACAAGCTGCCCAAGGAGTTCAAGCACGCCATCGCCGTGGCCGCCGCCGAATCCAACGTGAAGATGGTGGCTCACTACGACTACCTGAACCCCATCGCCCTGCGGGAACTGTTGAGCCACGGCGTCACGCTGCGCAAGTTCAGCGACGACATCATGGCCGCCGCGCAGAAGAACGCATTCGCGATGTACGAGGATCTGGCGGACAAGGACAAGACCTGGGCGAAGATCTACAAGCCGTGGAAGAAGTTCCGCGACAGCCAGTACGCCTGGTTCAATGTGGCGGAACAGGGCTTCGACAGCTTCGCGTTCCCCACGTCCGACCTCAAGAACCTCTGATCGGCGGTTCTCGATTGAGCAAAAATCCGGCTTCCCGTTACGGGGAGCCGGATTTTTTTGTGCCCCGATTCGGTACTCGCCTTTCAGGCCGAGGGGCGGCGGTGGCTTAAGGGGCTCGACTCCGGCACTGAACGGTGCGCCGTTCCATGTCCCCCGAGCACTCACTGACCCCCATTTTCGGCGGACATGGGGACTACCCTTGGTCGCCACGGCTGCGCGTCGATATCGAGTCTAGACTGAATAAGCCTGCCGCAGCGTCGCGGCGTCTGGAACGCAACTCTATCTTGCCCGGATGTGGTGTCCCGCTTCCGGGTTTGTCCCCAAGTTCCTCCCCCCGAACTTCCGATCGCCTGGGCGGATGCGCGCGTTCCGCTCGCGGAGGGCGGAATCTGTTTCACCAAGGGTTGCCTCACGGAGAAGGGAAATGAAAGGAATGTACGAAGTCAGCAAGAACGCCAAGGGCCAGTTCCATTTCGTGCTCAAGGGCGGGGACGACAAGATCCTCCTGCGCAGCGAGCAATACGAGTCCATGAACTCGGTCAACAATGGAATCGCCTCGGTTCAAAGCAACTGCGGGCTTGATGAGCGCTACGAGAAGAAGGACGCCTCCGACGGACGAGCGTTTTTCAACCTCAAGGCCGCCAATCACCAGGTCATCGGCACCAGCAATATGTATGCGACTCCCAAGGAGCGCGACGCCGCCATCGCATCGGTGAAGGAGAACGGATCGACGAAGACGGTCAAAGAGCATCACTAGTCCAGCTTTCCGACATGGCCGCAGGAACGAATTCACCTCTCGCGAGCGGCCATGCGCCCGCTCGCCCGACGCCGGACTGGGAGGTCTAGCGTGGACCGGATATTGATCGGCAAGGGCGAGCAGGCCGTCTACCTGCTCGCCAAGTACGGCAATCGCCACGGCCTGGTCGCGGGCGCCACCGGCACGGGCAAGACCGTTTCCCTGCTGGTGCTTGCCGAGGGTTTTTCGCGGCTCGGTGTGCCCGTGTTGATGGCCGACGTGAAGGGCGATGTCGCGGGCCTGGCGATGGCCGGGACGCCCAGCGAGCGCATCGAGCAGCGCGCTGTGCAGCTTGGCATGGAGGGCTTCGGGCACGAGGCCTGTCCGGTGTTGTTCTGGGATCTGTACGGCAAATCCGGCCACCCGGTGCGCGCCACCATCAGCGAGATCGGGCCGACCCTGCTGGGCAGGATGCTGGAGCTCAATGACACCCAGGCCGGCGTGCTCGAAGTGGTGTTCAAACTGGCGGACGATCAGGGCCTGCTTCTTCTGGATCTCGACGACCTGCGCGCGCTGCTCGGCTTCGTCATCGAGCACCGCAAGGAAATCTCCGCCGAGCAAGGCCTGGTCAGCAGCCAGTCCGTGGCCGCCATCCAGCGCGCGCTGCTGTCTCTGGGCCGCGAGGGCGCCGAAGGTTTTTTCGGCGAGCCCGCCCTGGAACTCGGCGACCTGATGCGCACCGATCTCAGCGGCCGCGGCATCGTCAACGTCCTCGCCGCCGACCAGCTGGTCCTCAAGCCCCGCCTGTATTCCAGTTTCCTGCTTTGGCTGCTGTCCGAGTTGTTCGAACAACTGCCCGAGGTGGGGGATCTGGAAAAGCCCAAGCTGGTGTTCTTCTTCGACGAGGCCCACCTGCTTTTTGACGACGCGACACCGGCCCTGCGCCGGCGGGTGGAGCAAGTGGTGCGACTGATCCGCTCCAAGGGCGTGGGCGTCTACTTCTGCTCCCAGTTCCCGGACGACGTGCCGGACGACGTCCTCGGCCAGTTGGGCAACCGCGTGCAGCACGCCCTGCGCGCCTACACCCCGAGGGATCAGAAAGCCGTACGCACCGCCGCCGAAACCTTTGTGCCCAATCCCAAACTCGATGTTGCCAGTGTGATCTCACAGCTGGGCGTCGGCGAAGCACTGGTGTCCACGCTGCAGGACAAGGGCGTCCCCATGCCCGTGGAGCGCACGCTGATCTGCCCGCCGCGCTGCCGGATCGGTTCGATCACGCCGGAGGAACGCGCCGCCGTGCGAGCGCGCAGCCCGGTGGCCGCCAAGTACGACGCTCGCGTGAACCGCGAATCCGCCTACGAAATTCTCGCCGCGCGCGCCAAAGCCGCCGCCCCGTCGGTCGCGCCCCAGCCTGTTCAGGCGGAGCAGGAGCAGGAGCAGGAGCAGGGCAAGGTCGGCGATATCCTGTGGGGCACCAAGCGCCGCCAGGGCCTGGTGGAGAGCATGGCCAAGCAGGCCGCCCGCACCGTGGGCAGCCAGATCGGCCGCCAGGTCCTGCGCGGCATCCTGGGCGGCATCCTCGGCGGCGCGCGCCGCCGTTAGCGTTGCAGCCACCCGGGAAACGCGGAGCGCATTTTCACCCTTTTAACAGCAAACCCGATAACGAAGGAGTCTTCCGGTGAACGATTTACTTGGGGCAAACGGCAAGGCGTTGGAACTGCTTAATCAAGCGATCGGCATGGTGATGGCCTACGCACCGAAGGTCGTGCTGGCGATCGTCACCTTGGTTGTGGGCTTGTGGCTGATCAACCGCTTCGTGAGCGTGCTGGACCGGAAACTGGGCGCCAAGGATCCCACCCTCAACAAATTCCTCTGCGGCCTGGTCGGCGCCCTCCTCAAGGTGCTGCTGTTCATTTCGGCGGCGTCCATGGTCGGGATCGCCACCACCTCGTTCATTGCCATTATCGGCGCCGCCGGCCTCGCCGTGGGCCTGGCCTTGCAGGGGAGTTTGGCGAATTTCGCCGGCGGCGTGCTGATCCTGATCTTCAAACCCTTCAAGGTCGGCGACGCCATAGAGGCCCAGGGCTACCTCGGCACGGTGGCGGAAATCCAGATCCTATATACCATCGTCAACACCTTCGATAATCGACGGGTCGTCATCCCCAACGGCAGCCTTTCCAACGCCAGTCTCACCAATATCAGCGCCTACCCCACCCGCCGCTGCGACATGAGCTTCGGTATCGGCTACGGCGACGATATCGACAAGGCCAAGGCCGTGTGCAAACGCTTGATCGAGGCCGACGAGCGGGCGCTGAAAGAGCCCGAGCCGCTCATTGTTGTCGGCGCTCTGGGCGAGAGCTCCGTGGACCTTATCGTCAGGGCCTGGACGAACTCCGGCGACTACTGGCCTTTCTACTGGGACATGCAGGAAAAAGTGAAGAAAGCATTCGACGCCGAAGGCATCTCCATCCCGTTCCCGCAACGGGATGTGCACATGATCCAGGCGCAGTGAACCAAGCCGCGGCTTCGGCCGCGGGTTTTCTTTTGAGCTTCAGGTCACGAAGAGACACGAAGCGTTGATCCCCGGGGAGAGGGATTCGCGGCGATGAGCGCCGCTCCTGCGTGAAGGTGGTTTTCTTGTAGGAGCGGCGCTCGCCGCCGCGAACATCAGCCGGTCAACGCGGGCCCTAGACCGACTCCAGGTTGGCGTAGCTCGCCACCAGCCACTTGCTGCCCACGCTCTCGAAGTTCACCTCCACCCGCGCCCCGGCGCCCTGGCCCTCGTAACGGGTGACGATCCCGTCGCCGAATTTGTGGTGATGAACCCGCTGGCCCAGCTTGTAGGCACCGTCGCTCTGGGTCGCTGTGGCGCCCAGGCCGGCCCGCGGCCGCGTGATGGTCATGCGCGCGCGGACTTCCTGAACATGCTCCGGAGGGATCTCGTGGATGAACCGGGACGGGGTGCCGTAGGTGTCCTGGCCGTGGAGGCGGCGCTTCTCGGCATAGGTCAGAACCAAGCGCTCCCGGGCGCGGGTCAGGCCCACGTAGCAGAGCCGGCGCTCTTCTTCGAGGCGGCCGGGCTCTTCCATGGACATGCGATGGGGAAACAGCCCTTCCTCCAGGCCCGCCAGGAACACCACCGGGAACTCCAGGCCCTTGGCCGAATGCAGCGTCATCAACTGCACGCCTTCATCCCACTCGCCGGCCTGGCCCTCGCCCGCTTCCAGCGCGGCATGGGAGAGGAACGCCGTGACGGCGTCCATGGGCTCGTCGTCGTCCGGCACGTATTCCTGCTCGAAGGTGCGGGCGGCGGTAACCAGCTCGTCCAGGTTCTCCAGGCGGGATTCGCCGCGATCGGAGCGGTCCGCCTGGAAATGGGCACGCAGGCCGCTGTCATCGATCACCCTTTCCAGTTGTTCCTGCAGCGGCCGCTCGACCGTGTCCCGATCCAGCTTGTCGATCAGCTCCAGGAAGGCACGCACGGCATTGGCGGCGCGGCCGGACAGCAGACCACCCTGCGTGGCCTGGCCGGCGGCCTCCCACAGGGGAATACCCCGCTCCCGGGCAATGCCGCGCAGGGTATCCACGGTGCGCGCGCCGATGCCCCGGGTGGGGGTGTTCACCACCCGCTCGAAGGAGGCGTCGTCGTAGCGCGCACGCACCAGTCGCAGATACGCCAGGGCATCCTTGATTTCGGCGCGTTCGAAGAAGCGCAGGCCGCCGTAAACGCGGTAGGGGATGCCGCGCGCCAGCAGCGCCTCTTCGAAGGCGCGGGACTGGGCGTTGGAGCGATACAGGATGGCGAAGTCCGTCCGCGCGTGGCCCTGCTCCAGGAAGTGCTGGATGCGCTCCACCACGAACCGGGCCTCGTCCAGCTCGTTGAATGCCGCATACAGGGCGATGGGTTCGCCCGTCTCGCCGGCGGTCCACAAGGTCTTGCCCATACGGCCCGGATTGCGGTCGATCAGGGCGTTGGCGGCATTGAGGATGGTGGCCGTGGAGCGGTAGTTCTGCTCCAGGCGCATGATTTTCGTGTCCGGGTAATCCTCGGTGAAGCGCCGGATGTTCTCCACCTTGGCGCCGCGCCAGCCGTAGATGGACTGGTCGTCGTCGCCGACGATGAACACATCGGCATCGTCCCCGGCCAGCAACCGCAGCCAGGCGTACTGAATGGAGTTGGTGTCCTGGAACTCGTCCACCAGCAGGTGCTGGAACTGGCGGCGGTAGTGGTCCAGCAGATCCGGCCGGCCGCGCAGCGTCTCGTAGCTGCGCAGCAGCAACTCGGCGAAATCCACCTGGCCGGTGCGCTGGCAGGCCTCTTCGTAGGCCTGGTAGATACGGGCCATGGTGGCCACGTAGGGATCGTCGCCCTGGGGCAGGTCGGCGGGGCGGATGGCCTCGTCCTTGCGGGCGTTGATGAAGCCCTGGACCTGGCGCAGCGGCCAGCGGGATTCGTCCAACCCCATCTCCCGAAGAGTGCGCTTGATCAGGCGGCGCTGGTCCTCGGAATCCAGGATCTGGAAGGCCTGGGGCAGCCCCGCTTCCTGCCAGTGCCGGCGCAGAAGGCGATGGGCCAGGCCGTGGAAAGTGCCAACCCACATGCCGCGCACGGACATGCCCAGCAACTGTTCGATGCGCCCGCGCATCTCGGCGGCGGCCTTGTTGGTGAAGGTCACGGCGAGCACGGCGAAGGGCGAAGCCCCTTCCACCCGGTTAAGCCAGGCCACGCGATAGGTGAGAACCCGGGTCTTGCCGCTGCCGGCGCCGGCCAGCACGAGGTTGCGGCCCACCGGGGCGCTTACCGCCTCGCGCTGGGCCTCGTTGAGGTGTTCGAGGATGTCGGATACGTCCATGGCAGGAGTGTACCGGAGGCGGCGGACCGTTCAACGCCGGATCGCCGAAGCGGGATGACGGCGGCCTAATCCGACTCCAGGATCCTGCGTACCCCCGGCAGGTCGGCCGCCAGTTCGCCCATGGCCTTGACCACCGGTTCCCGGGCGGCGCCCCGGCGCCAAAGGACAGCGATATGGCGCTTGGGCGCAGGCGCGCGGAAGGGCCGCAGCTCGATGGCCGAGGCATTGGGAATGGAGGGGTTCACCGCGGCGGCCAGCTTGGGCAGCAAGGTCACCCCGGCGCCGGAGGCCACCATCTGGCGCAAGGTCTCCATGCTGGTGGCCCGAAACTCACGGGCCTCGTGGGCCCCTACCAGGCTGCACACATCCAGGGCCTGGTCCCGGAGGCAGTGGCCTTCTTCCAGCAGCAGAATAGTTTGCGGCCGCAGGTCTTCCAGTTCCACCGTCTTGCGGCGGGCCAGCGGATGGTCCTGCGGCACGGCAAGCACGAAAGGCTCGTCGAACAACGGCATCTGCTCGAAGCGCTCGGCCCCGTCAACGGGAACCGCCATGATGGCGGCGTCGATCTGACCGGCACGGAGTTTGGCCAGAAGGGCGCTGGTCTGCTCCTCGTAGAGCAGTGCGTGCAGATTCGGAAAGGCCTTGCGCAGCTCCGGCACCAGGTGGGGCAACAGATAGGGACCCACGGTGGGGATCACGCCCAGCCGCAGCTCGCCGGCCAACGGGTCCCGGGCGGCGCGTGCTACCTCCACAATGTCGGCCGCACCTTTCACCACCTCCCGCGCCCTGCGGGCGATGTCCTCGCCCACCGGCGTCAGCACCACGGGCTTGTTGGCCCGCTCCACCAACTGCACCCCCAGATAGTCTTCCAGCTTCTTGATCTGGGTGCTCAAGGTGGGTTGGCTGACATGGCAGGCTTCCGCGGCCCGGCCGAAATGGCCGTGATCGGCCACGGCAAGCAGGTATTGGAGATCGCGCAGATTCATGCATCAGACAACTAATTACCCGGGTCAATTGATTTTACTTTATTCATAGACAGAAGTAAGCCCGCGCCCGCCGACCTGAGACCCGGTCCACGTCCCGGGAAATCGGGGCTTCCCATGGCGAGAGCAAATGTAATACGCTCTTTGCATAATGCGTCTAGTCCGTTGATTTATTTTCCGCTTTGCGGGGCGGGCCAGCGCCAAAAAAGAAGAAGGCAGCCGAAGCGTTAATTGGACGGATCTCGGCTCGCCGTCCGGTCACGGATTCCCGGAACCCTAAATCGAGGAGAGGCCACGTTAGTCCCCCTTCCATCGGGACTCACAGGCTTTTCCGAAAAATAACGACATAACAGGACCAGGGCGAACCCCAGCGCCCGGTCGCCACGAGGGGCTCCTTGATGAAAATTAGAAAAATTCTCGCTTGGCTGTGTGCCGTCCTCGTTGTTCTCGTGGTCATCGCCGCCGGCGGTGCCTACGCGGGCCTTCGATACCTGAACCTGCGCAACGAAAAGCCCTCGATCATCGCTAGCACGATAGACGCCAAGTATTACGACGGCGCTTCCGACGATTTGCTCACCGGCAGCCTGGGTCTGGACGGCCTGGCAGACAAGAAGCCGCCGGGCTTCAAGGACAAGTTCACCCCCCAGGCCTGGGAACTCCGGCGCAATGCCATCTTCAACAACTACCGGGCGCTGACCGACGCTACCGAAGCTGGCGGCTTCGGCCGGCTGATGGGCCCGAACATCGGCCTCGACGGCGAGCCCACCGGCTTCGACGGCACCGTGGCAGGCTGGGAATACATGGCGTTCTCCACGCGGGGCAAGGCCACCATGATGGTCCAGGTCCCGGACCAGTTCGATCCCAAGAATCCCTGCATCGTCACCGGCCCGTCCTCGGGCTCCCGCGGCGTATACGGTGCCATCGGCACCTCCGGCCAGTGGGGCCTGCGCCACCATTGCGCCGTGGCGTATACCGACAAGGGCACCGGCACCGGCGCCGACTACCTGCAGGACGACGTGGTCACCACCATGCACGGCGAGATGATGCCCCGCGACGAGGCCGGAGACCGAGCCAACTGGGTCGCGCCCATTACCGACGAGCAGCGCCGCGAGTACATCAGCAAGTACCCCTACCGCTTCGCCTTCAAGCACGCCCACTCGGAGCGCAACGCCGAGCAGCACTGGGGCGAGCACGTGCTGGATTCGCTGAAGTTCGCCTTCTACGTGCTCAACGAGCAGTACGGCATCAAGCTCCCCGGCGGCTACACCGTCAAGACCATCACACCGAAGAACACCATCGTCATCGCCGAGAGCATCTCCAACGGCGGCGGCGCCTCCATGCGCGCGGCCGAGCAGGACACCGAAGGCCTGATCGACGGCGTTGCCGTGGCCGAGCCCACGCTGCAGCTGCATGAGGGCGTGGGCTACACCATCTCCCAGGGCGACACCCAGTTCCCCGTGAACAGCAAGGCCCTGCTGGATTACTACACCTTCCAGAACCTGTATCAGCCCTGCGCCTCCCTGGCGCCGGAGAACAAGCACGCGCCGTTCAACCTGCTGCCCAAGATCCTGGGCAAGTCCCGCTGCCAGGCGCTGCACATGAAGGGCATGCTCAAGGCCGACGACCTCACGGCTCAGGCCGAGGAAGCCCAGAAGAAGATCAACGACTACGGCTTCCTCAAGGAACAGAACATCCTGGCCCCGTCCCACATGGCCTTCGACGTGTATCCCAACGTGGCCGTTAACTACGCCTATGCCTATGGCAAGTTCAGCGTGTTGGACAACGTTTGCGGCTACAGCTTCGCGGCCCTGGGCGACGGCAACAATCCCGGCCCCATCAAGCGTGAAATGCTGGAGACCATGTTTGCCTTCGGCAGCGGCATCCCGCCCACCAACGGCGTGCAGATCATCTACAACGACGCCAAGAACGGCCCGGTGAAACACGTGGCGGCCATCTCGCCCAGCACCGGCCTGCCCGACATGGCCTTCGACGGCGCCCTGTGCCTGCGCTCGCTGGTCACGGGCAAGGACCCGGCCACCGGCAAGCCGCTGACCGGCAAGATGCTGGACTGGCACCAGCGCGTGGCCAAGGGCATCGAGGAGATGCGCAACAGCGGCAACCTGCACGGCCTGCCGGCCATTATCGTGGACGGCCGCTCCGATGCCATCCTGCCGCCGAACCACAACGCCCGGGCGTATTACGCCATGAACAAAACCCTGGAGGGCGACCAGTCCAACCTCCGCTACTACGAAATCACCAACGCCCAGCATCTGGACGCGCTGCTCCAGTTCCCGGGTTTCGACACCTTGTACGTGCCGATCTACTGGTACGAAATGAAGGCCGCCGACCTGATGTACGACCACCTGAAGAACGGCACGCCGCTGCCGCCCAGCCAGGTGGTGCACACGGTTCCCCGCAAGCGGGGCGAGAAGCTGACGCTGAAGAACCTGACGCCGATCTCGGAGAATCCGGGTTCCAACGCGATCCGCTTCAGCGGCAATCACTTGCAGGTGCCTGACTAGCGCAGCGCCCGGCACGTACCGGGGACCGCGGTCGGCTCTCTGGAGGAGGAGACTGACTCCGGGTCCCGGCGGGCGCCGTCCGACACGGCGGTGCGATTTCCTGACAACCGGCAGGCTGTCAGCGGGTATAATTGGTGTGCCACGCCAACAATAACGAGCAAGGATTCCGACACACATGGTCTTCGCCCAGAACCACGCATCGCTCCAGGATGTTTCAATCATCATCGTGGACGATGCGAAGTTCACTCTGGAAATGCTGCGCCGCGTCCTGAAGTCCAACGGCTACAAGGACATCCGCGTCGCCACCAGCGCCCATCAGGCCTTGGGCATGATGCGCGAGCGCAAGGCCAGCCTGCTGCTGGCGGACTGGTTGATGCCCGAGATGGATGGCCTGAGCCTGACCAAGCGCGTCCGCCAGATCGACGAGGAAAGCAATCACTACACCTACATCATCCTGCTCACCGCCAAGGAGGGGATGGACTCGCTGGCTCAAGCCTTCGAGCACGGCGTGGACGACTTCATCAACAAGTCGCCGGACAACAAGGAGCTGCTGGCCCGCATAAACGCCGCCGGACGCATCTCCGCGCTGCAGAACGACCTGCTCAAGGCCAACCGGCGGCTGATCGAGCTCAACCGCCAGTTGGACAGCCGTCACAGCTTCGATGTGCTCACCGGCCTGGGCAACCGGGCCTACCTGGAAAAGCAGCTGACCAATCTGCTGCGTCACGTGGAATCCCGCGGCGGCGTCGCCTGCCTGGCTGCCATCCAGCTCAACGATTTCGACGAACTGGGCCGGCGCTATGGCGAGAAGATCGCCTCGGAAATCCTGGAAGCCGCCTCCAACCGCCTGCAGCAGACCGTCCGCCCGCTGGATACCGTGGGGCGTCTGAGCGACAGCAGCTTCGGCATTCTGATGCACCAGGAAGAAGCCCAGCGCTGCCATCCCAATGCCTTCCGGCGCATCCACCAGGCCCTGAACCTGCGCGCCTACAAGACTTCCGCCGGTTTCCTCAGCGTCACCGCCGCCATCGCCATCAGCGGCATCACCCAGGGCGATTCCGAAAACCACCCACCGCCAGGCGCCATCCTGGATTTCGTGTGTTCCCACCTGGGCGAAGCGAAGGAAGCGGCGCGGGTGCATGTGGCGGAGTGGTCTTCGGCGGCTTCGTAGACGGCACACCCCTATGCAGGTCGGATTAGCGAAGCGTGACCCGACATTTCCTCGCGAGTGGTCAAGCGTTCACGGCGGAGCGCCAGAGAAAGCCCAACGCGAACGGCTTCTCCACGCCTCAACCTGCAACGGGATTCCTGGCCTTCTATCTCGAAGAACGTCGCCGGCTCCGGATCACGGCCCGCTGCTAAACCCTATCCGGGCCGGCGAATCACTCTCACCTTCCCGCTTCCCCCACCGCCGCAGAAGAACTGATCGTCCCCATCGGACTCCAGCCCGGACACGCCCACGCCCACCGGCAGCTCCATACGCTCCAGAACCTCTCCCGTGTGGGGGTCAATGCGCCTGAGCTCGCTTTCGTCACTCTCCCAGGTGCCGTGCCAGAGGTCTCCTTCAATCCAGGTAACGCCGGTGACGAACCGATTGGATTCGAGGGTGCGCAAAACCGCCCCCGTTTGAGGGTCCACTTGATGAATCTTCCGGTCGAGGTATTTCCCGACCCAGAGCATCCCCTCGGCCCAGGCAAGCCCCGAACAGCCACTGCCGGCGGGTGTAGGGATGGTGGCGATCACCCGGCCGCTACTGGGATCGATCTTCTGGATGCGGTCCTCGGCGATCTGGAACAGGTGCCGGCCATCGAAGGCGGTGCCCGCGTGGGCGGAGACGTCGATGGAGCGCAGCAGTTCCTTGCCCGCCGGGTCCAGTGCGTTCAGTTTGTCGCCGCTGGCGATCCAGATTCGCTCGCCGTCATAGCTGACTCCATGCACGGCATCGATCCCCGGAAAGGGGCCGTATTCACTGACGATTTCAGCCGCGGATCCGTTCATGTTCCCGTCCTCATCATGTGGGTAATTCCGGCATCCTATGTAATCGACAGGGAAGCGGGGAGTAACAATGCCGTCGGGAATCCCGGTATGGGCCGAGTCATCCAGCGTCGTGACCGGCCGCGGCCGAACGATTCCACCTTGCCAGCCGCAGCAAGGGCATCGAGCGCCCGCTGCACGGTGCGCTGGCTCGCCCCCAGGGCAAGCGCCAGGGCGGAGCTGGACCACGCCTCACCGTCGGCGAGCAGGGCCAGTACCGCCGCATGCCGATCCTCGACCGGCGGCGCCAGGACAACGACTTCGTCGGTACCGTGCAGTTCCAGCGAAAATCCCCTTTGGGTCGCGCTTACGCCCGCCAGCCCCCCAAGCGCGGTGCGAAGCCGCCCCACTTCGACGCGCAAGCGCGCACGAAATGTTTCATCGGAGAGCTTGGCGCGGAATGCCCGGGTGATGAGGGTTTCCCTGGGCACGTCACAGGGCCAGGCCTCGCCCAGCGCGCGCACCAGAGCAAACAGCACCGGACGTGTCCCAAGGGGAATCGCGGTTTCCGCGACGCGCACCACATGACGGCAGGCATCCACGATCAATGCCCCCGATGCCAGCACGCCTTCAACCCCTTCCAGCAGAAGCAGCCGTTCCTCGCCGCGGGCAATGAGTCGGGCCGCCGGCGTGCTGAGGCTGAGGGACGCGCTTTCGACTTCCGCCATGAGCCCGGGGATACCGGCGTAACCGGCGGCGCGTTCGGCTCGGGCGATCGCCGCACGGGCTGCCTCTGTCCGCAGGCGCCGGATGGCAATTCCTGCAACGACCAGCTCGTAGGCGGCCCTCAAGGCGGGGGAAAAGGGTGCGGGATCGAGCTTGGCGAGGGCGCGCTCGGCCTGGTCGAGACGCCCGATCAAGAGCAGACGCCGGATTTCCAGGTAACGGGCATAGGCGGCATTCAGTTGATCGCCGCGCGCTTCCAGCGTTATCCGGGCGTCATCCAGCGCCTTTGGGGGCCAACCGAGATCGCGCGAGACCAACGCGATCTCGGCCTCAGCGACAACACATCGGGCGCGGGCCGCGACCTCGTTTTCGCCGAATGCGCGCGCAGCGCTGCGCACCAGCGCCCTGGCCCGTTCAAGATAAGCAATACGTGCCATGTTTATTATTACGTGTACTTCGTAGGATTACGTATTGCTC
>CAVQFO010000029.1:0-14050 GCA_963711725.1 uncultured Gammaproteobacteria bacterium | reverse complement strand
CAAGTCGCCCGCGTAGATATAGTCGACCACATTGTCGCCATTCGTATCCACGGGAGCGACCGTACCGATACCATTGGGCGTGGAAACCGTTCCTACCCCGGTATCGATCTTGATGTAGTCATTGGTCCAAGCCGGACTCGTGCTCGGGTTGTGGTCCAAGAAGAGGATATAGAGATACCCATGCCCCGTAGTACTCGCGTGTCCATCTGATTCGGTTGCGTTGTAACCGTTGCCGAATACCGCGGCCCATTTGCCATTGTGCAGCTTCACAATCGCCGGCTGCCCATAGGTATACCCAAGATCCGCGTCATCCGAATCATTGAATTCCCACATGAAAATCGAACTGGCGTTGCCCTCGCTGAAATTCGCGGGATTGGTCACATCCAGGGAGAAAACGGCTTGCCCGCCACCCCGCAGGCCCGAGACCAGGACGCTCTTCCAGGCACCATTGACAAACGCATCCCCAACCGTGGGGCTACCGTCAACATAGTATTGATGGTTGTTGTTGTAGTTCTGCGAAGTCAGCGCCGGCAATCTGCCGTAGAGCACCGACGGAACGTATGCCAACTTCTCTTTGCCGTTGTTCGCATCGAAGCCGTGCAGCATGCCGTCATTGCCGCCAACATAGATCATCTGTTCGCGAGAGTAATGGGCGCTCTTGAAATCGTCATACGGTGACGATTCCAAACTTGCAGGGTAGCCGAACGACGGCGCTCCCACGTAGACGGCGGCGGAATGGATGAGGTCCCCCAGCGGCGTGGATCGCGTTCTGAACTGCCCGCTCGCGGTCCCTTCCTTGGTGGTGTTACCGCGAAGGTACTCTAGGCGGTCGGATCCCTTACTGTCATTGTCCACCACGGTGGTGTCCGGATTATCGTTCAAGTCGGCGTGTTGCGCTGAGTTCAGATCGCTCCAGCGGAACGCGTACGCACTTGTCCCATTGGAGGTGATAATCGACCGTCCGGTATCCCAGTCCTGGTTTTTCAGCACCTCGGCGGAATCCCAGGCTTGGGATCCCAAAGTACCGTCGCTCTGGACCGGAAAGGCCTTGAGCTGGCCGCTCCAGGTCGCGCTGTTGAAACGCGTCTGATAAAGAAACGTATTTGATGTGAGGACGCCGGTGTTCAAACTTACGGCCGCGGCGGAACCAACATCCCTTTCGATGTTGTCAAAAATGTCGTCAAGCGCCGTGGTCAGGCTGGAGGAGTCATCAGCAAAGAAGCTGGTACCGGTTCCGCCGGAAGAGGCGATCTGATTGAGCAGACTGGAGTTCACGAAACTCGGAAGAGCGAAGCCGAGGATATAGGTGGGCACTCCGGCATCCTTCAGCGCCGAGGCCGCCGCCGCTGCGTCGCTTACCGCCGTGGTCGTGTCCGCCAACTCATTGCCATCCTTGTCGGTGGAAGGCAGTCCATCGGTCACCAGCACATTGTAGTTGGCTCCGCAGGATTCCTCCGGCTTGCTCACAGACCCACCTTCGGCCGAGTCGCTCAACCCGCCGGTGAAATAGTCCTTGGCGGTGAGCAATGTTCCTTCGATGGGCGTCAACCCGGCGTTGCGAAGTGGCGTATCGGTTGCCGAGGAAAACTGGGACGTTGCCAGTTTGTCCTCGAACGCTTGAACCTGCGTCGAGTCCAAGAGCTTGATGGGGATATGCAAATATCCGCGGCCGGGGGAACTGTTGGAAAACCATGTGTCGCCAACGTGCTGCCAAGTGAGAAAGGTACCGAAATCCAGAATACCTTGGGCCAAGTCGCTGTCCGTCGGTGAAAACTTCGAGCTGGAAAAGAAATTGACCCAGCCATTTGATGTCTCGTCCACACCGCTATTCGCTGGTACTACGTCGCTCGTTCCCGTCTTGTCATGAAAACAGCGGTAGGTATCCCAGGGGCCGTTAACGGGATCTTCCGATCCATTGTCAAAGTCTGCCGTCTTCGAATAACAGAACCCGTTGCCCTCGTCGTAACTCGAATAAAACGGCAGCGCCACGTTGTAGTAGAGGTAATTCCCGGGATCGCTTGGGTTGGCAACGCGGTACTTCTTTGTGGACGAATCCCGACCTCCGCTGTAGTTCGGATCATAATTGGCAGGGTTGAAACTGACGTCGTACTGCGAATCATGCAGCTGTCTCTTGGACACATTTTCCTGCTGATAGGCCATCAAACCCATTCTGTAGCGGTCTTTATACCGTTTGACAATACCGATAACCGCTTTCCTGGCAATTTCGGACTTGCTGTCCGGACTATCGCTGCCCACCGCGCGGCCACTGGGCGCCTCGTCCATACTGTTCGAGTTATCCAGCGTAATCAGAATGTTTGGTCGCGCCGCGGTGGTCACGAACAACGGCACATTCGATAGTGCAAGGTCCGCCGCACGAACCTGAACACTCGCCGACAACCCGACAATGAAACAAGCTGCGGCCGAGGTCGCACCGAAGATCCATTTTGACGTGCATTTCTTGTTCATAAGCCTTCGCGCTCCAAACTCTGCAGCCATCGCCTATTTGCGATAGACCGATTGGAGAATCACCACCGCGTCATCGGTCGCACCGGTCCCTCTCGCGGTAATGCTGTAGCCCTTGCTGGTCGCCGCGGCGCTGAAACCCTGAACCAGGCTCTGGCCAGGTCCCTTGTTCGCGGGAATCGGGATTTCCTCGACAATGAACTCCGGCGCCGTCTTCACGCCTTCCACCGCCGTCGCCATCTGGTGTTTTCCGCTCGTCGACCAAACACTGAGCGTCGTATCCTTCCAACGAGGCGAATCGCTGCCCGACGCATACGTGCAAAACCCGTTCTGACAATCATCGGTAAACTGGGTGATGGTGTTGTTCAGCACATACGATTCACCGTCGCGCAAAGCGGATTCGGCCGCTTCGAAAGCAAGACTCCTGTCTCGAAGGTTGCCGGCCATCCGTTCCTCGTTGATCGTGCCGCGCATGGCGCTGACCCCGATAATGCTCATGAGCAGCAGAATCAGGAGGCTGACAATGAGCGCCGAACCCCGTTCACCAAGAGTCCGGCCCTGAGAAGAACGGAATCCACTCATAACGTCTTGTTCCGCAATGCAATGGTGGTCGAAAACAGCCGCCGAAGGCGGTCGTCGTTCGGAGTGATCGTCTGGTCCAGCACCGTATATGAGGAAGGCTTGTCCCCGGGGACCGTGCCGGCGCTGCGCACGAGCAGCCCGATTCGAAGCGTGAGCACCCGGGACCAGTCCGTCACCGCCGATGCCTTCTTGTACTGATTGACGATGCCATCCCCGGTCGTATCCTCGCCGTACAACACCTGCATGGTGTCCACGCCTTCCACGAGTTCCTCGGCATCCAGGTATGCGGTGTTGCCGCCCGACGATTTCAACGACGATCGATAAAGCGAGGGGATGCCGTAAGCATTGTTCCGGATGTAGTACGCCGCGGTATAGAGGCGAGCAACAGTGGCATCCTGATAGCTGTTGTTCAAATGAGGCTGACTGTTGCCCGGCGTAAACGCCCCGGAGTTGGAATGGACAACATTCATCTTGCCACCGGCTGCCTGGACGTTACTGGCCTGGAATATGGAGGCCTGGACGCAGTCCGTCACCATCAGAATATCGCCGTCCTTGAAGTAGGTTGCCGATGGGTCGGTGAAAAGCTGGGCGCTGTCGCTGTAGGGCGGGACCAGACGAATGCCGTCCGTATCCATGCCGCGCACAATCACCACGTCCGTGCCGGCGACGATCCCCGTTATCGCGCCACTGCCCACAGAGCCGCCCGTAACGTTGTCGTAACCGTTGACGGCTTGGGACACATCCCAACTGAACGCTGCAGCGTTATTGAGGATGTTGTCGGCTGTAGCGAGATCGCCCGTATAACACCCCTTGTAACCCGCCTGCCGCAGATCGCGCTGGAGGAATTGCAGTGCAAACCTGCCGTTTTCCTGGATCCGGGAAACGGCTTCGTTGACGTTGAAGGTCGCCTTGCTGCTCACGAAAAGCTGAATAACGCCCGCAACCAATATGAGGCTCAAGGTCAGAGCGATCATCAACTCGACCAGCGACAACCCCTTTTCGCTTTTCCTGAAACCGGCAACTGATGTGGTTGGATTTTTCATGGCTTGAACTGCACTGTGAAGCAACGCATGTCGCTGGTGCTATCGGGGTTACAACCGGTTCCGGTCGCTCCGTTTCTGGCCTCGTCCCACATGACGGTCACCGTCACAGTCCCCGCACCCGCACCCGCATCGTGATCGACCATACCGGTTCCGCTTGGGAGGAGATTGCTTGCGCTCTGCAGCCATTCTCGGAGATCGGAGGAGGCCATTTGCGTTCCATTTGAACAAGACGATGACTCGCAGTTCTGAGTGGGTTTTGTCGCGAACGGATCCGACCAGTCGTAGCTCCCGTTCAGGGCCGCATCGCGGTTCGCGCGCACCCGGTCGGCCATATCGTAGGCCAAAGCCATGGCTTGCCCCCGCTCATAGGCCGTGGCGTTACGCTTCAGGCCATTCAGCTGCAGGCCCGCGTAACCCAGCAGCCCCACGGACAAGATCACCAACGTGACCAATATCTCCAGGAGACTGAGTCCGCCCTGGCGAACCGGCATTCGCCCACTGCCCCATTGAACCTGGCCCCTCAGCATCATGGACTCTCCACGTGTACCCGACCGGTGGTGCTTAGCGAGATTGTTCTGGAATCGCCGCTGCCGGCCTGAGACATGGTCAGATCACCGCTCTGCGGGCTGCCGTTGTTTTTCTCCGCGCCACCGGTTCCGACAAACGATACATACTTGTCCATATCGGACGTCGCGCCGGTCAAAGTGAACCCCGAGTCCAGCGGTTCGTGGACATTGATGATCTGCTCGCCGCTGTCCACCGTTCCGTTTTCGTTGGCGTCCTGGAAGATCACCCAGCCCTGGGTCCAATCCCCCGTCGAGGCACAACTCGCCTCATCGGCGCTCTTGCAGACGGTGACCCGGCTGCCGCGCTTGATGGCCTCGCTGCGAGCAATGTTCAGCGCGGAGATGAATTCGTTCGCCTGCCCGGCAAACCGATTCCGCTGCAACGCGCTCTGGAACGACGGCACAACGACCGTAGCCAGGACAACGGCTATCGATATGGTGATCAGCAGTTCGATCAGCGTGAAGCCGAGCATTGCATTTCGAGCGGGTGCTTTCATAGGTTCACAGTCTCATCCAGGATTGGGCGCCTGTCAGTGCTCAACCGTCCAAACGGCTGGCCGACTCCGACGAGCGGTGCAGCCGTTAAACACCGGAAGCTTATGGGCAATCCAACGCAATTCCGGCCTCAGGATGGTACAGTTGCGGCCGCGAAAGCGTGAACCAGATCTGACAATCCACACAGGGAGGTGTGAATCCATGATCAGGATTCCTTGCGGGCTGACACTTGTCGAACTTGTAGTGACCCTCGCCGTGCTGATGATTCTCACCTCCGTGGGAGTTCCGGCATTCACCGCCTGGGTCCGGCAAGATGAACTGGCGGCCGCCGTTAACGACTTCGAAGCACACCTTCAACTTGCAAGGGCAAGTGCGCTTGAGGACAACGCCACGGTCGTGCTTTGCACCTCCGCGGACCAGCAAAGCTGCAGCGCCAGTGCGACTTGGCGGAACGGATGGATTGTCTTTCGGGACCGCGACGAAAACCGTACGTGCGAGGATGCCGACAATGACCTTTCCTGCGACACGGATGGCGGCGAGATTATTGCGGTGCATGAAGGCCTGTCCGCCGGCTTGAGCTTCACCGGTAACCACAACGTCGCCCATCACGTCCGCTTCAATTCTCTTGGCTTCAGCCCGTTCTCGAACGGGCACTTCCTCTTGTGCGACCGCTCGGAAAGCGCCAAGGCTAGGCGACTCGTACTGTCGAACAGCGGCCGGATCCGACTCGTACAGGTTTCCGATGAGGATGTGTGTTCGCCCGACTGAGAGCTATCGGGCGGTGGGCAGGCGGGCGGTCACACCGATTTGTCAAAGGCTGCGCGACGACCAAACCGCGCCAAATCCTTGGGCAAGGAGAACACCACCTTCTCCTCTCTGCCATATAGGTTCTCCGGCGCAGCCGCCCCCCAGTGCCGGAGCCTTTCGATTACCGATTGGACCAACACCTCGGGCGCGGACGCCCCCGCCGTCAAACCAATGCAATCGCGGCCCTCGAACCATGAAGGGTCGATGGAATCCGCGTCGTCAATAAGATAGGCGGGTACACCGCCACGCGTTGCCAATTCACGCAGGCGGTTGGAATTGGAACTGTTCTGAGAACCGACCACGAGTAACAGATCGACCTGTTTGACCAGTTCCTTCACAGCATCCTGCCGATTCTGCGTGGCGTAGCAAATATCGTCCTTGCGGGGTGCATCAATGGCCGGGAAACGTTCCTTGAGGGCTGCAATAATCTTTGCGGTATCGTCCATGGACAGCGTGGTCTGACTGACGAACGCCAGATCGTTGGGGTTGCGGACCTCCAGCCTGTCCACGTCGGCAGGCTTCTCCACCAGGTAGATGCCGCCCCGGTCGGCGCCCTCGCCCACGTACTGGCCAATCGTGCCTTCCACCTCCGGATGGCCGGCATGCCCGATCAGCACCACTTCGCGGCCGTCCGTTGCGTGCCTGTGTACTTCCAGATGGACCTTGGTCACCAGGGGACAGGTCGCGTCGAACACCCGCAGGTCCCTGCCCGCGGCCTCGTCCCGCACGGCCTGGGAAACGCCGTGGGCACTGAAGATCACGGTATTGCCGTCCGGCACTTCGGAAAGTTCTTCCACGAAGATGGCGCCCTTGGCCTTGAGGTTGTCCACCACAAAGCGATTGTGGACGACCTCGTGGCGGACATAGATCGGCGCGCCGAACAGTTCCAGGGCGCGTTCGACGATGCTGATGGCGCGATCGACGCCGGCGCAGAAGCCGCGGGGATTGGCGAGGAGGACACGTTGCATGGTTAGGGCCTGTGAACAGTCCGGCGACGCGACGCGCCGGTGCCCTTTTTGTGCAAGGCTAGGCGGCGTGAGCACAGTGTAGCCCCGCTACATGAGCGAACGCCAACACCGCATTGCGCAAAAAGGGCGCCGGCCCTTCGGGTTGGGCCTAACAGGTGCCTATCCGGCGTTGCTCGTCGTTCATTTAGAATCACTAAACCTCCCTCCTCGCGTCTTGCCTAGGCACCTGTTAGACCCAACGCGTCGCGTCGCCGGACTGTTCACAGGCCCCATTACCTGAGCGTTGGATGGGGTTATTGTAACGGTTTGATGGGGCGGTTCATACGAAGCGGCGGTTGTTCGCGGCGGTGAACGCCGCTCCTACAATCGGGTTTGCATGTAGGAGCGGCGCTCTTCGCCGCGAATTCAAGACGACCCTACTCCTCGACTCGATCTCGCGATCGATCCCCCAGAAAGCTATGCACCAGCAGCATCACCACGCCCACCGAGATCGCCGAGTCGGCGACATTGAAGATCGGCCAATGCCAGTGCTGGTAGTGGGCGTCGATGAAGTCAATCACGTGGCCGTAGGCGAAGCGGTCGATCACGTTGCCGAGGGCGCCGCCCAGCACGAGCGAGAGCGCGGTTCCGAGCCATCGGTTGCCCGGCCCCAGGCGGCGCAGCCAGGCAATCAGAACCAGGCTCACACCCAGGGCCAATAGAATGAAGAACCACCGCTGCCACCCGGATGCGCTGCCCAGGAAGCTGAAGGCGGCGCCCTGGTTGTAGCTCAGCGTCAGGCTTAGCACGGGTAGCAGCCGCACCGGTTCGTGGAACAGCAGATGGCTTTCCGCAAGTAGCTTGGTGGCCTGATCCGCGACGATCACCAAAGCCGCGAGCAGCAGCCAGCCGGTGAAACGGCGGTTCACGCCACGCTCCGGGTTTCGCCGTCACCGTCCACGTTGTGACACGCAACGGCCGCACAGCTCCGGATGGTCGCCGTCGGCGCCCACGTCCGGGCGGCGGTGCCAACAGCGCACGCATTTGGCGTGCTCGGAAGGGGTGACGCGAATCCCCAGCTCGCCGCCTTCCTCCAACTGCGCCACCACGGCGTCTTCGGGCCGGCTGTCCCAATCGTGGACCTGGGCCTCCGAGGTAATCAGGAAGAACCGAAGTTCTCCACCGAAAGCGCGCAGGCGCTCCAGAAGCTCGGGGGCGCAGTACAAGTCCACCTCAGCATCCAGTGAGGCGCCGATGCGCTCGGCTACACGGACCTTCTCCAGCTCCTTGCTCACGGCCTCGCGCACGGCCACGGCCTGTTTCCAGAAAGCGCGATCGAAGCGGCCTTCGTCCTGGGCAAACAGCCCCTCGTACCAGGTCTCGAAGAAAACGGAGTCTCCTCGCTCACCGGGGATGTGTTGCCAGATCTCCTCGGCAGTGAAGCTCAGCACCGGGGCCAGCCAGCGAACCAGAGCCTCCATGATGTGGTACAGAGCGGTCTGGGCCGAGCGCCGGGCCAGGCTGTCGGCCTGGGTGGTGTATTGGCGATCCTTGATGACATCAAGGTACAGGCTGCTCATGTCAACGGCGCAGAAATTGTGTACACGGTGATAGAAGCGATGGAACTCGTAGTCCTGATACGCCTTCTTCACTTCCTCCTGCGCCTGCAGCGCACGATCCACCGCCCAGCGGTCGAACGGCAGCATCCGCTCCGGCGAAACCAGATCGCGGGCGGGATCAAACCCTACGAGGTTGGCCAGCAGGAACCGCGCCGTGTTGCGCATGCGCCGGTAGGAATCCGCCACACGCTTGAGGATTTCGTCGGATACGGCGATCTCGCCGCTGTAGTCGGCGGAAGCCACCCACAGCCGCAGCACGTCGGCGCCCAGGGAATTCATGACCTTCTGGGGCGCCACCACGTTGCCGCGGGACTTGGACATCTTCTTGCCCTGGGCGTCCACCGTGAAACCGTGGGTCAGCACCCCGCGATAAGGGGCCTCGCCCCGCATCGCCACCGAAGTCAGCAGGGACGACTGGAACCAGCCGCGGTGCTGGTCGGAACCTTCCAGATAGAGATCGGCAGGAACGCCGCCCAACTCCTCGGAGGGCTCGAGTACGGTGGCGTGCGTCACGCCGGAATCAAACCAGACATCCAGGATATCGGTGACCTTCTCGTAGCGATCCGCCTCGCCGCCCAACAGCTCCTCGGGGGCCAGATCGAACCAGGCGTCGATGCCCTCGCCTTCCATGCGTTTGGCCACTTCCTCGATCAGACGCTGGCTGTCGGGGTGCGGCTCGCCGGTCTTCTTGTCCACGAACAAGGCGATGGGTACACCCCAGTTGCGCTGCCGGGAGATGCACCAGTCCGGCCGGTTGCGGACCATGGCGTCGATGCGGGCCTCGCCCCAGGACGGCGTCCACGTCACGCCGGCGATGGCCTTCAGGGCCTGCTCGCGCAACCCCTCCTTTTCCAGGTTGATGAACCACTGGGGGGTCGCCCGGAAGATAATGGGCGTCTTGTGGCGCCAGCAGTGCGGATAGCTGTGGTGGTACGGCTGATGCCTGAGCAGCATGCCGCGTTCCTCCAGCACCTTGATCACTTCGGCGTTCGCCTTGAACACGAACTGGCCCGCGAACAGCTCGGTATCCGGCAGGAAGCAACCGTCCGGGCCCACGGGGTTAAGCACGGGCAAGTCGTAGTGCTGGCCGACCAGGTAGTCCTCCAGACCATGGCCGGGGGCCGTATGCACCGCGCCGGTACCCGTTTCCGTGGTCACATGCTCGCCGAGGATCACCGGCACCTCCCGCTCATAGAAGGGATGATGCACACGCAGCCCTTCCAGGGCGGAACCCGGACCGCGGGCGACGATGGTGAACTCATCGATGCCGTAGCGCTTGAGGGCGTCCTGATACAGCGCCTCGGCCAAGAGCACCTGCTCGTTGCCATGCGCACCGGCGAAACCCACCAGCACGTATTCCAGCTCCGGATGCACCGCCACCGCCTGATTCGCGGGAAGCGTCCAGGGGGTCGTGGTCCAGATCACCACTGCTGCGCGGGGGTCCACCCGATCCTCCGGCAACCCAAAGCGCTTCGCCAGATCGGCGCCGTCGATCACCGGGAACCGCACGTCGATGGCCGGCGACTGGCGATCCTCGTACTCCACTTCGGCCTCGGCCAGGGCCGAGCCGCAATCGGCGCACCAGTGCACGGGCTTGAAGCCGCGGGTGATATGACCCTTGTCGAGGATCCGCCCCAGGGCCCGCAGGATGTTCGCCTCGGTGGCAAAATTCATCGTGAGGTAGGGACGCGCCCAATCGCCGAACACGCCCAGGCGCTTGAAGTCTTCCCGCTGGCCGTCCACCTGCTTGGCGGCAAAGGCGCGGCAAGCGTCGCGGAAGGACTTGGCCGAAACCTTGTCCCCCGCCTTGCCCACCTTCTTCTCCACCATCAGCTCGATGGGCAGCCCGTGGCAGTCCCAGCCGGGCACGTAGGGCGCATCGAAGCCCGCCATGCTGCGGCTCTTGACGATGATGTCCTTGAGAATCTTGTTGACCGAGTGACCGATATGAATATCGCCGTTGGCGTAGGGCGGGCCGTCATGCAGCACGAACTTCGGCAATCCGGCGCGGGCCTTGCGAAGCCGGCCATAGATGTCTGCCTGCTCCCACCGCTTGAGCATTTCCGGCTCACGGTTGGCCAGATTGCCCCGCATGGGGAAATCCGTCTTCGGCAGATTCAGCGTATCCTTGTAGTCGGTCACGGGCCTACCTTGTGTCTTGATTTCAGAATGACGGCTGGCCGCCTATCGGACTTTGGGGTTCGAAGCCCGACAGGCCGCTAAAGCCGGAAGTATTCGCGGGCAGCATCGGCATCGCGCCCGATCTGCTCGGCCAGGGCGTCAACGGAGTCGAAACGCCGCTCCTCGCGCAGCCGCCGCCGGAACACCACGGTTACCACCTGTCCGTACAGCTCCGCCGCGTAGTCGAACAGATAGACCTCCAGCAGCGTACGGGTTCCATCGACCGTGGGCCGAGTGCCGAGACTGGCCACCCCGAAGCGGGCCCCTTCCACGCCTTCGACTTCCACGGCGAAGATGCCCCGCAGCGGTGGCGGCCGCCGGAACCGCAGGTTGGCCGTGGGATAACCCAATTGCCGACCCAGCTTGTCGCCATGAACCACCCGGCCGGTAATGGCATAGGGCCGACGCAGCAATCGCTCGGCCTCGTCCAAGCGGCCCTCGGCCAGGGCGCAGCGCACGCGCGTGCTGCTCACCCGCTCGCCGTCCAGCTCATAGGTGGGCGTGCTCTCGACGTCAAACCCGTGCCTGTCCCCCGCCTGCCGCAGAAAAGCGAAGTCCCCTTCGCGGCCACGGCCGAAACGAAAGTCATCCCCCACGATCAGATGGCGGATCCCCAACTGCCGGACCAGGATCTCATCCACGAACTCCGCGGCCGACATGTTCGCCAACCGGCCGTTGAAATGCAGGCAGATGAGCCGATCGGCACCCAGGTCGCGAACCAGGCGCCACTTCTCCCGCAGGGAGGTCAGTCTTGCCGGCGCTCCCTCGCCCTGAAAGTATTCGGCCGGATACGGCTCGAAGGTGATCACCACGACCGGCAGCTGGTGCCGCCGCCCCACCGCCCGCAACCGCTCCAACACCGCCTGATGGCCCGCGTGCACGCCATCGAAATTGCCGATGGTGGCAACACAGCCGCAATGGCGGTCGCGGATATTGTGAACGCCGCGAACAAGATCCATGGATCGTCTGCCGAAAACGAAGGATTATAAAGGTTTTACCAACCTATCAGAAGGTTAGTAGAGCGAATTCACGAATCCGGCCGCTCCCGCAGAACCGACCAGCGAAGCCCCGTCAGCCAAAGCACGGCAAAATAGGCCGCCGCGCCCACTCCCACCCACAGCCCCAGGTACGCCACGCGCATGCGCAAGCCCCGCGCGGCCCACGTCGCCAGGTCGGCGGGCAGCCACCACAACAAGCCGCCCATGACCAGGGAAGCACTCAGCACCTGTATCAGGAAACGCCCCCAGCCGGCCCCGGGCCGATAGACCCCACGGCGGCGCAGCCCCCGGAAAAGCAGCGCGGCGTTGAGACTGGCCGCCACTGCGGTTGCCAGGGCAACGCCGGCATGGCCGAAGTGGGTGGTATGCAGGAAATACACGGCGACGCTGCTGAGCACCATGTTGCAGACCAGGCTGGCGGCCGCGTATTTCACCGGGGTCTTCGTATCCTGGCGGGCATAGAAGCCGGGGGAGAGGACCTTGACCAGGATAAAGCCGTGCAGGCCCATGGAGTAGGTCACCAGGCTCAAACCGGCGAGGTGTGCATCGGCGGGGGTGAATTCACCGTGCTGGAACAACGTCGCCATCAACGGCTGGGCCAGCAGCGCCAGCCCCAGCGTTGCCGGCGCCGCGATCAGCACGACCCAGCGCAGGGCCCAGTCCAGGGTCTGGGAAAAGGCCTGGCCCGTTCCACTGGCATGCTGGCTGGACAAGCGGGGCAGGATGACGGTGCCCAGGGCGACTCCGAAGACGCCCAACGGGAACTCCACCAGGCGGTCCGAATAATAGAGCCAGCTCACACTGCCCGTGACCAGGAACGAGGCCAGCATCGTATCCACCAGCAGATTGATCTGGGCCACCGACGAGCCGAAGATTACCGGCAGCATCAGCTTGAGAATCCGCTGCACTCCCGGGCCCCGCCAACCCCAGCGAGGCCAGCTCAGCAACCGCAGCTTCGCCAGAAACGGCAGCATCAGCAGCAACTGCAAGGCACCGGCCAGGAATACACCCGCCGCCAGGGCCTCGACCGGTGCCCGGAAATAGGCCGCACCCCACAAGGCGCTGCCGATCAATGCCAGATTGAGCAGCACCGGCGCGAACGCCGGGGGCCCGAAGCGGCCGTAGGTATTCAGCACACCGCTGGCGCAGGCCACCAGCGAGATAAAGAACAGGTAAGGAAAGGTCAGGCGCAGCATTTCCGTGGTCAGCGCGAATTTTCCCGGATCGGCCACGAAGCCCGGAGCAAACACGGTGACCACGCCCGGCGCCGCCGCGATGCCAATGCCGGTTATCAGAAGCAGGATGGCGGCCAGCGTGCCACTGACCCGGGCAACCAGGAGCCGGACCTCCTCCGGGCTACGCTGAGTCCGGTACTCGGAGAGCACGGGCACAAACGCCTGGGAAAACGCCCCCTCGGCGAACAACCGCCGCATGAAATTGGGAATCTTGAAAGCGACGAAGAACGCGTCCGTAGCGGCCCCGGACCCGAATACCGTTGCGATAACCACGTCCCGGACCAGCCCAAGGACCCGGGAAACCATGGTCATGGCCGAAAATACCGCCGTGGATCGGAACAGGCTGCCGCTCATCGGATTCGTATCGTTCTGGTGCCCAGCGAAGCGGGCATCATAGCGGGTCTGGCGCGGGAATTTCATCTAGGGAGACACTGATCTGTTCACACGGCCGCGCTCAGGTCTGTTTTGGTCATCTGGGTAGGCGCGGTGCCGGTCGCGTAGCCGTCGCTACGGGGCCGGTGGCGCAACACCGCCAGGGGCCACAACAGGGCTGAGCCCTTCGGGCTACGGCCTGAGAAGCCGCCCTGGGGTGTTGCGCCGCTTGACCGTAGAGCGACTACGGCGCTGCGCGGCGCGCCTACCGTGCCGGCTTCTCAGGCCGTAACGCGGACGTGTGAATAGATCAGTGCCTCCCTAGGGATCGCGCGGGGCGCGGAAATATTGATGGGGCCTTGGGCTTCGGTCCCGCCGGCCCGTGAAGACGGGTTCACCACAGAGTCTACGCCCCGCCGTTGGCGGCGCGCTGTCGCGCAACAAATGGCCCGCGAACCCGGCGGGTCAGCAGAATTCGGGCTGGGACGAGAGGATATAATTCAATCGGTTGCCGGATGTCGGATGGGAGGCACAGAACACACAGAGAGCCGATCGAAATGAGAGATGGTTTTCCTCGGTGCGCTCCGTGTCTCTGTCGCGATCTTCATGCCTGGAGCTTCTTGCCAAGCCCGGATTTCAACCACACGGCATGCGGCGCAATGCCCTTCGGTTATTGCGCCCTACGCGTTTCTGGAACGGCTGATCTACGCCATGCTCACCCACGGTCAGCGCCTCCTCGCGC
>CAVQFO010000028.1:0-157678 GCA_963711725.1 uncultured Gammaproteobacteria bacterium | reverse complement strand
TTAAGGCGCAACAGAGACGGCCGCAGCGAACCCGGGCTTGCGGCCGCGCTGTCGGCTCCGGCCTTGGTTTCGTGCCGGGCGAGCCTATTTCCGATGCAGGACTGAGAGCTATGGGCGATACGTGGAGTATCCCGCAAACGGTGTCTGCCGGGACGACTCTGTCGTAATCCAGGGAGGTCTGCATGAATGTATTGATCGCCGGCGCCAACGGCAAGATTGGGCGCCGGATCGTGCGGCTGCTCGCCGACTCCAAACACACGGCCCGGGCCATGGTTCGGGATGCCGAGCAGGCGCCGGGGCTGGAACGGATGGGTGCCTACGAGGTCGTGGTCGCCGACCTGGAACGGGACCTGGCCGAGGCGGTGCGTGGTGTACAGGCCGTGATTTTCGCCGCCGGTTCAGGCCCCCATACCGGCCCGGACAAGACCTTGGACGTGGACCGAGACGGCGCCATCCGTCTGGTGGATGCCGCCCGCAACGCGGGTGTGGATCGCTTCCTCATGATCAGCGCCATGCGCACCGACGACCCGGAAAGCGGCCCCGAAAAGCTGCGGCACTACCTGCGCGCCAAGGCGGATGCGGATCGACACCTGATGGAGAGCGGCCTGGCGTACACCGTGATCCAGCCAGGGCGGCTGACCGAGGAGCGTGGCACCGGGCTCGTTGAGGCTGGCGGCGTGGACATGGGTTACGGCGAAATCCCCCGGGACGATGTGGCCGCCCTGGTTGTGGCCGCGCTGGACGAGCCGCATACGGTCAATCGACGGTTCGCGGTTCTGGCGGGTGAGACGCCCATCGCCGAGGCGTTGGCCGGGATCTGAGGTTCGGTATTTCAGTAATTGGGTGCCCTGGCCCAGCAGGTCGAATACCAGTGGTGGGTGCCTTGGGTCAGGCCGTTGGCGAATACCAGGATGGGACCTTGCTCGCCGGCGAATTCGTAGTAGACCGGATGGCCCCGGTAGTCGAGCCAGGCCATGGTGCCGCCCCGCGGACCCCGATCAGACTTCCAGCATGCGGCGGATTTCGTCCACCTCGGCCCGCGCCTCGCGCAGGGCGCCGATGCTGTTCTCCGGTGTCAGACCCAAGCGCTCGAACGCGGGGACCTGGTCCCAGCGCACCCGCCCCAGGGGGTGTGGGGTGCCCAGCCGGGCATGAAGATTGGCGACCAGGACCACATCCGCGTAGTCGGGACCGTCTTCCGGATTCCGCTGCAGATCCTGGTGTTCGGCCACGGCGCGTACCAACTCTTCGGGGAACCCCCAGAACTCGAGCAGGAAGGGGCCTGTCTTCAGATGCCAGTCGCCCAGCAGCGCTTCGCGGCCTGCGCGGTCCTCCGGGACGTTTTCCGGCGTACTCGGCCAGGGCGGAGAGCAGGGGCAGCACGCCGATGTTGTGCAGCAAGCCGGCCAGCAGTGCCTCGTCGGGATTGAGTTCGGTGAAGCGGCGGGCGAGAACATAGCTGGTGGCGCCCACTCGGGTGCTGTGCTGCCAGGCGTCCTGCAGGGCGTCGCGGATTGCGGCCATGGCCTGGCCCTGGAACATCTGCGCAACCGCCAGGCTGATGACCAGATTGCGCACGCATACGGCGCCCAGGCGGTTCACGGCCGATTGCAGATCCTCGATGGGATTCAAGCCGCGGAAAAAAGGGCTGTTGGCCATCTGCACCAGACGGCCCGCAAGCACGGCGTCGGCCTGCAGCGCTCTGACCAGTTCCGTGATCGATACATTGGGATCGTCCACGAATCGCCGCACTTTGACGATGATTTCCGGCAGTACTGGCAGGGCCAGGCGATTGTTCCGGATCTTTTCATCCAGATCCGCAATGAAGGCGTCATCAATCTGCATGGGTGTGCCCCGGGCGTTTGAGGATAAGCCGATCCAGGCTCGGGGCCGGGGGAACGGATCAGCGTCTCCCTAATTGTTGTTTTCACCGCACTATAGTCCAGTGAGACTGCTCCGGACCAGAGGCGTGCTTCTCATTTCTTCGAGATTTTGCGCTTAACCCCGTGAATTTTGGTGTAGTCGCCTATACTGAATATCAATAAGAATGACGTGCGGCGGCCGTGGGCCGCGCCGTGCATCGCCGGTGTGGCGCCGCTATGGAGACGGTAGCCCACAGCATATACCAGGTTAAGGAGTATGCCTGCTATGACCGCGTCCGATGACGAGCAGTCCAGCTTCTTCCGACACGGCCGATTTTTCTGGGTGGAGGGCGACGACGAATATTCCGCCGGGTGGTATACGGAGACCCGGGAGGGCGTTCGAGGCCCGTTCCCCTCAAGGCATCTGGCCGAGGTCGACTTGCTCGATTTGATCACGCGCCGCCCCCGTCGGCGGGTACGCACGTGGAGCGGCGAGCGCCGGGTCCAAAAGTAGTGCTCCGTTCCGGGTGAACCGCCGCCCTCCGGGGCGGCCGCGCTTACGCGGCGCATCGTCGCCAAGCTGCAATTTCCCCCTCCCTCGCGCGTCGGTTGTGACCCTCGCTGTTCTTCCAAGACGCGACGTTCCACTCGCGTTACACTGCTTGCTGGCCGGTACCGCCGGCTGGAGGATCATCAGGTTCAAGTCGCAGGCCGACCATGCTCAGGGCGGGGCTCTGCTCGCGATTCGAGTGCATTACATAGGTGGAACGAATGACAGCGGGACGTTGGGCGGGGCACCGGCTTGGCCGGGTGCTGGTCTGGGTGCTGCTCGGAGTGGCTTTCCAGGCTTCCGGTGCGGTGGACCCGGCACTCCAGTGGCGCACCATTAGCAGCGAACACTTCGATATTCATTATCCCAAGAGCCGCGAGGCCGTTGCCCGCCGTGCCTTGAATGTGGCGGAGGTGGTCCAGAAGGATCTCGGCAAACGCCTCGGCTGGACCCCCGAGCATCGAACCCAGATCGTGCTCAGCGACGAAACCGATTTCCCCAACGGCTGGTCCACTCCGCTGCCGTTCAATCACGAAATGATCTTCCCCATCCCCGCGGACGACACCGACGCCCTGGCGGACTTCGACGATTGGCTCAAGCTGCTGATCACCCATGAATATACGCACACCCTGCACCTGGACATGGCGGGCGGCATCCCCCGGGCATTGCGCAACGTGTTCGGCCGTGAGGTGCTGTTGTTCCCCAATATCTTCCAGCCCTCGTGGATGATCGAGGGGCTGGCGGTGTACATGGAAACCGATCCCAAGGTGGGCGTCGGCCGCGGCCAGAGCACCTACTACGACATGCTCATGCGCATGGAGGTGGAGGGTGGGCTGAAGCCTTTCGACGAGGTCAGCATGTCCGGCGTCGCCGAATGGCCCGCTGGCCAGATCCCGTACCTCTATGGCGCCTATTTCTATGAATACATGGCGGAACACTACGGCGAATCCCGCATCCAGCGCCTAATCCACAATTACAGCGATAACCTGATTCCGTTCCTCATCGGCCACAACATGCGCGGCACGGTGGGCAAGGGCCTTATCCCGGTCTGGAACGACTACCAAGCGGAACTGCGCCGGCGTTTCCAGGGCGAGCTCAAGCAGATCCGTGCCGCCGGCCTGAAGTCGGGTGAGCGGCTGACCTGGGAGGGCTATCGCTTGTCCACGGCGCGCGCCGCGGGCAACGAGCGCGTGTACTACGTCCGTTACGACCTGGCGCACAGCCCCAAGCTCATGGTTCTGCAGCCGGGCGGCAAGCCCCGGGCTGTGACCGAACTTCGGATGGGTGCGCGGATCGACGTCAACGCCCGTGGCACCGTGCTCATCGCCCAACCGGAAGTCTGTGACAACCGCAACACCTACTACGATCTCTATCGCTTCGACCCGGAAAACGACAGCAGCCCCGTGCGACTGACCCGGTGCGGCCGTTATCACTTCGCCGCCTGGGGTCCCGACGGCGGCGAAATCGTGGCCAGCAAGGACACGGGAGCGGGTGCGAGCCTGGTTCGGCTGGACCGTCAGGGCCAAGTGGTGGACACCCTCTGGAGCGGCAACCACGGCGAAGTCCTGTCGGAACTGGACTGGTCCGCGGACGGCCGCTACGTGGTGGCCGCCCTGTGGCGGCCCCGCAGCGGTTGGAACCTGGAGCGCTTCGATGTCACGCAGCGTGGCTGGACGGCGCTCACGGACGATACCGCTATTGAGGGCCAACCCCAGTTCAGCGCCGACGGCCGCCAGGTCCTGTTCACCTCGGAGCACGGCGGCGTCTACAACCTGCGCGAGATCGGGGTGGACGGGGGGGCAATGCGCACCCTGACCAACGTGGAAGGCGGCGCCTTCAGTCCCACCCAAGTCCGCCCGGGCGGCGAGATTTTCTACCTGGGCTACGGGCCCAAGGGGTTCGACCTCTATCGCCTGCGCCCGCCCTTCGACACCCGGCCCACGCCGCCGGCGGGAGGTGGCCTCATGCCCGCCCCCGTCAAGGCGGACGAGCCGCCGGCGACCACCGCCGAGGCACGCGACTACAGTCCTTGGAGCACGCTGCGGCCCTGGTCCTGGACACCGACACTTTACGTGGGCCCTGATGTCACGGAAGTGGGGGCGGCGACGTACGGCCAGGATGCACTGGGCCTTCATCAGTGGACGGCCCAGGCCGCCTACGAGACGCATACCGGCAACACCTCGGGAGCGCTGAGCTATGTCTACGATCAGCGTTATCGCCTGACCGGCGCCCGCTACTACACCTACGACTACGACGGCAGCGATCTGCAGCGTATCCGTCGCCACACCCGGGCCGAAACGGCGGCCACCCTGCCGTGGGTTCGCTGGGACTACACGCTCGCCCTGTCGGCCGGCGTTGGCTGGCAGCGGGAGACGGATGCCCAGGTGGAGCCCGGCTACACCGGCGAGGGAGACCAGGAATACGGCCTGGGCGGTCTGGCCGCCACGTTTGAATCCACCCGGCTGGACCCGCGGGCCATCAGCCGTGACGACGGTGTGGACCTGCGGTTGGTGGCCGAGGATCAGGATTTGCTGCCGGGCGATTACAGTGGCGAGGTCTACACCGCCGATCTGCGTGGGTTCCTGCCCCTGGGGGGGCGCCACGTGCTGGCCCTGCGTCTGGCCGAGGGGTGGGGTACCGAGAACCCCCGGCCCTTCGAGCTGGGTGGCTCCCGGGGGCGGTTCAGCGAGGTTCTGGAACAGACGTTCCTTTTCAACCGGCGCGAATTCCCCCTGCGCGGTTATCCGCAAGGCGGCGACGGCCTGACCGGCCGGCGCATGCAACTGGCCAGCGTGGAGTGGCGGTTCCCCATTGCCGACATCGAGCGCAGTTTCCGCAAGCCGCCCCTGGGGCTGCATCGTCTGCACGGCCGCCTGGCATTGGACGCGGGCGGTGCCTGGAACGACGGTTCACGCCCGGACCGGTACCTTACCGGGGTGGCCGCGGAGCTGGCCGCCGACACCAATCTGTTCTACCTGCTCAACCTGCAGGTGGTGGTGGGCGTGGCCCACGGTTTCCGGTCGCCCGGCGAGAACCAGGCTTACCTGACGTTGGGCTCGGCCTTTTGATGATTCGCGGCGGCAACCGGGCCGGCATCCGCGGCGGCCTCGCCCTGGGGGTGTTGGCGTTGCTGGTGGGCGCCGCCCCTGTGGCGGCCAAGAAGCTGCCACTGTGGGAGGCGGGCGTGGGCTTTACGGGCATGCGCCTGCCCGATTACCGCGGCTCCCGATTCAGCGACTTCTACGGTGCGCCCATCCCCTATCTGGTGTACCGGGGGAAGTTCCTGCGGGTTGATCGCGAAGGCGTCCGCGGCCTGCTGTTCGATTCGGAGCGTGTGCAGCTGGATGTGAGCGTGGACGGCGCGGTCCCCGTGAACAGCCGCGACGAGGGGCCCCGTAGCGGCATGCCGGATCTCCGGCCCGTGCTGGAGGTGGGGCCGTCGCTGCGGCTTCGCCTCACGGACCCGGACAAGCGTCGGGGCCTGCGCGTTGAGTTGCAATGGCCGGTGCGGGCAGTGATTGCCACGGATCTGAAGGACACGGATCAAGAGGGCTGGGTCACCCAGCCGCAGTTGGATTTGCGCTACGACGGGGGCGTGCTGGGACGGCCGTGGGTGGTGACGGGGTCCGTCGGGCCGTTGTTCGGGACCGAGCGCTACCACGATTACTACTATCAAGTGGATCCGCGCTACGCCACCGCCGAGCGTCCGGCCTACGATGCCAAGGCCGGCTATAGCGGCACCCGGCTCACACTGGGTGCCAGCCGCCGCTTCAATCGGATCTGGGTGGGCGCCTACGTGCGGTGGGACTACCTGGGTGGGGCGGTTTTCGAGGACAGCCCGCTGGTGGAGCGCAAAAACTCGGTCATGGCGGGTTTCGCCGTTGCCTGGGTGTTCGACGTCTCCGACCGGATGGTGGACGTGCGTTACTGACGCGGAGCCTAGTCCGCCAGCGCTTCCAGGATCAGAACCGTCGTATTGTCCGCGCCGCCTGCGGCGTTGGCTGCCTCAATCAGAGCCCGCGTGGCTTCTTCCGGCGATCGGGACTCCGCCAAGATTGCCTCCATGCGATCCTGATCCACGTATTTGCACAGCCCGTCCGTGCACAGCAGCAGGGCGTCGCCCGGCTCCACGGGGCCATATCCGCTATCGATTTCCGGATTGTCACTGAGGCCCGCGGCGCTGGTCAGCAAGTGGCCATAGGGGCTGGTTTCGGCGTCGGCCGCGCTCAGCCGGCCTTCATCCACCATCTGCTGGGCGGCGGTGTGGTCGCGGGTCAGGCACTGCAGACGCCCGCCCCGGTAGAGATAGGCGCGGGAGTCGCCCGTGTGCGCAACCGCGTATCCGCGGGCGCGCATGGTCGCCGTAACCACTGTGGTCGCCATGCCAGCCACCGCCGGCCGCTCGCTCTGGGCATCCAGTACCGCCCGGTTGGCTGCTATGACAGCCTCCACGGTATTGGCCTGGTCGTCGTCGGGGTAGGCCAGCGCCGCGCCCAGAACCTTCATGGCCGCCGCGCAGGCGGTTTCACTCGCCACGTCGCCCGCCGGTTGACCGCCGACACCATCGGCCACTACGCCGCAGCATGAATCCCTCGAATCCGCGACTGCACATTCCAGGAAATCCTCGTTGCGTGATCTGACCAGGCCGCGATCGGTTTCACCATGGCAGCGGAACATCATGGCTGTACCTCCCGGTTCTGTGTGCGCGCGGGCCGAGTCATGTCGGCCTTGCGGATGGGGCGAGGTTAGCTTTGGATAACACGACACTAGGACTTGGGTGGAACGCGGCGGGATTCAATCCTCCGCCGCCGGTGTGTCATCGAGGGCATCCTCGGCATAGAGTCGGCTGGCGGTATAGGAGGAATGCACCTGTCGCAGCAGCACCATCAGCACCGCCGCCACGGGCAGCGCCAGCAGAATTCCGGTGAAGCCGAACAGCTGGCCGCCCGCCATGATGGCGAAAATCACCGCCACCGGGTGCAGGCCGATGCGGTCGCCCACGAGCTTGGGGGTGAGCACTGTCCCTTCCAGCGTCTGGCCCACCAGGAATACTGCCCAGATCAGTACCAGATGCAGGATGTCCCCGAACTGGAAGAAACCCGCCACCGTGGCCGCGCTGATGCCCACGATGAACCCCAGGTAGGGCACCACGTTCGCCAGCCCCGCCAGCATGCCGATCAGCAGCGCCAGGTCGAGACCCACCAGCCACAGGCCCGCTCCATAGATGGCCCCCAGGCACAGCATCACCAGAAGCTGTCCCCGCAGGAACCCGGAAAGCACCTCGTCGCACTGGACCGCCAGCTCTCGGATCATGGGTTCGATCTTGCGCGGCAGCAGGCCGTCGATGGCGGCCATCAGGCGATCCCAGTCCCGCAACAGGTAGAAGGTCACCACGGGGATCAGCGCCACGTTTGCCAGGGTGGCGACGAAGGCAAGACTGGACTTGGAGGCGCTGGCCAGAACCATGGCGAGGATGTCGCCGGTTTTCTGCCAGTTTGCGGTCAGCGTCTTCTGCACGTTCTGCGCCATGGAGCCGTCGCCGCCGGCCGGCTGCAGAGCCTGGGTCGCGACGCCGAAGCGTTCCTGAACCCAGGGCAAGGCCGTGGTGCGGACCCACTCCATGATCTTCGGGAGGTTTTCCTGCAGGGCCTGGAACTGATGGCCCAGCATGGGAATGAGCACCACCAGCAACGCCGCCACCAACAGGATCAAGCCGCCGAACACCACGCAAACGGCGAGGGTGCGCGACAGGCCGGCGGCCTCCAGCCGGTCCGCCAGCGGGTCGCCCAGATAGGCCAGCAGCGCCGCCACCAGGAACGGCATCAGAATCGGATTGAGCAGGTAAACCACCACCGCCGTGATGGCCAGTCCGGCGCCCACCACCATCCACGGATGAAACGGTCGGATCTCGGTCTGCATGGCCGTTCTCCCTGGCCTATTCGGTGGCGTCGTGGATCTTCTTCTTGACGTCGTCTACGATTTCGTTGGCCTTGTCCTTGGCCTGGGTGGCCAGGGTACGTTCCTTGAACGGATTGCTCACGATGGGGGCGCCGCGGCCGTAGTTGTAACCGGCGCCGAATCCCAGCGCGCCGCCCACGATCAACCCGAGAATCAACGCTCTGAGCTTTTTCATTGTTGTCCCTCCCCTGTTCTTGTCCGGCATGCCCGGGCCGCCAGTCTGCTATCTTGAAAGAATGTGGCTGCCGCGCAACATTCTTATTCTGACAGAAACTTTAAACAAACGGCATGTAATGTCATGGTCTTGCCAACCTTCTCATAAATGGCCTGGCATCGCCCGCGGATGGCGCCAAGCCTTCCGGGCTTCGCGGGCTTGGCGCTATCTGCGAGAAGACTGACAATATGGCGATGATGGCTGCCGAATGCCGGAGAAGATCGTGAAGAATCCGACCCGTGTATTGCTGTGGATGCTGCTGTTCCTGCTGATCGTGGCGCTGGTGGCTGGGCTGCTGTTCCGCCCGCTGGCCCATGCGTTTCTGGCGAATCCCGTATTCAACGGAATGATCCTGGGCATCCTCGTGATCGGGGTGGCGATCAATATCCGACAGGTGTTGATGCTGCGCCCGGACACGGCCTGGGTGGAGGCCGCCCGGCGCGGCGCCGAATATGTGCCGGACGTGCCTCGGGCGAGTCTGCTGGGATCGCTGTCCCGGCTGATGAAGGATCGCCGGGCGGATCGTCTCAGCCTGTCCACCTTGACCATGCGCACCTTGTTGGACGCGATCCGTTCGCGCCTGGATGAACAGCGGGACCTGGTCCGCTACTTTACCGGCCTGTTGATTTTCCTGGGCCTGCTGGGGACGTTCTGGGGGCTTTTGGACACCCTCAACGCCGTGGGGGCGGTGATTCGCGGCCTCACCGTGCAGGGCCACGACGTGGCGGGCGTGTTCGATCAGCTCAAGACGGGGTTGCAGCAACCCTTGCACGGTATGGGAACCGCCTTCAGTTCCTCGCTGTTTGGCCTGGCGGGGGCACTGGTCATCGGGTTTTGTGACCTGCAGGCGGGCCATGCGCAGAATCGGTTCTACAACGACCTGGAGGAGTGGCTCTCCGCCCTGACCCATTTCGCCAGCGGCAGCGGCGGAGCCATGGAAGGCGAGCCGGCCGTACCCACTTATATTCAAGCATTGCTGGAGCAGACGGCCGACAGCCTGGACAAGCTTCAGCGCACCATGGGCCGCGCAGAGGAGGAACGCCGCAGCGCGGACAGCCAGTTGGTTTCGCTCACGGAACAGATCGCCGAACTGGCCGAGCAGACCCGCAGCGAGCAGCGCATGGTGATGAACCTGACCAAGGCGCAGATGGAGATCCAGCCTGCCCTGAAGCAACTGGCCGAAACGGCCACCGCCGCCTGGAGTGATGACAGCGACGTGCGCCAGCACATTCGCAACCTGGACGGCCAGTTGCACCGGTTGGTCCAGGAGCTGGCCGCCGGCCGGCAGGAGACCGTGGACGCCATGCGCGAGGAACTGCGGCTGCTGACCCGGACCGTTTCCACCACCTCCAACCCTCAACGCTGACATGTCCCAGCGCCGCCAGCGCAACACGCTCAATATCTGGCCCGGCTACGTGGACGCCCTGGCCACGCTGCTCCTGGTCTTCGTGTTCGTGCTCACCTTGTTCATGGTGGCGCAGTACTACCTCACGGACGTGCTCACGGGCCGCACGGCCGCCCTGGCGCAACTGCGGGTGCAGGTGCAGGAACTTGCGGAGACGCTGTCGATGGAGCAGTCCCGCAGCGAGCAGCTCAAGGGCGCCCTCAGTGCCAGCGTGTCACAGCGCCGCGGCCTGGAGACGCGGCTGGCCCAGGCCACGAAGCGGGCCGAGGAGGTTCAGGGCAAGCTCGCCGAGGCCGAGAAGACGGTCAAGGCCGACAAGAACACCATCGAGCTCAAGCTGAGCGAGATCGCCAGCCTGCAGCAGGACATCGCCACCCTGAAGGAAATGCGCAAGAAGCTGGAGGCCAAGGTGGGCGATCTGGCGGGCAAGCTCCAGCAGAGCCAGCAGGCGTTGACCGCCGAGCGGGACCGCAGCAAGGCACTGGCCCAGCAGCTGCAGCAGCAGGCCGAACAGACTCACCTGGCCCAAAAGGAGATCGACAAGAAGGATATCCGTATTCAGCAGCTCAACGCCCAGATCGACGAGAATCGCAAGGCGCTGGAGCAGGAAAAGCAACTCACCAGCACCGCGCGCTCACAGGTCGACGAGCTCAACCGCCAGGTAGCCGCCTTGCGCGATCAACTCAGCCGTCTGTCCAAGGCGCTGAATCTGTCCCAGGAGAAGGTTTCCTCCCAGAAGGAGAAGATCGAGGATCTGGGGCGCAAGCTGAACATGGCCCTGGTGAACAAGGTCGAGGAGCTCAATCGCTACCGTTCGGAATTCTTCGGCCGACTACGGGAAGTGTTGGGAAACAACCCCAATATCCGGGTGGTGGGCGATCGCTTCGTGTTCCAGTCCGAGCTGTTCTTCGCCACCGCGTCCGCGGATCTGGGGCCGGCGGGCAAGGACAAGCTCGCCAAGGTGGCGGATACGCTCAAGCAGATCACCAAGGAGATCCCGTCGGACATTGACTGGGTGCTGGAGGTGGAGGGGCATACCGACGTTCGGCCGATCCATACGGACCAATTCCCGTCGAATTGGGAATTGTCCACTGCCCGGGCCAACTCCATCGTGCATTACCTCATTGATCACGGCATCCCCCCCGAGCGCCTGGCGGCGGCCGGGTTTGCCCAATTCCAACCGTTGGACAACCGACACACGCCCGAGGCCTATGCGAAGAATCGACGCATCGAACTCAAGTTCACCAGCCGCTGAGAAACCGTCCGCCTCGGGGAGCGCCCGCCCCCCGGAGCCGCCCATCAACAAGATGCCGCACAAGGGGGCTCGCCACGTCGTGCAGGCTTTCCGGCTGTCGTTGAAGGGATTGAAGGCGGCGATGCGCTATGAAGAGGCGTTCCGCCTGGAACTGATCGCCTTCGCCTTCATGGCGCCCCTGGCCGTGTGGTTGGGCGAGGCGGGGACGAGAACGATCTGGCTGCTGAGCAGCCTGTTCCTGGTGTTGATCGTGGAGTTGCTGAACTCCGCCATAGAAACCGTGGTGGACCGCATCGGCATCGAACACCATGAGTTGTCCGGCCGCGCCAAGGACCTGGGCTCCGCGGCAGTGTTCTTCGCCCTGCTGAACGCGTTGGCGACCTGGGGCTGGGTGGCCTATCTGCGGTTTTGGGGTTGAGTTGAGGAACCACGCTTCGGCGCACGAAGTTCGCTAGGATGAGAATGTCCCCTTCGTGCCCTGTGTGTTTTGAATTCCAATCTGATCGCCGGATGACGCCAGACGTCGCATGTCGTGCGACGCAACTCGTATCAGGAAGGTTGATGCCTCGCGGGGGCGGGGATTCCGCCTCGGAACGAATCAACCGTAGGAGCGGTCGTGCCGACTGCGAATGATCCAGCGTTTCGGGTCACGAAGGCCAAGAAGCAGGCACGAAGAACACGAAGCTTTCGGGTAAGCGTCTTGCTCAATCTTTGCTACCAAACATCCTTCGTGGCTCTTCGTGCGCGCTTCATGCTCTTCGTGTCCTTAAGCGTGATGAAGGTTCGTTCCGGGTCTGTAGGCCTCACGGATCGCGTGGCAGGACGCAGTTCGAATCCCGACCCGATCGTCGGCCTACGCCAGATCAGCGTCTCCCTAGGGAGACGCTGATCTATTCACGCGTCCGCGCTCAAGTCTGTTTTAGTCATCTGGGTAGGCGCGGTGCCGGCCGCGTAGCCGTCGCTACGGGGCCGGTGGCGCAACACCGCCAGGGGCCAAAACAGGGCTGAGCCCTTCGGGTTACGGCCTGAGAAGCCGCCCTGGGTTGTTGCGCCGCTAGGCCGTAGAGCGACTACGGCGCTGCGCGGCGCGCCTACCATGCCGGCTTCTCAGGCCGTAACGCGGCCGTGTGAATAAATCAGCGTCTCCCTAGATCCGGTCCTTGATCTCCGTGCTGCGGTCGAGAAACTCCCCAAACAACGCCGCAACACAATCCAGCCGCCCGACTAGCGAATGGTCGTCATCCAGCAGATGCAGCTCCGCTCGATGGGCTCGGGCGAAACGCACGGCGTGTTCCACGGGGATGGTCTCGTCGTTCCATCCATGAACCACGGTCATCCGGCCGGCGACCGGTTGGGGGTCGGGTTCGTATCCGGGCATGTATACGGCGGGCGCCATGAGGAACAAGCCACGGGGTTTCAGCTCGCGGCTGGCGACGGCGCTGACGTAGCCACCCATGCTTGAGCCCACCAGGATCAGCTCCCGGCCAGCGGGCGGGTCCAGCGACAGCAGGTGGTCGATGCGGGCCTGGGGATCCTTGCTGAAGCGGTAGTCCGGGCTCTCCACGGCAAAGCCACGCTCTCGGGCCAACTCGGCCAGGACTTGTATCTTGCGGCCCCATGGCCCGCTGTCACGGCCGTGGGCGAAGTAGACCGTGGGTTGCATCAGTCCGCCGCTCTGTTGGGGTTGTCCGGGCCTTCCAGCGGATCGGCGACGGGCATTTCCGGTGGTTCGCCGTCCGGCCAGGGCGCGAAGGGGTAGGGTCGGCGCTCGGTGTTGTAGGTGAGGTAGCGGATGATCTCGTAGACGTAGCGGGCCAGGGCCGCGCCGAGGCTCCAGCAGACGCTCGTTGCGCCGGCCGGTGAGCAAGGTGATCAGGAACTGGAAGATGACCACGGCGGCCATGACGATTTCGGCGATACTGTAGAAAACGGCGAACAACAGCATATTCAGGCCGCGCATCCACGTGCCGCGGCGCTTGATGTGATCGGAAAGGGTTTCCTCGGACATGGTTGGCCTCCCTGACTGCAACCGACGTGCCTCCATGATGGGGCTTGCCGGCCCGCTTCGGCAAGCCGGGGCTCCGGGTGTTCCGGGGACCGCCAGGGCTCGTTCAATAGCATCCCGCAAGAGTGTTAGCCCGGCTGGTCACCGAACAGTTTCTTGCGAATCCGATGCACTGCGAACCACATGCAGCCCGCGACCACCGGCAGACTGATGCCCAGAATCAGCGCTACGGGCAGGTGCAGGCCCAAGGCTTCCAAGGCGCCGAGCCCGTAGTGCAACAAACCCAGCGAATAGTAGCTGAGCACCACTACGGACAAGCCTTCCACCGTTTCCTGTAGAGCCAGTTGCAGCCGCGCGCGCCGGTCCATGGAGCGCAGCAGGGCCTGGTTCTGTGCCTCCAGGGCCACATCCACGCGGGTGCGGAGCAGGTTGCCGGCGCGCGCGATGCGGCGGGAAAGGGATTCCAGCCGCTCGGATACGGATTCGCAGGTCCCCATGGCGGGGGCCAGGCGACGGTCCATGAACTTGCCGATGGTCTGCAGGTCCGGCAGGCGGTGCTCGCGCAGGGAGTCGATCCGGCGGAGGACGAGCGCGTAATACGCCTTGGCCGCGCTCAGCCGGAAGGTGGTGCGGGCGCGAAGGTGTTCGGCTTCGGCCGCCAGCGTGGACAACTCCGAGAGCAGGGCCTGTTCATCGTCCAGTGATCGGGCCTCGGTGATGCGGTCCACCACGGCGCCCAGGCTGGTTTCCAGGGCGTCCAGCTGGGGCCCGGCTTCCCGGGCCAGGGGGAAGGCGAGCAGCGCCATCAGGCGGTAGGTTTCAATCTCCAGCAGCCTTTGCACCAGGCGGCCGACCCGCCGCTGCCCCATGCGTCGGTCCTGAACCAACATCCGGGTGAAGCCGTCTTCGTGGACCCCGAAGTCCGTCCACACCACGGCATCGCCTTCCGCCACGGCGCTGCCGGCGAGGCTGTCCGGATCCAGCAGACGTTCCACCGCCGAGGTGTCACGCTGGGGCGTTTCGGCGTCCTCCAGGGTGAGGTGGATGGCCGCCAGCAGATAGCCGGGCAGGTTGGCGAGCCAGGCCTCGGGCAGGGCCGCCAGCGCGGTTGGATCGAACGGAGCCGGCGCCGCGCCAGGGCACATCACCGTAAAGGTGGAAAACTCGGTATGGCGCTCCCAGCGCAGGCGGAAGGGGCCGAAATCGCTGGTGAAGAACACGGCTCCGGGCGGCGGTGGTTCCACGCCGTATTCCTGGCACAAGGCGGCCACCCGCTCGCGGCCGTCCGGCGCCTCGCCCGGACCGCGGGTGAGCGCCAGGTGGGACACCCGCATGGGTGCCGGGATGGCGAGAAACGGCCGGGCGTGTACCTCGCGAATCACGCTTTGGCGCAGAGGGTGGTCGTCGGCGCCGATACGGGGGCGCTGGCGGATGGAATCGTTCATGGCGTCGGCATTCTTTCTCGCTGGGGCCGGCGGCGAGACGGCGGGAGGCGGTTCACGGCTTGTTCAAAGCGTCCTCGCGCAGTTCCTTTCGGAGGATTTTACCAACCGGCGTTTTCGGTAGATCGTCGCGGCATACGACCTGCTTGGGTACCTTGTACGCTGTCCGCCGTTGGCGCGCAAAGCTGATCAGCGCGTCAGCATCCGGCGTCGTTTCGCCGCGGCCGACCGGACAGGCCCGCACGGTCTGCTCGCCGCAGGCCGGTGAATTGACAGCCGCGCCCGGGATGGCATAGTAATTAAAACGTTCGTTTTATACCGGAATCGATCCATGTCCGATCAGCCCGATACCAAAGAGCGCATTCTCAACGCTGCCGAAGTCCTGTTCGCAGAACATGGCTTCACGCACACGTCCACGCGCCGCATCACTCGGACCGCAAACGTCAATCTGGCGGCGGTGAACTACCATTTCGGCTCCAAGGACCAACTGATCAAGGCGGTGTTCAATCGCCGGATCAAGCCGGTGAACGTGGAGCGCCTGCGTCGCCTCAGCGCACTGGAAAAGCAGGGCGATCCCACGTTGGAACAGGTTCTGGAGGCGTTCATCGCGCCGTTGCTGGAGCTTGGCCACGGTGACAAGCAGGCGGGGGATCTGTTCGTTCGTCTGATCGGGCGAAGCTATACGGACCACACCGCGTTTTTGCGGGACCACATGCACGAATTGAACACCGAGTTGAATGGGCGGTTCAAAACGGCGTTCGCCCGGGCGCTGGGTCACCTGCCGCCCAAGGAGCTGGCCTGGCGGCTGCACTTCCTGGTGGGGTCGGTCTCCTACGTCATGGCGGGGCCGGATCTGATCCGGCTCATGGCGGGGTGTCGAATCTCGGAGCCCGCCAACGCCAAGGCGGTGCTGGCGCGGTTGATTCCGTTTCTTGCCGGCGGCTTGTCGGCACCGCTGCCGGGCGATCTGCCGGAGCTCCGGCGTCGCAGCGCGGGATTCGCTTTGGCCTGATGGTCCCGGTGCAGCGGATCAGGCCACGGCGCCAAACAGTGCCTGTTGGGCCATGTCGAACTGACTGATCGCCGCTTCGACAACTGGGCCGGAACGCACGGCGGGAATGCCCAGTACCGACCAGTCGTCGTCGAGGGGTTCGATGTGGCTCGGCATGTCGAATTCGCCGTCTTCCACCATGCCCGTGAGCAAATCCGCCACGTGCAGCAGCGTGGCCGCGAAGCGATGCGGTCCCTGGGGGGAGCGTTGATGATGAGCGGCAATAGGGCCTGTCAGCGTTTCCGGGAGATCCCAACTCGAGAGCAGCGCGGCGGCGACTTCGGCGTGGGTGTATCCGAGGATGGCAGTCTCCGCTTCCGCCAGCGGTACGCCGAGTTCCCGGGCTTCGGCCAGAATGGCTGCCGCCTTCTCCGGCCGTTGATCGCAAATCACCAGGATGCCCACGTCGTGCAGCAATCCGAGCACGAAATAGCGGTCCACATCCTGCTGACGGGTCGATTCCGCCAGCCCTCGGGCGATGAGCCCGCAGAGCAGACTGTGTCGCCAGAAGCGGCCGGTGTCCAACAACTGCGCGGCGGCGCCGTTCGAGAGCTGGTGGGCCGACGCGGCCAGCGCCAAGTTGCGAAGCTCGCGCACGCCCAGCAGGGTCACGGCGCGCTGGATGCTGTCGATGGGGGTGCGGTAGGCGAAGAGCGGGCTGTTGACGATTCGCAGGACGCGCGCCGCCAGTGCCGGATCCTCGCTGATCAGCTCGGCCACCTCTTTCATGGCGGGGACGCGGCTGGTCAGTAGCTGGTTCAGGCGCACCACGATGGCGGGCAGTGAGGGAAGACGCACACTGCCGTCAATCAGCTCCAATGCTGCATTCATACGCTCTTCCTTGATTGCTTCTTGTAAGAGTCCGAAAGGCCGGGCGTGTACCGCAGCCAGATTTAATCGAAAATAGGTTTTTTCCGTCCGAGGTGCAACACAATGCGCGGGGGCAAGGGACAAAGTTCCGAGGTGGAGCGACAAACGGCACAAAAAAGAGGCCCGCGTTGCGGGCCTCTCAATCCGGATGATGGTCCGGCATCAGGGCATCACTGAATCAGGCTGACCTGCTTGGAGTAGGTATACTTCTGCAGGCCGAAGTGGCCGTAGTAGTTATAGGTGGCCGACCCGTTCTGATACCAGATGTTGCTGGTATGCGTGCCGCTGACAAAGCAGCCGCCCAGGCCCGCGCACACCACCTCGTCGTAGTAGCTCTTGATCGAGTACATCTTGTTGCCGAAGCGATGGTTCTTGATCGAGCGGATGAAGGGGCTGTTGACGGACAGGCCGTAATAGCCACAGGTGGAGTTGGGCACATTGTAGGGATAGATGCCGCAGGAGTTCAGGCCCCGCATGGCGCCGGCGATCCCCACGAACGTGTCCACCCGGCCAGCCACGCCCAGTTTCATGATCTGCTGCGCGGCGAGGGTCACGCCCATGGAATGGGCAATCACGTCGATCTTGCCGGTGCAGGAGCTGCTCAGCGCGTTCTGGATGGCATTGCGCACCGGCGTTTCCTCGGAGCCGTGGTGGTCATTGCAGGCGGCGCACCACTTGGAGCCCCAGTTGGGGCGGTAGATCTGGGACGAGCTGTAACCTTTGTTACGCAGCGCGTTATAGGTGTTGTTCCAGTCCGAGGGGTACCCGGTGTTGCCGTGGACCAGCACCACCGAATCGCGGCAGGCCGCGTTTACGGTGAATGCCGAAACCCCCAAGACTACGAACGCGGTCAAGCTGACAAACAGACGTACACTCTTTTTGAGCATTTCGGAGCTCCTCCTCCACTTCCCGGTTCGTTTCCCGTATCGGGCGTCGTCGAACCTGTGTCTTATGGCTATACGGTCGGCCTCTGTTTTTTTGTGATGGGCCTTCGACCGATGCCCAAGTTAGAACACCGACGCGAATCCAGCGTTAATGACTGCCGAGTCACCTTCGCTGCAAAATGCTGCACTACGGAAACTTCAGTGGGGCCGCCGTTTTCAGGCCGGTCGAGCTTGACTTGAAAGCGCACGGCCCCCACGGAAGCTGTTACGAATCACACTGGGAAAGAGAGGAAAGCCATGGGTTTTGCCCTGTCCGACATGCAACTTACCAGCTCCGCGTTCGATGCCGGCGGAGCCATACCCACCAAATACACCGGCGAAGGCGAAGATGTGTCGCCGCCGCTGCAATGGATTTCGCCTCCCGATGGAACCCAGTCGTTCGCGGTGATCTGCCACGATCCCGACGCGCCTCTGGTCAGTCCGGGTACCTACGGCTTCGTACACTGGGTGCTGTACAACCTGCCGGCTTCGGTCACCCACTTGGACGAAGCCAGCAACGCAGGGACTGCCGGCAGCAACAACTTCGGCAACCCGGGCTACGGCGGACCCATGCCGCCGGAGGGCCATGGCGTGCATCACTACTTCTTCTGGGTGCTGGCCCTGGACAAGCAGTTGGATCTCAAGCCCGGCCTGACGCTCTGGGACTTCCTCGAAAAGGCCGAGCCTCATGTCCTGGGCATGAACCGCCTGGTGGGAACCTACAAACGCTGAAGCGGCCGCAGCGCCGGCCTCTTGTTGTTTGGCCGGGCGCCGCGGGGGGTGCCCGGTCGGCCGGGCACCTCGTGGCGCACAGGAGCGTCCAGTCATCCTCGGAGTTACCCCGGACCGACTGCGGGAAATCGCGGGCAGGGCCGCTTTCGGACCCCATCCCCTTGCGTCTCCTAAATCATTGATTAATTAACCGTAATCGTCTTTTCTCCAGCGTTCGTCTCTGCTGTGTCGCGAGGCCGCTCGGGTAAGCCCGAGATTGCCTGCCGTGGCATTCGCCGAGATGCTGCCAGGTGTGGTTCGCGAATCGGGGTTCAACCAAGAGCCATGCCTTCTTGCTCTACCCTTCACCCGGCAAAGCCCAAGCCCGATAACCAACAATGCCTGGTTCATGGAGAGCAACCTCAGAGAACGCGGTGACGGTACCACCCCGCCGTGGGGCCGCGGATCGGCGCCATTCCGGGCCGCCCGCACATGGCCTGGATCGATGGAGAGACAGATGATCCCCGAAACCCAATTGGTGGAGCAGGCACCGGCCCAGCGGATGTCCAGGCCTTCGTATCCCGAGGGTCTCGAGATCCTGGTGCGAAGCATCCAGCAGCTTTCCCTGGCCCGGGACCTGACGGAAATCACGTCCATTGTGCGGCGAACCGCGCGCGCGCTGACCGGAGCCGACGGGGCAACCTTCATCCTCAAGGAGGGCGAGTTCTGTTACTACGTGGACGAGTCCGCCATCAGTCCGCTATGGAAGGGTCGGCGCTTCCCGCTGCAATCCTGCGTCAGCGGGTGGGTCATGAAGCACCGTGCGAGTTGCCTGATCGAGGATATCGCGCAAGACGACCGAGTTCCCCGTGACGTCTACCGGGAGACGTTTGCGCGCAGCATGCTCGTGGTTCCCATTCGAACCCTGGATCCGATCGGCGCCATCGGCAATTACTGGGCCGAGACCCACAGGCCGGCTGCCAACGATGTGCGCCTTCTCCAGGCGCTGGCCGACGCGACCGCGGCCACCCTGGAACGAATCCGGATCGACCAACATTTGGAGGAGCTGGTGCGGATTCGCACCGATAAATTGCGGCGGACCAACGAGCGGCTACGGGAGGAAATCGCCGAGCGCCGGCGTGCCGAGGAGGAGATCCGCCGACTTTCCCTGGTGGATTCACTGACCGGCCTCGCTAATCGGCGCGGTTTCCTCCAGCGCGCGGACCAGGAACTGCGGCGGTTGAAGCGGGAAGGCGGCGCGGCCCTGCTGTTGTTCGCTGATGTCGACGGTCTCAAGGTCATCAACGATACCTTCGGCCACCTCGAGGGCGACCAATTGCTATGGGATTATGCGTCCATTCTCCGCTCGGTCTTCCGGGAGTCGGACATCGTGGCGCGCTTGGGCGGAGACGAGTTCGCCGTTTTCGCCCTGGACGACGACACCGCCGCCATCAGGTGGCGCCTTGAACAACGAACGGCCTGGTTCAACGAGCACTCACGGCGCCGCTACCAGGTCTCCGCAAGTATCGGATTCGTCGGGATCAATGGCGAGCTCAGCCGCGCGGCGGACATCGAAGAGCTGCTGGCCCGGGCCGACCGGGAGATGTACGCGGCGAAGCGGAGTCGGTTGAATGACCGCGCGGCCGCGCAGCGCATGGAGTAAGCCGGTATGGTGAGAGCCGGGGGGAGCGTAAACGCCGGCCTTGAGATCAATGCGAGGTGCTGCCTCAACGCAGCCGGGGCAAAAACGGACCTGAGCGCGAGCGTGTGAATGGATCAGCGCTTCTTTAATGGTGGGCCCGCCAGGACTCGAACCTGGAACCAAGGGATTATGAGTCCCCTGCTCTAACCATTGAGCTACGGGCCCGTTGAGCGCGCCAAGTATACCGGCGAAAAAAACGGGCGTCATGGACGCCCGTCTTCGTTCTTGCCTGGGGCCGAGCGGTGACTACTGCTCGTCCAGGAAGCTGCGCAGTGATTCCGAGCGGGTCGGGTGGCGCAGCTTGCGCAATGCCTTGGCCTCGATCTGGCGGATGCGCTCGCGGGTGACGTCGAACTGCTTGCCGACTTCCTCCAGCGTGTGATCCGTGTTCATGTCGATGCCGAAGCGCATGCGCAGGACCTTGGCCTCGCGCGGGGTCAGGCCGGACAGCACTTCCCGCACGGCCTCCTTGAGGCCCTCGCGGGTGGCGGAGTCGATCGGGGACATCACGGCGATGTCCTCGATGAAGTCGCCCAGGTGGCTGTCTTCGTCGTCGCCGATGGGCGTCTCCATGGAGATCGGCTCCTTGGCGATCTTGAGCACCTTGCGGACCTTGTCCTCGGGCATTTCCATGCGCTCGGCCAGCTCTTCCGGCGTGGGCTCGCGGCCCATCTCCTGGAGCATCTGCCGGGAGATGCGGTTGAGCTTGTTGATGGTCTCGATCATGTGCACCGGGATACGGATGGTGCGGGCCTGGTCGGCGATGGAGCGGGTGATGGCCTGGCGAATCCACCAGGTGGCGTAGGTGGAGAACTTGTAGCCGCGGCGGTATTCGAACTTGTCCACGGCCTTCATCAGGCCGATGTTGCCTTCCTGGATCAGGTCCAGGAACTGCAGGCCGCGGTTGGTGTACTTCTTGGCGATGGAGATCACCAGGCGCAGGTTGGCCTCGACCATTTCCTTCTTGGCGCGCCGGGCCTTGGCCTCGCCGATGGACATGCGGCGGTTGATTTCCTTGATCTCGGCAACGGCCAGCCCGGTGGTCTTCTGGATGTTGGCCAGTTGATCCTGGGCATAGCGGATCTGGTCCGCGTGATAGGCCAGCGTGTCGGCCCAGGCTTCGCCGGAGGCCAGTTGCTTATCCAGCCAAGCGGTATCGCTTTCGTTGCCCGGGAACGAACTCAGGAAGGTCTTGCGCGGCATGCCCGCCTTGCGGACGGCGTTCTCGAGAACGGTGCGTTCCTGGTGGCGGATGCGCTCCACGGCGTGGCGCAGGGCGATGACCAGGAAGTCCAGCACCTTGGGTACGAACTTGATGCTCAGGAACAGGCCGGCCATTTCCTCGCGCAACTCGGCCACGCGTTCGCTCTTGCCGCCCTCCTCGGCGAGGCAGGCGAGCATGTCGTCGTAAACGGACTGGATGCGGGCAAAGATCTCCCGGGCGACTTCGGGGTCCGGGCCGGTATCGACCGGGGTCTCGTCCTCGTCGTCATCGCTGTCTTCGTCGCTGTCTCCGCTGTCCGCGGAGGCGGTTTCCGATTCGGTGTCGTCGCTGACTTCGGCTTCGGCGGCGCTGGTCTCGCTGGTGTCGCGGAACGCGGCGACCAGATCGCTCAGGCGCTGTTCCTCGGCTTCCACCTTGGCGTAGGCATCAAGGATCACGCGCGCCGACTCGGGGTAGGCGGCCAGGGCAGTGACCACCTGGTCCAGCCCTTCCTCGATGCGCTTGGCGAGCATGATCTCGCCTTCGCGGGTGAGCAGTTCGACCGTGCCCATCTCGCGCATGTACATGCGGACCGGGTCGGTGGTGCGGCCGAATTCGGCATCCACGGCCGCCAGGGCGGCGGCGGCTTCCTCGGCGGCTTCGTCGTCGTCGGTGGAGACGGCGGAGTCGTTCAGCAACAGAGTATCGGAATCGGGCGCGATCTCGTGTACCGTGATTCCCATGTCATTGATCATGCCGATGATGTCTTCGATCTGTTCGGGATCGACGATGTCATCGGGCAAATGATCATTGACCTCGGCATAGGTCAGGAATCCCTGTTCCTTGCCTTTGGCAATCAGTTGCTTAATCTGTGACTGCTGGTCTTGAGTCATATTCGATCGCTACCTGGGCTCGTGCGGGAGGGGGTCGAAAATGAACCGGCCATTATAGCGGCCAGCGCTCTAATTACCAGAGCTTTCAGCGCTTTTTGGCTTTCGCCCTCAGAAGCACCTGCCATTCTCGACGTTCCTCGTCGGTTAATCCGTCGGCCTGCAACTTCTCATGGAAGTATTGCAGGCGATTTTCGTCTATCAACTGTGAAAGCCAGTCGATAGCACCTTGGAACTCTGCCTCCATGCCTTTTTCGGGCACCTGGTGTTCCCAGGCCGCCAGTTTCCACAGTGCGGATTCCAGCGGATGTTCCCGAAACCGCTCCAGAATCGCACCTGTACTGAGATGCGGCTCTTCCTTAAGCAGTTCAAGCAATTGCAATAACAGGGATAGGCCGGGCACCTCCAGGCCGTCGAAACGTTGCAGATCGCCAGCCATGGTGGCGAGCTCGGGCTTTTGCAAGAGCAGCGCCACCGCCAGGCGCACCGGGGTGCGCCGCTGGGCCTCGGCGGGTCTTCGCTGTACCCCTCGCCGGCTCCGGTCCCCGGTGCTGGCGTTGCCGGCGGCCTGTTCCAGCCGGCCGGGGTCCAGTTGGACCTTCTTTCCCAGTTCCTGTTCCAGCAGACTGCGGAACACGCCCGGCGGGACCTTGCGGATCATCGGCAGCGCCTGCTCGGCCAGCCGGGCCCGTCCGTCCATGCTTGCCATGTCCGCGTCCCGTTCCAGGCTTCTAAATAGGAAATCGGACAAAGCCTGGGATTTCTTTAGCTCCTGGGCAAAAAAATCTTTGCCGCGGCTGCGCACCAGGGTGTCCGGATCCTCGCCCTCCGGCAGGAACAGGAAGCGTACCTGGCGGCCGTCGCGCAGGGCGGGTAGCGTGTTTTCCAGGGCGCGCCAGGCCGCTTGGCGGCCGGCGCGGTCGCCGTCGAAGCAGAAAATGATTTCGCGGGTGGTCTGGAAAAGACGCTCCACCTGTTCGGTGCCGGTGGCGGTGCCGAGGGTGGCGACGGCGTTGGTGATGTCGTACTGGGCCAGCGCCAACACGTCCATGTAGCCTTCCACCACCAGGACCTGGTCCGGATGGCGGGTCTCCTGGAGACAGTCATAGAGGCCGTAAAGTTCCCGGCCTTTGTGGAATACCGGCGTTTCGGGAGAGTTCAGGTATTTGGGCTCGCCCTCGCCCAGGACCCGGCCGCCGAACCCCACCACGCGACCGCGCCGGTCGCGGATCGGGAACATCACCCGATCCCGAAAGCGGTCGTAGGCGCCGCCCCGGTCCTTGGCAATGGCCAGCCCAGCGCGCACCAGCAGGTCGGGGTTGCCCAGGCTCTTGATCAAGTTGTCCCAGCCCGGAGGCGCATAGCCCACGCCGTAGTGGGCGGCAATCTGGCCGCTGAGCCCGCGCTTTTTGAGATAGTCCACGGCCACCTGCCGGTGGGGATGCTCCCGCAGCCATTGGCGGAACTGTTGGTCGGCCTTGTCCAGCACCTTGTAGAGATCGGCGGTTTCCGGACGCTCCTGGTGCTGGGCCTCCTTGGGCAGTTCCAGGCCCACACGGTGGGCCAGTTGCTCCACGGCGTCGCGGAATTCCAGCCGGTCGTATTCCATCAGAAAGCGAATGGCGGTGCCGTGGGCGCCGCAGCCGAAGCAGTGATAGAACTGTTTGCTGGGGCTGACGGTGAACGAGGGGGTCTTTTCCGTGTGAAAGGGGCAAAGGGCCTGGTAGTTGCTGCCGGCCTTTTTCAGCTCCATGCGGCCGCCCACCACTTCGACGATGTCGACGCGGGCCATCAGCTCGTCGATAAAGGCTTCGGGAATTAAGCCGGCCATGGAGTCAGTTCCGCTGGGTTACGGTATCCATGATAGACGAAAGCCGCGATCCGGTCGGGACGCGGCTTTCCGAAAATCGCTGTGCTGGGGAGCGGGACGATACGGCGCGTTAGCCGCCGAGCTTGCCCTTGACCCGGGCGCTGGCCGCGCCCATGTCCGCGCGGCCCTGGAGCTTGGGCCGAAGCACACCCATGACCTTGCCCATGTCCTTGAGCTCGGAGGCGCCGGATTCGGCGATGGCCTCGTCGATGAGGTTTTCCACCTCGCTCTCGCTGAGCGGCTGGGGCAGGAATTCCTGGATGACGCCGATTTCGAAGCGTTCCTGGTCCGCGAGGTCGTCACGGCCGGCCTTCTGGTACTGATCCAGGGCTTCCTTGCGCTGCTTGACCATCTTGTCCAGCAGCGGCAGTACCAAGTCATCGGTCATGTCGATCCGCTCGTCCACCTCACGCTGCTTGATAGCGGCGGTGATAAGACGAAGGACGCCCAAACGACGCCGATCGCCGGCGCGCATGGCGTCCTTGACGGCGCTCTGGATCGCGTCCTTGAGCCCGATGTCGTTACTCATGGGAAGGTCTGGATCAGTACTGGCGCTCGCGGCGGGCCTGCTCGCGGGACAAACGCTTCAGATGGCGTTTGACGGCGGCGGCCTGCTTGCGCTTGCGAACCTGCGTGGGCTTTTCGTAAAACTCGCGGCGACGGATCTCGGAGAGGATACCGGCCTTCTCGCAGGAGCGCTTGAAGCGGCGCAGAGCGACTTCGAAGTGCTCGTTTTCTCTGACCTTAACTTGCGGCATATTACCGAATCACCTTCCTCATAAACTTTTGACACACCGGAAAAACGGATTTCCCCGGCTGGGCGCGGTATTCTAAACACCCCGCGGTGCAAATACAAATGAATCCCTCGATGCGTGTATTAGGTATAGAAACCTCTTGTGACGAAACGGGCGTGGCCGTTTATGACGGCGACCAGGGCTTGTTGGCCCACGCCGTCTACAGCCAGATCCAGACCCACGCGGCCTTCGGCGGCGTGGTCCCCGAATTGGCCTCCCGCGACCACGTCCGAAAGCTGTTGCCCATGGTGGAGCAGGTGTTGGCCGAGGCGCAGCTGACTCGGGCCGAACTCGATGGAGTGGCGTACACCGCCGGCCCGGGCCTGGTGGGCGCGCTGATGGTGGGTGCCTCCGTGGGCCGCAGCCTGGCGTGGGCTGCGGGCATACCGGCCCTGGGCGTGCATCATATGGAAGGCCATCTGTTGGCCCCCATGCTGGAGGATCGCCGGCCGGAGTTTCCCTTCGTGGCGCTCCTGGTCTCCGGCGGCCACACCATGCTGGTGCAGGTGGCCGGTGTCGGCCGCTACCGACTGCTGGGGCAGTCCGTGGACGACGCCGCCGGCGAGGCCTTCGACAAGACGGCGAAACTCCTGGAGCTGCCTTACCCCGGGGGTCCGGAGCTGGAGCGCCTGGCCAGGAGCGGGCGCACCGAGCGTTTCCGGTTTCCCCGCCCGATGACCGACCGCCCCGGCCTGGACATGAGCTTCAGCGGCCTGAAGACCTTTACTCGCAACACCGTGATGGCCGAAGGCGACGACGATCAGACCCGCGCGGATATCGCTCGCGCCTTCCAGGACGCAGTGGTGGACACGCTGGCTATCAAATGCCGCCGCGCGCTGCGCCAGACGGGCTGCAAGGGGCTCGTCATTGCCGGCGGTGTGGGCGCCAACTCCGCCTTGCGGGAGCGGCTGGCCGAGGTGGCCTCCGCCGAAGGTGCGGAAGTCTTCTATCCCCGGATGGAGCTGTGCACGGACAACGGGGCCATGATCGCCTATCTGGGTCATGTCCGCCTGGCCGCAGGCCAGCATGATGATCTGTCGTTCGAAGTGCGGGCCCGCTGGCCGCTGGAGGAATTGGGACCGGCGGGGTGAGGTGGCGCTGTCGGCGCAGGGGGGGGCTTGCACCGCAGCGCGGCGATTGTTTGGGTGGGGTTTGGGTCTGCCAATTCCACCGCAGGTGCCAATTAATGCAGGGTGGGTGGAGCGTAGCGAAAGCCACCAACCCGGCGCAGCCGCCTTATGAGGTGCTCTTGCTTTGCCCCTTCTGCCCGATCCGCTTCTCCTCCCCGCGCAACAGATTCCGGATGTTGCTCCGGTGCCGCCAATACGTCATCACCGTGATCGCCGCCATGGTGCCGGTCAGCGCCGGGCTGTGGGTGAACAGCCATATATAGAGCGGTGCCAGCAGAAAGGCCGTTAGCGCCGAAACGGACGAGTAACGAAACACCCCGGCCACCACCAGCCACGTCGCCCCGGTGGCGGCGGTGGCGATCCAGCTCCAGCCCAGCAGTACGCCGAAGCCCGTGGCCACGCCCTTGCCGCCCTTGAAGCCGAAGAACACGGGATAGAGATGGCCCAAATAGGCCGCCAGGCCCACCAGGGCGACGATCAAAGGGTCCGTCGTCAGCGCCCGGGCGATCAGGACCGGGAGGGTGCCCTTGAGGAAATCCCCTGCCAGGGTGATGGCTGCCGCCTTCTTGCCGCCCACCCGCAGCACGTTGGTGGCGCCGGGATTGCCCGAACCCTGGGTGCGCGGGTCCGGCAGGCCCAGTACCCGGCAGGTGAGAATGGCCGTGGAAATGGAGCCGAACAAATAGGCCAGCAGGATCAGTGCGGCGCCGATAAGCATGTCGATGGGTGTCCTGTTGTGATTCAGACCGGCATTCTCGCGGAAATCCGCCATGGATGGAACTTTCGCCCCAAGGCCGGGGGGCGCTATAGTGCCTCGCTTTACCACATCCCACACCGCAGCGAGTCAGGAGCCACCGATGGATATCGTCTTCGTTCGGGATCTGCAGATCGAGACCGTGATCGGGATCTTCGATTGGGAGCGGCGCATCCGCCAGACGGTGAGCCTGGATCTGGAGATGGGCGCCGACATCCGCCGTGCGGCGGCCAGCGATGCCATTGACGATGCCCTGGACTACAAGGCCGTTTCCAAGCGCCTGATCGAATTTGTCGGCGCCAGCGAGTTCCAGCTGGTGGAGACTCTGGCCGAGCGTATCGCGGCTATTGTCTTGGAGGAATTCGGCGTGCCCTGGCTGCGGCTTACGGTGAACAAACCCGGGGCGGTACGGGGTTCCCGATCCGTGGGTGTGGTGATCGAACGGGCGGCCGGGGAAGCCTGATGGCCCGGGTGTACGTCAGCATCGGCAGCAATGTCGAGCCCGAGCCCCATGTGCGTTCGGCCATCCGGGCTCTGCGGGCGGCCTTCGGCACACTCACCGTCTCTCCGGTCTACCGAAGCCGGGCGGTGGGGTTCGACGGCGACGACTTCCTTAACTTGGCGGTGGGGTTCGACACGGCGCGGGATCCGGCCGCGGTGCAGGCCGGCCTGCGCGGTATCGAGGCGGACAACGGCCGCGTGCGCGGCGCCGCCAGGTTCGCGCCCCGTACCCTGGATCTGGATCTGCTTACCTACGGCGACGAGGTGATTGAGGCCGAGGGACTGAGCGTGCCCCGCGCGGAGATCATGCGTTACGCCTTTGTATTGAAGCCCCTGGCCGACATCGCCGCAACCGAGCGCCATCCCGTGGATGGCCGCAGCTATGCCGAGTTGTGGGCGGCGTTCGACGCCAGCGGCCAGCCGTTGCACGCCATCGATTTCGATCTCGACGCATGAGCGAGCGCTTGTACCGCATTCCCCCGGACTGGCCCCATCCGTCTGTCGAGGCCATGGATACCAGCCGCCGGCTGGTGGAGCGCATCCGCGCCGAGATCGCGGCGGCGGACAACAGCGTGATCTCCTTCGAGCGGTTCATGGACATGGCCCTCTACGAGCCGGGCCTGGGCTACTACAGTGCCGGCGCCGCCAAGTTCGGCGCGGCCGGGGATTTTGTTACGGCGCCGGGGGTTTCCGGCTTGTTCGGGCGCGCCCTGGCGCGGCAGTTGGCGGAGGTGCTGACGGCGGCGGGCGGCGATGTGGTGATGGAGCTGGGCGCCGGTGACGGCCGTCTCGCAGCCGATATTCTGGCGGGCCTGCGCGAGCAGTCCGCCCTGCCGAAGCGCTATTTGATCCTGGAAGTCAGCGCCAGCCTCAAGGCGCGCCAGCGGGAGACGCTGGAACGCTGCGTGCCGGACCTGGTGGACCGTGTCCACTGGCTGGATGCGCCGCCGGCCGAACCCTTCGACGGTGCGATCATCGCCAACGAAGTGGTGGATGCCCTTCCCGTCCGGCGGTTCGTGCGCCGGACGGTAGCGCCGTGCGAACTGGGCGTGGCCTGGGGCGGTGACGGCTTCGACTGGTGCGAATACCCGGCGCCGGCGGATCTGGCGGCCGCGGTGAGCGCCATCGAGGCCGAGCGCGGCGCACCTCTGGCCGACGGCTACGAATCGGAAGTGCTGCTGCGGCTGGAGCCCTGGGTCGCCGGGGTATGCGCGGGGCTGCGCCGGGGTGCGGCCCTGTTCATCGATTACGGTTATCCCCGGCCCGAGTTCTACCATGCCGAGCGTCGCGCCGGGACGCTGGTCTGCCAATACCGCCACCGGGCTCACCCCAATCCTTTTGTTCTGCCGGGCCTGCAGGACATCACCGCCTTCGTTGATTTCACGGCGCTGGCCGAAGCCGGGCTGGCCGCCGGGCTGGAGGTCTCGGGCTACACCACCCAGGCCCATTTCCTGATGGGATGCGGACTGCCGTCTATGCTTGAAGATGCGGCCCTCGATTCCGCCGAGCGCCTTCGGCTTGCCCAGCAGGCCAAGACGCTGATGATGCCGGGCGAAATGGGGGAGCGATTCAAGGTGATGGCGCTGGGGCGCGGGCTGGATCGGCCCTTGTCCGCGTTCGCGATGTTCGATCATCGCGGACGGCTGGGATAGTGCATTCTCGTTCCGCGGGGTGACGAACGCCTCAAAATGTGATGAACTTCACATAAGTAACAACGCCGGAGGCAGGCGCAGGGGCATGGAAGACTTGAGGCGGGAACGCCGAATCCTCGTCGTGGACGATCACCGGCTTTCACGCACGGTGACGCGGCGCATTCTGGAGGCCGCCGGGTTCTCGGTATTTACCGCGAACAGCGGGACGGAAGGTCTCGACATGGCGCGGGACAGCGCCTATGACGCCTTCATCCTGGACGTGGAAATGCCCGGGATGGACGGCGTGGAGTTGTGCCGCCGTCTGCGGGCCGAGCCCGGCTATCGGCACGCCCCCATCCTGATGTCCACCGCCAGCGACGACCGCCGGATGCTGCAACGCGCCTTCGCCGCGGGCTGCGACGACTTTCTGCGCAAGCCCCTGGAACCGCTGGTCATGGCAGCGCGGCTCAAGGGGTTGTTGGAGAAATCCGAGTATGCGGTGCAGCTGGAGCGAGTGCGCGAGAACCTGGCCCGCTACGTATCCCCGCGCATTCGCCAAATGGTGGAAGCGGGCATCGATGGCGCCGTGGCGGCGCAGCCCGTGGAGCGGGAAGTGTGCATCCTGTTCTCCGACATTCGCGGGTTTACGGCGCTGTCGCAGAAGATCACCCCGGCCACTCTGTTTGCCACCGTGAGCCGGAATCTTGGCAAGCAGGTGGACGCCGTCTATCGCCACGGCGGCTACGTGGACAAGTTCGCCGGCGACGGTATCATGGCGGTGTTCGACGGACCCCGGATGGCCAGCGAAGCCTGCAGCTGCGCGCTGGAGATCGTGGAGCAGAGCAGGTCGTCCATGTCCGAGGAGGGATTCCGCATGCCGTTGGGCATCGGTATCCACAAGGGGCCCGTGGTTCTGGGGAATATCGGTAGCGGCGAGCACCTGGATTATTCGGCCATCGGCAATACCGTGAACCTGGCGGCGCGGCTGTGCGGTGATGCCCATTCCATGGACATCGTGGTGTCCAGCGCGGTGCGGGATGCCATGCCCGATTCGCCGGATTTCCAGTTCGCCCAGCCCAGCCGCACCCGGATCCGCGGGCTGGACGAGGAGATCACCGTGTATCGCCTGGAGCGGGTCCAGCCCGGGATGCAGACGGCCGAGTGGGGCAGCCGTAAATAGATCGTACATAGATTCGGTGATTCCCCGGCCTGGTGTTCCGCGATTCCGATTGGGTATTCCTGATTAGTAAAACGATAAGGCCCGTGTAAAATTGCGGGCCTTTCCATTGACGATGAAACCCCGATAGGGGCACGAAACGCAGCAAGGTGTGAAAATGGCGGAGCAGGTGGCGCTGGAGCGCGAAGTGGCGGATTTGTTGGTCGATACCCTCAACCTGGAAATGGAACCCGAGGAGATCGAACCCGAAGAGCCATTGTTCGGTGAGGGGCTGGGCCTGGATTCCATCGATGCGCTGGAGCTGGCGGTGGCCGTGTCCAAGCGCTACGGTTTCGAACTGCGCTCCGACGATGCCGACAACAATCGCATTTTCTCCTCGCTTCGCGCCCTGACCCAACACATTGCAGAGAACCGCGCCGGGTAGCCCGCCGAGATGCGCGCCGTCCGGGCGGTCTGCAGCGTTCTCCTTTTTCTTTATCCGCTATGGGTACATGTCGCGTTGAGCCTGGGTCGGCCCCAGTGGGCCACCTACGCCCTGCCCGTGTTGTATGCCGCCCAGCGCGTCGCCGGCGGCGCCCGGCGGCCCGCCCTGTTGGATGCGGTGGTTATTGTGGTGTTCGCGGTGCTGTTGGGACTGGGCCAATGGATCGGCGAGTCCGTGCTGATCTATCTGCCGCCGATCTATGTCAGCGGACTGCTGCTCTTCATTTTCGGCCGCACCCTGCGCGCGGGCCGCGAACCGCTGGCGACCCGGTTCATGCGCCTCCTGCGCGAGCCCACTCCCGAGACCCTGCGTTACACCCGGATCGTCACCTGGGTGTGGACGGTGTTCTTCGCGCTGATGCTCGCCGAATCCATCGGCCTCGCCCTGTTTGCCCCACGGCCCATATGGTCCCTGTTCTGCAATGTACTCAACTATGTGTTCATTGCCGCACTGATGCTGGTCGAGTACGGCTACCGGCGGGTGCACCACCCGGCGTCCTATACCTTCGGCGACGTTCTTCGCCGCCTGGCTCACGTCGATCTCGGCCAGCTGGTCCGAAAGTGAGGTGCGCGTGAGCCGCCTGCCGCTGTGCCGGGGCTATGGGCCGTCCACGCCGGTGGCGTTGACGCCATCGGGCGAGGCCTTCGGCGTCGGAGATCTGGCGCGCGACGCGCGGCGCCTGGCCGGCCGCTTGCCGGAGGCGGAGGGTGTGCTCAACTTCTGCCGGGATCGCTACCGCTTTCTGGCGGGCTACGCGGCGGCCCTGCTGCGGGGCCAGCCGACGGTGCTCCCCCCGGACCAGACCCGGGGCAGCGTGGATCGCATGGAGAGCCGGTTCGGCCGTCTGACCATCCTGGCCGACAGCGCCTTGGAACTGGGGCGGCCGCTGGTATCCGTGGAGGCGGGCGACGGGCCGGCCGATTCCGATCCGCTGCCGGGCATCGACGCCGACCAGGTGGCGGCCATCCTGTTTACCTCCGGCAGCACCGGGGAACCCAAGGCCAACAGCAAGCGCTGGGGCGATCTGGTGCGGCTGGCCGGGCTCACCGGAGAGCGCCTGGGCATACGCGCCGGCGGCACCGTGATCGCCACGGTGCCCACTCAGCATATGTACGGACTGGAACATGCCCTGATGCTGCCGTTGCAGCACGGATGCGCCATCTACACCGGCCGGCCGCTGCTGCCGGCGGATCTGCGCCGGGCCCTGGAGGCGTGTACCGAGCCCCGCGTGCTGGTGACTACCCCCACCCACATCCGGGCCTGTCTGGCCGGCGACGCCGAGTGGCCCCGCCTGGACTGGATGCTTTCGGCCACCGCGCCGCTGCCTACGGAGATGGCCAAGGCGGCCGAGGCCCGTTGGCAGGCTCCGCTCTACGAGATCTACGGTTCCACCGAAACCGGCAACATGGCCACCCGGCGCCCGGCCCGGGCGAGTCTCTGGAACACGCTGCCGGGTGTGCGCATCGCCGCGGAGGGCGAGGCGTTCCGCGCCGAGGCGCCCCATTACCCCGCGCCGGTACTGCTCAACGACGTGCTGGATCTTCGCGACGAAACCCATTTCAATCTGCTGGGCCGCTCCGAGGATTTGCTCAACATTGCCGGCAAGCGGGCCTCGCTGGGGGATCTCAATCTGAAGCTCACGGCCGTGCAGGGCGTGGAGGACGGCGCGTTTTTCATGCCCGAGGAAACCGGCGGCGAGGTCACACGCCTGATGGCGTTTGTGGTGGCGCCGGGCCTGGAATCCGCCGAGATTCTGGAGCGTCTGCGGGGCCAGGTCGACCCCGTGTTTCTGCCGCGCCCGCTGGTGAAGTTGGAGGCGCTGCCGCGCAACGCCTCTGGTAAACTTCCCAAGCGTGAACTCCAGGCCCTGGCCGACCGCCATCTTCACGGCGCCGCGCCGACCCGCAAGCAGTTCGGCGCCGGGCGTCGCAAGGATCGCTCATGATCGACTACACCTTCGCCGTCAGCCACGATCACTCGTCCCTGCCGGGGCATTTTCCGGGCAACCCGATCGTGCCGGGCGTGGTCATTCTGCAGCACGTCATGGAGGCCGCGCGCCGGTATCTGGATACCACGGGCGGCGGACGTGTCTGCGAGGTGGCCAGCGCCAAGTTCCTGCATCCGCTGCTGCCCGGCCAGAGCGCCGATATCCGGGTGGAACGCGGCCGTGGTGACCGGCTGCGCTTCGAGTGTCGGCTGCGCGGCGGCGACGCGCCCATTCTGGTCTCCGGCCTGTTGCGCAGCGCGGACACCATCGACACCACCGCGACCTGATCATGTCCACGCACTGGACGGCCAAACGGGGGCGAGGCAGCGCATTCGCCATCTGGTTGATCAAGACCATTGCCCTGGGCCTGGGGCGTCCCGCGACCCGCGTGCTGCTTTATCCCATTACGCTGTACTACGTGTTGACCTCGCCGCGCGCCGTTCGGGTTTCCCGGTTCTATCTGGGCCGTGCCCTGGGCCGCCCCGCCCGCGCAGGCGACGTCTTCCGCCACTATTTCACCTTTGCCGTCAGCCTGTTGGACCGCCTCTACATCCTGGCCGACCGCTTCCGCTACTTCGATTTCCGTTACGAGAATCGGGAAGCCTTGGTCTCCGCCGTGAACGAAGGCCGGGGCTGCGTGCTTCTGGGGGCGCATCTGGGCAGTTTCGATGTCATGCGCGCCATGGCGGAAAAGGACCGCATGCACGTGGCCGTGCGGGTGCTCATGTATCGCGACGGGCGTGGCCGCAACGTGGAGCGGGCCCTGGAAGCCGTGAACCCGGATCTCAAAGCGTCCGTAATCCCGGTGGGCGACCCCGCGGCGATGCTCCAGGTCAAGGAGAGCGTGGACGCCGGAGAGATGGTGGGTATTCTTGGAGACCGCGCCCTGCCGGGTGACAAGACAGTCACCTGCGAGGTCCTGGGAGACCCCGTGGAGTTGCCCCTGGGGCCCATGCTGCTGGCCTTGGCGCTGGGGGTGCCGGTGGTTTTGTGCCTGGGTCTCTACGAGGGTGGCGGGCGTTATCGCCTGGTGTTCGAACGCTTTGGTGAAGGCCGCCAGGTACCTCGTGAAGAGCGGGAGGCGGAGGCTGCGCGCCTGGCGCGGCTCTATGCCGAACGGCTCAGCCATTACTGCCGCCAGGCACCCTACAACTGGTTCAATCTATATGACTACTGGTCGGATTTGGATTAACCGCCTGCTGCTCGCGCTGTGGCTGGCGGCCGCCTGCCCCGCGCTGGCAGCGGCGCAGCCCGCGGCGAAGCCGCTGGACCGGCTCATGACGCGCCTTGCGGCCGTGGACAAGGTGGATACCGCCTACCGGGAGCGGCGCTATTCCAGCCTGTTCGCCCGCCCGCTGGAGCGCACCGGGCGCATCGTTTATCGCGCGCCGGACTATTTCCACAAGGAGCTGGACGGCGACCAGGCCACTGATCTGACCATCCGGGGTCGGGAGGTCACTGTGCGTTCGGGCGGCGACCAGCACCGCTTTTCCCTGGGCGACCAGCCGGCCCTGGCCTTGTTCGCCAATGCCTTGTTCGGTGCCTTGCACGGCGACCGGCAGGCGCTTGAACGCCAGTTCAAGGTCGGTTTCAGCGGCACGCTGGACGACTGGACCCTCACCTTGAAGCCGCGGCAAAGCGCGGTGGACGCTGCTCAGCAGGACGGCGCCGGCGGCAATTTCATCGTCGACGGCCGTCCCTTCGAGGTCTTGACGATTGAAGGCGTCGATGCGCGCTTCAAGCGTATGGAGATCCGCCAGTCGGACACCGATCGCACCGTGCTGCTGTTCCAGGAGCCTCAATGAACGCAGGCGTGCGCTGGTTTCTGGGCTGGCTGGTGGCCTGCGCCGTGCTGGCGGCGGTGGTGGCCACGGGGGTGCGGGTCAGTAACGACTTGGGCGTGTTCCTGCCGGCGGGGCACGATCCGGATCAGCGTATGCTGGTGGATCAGATCCGCCGGGGCGGTGACGCGGGCATGATCATCGTCGCCATCGGCGGCGCCGAGCCCGCGCAGCTGGCCCGGGTGAGCAAAGGCCTGCTCGGGCGTCTGCGGCACGATCCGCAGTTCACACTGGCAAGCAATGGCGGCGGCCCGCTGCCCGAGTCTCTCCGGGACCAGGTCTTCCGCTACCGCTACCTGCTGAGCGACCAGGTCGATCCCGACCATTTCACCGTATCGGCCCTGCGCGCCGAACTCCGCCGCCTGCTGGACCTGCTGTCGGCGCCGGTCAACCTGTTCGATCCCCAGCTCGCCGCTGCCGATCCCACCGGCGAGATGCTTCACCTTCTGCAGGGCTGGTCCCGGGAAGGCCCGGCGCGGCGCCATGGAGTGTGGTTCGACCCGCAGGGCCGCCGGGCGCTGATGCTGGTATGGACGGCCGCCGGGCCGTTCGATGCCGCCGCCCAGGCCCGTGCCCGGGCGTCCCTGGAAGGTGCGTTCAAGGATGCCGCTGCCGGCACCGGTGCGCACCTGCAGTTGGCGGGCACGCCGTCGGTGGCCCTGGATTCCGCGCGAGCGATCCGCCACCAGACCGTAGTGCTCTCGGTATTGGCCTCGGTGGCCCTGGCGCTGTTGCTGCTCCTGGTGTTGCGGCGCTTGCCGTTGTTGATCCTGGCCGGCGTACCGTTGGCCTCCGGGGTGCTGGTTGCGGTGGTTGCGGTGGCTCTCGTGTTTGGTTCCGTACACGGGATCACATTGGCCTTCGGCGTGACGCTGCTGGGCGTGGCCATCGACTATCCGCTGCACTTGTTTATCCACCGCCGCGAAGGCGAGCGGCCGCCGGATGCCGCGCGCCGGATCTGGCCGGCCATGGCCCTGGGCATGGTGACCACGCTGCTGGGGTTCTCGGCGCTGCTGTTTTCCGGCTTTACGGGCTTGATGCAACTGGGCGTGTTTGCCGTGGTGGGTTTGCTCACGGCAGGGCTGGCCACCCGTTATCTGCTGCCGCGCATGGGTGGGATGGGCCGGGATCTGCGTTTCCCTCCGCTGCCGGGACTGCCGGCGCCGCGTGTCCTGGGCGCGGCTGCCATGGTCCTCCCGGTGCTGGCGGGGGGTTATCTGGCTTGGCATCCCCCGGTTTGGCAGAGCGATCTGGCCGCCCTCAGTCCCATGCCGCGTGCGGTCAAGGAGCGTGAGATCGACTTGCGCAGCGCCCTTGGCGTGGGCGGCTCCCGCTATCTGCTGGTGGTTGCCGGTGCCGACCGGCAGGCCGTGCTGGAGGCGTGCGAGGATCTGCGGCCAGGCCTGGATCGCCTTGCCGGGGGCAAGGCCCTGGGCGGCTACGAATTGGTCACCCGCTATCTGCCAAGCCGCCGCGCCCAATTGCAGCGCCGAAGCGCATTGCCCCAGCCGGACGTCCTGAAGCAGCGTCTCGCCCAGGCTATCGACGGTCTGCCGTTTCGCCCGGACGTCTTTCAGCCGTTCATCAAGGATGTGGCCTGGAGCCGGCAGGCCACGCCCCTGGTGCCTGGTAAGGATCTCGCCGGTCCCCTGCGGGATCAGGTCGGCCGGCTGCTGGTGCGCCGGGGCGAGGGCTGGGCGGCGCTTGTGCCGTTGCGCGGGGTGACTGCGACCCAGCCCCTGCGGGCCCTGGCCGATGACTCCGGCGGGCGCGTGCGCTTCGTGGATCTCAAGCAGCGGACCGAGGACATGATCGCGGCCTACCGGGATGCGGCGCTGGCACAGTCGGGATGGGGCGCTTTGGCCATTCTGATCGTCCTGCTGGTGGCGTTGCGGCGGCCCCGGAGGGTGGCCGCCGTGGCCTGGAGCGGCATGGGCGCGGTGTTGATGGTGGTGGCGCTGCTGACCCTGCTGGGCAAAGCCCTGTCGATCTTCCACTTGGTTACGCTGCTGCTGGTGGTAGGATTGGGCATCGATTACGGGGTGTTCGCCACCCGGCCTGAGGAAGACGACCACGGGGCGAAGAGCACTTATGCCGTGATGGTGTGTGCGGCATCGACGATTCTGGTTTTCGGTCTGCTGGCCACTTCCAGTGTTCCTGTTCTTCACGCCATCGGACTGACGGCCGCCTGCGGCAGCCTGTTCGCCATGCTGCTCGCCTTTGCGGGAGCGGCCATTCAACGCGGGCGCCGCACCCCGAACTAGAATTGAGCGGGTACGGACGGGCGTACCCCCGGGCATGGACTCAACAAACGCTTATGCGGATTCAACCTCTGGTTCTCAGCCACTTCACGGCGGTCAACGCCCTGGGCCACGGCGCCGCCGCCACGCTGGCCGCGCTGCGGGAACGGCGTACGGGCCTGCGCCCCAACGACTTCGAACATGCGGACCTGGAAACCTACGTGGGCCGGGTCGACGGCGTGGAGGCTCAAGGTGTCCCGGCGGAGCTGGCGGACTACGACTGCCGGAACAATCGCCTGGCCTTGATGGGCCTGGGTGCGGACGGTTTCGAGCGCGCGGCGCGGGACGCCGCGCGGCGCTACGGCGCAGCCCGGGTCGGTGTATTCCTGGGTACCAGCACCTCCGGGGTCCTCAGCACGGAGCTGGCGTATCGGGAGCTGGATCGCAACCACGGCGCGTTGCCCGCGGACTACCATTACCGTGAAACCCATAACCTGTATTCCCTGACGGATTTCAGCCGCCGCTACCTGGGCCTGCGGGGACCGGCGTTGTCGATTTCCACGGCCTGCTCCTCCAGCGCCAAGGTGTTTGCCACGGCGCACCGCTACATCCAGGCGGGGATCTGCGACGCTGCAGTGGTGGGCGGTGTGGACAGCCTCTGCCTCACCACCTTGTACGGATTTTCCTCGCTGGAGCTGGTGTCCCGGGACATCTGCCGGCCGGCGGATGCCGGCCGCGACGGCCTTTCCATCGGCGAGGGCGCGGGTTTCGCGCTGTTGGAGCGCCCCGACCGGGCCGAGTCCGGCGACGTGCTGCTGCTGGGCTACGGCGAGTCCAGCGATGCCCACCACATGTCCACGCCGGATCCCCGGGGCGGGGGCGCGGCCAAGGCCATGACCGAGGCGCTGGCCCGGGCGGGCCTGCAGGCGGGCGATATCGACTATGTGAACCTGCACGGCACCGCCACGCCCACCAACGATCGCATGGAGGACGCCGCGGTGAAGCAGGTATTCGGTACCGACACCGCCTGCAGCTCCACCAAGGGTTGGACGGGGCACACCCTGGGCGCGGCCGGTATCACCGAGGCGGTGATTTCCGCACTGTGCCTGCAAAACGGACTGGTCCCCGGCAGCCTGAATACCCGGAGTGTGGATCCCGGGTTCGCCACGGCGGTCCAGGTGAGTAACGAGCAACGCGGCCTGCGGCGCGTGGCCAGCAATTCCTTTGGTTTCGGCGGCAACAACTGCTGCCTGGTTTTCGGGGCGAACTCTTGATCACCTTGTACGTGAAAGCGCTGGGCGTGGTGGCGCCGGGCATGATCGACTGGCCCGCGGCGCGGGCGGTCCTGCGCGGCGAAGCACCCTACCGGAAGGAGCCGCTGCCGCGGTTGGCGCCGACCAGCCTGCCCGCCACGGAGCGACGCCGCGCCAGCCCCGCGGTGAAGCTGGCCATGGCCGCCTCGGAACAGGCCCTGGAAGGCGCCGCGGATACGGCCATGGCCGCGGTTTTCGCCTCGTCCGAGGGCGACACCGGCATCTTCGATCAGATCTGCCGCAGCCTGGCCTCGGAGAATCCGTGGGTTTCGCCCACCCGGTTCCATAATTCGGTACACAACGCGCCGGCCGGCTACTGGAGTATTGCCGCCCATTCCCAGCGCAATACCAGCGCTGTTTCCGGATTCGACGATTCCTTCGCCGCCGGCCTGCTGGAAGCCGCTTCCTGGGTCAGCGTGGACGGCCTGGATCAATGCCTGCTGGTGGCCTATGACCTCGTGCCTCCGGAGCCGCTGCACGCCGCGCGCCGTATCGACGAACCTTTCGGCGTGGCCCTGCGCTTGGCCGGACAGGGCGGCGCCGATGCCCTGGCGCGGCTCGATCTGGAGCTGGATTCCGAAGCCGCGGATATCACGCCCATGGAGGATGCCGGGCTGGAAGCGTTGCGCGCGGTCAATCCCGCCGCCCGTGCGCTGCCGCTGCTATGGCGGATTGCCCTGGGGAGCGGCGATCTGGCGTTGCCCTATTACGAAGGGGCGCTGCGGGTTCGGATGGTGAATCCGTGAGCGGCGCCGCGAGGCAACTGGACCGGGAGGCGATCGCACGCCTGGTGCCGCACGCCGGCGCCATGTGCTTGCTGGATGGCGTCAAGGACTGGTCGGCGGAGCGCATCATCTGTGTCGCAAGCAGTCATCGCGATGCCTCGAACCCGCTGCGTGCCGACGGGGCCTTGGCGGCCGTCAACGGCATCGAATACGCCGCCCAGGCGATGGCGGTTCACGGTGCTCTGCTGGATGCCGATGGCGGCCATGGCGAGGCCCGCGCCGGCTTCCTCGCCATGGCCCGGGACGTGGCGCTGGGTGTGGAGCGCCTCGATGTCTTCGACTCCGATCTCGTGATTCAGTGCGACCGCCTGATGGGCGACCGCGCCGGGATCATGTACGAATTCCAGGTGGCCGCCGACGGGCAGATCCTGCTCAGTGGGCGGGCCATGGTCATGTTTGCGGAAGGTGAGTAGCCCATGACGGAGATGAAGCGGGCCTTGGTCACGGGCGGCAGCGGCCACATCGGTACGGCCATAGCCACGGAACTGGCGGGTGCGGGCTTGCACGTCATCGTCCACGGCAACAGCCGCCCCCAGCGGGCGGAGGCCACCGCCGGAGCGATTCGGGACGCGGGCGGCAGCGCCGAGGCGGTGTGTTTCGACGTGGCCGATGCCGAGGCCGCCGGCGCCGCCCTGGGGGAGCTGCTGCAGGGCGGTCCCATCCAGGTGGTGGTCAACAATGCCGGCCTGCACCTGGACGCCCCCATGGCGGGTATGAGCCAGGAGCAGTGGCACCGGGTACTGGATGCTTCCCTGAACGGCTTTTTCAACGTCACGCAGCCGCTGTTGCTGCCCATGGCGCGCACCCGCTGGGGGCGGGTCATCAACGTGTCATCGGTTTCCGGAATCATGGGCAATCGCGGCCAGGCCAACTACGCCGCGGCGAAGGCCGGCCTGCATGGTGCCAGCAAGTCCCTCGCCCGAGAGCTGGCGTCCCGGGGAATTACCGTCAACGTGGTAGCGCCCGGGTTGATCGAAACGGAGATGAGCGAAGGCACGTTCACGCCGGAGCAGGTCAAGGGCATGGTGCCCATGCAGCGTGCCGGCTCGCCCGAAGAGGTGGCCGCCCTGGTAGGATTCCTGGCTTCGGATAGGGCAAGCTATATCTCCGGCCAGGTGATCGCCATTGACGGCGCCATGACTTGCGCCGGATAGTAAACAGCAATACGTTTCAAGGATGAAACGAGGTCGGAATACCCGGCTTATAACGATAAATTCAGAGCGATCCCATGGGTATGCAAAGCCTTCATTCCTCCATTGTTGGCGTCATCCCGGCGTATAACGAAGCCGGATCGATCCGTGCCGTGGCGGCGACCGTGATCCCGCTGGTCGACCGCCTGATCGTGGTGGATGACGGCTCTACCGACGGCACGGCGGATGCGCTGGATGGCTTGGATGTCACTGTTGTGCGCAACCCGCGCAATCTGGGCAAGGCGGGTTCGCTTTGGGTCGGCTTCGACCATGCGCTGGATGCGGGCGCCTCCGCCGTGCTGACGCTGGATGCAGACGGCCAGCACCCGGCGGCCGAGATCCCCAGTTTGATTGCCGCTCACGGTGAGCGTCCGGCGGCGTTGATCGTGGCCGCCCGGTTGAAGAGCAGGGAATCGGTGCCGGGGCTGCGCCGGTTCGCCAACGGCATGGCCAATTTCTGGATTTCCTGGGCCGCCGGCCGCAAGATCGGCGATACCCAGTCGGGTTTTCGCATCTATCCTGCGCAGTTGCTGCGCTGCCTTCGACACCGCCGGAGTCGATACCGCGGTTTCGTGTTCGAAAGCGAGATCCTGATCGATGCCTGCCACGCCGGTTACCTCGTCGGCGAGGTGCCTATCGAAGCGGTCTATCCGCCGGATCTTCGGCCCAGCCATTATCGCCATTCCGATACCGCCCGCATCGTGCGCATGGTGGCGGGCAAGCTGCTGCGCAAGGCGCTGTATCCCCAGGGATTGTGGCGGGTACTGTGGACGGAGCGGGCGGCGCGCTGACGAATTCGCGGCCGATACGACCGCGAATCTTCGATGAAGCCGGGTTGATCTTCGCGGCGACGAGCGCCGCTCCTACAGTCTTTTCTGTAGGAGCGGCGCTCGTCGCCGCGAATTCTCTCCGTCAGAGCTGTGCCAGCTCCGAGCGGATACTCTGATCCAGGAAATCCACCCAGCTGTTGTAGTGCTTGTGGATCTGGTCGCCTTCGTGTTTCAGACCCTGACTGTCCTTGTAGTTGATGCTGTAGCTCTTGGAGTTGTAGGTGATGTCCACCTGAGCCATCAGGCCCCGCTGTTGCAGCGTCCCCACGATATGGCCGGGCTTCACCCGCTTCATGATCCAGCCGCGGCTGGTGCCGGCGCGTACGATGGCATCGCCCACCTGGTCCATGGTGACCTTGTGGGTGGCCGGAACCGGCGCGTTTTCAACGTTGTAAATGGGTGCGGTGACACAACCGGCGGCCAGAACGGCGAGGAACGTGAGTGCGAACAGCGCGATCAGGTTAATCCGTTTCATGATCCTTGCTTCTCCCGTTAACGGACATTGACTCCGACTGCATTCGGGCCTGCCTGCCCCCGAGGCCCGATACGTCGACTGCCGGCCACGCGGCCGGGCAGAGGCCAGAATATAACAGCGGACGCGCGATGCAAGTCACTATGGGGAACTCAGCCGGTCGGTGCCGCGGCCTGGATGGCGTCGGTCCGCGCCTTGCGCAGCGCCGTGGCGATTTGTTCGCCACGCAGCCCCTGATCCACGAAGGGTCGTGCATCAACGCCGGCAGCGGCTTCCCTGTAGCGCCGGAACAGCGGGCGCTGGGAGTATTCCCGGTCTTCCAGTCCCGTTCGGCCCCGGGCATCGGATTCGCAGACGGTCAGCAGATGCTCGAATCGCTCCGGGCGCCGGAAGGCGTCGGTGGCCTCCAGAACCTTGAGCACCGTGGCCGGCCGCAGCTCGGCGGCGCGATGAATGTGGAGATGCCAGCGGGCGGCAAGTATGGCCAGCTGTTCATGCTCCTTGGGCGCGCGCAGGCGACGGCACAGGGCCTGGATGGGTTTTACTCCGGCTTCCTCGTGGCCGCGGTGAGACGGCCAGTGCTTTTCCGGGGTCCGGGCCTTGCCCAGATCGTGCATCAAGGCCGCGAAGCGCACGGTGGTCTCGCGGCTCAGGCTTGCGGCCATGTCCAACGCCAGCAGGGTGTGCTCGCCGGTGTCGATCTCGGGATGGTACTTTTCCGGTTGCGGCACGCCGAACAGGGCGTCGATTTCCGGGAACAGCACCGCCAGGCATTGGCAGTCCCGCAGAACGCGGATGTAGGTGGAGGGGCTGTCCTCAGCCAGTGCGCGCACGGTTTCCTGCCAGACCCGTTCCGGGACCAGCGCGTCCACTTCTCCGGCGGCGGCCATGGCGCGCGCCAGCTCGCGGGTCTGCTCCGCCACCCGGAAGCCCAATGGCGCATAGCGGGCGGCGAAGCGTGCCAGTCGCAGAATGCGGACCGGATCTTCCTGAAACGCCGATGAGACGTGGCGCAGGAGCCGCCGTTCCAGGTCCGCCCGGCCGTCGAAGGGGTCGATGATGCGGCCGTCCGGCGCCTGGGCCATGGCGTTGATGGTCAGATCCCGGCGCTCCAGATCCTGTTCCAGGGTCACGTCCGGGTCGGCGTGGAACACGAAGCCGTGATAGCCCGGGGCGGTTTTGCGCTCTGTGCGGGCCAGGGCGTATTCCTCGTGGGTTTCCGGGTGCAGGAATACCGGGAAATCCTTGCCCACCGGGCGGTATCCCTGGGCGAGCATGTCCTCGGTGGTGGCGCCCACGACCACCCAATCGCGCTCCTTGACCGGTCGCCCCAGCAGGGCGTCACGGACGGCGCCGCCTACGAGATAGGTTTCCACGCCGGAGCTCCGCCGTTCAGAATCGCCGGGCCATGCGCCGGAACTGGTTGTAGCGCCAGCGCTGGTTACGATGGGAGAGGTAGCCGGGTACGATCGCCTCGATGCCTGTGGCGTGAATGCCCAACTCCGCCAGTCCGTCGTGATCGCAGATGCTGTCCACGGTGGCGGACAGGTAATTGTCGTAGGAATAGGGCTTGCCCGGGAGCAGTCCCAGAACGCGGGCCTGCAGTTTCGACATCCCGGCGCCCAAGCCCAGCACGCGGCGCTTGAGCCCGGCGGCCTCAGCCGTGTAGCGGACCAGTTCCTCCAGGGTGTAGACCTCCGGGCCGCAAAGTTCATAGCTGCGGCCGAAGGCCTCGCGATCCGCCAGCGTTTGGACGAAGGCCTCGGCCACGTCGCCCACGTACACGGGCTTGAAGCGGGTCTTGGGCGTGGGCAGCGGGAATACGCCCGGACTGAGTTTGAGCAGATCGGCGAAGCGGTTGAAGAAGCTGTCTTCCGGGCCGAAGATCACCGAAGGCCGGAATGTGGTCACGGCCAGGGCGTCGCCGGCCTCGCGCAGGACCAGCTGTTCGCCTTCGCCCTTCGTCCGTTGGTAGACGCTGGGGCCATGCTCGGCGTCGGCGCCCAGCGCGCTCATATGCAACAGCCGGTCCACGCCGGCCCGATGGCAGGCGTTGACGATCTTTTGCGGAAGCTCGACGTGGGCCCGGCGGAAGCTGCTGGAGCCGGTTTCGTTGAGGATGCCGACCAGGTTGATCACGGCGTCCACTCCCTCGAACTGCCGGACCAGCGCGTCCTCGTCGTAGGCATCGGCCTCCACGAGCTGAACCGTGGGCAGCACCAGCAGTTCCCGGTTGCGCTCCCGGCGCCGGGTAAGGATGCGGGCCGCGATGTTGCGCACGGCCAGACGATTGGCAATGTGCCGGCCGATGAAGCCGGTTCCCCCAAGAATGCAGACTTGTCGTATTCGCATGGCCTCTCGCTCGCTCTTCAGCTCGGCTTGTTGTTGGGCATTCTACGCGCCGCCGTGCAGGAAGTCCGAAGCGCTTCCCCGGGATTGGGGTGAGGCCGCGATCGCCGCCAATCAATGTCACGGAGCGCGGAATGCGGTACCTTGTGGCGCTCGGAGGGCCTCATGACCGCAATTGTCTACTATCTTCTCGCCGGTGTGTGCGCCGGCCTGGTTTCCGGCTTGTTCGGCGTCGGTGGCGGCATCGTCATCGTGCCGGTGCTGCTGTTCATGTTCAAGGCGCAGGGCATGCCGGATGCGATATTCGCGCACATGGCAGTGGGCACGTCTCTGGCGATCATCGTGGTCAACGCGATCTCCTCGGTGCGGGCCCACAACAGCCGGGGCGGCATCATGTGGCCGGTGTTCTGGCGGCTTGTGGCCGGCATTGTCATCGGCGCGCTGCTGGGCGCGCAGGTCGCGGACATGTTGTCCTCGGAGACCCTGAAGACGGTGTTCGCGGTGTTCCTGCTGCTGGTCTCCGTGCAGATGGCGCTGCAACTCCTGCCGGACGCCCATCGGGGGCTGCCGGGGCCCTTGGGCTTGGGGGTCGCGGGATTCGTGATCGGGACCATCTCGGCCTTGATCGGCATCGGCGGCGGCAGCCTGACGGTTCCTTACTTGTCCTGGTGCGGCACGGAGATGCGCAAGGCGGTGGGCACCTCGGCCGCCTGCGGGCTGCCCATCGCGCTTTCAGGCGCGGCGGGCTTCATCTGGACCGGGTGGGGCAATCCGGATCTGCCCGCCTACAGCACCGGTTTTGTTTACTGGCCCGCGGCGGCCGGCATCGCCGTGACGGGCTTCCTGATGGCGCCGGTGGGCGCGAAACTGGCGCACCGGTTGCCGGCCAAGGCGTTGAAGAGAGGCTTTGCGGTGTTCCTGGCGATCGTGGGCGTGCGGCTGCTTGTCGGCTAGTACGGCAAGGCGTGTCCGCGGTTGGCACAACCGCTCCTGCGTCTCAGTCGAGCATCCGTCGGAGCGGTCGTGGCTGGCGCGAATGGGAATTCAGAACGTCAGCTTCAGCCCCAGGTGGAATGAATCATCCACCTTGTGCGCGGAGTGGTGCTTGAGGTCCACGCGCAGCAGCCGATAGCCCACGAACGCCGTGGCGCCCTTGGTGATCCCCAGCTCGTAGCGGGCCAGCGCTTCCGTCACGCTCTTGCCGTCGCCCGAGGACAGGATGTCCGGCGCGTAATGCGCGGCCAGATAAACATCCATGGGCAAGTGTGCGGGGATTCCGATTTTGGCGGAGCCACCCAGGCCCAGCGCGCCGATGTTCTTGTCCGCATTATCCAGGTGGATGCCATAGCCCTTCAGCCCCACGCCCAGAATCAACGGCTGCCAGCGCTGACCGTTGTCGTTGGTCACGTGGAACAGGGCGGAACCCACCAGATCGTTGTCCTGATTGAAGAGAACACCGGCGCCGGCCTCCGCGCCCTGCACCTGGGTACCGGTGCGCTGGGTCCGCAGAGTCACTTCCGCCATGTCGTTGTTGAGCGCGACGCCGAGGTCCGTGGCGTTGGCGGCGAAAACGGTAGTCGTGAGGATGGTTCCCAAAACAATACGGCGGATCATTTGCTGGCTCTCCCTGTGTCCTGGCTCTATGGCGGGGCCTATTAGACTGATACCGGCCCGATACTTCAAGGCTGTTCATATCGTTATCGTGCAACGATCTAAAACGGCCGGGCGATTCGCGTTATGCTTCTTGGTCGTTCAAGAGGTCTGGCCAGATTTCGACGGCCCCGGGGCCGTCTTGGTAAGGTGTCGGGTCGTATGGCCGACGGGCAACGCAGGTCACGGCATCTTCTGGGACTGCCCGTGCCCGACTGCCAAAACCTCGGGCTTTCCCGGGTCCGGCGAGACCTCTTGAACCGCTCAGGAATGCCGTTTTGATGGGGCCCGTCGGGGTCCGGATCAAGTAGCGACGCTCAATCAGGTCGTCGGCAGCCGTTTCCGGATGTTCCGGCGAGTGCAACGAAGAGGAATCGAATTCATGTCCCAACTGGTCAATCCCCACGGTGGCGGCGCACTCAAGCCGCTTCTTCTTGAAGGCGAAGCCCTGGCGGCCGAGCGAGCGCGGGCCGAGCTCACTGCCCCAGGTCCGCATCAGCTCCCGGGAGGCGGGCGATCTGATCATGTTGGGCATCGGCGGCTTCACGCCGCTGGACGGCTTCATGGGCGAGGCGGACTGGCGTTCCGTATGCGATCGCATGCAGACCGCCGACGGGCTGTTCTGGCCGATCCCGATCACGCTGTCCACGGACAAGGCGACCGCCGATGGTATCGACGACGGCGCCGACGTGGCGCTGATCACCGAGTCCGGCGAGCTGATGGCCACCATGACCGTGCGCGAGAGATACGCTATCGACCGGGGTCACGAGTGCGAGAGCGTGTTCCGCACCAGTGACCACGACCACCCGGGCGTGCAGATGGTCATGGCTCAGGGCGATGTGAACCTGGCCGGTCCGGTGAAAGTGTTGAGCCAGGGCGACTTCCCCGACGAGTATCCGGGCCTGTTCCTGACCCCGGCCGAGACTCGGGCGCTGTTCCAGGAAAAGGGCTGGAGCACCGTGGCCGCCTTCCAGACCCGCAACCCCATGCACCGTTCCCATGAATACCTCGCCAAGATCGCCATCGAGACCTGCGACGGCGTGTTGGTGCACTCCCTGCTGGGCAAGCTCAAGCCCGGCGATATTCCCGCCGAGGTGCGCACCAAAGCCATCGGCACCCTGGTGGAAAATTACTTCGTGCCGGACACCGTGGTCCAGGCCGGCTACCCGCTGGACATGCGCTATGCCGGTCCCCGCGAGGCCTTGCTGCACGCCGTGTTCCGCCAGAACTACGGCTGCTCCCATTTGATCGTGGGACGCGACCACGCCGGTGTCGGAGATTACTACGGCCCCTTCGACGCTCAGCACATCTTCGATGAAATCCCGGCGGGCTCCCTGGAGACCCGCCCGCTCAAGATCGACTGGACCTTCTGGTGCGACCGCTGCGAAGGCATGGCCTCCATGCGCACCTGTCCTCACGAGGCGAAGGACCGGCTGCTGCTGTCCGGCAGCAAGCTGCGCAAGCTGCTCTCCGAAGGCGATGACGTGCCGGAGCATTTCAGCCGGCCGGAAGTGCTGGCGATCCTGCGGGAGTATTACGAAGGCCTGGCCGACCACGAGAAGGTGGAGGTCAAGCTGAGCGGGCATTCGGCCCGGTAGGCGTCTTCTGCATTTTGTGGATTTTCGCGGTCGACACGACCGCTCCTACGGCAAATTGAACTACCTGTAGGAGCGGTCGTGTCGACCGCGAACAGCCGAATACCCTAAAAAAGGGCGAGCCAACCGGCTCGCCCTTTTGCTTTCTGGGGGTGGAGTTCGCGGCGATGAACGCCGCTCCTACGGGGAATGTCTCCCTTTGTAGGAGCGGCGCTCATCGCCGCGAATGCCGCTCGTTGCCAGCCTCAGCTTAGCCCCAGCTTCTTCTCCAAATAATGGATGTTCGTCCCGCCCTGCTGGAAGGCGGTGTCCGCCAGGATGTCCTGGTGCAGGGGGACGTTGGTCTTGATGCCGTCGATCACGACTTCCGAGAGAGCCGTGCGCATGCGGGCAATGGCCGAGGCGCGGTCGTCGCCGTGAGCGATGAGCTTGCCGATCATGGAATCGTAGTAGGGCGGCACCGTGTAGCCGTTGTAGATGTGGGAGTCCACGCGGATGCCCGGGCCGCCGGGGGCATGGTACTGGGTGATCTTGCCGGGCGAGGGGATGAATTTCTTCGGGTCCTCGGCGTTGATCCGGCACTCGATGGCGTGCCCCTGCATCTTGATGTCTTCCTGCTTGTAGCGCAGGCGTTCGCCGCCGGCAATCACCAACTGTTCCTTGACCATGTCCACGCCGGTGACCATTTCGGTGACCGGATGCTCCACCTGGATGCGGGTATTCATTTCGATGAAGTAGAACTCGCCGTCCTGGTAGAGGAATTCGAAGGTGCCGGCCCCGCGGTAACCCAGCTGGCGGCAGGCTTCGGCGCAACGCTCGCCGATGCGGGCGCGCTGTTCGGCGGTGATGCCGGGGGCCGGGGATTCCTCGATCACCTTCTGGTGACGGCGCTGCATGGAGCAGTCGCGCTCGCCCAGGTGGATGGCGTTGCCGTAGTGGTCGGCCAGCACCTGGATCTCCACGTGGCGAGGGTGATCCAGGAATTTCTCCATATAGACCACCGGATTGCCGAAGGCGGAGTTGGCTTCGGTCTTGGTCAGGGAGATGGCGTTGAGCAGGTTGGCTTCCGTGTGCACCACCCGCATGCCGCGGCCGCCGCCGCCGCCGGCGGCCTTGATGATCACCGGGAAGCCGATTTCACGGCCCAAGCGCAGGTTCTCGTCCGGATCGTCGCCCAGAGGGCCGTCGGAGCCGGGTACGCAGGGAATACCGGCCTCCTTCATGGCGCGGATGGCCGAGACCTTGTCGCCCATCAGGCGGATGGTGTCCGCCTTGGGGCCGATGAAGGTGAACCCGGAATGTTCGGCGTGCTCGGCGAAGTCGGCGTTTTCCGAGAGAAAGCCGTAGCCGGGGTGGATGCCGTCGGCATCCGTGACTTCGGCGGCGCTGATGATGGCCGGAACATTGAGGTAGCTCTCGGCGGACGAGGCGGGTCCGATGCAGACCGTTTCATCGGCCAGGCGCACGTGTTTGAGCTCCCGGTCCGCGGTGGAGTGCACCGCGACCGTGCGGATACCCAGTTCGCGGCAGGCGCGCAGGATGCGCAGCGCAATCTCGCCGCGGTTGGCAATGACGACTTTTTCCAGCATGGCGATTCCGTTGTTCCCGTGTGAGGTGAGCCGTTACTCGATAACGAACAGCGGCTGATCGAATTCCACGGGCTGGCCGTTTTCCACCAGGATGGCGGCGACGACCCCGTCCTTGTCCGATTCGATCTGGTTCATCATCTTCATGGCTTCGATGATGCACAGCGTGTCGCCGGCCTTGACCCGTTGGCCGACCTCGACGAAGGCTTTGGCGCCGGGAGAAGGAGCGCTGTAGTAGGTGCCCACCATGGGCGAGCGCACAGCGTGTCCCGCCGGGATCTGGTCGGCGGCTTCCGCCGGCTCGGGGGCGGGCGCGGCGGCGGCCTGCGGCGCGGGCTGAACGATGGTCTGGGGCATGGGCGCGGGGGCGTGGCCGCCGGCCCCGGATCCGCCGCGGTTGATGCGGACGGACTCTTCACCCTCCTTGATTTCGATCTCGTTGACGCCGGATTCCTCCAGCAACTCGATCAGGCGCTTGATCTTGCGAATATCCATGGGACTTATCCTTTGTTTAGGCCGAGATGGCGCAGGGCGGCGCTCAGTGCGAACTGGTAGCCCTGCGATCCGAAACCGGTAATGACGCCCAGTGCCACGTCTGACAGGTAGGAGTTCCGGCGAAAGGTCTCCCGCGCGTGCACGTTGGACAGATGAACTTCGACGAACGGCAGAGCCACGGCCAACAGGGCGTCGCGCAGCGCCACGCTTGTATGGGTGTAGGCCGCCGGATTGATGATGATGAAGTCGGTGCCGTCGCAGGCCGCGGCCTGAATGCGGTTCACCAGGGCGCCCTCGTCGTTGCTCTGGTAGCACGCCAGGTCTACGCCCTGATCGCCGGCCAGTCGGGTCAGCGTCTGTTCTATATCGGCCAGCGATTCGCTGCCGTAGACGCCGGGTTCCCGCTTGCCCAGCAGATTGAGGTTGGGACCGTTGATGACCAGAATTTTGGGCATATCGGACTCTTTGGGTTCCGCTTCGGTTCCGTGACGCCCTCTTGGGATACGCCGATGGGGCAGAGGCTGTTGGCCGCGCCGGCCCGGCTCCCGGGGCCCTGTATGTGGGAAGTCACGGTTATTTGGTGCGCGCGCAACGGGAAACGGTGATCCGTTTGCGACGGGGCACGATTCTGACGGATGTGCGGCTTGTTGTCCAGATCCCCTGCGTTTTTCGGGAGATCGCCGCAGTTTGGCGCCAATCTTTCGGTGGTCAGCCTCGTCAGAGGTGATTTTGGATCACCGATTCTATCAGCTTGCGATGCACTTCCTGGGAGAACGTCGTCACGATCCGGCCATGCTGGTTGATGACCACGGTATAGGGCAGCGTGCCGGCGTCATTGCCGTAGAGAGCGCCCACCTCCATGGCGCTTTGCATGCCCTGAAGAATGGGGTAATTGACGCCTTTTTCCTTGACGAAGGACTGGGCGGCGTCGTGGCGGTCGACGGCAACGCCGATGAACTGAAGGCCGCGATCGCCGTATTGTTTCTGCAGGTCCACGAACATGGGGATTTCGCGGACGCAGGGTGGGCACCAACTGGCCCAGAAGTTGAGGACCACCAGCTTGCCGTCCCATTCGGCGATATCATGCTTTTTGCCCTGCAGGTCCGGCAGCGAGAAATCCGGCCGGGCGTCGGTACCCTGGTTCTCGGACCACCGCTGGTAGCCGTAGAGTCCGCCAGCGCCCAGTCCCGCACCGATGAGCAGAGAAACAACGATGACCCCTGTCAGGCTCGCTCGGCGCATGGCTCAGTTGACCCTCAGCGCCTGGCGCGCCCGTTTGGTAAAATCCTCCGGACCCATGAAGCCCACCACCCGCAGGTTCTTTCGCTCGCGGCCGTCGGCGCCGTAAAACAGCACCGCCGGCGGGAGGAATACATCCAGTTGTTCCAGCAGTTTCTTGTCCGCGTCGTTCATGGCGGTGACGTCCACCCGCAGCAATACGCTGTCGCGAAGGGCGTTGCGCACCATGCGGTCGGGGAAGGTCTGCCGATCCAGTTGCACGCAATAGGCGCACCAGTCGGCATAGACATCCACCATGGCCGTGCGGTGTTCGTCGGCGGCCTGGCTGATGGCCGCTTTCAAGGCGCCGAGGCTGGCGACTTTGCGAAACGCCGGCGCTTGCGGGGTCGGGGACGCGGTCGGCGACGCGGCAATGCTCGTCAGCCGGTGCAGCGGCTCCCAGAAGCGGTCTCCGCCGGCCGAGGCGCCCACGATCAGCAGCGCGCCCCATAGCAGGATCGCCACCGCCAGAACCTTTTCCACGTGCAGAAGCCGCCCGGCGTTTTCCGGCAAGGCGCGGAACGCCCCGAGATAGACGGCCGTGCTCAGCAGCAGCACCCCCCATAGCCCCAGGGCAACGGGGCCGGGGATCAGGCGCTCTACAATAATCAGCGCAACACCCAGGAATACCAGGCCGAACAATGGCTTGACCCGATTCATCCAGGGGCCGGACTTCGGTAGCCAGCGGCCCGCGGCCGTGCCGATGGCCAGCAGGGGGACGCCCATGCCGTTGGCCAGGGCGAATAGCGCAAGACCGCCCATCCAGGGGTCGCCGGTCTTTGCGATGAACGCCAATGCGGCCACCAGCGCCGGTCCGGAGCAGGCGCTGACGATCAGCGCCGAAAGCGCGCCCATGATGGCGGCGCCCAGGAAGCTCCCGCCGCGCTGTTTGCGGGAGAGGTTGTCCAGACGGGTCTGTACGGCGGCGGGCATCTGCAGGGTGTAGAGACCGAACATGGACAGCGAAAGCACCACGAACAGGGCGGCGAACCCGCCCAGTACCCAGGGCCCTTGCAGATCCGCCTGGATCGCCTCGCCGCTGACGCCGGCGGCGGCACCCGCCACGGCATAGGTCAGTGCGGTGCTCTCCACGTAGATCAGGGAAAGCAGGAAGGCGCGCCGGCCGCTGCGCCGATGGCCGTCGCCGGCGATGATGCCCGACAGAATGGGAATCATCGGGTACATGCAGGCGCTGAACGCCAGCAGCAGGCCGGCGGCGAAGAAGCCCAGCAGGATCAGGGGCGTGGAGCTGCCTTGCAGCAACGCGCTCAGGCGCCCGAATTCATCGCCGGGGGGCGGTGCCGCCGCCTCCGGGCCGGGGGGCTGGTTGCGCAGGCCCGGCTCGTTGCTGCTGGGCGCGACAGCGAACTGCTTGGTGATGGGCGGGTAACACACGCCCGCATCGGCACAGCCCTGGTAGTGGGCAACCAGCGTTACGCCCTTCGGCGCGGGTTTGGCGAGGCGTATATAGACGTCGGCCTGGTGGTGGAACACGAACAGGCGGCCGAAGTTGGGATCGTCCTTCTCGTCGCCGTCGGGCATGCGCACGCCGAGGATGCGATTGTCGCCACCGGCCAGTTTGAAGGACATGCGGCTCTTATAGAGATAGTAGCCGTCGGCGATGTCGAAATGGGCGACCACCAGTTCCGTACCCGGCATCTCGGCGTTGTAGCTGAAGGCCTGGTCGGCGGGGAGCAGGTCAGGCTGATCGCCGTCGGAGAAGAAGTTGCCGGCGGCGTGCGCGCCTGCAATGGGCAGCGCGGCCATCAGGCAGGCCAAAAGCCATGTGCGAATCCGGGCGGACGGGCGTGATTGCATGGCGCGAGTCTTCAGTCGGTTGTTATCGGTCGCGGCGGGCGGCGCTTGCCGTCTGTTCGGATACCCAGGCGAGGTAACCGGGCAGGCCGCCGGTGATTGGGACCGTAATCAGCTCGGGAAGTTCTTCGGTGTGCAGCTCCATCACCGTGGATTCCAGCGCCGGGTAGGCCGTCGCGGTGGTTTTCATGATGAGCAGGGTCTCCGCATCCCGGCAGACCTCGCCCTTCCAGCGATAGACCGAGGTCATGCCCGGCACCATGTTCACGCAGGCGGCGCAGCCCCGCTGCACCAGGGCCTCGGCGATGCGTTCGGCAAGTTCGGGGCTGGGGCAGGTGGATAGCGCTATCAGGTGTTGATCGGCCATTCCGTGGTCTCCTCCGCCTAGGGCTCGGCGCGGTCGGTCCCGCCGATTCGGGGCCGTTGAATTGTATCACTCATAGCCCAATATCGCGGGCACCGTCTGCGTCCGCGATCACAATGCCGGCCGCGGAGCGCGAGAGCGTCGCCGCGCTGCCCTGTCTTAATCGGCTCGAGACCGACCGCCTGTTCAGGCAGTGCTTGACTCTTTTTATGCGTGTGGCTATCATTAGCACTCACCAAAGGCGAGTGCTAACAATCTCAGTCTGAGGCATCACCTTTCAAACAATCTCTGGGAGAGAGACCTGATGAAAATTCGTCCTTTGCATGATCGCGTGGTCATCAAGCGTATGGAAGAAGAGCGCACCTCCCCGGGTGGCATCGTGATCCCCGATTCGGCGGCCGAGAAGCCCATCCGCGGCGAGGTCGTGGCCGTGGGCAACGGCAAGATCCAGGACAACGGCGAAGTCCGCAAGCTGGACGTGAAGGTCGGCGACACGGTGCTGTTCGGCAAGTATTCCGGCACCGAGGTCAAGATGGACGGCGAAGACCTCCTCGTGATGCGCGAGGACGACATCATGGCCGTCCTGGAAGGCTGATCCAGCCCCTACCGGTTAAGCAACAACAGATTTCAGAGGAAATAGACAATGGCTGCCAAAGACGTACGTTTCAGTGATGACGCGCGCCAGCGCATGATCAAGGGCGTGAATACCTTGGCCAACGCCGTCAAGGTGACCCTGGGCCCGCGCGGCCGCAACGTGGTGCTGGAGAAGAGCTTCGGCGCCCCGACCGTGACCAAGGACGGTGTGTCCGTGGCCAAGGAAATCGAGCTCAAGGACAAGTTCGAGAACATGGGCGCCCAGATGGTCAAGGAAGTCGCTTCCCAGACTTCCGACGTGGCCGGCGACGGCACCACCACCGCCACCGTGCTGGCCCAGTCCATCCTGCGCGAGGGCATGAAGGCCGTCGCCGCGGGCATGAACCCCATGGACCTCAAGCGCGGCATCGACAAGGCCGTGACGGCCGCCGTGGAGCGCCTCGCGAGCTGTCCAAGCCCTGCGACAACCACAAGTCCATCGCCCAGGTGGGCACCATCTCCGCCAACTCCGACAGCCTCCATCGGCGAGATCATCGCCGACGCCATGCAGAAGGTCGGCAAGGAAGGCGTGATCACGGTGGAAGAAGGCTCCGGCCTGGAGAACGAGCTGGACGTGGTCGAGGGTATGCAGTTCGACCGCGGCTACCTCTCGCCGTACTTCATCAACAACCAGCAGAACATGAGCGCCGAGCTTGAAGACGCCTACGTCCTGCTGTTCGACAAGAAGATCTCCAACATCCGCGAGCTGCTGCCCGTGCTGGAGAACGTCGCCAAGTCCAACCGTCCGCTGCTGATCGTGGCCGAGGACATCGAAGGCGAGGCGCTGGCCACCCTGGTGGTCAACAGCATCCGCGGCATCGTCAAGGTCGCCGCCGTCAAGGCGCCCGGCTTCGGCGACCGCCGCAAGGCCATGCTGCAGGACATCGCGGTTCTGACCGGCGGCACCGTGATCTCCGAGGAAGTGGGCCTGTCCCTCGAGAAGGCCACCCTGGACGACCTGGGCACCGCCAAGAAGGTGCAGGTCACCAAGGAGAACACCATGATCGTCGACGGCGGCGGCCGTGGCGAGGACATCAAGGGCCGCGTCGAGCAGATCCGCGCCCAGATCGAGGAGTCCTCCTCCGATTACGACAAGGAGAAGCTCCAGGAGCGTGTCGCCAAGCTGGCCGGCGGTGTGGCCGTGATCAAGGTCGGTGCCGCCACCGAGATGGAAATGAAGGAGAAGAAGGCCCGCGTCGAAGACGCCCTGCACGCCACCCGTGCGGCCGTCGAAGAAGGCGTGGTCCCCGGCGGCGGCGTGGCCCTGCTGCGCGCCAAGCTGGCTCTGGAAGACCTGAACGGCGACAACCACGACCAGGACGTGGGTATCGGCATCGTCCGTCGCGCGGTGGAAGAGCCCCTGCGCCAGATCGTCGGCAACGCCGGCATGGACGCGGCCGTGGTCCTGTACAAGGTCCTGGAAGGCGCCGACAACTTCGGCTACAACGCCCAGACCGGCGAGTACGGCGACATGGTCGAGTTCGGCATCCTGGATCCGACCAAGGTCAGCCGCTCCGCGCTGCAGAACGCCGCTTCCGTGGCTGCTCTGATGATCACCACCGAGTGCATGGTGGCCGAGCATCCGAAGGAAGAAGGCGAAGGCGGCGGCATGCCCGACATGGGCGGCATGGGTGGAATGGGCGGCATGGGCGGCATGATGTAAGCAGCCCCCGCTCCCACCGAGTGGTAACGAAAGCCCCGCCTCGCGCGGGGCTTTTTTTGCTTATGCCCCTCTCCCCCGGCCCCGCTCCCACGTTGGGGAGAGGGGGGTGTGAACCGGGCCCGGCCTCGCGTAATTCGAAATTGAGGACGAACACAGTGTTGCTTGTTCCCCTCGCCCCTGGCGGGAGAGGGGGAATGGACCGCTCTTCGCTTGTCGGTTTGGGCGCGTCTCCGTAAGCTTGGGCCAGTCATGACCGATCAACGCCACCTCACCACATCCTTGGTCAGCGCTCTGCCGGAAGCGCTCCGGGAGCCGGCTGCCCAACTGATCGACGACTACGCCGCCAAGGCGGAGCTGCCTGCCGACCAAGACATCCGTGAAAGCCTGCCCAAGGTCTGGGCCTGCAGCCCCTTTGTCGGCCGTGCCTGCGTGCGTTCCCCGGAACTGCTGGCGGATCTCTGCGACAGTGGTGATCTGACCACACCGTATGATGAGGGCGGCCATCGCGCCCGCCTGCGCTCCCGGCTCGAGTCCTTGGACACCGTGACGGGCATGGACGCCGAATTGCGCCGTTTCCGAGTGCGCGAAATGGCGCGCATCGCCTGGCGCGACCTGGCCGGCTGGGCGGATCTGGATGAATCGCTCAAGGGGCTTTCCCACTTGGCGGAAGCCTGCATCGATGAAGCACTCGCCAAGCATTACGACTGGGAATGCGAGCGCGTCGGTGTGCCCCGGGACGCGGACGGCACGGCCCAGCGCATGGCCGTGCTGGGCATGGGCAAGCTCGGCGGTGAGGAACTGAACTTTTCCTCGGACATCGATCTGATCTTCGCCTATCCCGCCGGCGGCGAGACGGACGGTTCGCGCCCCGTCGCCAATGAACAGTTCTTCGTCAACCTCGGCCGCAAGCTCATCAACAGCCTCAATGCCACCACCGCCGAGGGCCAGGTGTTCCGGGTGGACATGCGCCTGCGCCCCTACGGCGACGCCGGCCCGCTGGCCATGAGCGCCGAGGCAATGGAGGCCTACTATCAGAACCAGGGCCGCACCTGGGAGCGCTACGCCATGATCAAGGCCCGCTGCGTGGGCGGCGACTACAGCTTCGGAGAGCGATTGCTGGAGAACCTGCGCCCCTTCGTTTACCGCCGCTATCTCGATTACGGCGCGCTTGAGGCCATGCGCGAGATGAAGGCCATGGTGGCCCGGGAGGTCAAGCGCAAGGGCATGGAACAGAACATCAAGCTCGGGCCCGGCGGTATTCGCGAGATCGAGTTCATCGGCCAGGTGTTCCAGTTGATCCGCGGCGGCCGCGAGAAGGATCTGCAAGGGCGGCGCATTCTGCCGGTGCTGACTTATCTCGGCGACCAGCAGGCACTGCCGCCCCATGCCGTGAAAGACCTGATTCAAGGCTACGAATTCCTGCGCTTGGCGGAAAACCGACTGCAGGCCATTGCCGACCAGCAGACCCACGAACTGCCCGACGACGAACTGGACAAGGCTCGTTTGGCCGCCGCCATGGGCTTCGACGGTTGGTCCGGGTTCAACGAGCGCCTGATCCGAATCCGCCGCCGCGTCCAGGCTCAGTTCGAGCAGGTGTTCAGCGCGCCCCAGGCCGAGGACGAAGACACCGACGAGACCGGCTTCGGCCTGGACAACGTCTGGACCGACGAGCTGTCCGCCGAGCAGGCGGTTCGCCGCCTGGAAGAGGCCGGGTTCGGCGAGGCGGAGCGGGTGCGCGAGCGCTTGGCCGGCCTGCGCAACAGCCCGGCGGTGCGCTCCCTGAGCAGCAGCGGGCGCAACCGCCTCGACCGGCTGGTGCCCCTGATTCTGGGTGCCGCCGGCGGTACGGAATCTCCGGATCGCACGGTGGGCCGGGTGCTGGACGTGGTCGAGGCCATCGTCCGCCGCACGGCATACCTCTCGCTGCTGGTGGAGAATCCCATGGCCCTGTCGCAGCTCACCAAGCTGTGCTCGGCCAGCGTCTGGATTACGCGTTTCCTGGCCCGTCATCCGCTGCTGCTGGACGAACTTCTGGACCCCCGCAGCCTGTATGCGCCTCTGCGCAGGGACGCCCTTGAACGTGACCTCCGGGAACGGCTTCGGGCCATGCCCGAGGACGACCTTGAACAGCAGATGGAAGTGCTGCGCCAGTTCAAGCAGGTGAATGTGCTGCGCGTGGCCGCGGCCGACGTCAGCGAAGTCGTGCCGCTGATGGTCGTCAGTGATTACCTCACCGATGTCGCTGAAGTGGCGCTGTCCGAGGTGGTGAGCCTGGCCTGGCGCCATCTCGCGGCGCGGCATGGGCAGCCGCGGGCGGTGGCGGACGGCCGGCCCTTTGAACCCGGGTTCGCGGTGATTGCCTATGGCAAGCTCGGCGGCATCGAGCTGGGTTATGGCTCCGACCTCGATTTGGTTTTCCTGCACGACAGCCACGGCGAGGGTCAGGAAACCGACGGCGAGCGCGTGGTGGACAACAACGTATTCTTCGCACGCCTGGCCCAGCGGGTGATCCATATCCTGGGTGCGCAAACGCCGGGCGGCATCCTCTATGAGGTCGATACCCGGCTGCGCCCCAGCGGCAAGGCGGGGCTGCTCAGCACCACGCTGGATGCCTATGCCGATTACCAGCGGACCAAGGCCTGGACGTGGGAGCACCAGGCCCTGGTGCGGGCCCGCTTCGTTGCGGGGCATCCGCGGCTGAAACAGGCCTTCGAAGCCGTACGCCGGGAGCTGTTGGCCCGGCCTCGCGATGAAGCGGTGCTGCGCGAAGAAGTGCGCGAGATGCGGGAGCGCCAGCGCAAGGAGAAAGGCAGTCGCGACCCGGGAGTCTTTGACATCAAGCAGGACCGGGGCGGTATCGCCGACATCGAATTTATGGTGCAATATGGCGTTCTCTCGGGAGCCAAAGAGGCCCCCGGGCTTCTGCGCTTCACCGACAACATTCGACTGTTGGACGAGCTGCGCAAGGCGGGACGGCTGAGCGACACGCAATCGCGGCTGCTCGCCGATGCCTATCGGGCCTACCGCGCCCGCGTGCATCATCTGACTCTGCAGGAAGAGCCCGCCCGGGTGGCGGCCGCGGAATTCGAATCGTTGCGCGAATCCGTCGCCGCGTTGTGGCGGGAACTAATGGAACATGACCACGGCGGAGCCGGGCAGGGCTGAATCAGTCCCGCCGGCGCGGCTTCCACCGACTGGAATACCGTTACTTGAGCGTTCATCGGACAGGGTGAACAGGGGGTCGACTTCATGAGCATGGATGACCGCGACGGCGTCATCTGGTTTGACGGCAAGCTGGTGCCCTGGCGCGATGCCACGGTGCATGTTCTCACCCATACCCTGCACTACGGCATGGGCGTGTTCGAAGGCATCCGCGCCTACAAGACCGACAAGGGCACGGCGGTGTTCCGCCTCAAGGAACATACCCGCCGTCTTCTGGGCTCGGCCAAGATCCTGCAAATGGACCTGGGTTATACGGAAGAGCAGCTCAACGACGCCGTTGTGCAGACCATCCGCGAGAACAAGCTGCAAAGCGCCTACATCCGGCCCATGTCGTTCTACGGATCCGAGGGCATGGGCCTGCACGCGGACAACCTCAAGGTCCACACCATCGTCGCCGCCTGGGAGTGGGGCGCCTACCTGGGCGCCGAGAACATGGAGAAGGGCATCCGCGTCAAGACCTCCTCCTACACCCGCCACCACGTCAACAGCGTGATGTGCCGCGCCAAGGCCAACGGCCCCTACGTGAACTCCATCATGGCCCTCAAGGAAGCCTCGGACTGCGGCTACGACGAGGCGCTGCTGCTGGACGTGGACGGTTTCGTGGCAGAGGGTTCCGGCGAGAATTTCTTCCTGGTCCGCGACGGCGTGATCTACACCCCGGACCTGACCTCCGTGCTGGCGGGCATTACCCGCGACACCGTCTTCAAGCTGGCCGCCGAGGCCGGTATCGAAGTGCGCGAGCAGCGTATTACGCGCGACCAGGTGTATGTGGCCGACGAAGCCTTCTTCACGGGTACGGCAGCGGAAGTGACGCCCATCCGTGAACTGGACGGGCGCACCATCGGCGAAGGCAAGCGCGGTCCCGTCACCGAGCGCTTGCAGAAGATGTATTTCGACCAGGTCGAAGGCCGTCGGGAGAGCCATCCCGAGTGGCTGAGCTACGTATATTGATTCGAGTTCAGGAACAGAGGCGAGAACGGTGTCAGACCCACAGACCCACGACCGGACCGATTTGATTGAACCCAACGCCGCCCACCGCTACGAAGTGACGGTGGACGACATGCCCCTGTCCTGCCCCATGCCGGGCATGTACCTGTGGAATTCGCACCCCAAGGTGTATATCCCGCTGCACAAGACGGGCGAGGGCAAGTGCCCCTATTGCGGCGCGGAATATGTGCTGAAGGACTTCGATCCGAATTCCCTGGAAATGAGAAAGCACGCGCGGCGGGACGCTTGAGGCCGTTCGCGGTCGATACGACTCTACATCTGTAAGAGAACCGTCCTTAGCGCCTTGCCGAGAGCATCTTTCGTAAAAGAGCCCCCAAAAGCGGTAGGAGCGGTCGTGTCGACCGCGAACCGTCTGTGGGACTGGCTTTCGCGGCGATGAACGCCGCTCCTACACGGGGCCCCGTCTCGTAGGAGCGGCGTTCATCGCCGCGAACAAGATGCCGTCTACCCTTCCCCCGCCGGTTCGTCGAACCGATACCCGAACAGCTCGATATCCGCCTTGAAATAATCGGCGATCATCTGCGCCGTCTCGTCGGTGTAGTACTGCCGGTAATCCTTCTTCCGATCCTTGGCCTGGCGTTTGTGCGGCAGGCCCGGATTGGCGATGCCGATGCGCCGGCAGATCTCGTCGAATTCCTCTTCGAAGCGTTCATAGCGGGCGATATGGTCCACGATCACCTTGCCGTGCAGGTCGATGCAGTAGTCCGACTGCCGGGTGATGGAGGTATCGATGTGGTACTGGTAGGGCCGCTCGGGGTCCAGCTTCCAGCGCAGGAACGATTCGAAGTCCTGATGCTCGCCCAGCAGATGCGGGCGCTCCCGGCGGATGTGGTGAAAGGAACTCACCTGCAGATCCCAGGGATTGCGCACGTAGACGAACTTGAACAACCGGTCGAAGACTTCCTTGGGCAGCATTTCCTGGGCGGCGATGACCTTGGAATGCCGGGGGAACTTCACGCCCAGCTTGTGCCCGGTCATGCCGCTGATCTTGCTGCAGATCCACTGGGGCACCCGGTAGGGGTCCTTCCATTTGTAGGCGTTGAGCGCGTTGCGGATGCTGGTGCCGCCGGTCTTGGCGGTGTGCACGAACAGGAAGTTGTATTTCAGCGATAGCAGCATGGCGTTTAGTCCGATGGGTTCAATCCCAGGGTTTCCAGATAGCGGGCGGCGCTGAGCGTCTGGTCGTATTCGCTTGCCGCCTCGCGCAACGTGTCGGCCGGCAAGGGCTCCCGCAGCGCGGTGTCCATGCCCCGGGCCAGGGCGGCGACGTCGCCCACCGGCACCAGCGGGCCGTAGCGCCCGCCTTCCAGAATCTCGCGCGGCCCGCTGGGGCAGTCCGTGGCCACCGAGGGCACGCCCAGGGCCAGGGCCTCGGTGAGCACATTGGGCGAGCCTTCCCAGGCCGAGGACAGCACAAACAGCGCCGCCCGGCGCATGTAGGCATAGGGATTGGGCTGAAAACCGGGCAGATCCAGGTCGTTCGCCACGCCCAGTTCCTCGGCGAGGGCGAGCAGGGCATCCCGGCCCCGGCCGTCCCCCAGAATGATCAGTCGGCAGTCCCGTTGCTTGCGCACTTCGGCAAACGCCCGCAGCAAGCTGGGGAAGTCCTTCTGGCGGGTCAGTCGGCCGGCGCCGAGGATTACCGGCGGCTGGCCGGGCTGTAGCCACGGGTGATCCACCGATTCCTCCGCCAGCGTTGCCAGCCGGGGGGTGATGACCGGGTTGCGGATGACGGTGACCTTGTCCTCGGGCAGGCCGGTGATGGCGCGGGTGTCCTCCGCGACGCCGGCGGAGACCGCGACGATTTTGTCCACCGAGGGATACAGCCAGCGCATGGGCAGGTAGCGCGAAGCCCGCTGCAGGCCGGAGCGGCCCTCCAGGGAGGCCGAAAGATTGGTGCCGAGGCGCCCGACCAGGCGGGTGTCCACACCGGCCAGGCGCCGGGCGATGACCGCCGTGCGGATGGCGCGGTCCTTGGCGGCCAGCATCGCCCGCGGGCGCTCCCGTCGCAGGTAGCGTACCAGCGCCGGCAGGGCCGTGGAGGTGTGCCCGGCCTTGAGATCGATCAGGCGAACGCCCTGGGGCAGCTTACCCAGCGAGTCCGGACCGCTGCGCACGGCCAGCAGGTCCGCTTCCACGCCGCGGGCGGTAAACCCTTCCAGCAGATTCAGCACCATCCGCTCCACGCCGCCCTGGCCGGAAAAGGACATGAAAATGGCCAGGCGACTCACGATGCCAATACCTCCAGCGGATGCTGTTTCGGGTCGGGCCGTTCGCCGTGGCCCTCCATGAAGAGGCGATGCCAGATCGCGAACTGTACCAAGGCCCACAACAACCGGGCGTTGCCCTTGCGTTCCCGCTGGCGCTGGATGAGCGTCCTGACCCCGTTCGGGTTGAACCACTCGGCGATCCCGCCGTTGCGGGGCAGGTGCGTTTCCAGGGCATCCAGGAAGTCGCCGGACAACCACTCGCCCACGGGAACGTGGAACCCCCGCTTGCGGCCGGTCAGGTGTTCCGGGCTGAGCAGCGGCGCGGCCCAATCCTTGAGGAAGGCCTTGCCGCGGTCGTGGTCCACGCGCAGGTCATCGGGCAGCGACAGCGCAAACTCCACCACCTTGTGATCCAGCAGGGGCACCCGGCCTTCCACGGCCCAGGCCATGAGCATGCGGTCCAGCTTCACCAGCAGGTTGTCCGGCAGCGCCGTGGCGACATCCACGTACTGCATGCGCTGCAGATCGCTCCAGTTCGCGTCGGCGGCGCGCCAGGCGTCGACGAAGGGCCGGCGCACGTCCCGGAAGGCGGCCTGCAGCCGGTCGTTGAGCAGGCCCTTGCGGCGGTCGCGCTTCAAGGTGCCGGAGGTGCGGAACCCTCCGGAACCCGGCCAGATCAGGCTCTTCAGGAGGCGCTCGACCCGGGGCACCCGGTAACGCCGGTAGCCGGCGAACAGTTCGTCGCCGCCCTCTCCCGAGAACACCACTTTGAGCTCTTCGCCGGCGCGCTGGGCCAGGATGGAGGTAGGCAGATTGGCGTAGTCCAGCATCAGGTCGTCCGCCGCCCAGACGGTTACCGGCAGGTGCGCGAACAGCTCTTGCGGCGTGGGCGCGATGGCCGTGTGGCGGGTGGCGTAGCGCTTGGCCATGATGTCGGCCAGGGGCAGTTCGTCCTTCAGGCTGCTGTCCGGAAAGCCCACGGAGAACGTCCGGATGGGCGCCTCGCTGTGGCGGGACAGCAGGCCCAGCAGCGTGCCGGAATCCACCCCGCCGGACAGAAACAGGCCGTAGGGCACGTCCGAGCGCATGTGCTGCTCGATGACCGTGTCCATGAGCTCGGTGAACTCCGCTTCCGCCTCGGCCTTGCCGATGGCGCGGGAGCGGATGGCCAGCGGCGACCAGTACTGCCAGCGCCGGGCCACGCGTCCGCCTTCCACGATCAGGGCCTCGCCGGGCAGCAGCCGTTCCACGCCGTCGAGGATGGTGTCTTCGCCGGTGTTGAACTGGCTGTGCAGGTACTGGACCAGGCCGGCGGCGCTGACCTGCGGCGAGGCGGGCAGCAGCGGCATCAGGCCCTTGAGTTCCGAGGCGAAGGCCACGCCGGCCGCCGAGATGTTCAGAAACAGGGGCTTGATGCCGAGTCGGTCCCGGGCCAGGAACAGCCGCCCGTTGGCGCCGTCGTAGAGGGCGAAGGCGAACATGCCTCGCAGGTGATCCAGCGCCGCCTCGCCGTCCCGGTCGTAGAGGTGCAGGATCACCTCGGTGTCGGAATGGCTGGTGAAGACGTAGCCCTGGGCTTCCAGCTCCCGCCGCAGCTCGATGTAGTTGTAAATCTCGCCGTTGGCGATCACCGCGCGTTGGCCGTCGGCCGAGAGAATGGGCTGATGTCCGCCTGCCGGGTCGATGATGGACAGTCGCGTGTGCACCATGCCGAACGCCCCGTGGACGTGGGTGCCGTGATCGTCCGGGCCGCGGTGGCCCAGGCGCCGGGCCGCGCTGTCCAGAAGGGTCGGGTCAATGGGGGCCTGGTTGCTGTAGAGGCCGGCAATGCCGCACATGATCAGTGCTCCCCTTGGGCGATGCAGCTGCGCGCCCAGGCGAGGTAGGCCTCGCTGCTGGCCGCCAGCGTGTAGTCGGCGACGGCTTCGCGCAGAACCGAAGGCGCCAGCGGTTGATCCAGGGTGTTGGCCAGGGCATCGGCCAGCGCCTCGGCATCGCCCACGGGGACCAGCGGCCCGTAGCGGCCGGATTGCAGGATCTCCCGGGGGCCGCTGCGGCAGTCGGTGGCGACCACCGGCGTGCCCACGGCCAGTGCTTCCGCCAGGACGTTGGGCGAGCCCTCCCAGCGGGAGGACAGGGCGAAGACCCGGGCGCGGGCCATGTAGGCGTAGGGGTTTTCCACGAAGCCCGGAAAGGCGACGTCGTCGGCGACGCCGAGTTCGGTCGCCAGCCGGCGCAGCGCGCCTTCAAGCCGGCCCCGGCCCAGGAGCATCAGTCGTACCGGGCGCCGGCCGCGCAGCCGCGCGAAGGCCCGGATCAGCGTTTCGAAGTCCTTGGCCCGGCCGAAGCGGCCGGCGCCGAGAATGACGGGACCGCCGTGGTCGTTCAGCCACGGATGATCCACCGGCTCGGCGGCCCGTTGTTCGATTTCCGGGCTGACCACCGGGTTGCGGATCACCGCGACGGTGTCGCGATCCGCGCCGGCCAGCGCAACCACGTCGTCGGCCACGCCTTCGGAGTTCGCCACGATGCGGTCGGCCATGCGGTACCAGCGCCGGGCGCGGTGCAGCCCCCGGAGACGGCGCAGCGCGCCGCGGCCTTCCAGGCGCGCGGATTCCGTGGTGGCCGCCCGCAGGGCGAGCACACCCGGCCATCCCGATTGCCGGCGAGCCTTGGCCGCCATGGGCATGGTCTCCGGCTTGCCGACCATGAGCAGGTGCGGTGCCGCATCGGCCAGGTAGTCGGCGGTCCAGCGGGTGACCGCCTCGGGCCGGGTATCGGGTATGGTTACCAGCCGGCAGCCTTCGCCGAGCCGATCCAGATAGGCCCCGTCCGGGTCGCCGCACAGGAAATCCATCGTCACGCCGCGTTCCCCCAGGCCGCGGGCCAGATTGACCAGCATGTGCTCCACGCCGCCGTTATCGAACGACGGCATGAAAAAGGCCAGATGAGGATGCTCGGCGCGCTCGGTCATGAGGGAAACGGCCGCGATCAACGGCCGAAAAGCGCCCGCAGCGGCCACAGCGGTTTCCACAGGCGATTGCGCGGCGGCTGCCAAGTTGTGTTGCGGCGCCGGCGGTCTTCCACCATCACCCACTGGAATTCCAGGAAGCGCCGGCTGTGGCCGCCCCGCGGTCCCCAGCGGCGCCATTCCTTGAGTTTGCGAAACTTCAGTTCGCGGTTCACCGTCTTGTCCCGCTGCAGGGAATGGTAGGACTTCTCCTCGTCCAGTTTGCGCCGGCGGATGGCGTGCTGCTTGGGCAGGAAGCGGTGCCAGGTCCCGTTGTAGCGTTGCCAGCGGGAGAACATGCCGTCCTCATAGCCGTATTCCCCCGTGAACTCCTCGTCGTAGCCGAACAGCCCCAGGAAGCGCGAGCGGGCGATGAAGAAGGTGTTGGGGTGCGGCGGGCATTCCGTGCCGTCCGCATTCTGGCGGTGCAGGCGAAACAGGCTGCGCTTGGGGGTAGAGCGCTTCAGCAGGTAGGCGAAGGTCTGTTCGGAAACCATGTGATCCAGATCCGTCATCAGGACCTTGTCGCACTGGGCGTAGAGCATCCCCAGGTTTCGCGCCCCGCCCTGGTTCCAGTTGATGTCCTCGGTGACCCGAAGCAGGCGGATGTTCAGATCCAGGTCGTCGGGCAGCTCGACCCGGGTCGGGGAGCCGTCGTCCACCACCACGAACTGCAGCCGATCCAGGATCTCCGCCGGATAGTCGGCATAGTGGCGCAACAGTTCGTCCAGGCTGTCCGTGTCCTGCTGGTCGAAATAGCAGGGCACCACATACGCCAGGTCGATCCGCCAGGGGATGGTGGAAGAGGATTCGGTCATTGGGTCGTTTTGGTTTCCTGAAGAACGGCTTGGCAGACTCTAATGCAGCGGCGGCGGGGTTTCCAGCCTGAACAGGGGCTGGTTGTTGTCCGTGGGGTTTTTTGTCCCCCCTCTCCTGTGCAAACCGGCAAGACAGGTCACACATGAAACCGGGAACAAAGGTTACACAACTGACGGTAGGGGCAAAGAGTTGCGTAGCCCGGATGAAGCAAAGCGGAATCCGGGACTCCTGGATTCCACTGCGTTTCATCCAGGCTACGACGACGAGGGTGCGGGCGGAGAGAGGAGAACAGTCAGTTCAGTCCCAACGCCTGGATTAGCCCCCGGGCGCGGGCCTCCCAGCTGAAGCGCGGCGCTTCCGCGCGGGCGTTGGCGGCCAGCATCAGCGCGAAATCGGGCTCATCCTTCAGCCGTTGAACGGCCGCGCGCCAGGCCTCCACGTCACCGGCCGGCACCAGCAGCCCCGTCCGTTCATGATCCACTACTTCCCGGATCGGTGGCAGGTCGCTGGCGATGATGATCCGGCCCGCGGCCATGGCTTCGAAGAGCTTGATGGGGCTGATGGCGTCACTGTGGGGCAGCTCGGGCTGGTACGGGAGCAGCACCAGGGGCGCTTCGCGATAGAGCTCCGGGACGGCTGCCGGTGGCACGAACGGCCGCAGCTCCAGAGGCTCGGAGGGCTCAACCGGATCTTCCGCGTCCCCGACCAGCAGCACGTCCGCCGTTCCGTCCGCTGCCAGCGCGCGCATGACGTCCAAGCCCCGGCTGCGGCTGATGCGCCCGGCATACAGCGCCCGGGGTTTGGCCAGGTCCGCCCGCGCGATGGCGGGAATGTCCCGATAGCGGGAGAGATCCACCCCGGATGGCGCGATGTGGATGCGCTCCGGGTCCGCGCCGGCCGCCACCAGGGCATCGGCCGCCGCCCGGGTGATGGGCACCAGCCACTGGATCACCCCCTTGCGATGCAGGGCGGTCACGGTGCCCAGGGAGCCGTTTTCCTCCAGTGCGCGGACCTGGTGGACTTCGAAATGGTGCGGGATGCCCAAGCCGCCCAGGGCCAGGCTGAGCTGTGGGTTGCGCAGATACACCGTTTGCCGCCGGAGCCGTTTTCGGTTCAGCAGCGCGAACCACCGGGGGTTCCATCGGCGATGCAGCAGGTGCCGGGCGCGGAGGTTCAGGGGAGTGTCGATGCCGAACTCGGCCAGCCTCGCGCCCACATCCGGCGATTTCCACGGCGGCAATTCCAGCGTGATCGGCACGCCCAACCGATCCAGCGCCGCCACGGTGTGCAGCGTCTGAATCAGATTCGCCCGGTTGCGGTGCAGGCGACTTCGGCCGAGGTAGATGACCGCCATGCAGGAGGTTCCATTTCGGGGCAGCGAATAAAGGCGTAAAGATACTGGAAAAGCGGCGATGGGGCCTATTGTCCGACCAGGCGCTTATGGACTTCACGATTTCCCGCCGCCATGGCGGCGATGGAGAATCGGCCCTGGACGCGCTCCCGCCCCTTGTTGCCCATGTCCCGCCCCCGATGCGCATCGCCCAGGATCCCGGCGAGCGCCGAGGCGAGCCTCGCGGCGTCTCCGGGTTCGATCAAGTAGCCGTTCTCTCCGTCGCCCACGACTTCCGGCATGCCCCCGGCCCGGCAGGCGACGATGGGGATGCCGCAGGCGGCGGCCTGGAGGAGCGAGACGCCCAGGCCTTCCATGTAGGCGGGGTGGGCGACGGCGTCCAGGCAGGGGAGTACGCGATGCAGGTCATCGCGGAAGCCGCAGAAACGGACGGCATCGTTCAGGCCGAGGCGATCGACTTCGGCCCGGATGGTTTCCTCTTCGGGGCCTTTCCCGAACAACAGGAAGTGGGTGCCCGGGACCGCTTCCAGGATCTTCGGGACGGCCTCCAGCAGGACCTTGTGGCCCTTGCGCGGTATGAACTGGGCGATCATTCCCACGGTGCGGGAGCCTGGTTCCAGGTCGAACTCCTGTTCGAACCACGCCCGGTCCAGGCAGCCGGGTTTGTACTGTTCGGTGTCCACGGCGCTGGGGACGCATTCAATCCGCGAGGCCGGGACGCCTTCCGAGATCAGGACTTGGCGGATGCCGTCGGAGATGGTGATGATCCGGTCGTAGAGCCGGTACTTGCGCGAGGCGAGCCACGCCGGCTCCGGGTTGTCGACTCGACGGCTCAGGACCACGGGCACCCCGGCGCTGCGGGCGGCCAGGGCGCCCAGGATTTCGGCGCCGCGCCGGCTGTGCAGATGGACCAGGTCCGGGCGTTCGCGGCGGATCGCGGCGCGCAGCCGAAACAGGAAGGCCAGGTCCAGATCGCCGGCCATGGGCAGTTCGATCACCTGCACGTTCAATTGGCGGCATTCCCCGGCGATGGCGCTGCCTCGGCTGCAGACCAGAATGTGTTGGTCCTCATCCCGCCGGCTCAGTTCACGCAGCAGAAAGTAGACCTGCAGGGCGCCGCCGTAGAGGTGCATGCCGGTTTCCACGTGAAGAACCTTCACGCCGTCTTCTCCAACTGGCGGCGCGCGGCGGCCAGCACCTGATCCACCTTGTGCAGGCGCATGCAACTGAACTCGCCGTGGCAGATGGGGTGGCGTCGGCATGGCGAACAGAACAGCGGTTCGTAGAGGATCTCCGTGCGCGGGTTGTCCGTTTCCAGATAGGGGCGGGTGGAGCCGAACAACACCACCGTGGGCAGCCGGCGCGCGGTGCCCATGTGGGAGAGTCCCGTATCGACGCCGATCAGCAGCGAGGCGCCGGTGACCAGGGCCGCGCTGGCGGCCAGCGACAGACGACCCGCGAGATCGGTGACCGGTGCCCGGGTGGCGGCGGCGATGCGCGCGGCGGCCTCCTTATCGCCCGGGCCGCCCAGAATGACGGGGTGCAGGCCCAGTTCCTTCTGGATCCGGTCGATGACCTCCACCCAGCGGTCCTCGAACCAATGCTTCTGCGGGCGGGTGGTGAAGGGGCAGAGCACGGCGTAAGCGCCGCTGACGCCGGCGTCGGCCAGGGCCGCTTGCGCCTGGGCGTGATCATCGGCGCCCACCTCCAGACTCAGCCGGAAGCTTTCGGGGGCGGTCTCCAGCGTCTCGGCGAGAAACCGGTATTCGGAGCTCATGCGGCGGTCGTTGCGCGCGGGCTGCAGCACCCGGGTCATGAGCCGCTGGCTGCCTTCCCGGGAGGCGATGCCGATGCGCTCCGGCGCCCGGCTGACCCAGGCCCAGACGCCGCTCTTGAGCAGGCCCTGGGCGTCCAGCACCAGATCGAAGCGTTCCCGGCGCAGGCGCCGGCCGAAGGCGCGCATTTCCCGGAGCATGGTCAGGTAGCGGCGCTTGGCGCGCAGTTCCCGCCATTGGGGCCGCGGCAGACGGATGACTTCGTCCACCAGCGGATTGTTCTCCAGCAGGCCCGCCGCCGCCGGTTCCACCAGCCACGCGATGTGCGCGTCCGGCCAGCGGCTGCGCAGGGCCGGCAGCAGGCCGGAGGCCATGACCACGTCGCCAATGGCGCTGAGGCGGATGATGAGGATTCGCTTCATGAGGGACTATTCTGGGCCCTGGGATTTTGGGGCCATTATAAGGGGCGTGTGGGGGTTTGCCATGGAGGTGCGGATCAACTGAATGATGGGGCTCCCTCTCCCCCCGATATTCAACGTAGGTCGGATTACGCTGCGCTAATCCGACCTACATCAGCTCCAAGCCCCGTAGCCCGGATGAAGCGAAGCGGAATCCGGGGATTCCTGGATTCCACTGCGTTTCATCCAGGCTACGTTTACTCTCCCCCGGCCCCTCTCCCGCCAGGGGCGAGGGGGGCAAGAGAGTGATCCACCCCAGTTTGCCAGTCAGTCCCCTCTCCCCTCCGCGGGAGAGGGCCAGGGAGAGGGGGAAATTCCTAAGCCAAGGCCCTTTGCCTCGAAAGTTCCTCGTACAAGTTCAAGTACGCTTCTACCACGGCCTCCCGGGTGTGGGTTCGCTCCAACACCGTGCGTCCTGCCTTGCCCAAGGCCTGGCGCTGCTCGGCCGAGGCGTTTAACGCTTCGCCGAGGCGTTCGGCCAGGGAGTCGGGATTGTTCTTGAGCGCCACCAGGGCGTCGCTGCCTTCGGTGACCAGTTCCTCGGCACCCGGCGTGTCAGTAGTGACCACGGGGAGGCCGTGGCTCCAGGCCTCCAGGATCACGTTGCCCAGGGTCTCGTGGCGCGACGGGCAGACCATCAGGTCGGCGATGCGGAACCAGGCGGCCGGGTTGTTCTGCCAGCCTAGCCAGCGGACGCGATCCTCCACGTTCAAGTCGCGGGCGAGTGCGTGAAGCTGATCCCGCAGGGGGCCGTCGCCGGCAATGGCGAGGATCAGGCGCCGGCCGCCGGTATCGGCGGGAAGGCGGGAGAAGGCCTGGAGCAGATCGTCGAAGCCCTTGATGTCGATGAACCGGCCCAGGGTGAAGATCAGGAAATCGTCCTTGGCCACGCGCCACTGGTCCCGCAGGCCCTGCAGTGTTGCCTCGTCGACCGGCTCCGGTTCCGGCACGAAGTTGCCGATGTGGAACACGCGGTCGGCCGGCAGGCCTTCCCGCACCAGGTAGTCGCACACGCCCTTGGTGTTGCCCACCCAGGCGTGGGCGTGCTCGTAGTAGCCGCGGATCTTGTAATAGCCGCCCAGGCGCGCGACATGCACGGCCGGCCCCCTGGGCGAGAGCCGGGTGAGCCGGGTGGCGCGGCCCATGTAGGTCTGGACGATGGCGGGGCGGTTGCGGGCCACGAGGCGTTTCAGCCGCCAGGTGCTGAACACGTCCCATTTGTTGGCCAGCGGCAGGTGGATCTGGGGCAGGCCGCGTTCCGCCAGGGCGTCGGCCACGGGGCTGCCGGCGCGGTCGATGGCCGTGGCGGTGTTGCCCGTCGCGTTCAGCGCTTCGATCAGGCGCACGTAGAACTGATCGGCGCCGCCGAACTGGCGGCTGCCCAGGACGTGATACGACTCAAGCATGGGCGGCGCGTTTGTCCTTGCGCTCGTGCTTCATGTGCAGCTTCCAGAAATAGCCGGCCAGGTTGTCGCCGAAAGAGATGGCCTTACGCGGAATCTCGAAAGGGTTGTCGGCGGTGTTGGCCGCGCCCCGGATGCAGGTCAGGCCGAGGCGATAGCCCGCTTCGGCCACCACGTCGCGGGCGGCTTCGTTGTAGTCGCCATAGGGGTAGCAGAAATCGGGCACCGGCGCGCCCAGCACGTCTTCCAGTTCGGCCCGGCTGCGGCTGATTTCCTCGCGCATCAGCGCCGAATCGACCTGGGACAGGCGCACGTGGTTGCGGGTGTGGGAACCGAAGTTCACGCCCTGGTGATGCAGCGTGCGAAGGGTTGCCCCCGACATCAGCGGCGGCCGCTGGTCGCCGTTTTCCAACCACAGCGGCGCGGCGCCGATGCGCTGGGTGACGATGAACACCGTGGCCGGGAAGCCGTGGCGCTTCAATACCGGGAAAGCGTAGTCGTGGAAGTTCTGGTAGCCGTCGTCGAAGGTCAGCACCACGGCCCGGGGCGGCAGCGTTTCGCCGCCGAACAGGCCCCGGTAGGCCTGGTCCAGGCTGATGACGTTGTAGCCGAAGCGCCGCAGATAGCCCATCTGCGATTTGAACCGCTTGATGTGGCAGTAGGAGGCGCGATGGGTCTTGGGGGATTCGAACTCGCCCACCTGGTGGTACATCAGGATCGACACCGGCGGCGTCGCGGGCGGGCGTTGTGTCTGAACCGTGCTCATGTCGATGGGGCGCCTACTTGGAACCGCCGCGGATGCGTTCGATGGTACCGGTGGTGGAATGGTCTTCCAGGAAGGGCAGGATTTCCACGCGGCCGCCCCGGGCCAACACCGATTCGTGGCCGGCGATCTCCTCGACCTGGTAGTCGCCGCCCTTGGCCAGCACGTCGGGCGCCACGGCTTCGATCAGCCGCGCCGGGGTGTCTTCGGAGAAGGGCACGACCCAGTCCACCGACGCCAGTCCGCCGAGTACCGCCATGCGATGGGCGACGGAGTGCACGGGGCGGCCGTCGCCCTTGAGGCGGCGCACGGAGTCGTCATCGTTCACGGCCACCACCAGCCGGTCGCCCAGCGCCCGGGCCTGTTCCAGGTAGGCCACATGGCCGGGATGCAGGATATCGAAGCAGCCGTTGGTCATGACCACGGATTCGCCGCGCGCCCGGGCCTGGCGTACCAGGTCCAGCAGGTGCCGCTCGGTGACCACGCCGTGGGCGTGCTGGCGGCCGCCGCGCTCCGCCGCCTGCCGCAGTTCGTCGCGGCTGACCGTGGCGGTGCCCAGTTTGCCCACGGCCACGCTGGCGGCCAGGTTGGCCAACGCGGCGGCCTGGGGCAGCGATTCGCCGGCGGCCACGGCCGCGGCCAGCGCCGCGATCACGGTGTCGCCGGCGCCGGTGACGTCGAATACCTCGTGGGCCTGGGCCGGGATGTGGACCGGGTCGCCGGTGCGCTGGATCAGCGTCATGCCCTCTTCGCCGCGGGTGACGAGCAGGGCCTGCCAGTCCATCTCCTCGATCAGCTTGCGGCCGCGTTGCACCAGTTCGTGTTCCGTGCGGCAGCGGCCCACCGCCCGCTCGAATTCCCGCCGGTTGGGGGTGAGCAGGGTGGCACCGCGATAGACGGCGAAGTCCTCCTGCTTGGGGTCGACCAGGACCGGCAGGTCGGCGGCTCGGGCCGCCTCGATCAAGGAGGCCGAATGCTTGAGGGCGCCCTTGGCGTAGTCGGAGAGCACCACGGCCTGAATGCCCTGCAAATGGTCGCTGATTGCGTCCGCCTCGAGGCCGGGCACGTCGTAGGCATCGCCCTCGAAATCCAGGCGGATCATCTGCTGGTGATGGCTGATCACTCGCAGCTTGGTAATGGTCGGGTGGCCCGGCGTGCGCTGCAGGTGGACGTCGATGCCGCCGCGTTCCAGCAGCGCGGCCAGGCACTCGGCGGCTTCGTCGTCGCCCGTCTGGCCGATCAGCGAGGCCTGCACGCCCAGGGCGGCCAGCCCCAGGGCAACGTTGGCGGCGCCGCCGGCGCGTTCCTCGTTCTGGCGGACGTTGACCACCGGAACCGGGGCTTCGGGCGAGATGCGCGCGGTGTCGCCGTACCAGTAGCGGTCCAGCATTACGTCGCCTACCACCAGGATGCGGGTCTGGCTGAAATCGGGCAGTTTCATCGTCCCTACTTGTTCCTGCGTCGCTTCGGATAGTACCGCGGCTCGCCCGGTGGGCGGGTCTTGAACCGGCGGTGCACCCAGTAATATTGCGCCGGATGGCGGCGGATGTCCTCCTCGAACAGGGCGTTGAGACGGGCGGCGTCCGCTTCGTCGTCGCCGCTGGGGAAATCCTCGAGCGGCGGATGGAGGTGGAGTTCGTAGCCGCTGCCGTCCTCACGGGCCCAGTAGGAGATAGGCACCACGGCAGCCCCCGGTTTCGCGGCCAGCCGTGCCGGCACGGTGATGGTGGCCGCGGGAATACCGAACAAGGGCGCGAATACGCTGTGTTGGCGGCCGAAGTCCTGGTCCGGGGGGTACCAGACGATGCGCCCGCTCTTGAGGCGGCGCAGCAGGGTGAGCGTCTCCCTGCGGGAGATGGCGGTTTCATAGAAGCGGCGGCCTTGCTGCATGAACTGCTCCATCACGGGGTTCTTGTGCTCACGATAGACCACGGAAAACGGAATCTCGATGGTCAGGAGCCGTCCCACCAGCTCCATGGAGGTCATATGGGCGCCGATGAGGAGGGTGCCGCGCCCCTCGTCCTGCAAACGTTGCAGATGTTCCAGGCCCTCGATGCGGGCCAGCCCCCGCAGTCGCTTTGAATCACCCCACCAGGCCAGAGCGGCTTCGGCCAGGCCCTGACCCGTGTAGCGGAAGTTCTCCCGTTCCAGGTGCCGCCGCTGCGCTTCGGACAGGTCCGGGAAGCACAGTTTCAGATTGGTGCGCACGATGTTGCGGCGGTAGCCGGCAAACAGCAGGGTCAGGTCGCCCAGGCGCCGGCCGACGAACACGGCCCAGCGATAGGGCAGGCGGGACAGGCACCACAACAGGGCCATACCCAGCCGGGCGGGCCAATAGCGGGGGGCGCTAAGCTGTGCGGATCGATTCATCGAGGCGATTGTCTTTGGTCTTGTCCCGGGCGCGGGCAGTATATCAAAGGCGGCGGAGCCGGCCCGGGCGTTTGTGATAGGCTTCATCGCGTCTCGCCGGCCGGAGGCGGTTGCGGCGGAGTTCCAAAACGGACGGACCATGCCCTTTCTTTGGCGTCGATTCTACGATCTGTTGATCTGTCTTGCCGTGCCGGTGGTGTTGCTGCGCCTGGCCGGGCGCGGGCTGCGCGCGCCCGCTTACTGGCGGCGCTGGCCCGAGCGATTCGCCCTCTGGCGGCGGCCGCCCGGGCCCGCAACGGTCTGGATTCACGCGGTGTCGGTGGGCGAGACCCAGGCGGCGCTGCCCGTGATCAATAGCCTTCTGGAACGCCATCCTCACGCCACTGTTCTCGTGACCACCACCACGCCCACGGGCTCAGCCCGGGTGCGGGCTGCCTTGGGCGATCGGGTTCAACACGTTTATCTGCCTTACGATCTGCCGGGTGCCGTGGGCCGGTTCTTCGACCGCGTTCGCCCCCGCATCGGCATCATCATGGAAACCGAGTTGTGGCCCAACCTGTTCCGCGCCGCAAGGCGCCGGCACGTGCCCTTGGTTGTGGCCAATGCCCGCCTTTCGGAGCGCTCGGCCCGTGGTTACCGGCGGGTGCGCACGCTGACGGCCTCGGTGCTGGAGGATGTCCATCTGATCGCGGCCCAGAGCGAGGCGGATGCCCGGCGATTCCGGGACCTGGGCGCCGCGCCGGATCGGGTGGTCGTTACGGGCAGCATTAAATTCGACATGAAGATCTCCGCCCAGGCCCGGGAAGCGGGCCGTGCAATTCGCGAGGCGGTGGGGAGCAGCCGGTCCGTGTGGGTGGTGGGCAGTACCCACGAAGGCGAGGATGAGCAGGTTCTCGATGCGTTTCGGCGGGTGCGTGAACACCATCCGGATTGCCTGCTGATCCTGGTTCCGCGCCATCCCGAACGATTCCGCCGGGTGGGCGAGCAATGCCGCCGCGCCGGTTTCCGCGTCGCCAGCCGCAGCGTCGACGGCGTGCCCGATACCCGGACCGAGGTGTTTCTCGGCGATACCATCGGAGAGCTGGTGGCCTTCTATGCCGCCGCCGACGTGGCCTTCGTGGGCGGCAGCCTGGTCGCCACCGGCGGGCACAACCCTCTGGAGCCCGCCGCGTTGGGCGTGCCCGTGATCTTTGGGCCGCACATGTTCAATTTCGCGGAAGTGAGCGGGCTGCTGCTGGACGCCGAAGCGGCGTGGCAGGTGACGGACGCCGCGGCGTTGGCCGATCGGGTCTCGACGCTGTTGGCCGATGCCAAGCTGCGGACGGAGAGCGGGGCCCGGGCGGAGGCCGTGGTGGAGCGAAACCGGGGTGCCCTGCGGCGCGTGGTCGAAGTGGTGGACGGCTTGCTGTAGGAGGACGCGGGGAGGGCCGGTTGGGCCCTCCCTCCCCGTCTTCTAGGGAGACGCTGGATTATTCACGCGGCCGTGACCCGAAGGGTTCAGCCCTGATTGCTCAGGTAGTGGTTCAGCTTCTGCAGGTCTTCCTCGGACAACCGGCCCGAGGTCAGCTTCAACTGCAATGTATTGAGCAGGTAGCTGTACTGGGCCTGTGAGTAGTTGCGCTCGGCCTCGAACAGGTTCTGCTGGGCATTGAGCACGTCGACGATGGTGCGCGTGCCTACCTGGTAACCTGCTTGGGTCGCTTCCAGGGCCGTCTTGTTGGAATCCACGGCCTGCTTGTACGCCTGCACGCTCAACACGCTGGCCTCCACGCCCCGATAGGCGTCCGAGGCCTGGCGCAGGGTCGCGCGGTGGGTTTGCTCCAACTGGGCCTGGGCTTCGGTGTACTGGGCCTGGGCTTCGCGCACCTTGGAATTGACGCCGAAGCCCTGGAAGATCGGCACATTGAGTTGCACGCCGATTACGGAGGTGTCGGTCGTGCCCGCCTGGATGCCTGCGCCCACGTCGTCATGGGAGTATTTGCCCACCAGATCCAGCGTGGGATAGTGACCGGCGCGCTGGATGCCGATGTTGGTCATGGACGATTTGGCCGCATAGCGGGCCGCCTCCAGTCGCAGGTTGCCTGCTTCCGCGGCCTTCTGCCAGGCGTTCAGGCTCTCGGGCGAGGGCTTGGACAACGGAATCGGCCCGGCGAGACTGGCCAGAGCGCCCGTGTATTGCCCCCGTGATCTCGCGCAAGGCTTCCTTGGCGCTTTCCACGTCGTTCTGGGCCTGGATGACCCGGGCGCTGACCAGATCCCGGCGGGCCTGGGCTTCTTTCAGCGACGTGATGGCGACGCTGCCTACCTGATACTGCTGACGGGTCTGTTCCAGTTGGCGCTCCACGGCCTTCAATTCCGCCTGAGTCAGCCCCAGGGCGTCCTGTTTGGCGAGCACGTCGAAATAGGCCTGGGCGGTGCGCAGCATGAGATTCTGCTGGGCAAAGGCGAAATTGGCCTCGGCACGGGCCAAGCCGGCGTCCGCCTGATCCAGTCGCTTGATATTGGCCCAGCGGAAAATGGGCTGGGTGAGCTGAACGCCCCAGGTCTTCTCATTGTAGGTTTCCGAGCCGCTGGGGAAGAGGCCGCTGCTATCCCGCTTCTGGTGGATTCGGTCGTATTCCGCCGAAGCGCCAATGTTCGGCAGCAGGCCGGCGCGCGCCTGGGGTTTGAGTTCCTGGGCCTGCTGGTACACCGCCTGCGCCTGGGCGAACTGGGCGTCGTTCTTGCGAGCCTGCTGATAGATCTGGATCAGATCCTCGGCATGGGCCGGCAGGCACAATGCCGCGCTTGCCAGGGCCGCGATGACGGGGCTAAGCAGCTTGTTTTTCACGGCGAACTCCTTGTTTGGTTCGGCTCGGCGTCCGGCAGGTCGGTGAATCGTCGGGCGCGTCAGTAGGTGGCCATGTCCGCGTCGACGACGCGGGCCCAGGCATCGATGCCCCCGGCCAGGTTGCATGCCTGGGTGAAGCCGGCCTGGTCCAGAAACGCGGTGACCTGCGCACTGCGCATTCCATGATGGCAGATCACGATGGTATGGGCGTCACGATCCAGCTCATCAAGGCGGTTGGGAATCTGGGCCATCGGGATCTCGGTGGCGCCGGGCATGGAGCAGATCTCACATTCCCAGGGCTCCCGCACGTCCAGCAGGACGGGCGGCCGGGGCGAATGTAGAAGCTCGGCCAACGTATTCACATCGACTTGCCGCATGACTGCTCCGGCGTTCCGATACCCGTCGGGGTATGCAGTGTGCCATGTCGCGCCCCTCGCCGCCACCACGGCAAGGAGCGTACGAATCTCCCGCTAGAGTATGAACTTCTTGTGGCGGGGCGCGTTGACCAGGGCCGGAAGATCCGTGTCGAACATGCTCTCGGTGGCCCACTGGTCCTCGCCCACGCGAGTGATCAGCAGCGCTTCCATCACGGGGGATTCACCCACGACCAAGAACAGGCGCCCGCCCAGGGTCAGCGCGCGGTGAAAGCCTTCGTGCATCTCCGGCAGAGAGCCGGTCACGGCGATGGCGTCGAAGCGGCGGCCGTCGTCCCAACCCTTGGACGCATCGCCCACCTTGAAGCTGATGTTGTCGAAGCCTTCCGAGCCGAGAAGCGCCTGCGCGCCCTCCGAGAACTCCTGATGGATGTCCACGGTGGTGACCTGGCCGCCCATGTGTGCCAGGCAGGCGGTCAGGTAGCCGGATCCGGTGCCGATCTCCAGGGCCTGCTCGTCGGGTTTGACGTCCAGGGCCTGAAGAATGCGGCCTTCCAGCTTCGGCGAAAGCATCACCTCGCCGTGGCCCAGCGGCAGGTTCAGGTCGGAATAGGCCAGATTGCGGTAGCGCGCGGGCACATAGCGTTCGCGCGGCAGCGCCTCCAAAGTATCCAGTACGCGTTGGTCCAGCACTTCCCAGGTCCGAACCTGCTGTTCGACCATGTTGAAACGCGCCTGTTCGAGGTTCACATCGGCCATGCCCGTAATGCTCCGAATGCCAAGTGTGTCGCGGTGGCCGGTCCGCTCTTGGCGGGAACCGGGTGCGGGGATCTGAGACGCAGAAACGGCAGTCTGCAGCTTGCCAGAAGGCCGCCCAATGCTAAGGATTTTTCGCTCTTTGGGCAAGCGGCGGCGCCGATTCCGGCTCGTTCCGGGGGCGCGCTGGTTGCTATACTTCCACACTTTCCAGCGGAGTATGGGGCGACGCAAACGCGGCCGTGTGGATCATTCGGCGTCTCTCCAGCCCGCATCGACAGTCGACAGAGGTAGAGAGCCATGAGCGCCATTCCGGAGGAGTTTCGCAAGGATGCCGAGAGTCTGGGCGAGGAAGCCCGCCGTACCTTTCCCAATTCGCGGAAGGTTTATGTCTCCGGCAGCCGCGCCGACGTGCGCGTGCCCATGCGTGAGATCACGCTGGAGGACACGCCGCTGAGTTTTGGATTCGACAAGAATCCGCCGGTTTATGTTTACGACACCTCGGGGCCGTACACGGATCCGGACGTGGAGATTGACCTGCGCAAGGGTCTGGAGGCGCTGCGCGAGGGCTGGATCGAGGAGCGGGACGACACCGAGCGGCTCTCCGGTCCCACCTCCGCCTACGGCCGCGCCCGGCAGGAGGCGCCGGACCTGGCGCATCTTCGCTTCGAGCATATCCGCGCCCCACGGCGTGCCCGCGCCGGGGCCAACGTTACGCAGATGCACTATGCCCGCAAGGGCATCATCACCCCGGAGATGGAGTACATCGCCATCCGCGAGAACCAGCGGCTGGATCTGGCCCGGGAGCAGGGGCGGCTCAACTACCACCCCGGGCAGTCGTTCGGGGCGCAGATCCCCGCGGAGATCACCCCGGAGTTCGTGCGCGAGGAAGTGGCCCGGGGCCGGGCCATCATTCCCAACAACATCAACCACCCGGAAAGCGAGCCCATGATCATCGGCCGCAACTTCCTGGTGAAGATCAACGCCAACATGGGCAACTCCGCGGTCAGCTCCTCCATTGCCGAGGAAGTGGAGAAGATGGTCTGGTCCACCCGCTGGGGGGCGGACACCATCATGGACCTGTCCACCGGCAAGAACATCCACGAGACCCGCGAGTGGATGATCCGCAACTCCCCGGTGCCGGTGGGCACCGTGCCCATCTACCAGGCCCTGGAGAAGGTGGACGGCAAGGCCGAGGAGCTGACCTGGGAGATCTTCCGCGACACCCTGATCGAGCAGGCCGAGCAGGGCGTGGACTATTTCACCATACACGCCGGCGTGCGCCTGCCCTACGTGCCCATGACCGCCAAGCGGGTCACCGGCATCGTCTCCCGGGGCGGGTCCATCATGGCCAAGTGGTGCCTGGCCCACCACCAGGAGAGTTTCCTCTACACGCACTTCGAGGAGATCTGCGAGATCATGAAGGCCTACGACGTGGCCTTCTCCCTGGGCGACGGCCTGCGCCCCGGCTCCATCGCCGATGCCAACGACGAAGCCCAGTTCGCCGAGCTGGAGACCCTGGGTGAGCTCACCCAGATCGCCTGGGCGCACGACTGCCAGGTGATGATCGAAGGCCCCGGTCATGTGCCCATGCAGCTGATCAAGGAGAACATGGACAAGCAGCTGGAGTGCTGCGACGAGGCGCCGTTCTACACCCTGGGCCCGCTGACCACCGACATTGCCCCGGGCTACGACCACATCACCTCGGGTATCGGCGCGGCCATGATCGGCTGGTTCGGCACCGCCATGCTGTGCTACGTCACGCCCAAGGAGCATCTGGGCCTGCCCAACAAGCACGACGTGCGCGAGGGCATCGTCACCTACAAGATCGCCGCCCACGCCGCGGATCTGGCCAAGGGCCACCCGGCCGCCCAGATCCGGGACAACGCGCTGTCCAAGGCGCGCTTCGAGTTCCGCTGGGACGACCAGTTCAACCTGGGCCTGGACCCGGACCGGGCGCGTGAATACCACGACGAGACCCTGCCCAAGGACGCCCACAAGGTGGCGCACTTCTGCTCCATGTGCGGGCCGCAGTTCTGCTCCATGAAGATCACCCAGGAGGTGCGGGAGTACGCCGCCAAGCAGGGCATCGGCGATGCCCAGCAGGCGGTGGAAAGCGGCATGGAGGAGAAGGCCAAGGAGTTCCGCGATCAGGGCGCCGAGGTCTACAAGCGGGTGTGATCTGAAGCCGACCGTTCGCGGCGATGAACGCCGCTCCTACGCGAAAATTGTAGGAGCGGCGTTCATCGCCGCGAACAACCTCGTTTGAACCACAGAGGGCACGCATCTTGCGATCCAATTCGAATCAGGAGGGTGGTGGCGCCGCCCCGACCTGGGAACGAATCAACCGTAGGAGCGGTCGTGCCGACCGCGAACGATCGGGCGCTTCGGGTCACGAAGCCGGATTCCGCCCTTCATGTCCTTCGTGGTTTATAGCGAATTGAAATCGTCGGGCTTACGCCGCCCTAACGCGCCCTACATCGATGCTACCGCGCCAGCTCGGCGCGGGGATCGAAGGCCATGGTCTTGCGCATCTTCTCGTAGAGCTCCCGCGCTTCCTTGGTTTCCGCCTTGGGGGTAACGATCTTCAGCACCACGTACTGGTCCCCGGCCGGTGAGCCGGGCAGGCCGCGCCCCTTGAGACGGAGTTTGCGGCCGGTCTGAGAGCCTGCAGGGATCTTCAGCTCCAGGGCGCCGCCCAGGGTTGGCACCTTCACCGTGCCGCCCAGCGCGGCCTCCCAGGGGGCAATGGGCAGGTCCAGGAACAGGTCCCGGCCGTCCACGCGATACAGCGGGTGGGGTGTGATGTGGATTTCCAGGTAGAGGTCGCCGGCGGGTCCGCCTCCGGGCCCGGGACGGCCCTGGCCGCTGAGCCGGATCTGGCGGCCTTCGGTGATGCCGGCGGGGATTTTGACCTTGAGCTGGCGGCTGCCCGTGCCTTCAAGGCGGACGTTCTTGGACGCGCCGTGATAGGCGTCTTCCAGCGCGATACTGATCCGGGCCTTTTCGTCCGCCCCTTTCACGGCGCCCCGCCGGCGGCGCCCGCCGAACGGGCCCTCGCCGAAGGGCGAGCCCTGGCCGAACACGGATTCGAAGAAATCGCTGAACGCCGATCCGTCGGCGCCGCCGAAGCCGCCGCGCCAGCCCGGGGGCGGGCGGAAGTCCTGCCCCTGGCGGTAGGTGCCGAGCTGATCGTAGGTGGCCCGGCGCTCAGGGTCCTTCAATACTTCATAGGCCTCGCTGACTTCCTTGAAGCGGGTTTCCGCATCCTTTTCCTTGCTGACGTCCGGATGGTACTTGCGGGCGAGCCGGCGATAGGCCTTCTTGATTTCATCCTGATCGGCGCTGCGCGAAACCCCCAGAATCTTATAATAGTCTTTGTATTCCATAATCCCGCTTGCTGGGGCCGCCGGCCGGCTTGAGGGCGCCGCGGGGGCGCGGCGCCCCCGGGATCAACCCGTGACCTTGATCCGGCGCGGCTGGACCCGTTTCTGTTTCGGTATGACGATTTCCAGAACCCCGTGTTGGGTTCTGGCGCTGATTTTGTCGCTGTCGGCCGTGTCCGGCAAACTGAAACGGCGGAGGAAACGGCCATAGGCGCGATCCCCTCGATAGCGCGCCCCGGCGGGCACCTCGCGGCGCCGTTCGCCTTGTATGGTGAGCACACCTTCCTCCATGTCAACGTTAATGTCATCCGTCGCGACCCCGGGCAGGTCGACTTCGATGACGAACTGCTCCCGGTCTTCCTTGATGTCCGCACGAGGCAGCCAGTCGGCGCCGGCGCTGGTGACCGCGCCGCTCTCCCCGCCGAACAGATCGTTGATCTCACGGTTCAACTGGTTCAAAAGGCCCCACGGTTGATTGCCGCCTGTCATGGGTCTTAACCTCCTGATTTATGGTGTTTATTAACGGTTGACGAGGTTATGGAGGCAGCGTTTCGTATTTCAAGCGGCGTCGTGGATCGGCGGTTGGCGATGCCGGGTCCACGCTTGGCCGAATGCCTGCCCGCACCGGGGTAATCGCGGCCGCCGACTTGAACGCGCCCGGCAATACTGGTATAAAACCCGCCTTTCGTTCCGCGGGGAACGCCCTGAACACTGCCGCTGTATCTTGGGAGGCGGATCCAAATGTCTAAGGTTTGCCAGGTCACGGGTAAGCGCCCGACCACCGGGAACAACGTTTCCCACGCGAACAACAAAACGAAGCGCCGTTTTCTGCCGAACCTGCAATATCACAGGTTCTGGGTGGAGAGTGAGAGCCGCTGGGTGCGCCTGCGCATCTCCAGCAAAGGTCTGCGCACCATCGACAAGCTCGGCATCGATCAGGTTCTGTCCGATCTGCGTGCCCGCGGCGAGAAGATCTGAGGAGGTCCGCCATGCGTGACAAGATCAAACTGGTTTCCAGTGCCGGCACCGGTCATTTCTACACGACCGACAAGAACAAGCGGACCACGCCAAACAAGCTGGAAATGAAGAAATTCGATCCGGTGGTGCGCAAGCACGTGATGTACAAGGAAGCCAAGATCAAGTAAATCGATCTTCGCTTTTCGCACCGCCCAATAAAAAACCCGCCGTGAGCGGGTTTTTTATTGGCTGAACGGCCGGGAGCAGATCCCGGCCGTTTGCGTTCAGGCCGTGGTCGGCTGCAGGGAATAGCTGCGCAGTTTCTCGCTGAATTCCTGCAAGGCGCGGATACCGCTGGCCTCGGCTTGGCTGCACCATTCCTGGACGCTGCGGACCAGGGCTTCCTGATTGGTCACGGAGCGGCTCCACAAGGATTGCAGCTGCTGCTTGAAGTGATACGCGGTTTCCAATTGCCCCCCGAAATTCAGCACCGTGCTGACCTTGCTGCGCCCGCCCTCGTCGAGCAGCGAAGCCTCGCGCACCAGCAGCCGGCGAGCGCGCCGCAGCAGAGAACGGCGCTCCGGCGTGGCTTGGCGGCGCTCCTCCCGCAGGATGGGGTTCAGCACCTCCCGGGCGTAACTGGCCATGACGTGCAGACGATTGATGGCGATGGCCGTGGCGGTGTCGCTGTCCACTGCAGGCTTGGCGGTGGTGAGCACCGGCCTGGGCGCCACCCGCTTCACCCGGGCCAGGCCCAGCATCTCCAGCCCGCGGATGTAGGCCCAGCCCAAGTCGAATTCCCATCGTTTCAGTGAAAACCGGGCCGAACTCGGGAAGGCATGGTGGTTGTTGTGCAGCTCCTCGCCGCCCACCAATACGCCCAGGGGGGAGATATTGCGCGAGGCGTCGGCGGGTTCGTAGTTGCGATAGCCCCAGTAGTGGCCGATGCCGTTGATCACGCCCGCGGCCCAGAAGGGAATCCACAGCATTTGTACGGCCCACACGGTGATGCCGGCCACGCCGAACAGCACCGCATCCAGCAGGAACATCAGCGTAATGCCCAGGAAGGGATAGGCGCTGTAGATCCGCCGCTCGATCCAGTCGTCCGGCGTACCCTTGGCGTATTTCTCGATGGTTTCCCGATTCGCGGCTTCCTTGCGATAGAGCTCGGAGCCGCGCCAGAGAACCTCGTTGATACCGGCCACTTGCGGGCTGTGGGGATCGTCCACGGTTTCGCACTTGGCATGGTGCTTCCGGTGGATTGCCACCCATTCGCGGGTAACCATGCCGGTAGTCAGCCACAACCAGAAGCGGAAGAAATGGGCCACCGCGGGATGCAGATCCAGGCCCCGGTGGGCCTGATGGCGGTGAAGATAGATGGTGACGCTTGCGATGGTCACGTGGGTCAGGGCGAGGGTCGCTATGACGTAGCCCCAGAACCCGAGATTCAATACACCGTGCAGCATTATGAATAACTCTGTTTCATGGAAAGAACGAGCGTGGGAAAGGGTTTCCGGGGCTGCAGCCGTCTGCGATCAAACGGCCGATTCGGTTCCTGAAAGGCTTCGGGACCCCGGGGGCTCGCCCATGCCCTCTTTCATCACTATAGTGGATGGCGTCTTCGCCACCAACAAGGAGGTGAGGGAGCTCCACGATTGAGGGTATTAGCAGGCCCGTATATGCTGTCCGATTCAGGATGAACCGCGCTTCCGCTCGCGCACAGCCGATTCTCCTGTGGTCCCGGCTCAATTGTTCGGGGCTCCCTGCCCCTGTTAGACGGGCGCCGCCGGCATGGGTTCCGGATCCGACCACGTGATGCACGATATATTCATAGCCAGACAACCAATTTACGAACGGGACCTCAGCGTTTACGGCTATGAGCTCCTGTTCCGGGCGGCGGATACCGAGCACGCCCATGTGGTGGACGGAAATCAGGCGACCTCCCAGGTCATCCTCAACGCCTTCACCGTGATGGGGCTGGACGAGCTGGTGGGCGGCCACTTGGCGTTCATCAACCTGACCCAGGAGTTTCTCCTCAAGGAAGAGCGCGTTCCTTTCCCGGTGGATCGAGTGGTCCTGGAAGTGCTGGAAGGGGTTGAACCCACCGAGCGATTGATTGCCGTGCTGCGCGACTTCAAGGCGGCCGGCTACCGGATATCGCTGGACGACTTCGTCTATAGCGAAGCGCTGCTGCCCTTGGTCCGATTGGCCGATATCGTAAAGGTGGAAACCAGCGTTCTGAACGCCGAACAATTGCGCGAGCACGTGCGGCTGCTTCGTCCCCATGGGGTGAAGCTGCTGGCCGAGAAGGTCGAGACCCGGCAAGAGTTCGAACTCTGTCTGGAACTGGGCTTCGATTACTTTCAGGGATACTTCCTGAGCCGTCCCCGCACCATCCGTGGTTCCTCCATTCCCACCCACCGGTTGCCCACGCTGACGCTGCTGGCCGCGCTGCATCGGCCCGACGTGGACATGGAGGAATTGGAGGACCTGATCAGCCAGGATGTTTCCCTGAGCTACAAGCTGTTGCGCTACCTGAATTCGGCCTTCTTCCCGGTGCAGCGCAAGATCGATTCCATTCATCAGGCGGTGGTGTATCTCGGTCTGCAGGATTTGCGCACCTGGGCGTCGCTGCTCGCCCTGGCGTCCGGCAGCGACAAGCCCCAGGAACTGATGATTACCGTGATGGTCCGAGCGAAGATGTGCCAGTTACTCGCCGAAGCCTTGGGCCTGAAAGCCCCCAGCGCCTACTTCACGGTAGGCCTTTTCTCCGGCCTGGACGCCCTGCTGGATGCGCCGCTGGAGGAAATCGTCAATACGCTTCCGCTGACGCCGGAGACCGAGGCCGCGCTGCTGCACAAGGAAGGCCCGGCGGGGCGGGTGCTGGACTGTGCGCTGAGCTACGAATGCGGCGACTGGGACCATATCCTGGATCTTGGCGTGGATCCGGAGAAAGTCATCACCGCCTATCTTGAAGCCATCGGCTGGACGGACCGGATCGGCGGCAAGGCATGGTAGCAACGCAGGAGGCTTCCCCGGGACGCGACGAAGCGGCCTTGCTGGAGGTCGTGGGGATCGCGCGAAGCTACGGCGCGCGCAGCGCCGTCGAGGACCTGAGCTTTAGTCTGCGGCGGGGCGAGGTGTTCGGCCTGCTGGGCGTCAACGGCGCCGGCAAGACCACCAGCCTGCGGATGATCTGCGGGACGCTGGCGCCCAGCCGCGGCAAGGTGCTCATCGCAGGCGTGGATCTGTTCGAGGCGCCCCGCGAGGCCAAGGCCCGCATCGGTTTCCTGCCGGAGGTGCCGCCGCTGGACGGCGAAGCCCGGGTCGCCGAATTCCTGGATTTTGCCGCCGCCCTGCACCGCGTTCCGCGCTCCGACCGGCCGTCCGCCGTGGAGCGCGCGCTTGAGCGCTGCGGCCTGGACGAGGTTCGCCACCGACTGATTCGCAACCTCTCCAAGGGCTATCAACAGCGCGTGGGCATCGCCCAGGCGCTGGTGCACAATCCCGATCTGATCGTGCTGGATGAACCCACCGTGGGCCTGGACCCGCTGCAGGTGCGCGAAATCCGGCGGCTGATCGCGGATCTGCGTCGGGACCATGCCGTGGTCCTGTCAAGCCATATCCTTCCCGAGATACAGGCCGTATGCGACCGTGTGCTAATTCTGCACCGGGGACGCATGGCCTATTCCGACCGGCTCGAGGCCAACGAGGAGCGGGACGGTCGCGTCTACGGCGTGACCTTTGCGCGGCCGCCCGAGGCGGGCCGGCTTGCCGCAGTCGACGGGGTGCGTGAGGCGCAGGATCTGGGGTCCGGCCGTTTCGCCGTCACGCTGAACGCGGTTGAAGCGTTGGACCGGCTCCAGGCCGCCGCCGTCGCCGAGGACTGGGGCGTACGCGAGCTGGCGGCCCGGCGCCCCAATCTGGAGACCATATTCACCCAGGTAACGGCGGGGCAGGACCAGTGAGGGGGCGCGCATGATCGGCACGCTGGCTTGGCGTGAGATTCGCGGCTTGTTCCTGTCGCCGGCGGTCTGGCTGCTGCTGGCACTGAGCCAGGGGCTGACCGCCTGGTACTTCCTGCTTCTGGTGGACCGCTACCGGCAGCACTACCAGCCGGTGGTGGTGAAGCTCAACAGTGCCATCGGGGTCACCGACCTGGTGGTGATGCCGTTTTTCGGCGGTGTGATGATGCTCGGCCTGTTGCTGATGCTGGCCGGCATGCTGGCCATGCGGCTGTTCGCCGAGCCGCGTCGCACCGGGCATTTGCAGCTGATGCTGGCCGCCCCGGTATCCATGAGTGAACTGGTGTTGGGCAAGTTCCTGGGTGCCGCCGTGTTCGTGGGCGCTGCCGTGATTTCCTGGAGCGTCATGCCGTTGGTTCTGGAAGCCGGGGCGAACCTGGATCTGGGCCTGGTGGCGGCCGGGGTGACGGGCCTGATGTCCTTGGCGCTGGTCATGACAGCAATGGCCGTGTTCGTCTCGGCGCTGACTGCGCAGCCGGCGGTGGCCGCCGCTGGTGCCTTCGCCCTGGGCATGGCCCTGATGGCGGTCAGTGCCGGGGTCGCGCCCGGGGGGCACGGCGGATCGTTGTTGCATTACCTGGGGCTGTTGCCGCACTACCAGAATATGATTCAGGGGGCGGTTTCCAGCTCCGACTATGCCTATTTCGTTTTGCTGATCGTCGGCTTTCTCGCCCTGGCGGTGCGCCGGCTGGACGCGCTGAGGACCCAGGGCCCGTGAACGCCGATCGACGCTCCAGGCTGTGGCTGCGTTTCAACGGGGTGGTCTTCGTGATCCTCCTGATTGCGGTGCTGGCGGCGGCCGGCTGGATGAGCCGGCTCTACAGCGTGCCGCTGTCGTGGTCCACGGCCGGCGCCGGGCAACTGACGCCGGCCACCCGAGGGCTGCTGAAGCGGCTGGACGGCCCGGTCACGGTTTGGGCCTTCATGCCGTCCGATTCCATATTCGCCCGCCACGTCCATGACTTGGTGGGGCGTTACCACGCCGCCAAACCGGATCTGGTCCTCAAGATGGTCGACCCCCAGGCGCGGCCCGATCTGGTGCGCCGGCTCGACGTGGCCAAGGCCGGCGAGCTGGTGGTGGAATACGGGGGCGCCACCGCCCACGTCAAAGTGCCCACCGAGCCGCGTATCAGCGGTGCTCTGGCGAAGCTGGCTCAGGGCGGCGACGGCGTGGTCCGCTATCTGTCCGGTCACGGCGAGCGCAGCCTGGACGGCAAGGCCAATTTCGACCTCGGCGCCTTCGGCGGGCATCTTCGGCAGAAGGGCTATACCGTCCGCGCACTCAAGCTGACGGAGAGCGGCGGGGTGCCCGCGGACACCCGTTTGCTGATTATTGCCAGCCCGCAGATCCCGTTGCTGCCCGGCGAACGCCGGGCCGTGCTCGACTATGTGAAGCGCGGCGGCAATCTCCTGTTGATGGCCGATCCCGACGGCGAGGACCAGGTGGCTTTTGCCATGGAAAAGCTGGGCCTGGGGTTCGTGCCGGGGGTCATGGTGGACCCCACCGCCAAGGAAATGCTGGGGGTGGACGATCCGCGCCTGCTGGTGATTAATCAATATCCCCCCAATCCCGTGACCAGCGGCCTCACCCAAGTGAGCCTGTTTCCCGGCGCCGTCGCGCTGCGGGCCCACGACGCGGGGTGGACGGTGACGGCCCTGGTGGACAGCACGGAACGCCAGTGGTCCGAACAAGGCGAGTTGGCCCACCTGCATCTGGACAAGAGCCAGGGTGACGTGCCCGGCCCGTTGCCCCTGGCAGTGACCATGGTCCGCAAACTCCACAGCGGCGAGCGCACCAGCCAGCAGCGCGTTATCGTGGTGGGTGACGGCGACTTCCTGTCCAACAGCTATATCGGCAACGGTTCGAACCTGCGCCTGGGCCTGGCGCTGGTGGACTGGCTCTCGCGCCAGCCCGTGGAGCTGGGCAGCTACGTGCGGGCCACCGGCGACCAGACGCTGGATCTGTCCGCCACCCAGACTTACATCATGGCGTTCGGTTTCCTGCTGGGGCTGCCGGGCCTGTTCCTGGTGATCGGCGGCGCCCTCTGGCTGCGACGCCGGAGGGCCTAGCCCGCATATCTCACCGAGGCGGCCAGTGACTATGAGGAGACCGCAGATGCAGTGGTTGTTTGAGAATGAATCAGGCGGCTCGGCGTTGATGCCATGGTGTACCGCCGTCGCTGACCTATCACGCGTCAGACTTGTTCGCGCACGCCTGGGCGGGCTCTTCACAAAAGCCGTAGTGCTCACTACGCCTTTTGCTCCAGAGCTGCCCCCAGCCGCACGCGCCCTGCGCCTGAGCGCGCGATCCTCGGTGAGACATGCGGGCTAATGCGCGCGCGCTGGTTTTTGAATCTGGGCCTGTTGCTGATTTTGGCCGGCCTGGGAGCCGGGATCTGGTGGACCCGGCACGAACGCGCTCGGGTGGCGCCGTTCGCCGGGGTGAGCGCAGATCAGGTCGACCGCATCGAGGCGGAGGGCGCCCGGGGGCAGCACCTGATTCTGGAGCGGCAAGGGAGCGCCTGGCGCATCGCCCAGCCCATGCGGGCGCCCGCCAGTCCGCTCTACGTGGATCAGCTTCTGCGCCTGCTCACCGGCCCCGCCTACCGCCATTTCACCAGCCACCGGCCCGACCCGGAATCCAGCGGGCTGGCTTCGCCCAAGCTGCGAATCCGGTTCGCGGGCCGCACCCTGGCGGTGGGGCGAATCGAGCCGTTGAGCCGCCGCCGCTATGTGGCCCTGGGCGACCAGATCTATCTGGTGACCGACGGGGTGACGCCGGTGGTGCGCTCCGGGTGGTGGAATTTCATCGACAGGCGCCTGTTGGCCGGCGAAACCGCCTCCCTGAGCGCGATAACGGTGGGCAATGCGCGGGTGGTCCGCGAACCGGGCGCGGGCTGGCGGAAGGAGGCCGGCCAGCTGCCGGAGCCGGCGGGCGATTTCGCTCGTCGCTGGCAACAAGCCGCCGCCACGCTGGTCAAGCCGTGGACGGGCGCCACGCCCGGCGGTACCGCCGTGACCCTGACCTTGTCCGATGGCGGCCGGCGGAACCTGCTCGCGGTTGCCGAGCCGCACGACCATGTGTTGATCGATACCGATCGCGGGCTGGCCTACAGCTTCGGCAAGGCGGACTGGTCGAAGTTGCTGGCGCGGACGCCGGATTAGAGCCGTGCCCGAGCTGCCCGAGGTCGAAACCACCCGCCGGGGCGTCGAGCCCTTCGTGCTTGGGCGCACTGTGGAGCGGGTGGATGTCCGCGAGTCGCGGCTGCGCTGGCCCGTGCCCGCGGATCTGACCGAGCGGCTCGCCGGCGTCGCAGTGCGGGCCGTGGAGCGCCGTGGCAAGTATCTCCTGTTTCGAACGGACCCCGGCAGCTTGATTTTGCATCTGGGAATGTCCGGCAGCTTGCGCATTCTCCGGGCCTACCAGCCGCCCCTGGCCCACGAGCACGTGGATCTGGTGATGGATTCCGGCGACGTGCTTCGCTACACCGACCCCCGCCGCTTCGGCAGCCTGCACTGGGCCGGCGGCGATCCGCTGGAACACCCCCTGCTGGCCCATCTGGGCCCGGAACCCTTGGGTGAAGCCTTCGACGGCGGGTATTTGTACGGGCGGTCGCGTGGCCGCACGGCGCCGGTGAAGGCCTTCCTGATGGACAGCAGGATCGTGGTCGGCGTGGGGAACATCTATGCCAACGAAGCCTTGTTCATGGCCGGGATTCATCCACGTCGCGAGGCCGGTCGCATTTCACGGCAGCGATACATGAAGCTTGCCGAGGCCGTGCGCACCGTGCTGGCAGCCGCCATCGAGGCCGGCGGGACCACTTTGCGCGACTTCGTCAGCGGCGAGGGCAGCGGCCGGCCGGGGTACTTTGCCCAGTCGCTGCGGGTCTATGGCCGGGAGGGAAAGCCCTGCCCGCGGTGCGGGCAGGCGTTAAGGATGGTGCAGTTGGGCCAGCGGGCGACGTATTTTTGTCCCGCCTGCCAGCGGTAGAGACGGTTCGCGGCGATGAACGCCGCTCCTACGATAACCGAAGCTCTTATAGGAGCGGCGCTGGTCGCCGCGAATGCGATCGGCTACTTGCCGTTAAGAAACGGGCAGTCCGGGCTGATCGGTCCAAATGCCACCTTGCCCGGTACCAGTTTCAACCGCTTGTAATAGTCGAAGGCGCCCTCGGCCTTGCTGGGCTGCTTCACTTCCATGAAGTTGATGTCGTGGATCAGCAGGCCATCCTTGCGGATATGGCCGTTGTCGGTGATGCCGTCCTTCACCGGCAGGGCCTTCATTTTGTCCACCACGGCTTTGCCCTTGTCGTCACCGCTGGCTTCCACCGCCTTGAGGTAGTGCAAGGTGCTCACGTAGACAGAGATCTGGTCCGAGGACGGCGGCACGCCATAGCGCTCCCGAAAGCGCATGGAAAACGCACGGCTGCCCTTGTTCTGGTTCCAGTAGTAGGGCACCACGAACTTCATTCCCGCGGCGGCGTAGTTGCCGACGGCGCGTACGTCCTGCAGCAGGGTCATGACGCTGACCAGCTTGTGTCCATGGGCGGTCACGCCCAGCTCCTTGGCCTGGCGGATGGCTGCCTGCAGGCCTTCGCCGGCGTTGCCGAAGGCGATGACCTGGGCGCCGCTGGCCATGGCCTTCTTGATGATCGGGAAGAAGTCCTTCTCCGAGAACTTGTGGAAGGTGGAGCCGATGATCTTGCCGCCGTGGGGTTTGATGGCCTGCTCCAGGCCGTCGTAGATGCCGCGGCCGAAGGCGTGGTCCAGCGTCACCACGTACCAGGTCTTGCCGTCCTTCTCCGAGGAGATGGCGTCACCCACCGCCGAGGTCAACGCGCCCGTGTTGTACTGCCACTGCACGCCCACGGGGCTGCAGAACTTGCCGGTCAGGGTTTCGGAGCCGGCGCCGTTGATGATGGTCACGATGCCGTGTTTCTTGGTGTACTGCTGAACCGCGATGGCCGCCGCCGACGAGGGCATATCATTGATCATGTCGATATGCTCCTTTTCGTCCCACTCCTTGGCGAGCTTGCCGGCCACGTCCGGGTTGTTCTTGTGGTCGCCGATGATGACCTTGATGGGGGCGCCGTTGACCTTGCCGCCGAAGTCGTCCACCGCCATTTCGGCGGCGATCATGGAGCCCTGGCCGGCGGAATCGGCGTAGGGACCGGACACGTCGGTCATGATGCCGATCTTGACCACGCCGTCCGTGATCTCGGCGTGGCCCGCCAGCGGGAGAAGCAGGGCTGCCGCCGCCAAGACGGCGCACAGGCGGAAATGGGCGGACGAAGAGCCGGTGGCTCGTGGCCCGAAGGGACGGAAGGCTTTTGCAAACATCAGAGAACCTGCCTGTAGTTGTTGTAGTAACCGGGGATCGGCGGGCGCGGTTGTTGTTTTCAGCTGCGCCGCCGGGGCCGTCCTGGGGCCCTGCTGCCATCTCCTGGGGAAAACTTAGTCACGTCTTCTTTATGAGGCATGAATCAGTATTTTCCTGCGGTCACTAACATAACAAGCATCGGCGGGTGATTGAACTCTCAGTTCTTATCCGCGTCCGTAAAGCTCAAGTCCTGGGAGGCATCGCCGTCGTAGCGGATTTCCACGACGACATAGAAGGCCTCCCCCGCCGGCAGGCGCACCGTGAATTCCTCGTCCAAGGCCTTGCCCAGTACCGCGCGCCCCATGGGGGAATCCATGCTGATCCAGCCGCGGCGGGGGTCGAATTCGTCCGGTCCGACGATACGATAGGCGTGTTCGCCCCCTTCTTCGTCCTCCAGCGTGAACCAGGCGCCGAAATAGATTCGCCCCGGGTCGGAGGGCGGATCGCGTACCACCTTCATGTTCTCCAGGCGCTTGGTCAGGAAACGGACCCGACCGTCGATCTCCCGGAGCTGCTTCTTGCGGTAGATGTACTCGGCATTTTCCGAACGGTCGCCCTCGGCCGCCGCCTCTGACAGGATGCGGGTGACGTGGGGTCGCTTGACGCGCCACAGGAACTTCAACTCCTCATGCAGGCGGTCGTGGCCTTCGGGGGTGATGTATTTGGAGCCGGGTTTGGTTGGCGGGCGATATCTTGGCATGGCTTTCGCTGTCTTCAGTTGCTGTTCGCGGCGATGAGCGCCGCTCCTACACTCGGTTCTACCGGGCCTTTGTAGGAGCGGCGCTCATCGCCGCGAATCTCTCGACCTCGGCGGCACCGATGCCCCGCGGGTCGCTGGCCGCTTCCACCTTGCCGGCGGCCTTGTCCCACAGTATGGCCTGCATGTTGCCGTAGCGGCGGTTCATGCGGTCCAGCGTGTGGCCCATGGACTTGAGCTTACGGCGCTCGGTGTCGGAGAAGGCGCCCGGTTCGTACTGGATGCGGTCCGGCAGGTACTGGTTGTGGAAACGGGGCAGGGACACCCAGTCTTGAGGCGTCTCGCCGGCGGCGAAATCGAGAATGCCCAGCAGCACCATCGTCACGATGCGGCTCCCCCCCGGCGTGCCGAGAATGCCGACCCGGTCCGTGGTTTCCACAAAAGTGGGGCTCATGCTCGACAGGGGGCGTTTGCCCGGGGCGATGGCGTTGGCGCGGCCGCCTACCAGGCCGTAGACGTTCGGTTTGCCGGGGGCCTTGGCGAAGTCGTCCATTTCGTCGTTCAAAACCACCCCGGTGCCCGGCGCCATGAAGCCGCAGCCGAAGGGATAGTTGATCGAAAGCGTCGCGGCCACGCGATTGCCCTGCTGGTCCAGGATGGAGAAATGCGTGGTGTCCGTGCCCGCGGAGACGGTGGGGGCCGTTGGCGCGAGCAGAGCGCTGGGTGTGGCGTGTGCCGGATCGATGGCCGCCCGCAGGCCGGCCGCGTAATCCGGATTGGTGAGCCGGCGCAGCGGCATGTCCACGAAGGCGGGATCGCCCAGATAGGCGGCGCGATCGCGGTAGGCCCGGCGCATGGCCTCGACCACAAGATGATCCCGGGTGGCGCGGTCCGCGTGTGTGAGATCGTAGCCGGAGAGGATGTTCAGCATTTCCACCAGGCCCACGCCACCGGCCGAGGGCGGCGCGGCCGAGACAATGCGAATCCCCCGGTAGGTTCCGGTCACGGGTTTGCGCTCAATGACCGTGTAGCCGCTCAGATCCTTTTCACTCCAGATGCCTCCCGCCCCGCGCACCGCGGAAACCATGCGGCGCGCTGTCTCTCCCTCGTAGAATCCGGCGCGGCCTTCCCGCGCCAGCGCCCGGAGCGTGCGGGCCAGATCGGGTTGCTTGAGGACGTGGCCGTCGGCGGGCACTTTGCCGTCGACCAGGAACTGCCGGGCAGCGGCGGGGGAGCGGCGCAGGAGGTCCCGGCGGAAATGCGCCATCACCCGGAAGCGGGCATCCACCGGAAAACCTTGTTCGGCATAGCGTATGGCCGGCGCCAGGCTGCGGGCCAGGGGCAGTCTGCCGTACTTGCGGGCGATGTGGACGAGAGCCGCCGGCAATCCGGGGATGCCGGCGGCCAGGGGGCCGTCCAGGGAGGCCCGGGGACGGGGTTTGCCCTGGGCATCCAGGTACATGTCCGCCGTGGCGGCGCCGGGCGCCATCTCCCGCCCGTCGATCATCACGTCCAGGCCGTCGTTTTGCCGATGCAGCAGCCAGAAGCCGCCGCCGCCAAGGCCCGAGCTGTAGGGTTCCACCACCGCCAGGGCGGCGCTGACGGCCACGGCGGCATCGAAGGCATTGCCGCCTTGTCCGAGGATTTCCAGGCCGGCCCGGGTCGCCAGGGGGTGGGCGCTGGCCACGGCGGAGGCGGGCGGATTCGCTTGGGCGGCCGCGCCCGCGGCCGCCACGGCCCACAGGCACAGCGCCAGGGCGAGCCGCTTCAAGGCAGGGTGAATGCGCCGGGTCGAGATCATCGCGTCGGCAGCTTGCGCCGGTTCAGCGCTTCGAGCGCTCGGCGAGCGCCTTGCCCACCGCCGGGTGCACGAAGCGGCTGACATCGCCGCCCAGGGCGGAGACTTCGCGCACCAGGCTGGAAGAGATGTAGGCATATTGTTCGGAGGGCGTGAGGAACATGGTTTCCACATCCTCCACCAACTGGCGGTTCATGCTGGCCAGCTGAAATTCGTATTCGAAGTCCGAGACGGCCCGCAGCCCGCGCAGGATGACCTGGGCTCCGCGCTCCTTGACGAAGTGGGCGAGCAGCGTGTTGAAGGAGACCACCTTGACGTTGTCGATGTGGCCCAGGGCCTCGTTGCACAGGGCGAGGCGCTCCTCCACCGTGAAGGCGGGTTTTTTGGAAGGGCTGGGGTAGGCCGCCACAGCCACGATCAATTCGTCGAAGAGGTGGGCCGCCCGCTCCACGAGATCGGAGTGGCCGTTGGTGATGGGATCGAAGGTCCCGGGGTAGATCGCAATGACACCCATGTACCCTTCCTTATTCGGCTGTCTCAGGATTTTCCGCCGAAGCGGCCGCGACCAGGCGGTAATCCACTTGGCCGGCGGTGCGGCTGCGAAGCACTTCCCAGCCGTCCGGCAACTGCTCTTCGTCGCGGTTGACGGGCGCCTCCAGGTAAATCAGGGCGCCATGCGCGAGCCAGCCGTGCTGTTCCAGCAGGCGGCAGCTGTCTCCGATGATAGCGGACCGGAAGGGCGGATCAAGGAAGACGATGTCCGCGGGTTCGGCCCGACCGCGCAGAAAGGCCAGCGCGTCCGATTGTATAGCTCGGAAACGATCGCCCGCCCCAAGCGCCTGGGCGTTCTCCCTCAGGGCCCGTATCACGGGGGTCGACCGGTCCACGGCCACCGCCCGGGCGGCGCCCCGGGACAGTGCTTCGAAGCTCAGCGCTCCGCTGCCGGCGAACAGGTCCAGGCAACGGGCACCCTCCATTCTGCCCTGCAGCCAGTTGAACAGTGTTTCCCGGGTGCGGTCGGTGGTGGGGCGCAGGCCCTCCACCGGAGCGAAGCGCAGCCGCCGGCCCTTCCATTCGCCGGCGATAATGCGGAACTGATTGCCGCCGCGCCCGGCCATTACTCTTCGGGGCCCACGATCACAGTCACCATATGGTCCGGATCCAGATGCTTGCGGAAGGCGTTGTGGACGTCACGCTCGGTGACCTCCGAAACGCGGTCGCGGAAGCGTTCCAGGTAATCCAGCGGCAGGTGATAGAAGCCGATCATGGCGATGTAGGAGACGATGTCGTGGTTGCTGTCCAGATTCAGCGGAAAGCTGCCGGTGATGTTTTCCTTGGCGGCCTTCAGCCGTTCCGGGTCCGGGCCGTTGTCGCGCAGATCCTGCAAGGCGTCGGTGAGGACCCCCACCGCTTCGTCGGTTCGCGTATGCACCACTTGGCTGACGATTTCGAAAGGCCCCTTGTGGGCCATGGGGACAATCGCGCTGTAGCTGCTGTAGGACAGGCCCCGTTGCTCGCGCATGCGGTCGGCCAGCATGGACACCAGGCCGCTGCCGCCCAGCACGTGATTGCCCACGTAAAGAGCGAAGTAATCCTCGCCGCCCCGGGCCACCACCGGCTGGCCGATCATGATGTGGCTCTGCTGGGAATCGAATTTCACCCGCACCGTGGTGGCCTCGGTAAGCGGCGGCACGCTCGGCAGTGGAGGGGGAGCGGTGCCGGACGTGAGTGAAGCGGTCAGCTGCGCGGCTATGGCCCGGGCGTGATCCCGGTCCAGGTCGCCGACGATGGCGATGGTGGCGTTATGGGCCACGTAGTAGCGGGCGTAGAACGCCGTGACCATGGCCGGTTTCATGGCCGCCAGGCTCTCGCGGGTGCCATGGGGCGGCCCGGCATAAGGATGGTCGCCGTACAAGGCCTTGTAGAAGGCCTCGGTGGCCAGCGAGCCGGGATCCTTCTCGCGGGCGTTCAGGCCCACCTGCATCCGCGCCAGTTCGCGTTTGAACGCCTGCTCGGGGAAATCCGGCTTGCCCAGGATCAGCGCCAGGTTGTCGATGGCCGGCTGCAGGGCCTCGGCCCGGCTCAGCGAACGCAGGCTGAGTTGAGCACTGTCCCGACCGCTGTCCGAGGAGAAGCGCGCGCCGTGGTCCTCGAAGCGTTGCGCGAGGGTGGTGGCGTCCAGGCCTCCGGCGCCGTCGGCCAGCAGGCCGTTGGTCAGTGCGGCCAGGCCGTGGCGGGAGCCTTCCCGGGCGCTGCCGGCGTCAAACAGGATTCGAATGTCGACGATCGGCAGGTCATGGGTGGGCACGAAATACACCGCCGCGCCGTTGTCCGTCTTCCAGTGCTGGATACGGGGGGTGGCCTGGGAGGCTCCGGCGAAGCCCAGGGCGAGTAGGAGGATGGCTGCTCGAGTCACCTGCCTCATGACTTGTCGCCTCCGGCGGTCTTGGTCGGGTGCAGCACGCCCACGGTCAGGCGCTTGTTGGTAAGGTATTTCCGGGCCACAGCCTGGACCTGCTCCGGAGTGACGGCCCGTACGCGCTGCTCATAGTCCTTGAGGGCGTCCACGCCGATGCCGGTGGTCTCCAGCATGCCGATCTGCATGGCCTGGTAGAAAATCGAATCCAGCTGGTATAGGTGGTCGGCGACGATCTGGGTCTGGGCGCGCTTCACCTCCTCGGCGCTGACCCCCTGCTCGCGGATCCTGCCGACCTGCTCCCGCAGGGCCTTCTCCAGGTCGGCGGCGGACGCGTTCTCCGCCGGCCGGCCATCCAGGGTGAACAAGGTATCCAACCGCTCCACCGGGTCGTATGAGGCGTCGACGGCGGCAGCGACCTGTCTACCCCGCACCAGTTCCCGCGAAAGCCGCGCGCTGTCACCGCCGTCGAGTATCCAGGCCAGCACGGCCAGGGCCGGTGGTTCCCAGCGGACCTTGGCCGTGGCTTCCGAGGGTACCTGATAGCCCAGAACCACAAAGGGCGTGCCCGCCGGCAGGTCCGCCTCGATGCGCCGTTCGCCCAGGGGTTCCACCCGCGGGTTGGCCGGCGGGCGGTCCACGTGTCGGGCCGGAACGGGGCCGAAGTACCGTTTCGCCAGAGCCAGGACCTTGTCCGGCTGGACATCGCCGGCGACCACCAGCACGGCGTTGTTCGGTGCATACCAATCCCGATACCAGGTCTCCAACTGGGACAGCTTGAGGCTCTTGAGGTCATCCACCCATCCGATGGGCGGATGGCGGTAGGGGTTGGTGATCCAGGCCGTGGCCAGGAATTGCTCATAGAGCCGGCTGATGGGGTTGTCGGCCACCCGCATGCGCCGCTCCTCCATCACCACCTTGCGCTCCTTCTGGAAGTCCGCCTCCTGCAGTTTCAGGTTGGCCATGCGGTCGGATTCCAGCTTGAAGGAGATCTCCAGGCGGTCGCTGGCCAGTTGCTGGAAATAGGCTGTGTAGTCCTTGCTGGTGAAAGCGTTTTCCCGGCCGCCGTTGCGGGCGATAATCTGCGAGAACTCACCGGCCGGATGCTTGTCGGTACCCTTGAACATCATGTGTTCCAGCACGTGGGAGATGCCCGTGAGGCCTTCCGGTTCGTAGCTGGAGCCAATGCGGTACCAAACCTGGGAGACCACCACCGGTGCGCGGTGATCCTCGCGCACGATCAGCTTCAGGCCGTTGTCCAGGGTATATTGGTGGATGCCCGGCAGTGACTGGGCTGCGGCGCCCGCGCTCACAACCAGGCAAAGGATGGCGGCAAGGCGGCTTAGCCTTCGCATGGAATTGCTCCTCACAACTCGCTGGACCGAGGATGATACGATACGCGACGACCGACTCAGAGCCTATTGATATGGCCTCTTAAAGAGATTCTCTCCTGATGCTTGGGTTCAAAAGGAAATCGAAAGACGCGGGCGGTGCGGAGCCGGCAGGCGCCGATGCCGACAAGAAGGGCCTGTTCGGGCGTCTTCGCGACCGTCTTGGCCGCACCCGCCGGGGCCTGACCGAAGGACTGGCCACGGCCTTTCTCGGCAAGAAGACCATCGACGACGAGGTGCTCGAGGAACTCGAGACCCGCCTGTTGATGGCCGATGTGGGCGTGGAGGCCACCGGCCGCATCATCGGCGGAATCACCCGCCGAGTGGCTCGCAAGGAACTGGCCGATGTGCAGGCCTTGATCGGCGCCATGCGCGCGGACATGCTTGAAATCCTCGCGCCCTGCGAGCGGCCTTTCAAGGTGGATACCTCCAAAACGCCCTACGCCGTGCTGGTGGCAGGCGTAAACGGCGTGGGCAAGACCACCACCATCGGCAAACTGGCGGCGCGCCTGCGCGGCCAGGGGCACTCCGTGGTGCTGGCCGCCGGGGATACGTTCCGCGCTGCCGCGGTGGAACAGCTTCAGCGCTGGGGCGAGCGTATCGGCGCGCCGGTAATCGCCCAGCACACCGGCGCCGATTCCGCTTCGGTGATCTTCGACGCCCTGCAGGCAGCCCGCTCCCGGGGTGCCGGGGTGCTGATCGCCGACACCGCCGGCCGCCTGCACACCCAGAGCAACCTCATGGAGGAGCTGAAGAAGGTCAAGCGGGTGATGGGCAAGGTCGATGAAACGGCACCCCACGAAACCTTGCTGGTGCTGGACGCCAGCACGGGGCAGAACGCCCTGTCCCAGGCGCGGACGTTCAACGAAGCGGTGCACCTGGACGGCCTGATTCTCACCAAGCTGGACGGCACGGCCAAGGGCGGGGTGATCTTCGCCATTGCCCACGAGCTGGGTTTGCCCATCCGCTACATCGGCGTGGGCGAAGGCGTTGAAGACCTGCGGGAATTCCACGCCGAGGAGTTCGTGGACGCGCTGCTGGTCGGCTCCGAAGACGAAGCGGCGGCGGAGTGAACGGAGCGCGTCCCGGGTGATTGAATTCGACAACGTCAGTAAACAGTATCCCGGCGGCCACGAGGCGCTGCGCGGCGTAACCTTGTCCGTGGAGCAGGGCGAAATGGTGTTTCTCACCGGCCATTCCGGCGCCGGCAAGAGCACCTTGCTGAAGCTGATTCCCCTGCTGGAACGGCCGACCCGCGGCCAGATCGTGGTGGCGGGCATCAATCTCTCGCGCCTGCGCAAGGGGCGTATTCCCCACCTGCGCCGGCGCATCGGCATGATCTTCCAGGACCACCGCCTGCTCTACGACCGCCCCGTCTACGACAACGTGGCGCTGCCGCTGGTGATCAACGGCCTGCCCCACCGCGAGATCGGCCGGCGGGTCAGGGCCGCGCTAGACAAGGTCGGGTTGCTGGACAAGGAGCGGGCCTATCCCATCACCTTGTCCGGCGGTGAGCAGCAGCGGGTGGGTATTGCCCGCGCGGTGGTCACGCGGCCGCCGATCCTGCTGGCCGACGAACCCACGGGTAATCTCGATCCGGAGTTGTCCGAGGAGATCATGCGCTTGTTCGGTCAGTTCAATCAGGTGGGCGTGACGGTGATGATCGCAAGCCACGACCTCGCCTTGATCAGCCGGCTGGGCCATCGCATGGTCTCTTTGCGCGGCGGGGCCATGCAGGGGGGCGATATCCATGGCTGAGCATCGGCGCCCCGGAGGTTCCCTGCGTCATTCCGAACCCAAGGCAGCCGCAACCGGCCGGCCTCCTGCCAGGCGCCGCGGGTCTCACGGCGGGGTTTCGGCCTGGTTGGGCGATCACGGCCGCGCCCTGGTGGGCGCGCTGGGCCGATTGGCCCGCAACCGCGCTGCGGGTCTCATGACGGCCGCGGTGATCGGCATCGCCCTGGCGCTGCCCTCTGCCTTCTTTCTGCTGCTGGCGAACGTGCAGACGGTGACGGGGCAGTGGCAAAGCGGTGCTCAGTTGTCATTGTTCCTCAAGCGCGATACGAGCGCTTCCCAGTATCAGCAGATGGCCCGCGAGATCGGACAGCGTCCCGGGGTGAGCAACGTGCGGGTGGTGACTCCGGAACAGGCGCTGGACGAATTCAAGCGCAGCTCGGGTTTCACCGAGGCGCTGCAACTGCTGGACGAAAACCCCCTGCCGCCGGTGCTGATCGTCGACCCCGTGGGCGGGCAGGCGCCCGGCGCCCTGGAAAAGCTCGCCGACGAGCTGCGGGCCTTGCCCGCGGTGGAAACCGCGCGCCTGGATATGCAGTGGGTGAAACGCCTGCACAGCATCATGCGGCTGGTGGAGCGCGGCGTGTGGGTGGTGGCCCTGCTGCTGGCGGGGGCGGTGATGCTGGTGGTGGGCAACACCATCCGCCTGGATATCGAAAACCGCCGCGACGAGATCGTGATCAGCAAATTGATCGGTGCCACCGACAGTTTTGTACGGCGGCCCTTTCTGTACGAAGGGTTGTGGTACGGAGCCGTGGGCGCCTTGATGGCGGCCCTGCTCATCGAAATTGCCCGTCTTGTTCTCGATGGGCCGCTGGACCGGCTGTCCGCTCTTTACGGGAACTCCCTTGGCGTTCAGGGCCTGGGCATTTCCGGATTGTCCCTGCTTCTTCTGAGCGGCGCTCTGCTCGGGCTGATCGGCTCCTGGATGGCCGTGGGGCGCCATCTGGCGGCGCTTGAGCCCAGTTGATCGGAGTCAACCTGGAAGCCTTGAAACAGGTTTATCGTGCCCCCATGCGAGTCTTTCACGACTAGCCCCCGTCTGAACCTTTGGGGGCGGCAACAGTCCAACGACTTGCTATCCTTAGTAGTTGAAGGACTCGCATCAAGGGGGGTTACAAGGACCATGGGTACCGCACTAAGCACGAAGGTACATCAGCTGCCCCTCAAAGCTGGCAGCGAAGAGGCTTACATCCAGGCCGCGAATCGGATTCCGATGCTCAGTTCGGACGAAGAGCATGATCTCGCCGTCCGTTACCGGGAGCAGAACGATCTGACCGCAGCCCGGCATCTTGTTTTGTCCCATCTGCGCTTCGTGGTTCATATCGCCCGCGGTTATTCGGGCTACGGCCTGCCGCTGGCCGATCTGATCCAGGAAGGCAATATCGGCCTGATGAAGGCTGTGAAACGCTTCGATCCGGAAGTCAAAGTGCGCTTGGTGTCGTTCGCCGTGCACTGGATCCGGGCGGAGATCCACGAATTCATTCTTCGCAACTGGCGCATCGTCAAGGTGGCCACCACCAAGGCCCAGCGCAAGCTGTTCTTCAACTTGCGCAGCTCGAAGAAGCGCTTGGGCTGGTTGAATTACGATGAAGTGCGCAATGTCGCGGAAGATTTGGGCGTGAAGCCGGAAACCGTCCTCGAGATGGAATCCAGGCTCAGCGGCCATGACGTGGCATTCGACCCGCAGCCGGAGACGGACGACGACGACAACATCGTGCGCTCGCCCGCCGCCTATCTGCAGGATGGGCGCCGCGATCCCGCCGAGGAGGCGGAGCAGGGCGATTGGCAGGCCCATCAGCATCAGGCGCTGCAGGAGGCCCTGAGCCAACTGGACGAACGCAGCCGCGACATCGTCCAGCGCCGCTGGCTGGCCGAGCAGAAAACCACGCTGCAGGACTTGGCGGATCACTATCATGTTTCCGCCGAGCGCGTGCGTCAGTTGGAAAAGAACGCCATCAAGAAGCTGCGGACGGCCATGGCGGCCTGATCGCTTCAGGATTCGGCGAGATCGAAGAACGGCCCCGGCAGGGGCCGTTTTTTTGTAGGAGCGGTCGTGCCGCGGGAGCGTGAGCCGGTTGTTCGCGGCGATGAGCGCCGCTCCTACAGGGCGCGAAATAGATGTAGGAGCGGCGCTCATCGCCGCGAATCCCTAACTTACCGCGGCGCTGTGGTCTCCTCCCACGGTGTGGATACGTCCAGACGCTCCAGCAACTCGGCGTCGGTGGATTCGTCCATCTCCCGTTGGGCGTCCAGCCGCGTGTCCGAGCGCATCAGGGCCTTGCGGATGCCGCCGCCTCCCCGGGGGAAGAACAGCAGCACCTGCATGCCGTAGGATTCGCGTCCCACGGCAACGTCCCAGGTTTGGCCTTGGTTGTCGTCAATGCTGCGCATGACGGGATCTCCCGTTGCGAAATCAGATCAGGCCGCGTTCGGCGAACGACACCGGTTCGCCGTCGCCCACCACGAAGTGATCCAGCAGCCGCACGTCCACCAGGGCCAGTGCGTCCATCAGCCGGCGGGTGAGGCTGCGGTCGGCGGTGCTGGGTTCGGCTACCCCGGATGGGTGGTTGTGGGCCAGGATCACCGCCGCTGCGTTGCAGGCCAGGGCCTGTTTCACCACCTCACGGGGATAGACGCTGGCCGCGTCGATGGTACCGCGAAACAGCTCCTCGAACTTGATCACCCGGTGCCGGTTGTCCAGGAACAGGCAGGCGAAGACTTCGTGGGCATAGTCGCGCAGGCGGGCGGTCAGGAAGCGGCGGGTATCGGCCGGGCTGGTGAGCGCGTCGCCGCGCTGCAGCCGTTCCTGCATATGTCGCCGGGCCATTTCCACGGTGGCCTGCAGTTGCACGAACTTGGCGTCGCCCAGGCCCGGCTGCCGGCAGAATTCCCGGCGGCTTGGCGCCCAGCATGGCCCTCAGGCCGCCAAAGCGCTGCAGGAGCTCCCGCGCCAACTCCACGGCGCTTTTCCCGGGCAGGCCGGTGCGCAGAAAAATCGCCAGCAGCTCGGCGTCGCTCAGGGCGCCGGCACCCAGATTGAGCAGGCGTTCGCGGGGGCGTTCGGATTCGGGCCAGTCCGTTATGGCCATTTGGGGACCCTCCTGGTCTTTGCTTCGCGTGAATTCCTTTTCGGGAGCCGGGTCGGCGTCCCGTGGTTTTACCATACTCGGGCGGATGCTGCCGCTTTTGCGGGTTGCGGCTTTCCGGTACCCTTTTCGGGTCAATCGAACGGGTGCGTGTGATGTCCACTGAAGGCAAACGCAGGATCGTCCTCGGTGTCACCGGGGGTATCGCCGCCTACAAGTCCGCCGAGCTGGTCCGCCGGCTGCTGGACCACCCGGTGGAGGTGCGCGTGGTGATGACGGCCGGCGCCCGTGAATTCGTCACTCCCCTGACCTTTCAAGCCGTGTCCGGCAATCCCGTTCATACCAGCCTGCTGGACCCGGAGGCCGAGGCCGGGATGGGGCATATCGAACTGGCGCGCTGGGCGGAGCTGGTACTGGTCGCGCCGGCCAGCGCCGACTTCATGGCACGCTTGGCCGCCGGCATGGCCGACGATCTGCTTTCCACACTGTGTCTCGCCACCGAGGCGCCGGTGATGCTGGCGCCCGCCATGAATCGGGTCATGTGGGCGAACTCCGCCACGCAGGCCAACGCCCGGCTGCTGGAGCAACGCGGCGTCGCGTTGTTGGGCCCCGGTGAGGGCAGCCAGGCCTGCGGCGAGATGGGGGCTGGCCGGATGGTGGAGGTGCCCGAGATCGTCGAGGCGGCGCTGGAGAGCTTCGGCGACCCCGTGCTCAAGGGCGTGAAAGTGCTCATCACCGCCGGGCCCACCCGGGAGGACCTGGATCCGGTGCGCTACATCAGCAACCGCAGCTCCGGCAAGATGGGCATGGCGGTGGCCGCCGCAGCGGCCCGTGCCGGTGCCGAGGTGACGGTGGTCTGCGGCCCGTCGGCCGTGGCCACGCCTCACAGGGTTGAACGGGTGGACGTGGAGTCCGCCCGCGAGATGCACGAACAGGTCATGGCACGGGCGCGCAAGGCGGACATCTTTGTCGCCACGGCGGCGGTGGCCGACTACCGGCCGTCCACCGTGCCGGCTGAAAAGATCAAGAAGGCTGAGGAGCGCATGCAGGTGGAGCTGGTGCGCAACCCGGATATCCTGCGGGAGGTGGCGGCCCTGGAGAACGGCCCGTTTACCGTGGGGTTTGCCGCCGAGACCCACCGGCTGGCGGAACACGCGGATGAAAAGCGCCGGGGCAAGGGACTTGATATGATTGCCGCCAATTGGGTGGGCCGTCCCGAAGGCGGCTTTGACCGCGAGGAAAATGCCCTGGAAGTGAGCTGGGAGGGCGGTTCCAGCAGCCTGCCACAACAATCGAAGGCCGCCCTGGCGGCTCAACTCGTCGATCTGATTGCGCAACGCTATTATGAAAAGAATAAAACTGAGGATTCTTGACCCTCGGCTCGAGGATGAATTTCCTCTGCCGGGTTATGCCACGGACGGATCGGCGGGTATCGACCTGCGGGCCTGCGTCGATGAGTCCACTACATTGGAGCCCGGACAGACCCTGCTGATTCCCACGGGAATGGCGATCCATATCGGCGATCCCTCGCTGGCGGCGGTGATTCTGCCCCGTTCCGGCCTGGGCCATAAGCACGGAATCGTGTTGGGCAATCTGGTGGGGCTGATCGATTCCGATTACCAGGGCCAGTTGTTCGTGTCCTGTTGGAACCGGGGCGAGAGCACGTTTACGATCGAGCCGGGTGAGCGCATTGCGCAGTTGGTGTTCGTACCGGTGGTGCGGGCCGAGTTCGACATTGTGGATGATTTCGAAGCAACCAAGCGCGGTGCCGGAGGTTTCGGGCACTCGGGCCGGCACTAGGTAAGAAAAAGGGGATGAGGCGCCGTCGGCGTTTTCGGCAAGGCGCGACCCACTGCGTCTGGCTCCGCTCTTGGCTGTAAGCCGGGAGCCAGCACACGTACAAGATATCGTCGCCGGTCAACCGGTCCTGCAGGCAAAGGAGTTCACGCGGATGAAGATGCCGGGCCTCAAGGGGAAGGGGAAGGCGAAAACTGCGGCTGACGACCTCGGTTCGGGGGTAACGATGCCGCGTCAGCCCATGCGGCTGGGCGTCCTGCACTACGCGGCCATCGTCTTCGTCATCGCTGCGGTGGTCACCGCCGCCGCCATGTATGCGGCCTTGCTGGGCGGGCTCCAACAACGCGACGACGCGGCCCGCCGGCAGGCGGAGCTGACCTCCCATGCCCTGGCCGCCGGCCTGTCCGGACGGCTGGATCAGGCCTATGCCCGATTGGAGCAGGTCAGCCGGCGTCCCGAGGTGGTTTCAGCCCTGAGTTCGGGCGATGAAAACAAAATGGCCGATGCCGCCCAGTCGGCGTTGGAAGTGTTCCCAGGCGCCCTCAGGGTCCTGCTGGCCCCCGCCGATTTGCGCGAGCCCGATCTCTCCGCCAAGCCTCCCATCGGCTACGCCCTGCTGGACATGCTTCACAAGGCCGCCGCCAGCGGCAAGCCCCAGCCCGCCGAAGTCCACATGCTGGGCCAGCCGGAAGCCAGCGTGAATATGGTGGCGCCGGTGCGGACCGCAGACGGCAAGGCCTTGGGGGCCCTGGTGGTGTCCTATCCGCCCGCGTGGCTGGCCGACGTCCTGAAGGTCCCTCTTCCCGACGATGCCCGCCTGGAACTGGTGCAGCAGATCCCCGGCAACCCGCAGGCGGTGGTCATGGAGCAAGGGCGTGACGGCGCCGGCGCCCAGGTCCGCTCCATGAACATCGACCACTCCCGCTTCGCCCTGCAGTACGTGGCACCGGCGCCGCCCGGAGCGCTGGCGGGGCTGTCGCCGGCGACCTTCGGCATCATCCTGCTGGTGGCCTTGGCGGTGCTTGCCGTGGTGGTGTTCGGTGCCCTGGCTCTCGTTCAGCGGGCGGCGAAGCATGATGGCGGCTTGCTGGCGAGGGTTCTGGTTGATTTGCGTGATGGCGGCCTCCAACTCGAGTACCCGATGCACCTGCCGGAAATGCGTCCCGCCTTGGGCACCGCATTGCGGGCCGCTCGGGACCTGGGCGAGATGATATCCGGTCCCGCCGCGGCGCCGGCTCGTGCAGCCCCGGTTGAGGATGTGGAATCACCGGACATCCTGAGCGGCCTGGAAGTCCACGAGGAGCCCCCGGAGAGCATGACGAACCACGAGCAGCCGAATAGATCAACGGCCGCGCCCGCAGAGGCGCCGGCCCGCGCGCAACGGCCCGCCGAGGCGCGGCTGGACCCGACCATCCTTCGTGCCTACGACGTGCGCGGCGTGGTTGGGAAAACCCTGTCCGCCGAGGTGGCCCGCACCCTGGGGCGCGCCATCGGCAGCGAGGCGGCGGCCAGGGGCGTGCATGAGCTGGTGGTGGGCCGCGATGGCCGGATGTCCAGCCCGGAACTGGCCGAGGCCTTGATCGAGGGGCTGGTTTCCACCGGCCGCGACGTGATCGACATCGGCCGGGTGCCCACGCCGGTTATGTACTTTTCCACCTACCACCTGGAGACAGGCTCGGGCGTGGAGATTACCGGCAGCCACAATCCGCCGGACTACAACGGCTTCAAGATCATGCTGGGCGGCGAGACCCTGTCCGGCGAGGCCATCCGCGCCCTGGGCACACGGGTGGAGCGAGGCGATCTCATCGACGGCGAGGGCAGTGTGCGCCGAGAGGATGTGCTGCCGGACTATATCGAACGCATCGCCTCGGATATCACCATGCATCGGCCGCTGAAGGTCGTGGTGGACTGCGGCAACGGCGTGGCCGGCGAGGCCGCGCCCCAGGTCCTGCGCTCGCTGGGCTGCGAGGTGGAGGAACTGTTCTGCGAGGTGGACGGGCATTTCCCCAACCATCACCCGGACCCCAGCGACCCGGACAACCTGGCCGCGCTAATCAGCCTGGTGCGGATGCAGGAAGCGGACATCGGCCTCGCCTTCGACGGCGACGGCGACCGCCTGGGCGTGGTGGATTCCACCGGCAAAATCATCTGGCCCGATCGGCAGATGATGCTCTACGCCAGGGATATCCTCGCCCGCAGCCCGGGTTCGGACATCATCTTCGACGTCAAATGCTCGGCCCATCTGGCGGAGGTCATCAGCGACAACGCCGGCATCCCCGTGATGTGGAAGACGGGTCACTCCCTGATCAAGGCCAAGCTCAAGGAGAGCGGCGCTCCGCTGGCCGGGGAAATGAGCGGCCACATCTTCTTCAACGACCGCTGGGACGGTTTCGACGACGGCATCTATACCGCAGCCCGCCTGCTGGAGATCCTGTCTCTGGAGGACCGGACCTCTCAGGAGGTGTTCGCAGAGCTGCCGGAGTCGGTGAGCACACCGGAGATCAAAGTGGATCTCCAGGAAGGCGAGCCGCCCGAAGTGATCCAGGCCCTGGTGCAGAAGGCCCACTTCGAGGATGCGCGCACCTCCACCATCGACGGCCTGCGGGTGGACTTTCCCGATGGTTGGGGCCTGGTCCGCGCGTCCAATACCACCCCCTGCCTGGTACTGCGCTTCGAGGCGGATTCAGAGGAGGCCATCGAGCGCATCAAGGCCCAGTTCCGGGATCTGCTCCAGGCCGCCAAGCCCGGAATCAAGCTCAGTTTCTGAGTTTCTCAACGGAATCGACGAATGACAGAACGCTCCAGCTTTACCCCCGCCGACGTCGCCCACATCCTGACCGAAGCGCTGCCCTACATTAAGCGCTTCCACGGCAAAACGCTGGTGGTGAAGTTCGGCGGCAATGCCATGGTGGACGAGGAGCTGAAGCGCAGCTTTGCTCGCGACATCGTGCTCATGAAACTGGTGGGTTTCAATCCCGTGGTGGTCCACGGCGGCGGCCCCCAGATCGGCAAGCTGCTGGAGCGCATCGGCAAGGAAAGCCGCTTCGTGGAAGGCATGCGCGTGACCGACGCCGAGACCATGGACGTGGTGGAGATGGTCCTGGGCGGCCTGGTCAACAAGGAAATCGTCAACCTCATCAACAGCCAGGGCGGCCGCGCCGTGGGGCTGACCGGCAAGGACGGCGGCCTGATCCGGGCCCGCCAGTTGAAGATCTCCCAAAAAGGCGAGACGGCCGACGCCCCGGAGCTGATCGACCTCGGCCACGTGGGCGAGGTGCAGGCCATCGATCCCTCGGTCGTGAAGATGTTGGACGCCGACGAGTTCATCCCGGTGATTGCACCCATCGGCGTGGGCGACGACGGCCGGGCTTACAACATCAACGCCGACCTGGTGGCCGGCAAGCTGGCGGAAGTGCTCAAGGCCGAGAAGCTGATTCTGCTGACCAACACCCGCGGTCTGTTGGACAAGGACGACAACCTGCTCACCGGCCTGGACGCAGCCCGCGTACAGGCCCTGATCGACGACGGCACGATCCACGGCGGTATGCTGCCCAAGATACGCTGCGCCCTGGAGGCCGTGCAGGGCGGCGTGCAAACGGCCCACATCATCGATGGCCGCGTAACCCATGCCGTGCTGCTGGAGCTGTTCACGGATCAGGGCGTGGGGACGTTGATCAAGCGGCGCTGACGGGGAAGCGATTCAAGCCGGATAGCGAAGCGTAATCCGACGAGGATTTGTGGCTTCGCCGGATTGGTGGGTGGGACGCTGCGCTAACCTCACTCCTGCATACTGAAGGGCCAAACGAGTGAGTCTGGCTTTCTACTGCGCCGCCCGCTGCTTCGCCTTCAGCTCCTTGAACCGCTCCATGTCTTTGGCGAACTTGTCCTTGATGTCATCTTCCTGGGCCTTGAGTTCCTTGATGCGGCTCTGGTTGTCGGCGATCTGCTTCTTCAGGGTGTCGATCTGGTTGTAGATGTCGTCGGGCGCCCCGTGGCCGCTGCGTTCGGCCCGCGCGGCGCGTTTTTGGAGGCCGTCGATCTTGTTTTCCTGGGTGTCGATGCGGCTGCCGATGACCCCGATGTTTGATTCAATGGTCGCAATCCGCTCATCCCGGGCGCGTTTCATGTCGTTCAGGCTGGTGAAGGTGAGCAGCAGCGTGCGGTCGTACTCCTCCTGCTTCTTGCGGGCTGCCTCTTCCTTCTTCTTTTTGGCATCCGCCTTGGCCTTGGCTTCTTCCTCCGCCTTGAGCTCGGCCTTGGTCTTGGCGCGCTCGACCTTCTCGACGGTCTGACCTTCGTTATTGAGGACTTCGTGTTCCTTGCGCACCGTTTCGGGAGGCACCTGATCGCTGTAGTGCACCTTGCCCTGGTCGTCGGTCCATTTGTAGAGGCGTGCCTGTGCGGGCGCCGCCGCGAGGATCATGGCGAGTGGCAGGATGGGCAGGAGATGTCGCTGTCTCATGGATTGGAATCGCGGTTTGCCGGAATCGGGTTCGGGATACGCGGATCGAAGCGCACGTAACGGCTTGGGTTCGTATTGAGTCTATACCACCGGGCGGTGGGGCGTGAACGGGCCCAGTTCACAGTGTCTTCAATGGGTGCCTGGCGACGTATCGGGTTGGACAGGGGGCGGTTGGAAAGGTTCGGCGGGCAAAATCAGCTTGGCCCGGCTATGGTGCGCAAGACGTCCCTCCAGGTCACAATCCCCACGATGTCCCCGTTCTGATCCACCACGGGCAGCGCAGAGACCTGCGCCTCGAGCATCAGCGACGCCGCCTTGTCCACGGTGTCTCCAGGTGCGATTACGACCGGCCGGCGGGTCATTATTTGATGTGCCCTCCGGTTCAGGGTTGCCAGATCCCGTGGGCGCTCGGCCAAAGTGTCCAGGTACGGGCTGATGGCTATCAACAGGTCACGGTCCGAAATGATCCCCAGTGGTTTTCGGCCCTCGGTGACCAAGATGTGGTGCACGTGGTGATCGCTCAGCAGGGCCCGAACGGACTGAAGCGTATCGTCCATTCCCACGCTGACGACCTTGCGGCTCATGACTTGCGAAACAGCAGTGCTCATTGTGCCGCTCTCCCGATCGGTGCCGATAAGGCTCCGCACACGCGAACGAGATCGGTTGGCGCCAGCTCGATTTCCAGGCCACGCCGGCCGGCACTGACGAAGATCGTGGCGTGATTCAGAGCGGAATCGTCCAATACGGTCTTGAGGCGCCTGCGCTGGCCCAACGGGCTGATGCCTCCTGCCACGTAGCCCGTGGCCTTCTCGGCGCGGTCCATCGGCGCCATCGCGGCCTTCTTCCCGCCATGGGCTTTTGCCAGCGCCTTGAGATCCAGGGAACCCGCCACCGGCACGATGCCGACCACCAGCTCGCGTTCGTCGCACAGGGCGATCAGGGTTTTGAAGACCCGATCGGGCGCGACGCCCAGCGCCTCGGCGGCCTCCAGGCCATAGGAGGCGGCGTTCGGATCGTGTCGGTACTGGTGCAGCTTGAAGGCGACTCCGGCGGCCTCTGCGGCGGCGACCGCGGGGGTCATGGCGTTGCCTCCCGAGCGTCGATAACCTCCAGCACCGGTCGCGGTCCGTTCATCGCGGCGATCACCACGCGTTCGAATGGGGCGCCGCCCGCGAAGGCCTGCTCAGCGACCAGGCGGGCGTTTCGGCGTTCGTTGTGGGTGTCCGCCTGGTTGATGATGGGGATCAGGCGGGCGTTGCCGATGCCTTGGGACGCCCCGGCGGGGGAGGTCAACAGCCTCGCAAGGTGCGCGGCGGTAAGCGGCTCGTGCTCCGCCGCGCCGGTGATTCCCGCCAACAGTTCAGGGCGATGGGCAATGGAGGCGTTCAATGGCTGGCCAAGGACCTTGACCGATACCAGGTACAACACTGTGGTCGTGCCCGGCGGCAGGTTCGGTTCGTGTTCGGCTGGCGCCTTGATGCCCCGCATGCGGGCACCATCCGCTTTCACCAGCGTGGTGTCGAAGGCCTGATCACGATGCAACCGGGCCACGGTCTCGGGCTGCACGCCGCCTTGGCGTCCGGGTTTGGCGAAGGGTCGGGCGTAGCCGACGACACGGTGGTCGCGGGCGGCCTCGGCCAGCGACGTATCCAGCTCGTCCGGTTCGGCAATGACCCGGGCGCCGGGGAAATCGTCCGGGAACGGCGTCATGGGCACGGTGGACGTGACCGCGCAGCGGCCGCCGTGGGCCTGGGCCAGCCGCAGCAAGGTGGTTTTCTTGCCGCCGGCCCCCACGGCGCAGACGATGCCCTCGCCGGCGGCCAGCAGCTCGATCAGATCCGCGTCCACGGTCTCGGCCTCAGGCCGTGGCGCCGTACTGGCCGCGGTAGTCGCTGACCGCGCGCAGGTCGTCGTCGCGCTCCCCGGCCCGCTCCAGGTAGGTGATCAGCGCGTCCAGGTTGGCGATGCTCACTACCGGGATGCCGAAGCGCTGCTCAACCTCCTGCACCGCGGAGGTTTTGCCCTCGCCGCGTTCCTGGCGGTCCAGGGCGATGCTTACCGCCGCCAGCCTCGCGCCGGCGGCCTCGATCAGCCCTGCGGACTCACGCACGGAGGTGCCGGCGGAGATGACATCGTCGATCACCAGGACCCGTCCGGCCAGGGGCGCGCCGACGATGGTGCCGCCCTCGCCGTGGTCCTTGGCCTCTTTCCGGTTGAAGGCGAAGGGCACGTCGCGGCCATGGCTGTCGGATAAGGCGATGGCGAGGCTTGCCGCCAGGGGGATGCCCTTGTAGGCGGGGCCGAACACCATGTCGAATTCCACCCCCGAGTCGATCACGGCGCGGGCATAGAAGCGGCCCAGCTCGGCCAGGGAGCGCCCGGTGTTGAACAGCCCGGCGTTGAAGAAATAGGGGCTTACGCGGCCGGATTTGAGCGTGAATTCGCCGAAGCGCAGTACGTCGTTGGCTATGGCGAAGTCGATGAATTCCTGTTGATACGTTTTCACGGGACCGCTCCGAAGGGTCGAGTGTTGTTGGTTCGGGGTTCGCGGCGGGGAGCGCCGCTCCTACGACAGTGGATTATTGTAGGAGCGGCGCTCATCGCCGCGAATCGTGTTCAATGCCTCACCCGGTATTGCGCATCCCCGCCGCGATGCCGTTGATGCACACCATCAGCGCCTTGCGCAGGTTCTCCTCCTTGCCGTGGCGCACGCGGTGCAGCAGCTCCACCTGAATGCGGTTGAGCGGGTCCACGTAGGGATTGCGAACGTCCACGGAGCGTCTCACCACCGGGAAGTCCTCCAGAGGTTGGCCGTGGCCGCTGACCTTCAGGACCGAGGACTGGGTGGTGCGGAAGCGGCGCCGCAACTCCTCGCCCAGCGGTTGCAGATCCGGGGGAACCAGCCGTTGATCATACTGGGCCGCGACCTCCGGGTCGCCCTTGGCCAGCACCATTTCCACCATGTCCACGAAAGCCTTGAAGAACGGCCACTCGTTGAACATCTTTCCGAAGCTCATCGCCGAGCCCCGCATCCAGGGCTTCGTCCATGGCCTCGCCCACACCCAGCCAAGCCGGGAGCAGGAGGCGGGTCTGGGTCCAGCCGAAGATCCAGGGGATCGCGCGCAGGGTCTCGATGCCGCCGCCCTGGCGCCGCCGGGCGGGCCGGCTGCCGATGGTCAGGCCGCTGATCTCCTGCTCGGGCGTGGCGGCCCGGAAGTAGTCCACGAACTCAGGCGTGTCGCGTACCAGGGTTCGATAGGCATTCTTGGCGGTCTCGGAGAGCCGGTCCATGATCTGGCGCCACTCGTCCTGGGGTTTCTGGGGCGGTTCCAGGGTGGCTTCCAGAACGGCGGTGGTGTAGAGCTCCAGATTGCGCTGGGCAATGCCCTGCAGGCCGAACTTCGCCTGGATGACTTCGCCCTGTTCGGTGACCCGGATGGCACCGTTCACCGAGCCCGGGGGCTGGGAAAGGATGGCGGCATGGGTGGGGCCGCCGCCTCGGCCGATGCTGCCGCCCCGGCCGTGGAACAGGGTCAGGCGCGTGGCGTTGCGCCGGCAGACGGCCACCAGTTGCTCCTGGGCCTGGTACAGGGCCCAGGCGGCGCTCAGATGGCCGGCGTCCTTCCCGGAGTCCGAGTAGCCGATCATGATTTCCTGATGGCCCTGGATATGCTCGCGATACCAGTCGATGCTCAGCAGGCGCTCCAGGGTGTCGGCGGCCCCCTGGAGGTCGGCCAGCGTCTCGAACAGGGGCACCACCCGCAGGTAGTGCTGCACGCCCATTTCCTTTTGGAGCAGCTCCACGGCGAGGATATCGGAGGGGTCGGAAGCCATGGAGATCACGTAGGCGCCCAGGGATTCCGGGCCCAGCTCGGCCATGACGCGGAAGGTGTCCAGCACCTCGGCCACGTCTTCTTCGGGCTCGAACTCCGCAGGGATCAGTGGCCGGCGGTTGTTCAGCTCGCGAACCAGGAACTCCTGGCGCTGTTCCTCGGACCACTCGCTGTAGGAACCCAGCTCCAGATAGCGGGTGATGGCGTCCAGGGCCTCCGTGTGGCGGTCGGCCTCCTGGCGGATATCCACCCGCATCAGGGTCAGGCGGAAGCAGCTCAACCGGCGGATCAGGTCCAACAGCCGGCCGTCTGCCACCACGCCGGCGCCGCTGCGGTGCAGGGAGTGATAGCAGTCCATCAGCGGCTTGCGCAGATCCTCCGGGTCCAGGTAGATCTCGGATTCGGCGGGACGCTTGCCTTCCAGGCGATCCTCAACCCAGCGTTTGGTGATCCGCAGGCGGGCGCGGACCCGTTTCAGGAGAACGCGGTATGGCTCCCAGGCTTCGCCCACCTGTTCCTTCAGATCGTCGTCCACGCATTGCAGAGACAGCTCGCCGATCAGCTTTTCCACTTCCTGTTCATACAGGCTGGCGGCCATCCAGCGGCCCAGCAGGCAGGCCTCCCGGGTTACCCGGGCGGTGACGCGCGGGTTGCCGTCGCGGTCGCCGCCCATCCACGAGCCGAAGCGGATGGGCGAGACGTCCAGCGGCAGGCCCTTGCCCGTGGCGTGGCGCAGGGCGCGGTCCAGCCGGCGGGCGTAGCGGGGAATGACTTGCCACAGGGTCTGTTCCATCACGGTGAGGCCCCAGCGCGCCTCGTCCACCGGGGTGGGGCGGCGGCGGCGGATCTCGTCGGTGTGCCAGGCGGCGGTGATCTCCCGTTTCAGGCCCAGCGCGTTTTCTTCCTGTTCGTCCGGCGTGAGGTCCAGCCGGTCCTGGAGGTCCAGCAGCTCGGCGATCCGGTTGTGTTTCTGGATCAGGGTGCGGCGGGTGATCTCGGTGGGGTGGGCCGTGAGAACCAGGCCGATCTGCTGCTCACAGACCGCCTGGTGCAAGGTGTCGGGATTGAGGTCGTCGCCCAGGCGGCCGAAGGCTTCTTCCAGGGAGCCGCGCAGGGGACGGGACTCCGGATCGCGCAACCAGGCACGGCTGCGGCGCACGCGGTGATGCTGCTCGGCAATGTTGGCCAGATTGAGGAAATGGGAGAAAGCCCGGACCACGGGCATGATCATGTCGTCGCGCAGCCCGGTGAGCTCCGCGTCCAGCTGCCGGTCGGCCTGGGCGTCACCCTGGCGTGCGTCCTTCGCCAGGCTGCGAATGCGCTCCACCGTTTCGAGCAGCTCCGCGCCGCCCTGCTCGCGCAAGGTCTCGCCGAGCAGTTCGCCCAGCTGTCGGATGTCTTCCCGCAAGGGGCCGTCGGTCGATTTGGTCACTGTCGCCTCCTTTGCCGTTCCCGCGCCGCGGGATTGATAGCCCTATCTTAGAGCGCGGACGCCGGACAAAAAAACGGCCGGAGCGGCTTTTGACTACTCCGGCCTGGAGGAGGATGCGCTTGTGGCGCATCCCCCCGATTCGTGAAGATCGGCGTCTTCTACCGCTCGCTTACTCCGGCAGACCGAACTGCTCGACGCTGGCGAAGATGTCGGTATCGGAGATGATGCCGATGGGCTCCTGCTTCTGATCCACCACCGCCACGCGGCGGATGTTGTGGTTGCTCATGTACTCGGCGCAGTCGTGCAGAGACATGTCCACGGGCACGGTGATCAGCGGCTTGGTCGCAACCTCGTCGACCTTTGCGGTGCGGGGCTGGCGGTTCGCGGAGACGATCCGTGCCAGCACGTCGCGCTGAGTCATGATGCCCCAGCGGCCGTCGGCGCCGGGCTGGGTCATGACGCTGCTGATGCCGCGATCCCGCATCAGGTGCATGGCGTCTTCCACGGTGGTTTCCGCCGGCACGGACACGGGGCTGGGGTTCATCAGATCACCCACGGTGTGCGGGATGCGGCCGGAGGCGATCATCTCCTCCATGGGCTGCGAGATGCGGCGCTTCTCGCGCTCCTTGCGATCCTCCTGGATGGCCTGCTCGCGCTGCTGACGGTACTTCTCCACGTCCAGGCCGCCGTTGATCTGGTCGATCAGGGCGTTGGCGAAGCCGCTGGTGCCGACCTCGTGGGAGCCTTCGATCTGGCGGGCGAAGTCGTAGGTGACGATGCCCTTGGTGACCACTTCGCCGTAGGCGGCGGTAATCACGTCGGCGGCTTCCTTCCAGCCGATGTATTCCAGCATCATCACGCCGGAAATCAGCAGGGAGCCCGGATTCACCTTGTCCTGGTTGGCGTACTTGGGCGCGGTGCCGTGAGTGGCCTCGAACACGGCGACGTTGTCGCTCATGTTGGCGCCCGGGGCGATGCCGATGCCGCCCACTTCCGCCGCGCAGGCGTCGGAGAGGTAGTCGCCGTTGAGGTTCATGGTGGCGAGTACGTCGAACTCGTTGGGCCGCAGCAGCATCAACTGGAAGATGATGTCGGCGATGCGGTCCTTGATGACGATCTTGCCTTCGGGGCGCTTGCCGCCGTAGGTGCTGTAGAGCTCTTCCTCGGTGATCGTATGTTCGCCGAACTCTTCCCGGGCCACTTCATAGCCCCAAGTGCGGAAGGCGCCCTCGGTGAACTTCATGATGTTGCCCTTGTGCACCAGGGTCACGCTCTCGCGATTGTGATCGATGGCGTACTGGATCGCCTTGCGCACCAAGCGCTTGGAACCGAACGGACTGATCGGCTTCACGCCCAGGCCGGCTTCGTCGAAGAAGGTGGCGCCGAGGTCCTCGCGCAGAAACTTGGCGAGCTTCTTGTTCTCTTCGCTGCCGGACTGGAATTCGATGCCGGCGTAGACGTCCTCGGTGTTCTCGCGGAAGATCACCACGTCCACATCTTCGGGCTTCTTCAGCGGAGAGGGGACACCGGGGTAGTGGCGCACCGGGCGCACGCAGGCGTAGAGATCCAGCTGCTGGCGCAGGGACACGTTGAGGGAGCGGAAGCCACCGCCCACGGGGGTGGTCAGCGGGCCCTTGACGGAGACGATGAGGTCTTCCAGCGCCGCCTTGGTTTCCTCGGGGAAATAGTTGCCGTCGTAGATGCCGGCGGCCTTCTCGCCCATGAACAGCTCGCACCAGTGGACCTTGCGCTTGCCGCCGTAGGCTTTCTCCACGGCCGCGTCCCACACGCGAAGGCAGGCCTTGGTAATGTCCGGACCGATCCCGTCGCCCTCGACGTAGCCGAGGATGGGGTTGTCTGAGACTTGGAGTTTTCCGTCGACAACGGTGATTTTGTCGCCGCTCTCGGGATACTTGATGTGTCCGGTGGTCATTCGTCCTCCTTCACGTTTGATGGCGCCACACGGTGGGACTTTTGGTCCCTTGCCCGCCTGCCGATCAGGCGTTGCGGGCGTGTGGCAACGCGGCCATTGGCCGAATCGATACTGCAGATCAGGGTCGCCTTGCGGCGGCCTCGCCGAGAGGATCTGGTTTCCCGGCGTTGAAAAGTGCCCGGCGGCGTTTCAGTGGCGTCGGGTCTTCGTGTACCCGCCGGGGCAACCGTTTTGCGATTGTCGCCCGGACTGCTGAGCGGCTCCGAACGGGACAGCCGTGGTCGGGGCCGTCCCGGCGTGCTCTCGGACAGCACGCGTTCGGGATCCAGCGTCTCCCGAGATGGAGGGGGGATTCGGTCGCCGGTTTGCGCGACACTCTCCTTCGGGAGAGACGCGGTCGTTCGCCGTGGAACAAAATACGGGCTCCCCCAGACGGCCCACTATTTTGAACGACCCCCTCCGGCCAATCAAGGTAATGGCTTATTGTCCTATACTATTAAGTCAAAGCATTGACCTGCATCAGTCGACAGCCACTCTCGCTAGCCACTAGAATCCCCCCCGATTTTCAACCGAAAGCCAGCGCCGCCCCCCGTTCGTGGGGAGTGGAAGGCGGCCCGGAAAAGGAGAGGTTTCATGAGCAACAATCGTGAAGTCGTCGTCGTCGGCGGCGCGCGCACAGCCATCGGTACCTACGGTGGCGGCCTGAAAGACATTTCCCTCGGCGATCTGGCGGCGTCCGTCGTTCGCGAGGCCGTCAGCCGCGCCAAGGTGGACCCGGAAAGCGTAGGTCACACCGTGTTCGGCAACGTGATTCACACCGAGCCCCGTGACATGTATCTCTCCCGCGTGGCCTCCGTGAACGCGGGCCTTCCCCACAACACCCCCGCGCTCACCTTGAACCGCCTCTGCGGCAGCGGCCTGCAGGCCATCGTCACCGCCGCCAGCTACATCCGCCTGGGCGATGCCGACTGCGTCGTGGGCGGCGGCGGCGACAGCATGTCCCGCGCGCCCTACTGGCTGCCCAGCGCCCGCTGGGGCCAGCGCATGGGCGACGGCGCCATGGTCGATGCCATGGTTGGCGCCCTCACCGATCCCTTCGATAAATGCCACATGGGCATCACGGCCGAAAACATCGCCGAGAAGTGGGGCATCTCCCGCGAGGACCAGGACAAGCTGGCCGTGCAGAGCCACGAGCGCGCCATCAACGCGATCGAGAAAGGCTACTTCAAGGACCAGATCATGCCCGTGGAGATCCGGGTCAAGAAAGAAACCAAGCTGTTCGACACCGACGAGAACCCCCGCAAGGGCATCACCGTGGAAAGCCTTGCCGGTATGCGCCCGGTGTTCAAGCGCGACGGCGGTACCGTGACCGCCGGCAACGCCTCCTCGCTGAACGACGGCGCCGCCGCCGTGGTGATGATGGAAGCCGAAGCCGCGAAGGCCCAGGGCTTGAAGCCTATGGCACGTCTGGTGGACGCCACCGTGGCCGCCGTGGATCCCAAGTACATGGGCATCGGCCCCGTCCCTGCCGTGAAGATGCTGCTGGACCGCACCGGCGTGTCCAAGGACGACATCGAAGTCTGGGAGGTCAACGAAGCCTTCGCCGCCCAGGCGCTGGCCGTGGTGCGCGACCTGGATCTGGACGATGCCCGCGTGAACCCCAACGGCAGCGGCATCTCCCTCGGCCACCCCATCGGTGCCACCGGCGCCAACCTCACCGTCAAGGCCCTCTACGAGCTGGAGCGTGTCGGCGGCCGTTACGCCGTGGTGACCATGTGCATCGGCGGCGGACAGGGCATCGCCGCGCTGTTCGAGCGTATGTAAGAGAGCATTTCCGCCGAGGCGGATTTGATGAGAAGGCCGGGCCTTGCCCGGCCTTTTTCTGTTTTGGGGCCTCAACGACCGGTTGGGCTGTTTTAGGCGTTTAGCTGACTGGTGGTGAACGATCCCCTGGCCCATACGGTTGCTCGGCGACCACATTCGTTCTTTGGCACTGCTTCGTGGGTGTCCCCGCGTTTCGGCCGCTTCGTGGGTGTCCCCGCGTTTCCCCGTTTTGTGGGTGTCCCCGCGTTTCGGCCCGCGTTTCGTGTTCAGGAAACCCCTTCCAGAAAGCGGCGGATGTCCGCCTGATCCAATGGCTTGGGATTGTTGCCCAGCCGCTCCGGCGAAACATAGGGCAGAAGCGTCTCGACCACGGCATCCGTATCCAGCCCATAGGCCCGCAGGCTGGTCCTGACGCCGATCTGCTCGAACAGGTCTGCGAGTCTGCGGTGCAGGTCCGAGAATTCATCCAATCCCAACCGCTCCACCGCTTTCGCCTTCACCGCCGGATCGATGGCATCTTCGTTGAACGCCAGCAGTTGTCTCACCGTCAAAGCCACCGCCAAGCCGTGGGGCAGGCCGTAGAGGGAAGTCAGCGGGTAGGAGATGGCGTGGGATGCCGTGGTGCGGGCGACTTGAATGGCTTCCCCGGCCAGGCTGGCCGCCTGCAGCATGCGGTAAGCGTTGTCCGGAGTCGGTGCCCGCAGCCGCTCGGCAAGGTTCGCCAGGATGATCTTGAGGGCGGCCAGCGACTTCTCCCGCGATTCCGACGTTGCGCGCTTGGACCAGAATGACTCCAGCGCGTGGCACAGGGCGTCCAGCCCCGTGTTCCTGGCGACCTCAATGGGCAGGGATGCGACCAGGTCCGGGTCCAGGATCTTGCGGTCGGGGAGGCAGCACGGGTGATCCAGGGAATGTTTCCGCTTGTCGATGTAGAGCGTGGCGAACTGAGTGGATTCGCTGCCGGTACCAGACGTGGTGGGGGCGCAGATCAAGCGGGAGCGGGGTGGCTTGACCGGCGGTTGGCCGGGTTCCAGGAAGTAACTGCGGGCGTCCACGTCCTGGGCCGCGAAAAACCGGGCCAGCTTGGCCGTGTCCATCACCGAACCGCCGCCGATCGCGACCACGGCGTCGGGGTCTACGTCGGCGAAAACGCGCGTCGCCCGGTCTACGTCCTCAACCGTGGGATTGGGGCTGTAATCGGAGAAATAGCGGACCCGCCTATCGCGCAGAATCGACCGCACTCGCTCCCGCGCTCCGGTATGCGTGAACGACGAGCCACCGTGGCAGACCAGCACGGATTGAGCATCCATCTCGTCCAACAGAGTCGGGAGATCGTCCAGGCCAGCCATGCATCCGCTCCTCAGCTGTGTCGAGCAGGGCAATCAAGCCATCGTACCTTAGCCAGGACATCCATGACTATTGCTGCATATAATCAGCATGTTACGCCCTCCCTATCCCAGCAAAGACGCCGCCACGCTCGTGCCCTTTAGAAACCGCTGCCCCAAAGCCCGCGCGGCGTCGCGCATCGCCTCCATTCGGCCAATGGCCCGTTGCAACGGATAGTCGCTTCGCCTGAGCGCGCGGACATAGGCCTCCGGCCGGATACCCAGCCTGCTCAGTATGGGCGGCAGGTGCGCCGGGATTGCCCCGCGCTTGTCCTCCCGCACGGCCCGCCCCGACCAGTCCACCAATTGCAGATAGTCTTGAAAACTGAACGGCAGCGCATCCGATGCGTGCTCCGTTTCATCCTTGAACGGCGCCAGCTCCGAGCGACCCTCGCTCCACGCCCGAATCCGCTCCTGGATGGACGCAAATCCCGATTCCTCGGGCGTGCGCGCCACACCCGCGCGGATCGGATTGAGATCCACATAGGCCATGCAGGAGAGCACCGCGCCTTCATCGAGCAGTGCCTGGGTCTTGAACCGTCCTTCCCAGAACCGCCCCTTGCAACCGTCCTCCGCATTGGCCTGCCGAGCAACGGACTCATTGAGGCAGCGCATGAACCAGCTCAGATCGCAAAGACGTGCTCGATACGTCTCCACATAGCGCTGAAGCCGCTGACGCTCCGCGCGCCCAAGGACCTCCCCCGATCGGTAGCGCCTTACCAGCATCGGCCCACCGAACAACGCCGACCATCGTTCGAGCACCTCGTCGTCACTCCATCCGTCCGCGTGTTGCGGGCGAAGGCGGAGCACCAAGTGGTAATGATTGGACATCACCGCATAGGCGCACACATCAAGCGCGAACACCCGCGCCAGGGACTTCATGCGATCCACGACCCAACGGCGCCGGTGCTCGAAGCTTTTCCCGGTGAAGCGATCCTCACCACACAGAAAGGCGCGTCGCACACAGCGGCTGATGCAATGGTAGTAGGGGGTGGCCTCCAGGGAGACCAATTCACGGCGGGCTCGGGTCATGGCGTTCCTCCTTGAACGGGGTAAAGCTGTACGGATGCACAGTTTTAGGCTAGCTTGTCGACAAGCCTGGATCAAGTGGATCGGCCTCGTTGGGATGTAAGTGGTTGTCTGGCCGAGTTTAACGTTGTGGGTGTCCCTTATTTCTCCCGCGAGCAGGCCTTTGGCTGCCGTGAAAATCACGGACGCCCCGTATACCCTGGTGTAGGCCATGTTGCCGCCGAACCGTCGCCGTCGATCATGGGCGCGTTAGTGGGGGCAGTGCGGGCCGGCGTTTGCCGCGGAACAAGCTTTGCGCGCACGCCGGCTGTGAAGTCGAGGGAGGAAAAACAATGAAGCAAACCATGGGTAAACAGGCTTGGGTCGCGGTGGCCTCGGCCGTATTCGTTCTGTTCGCGGCCGTCGGCGTGGCGTCCGCCGCGGACATGACCTCGGGGTATCGGTATGAGCTCCACAACGCGCGCCCGCCCGCGGATGCCTTCGGCAAGGATCCGTCCACCTTCAAGCACGCCGCTACGTTGTGGGTGGAGCAGGGGCCGCACTACAGCCTCATCTGGGGGCGAGGCGATCATCACACCCTGAAAAGCGCCAGGTTCGCGCGTGGCCGGATGCGCATGGGGTTGTTTACGCCCCACTGGGATTTCTCCCGTCCCTCTTCGGACCCCACCGGCTGGACCAGCTACGGTCATCCCCTGGAGTACAAAGCCTTCAGCGTGGATGTCCAACCTGGCGGCAAGGATCGCAAGATCGACGGCGAACAGGCCGCCCACTATATCCTCAAGGCCGATTTCGCCAGCCGGCAGAAAGGGGACTCCGCCTACGAGCATGTCACCCTCACCAGCGATCTGTGGGTGCTGAAGGACAAGCCCTTCTCCTGGGCGACCTACGCCACGCCGGGAATATACGGCGACCCCCGGCTTGATGCCGCCATGTCCGAAAAGCTCTCCAAGCTCGGCCTGGTGGTGCGGACGGAAACCACCTATCAACGTTACCCGGAAAGCCAAGACGGCAAGAAGCTGAGCGACGCGCGTAAAGGCACGTTCCTCACGTGGCTTACCCACATCCAGTCCGCCCAAGTGCCCAACCCGAGTTTGCCCACCGTCTCCTACCAGACGACCCGGGAGCTGCAGCACGCCACCTGGAAAGACGCGGACGGCACCTGCCACACGGTGACCACGGGCGGTACGCCGCAGTTCGTCAAAGACATGTTGAACGCCGAGCAGCGGGGGCCGTTCCTGGAGCATCTGCGCGCGGCCTGCGAGCGGCGGGCGAAGCGCAAGCGCCGCAGCTAGCCCATGGTCTCGCGACAGGCGAGAATGATCGCGGGGTTGGTGGCGGTGTTGGGCGCGCTGCCGGCCATCGGCCGTGCCGCTTCGTTTGATGCCGCGCCGCTCCCGCTCTGCGGCTCGGCCCAGGTCCGCGCCATCGCTGCCCTGGACCTGAACAGCGACGGGGCCGACGATGTCGCGGCCGGGTGCCGCACCCGTCACTCGCCGTTCAAGGGGCGTGTCGAAATTTGGCTATCGGACGGCTCCGGACGCTTCAGCAAGGCGCAGTCCCTCCCGTTGGGCCGTTTCCAGACGGGCGGCGAGGGCGCCGGCCCGATCACCGCCGCCGATTTCAACGAAGACGGTCATCCGGACCTGGTCATTGCCGATACCGCCGGAACCATCCACGGCATTACGGTGCTGTACGGCAAGGGCGGGGGTACCTACGGCGCGCCTACCTACTACCGGCGCCCTATCACCTGGATCGCCACATCCGATGTCAACGGCGATGGCCACGCGGACCTGATCCCCGTTCTCCAGATCGGTCACAGCTTCATTCCCGGCGACGGTAAGCGGATCGATCCCAACGCACAGCGGCGCGTCATGGCGCGGGATACCCGAGGCTACGGCCATCCCCAACGCCTGGACTTCAACCGCGATGGCCGCACCGATGCCGTCATCCCGGAAGGGCGATCGGGGCGGTTGCATTTGTTCCCCAGCGGCGCCGCGGCTTACGACGTGGTGCTGGGCAAAGCCGTTCGCGGCATCCGCCGCGTCATGTCCGGTGCACACGTCGACGGTGACCGTGCCGTGGACCTTCTCGTCATGACGCAAGGAGCGGCGGCGCGGCACGAGGTGCGCTGGGTGTTGACCCAAGGTGGGGCTCACCTGTCGCCGCCAATCTTATCGCTCCCTCCGGACGTGGCCGATGTTCGCGCCGCCGACTTCAACGGCGACAACGTGCCGGACCTGCTAGTACACCAGGGCTATAGGCCCAAACTCAAATACCATGGCGCGGCCCACCCGATGGTTCTTATGGGCAAGCGCGACGGCGGCTACGCGAGAAGCATTACCTTGAGCCTGCCCGGCTCACCGAACGGCGAGGTGATGGGGGATTTCGACAAGGACGGCAGGACGGATTTCATCTACCTGAGGATCAGCCAAGACCAGCCCCAAGCGCAGGTTTATCTGAGCCGGTTTTGAGCGGGGGCTGTATTGAGGCGTTTCGTCCAGGCGGGCTGCGTAAAAAGGCCGGGCATAGCCCGGCCCTTTTTGTTGGGTGCTTCGTTCTCCGTGGATGTCCCTGTGTGCTGTGTTGGTATGTAAGTCGTTGTCTGGCCAGGATTAAAGTGGTGGGTGTCCCGGTGTTTTGTGTTGGTATGTAAGTCGTTGTCTGGCCAGGATTAAAGTGGTGGGTGTCCCGGTGTTTTTTTTATCCCCGAGCTGGACTTCATCACCATTCGGATAATTCATATACGGCATTTCATGCCCAACGACGAAGCTAAACGGCGCGCAGGCCAGGCGCGTCCGTCGGAGGGGCTGCGGGGAGCCTCCCGCGCACGCATCGCCTGAAATCGTTCGCAGGGTTAAGCTGGGACGCGTTGTACCGCCGACCTTGTACACTGCATGCGGTAGCTGCGATCACAGGCAGTTTCACGACGCTATAGTAGCGCGCTCGAATTCCATTATCCGTGACAGCTCAAATAGTCCGAGCCCTACAGGTAATACAAATGAAAACTGAGAACTTATAAAGGAAATTGCCGCTATGTGGGTGATAAGCAAAGAAACGATTACAGTGAAGTTGATTGCGACGCCAAATATCATAAAGGCCATTCCTATTCTTCTAATAATTAATGTTGATCCAGAGGAAGGGCCGCTGATTAACGTCAGTGTTCCGCGCATTAACCTCCACATGCGCAGCAAGATGACCGGAGTGACGATAGCGGCCGCTATTAAAATTGTGATCGCTATTATAGGGTTAATGGCATTTGGGTTGCTGTGCATTTGTTTCAGAAGCACCCACGCATACCGAACATTCATAAGGGGGACAAACCCAACAAAGAACAGCGCCGTACCATAAATAATCTTGGTGGCTAGTCCTGCGGTTCGATATCTATCCATGATCTCTCCATAAGTAATGACGCCCAACGCGATTCTTAAGCGGCGCGCCGGCTAGGCGCGTCCGGTGGAGGGCCAGAGGCCCGGAACGCACTTGAAGTACTTGTTAGGCATTTACAACCTCGCCGGGCAGCCCCCGCTTTAGCCTCGCAAGAAACTTGCTAACGTGACAGATAATGCTGCTCCAATGATCGCGCCAACAAATCCGAGGAGACCAGCGCCCCAAGAAGCCTTCGACTGGATGCGCGCCAAGCGGACATGGAGCATGTGCTCGGCAACGATACGCCTTTGTTCGGAGTCGACTTGGCGACCGGCGTCTTGAATTACTGCCGCTAGCTGCCAGACATCCATGCGCCTAAGTTCCTTCTCTTCATCCGTAAAATGATCCCACCAGTACTCGAAGGGGTCTGCGGCGAAGAAAGCTTTCATGCGGTCCATTAGCGAAGGTTTCATCGTATTCTCAGTGCCTAACGTAGAGCTAAACGGCGCACCGTATAGGTGCGTCCGGTGGAGGCCCAGCGGGCCGGAACGCATTTCAGCGCGTTGTTAGAATTATTCATCTTTAACGTAGCTTGATGTTAAACCATCCATTGCAATTCCGACAAAGGCCAATATTGCTGCAATCCAGTCGATCAACCCAATATTTTTGAACCAATTGGTCCAGTGCCCGAAAGTCCAGGACCTCCACAAGAGAATAGAAAGAAGAGGAAGCATTAGAAGGAGCCAACGTTTACTGTTTGGACTCAGCGAAATCCGCTTGTTGCAATGAGGACAGACGCGAACCCACTGTGGATATAGAGGTATTCCTTTCCACTTCATATCAGCACGATATGCACCGGGTCGAGCAAGGGAAAGGCTTTCACCGCACCAGGGACAGGTTTTCTTCATTTCTAATAATTCTAACGCCAGCCATGAGCCGCGGCTGCGAAGCAGCCGTCGCGCTCCATGGCTTTGTTAGGCATCTTCGCCTCTGTTCTCTTCGTTAACGTCTGCATCAGGTGACGCGCTCGGCGCACTTACCTCATTGATCTTTAGCCCCATTTTCCGGAAAAACGCGATGCTGCTGGTTCGGAGTTCCCAGGCAGCTCCCTGGATGTTCCAGCATATTTCCGCAAGTTCTGTCGCACTCAAGCCAATGACGTCTCCCGACTTGAACACACGCTCCCGTGCAACAGTCCTGACGACGACCTGACCGCCTTCTGGAAGAAAGACGCCTCCGTCTGGCACTCGGAAGGCGTCATGGGCCTCCCCGCTCGGGGTCTCTAAGGTCGCATCCATGCCAACCCAGGTAACGCGGAATGAGCCGTCTTCCGCGCAGTCCTTCGGCGCCACCACTCCCTGCCGGTGGGCGAGAATGCTACGCGCCTTGTTCAGACTCTTGAGGTTTGGCTGGTTCGCTGCGGCAACGCCAAACCTCTGCTTCAGCACGTTTAGTTTGTTGGGAAGGCCCTGCTCACTAAAGTTCCTAACCTCATCGGCGACTCCATTGAGGCGCTTGATCTTCCCTTTCGTCGCTGCAATCGCGCAGGCCTCAAACAGTTGATCAAGATATAGCGAGAAAGCTTCAGATAGGTCGCGCAGTCCGTTCGCCAGGACCCACCGAGAGAACTCCTCCTTGAAGTGCTCGACGGTTTCATCCGGAAGGCTTGGCGGCAAAAGCTGAAAGTGAGTGATCCCCTGAAGTTCATACTTCTTGAAGTCAGGATCCGTAGCGGCGTTCAGTCCCAGTCCAAGGAATACGGACGTGCGGGTGACGGCCTTAGTCGTGACCGCATAAATCTTTTCGAGATCGATTCTCAGGGTCGGCCTGGTGCTCATGCGCCGGTACTCGGTTGCCTAACGCCGCGCTTGAGCCGCCGGGTGGAAGCCGCCACGCGGCTTTTACCCGGTCGGCCTCGAAGCGCTTGTTATGCTCTTCGTTTCTCGGATCCCCTTTTCGCCGGGATTTCACCGGCTCGTCAGCAGGCTGCGCCTGTGAGGGAGGCAGGACTCCCAAGCCTCGATGGCAAGTGGGGTAGCGCGTTTGACGAACAGCTTAACTTCTCGCAAGAGCCTTATAACCATAAGCAAACCCTCCTTTCGGACTTGTGACAGTAGGTAGATCCCTTCCGAACATACGTATTGCGCCCAATAGCTGGACGGGTTTAGTAACACGAAAACGATGCCTGCCATCATCAGTCTCGGAGGCTACCTCCGAGAGACGCCAATCGGCGTTTCGGCATATCGAGGTTACGTTCTAGTCGGGTCGTCGGCAATGCATAACAGGTATTAGACGGAACGTTTATAAATCTGCCAGCAGAATCCCAGAAAGTTTATACATCTATCAATCCCCCGCCCCAAGTCTCTCTGCAAATCGCTCAATCCGAGGCTTCAAGCCGAGTTCCTCAGCATCCCGATAGCGCATCCGCCAAAGCCGTTCCTTCGGCAACCATTGACCGCCACGCTGTTTCGCCTCGGTGCGTAGTTGATACTCGTCATAACCGATTTGAACGAGGACGGCGGTGTAGGGCTCGGGTTCGGGCTTGGGTTCGAGGTGATCGTAGGTCAGTCGAGGGCAATCCGGGAGCCAAAACTGCTCGTCCACAATGATCTCGGCAGTCTTGTAGCGCTTGCGGGTCTGGCGGTCGTAACGATAGCGGACGCAGATCAAACGCTTTCCGAACTTGTCGACGAGCTGTTTAGTACCGCGCTGGCCTGGTTTGAGGGTGACTTTGACGTCCATGTCGGTTTGTTCTCCTGTGGCCTTCTCTGGGCCGGATCGGGAGGGGGTTGATGCTTCACCATAGCTTGGCGGGGTGGGGTTCTCAAGGATGGGGGTGGTCGGCTGGGATGGATTCCCGCTTTCGCGGGAATGACGAAGATGGGCGGGAATGACGAGGATGTGGGAGTGACGGCGGGTGGGTGGTGATCGGATGTCGAACGGCCAGTCTGGTATGGGAGCTGTCCACTGCCGTATTCTGTCGCGTTTTCGGAACTGACGATTGAAAGGCCAGCACCATGAAAATAACCAGTCTGAACTGCAATGGGATTCGGGCGGCGGCGCGCAAGGGCTTCTTCGACTGGTTGGACCGGGAGCGGCCCGACGTTCTGTGCCTGCAGGAGATCAAGGCGCAGGAGGATCAGATCGAGGGGGAGCCGTTTCATCCGGAGGATTACCACTGCTATTTCCACCCGGCCGAGAAGAAGGGTTACAGCGGCGTGGCCATTTACAGCCGCCGCGAGCCGGATGCGGTGATCAAAGGCCTGGGCTGGCCGGAGATGGACGCGGAGGGGCGGTTCATCGAGGCGCAGTTCGGGGATCTGTCGGTGATCTCGCTGTATCTGCCTTCGGGCACGTCGGGGGATGAGCGCCAGCAGGTGAAGTACGGGTTCATGGATCGGTTCATGGAGCATCTGCGGGATTTGCGCGAGCACGACCGGGAGTATGTGATCTGCGGGGATTGGAACATCGCCCACAAGCAGATCGATCTGAAGAACTGGCGCAGCAATCAGAAGAATTCCGGGTTCCTGCCGGATGAGCGGGCGTGGATGGACAAGCTGTTCGGCGAGGAAGGCTGGGTGGACGCCTTCCGGGTGGTGGACCCGGAGCCGGAGAAATACACCTGGTGGTCGAACCGGGGCCGGGCTTGGGACAACAACACGGGGTGGCGGATCGACTATCACGTGGTGACGCCGGGGCTGGAGGAGCATGTGCGCTCGGCGGAGATCTATACGGCCGAGCGGTTTTCGGATCATGCGCCGCTGACGTTGGAGTATGAGCGGGCGTTGGGGTAAATCCGGCGTCCATAGGGCAACGGTCGCGGGATTCGCGGTCGCCACGACCACTCCTGCCGGGGGGCGGTTCCAGCAGTTGTTCGCGGCGGGGCGCGCCGCTCCTACATGAGGGGTGCGGCTTAGGCTCGGCCGAAGCGCTTTTCCAGGTAGTCCATGATGTCGTCGGATTCGTACATCCAGGTGTCTTCGCCGTCGTCGCCGCGAATGCGCAGGCAGGGCACCATTGATCTACCGCCCCCCTTGATGAGCTGTTCGCGGTAGGCGGGCACCTCGCGGACGTTGCGCATCTCGATCTTCAGGTGAAGGCGGTTGATGGTGCGCAGGACCCGGACGCAGAACGGGCAGGTTTCGAAGTAATACAGTGCCATGTTGGCCGTTTCCTGGTCGACGCGGCCCTGCTCATGGTCGCTGCGGTTGATCATGGCGGGGTTGAGTGTGCTGTTCTCCATCGTTGCCGATAGTCCTCTGGATCGATCTGCAATCAAAAAGGGAGCGACCGGGCAAACCGGTGCTCCCTATTATTAGTGGCCACATTGGCTCGCCGGATCAAGGGAGCCATCGACAGATTCGATGTCGATGCTTTCATGTATGGCTTGGCGCGCCGGTGTTCGGCCGTTGATGCCGGATCGGCATGGGCCACGGCGGCGCGCCGCTAAGCGGCGCCGGCGGTGGTTTGCGCCGATTCCTCTTCCGATTCGTCGTCCAGGCCCAGCTGATCCAGGTACTTCTCGGCGTCCAGGGCGGCCATGCAGCCGGTTCCGGCCGAGGTGATGGCCTGGCGATAGACGTGGTCCATCACATCGCCGGAGGCGAACACGCCGGGCACGCTGGTGCTGGTGGCGCCGCCTTCGGTGCCGCTCTTCACCTTGATGTAGCCGCCGGCCATGTCCAGCTGACCCTCGAAGATCGAGGTGTTGGGGGTGTGGCCGATGGCGATGAAGACGCCGGTGACCGCCAGTTCCTGGTCCTCGGCACCGTCGCGGCCGCGCAGGCGGATGCCGGTCACGCCGCTGTCGTCGCCCAGCACTTCGTCCAGCTCGCTGTTCCAGACCACGCGCACGTTGTCCTTCTCCATGAGCTGCTTCTGCAGGATCTTCTCTGCGCGGAGGCTGTCGCGGCGATGGACCAGGGTGACGTCCTTGGCGATGTTGGACAGATACAAGGCCTCTTCAACGGCGGTGTTGCCGCCGCCGATGACGGCCACGGACTGATTCCGGTAGAAGAAGCCGTCGCAGGTGGCGCAGGCGGACACGCCCTTGCCCATGAACGCTTCCTCCGAGGGCAGGCCCAGGTAGCGGGCGCTGGCCCCGGTGGCGATGATCAGCGCATCGCAGGTGTAGGCGCCGGCGTCGCCTTCCAGCCGGTAGGGGCGTTGGCCCAGATCCACGGTGTGGATGTGATCGAACACGATCTCCGTGCCGAAGCGCTCGGCATGGGATTTCATCCGCTCCATCAGCGCGGGACCCTGAAGGCCTTCCACGTCGCCGGGCCAGTTGTCCACATCGGTGGTGGTGGTGAGCTGGCCGCCCATCTGCATGCCCGTGATCAGTACGGGCTTGAGATTGGCGCGGGCCGCGTAGACCGCCGCCGTGTAACCGGCCGGGCCGGAGCCCAGAATCAGCAATCGGTGGTGTTGTGCCTCAGCCATGTCGGATCGTTCCTCGCCGTGGTTGCGTTTCTTGATCGAGGCCGCTCCGGGGCTTGATCCCGGAGCGGCGTGTGTTACCGCTGAATCAGAGCTGCTCGGCGTGGCCGCTCAGGTACTCGGCGACGCCCTCGGCGTCCGCCTTCATGCCCTGGTCGCCCTTCTGCCAGCCGGCGGGGCAGACCTCGCCGTGCTCTTCGGTGAACTGCAGCGCGTCGACCGTGCGCAGCATCTCGTCGACATTGCGGCCCAGCGGCAGGTTGTTCACCACCTGATGCTGGACGACGCCGTCGCGGTCGATCAGGAAGGAGGCCCGCAGGGCGACGCCTTCCTCCGGATGCTCGATGCCGTACGCCTGGCAGATCCGGTGCTGCTTGTCGGAGACGATGGGGAACTCCACCGGGCCGATGCCGCCCTGGTTCACCGGCGTGTTGCGCCAAGCGAAGTGAGTGAACTCGGAATCGATGGACACGCCCACCACTTCAACGCCGCGATCGCGGAATTCCTTCACGCGATTGTTATGGGCAATGATCTCCGAAGGACACACGAAGGTGAAGTCCAGCGGCCAGAAAAACAGCACAATGTATTTGCCGCGCAGGTCCGACAGCTTGAAGTTGTCGGTGATCTGGCCGTCGCCCAGCACTGCCGGGGCCGTAAATTCAGGTGCTTCGCGTCCTACCAGTACACTCATTGAGAAACCTCCTGTGAAAACCGCTTTTCATATCGTTCACCGGCAAGTGTAGGGATGCGAAGCTGTTTTATGAAGTTGATTTATTTTATCCCCTCGATAGGGTATGCCTATCGCTAGGGAGACGCCGATCCATGCGCAAGCCCGCGCTCAGGGCAGCGTCTCCCTAGCGCAGCAGGCCGATGATGCCGGCGGCGATCAGGTAAAACGCCACGACATAATTCAGGAATCTGGGCTTGACCAGGATGATCACGCCGGCGATCAGGGACAGCAGCGGGATGATCGGGAATGTCAGGGAAATCATGTCGCGTTCTCCTTGTTGGTGTTTGCCTCGTCCTCGGGCCCATCCTCATGATAGTGATGCACGTCCCGTTGGGGGTAGGGGATGGTGATGCCCTGCTCATCGAAGGTGAGTTTGATTTTCTCGGTGAGATCGCAGGTGGTCGCCCACCAGTCATCCGTCTTGGTCCAGGGGCGAACCTTGAAGTTCACGCTGCTGTCGGCCAGCTCGGTGACCAGGATCTGAGGCGCCGGGTCTTCCAGAATGCGGGGCTCGGACTTGAGAACCTCCTCCAATACCTGCCGGACCTTGCGCAAATCGTCGTCGTAGCTGACGCCGATGGTCAGGTCCACGCGCCGGGTGGGCTTGGACGAGAAATTCGTGATGTTGCCGTTGGTGATGTTGCCGTTGGGGATCCACAGCGCTTGGCCGTTGGGGGTTTTCAGCAGCGTGTGGAAGATGCGCACGTGTTCGACCGTGCCCAGTTCCCCGGCGACCTGGACGAATTCGCCGGCCCGAAAGGGGCGGAAGGCGATCAGCATCACCCCCGAGGCGAAATTGCTCAGGGAGTCCTTCATCGCGAGGCCGACAGCCAGGCCGGCGGCGCCCAAAAGGGCCAGCAGCGAGGTGGTCCTGACGCCGAGCCGATCCAGCGCGGCGATCACCACGGCCGCCAGCAGCACGGCGTAGAAAATGTTCGAGCAGAAATCCACCAGCGTGGGATCGGCCTTCTTCTTGATGGCTCGGGCGGACCAGTCCGTGAGCAGCTTGGCGATCCACCGGCCCACGACGAAGATGATGATCGCGCCCAGAAGCCGCCCGCCCCAGGCCAGGAATAGCTGCTGCAGGTCGTTCTGCTGGATGAACTGCTGCATAGCGTCCATGGTGTTCTCCTTGTTGTCGAAAATGGCGCCGGTCCGCTCGCAATGCCCTGGATGATATCTGGGGGCGGCTCTTCAACTGCCAACATCGGGGGCGCGATCAAGGCTCCGGATGATGGGCGGCGCTGACGATGGTTTCGCCGGCGGGTGGCCGCAGCCAGCTCCTGAAGCGGATCAGCATCAATAGCCCGGGGATTGCGATGAGGCTACACAGGATGAAGAAGTTGAACCACCCCAGAGCCTCGGCCATGAAGCCGGTGGGCGCTGCGAACAGGGTGCGCGGCACGCCGATGAGGCTGGACAGGAGGGCGTATTGGGTGGCGGTGAATTTCCGGTCGGCCAGGCTCGCCATGAAGGCCACGAAGGCTGCGGTGCCCATGCCGCTGGCCAGGTTCTCGAAGCCGATCACGCCGGCCAGGGCCGTTACGTCCGGCCCGGTGTATACCAGGGCGGCGAAGCAGGCGGTGGACAGGGCCTGGAGGATGCCGAAGCCCCACAGCGAGCGGTAAATTCCCAGCCGCAGGATCAGCACGCCTCCCAGCAGGCCGCCGCCCACCGTGGCCCAGAAGCCGAACAGCTTCGCCACGGTGCCCACCTCCGTCATGGTGAACCCGGTTTGCAGATAGAAGGGGGTGGTCATCTGGGTGGCCATTGCGTCGCCCAGTTTGTAGAGCAGGATGAATATCAGAATCAGCACGGCGTCCCGCCGGGTGAAATACTCCACGAACGGTTCGATCACCGCTTCCTTGAGCGTCTTCGGGGTGCCTTCCGCGGCGGGGGGTTCCGGGGCCAGCAGCGTGGTCACGACGCCCACCGCCATGGTGCAGGCCATGATCAGGTAGACGGCCTCGAAGGTGATGTGGTCGGCCAGAATCAGGCCGCCGCTGGCGGCCACCAGCATGCCCAGCCGATAGCCGTTGACGTACAGCGCGGCGCCCAGGCCCTGTTCGTCGTCGGACAGGGATTCCCGGCGGTAGGCGTCGATCACGATGTCCTGGGAGGCGGAAAAGAACGTGACCAGCAGCGCGACTGCCGCCACCACCAGGGGCGCGGCGGATGGGTGGGTGAACCCCAGGGAAGCGATGGCGCCGGTGAGCGCGAGCTGGAAGATGAGCAGCCAGCCCCGGCGCCGGCCCAGGGGCAGGGGCATGTAGCGGTCCACCAGCGGGGCCCACAGGAACTTGAGGGTGTAGGGCAGGCCCACCAGGGCGAACAGCCCGATGGTCCCAAGGTCCACGCCCACGCGCTGCATCCAGGCCTGCAGCAGGGAGCCCGTGAGCAGCAGGGGCAGGCCCGAGGAAAAGCCCATGAGCAACGCCACCAGCATCCGCCCGCTGAAGATCTCGCGGGCGATTTCCTGGGCGGAGCGGCGGGGGGCGCTGTCTTGTCCGTCCGGCATGAGGCTCCTGGGTGATGGTGTGGCGAAGCCCCCGAGAATACCGGCGTGAACACCTGAGGCAAAGTGCGACGACCGCGCAACGCGGGGCTCGCCCCGGTAGAATTGGGTTGCGGCCGGAATCAGCGACAACCACGGAGATCTCTTTCCCTCATGCCGGATCAGTACCTTTGCGCCCTCGAGGACATCGAAGACAACAGTGCCCGCGGGTTCACCGTGGAAATCGACGGAGAGCCGCGCGACATCCTGGTGGCGCGGCGAGGTACCGGCGTCTATGGTTATCTCAACGTCTGCCCGCACCAGGGCACGAATCTGGACTGGATGCCGGACCGCTTCATGGACTATGAAGGCCGGTTTCTCCAGTGCGCGACCCACGACGCGCGGTTCCAGCTCGAGGACGGTTTCTGTATCGCCGGACCCTGCGTGGGCCGATCATTGACCCCGGTGGCCTTGAAGCTGGCCGCCGATGGCGGCGTGAGCCTGGCGGAGGATCGGGGGAGCGACGCGCCGGGTCCGCGGCCGTCGGAATAAGGCCTGTCTCCCATTTGCGTCACCAAGCGGTCACTATATGACGCATTCTGTCACTCGGTGGCGACAGGTGGAGGCGGGTCGGTGTGAAAGATGTCACAATAACCCCGTCGAATCCGAGTTAATTCGGTTGTAATTCAGCTTGGCCCACATCATGCATATCATCAGGCAAAGGCAAGATGATTCGAGCATGAACAATGGGTGGAAGATCATGAGCCAGGGTCTCGATACCGCATACGCAGCATATCAACTCGGTCGCCGCTACGAGCTGGGCGACGGCGTACAGGTCGATCTGCAGAGCGCGGCGCGCTTCTACCGCCGGGCCGCTCTGCGAGGCCTCGCCGACGCGCAACTGGCTCTTGGCTTTCTACACGCCACCGGCCAGGGTGTCAGCCGCAACGAAGAGCTGGCCTTCTCCTGGATGGCGGCCGCCGCCGATCAGGATCACCCGGACGCCCAGCACAACCTCGGAGTCATGTATGCCGAGGGTCGCGGTGTCGAGCTCGATCAGGAAGCGGCGATCAAGTGGTTCTATCGCGCCGCCACGAACGGCAGCGTCTATGCCCGCGAGTGGCTTGAAAGCCACTGGGGCGACCGCGCCGCTTCCGAGTAATCCCCCGCGCCACGGGGTCGGTGAGCGCAATCGCGCCCGGCCCCGCTGGTGTTCTTTACCAAGCCTCCACCTCCCCGCGCGTTTCAATTGCGATCCACGTCTCATCATTTGACGCCGCCCTCATGGGATAGTGTGAATCCGTGAGCCGGGCGTTTCCAAGACGTGTTTCGGCTCAAAATAAACTAATAAAATCAACAACAAGAACGGGCCCTGGAAGGGTTTCGGGGAAGGTCTATGAGCATCAAACGCGCCTTGGTGGTGGATGATTCGCGGCTCGCCAGAACCGCGCTGACCAAGTTGCTGAAGAAGCGGGATATGGAAGTCGACATGGCCGGCTCCGGCGGAGAAGCCCTGGATTTTCTCCGCTCCGATCAGCCCGACGTCATCTTCCTGGATTACATGATGCCCGACATGGACGGCTTCACCGCCGCCGAGCGCATCGGTTCCCTGCCGGAGAGCGCCGGCATCCCCGTGGTTATGTATACCTCCCAGGACAGCGACGAGGATCGAGCCCGCGCGCGGGAACTCGGCATTCGAGGCTTCCTCTCCAAGCCCACAAGCGAAGAGGGCCTGGACGATGTACTGCGCGATCTCAACGGCGGCATCGCGCCGGCTCCCGGGGGTATGAACGGCGCGGAGCGCGAAACGCCTGCTCGCGAGCCGGTTGCCCCGGCCGCATCAGCCGCAGCGCCCAGCCGCGCCAGCCTCCCCTGGGAGGAGCTGCGCGCCATGGCCCGCGACGCCGGCGAGGAAGCCGCCACGGTGATCGCCCAGGGCATCGCCCGGGAGCGGCTGGATCAGTTGCGCCGCGAGGTGGAGGCCGCCACCGCCCAGATGCCCAATACCGCCCGCGTGGCCGCCGAGCAGGAGGCCCGCAACATCGCCGAGAAGGTAGCCCGGCAGATCGCCGAGAAGGTGGCTGAACAGGCCGGCAAGACCGCCGCGGCCAAGGCCTTGGAGGAGTTGAAAGCCGCCAATGGCGGTACCGACGAAGCCATGCTCACGCAGCGGATCAGCAACCGCCTCCGCAGCGACCTGGACGACAAGCTCTACCGCCACACCGCCACCGAGGAATTCCGGTCCCAGGTCGCTTCCGTGGTCAATCAGCACGTGGTGCCCCTGATCAAGGGGTCGCTGCAGCAGTGGGTCCGGGACGAGGCCCGCCAAGTGGCGAAGCAGATCAGTGAGGAAAGCGCCAGATCGACCCTGGAGACTGCCGAGTCGCGCGCCCGGGAGTTGGCGGAAAGCGTGGCCGATAAGCGCACCGTGGAATTCCAGAACCGATGGGGCCGTTCCGTTGCCCTCGGTGGGTTGGTGCTGCTGATCGGGGTGATTCTCGGAATCTGGTTGTAACGGCGGATCGTTCACTTCTTCGGGTGGATTAACGCCCCTCGTCCGCCCCGGGCTTTAGCGCTTAAGGTCACGAAGATCACGAAGGCTAAGCGAAGGAGCGCAAAGTGCTTTTTTCGGAAAGGCTCTCGTTCTTCCCCGATCGTTCCTTCGGGGCACCCCTGTCCCCTTGATGAGTTGATCTCGGCCCTCTCCCCGGCCCTCTCCCGCCAGGGGCGAGGGGGGATCAATAGTACGGATTTAGGCACGCCCCATGTAGGTCGGATTAGCGCAGCGTAATCCGACAATTGGGATGCGGTTGGCATGTTGGGTACGTCTCGTGCTGGCGGCTGCGCAAGATGTCGGATTACGCTTCGCTAATCCGACCTACTCCTTATTTTTGGTTCTTCCCCCGCCGGGACGCTAGCTTGTCGGCGGCCCGGATCGGTTCCGGCAGCCGGTAGCGAGGCGTGCAGGCCAGGACGTATTCCACGGCGCTTTCCTGGGAGACACGGTGGCCCGGCGAGACGAACACGGGTTTCACCTTGGTCCGGGTTCGCAGGACCGTGCCGATGCGTTCGCCCTGATCCGTGAGCGGGGAGCTGTCGCCGCGATTTGGACCCGGCTCCCGGAAATCGCCGGTGAGTCGGCTTTTGCCGACGCCGATGCTCGGGATGTCCGTGACCAGCCCCAGATGGGCCGCTACGCCCAGGCGGCGTGGATGGGCGATACCCTGGCCGTCGCAAAGGAGGAGTTGGGGGATGTGTTCCAGTTGCGCAAGGGCTTCCAGGATGACCGGGATTTCGCGAAAGGACAGCAGGCCGGGGACGTAGGGAAACGGCGTGGGGAGCCGGGCGAGATGTTGTTCCAGTGGTTCCAGGGCGGGAAAGCTGAACACGGCGACAACTGCGCGGGCAATGCGCCCCTGCTGTTCGAAACCCACGTCGACGCCGGCCACGGCAGCCACCGGGTCCAGGCGGTCTTCGATAACGAGGCGGTTCGCCAGCTCGCGCTGAATCGCGACTGCTTCCTTGGGGCTTACGTCCCAGCGGTGGGGTGCGTCGAAATGCACGGGGGCCTCCCTGACTGGCGTCAGCGAGGCTTCACACTAGCATATTTCGCGGGCCCGGAGCGCGGCACCCGGCGGATCAGAAATCCATGCCGTCCAGAGGGTCCTGGTGATCGAATTCATCGAGGGGGTTCTGAAACTCGAAAGCGGAGGTGGAGTCGAGATCGACGCCATAGTCCTCGCGGGACAGATCCATGGAGCCCGACCAGTCCTCGGGTGGTTCCGCCGGAATCAGGCTGAGCGCGATCCATGTCTCCAGGTCCAGTTCCTCGATCGCACCGTCGAAGTACTGGATCTCGATGGCCTCTTCCTCGAAGTCGTAGGCGACGACTTCGAACGTGCCGCCGCTGGCGTCCTGATACCAATCGCCCACTACGGGCTGAAAATTAAATGCCATGGCCTGCCTCCTGACGTTGGCAGATAAATTTCCCGGCCGGCGCGATGGCGCCGGGCCGTAAAATCGGCATTCACCGCCGGCATCCAACAAGGGGCGGCGGAGGTTACACGAGGCGCTGTCGACCGCGCTTCGCGTTCCGTGTCCTTCAGTTATAGAAGCCCCGCTGCGTTCCCGCAACCGGGCACAGACGGGCGGTGTCGAATGGGCGATCCGCCAGCCCGCCGCAGGGCTTGGCGTATACCCGGGGTTCAGGGGCAGGGGTTGGGATGGCGGGTGTGGATGGCCTCGATTTCCGCCGTTACGTCTTCGCTCAACTCCACATCGATACTGTCGATATCGGCGCGTAGCTGCTCCATGGTGGTGGCGCCGATGATATTGCTCGACAGAAACGGCCGGCTGCTGACATAGGCCAGGGCCATCTGGGCCGGGTCCAGGCCGTTGTCCCGGGCGAGGCGGACATAGTCGGCGGTGGCCGCCTCGCCTTCCGCCGTGAAGTAGCGACTGAATCGCGAAAACAGGCTCAGGCGCGCCCCCTCGGGGCGGGCCCCGTCCAGGTACTTGCCGGAAAGGGTGCCGAAGGCCAGCGGCGAGTAGGCCAGTAGGCCTACGTTCTCCCGATGTCCCACTTCGGCCAGGCCGACTTCGTAGGTGCGGTTGAGGAGGTTGTACGGGTTTTGCACGGTGACGATCCGCGGAAGGCCCATGCGCTCGGCGGCGGCCAGGAAACTCATCACGCCCCAGGGCGTTTCATTGGACAGGCCGATGTGGCGCACCTTGCCCTCATGGATGAGCTCCGCCAAGGCCTCCAGGGTTTCCTCGATCGGTGTGCGCAGATCGCGGCTGTGCTGATAGCCGAGCTTACCGAAGAAGTTCGTGCGCCGCTCCGGCCAATGGAGCTGATAGAGATCCACGTAGTCCGTGCGCAGGCGCATCAGGGAGCCTTCGATGGCTTCGCGTAGATGGGCGCGGTTGAAGTGGGTGTCGGCGTCGCGGATATGCACGCAGCCGTTACCGGGGCCGGTGATCTTGGTGGCCAGGACCAGTTTGTCCCGATCAGAGCGGTTCGCCAGCCAGGTGCCGATGTAGCTCTCGGTGCGGCCCTGGGTCTCGGCCTTGGGCGGAACCGGGTACATTTCGGCGGTATCGATGAAGTTGATGCCGCGCTCCACGGCGTAGTCCAGCTGCTGGTGGGCCTGGGCCTCGGTGTTTTGCTCGCCCCAGGTCATGGTGCCCAGGCAGATCAGGCTGACATCGATATCGCTGCCGCCGAGCTTGCGGTATCTCACGTTTGGTCGTCTCCCGTCCGGCGGCGATAGAACAGATCCCAAACCCCGTGGCCCTTGTTGATGCCGCGCTCCTCGAACTTGGTGCGCGGCCGTTCGCCGGGGTCCGGAGCGAAGGCCCCCGGGCCGTGGACGTTGGTGAAACCCGGCGCGGCCTCCAGCACTTCCAGCATGTGCCGGGCGTAGTCTTCCCAGTCCGTGGCCGTGTGCAGCAGACCACCCGGGCGCAGCTTGGCGCCCACCAGGGCGATCCACTCGGGCTGCACGATCCGGCGCTTGTGGTGGCGCTTCTTGGGCCAGGGATCGGGAAAGAAAAGCTGCAGGGCTTCAAGCGCGCCGTCGGGGATGTTGCGCTGGAGCACGCCGACCGCGTCGCCGCAGATGACCCGGATGTTGGTGACGGCGTCCCGTTCCATGAGGTTCAGCAGGTGGCCAACGCCGGGCCGATGCACCTCAATGCCCAGATAGTTTCGGTCTGGATGGGCCTTGGCCATCTCCAGCAAGGACTCGCCGTTGCCGAAGCCGATCTCCAGCACGCACGGCGCGCGCCGGCCGAATGCCTGCTCCAGGTCCAGGGGCTGGTCGCCGGGCTCCAGGCCGAACCGGGGGAACAGCTCGGTCAGCGCGCGTTCCTGCGCCTTGGTCAGGCGGCCTTCGCGGCGGACAAAACTCCGGATGGGGCGAAGGGTTCGCCCCGGCAGCACCTCGTTCTCCGGCACGGGCTAGAAGAACGTGCCTTCGAGGGGCGAGGAGGCGCTGGCGTAGCGCTTCTTGGGAATGCGGCCCGCCAGGTACGCCTCGCGCCCGGCCTCCACGCCCTTGCGCATGGCCTGGGCCATGAGCACCGGGTCGCGCGCGCCGGCGATGGCGGTGTTCATGAGCACGCCTTGGCAGCCCAGCTCCATCGCCACGGCTGCGTCGGAAGCCGTGCCCACGCCGGCATCGACCAGCACGGGCACCTGGGCGTTCTCGACGATGGTGAGGATGTTGTAGGGATTGCGAATGCCCAGACCCGAGCCGATGGGCGCGGCCAGCGGCATCACCGCCACGCAGCCCAGCTCTTCCAGATCGCGGGCGGCGATGGGGTCGTCGGTGGTGTAGACCATGACGTCGAAGCCGTCGTTGACCAGGGTTTCCGCCGCCTTGAAGGTCTGGCGCAGATCCGGGAACAGGGTTTTCTCGTCGCCCAGTACCTCGAGCTTCACCAGCTTGTGGCCGTCCAGCAGTTCCCGGGCCAGCCGGCAGGTCCGCACGGCATCCTCGGCCGTGTAGCAGCCGGCGGTGTTGGGGAGAATGGTGAACTGTTCCGGCGGAAGCACGTCCAGCAGGTTGGGCTCGTCCGGGTTCTGGCCGATATTGGACCGGCGCAGCGCCACGGTGACGATTTCCGCGCCACTGGCGTCCACCGCCCGCCGGGTCTCGTCCAGATCCTTGTATTTGCCGGTGCCGACCAGCAGTCGGGAATGATAGCTCCTGCCGGCGATGGTAAAGCTGTCGTCTCGCATGGTGTGTACGTCCGGTGGGTTGGGTTCGAAGGGAGAAGCCGCGTATGCGGCGGACCGTCGGCCGTTCGCGGCCAAGCGCCTCAGCCGCCGCCGACGGCCCGAACGACTTCCACGTGGTCTCCGTCGCGTAGTTCGTGATCCGCATGGGAGCTGCGCGGGGCAATCTCGCCGTTGACCTCAACGGCAATCCGCCGCCCGGCAAGATCCAACTGTTCGACCAGCGCGGCGATGGTGATACCGCCGGCGACTTCGGTGGGCGTTCCGTTTACGACGATGTTCATGGGTCAACCGCATTGGTGGGCGGAGGATATATATTACACGACAGCGGCGGCGGGCCTAAAGGTGTGTTCCCTGTTCGAAGGCTTCACGTGGCGTCGTGCGGCGGTTAGAATTTCATGGAGCGTCTGATGACACTGTGAGTTGGCGATTGGTTCTGGCAATTACCGGTAGTACGCCTCAGCTTCCCAAGCTGATGACGTGGGCGCTGAGGTGAATAGCCTGCCGGGGCTTGTTTGTTGGCATAGCCACTGTTGCGAAGCGGCCGGTGGGTGTCCATTGGCTTCCCCTTCACGAGGCGCCGCTGCCCGGCTAGAATCCCCAGAACACTGCGGGTGTAGTTCAATGGTAGAACGGGAGCTTCCCAAGCTCTTAACGTGGGTTCGATTCCCATCACCCGCTCCAATTTCCTGAAGGCAGCCAACGGCTGCCTTTGTCCGTTTTTCAGTATCCCGTTCGCGGCGATGAGCGCCGCTCCTACCGAGAAGCATCCGGTTGTAGGAGCGGCGCTCATCGCCGCGAATCGAAATTCGCCACTTTCAATGTAGGTCGGATTAGCGCGTGCGCGTAATCCGACAAGCAGGTCGAAGCCACAACCCTGTTGTTCCCCCTCTCCCCTACGCGGGGAGGGCCGGGTAGAGGGGGGAATCGGCTTCCCATCCCAAAACAAAAAACGGCGGCCCAAGGCCGCCGTCATCAATCTGAACCGAGCGCCGTTCAGGCGCGCCGGCGTCGTCCCTGGCGCCTTGGGATATGTCCCTCGTTGGCGAGCCTCTCTTGCAGTTGATGAGCGGAGAGCTTGGCCAGATCCTTGGGCACCTCGTGCAGTGCCACGCCCGAGGGAATCGAGCCGTTGATCGATGGGCGCAGGTAGCCCAGCATCCGCTTCTCCGCGCAAAGCACCACGTGTTGGGTGCCGTTGCCGCGGGTCATTTCGTCGAGTTGGCGAGCGATGTCCCGGGCGAAGCGCTTCTCCACCTCCTGGCCATGCTGCCGGCGGTGATCGTCGTACGCATGCGCAGGACCGTGGGCCGTGCGGTTTCGTCCCTTCCGCAAGTCCGTCCAGAGTGCCTTGTCGTGGGCCATGTGCTCCGTACTGGCCATGGCCGCGCACTCAATCAGGTTGGGCCCGGATTCCATTTCCGGCACTTCAGCGGGTTCCACCGTGAAGAAGCGGGCACGAGACCCTTCTGCAACAACGACGCAATACTCGCTCATAACACTCTCCCTGGGTATATGCTTGATCGCATGGTTTCGGGTGTGGTCCGATGCGCGCACACCGCCCCGCCTGGAAAGCGGTACGGCTGTGCGTGTCGGGGCTATGGAAGCGGGTGCTGGGTCCGCGCGGCGGTGCGGAAGAGGAGTCGGGGTTTGAGTGGTTCGAAGCTGCATCAGATCCCCACTTAAGCCTCATCCGGATGGGTGTGGTCCATGTCGGATCGACCGACGCGCGGCGCGAGAACCCCGGTGGTCCGGAGGGGGCCCGTTACCGAGCCTCGGGGAGTCGGGGCGTTGTAATCGACGAGTGCTCACTAACCTTTTCTGAAAGGTTAGTACCCCCAAGTATAGTTCTGTTTCACCAATGTGAAGGGTCGCCGAATGAATAAGGGAATGAAGTGGCTGCTGGGTGCCGTCGTTGGGGTTGTGCTGGTGCTGGTGGTGGCCGTGGTGGTCGCACTGGTGGTCATCGACCCCAACGCCTACAAGGGACAGATCGCGAGCGCGGTGGAGCAGCGTACGGGCGAGCCTTTGGTGATCGAGGGCGATATCCACCTGACCTTTTTCCCCTGGTTGGGCGTGACGGTGGAGAAGGCGCATATGCCGAATCCACCGGGTTTCGGTGATCAGCCGATAATGGCGGCGCGCAAGTTGGGGGTTTCCGTCAAATTGCTGCCCCTGTTCGGAGGCCGGGTCGAGGCCGATACCCTGATCCTGGATGGGCTCCGCCTGAACCTGGTCAAGAATCGCCAGGGGAAGGCGAACTGGGAGGTGATCAAGCAGAAGGCCACCGCGGGCTCTCCCGCCGGCGGGCATAAGACCACTCCCGGTGGGCAGGAGGGTGTTGGTGAGAAGGGCGGCAAGCCCGCCGCGGCTTTGGCCTTGGGGGGCGTGGAACTGACCGATGCCGTGGTCACCTATCAGGATATGTCCTCCGGCCAGAGGACGGTGGTGGGTCCGGTAAACCTGCACATCGGCGAACTGCACGCGGGCAAGCCGGTGAGCATCAAGGGCGATGCCAAGGCGGAATTGCCCGGTTCCATGAACGCGACCCTGGACCTGGATTCCACGGTGAAAGCGTCGCTGGATTTCGCGGACATCGACGTGATCCTGGGCAAGCTGGGTGTGGTGCTCAAGGGCAAAGGCATGCCGGCGGACGGTATCCCGGTCGCGCTCAGCGGCAAGGTCAGCGTCAAGACCAATCAGGGAACGCTGGATTCCAAGGATTTGAAGCTGGACGTGGCCGGCGCCACCGCGAACATCGCGCTCCAGGGCTCGGGCCTCAACACGGATCCCACCATCAAGACGCGGATCGAGCTTCAGGAAACCAACCCTGGCAAATTGGCGTCCAGCCTGGGCGTGGAATTGCCCAAGATGCGCGGCCCGGATGCGCTTTCCAAACTGGCCGCCCAGATCCAGGCCGTGTATCACGCCAACAGCGTGAGTGTTCCGGATATCCAAGTGGTTTTGGACAAGAGCAAGCTTACGGGCACCGCCGGTTTGCCGAAGCTGTCGCCGCCGGCAATACGGTTCGACCTGGCCGTGGACCAACTCGATGTGGACCGCTACATGCCGCCCAAGAGCGAGGGTGGTGGAGGCGGCGGTACGCCCGCAGAGGCCGCCGGAGCGGGCGCCGCCAAGCTACCCACCGACGTGGTGCGAGGACTGGACGTGGACGGGCGCCTGCGCATCGGTCATCTGGTCACCATGGGCGCCAAATTGGATAGCGTCTCGGCGACGGTCAAGGCCAAGAACGGAGTGCTCAAGGTCGAGCCCATGACCGCGCAACTCTACAAGGGCCAGTATCAGGGCAGCATGACCCTGGATGCCCGCAAGGACACTCCGGCACTGAGCATGAGCGAGGCCCTGAAGAGCGTGCAGCTGCAGCCGTTGCTGCACGACGTCATGGGCAAGGACCTGATCCAGGGCACCGCCAATCTGAACCTCAACGCCGATACCCAGGGCCAGACCACCGACCAACTGATCAAGGCGCTCACCGGCAAGGCGGATTTCCATTTTGCCGACGGCGCTGTGCTGGGCTTCAATCTCGCCCAAGCGATCCGCCAGGCCGAGGCGTCTTTCCTGGGCGGAAAGGCCTCCAAGGACCAAGCGGCCGAGAAGACCGATTTCACCGAAATGAAGGGGGAATTGAAGATCAAGGGCTCCGAGCTCACCAACCCCTCGTTTTCCGCGAGCTCCCCGCTATTCCGGGTCAACGGCGACGGCAGCATGAATTGGGTCGAGCAGACCGTGAAGTACAACCTCACGGTGAATGTGGTCGGTACTCTCAAGGGACAGGGGGGCAAGTCCCTGGATCAACTCAAGGCGGTGCCGATCCCGTTGAACATCACGGGCAAGGTCAGCGACCCCAAGATCAGTCTGGATCTGGCCCGCGCGCTCACCGACTCCCAGAAGAAAAAGGTCCATCGCAAGGCGCAGAAACAGCTGGAAAAAGGACGAGAAGACCTGAAGAAGGGCTTCCTCAAGGAGTTGGACAAGCTGAACAAGAAGTCCGAGGACAACAAGTGACGGCAGTCGGGTCATCCACCCAGAAGGATTGGCTGCCCGCCGCCGGGCAGCCGGCACGGTGGGGAAGCCGGGAATTTCAGCACGCCGTACTGGCCTGGTTCGATCGTCACGGCCGCCACGACCTGCCCTGGCAGCGCCCCGCCACGCCCTATCGAGTCTGGGTCTCGGAGATCATGCTCCAACAAACCCAGGTGGCGACGGTTATTCCTTACTTCCGGCGGTTCATGGAACGTTTCCCGGACGTGGCCACCCTGGCCGGGGCCTCAGTGGACGAGGTGCTGGCCCACTGGGCGGGGCTGGGCTACTACGCACGCGGCCGCAATCTCCATGCCGCGGCCCGGGTCATGGTGGAGAGCCACGGCGGCGAAGTGCCCGCCGACCGCGATGCCTGCGCGCGATTGCCGGGTATCGGGCCATCCACTGCCGGTGCCATCGTTTCCCTGGGGCATGGCGTGCCCGCGCCGATTCTGGACGGCAACGTCAAGCGCGTGCTTGCACGCTTCCACGCCGTGGAGGGCTGGCCCGGCCGCAGCGCGGTGCTCAAGCGGCTTTGGGCGTTGGCGGAGGAATACACACCCGCCGACACACGATGCGCCCAATACAACCAGGCCATGATGGACCTGGGCGCCACCGTCTGCGTGCCCCGCGGTCCCGACTGCCAGGCGTGTCCCCTGCGTTCCGGCTGCCGGGCATTCCATCTGGGTGCGCCGGAAGCGTTTCCCGCGCCCAAGCCCCGGCGCAGCCTCCCGGTTCGCGAAACCCTGATGCTCATGCTGGATTGCGGCGGCGAGCTGTTCTTGGAGCGCCGTCCGCCCACCGGTATCTGGGGCGGACTTTGGAGCCTGCCGGAATGCGAGCCGGACGCCGACGTGGTGGACCAATGCCGGAGCAAATGGGGCATGGACGTGGAATCGGTGCAGGAGCTCGACGGCTGGCGACACACCTTCAGTCACTACCATCTCGACATTCGTCCCATGCTCGTCGCCGTTCGTCCGGCCGCCGATACGGCGATGGAAGGTGGAGACACCCTCTGGTATAAAGCCGGCAGTCCACTACGCCACGGGCTCGCCGCACCGGTGAAACGGCTGCTGGCGCGCTGGAACGAAGGAGGCAGCAATGGCGCGAACGGTTAACTGCGCGAAGCTCGGTATCGAGGCCGAGGGCCTGGATTTCCAGCCCTACCCGGGCGATCTCGGCAAGCGCATCTACGAGAACATCTCCAAGCAGGCCTGGCAGCAGTGGCTGGGCCACCAAACCATGCTGATCAACGAATACCGCCTGAGTCCCATGAACCCCAAGGATCGCAAGTTCCTGGAGGGGGAGATGGAGCGCTTCCTGTTCGGCGGTGGTGGCGAGGCGCCGCCGGATTACGTGCCGCCGGAGGGTTGAGGCGCGGAGGGGTGTGTTGGTCCCCCTCTCCCCGGCCCTCTCCCGCCAGGGGAGAGGGAGTATTCTGTCCGGGGAAAGGTCGTGGGCTCCCCTCGCCCCTTGCGGGAGAGGGGCTGGGGGAGCGGGGTAATCAACAACCCGGCAAAGGCGCCCAACATCCCCCACCTTGACGCGCCCGGCGCAATCGGTTTGAATGTGCGCCTTCCGGCCAGGTAGCTCAGTCGGTAGAGCAGGGGATTGAAAATCCCCGTGTCGGGAGTTCGATTCTCTCCCTGGCCACCAGATTCCCAAAGCCGGCTTCGCGCCGGCTTTTTCGTTTGCGGGCCCAAGCCATGAACACCCTCGCCAGCGACGCAACCGATCTCCCCGCGAACCGTGTCGCCCGCCTCAGCGGAATGAGCTGGGCGCATTTCCTCAACGACGGTGCGGCCAATTACCTGCCCGGCGTGCTGCCGGCCATTCTGATTTCCCTGCACCTGTCCGTGGCCCTGGCCGGAACCGTTATGGCGGCGCTGCTCATGGGGCAGGCGCTGCAGCCTCTGGTGGGCATTCTGGCGGACCGGGTGGGTGGCCGGGTAATGATCGCCATGGGGCTCTTTGGATCTTCGCTGGGCGGGGCGCTGGTAGGCTTCGCGCCGGGCTTCTGGTCGCTGGTGGGGGTGTTGGTCGTGATCGGTATCTCCAACTCCTTTTTCCATCCCCAGGCCCTGGCCGGGGTGCGCAAGCCTGGGCGGGGCGCGCCCGGGCACCGCCATGTCGGTGTTCCTGGTGGGTGGTGAGGTGGGGCGCGGCCTGTGGCCGGCCCTGGCGAGTTGGGTGGTGGTGAGCTGGGGGCTTTCGTACCTGTGGGTCCTGTCTATTCCGGCCGTTTTCACCTTGCCGCTGTTGCTGCGCTGGGCGCCCAGCCTGCCGGCTCGCCATCCCGAGGCGGAGCCCATCCGGTGGCGCCGTCACGCGGGGCCTCTTGCGTTGCTCGTGGCGTTCTCCACGCTGCGTTCCCTGATGATCCTGTCCGTGGTGACCTTCGTTCCGTTGATGTGGACCCAGGCCGGCGGTTCCCTGGTAGCCGGTGCCAGCTTCATCACGGTGATGCTGGTGATCGGGGTGGTCGGCAATGTGGGCGGCGGGCGGCTGGCGGACCGCATCGGCCGCAAGCCGGTGCTGGTCTCGGCCATGGTGATCTCGGCGACCATGCTGGCCGCTTTCCTGATGTCCAGTGGCATCTGGCTCTGGCTGAGTCTGGCGGTGCTGGGCATGAGCCTGTTCGCGACGCTGCCCCTGGGCATTCTTATCGCCCAGGATATCCTCCCGGAAAACCGCTCGCTGGGCTCCGGCCTGGCGCTGGGGCTCTCCAACGCCCTGGCGGCCTTGGGGGTGATGGCGCTGGGGCCGGTGGCGGCGGTTTGGGGTGCCGCGGCGCCGCTGTGGGTGGCCCTGGCATTCGGGGCGGTGACCGTGCCGCTGGCGTTTCTGTTGCCGGAGCACGAACGGGCCGGTTGAATCCGCTATAGGCCGTATTTCTTGATCTTGTACCAGAGGGATCGTTCGCTGATCCGCAGCAGGCGGGCGGCGCCGGCCTTGTTGTCCCCGGCTTGCTCCAGCGCCTGGCCGATGAGGCGGCGCTCCAGGGCTTCCACCCGCGGCTGCATCTCCAGGTCTTCCCAGGTTTCGGCCTCTGTTGCCGGGGCGGCGGCGGGCGCGGTTTCGGCGCTCAGCTCTACCGGCAGTTGCGCCGCGTCCACCACGCCTCCAGGGCACAGCACCGCGGCCCGTTCCATCGTGTTCTGCAGTTCGCGGACGTTGCCTGGCCAGCGATAGCGCCGCATTCGCTCCAGGGCGTCGGCGCCGAGCCGGGGCGGCTGGCGGCCGATCTCGGCGCAGTAGCTTTCCAGGAAATGCCGGGCCAGCAGCCCCACGTCGTCGCCTCGCTCGCGCAGGGGCGGCACATCCACGCGCACCACGTTCAGCCGGTAGTACAGGTCCTCGCGCAGCCGGCCTTCCGCCACGGCTGCGGCGGGATCTCGGTTGGTGGCGGCCACCACCCGAAGATCCACCGGTACGGGCTGGTGGGAGCCCAGGCGCTCCACGGTGCCTTCCTGCAGTACGCGCAGCAGTTTGGCCTGCAGGGCGGGCGGTGTTTCGGTGACTTCGTCCAGGAACAAGGTGCCGCCGCTGGCCAACTCGAACCGGCCGGTGCGGTCGCGGTCGGCGCCGGTGAAGGCGCCCTTGCGCACTCCGAACAGCTCGCTTTCCAGCAGGTCGGGCGGGATGGCGGCGCAATTGATGGCTACGAACAGTCCCTGGCGGCCGGATTCGCGGTGGATGGCCCGGGCGACCAGTTCCTTGCCGGTGCCGGTCTCGCCGGCGATCAGCACGCCGCTGCGGGTGGGGGCGACCCGGTGGACGAGCTCGTAGAGGGCCGTCATGGGGGCGCTGCGGCCGACAAACTCGCCCCAGCCCCGCTCCGCCTCGTCGCGCAGGTATTGGTTCTGGCGGCGCACCGTCTCCGTGGCCAGGGCCCGGGTGACGGCCAGCTCCACGGTGGCGATCTCAAACGGCCGGATGATGTAGTCCACGGCGCCCAGTTTCATGGCCTCCACGGCGCTCTCCACGGTGCCGTAGGCGGTGAGCACCACCACCGGCACGTCGTGCCCGCGCTCCCTCAACCGTCGCAGGAAGGTCATGCCGTCCATGTTCGGCATGCGCATGTCGGTAAGCACCAGATCGAAAGGCTGGTTGTCGAACTGCTCCAGGGCTTCGCGGCCGTCCCTGGCCTGCACCACCTCATGGCCCATGCCGCGCAGGGCCATCTCCAGCAGGCGGCGCATCTTTTGTTCGTCGTCCACCACCAGGATTCGGTTGGTCGGGGTCACTCTCTGGCTCCTTCGACGGGCAGGCGGACGGTGAAACGAGCACCGCCCCAAGGGCTTTCGCTCACGGTGATATCACCGCCGTGAGCCTGCACGATCTGTTGTACCACGGTCAGCCCAAGGCCGATTCCTCCCTCTCGCTGGGTGAAGAACGGATCGAATACCCGAGCGCGATCCGGCTCCGGCACGCCGGGGCCGTCGTCGTCCACATGCATCGTCAGGATGCCGGGTTGCGATTCGGTGGTCAGTGCCAGCCGGCCCCCTTCGGGGGCGAACTGGATCGCGTTGATGAGCAGGTTGAGGAATACCTGGATCAGTTGCTCGCGGTCGCAGTTCAGTACGCTGTCTTCGGCCTGGAACCGACGTTCAACGGTGAGCTGTTTCTTCGTCGCGCGGGCATCGATCAAGCCCAGGATGTGATCGAGGATTTCGTGCAAATCGTCGGGCCGGAATGCCGGCGGGCGGGGCGTGGCGGTTTCCAGCAGGGTGGTCACCAGGCGACTGAGGCGGTCGGTCTCGCTCTTGATATAGCCGGTCAGCTCCCGGTCCTCGGGGGTGAGTTCCGGGCGGCGCTCCAGCAACTGTGCCGAGGAACGAAGAATGCCCAACGGTGTTCGCACCTCGTGGGCCATGATCGCGGCCATTTCACCGACCACCGCAAGCTTGCCGGCGCGAACCAGGTGCTCCCGGGAACGGGCCAGGGCCTCGATCATCTCCGCGAAGGCCTGGGAGAGTGCGCGCACCTCCGTGACCGGGCTTTCGATGCGTGGCGGCTCCAGCTTGTCGCCGCCGCGCAGCCCGCGTGCGAATTCAGTGAGCCCGACGATGGGTTGGGCGATACGGGAGGACAGGCGAAGCGAGACCCAGCCGGCCACAGCCATGGTCAGGACCAGCACGCCCAGAATGATCCAGGCCAGGCGCCAGACCGGGGCAAACGCCATGCTGGTCGGTTCCACGATGAGCAGGTGCCAGCCCAGTCCGGACAATCGGTGGCCGGAAGACGAGCCGGCCACGCCCACCAGCATGGTCCCGGCGCCGAAGACATCCGCTTTCCGGGTGTCGGGCTGGCCGGTGGGGTTTCGGCGGACCCAGTCGGTCAGGTCCTTGCCCGCGAGCGGGGAGCCGGGGCCGAGAGGCTGGGATGAACCGATGACTTGGCCGCCATCGTTCAGCAGCAGCGCCGTCCGCGGTGTTCCCGAGACCGCTTCTCGCAGAAAACGCTCCACTTCATTCCAATTAAGCACCACGTACAGATACCCCAGATCGCCCTTGCCGAAGGCATCGGGTACGGTACTTCTCAGGACCATGCCCTTGCGGCCCCGCGCTCCGGTGGGGTCGAGGGTTTCGATGGTGACGTCGGCATTGCCGGTGCCCAGGCTTCTTGTTTCCGAAGCGGTGGGTTGGTGTTCGGTGCCGACCAGCGCGGGATCGGTGGAGGCAACCACGTGCCCGGCCAGATCGGTGCAATACAGCGTCTGATAAACGGCGCCGTGCCCCTGTTTCAGGTCCGACAGCAGGCGGGCCAGCCGTTTGTCCACGTCGCCGACGCGGATATCCTGCATTACCTCCAGCATCCGCCATTCGCGGGTGTCCTCAAGGCGGTCGAACAGGAACGAATCGATCCGGGCCAGAAGGGCCGTGGACGTCACTTGCAGGGTATGGGCGATTTCCGATTGCAGGGCCTGGCGGAACTCGTAGAACGAGAGCACGCCGCTGAGCAGGATCGACCCGAACACCAGGGCGAGGGAGCCTCGCAGAATCGCGGTGCGGATCGTCAATACGAGGTCCTCGCAGTCGTGGGCGTCACGGGTTCCAAACTCATTGCGGCGGGCGGACGGGGGAGACCGCCGACCGTGGATTATGGTACATCATGCACTGCAAACGCTTCCCTGGGAGAACCATTGTGGTGATTCAGCCTTGTTGAACGATAAGCCGGGTATCCGTGCCGTGGCGCTGCTGGCGCTGGCTCTTGTCATCCCCTTGGTCCACGCCGGGGAGCCGGTGTTCCCGCCCCAGACGACCGGATATCAGTTGGGCCGCGGCTACCATGTGGATTCGTTGGGCGTCACGCTCGGCGGCTATGCGAACTTCCGCTATTCCGACCTGGAAGGGCAACAGGCCAACTTCACGGCCCAGGACCTGAGCCTGTTCGTCAGCGGGGATCTGTCCACCACCTGGCGCTTCTTCTCAGAGGCTGAATTCGGCAATGCGTTCACCATCACCGACCACGGCTGGTCCAACGACGACGCCGACTTCGACGTGGAGCGCCTGTATCTGGAGCACGATCTGCGCCCGCGATTGCGGGTACGGGTGGGCAAGTTCCTCACCCCCATCGGCCGCTGGAATCTGGTTCATGCCGATCCCCTGGTGTGGACCGTATCGCGGCCTCTGGTCACTGCGGCACCCTTCGCACGCCATGCCGCCGGCGCCGAAGCGATCGGCTCGGTACCCGCCGGCGAAGGGACCCTGGACTATCGGGTGTTCGTGGACGACACCCGTCAGCTGGATCCGTCCCAGCGCAGCGAGCAGGCTTTCCCGGATGTCACGGTTCAACCCAATCCCCGTAACGCCTTCGATCATGGCGCCGGCCTGCGTCTGCTCTACCGCTCGTTTGACGACCGGCTCCAACTCGGCTTCTCAGCGGCCCACTTCCGACTTCAGGATCTGCCCAACGGCAAGGATCTGGTCGCCGTGGACGGCTACTACACGTTCAAGGGACTGGAACTCAGCGGCGAGGCGGTGTTCCGGCGCAGCCACGGCGACGAGGAGGGCGACGACTACGGCGGCTACGTGCAGATGGTGGTGCCGCTCTACGGCGGCCTTTATGCCGTGGCCTCCCACGAGCGTTTCAAATCCGGCTTGTTCAACGACGATTCGGACATCGACCGCTTTGGTTTGACCTACCGGCCGATTCCGCCCGTGTCTTTCAAAATCGAGCGCCGGGAGACCCGCGGCGAGGAGCAACTGGCTCCCGACGGCTGGCTGGTCTCCCTGTCGCTGCTGCTGTAGGCCGCCGACCGGTGCGTGCTCGCTCGACCACAACGCTGCTCCTCCTGATTGTCGTGGCTGCCGCCGCTGGTCCCGCCACGGCGGCGGAGCCTCGCATTGCGGTTATAACCGGTACCGCGGCTCCCCATGTCGCCTCGGATCGACGGGATCTGCGCAGCATCTTCCTGAAGCGGACCCTGATCGACGCGAGACGGCACGCCGCTGGTACCGCTGAACCTCCCCCCCGCCTCGCCGCTGCGTCAGGCGTTTTCCAAGAGCCTGCTCGGCGAGCCGCCCCAGCGGCTGGAGCAATACTGGAACGAACGCTACTTCCACGGTGTTTCTCCGCCCTACGTGGTCCGCTCCGAGGAGGCCATGTTGCGGTTCGTCGCCGCGACCCCCGGCGCGGTCGGTTACGTCATGGCCTGTCGGGTGGATGACCGGGTGCACGTACTGGCGAGGTTTGCGGTACCTCCCGAGTACGCGAAGACGCTGGCCGACGATTGTGGATCGAAATGAGAGTGATGTGCTGATGTAGGTCGGATTAGCGAAGCGTAATCCGACAATCCGGCGAAGCCGCAAACCCTTTGGATCTTGTCGGATTACGCTCTGCTAATCCGACCCACATTGAGAACCGCGCAAAAATTGTCTGCAACCCGTGCGCACTGCAAATTGTGTATGCCCTTCATGTGTCACCGAATTTTCAAAAAACAAAATAAAAACAAATAGATAAAGTTTTGGCACAAAGATCGCACTAAACACGGACAAAGAGCCGTGGAGAGCGATCAATGAATCCAGAGCAAACGCATCCCTGTATCGACGCTCACGTCGATCCCCTGCTGGGAGAACTGCGGGAGGCAGTTCAGTTGCTGCGCGCCGGTACGGGCGACGTCCACCGCATGGAACTGGAGGGCTTCATCCGTGACGTGTTCCGCGAGGCCTGCGGGGCCGACATTCGCAGCTTTTTCCCCGACCTTCTTGCCTTTCTTTCCGGTGACCGCCTGTGCGCCGTGGTGGGGTGCCGCGGTGCGGCTGATGAGGCGCTGTTTGCGGAACAGTACCTGGATGAAGCGGCCGAAGAGGCCGTTGGCAGGCAGCTCGGATTGGACGTCTCCAGGGAATACCTGGTGGAGGTCGGCAATCTGAGCCTTGCCTACCCCGGCCAGGCACGCGCCGTGATCGCGGCCACCACCGCTTTCCTGGCCGCGGCAGGCTATCGCTGGGTGATCTTCACGGCGGCGCGGCCCCTGTTCAATGCCTTCAGGCGGTTGGGGCTGCGCCCGATCCCGCTGGCCTGCGCCGACCCCGAACGCCTGTCCGGTGGTTCGGATTCATGGGGGTGCTACTACGATGCGGCGCCCCACGTCTACGCAGGCGATATCCAGGCCGGCCTGGCCAAACTCACGGGTAGCGTCAGTAGCTCGCGGACCCACCTGCGCGACTTGCTGGCGCAGGCACGTGTGCTGGGAGCAGAAGGCCCGACGGGCTTGCCTGCGGCCGGGAGGGCGTGCTCATGAAAGCCGTTCTGGACCGCGTCCACGACTACGCCCAGCGCACGCCCCAGGCGCTGGCCGTCTCCGACGAGCGGGGCGAATTCACCTATGCCGAGCTCATGGTCGAGGCGCAATCCGCGGCCGCCGCCCTCGGCGCCAAGCGCCTGGGGATTCTCGCGGACAACAGCTGCGCCTGGGCGGCGGTGGATCTGGCCGCGGCGCTGAACCGCAGCGTCTGTGTTCCCCTGCCCACGTTTTTTTCGAACGCCCAGATCGCCCACATCGTCGCGGACGCCGAGCTGGATCTGGTGGTCACCGACCAGCCCGGACGACTGCGATCCGTTCTGGGTGCGGAACCGGATGAGACCATCGCTTCCGCCGGACACCTGCTGCACGTGTTCAGACTCCATCCAGCCGCGCCCGCGTCCCTCCCCAGGGGGACCGTGAAGGTGACCTACACCTCGGGTACGACGGGGTCGCCCAAGGGCGTCTGCCTCTCGGGCGAGTCCATCGAGCGAGTGGCGCTGTCATTGTGCGCGGCCGTGGGCGCGGAACCCGAGGACCGCGCGCTTTCGCTGCTGCCCCTTTCCACCCTGCTGGAGAACATCGGCGGCCTCTACGGGCCCCTGCTCGCCGGGGCGTTGGCCCAGGTGCCGTCGCTGGCCGCATGCGGCCTCGGCGGTTCCTCGGGGCTGGACCCCCACGGGCTCTTTCACGGCCATCCATCAGCGCGCGCCGACGTCCGTGATCCTCGTCCCGCAACTGCTCAAGGCCATGACGGAATGCGTTGCCGCCGGTCTGCCGGCGCCGCCCAGCCTCAGATTCGCCGCGGTTGGGGGCGCACCGGTTTCGGCGGCCCTGGTCGAGCGGGCGCGGGGGCTGGGCATTCCCGCCTTCGAAGGCTACGGGCTTTCCGAGGCCTGTTCGGTGGTCGCATTGAATACGCCGGAGACGGACCGCCCGGGCGCCGCCGGTCGACCGCTGCCGCACGTGCGGGTGTGGGTGGACATGGACGGCGAAATCGTCGTCCAGGGCGATCTGTTCCTGGGCTACCTGGGTGAAGCGTCCGCAACCGTGCGCCAGTGGCACACGGGCGACCTGGGCCGGATCGACGCCGACGGTTACCTGCACGTCATCGGTCGCAAGAAGACCGCTTTCGCCACCGCCTTCGGCCGCAACGTGGCCCCCGAATGGGTGGAAAGCGAGCTTACCGCCTCGCCGTCCATCACCCAGGCCGCCGTGTTCGGTGAGGGCCGGCCGTTCAATGTCGCCGTTCTCGTGCCCGGCCCCGGTGCCGGCACGGAGGAGCTGATTCGCGCCGTGCGCGCCGTCAACCGGAGCCTGCCGGACTATGCCCGCGTGGGGGCCTACCTTACTGCGGCGGGCGCGTTTACCGCCGACAACGGGCTCGCATCCGCATCGGGGGGTGTGAACCGGAGCGCCGTGGAGAGCCAGTACCGGCAGGAAATCGAAAGCGTTTACGACCAGGGAGACCGCTATGCCGTTCTATGACCAACTGACCGCCGCCACGGAATCGGCCCGCGCCGATTTCATTGGGGTCCCCGTGGTGCAGCGGGCGCTGGCGGGCGACGTCTCGCGCGAGGAATACGTGGCCTTTCTGGGGCAGGCCTACCACCACGTTCGCCACACGGTGCCGTTGCTCATGGCCTGCGGAAGCCGCCTGCCGGACCGCTTGGCCTGGCTGCGGGACGCCGTGGCCGAGTACATCGAGGAGGAGCTCGGCCACGAGCAGTGGATTCTCGACGACATCGCCGCCGCCGACGGCGACCCCTTGGTTGCCCGCGAAGCCCGGCCCCTGCCCGCCACCGAGATCATGGTGGCTTATGCCTACCACGTCATCGACCGGGTCAATCCGGTGGGCTTTTTCGGCATGGTCTTCGTACTGGAGGGGATGAGCGTGGCCCTGGCGTCCCGGGCGGCCGAGGCCATGCGCGAGCGGCTGCAGCTCCCGCCCAACGCCTTCCGCTACCTGATTTCCCACGGCTCCGTGGATCAGGATCACGTGCGCTTTCTGGAAAGCCTGGTGAACCGGCTCGACAACCCGGCGGATCAGGGCGCCGTGGTCCATTGTGCGGAGATCTTCTATCGCCTCTACGGCGACATCTTCCGTTCCATTTCACCGCAATAGTCTCAGCGAGGATCTCGTCATGAACCGCATGTTCAAGGCACTGCTCTCGGCCGCCGCCATCCTTGGCGCCACAGCCCAGGTCTGGGCCGCGCCCGCGGGCGGGCTGGATCAGGCCATTCTGGATGTCCAGCATCAGTGGGCCCACATCAACTACCAGCTCCCCGAGGGCAAGCGCGCCGACGCGTTCAAGGCCCTGGAGAAGCAGGAGGACGCCCTCATCGCCCGCTATCCGGGCAGCGTGGAGCCCGTGGTCTGGAAGGGGATCACCCTGAGCAGCCACGCCGGGGTGGCCGGCGCATTCAGCGCGCTGCACCTGGCCGAGCAGGCCCGGGATCTCCTGCTGCAGGCCGAGAAGAAGGACCCCGACGCCTTGCACGGCTCCATCTTCACGTCCCTGGGAACGCTCTACGCCCAGGTGCCCGGCTGGCCTCTGGGATTCGGCAACAACGACACCGCCAAGACGTATTTCAACAAGGCCCTGAAGGTCAATCCGGCCGGCATCGACCCGAACTACTTCTACGCCCAGTATCTCTATGACCATGATCACTACAAGCAGGCGCTCGCTCACCTGCAGGCGGCGCTAAAATCCCCGCCGCGGCCCGCCCGGCCCCTGGCCGACAAGGGACGCCGCGGTGAAGTCAACGCCCTGCTGGCCAAGGTGCGCTCGAAGATGTCCGATTCCGTCGATCTCAGCCAGGTCATGAAATAGGGAGGGGACTGTCATGGATCTTCGCTCCGAACGCATTGTCATCACCGGCGCCGCCGGTGGGATCGGCACCGAACTCACCCGGCAATTGGCGGCGCGCGGCGCCCGCCTGTGCCTGCTGGTCCGCCGCCCGGAAAGCCTGGATGATCTTGCCATCGTGGATGGTAGCCCGCTGGCACTGGCCTGCGACGTCACACAGACGGACCAGCGGCAGATGGCCGTGGAGACCTTGCGCCGCCGCTGGGGCGGTGCGGACGTGCTCATCAACCTGGCCGGCGTCATGGATTTCCGCCGCTTCGACGAGCAGGACCCTGAGGCCATCGCCCGCATCGTCGACGTGAACCTGCGAGGCCCCCTGCTGCTGACCCGCGCGCTGCTGCCCGGCATGATTGATCGCGGCCACGGCCGCATCGTCAACGTCGGCTCCATGTTCGGCAGCATCGGCTTTCCCTGCTTCGCCGCCTACTCCGCCACCAAGTTCGCCCTGCGCGGCTACTCCCAGGCCCTGCGCCGGGAACTGGCCGGCACCGGCGTGGGCGTGAGCTACGTTTCCCCCCGCGCGGTGAAGACCGCCTTCAACCCGCCGGTGGTCCACGAAATGGCCTCCCGCGGGATCATGCGCATGGATGAGCCGGCGCGCGTTGCCCAGGCCATTGTCCGGGCCATCGAAAAGGGTCGGAAGGAAGTGTACGTGGGATTCCCCGAGAGCTTGTTCGCGCGGATCAACGCCGTGCTTCCGGGGTTGGTGGATCGGGGCCTGGCCAAGCAGACGCCGGTATTGTCGAGCTACGCGGCCGCCAAGGCGGAGGGGTGATATGGGAGGGAGGTTTCCCGGATTCCGCTTCGCTGCATCCAGGCTACGGTTCGAGAAATGTAGCCTGGATGCAGCGAAGCGAAATCCGGGACCGCAACACATCTGATACCATCGACGGCGAAATGGACTTCGGTTGGATGAATCAGGATGGTTCAATATCGACGCGCCCGTATCCCGGGCGGTACCTATTTCTTTACCGCAACCCTACGGGATCGCCGTTCAAGGCTGCTGGTCGAACATATCGACGCCTTGCGGCCGCATTCCGCAAGGCTCTCCGTCAACGTCCGTTTACAATCCTCGCCGTTGTCGTGTTACCCGACCACGTTCATTCGATTTGGACCTTGCCGCGACGATGCCGACTACGCTGGTCGTTGGCTCTCCATCAAGAGTGATTTCACCCGTCGATTGGTCAAGGCAGGTGTGCGCCTCGACCGCAACACTCGCGGCGAATATGCGCTTTGGCAACGCCGGTATTGGGAGCACACCATTCGTGACGAACAGGACTTCCAACGACACGCGGACTACATCCATTTCAATCCGGTGAAGCACGGATGGGTGAAGCGGGTGCGGGATTGGCCATATTCCAGCTTTCACCGGTGGGTCCGAGAGGGAAGTTATCCCTTGGATTGGGCTGGCAGTGATGACAATGGTGGCCAATTCGGCGAATGACCCTCCACCAAGGATGTAGCCCGGATGCAGCGAAGCGGAATCCGGGAGACTGATTCCTGGATTCCGCTTCGCTGTATCCAGGCTACATGGATGGGCTAGTTGTGGTTGCCTGAATCGCCCTTCAGCTCATATTTCTTTACCAACCTATGCATCTTGGTCTGTGAGATGCCCAGCAGCTCTGAGGCGCCCTTCTGATTGCCGGCTTCGGCGAGGGCGGCTTTCAGACAGGTACTTTCGCAGGCTTCCTTGATTCGATCCCAGATGTTGTTTCCGGGACCTGGGAAACTGACTCCCCAGTGTTCGAGCAGAGCGTTCAGGCCGGCTTCGGATCTGATGGTGCCTTGTATCTTGCCCTGAGGGTTGGCGGCGGTTTCGCCGAGGAAGGCGAAATCTGCGGGGCCCAGGACCTGGGTGTCAGCCAGGGCAACGGCGCGGGCTATGGCGTGTTCCAGTTCGCGGACGTTGCCGGGCCAGCTGTGTTCGGCCAGCCGTTGCAGGGCGCTGGGTGAGATGCCCACTACCTCGCGCTCCAGTTTCGCGCCGTAGTGCTCGACGAAGTACTGGGCCAGGGTGGGCAGGTCGTCGATGCGCGCGCGCAGGGCCGGGCAGTGCAGTTCGATGACCTTGAGGCGGTAGTAGAGGTCTTCGCGGAAGTTGCCCTGGGCGACTTCCGCGGCCAGATCGCGATTGGTGGCAGCGATCAGGCGCACATCGGTATAGACCGGCGCGTTGCCGCCCACCCGTTGGATTTCGCCTTGCTGGAGGGCCCGCAGCAGTTTGGATTGGGATTCCAAGGGCAGTTCCCCGATTTCGTCCAGAAACAGGGTGCCGCCGTCGGCCAGTTCGAACTTGCCTTTGCGCTGTGCGGTGGCGCCGGTGAAGGCACCTCTTTCGTGACCGAACAGTTCGCTTTCGATCAGGGAGGCCGGCAGGGCTGCGCAGTTCACTTTGATGAAGGGCCGGTCGGCGCGCTCGCCGTGGCGGTGGAGAAACGAGGCCAGAAGCTCTTTGCCGGTGCCGCTTTCGCCGGTAATCAGGACGTTGATGGGCAGGGGTGCGGTTTGCCGGGCTTGCTCCAGCAAGCGTTGAACCGGCGCGCTGTGGCCGACGAAATCAGGGTCGCCGTCCACCCGGCTCAGGCGCTGGCGCAAGGCCGCGTTTTCCTCGGCCAGTTGTTCCTGAAGGCGCTTTACGGTTTCGAGTTGGGCGTTGAGGTCTTTGTTCAGGGCGGTGATGGTTTCCCGGGACTCGCGATTATGTGCGTCCAGGGAAACCAGCCGCGAGCGCATTTCATTGAAGGCGCGCGCCAGGGCGGCGATTTCGTCCGAGCCGCTTACCTGCAATGGTGCACCCCAGTCTCCGTCGCCTACCTTGAGCAGGCCGCGGCGCAGGTCCACGAGCCGGCGCACGCTGTGCCGGCCGAAGATCAGCAAGCCGAGGCCGGTCAGTATCAAAACGGGGATGGTCGTTCCCAAGACCCACAACAGTTCCGAATGCAGGCGGCGGGCGAGATGCGCGGTGGTGAACAGCACGGTCAGCGCGCCCAGCGTCTGCCCTTGGGTCTGGAGCAGACTGACCACTTTGAAGGTGGGGCCGCCGCTGGAGACGATTTGGGCCAGGCTCTGGGGATTGGCGGTTCGCAACAGGGTGGGCAGCGGATAAGTCTTGCCGTATTCGTTGCTGCGGGAATGGGCTACGACCCGGCCGGTGGTATCGAGCACGTAGGCCTGCTTTATGTGCAGTTCCTGGCGGCTTTGCAGCTCATGGACCAGCGCGTCCAATAGAATTTCGTCTTTGTTGTGAAGGGCCTGAGCAAACGCCAGGCTGGCGGCTTCCACTTGGGCCTTTGATTCCTCCAGATTGGCGCGGTAGACGCGATCCTGCCCAACAAATCCAGGGTGACGCTGATGATCAGGATCGACGCCGCCACCGCTACCAGAATGCTCAGCGCCAACTTGCCCTGGAGCCCGAGCCGCCGAGGAGCGCGGCGGTAAGCGGCCGGCAATGCTGCGCTGTTCGTCCCTGTCACTCGTCTACCCTCGTTTCCGGGCTCGCGGCTTCTCGTTGCCGTGCCCGGATTATCGTTTTCGCAATCGCTTTCGATTTTGAAAGATGGGTTCTTACAGACGTCTTACAGTAAGTGCCGCTTGGCTACCGTTGGTCCGAATCGCCGTGCGCGTCCCTTCAGCCTCGGCTTCCCGTTATCTGCCCGCGTAGCGCTTGCAGTTCGGGGCCCGGGTTATACCGAATTCCGACTGCAGATGGTGTTGGCATAATTGGTAGGCCGACAGCGCTTCGGCACTGAGCCCTTGAACCAGGTAGGCTTCCATCAGATGCACGTAGGCCGATTCCGCGGT
>CAVQFO010000027.1:0-165052 GCA_963711725.1 uncultured Gammaproteobacteria bacterium | reverse complement strand
CAGTATCAAAACGGGGATGGTTGTCCCCAGACCCACAACAGTTCCGAATGCAGGCGGCGGGCGAGATGCGCGGTGGTGAATAGCACGGTCAGCGCGCCCAGCGTCTGCCCTTGGGTCTGGAGCAGACTGACCACTTTGAAGGTGGGGCCGCCGCTGGAGACGATCTGGGCCAGGCTCCGGGGGTTGGCGGTTCGCAACAGGGTGGGCAGCGGATAAGTCTTGCCGTATTCGCTGCTGCGGGAATGGGCTACGACCCGGCCGGTGGTATCCAGCACGTAGGCCTGCTTTATGTGCAGTTCCCGGCGGCTTTGCAGCTCATGGACCAGCGCGTCCAATAGAACTTCGTCTTTGTTGTGAAGGGCTTGGGCAAACGCCAGGCTGGCGGCTTCCACTTGGGCCTTTGATTCCTCCAGATTGGCGCGGTAGACGCGATCCTGCCCGAACACATCCAGGGTGACGCTAATGATCAGGATGGACGCAGCTACCGCCACCAGAATGCTCAGCGCTAATTTGCCCTGGAGCCCGAGCCGGCAAGGAGCGCGGCGGTAAGCGGCCGGCAGTGCTGCGCTGTTCGTCCCTGTCACTCGTCTACCCTCGTTTCCGGGCTCGCGGCCTCTCGTAGCCGTGCCCGGATTATCGTTTTCGCAATCGCTTTCGATTTTGGAAGACGGGTTCTTACAGACGTCTTACAGTAAGTGCCGCTTGGCTACCGTTGGTCCGAATCGCGGTGTGCGCCCTTTCAGCCTCGGCTTCCCGTTATGTGCCCCCGTAGCGTTTGCAGTTCGGGGCCCGGATCGATACCGAATTCCGACTGCAGATGGTGTTGGCATAGCTGATAGGCCGACAATGCTTCGGCATTGAACCCCTGTCCCAGATAGACCTCCATCAGATGCACGTAGGCCGATTCCGCGGTGGGATCGATGCGCACGGCTTCCTCGAGTGTGTTGATGGCTCGTTGCCAGTCTTTGCGGCCGGCCCAGTATTGGCCGAGTTGATCCAGGGTGCGGCGGACGTGCCGCCGGAATTGCCGATCCTGTCCTTGCAGGTGGTGCGGAGCGCCGGTGGGTTCGATGTCCATGGTCAACGCGAGCAGCCGACTGGTGACTGTCGCCAGTGCTTCGGTGGGGGCTTCGGTGCGCATGGCGCGGACCGCCTCTTCCGCGGCGAGCTCCGCGGCGCCCACATCGGTCCAGCAATAGCCCGCATCGAGGGACAGGCGCCCCCCCTCCAAGCCGATCAGTTGGTCATCATCCAGTGCTCGGCGCAGGCGGTGCAGAGTGGTGTCGAAGCTGCGGCGGGCGGCATCGCCCTCGGCTTCCGGCCAGAGAAGATCGGTAAGCGCCTCCTGGGGCACGTTGTGTCCGCCCATCCGAACCAGGGCCTCCAGCAACTGGCCGGTTCTGCCCCGCAAGGAAACCGGGCGGTAGCCGTTGTCGGTGAGGATCTTTACGTCCAGGCCGCGCAAGGCGCGGATGCGCAGCCGAAACGGCCAGTTCGCGACGGTGCTGGCTTGGCCGGGCGCCTTGAGATGATGCCGCAGCACCAACCGGCGCATATGAGCGGTATCGAAACCGGCCTCAAGGCCCAGGGTACAGAGTTCCGCCAGCGTGTCCTGATCCAGCCAGAGGTTGGCGAAGAACCCCTGTCCCAGGGCCAGGGCGTCCGCCAGCGCTTTCCGAGCGGCCTCGTGTTCCCGGCGGGCGTACAAATCCGCTGCTTCGAACCAGCGCAGATGATGTTCGATGAACTTGTTGTCCATGGCGCGGGCGATGGCCCGGGCCTCTGCGCGGTATTGGGCGGCGCCGTCGTATTCGCCGCGCAGGCTGCTGATGCGGGATGCGGTCAGCAGACAGGCGGTTTTCGCGTATGGCATGCCGCCGCGGTTGGCCAACTCCAGGCTCAGCCCCACTTCGGCCCGGGCCTGGTCCAGCCGGCCGGCGTGGAGATGACGGATGGCGCGGGTGTCGTGGAGCACGCATTGGTTCAACGGTGCTTCGTGACCCGGTGTCGCGCTCAGGCGCTGCAGATAACGATCAGCCTCCTCCAGGTCGCGAGCGGAGATGGCGATCCAGGCCCCGCAAGCGCAGGCCAGGAAATCCATCAGATGAAAACCGGATTCATCGGCCAAGGACAGCGCGCGCTGGATGGACTGAGCGGCTTGGCCGTGAGAGCCGTCGTTCCATAGGCCAATCACGCCACTCAGGGTTTCGAAGGCGACGGTGGCAAAGCCGGGCGGATCGAACTGTTCGGCCTCCACCCGGATGGCGTCCAGGAACACGGCGGCCAGCGCCATGTCGCCGCGCATGAAGGCGTAGAAGATGGATAGCTGGTTGGCGATGAGTACGCGGGTAACGGCATCGGGCGCGCGCTGGAAAACGTCACGCGCCTGGGCGGCCCATTTACCCATGGTCCGGTCGTGAGGCCGGTGGTAGGCCATGGCGGAGAACATGGCGACGATGACGCGGGTAGCCAACGATGTGGGCGCGTGGGCTGCGGCCGGGGCCAATTCGGAATAGGCGGTGATCCAGCGGTCCAGGCGGTGCATGTCGCCCCATTCATAGACCATGCCTTCCACGACGAGGCATAAAGCGAACAATGCCGCAGTGTCGTCGCCGGCGGCTCTAAGAGCGTCGTAGGCCGGTTCCAGGCTGGCGCGGCTGGCCGCGGCATCCATGGGTGCCCGTGCGGCTCCACGCCACAGCAGCAGATAGGGGTTGGCGTGGAACTGCGACTCCGGGACGCGATCCAGCCAGCGCAGCAGAGTTGCATTGCGGCTGGTTTCGATCAGGTTCTCGGCATGTTCCAGTATCAGCGCCTGCGCCTCCTCCTGAGCGCCGGCTTGCACGTAGAGGTCCAAGGCGGTGTCGAGGTCGTCCGATTTGGCGGCCACTGCTGCGGCTATTCGCTGAACCCGGTTGAGTTGCTCGGGGCCGAAGGCCTGGTCCATGCGATCGCGCAGAAACTGCCGGAAAAGCGGATGGAATTGAAATGATGCCTGGTGCCCTGGTGATTCGTGACGGGTTACGAAATACCCCTGGGCTTGTAGGTCGGCGACCAACCGCGCCGCCTTCGGGTGGCCGGTCAGCTCGGTGGCCTGGGGCACGGTGAACTGGGGCAGGAGTGAGAGCGGGCCGAGGATTTCCAGGCGCTCATCGTCGGTGGATTGCAGGATTTCGGCGGTGAAGTAGTCGTTCACGGTCTCGGGCGCGACGCCGGCGTTGGCATCGGCCAACCCGGCGCCCGCCGCTTGGATCAGCAACACCAGCCCGGCGACCCAGCCGTGCACGCGGTGGTTGAGCTGTTCGGGAACCGTGGATGAGTCCGCGGCACGCAGCTTGGCCAAAGCCACGGCTTCGCTCTTGTTCAGGCGCAGCGCGTCCCAATCGAGGCGTTCCACGCGGCCGCCGGATTCGGCCAGGGTTGTTGGGGGAGAGAGACGGCTCAGTACAAGCAGGTGGCGGTCCGGCGGCAGGATCTCGGCCGCGACGGCGATCAACTGCTCCGTCAGTTGTCCCTGCCCGGCTTCCTGGTGGTCGTCCAGAATCAGAATGCCGCCGGGTGGCAGGCAGGCGAACAGCGTTTCAAAAAACCGGCGAGCGAATGCAACCGGGTCTTGTTGGATGCGGCCATCGAAAGCGGGCGGTCGGCCTTCACTGGTCGTGGGCAATGCCTTGGATAGGGATTGGAAATAGGCGGCTGGGTCGCTATCCGCCGCATCCAGCTTCGTCCAGGCGACGGTGGTGCCCGTTGCGGCGATGTAGCTGGCCGCCAGCATGGTCTTGCCGGCGCCGGCGGGGCCATCCACCCAAACCGGGCGGTTGCTCGCGAACGCCTTGTCGATTCGGCGGAACAGGCGCGGTCGGGGCAGTATGTCCTCCCCCACGGTGGGCGGGGTGAACTTGGCAAGCGAGGCCGCGGCTCGACGCCGGTGCTGGCGGCCGCTGGTCACTGGCCGGCACCTTCCCGTGGGCTATGCGTTTCCGTTCGCGCGTTCATCGAGTTCTCCGCGAGCAATGACGAAGGGTACTTAAATATTAGTAACCCCAGGATTTGGGGGGCGTATTGATCCAGATCCGGGTGCGATACGCGTGGGCGCGCAAATCGCGGAGGAACGCCATCCACTGGTTCCAGTAGTCCTTGGTTACCGCTTCAAGAGCAGCCCCGCGCTGGGCCGGTTGCTGCTGCATCTGGCTTTGCATTTGCCTCTCCAGCGCCTGAACCTCGTCCATGCGGCCGGCTTGCACGGCGGCCTGCATCCTTTTGGCCAGGGCCGCCATGTCCTGTCCGCTGGCCGCGGCGGGCGCAACGCCAGTTTGTGTGTTTTGGGTGATGGATGCCTTGAGGTGCGCCAGTTTGAACTGATCGTAGGATTCGCGCTGCCCGTTAGGGGCCTTGACGGTAGGGAACCAGGCGGTTTCCAGATCCTGGTAGCGCTTGTACGCCGCCAGCAGCTCCGGTTTGGTGTGGCGGCCCGCGGCCACCTCGTCTTTGAGTCCCTCGAAGAGATCGGACATGGCGGCAATTTTCCGGTCGGCCGGGGTCATCTGGCTATTGATTTCCCGGTTCATCGCGTTGATCTCTTTCTGCTCCATCTGCGCCAGTTTCTGGCCCATGGCATCGTCGCCTTTGTCCCCGCTGGCGGGCGGCGGCTGGTCCTTGCGCCCGGCCTTGCCTTGAATCATTACGCCCACCACTTTGGCTTGGGTCATGTCGCGGAGTTGACGGGCGACCTGGCTCTGGTCCATGACCTCGGCGGCATAACAGGGTACTTCCTGGTCGGCGGGGCAGTTGAACTGGGCGGCGTCGCTCTCAATATCAGACCCCGGCATCATCTTCCCGACGCGCCCGGTGTAGAACGCCTTGACCTTATTGAGCGGCGCCTTGCTGAGAAAGACCCGCACGGTCACATCGCCGGCTTTGGGGTCGGGAACGGCGCCGGGATAGACCGGCGCAAGCAGGCCCGCTGCCGAGGCCTGGGTGGCGATCAGCAGGGCGGCGAACATGGCCTTTTGAAGGCTTCGTTGAATGAAGGACATCATTTGCTTTTACCCGAGGTGCCGCGCGGTTTGTAAGTCACGGTGATGACGGTCTGCGCACCCGGCACGTCGTACAGGGTTAGCAGGCCCCCGCCTTTCTTCATTTTACGAATCCACACATGCGGGGTGACGGCCGTCTTGTAAAGCTTCCATCCCGGGGCACGGACCATGTGCATCTTGGGGTCCGAGGTCCAGCCTTTGCGGTGGATATGGGCCTTGTACCAGTCAAAGACCTTTCCCACCGGGTCCGTGCTCACCAGGGTGATGGCGGGCAGCATGCCGTTGTGGTCCTGGGGAATCATGGTCATCACGACATAACTCCCGGGGTACGCCGGTAGGGTCACGGTATCCGCGTCCGGGATCATGTCCGGCGGTTTCTGCCCGGCCTTTTTCATGGCCTCGGCCATTTGCCGACCAAGGTCATTGAGCGGAGGTTTGGGCGCGTAGGGTACGGCGGCAACACTCGTCGCCAGGGCGAGCAATGTGCCGAGAATGGTGGCGCGGCCGAACTTGTTCATGGTCTTGAACCTCAGTCAGTTTGCGGCGAGGCCGCGGGCGATTGCTGATCCTTCTGGGCGGCCTTGCCCACCTTTTGGAGCATAGTGCCGAGCTGTTGCATGGCCTGGGTGGCGTCCTTGGGCTGGCCGTTTCCGGACTGAAACTGGGATTGCATGTCGGCCAGACTGGCTTCCATGCGGCGGGCCGCCATCTCGGAACCTACGCTGAGAATGGCCAGTACCACGGCGATGGCGCCGAATACCTTCAGCGCCCTGGGCCGGGCGATGGCGTGTACCTCGGTGCTGGCGGTGATCAGAATCAGCGTCCACCAAACCAGGCCGGCTACGGCACCCAGGTAGGGAATGATCAGCAGAAGTTGGGTCAGTGGCGAGATGGCCGAGCCGTAGGCGGTGCAGCGGTAGGCCGTTTCGTAGTCACGATCCGAGCCCATGGCACGCCAGATCAGATAGAGAATGCCGGCGCCCAGAAAGCCGAAGATGGCCACCAGGATCGGCACCACGATGATGGAGGCCAGAGCCGTGCCCACCGATGAGCCGCCGTGTCCCAGGCCGACCAGGATCAGCACGGCCCGCACCAACCCGGCCGCCACGCCGGTCAGCACCATGAAGAGCAGCGGCGCGTTGAAGCCGCCTTCGGGTTGCATGTCGCGGAAGAATTCCGCCGGGCGGGTGATGACCCGCAGCCAGTTGTCGATGATGGACGCCGGTGCGGACGCCTCGTTGGTTTGTTCCTGAGCTTGTGTTTCGGTGGTCATGACGTCACTCCGTTGCATTGGCAGGTGCAGCCGAGGCGGCTGCGCCTGGTTACTGGGATGTCGCGTTGTTGTCCTGCGGCGGTGGCCGCCAGCCCTGGTCGTCGACCCCGGAATTCGGTTGCTGGCTGCCCGAATCGCTTGGCGGGGCATAGGCCGGTGCCGACGAATCCGCGGGCGGAGCGGACTGGTCCGGCGGTGCATCGGCGGGCGGTTGATCCGTGGCCGGTGGCGGCATGGTGTTGTCCGGTGGGGCGAGCGAAAGGCCGTTGGGCGCGTAGACGCGAATGCTTACGCTGGAGCCCAGCAGCGCGACGCCTCCGCCCAGTGGGCTCTGTTTCACCACCAGCCCTTCCTGGCCGGTGTATTGGGTCACCTTGTGACGGATGATGTGGACGCGGGGATTGAGCCCGGCTTGTTGCAGCGTGAGGGTCGCCTCGCGATAGGTCATGCCGATCACGCCGGGTATCCGCAGCATGTCGTTGGCGGACGGGTTGGCGGGCCGACCCAGGTCCTGGCGGTCCAGGGGGCCGGCGTTGCACGTGGCGGGTAATGCTGCGCACAGGCATAGCAGCAGGCCGGCGGTACCGGAGATAAAGGATTGCCGGTTCATGGCTGTTTCTCGCTTCGCAGAATGAGATGGATGCCCCGGACTCGGGCGCGGCCGTCGTTAAGGGCGCTTCCGTTCAGGGAGATTGATTCCACCCTCGCAATGGCGGGTTGGAGCCTGGTGAGATCGGTTTGATAGCGATACCACTGTCCGGCCCCTGGCCAGTGCGCGCCAGCCTTGGCTCTTGGGGGGAAATGCACGTGGAATGCCTGGTGGCCGCAGTGGCGCGCGTCGGCCTGGTCCTGGTAGCAGACGCTGACGGTCAGGTGCGACGGCTTTGCGCCGCTGTCGATGCCGACGTCGGTCCAAAGCAGCAGGCTGGTGGCGTTGCCGACGTTGCGGTCGACCGCCTGGATCAGTTTGGAGCTGACTCCGGGGCCGAGCACCAGGCCATTGGCGCCGGTGGCTATCCCGGCCTTGCCACTCGGCGCCCTCCAGTGATCCAAGCCCTGGGAGAAGTCGCCGTTGGCGATCAGGTCGCCAGGGGGCTGCCAGTCGCTGGGCACGGCGTCGGAGGCGTGGACCACATAGCTCACATCGCCGCTGTCTCCGCGCAGCAGGAAACCTGAAGGTCCTCGCAGGTAGGTCACGCCATGGCCTATCCCGTTTTTGGCTGCCAGCGGCGGGGTGATCAGCAACAGGCGCGGCAGGTAGCCGGGATGGCGGCCGTGGCCAGGGGCATGGACCAGCACGTACAGCAGACCGCTGGTGCTGGCCGGCGCGATGCCGATATGCCAGCGATAGACGAGCCGATGGTCGGCGGGACGCGCCACCACCGGCCCCGCCGGCAGTCGGGTGTGCAGCCCTCCCAGCAAGGGCCAGCGGTCGCAGAGGTAGACGGTGAGCCGCTGGGGGGAGGCCGGGGTGCTGATCTGCAAAGTGTATTGCAGACCGGGGATGACGTAGGCGGCGTAGACCGCCACGTAACCTCGTGGCACCTGAATCCCCCGGGACAGGGCCGAGCCGCTCCAGTACCAGGAGGCGGCCGTGGCCGGTATTCCCGGCCGCACCTGGCTGACCTGCCAGACCGTACCGGCAAGGGCCGGTCCGGTGGCGGCAAGCAGCAGCGCGGCCATGAGGGATTTCAGGCGCAGCATGACTTCAGCCTCCGAAGCGCTGTGCCAGTTGGTACACGGATTCCTCGATGCACTCGCGCAGGGCGCGGTCCACGCCTTCTTTTTCGCCCTTGTTCACGCTGACGTCGGCGCCTTGCAGATCCTTGTGCACGAAGCTCTGCACGAATGCGCCGATGCCGGAGACACCCACGCCGGCTTGTTTCACGTCCCGGCGCACGTCGATCGCGCCCAGAATGGCGCCGGTGTGGGCGTCGACCACCCGCACGTCCACGGCGATCACCGCCTTCTGATTATTGGCCTCTACGCCCAGTCCCCGCGCCGTGGCCGCCACACCGCCGTTGGATTTGTCGGTGTTGGCCTCGCTGACGGTGCCCTGGAACAAGTAGTCCACACCGGTGAGGCGGCTCTTGCCCACGTCGCCGGTGGTCATTCCCTTGGTGTTCATGGACTTTTCCTTGAGCACACCTTCCGACAGGCGCTGGCGCTCGAATACGGCGAAATGCCCGCTCTTGACCAGGGCCGTGGTGAACATGTCGGTGGCGGCGCGGCCCGAGACTTCATCCACGCTGCTGTCGAATTGGTAGATGGAAACCTTCTTGCGCTGGCCGTTGGGCGGCGGCAATTGGGACAGCTCGTGGGTGGTGTAGGAGTGGTCCACCGCAGGCCGGCTGGCGGCCATGCAGCCGCTCAGGCCGAGCACCGCCAGTGTTACAGCTACCCCGCGGATAAGCCGGATCAAGGAATTGGATTGCATGGTTCTACCTCTGCTTTCGGTCAATTTCGGAGGCGGATATAGCTGCGGTCCGTCACCGTTGAATTTGTGGTCACTACCAGTTCCAGGCGGGCGCCTCGTGCGCGCGGCGGACCAAGGGCCGCCAAAGGCATCTGCAGAATGGCGGTTTGGGTCAGCGCGACTTCGCGTTGATAGCGGCCCAGCAATCGGGGCCGAGCCCGCGAAGCCGTATCGGTCCAGCGCCCGTAGATCCGCACAGGTAGCCGCCCCGGTGAGCCGACGTTGCGCAAGCTCACCTTCAGCACCATTGCTCCGCCTTGGGAGACGATCACGGCACGTCCCACCGTCCACCGGGGCCCCGACAGGGGCCGGGCCCAGCCGATTGCCGCCGTTGCCGAGACGACCAGGATCAGGATGCGTGCCGCAAGGCGAAGGCTTTGCCGACGGCTGTGGTTCATCGAGTTCGGTCTCCTGCGTGTAAGGTCGATACCCGGTTCTGGCGAGCCGATTCTTTGAGTGAGCAATGGCAAGAGGTGTGCCACTCCATGAAATTTCTCTAAATCAGATAGATGGCGCGTTTTTGCGGGGTTCGGAGGCAATTCGCTTTTGAAACTATTGCGAAAATGAAACCCACAAGCGCAAGGCGCACCGCTGCCGCAAACGGCTGGCCGGCGCGGAGGCCGACCAGCTTCGGTGGCCGCTAATCGCAACTGACGCCGGTGATGTAGCGGTTGCTCTTCTTGGATGCCCACTCGGTGCGGTTGGGACGAAGCAGGACCCAACGATGGAACATGAGCGGGTGGTTTGCTTCGGGCGTGAGGATCCTGCGACGGTTGAAGGAACTCACTTCGACGCGCACCGATTGGTGGCCGTTGTTCCACAGCTGATCGGCGCCGTTGAGGTCCAGCTTGATGGAGGCCCGCTGGCCGGAGCGAAGATGGTATTTCCGTACCAAGCGCCGGTTGCGGTAAAGGGCGGCGTCGCAGGCGTAGGCCGAGGAGGTCAGCGCGGAGCCGCTTTTTACAAGGTGATGGTTATCTTTCTTCTGCCATTGCTTTTTCGGGTAGCTGGCGAAATTGCCGCCACCAGCAGGGCGGCAGACCCAGACGCTGCCATCGCTCTCGATGCCGGCGCAGTGAACCGTTGTGCTGTTGGCTTTGTGTTGTTGGGACTGCTGGCGGTGGTAATCCATGACTGCGCCCGCTGTTGCCGTTGGCGCATAGCTGGACACAACGGCGGTCAGCGCCATAGCGGCCGCCGTCGAAAGCAGGGTGGTCAGGGCGATCCGAGATTTCATGACGTTTCTCCTTGCATGAATGCGTTTCATTTGGCGACGGGCTGTGCCGGAGTGAGCCCGATCCGCTGCAAGGGGAGTGTCAACAACTGTGCCAAGCCGGCTTGGTTCGTTTAATAACAAATGAAAACAATGTCTTAAAAGTATTCTGTGGGGCTCGTAAAAGCCCCCGCACTTGATCCGTTTTCGGAATAATTGCGATTCCGCAATTGCTTTGTGGAAGCGGGCCGGCACGCAGGCGGTGTGGAAGCGGTGCCGGCTTTGGCGCCACGAGACCCGCTGCGTTCGGTTCAATGAGCACTGCGGAAGAGGAGTAGATCGGATTGGCAAAGGATAGTCCGGCGAGGTTTTGTGGCTTCGCCGGATTGGTGGGTTACGCTTTGCTCACCCACCCTACATTGAAGTGTCGATGCAAGCCTTCCCTTCGCGATCTTCGTGTCCGTCGTGGTTTAAAGCATTACGAACAACTCAACCCAACCGCGACTTGCCCAGCCCAACGCCCAACACCGTAGCCCGGATGCAGCGGAGCGGAATCCGGGGGCCGTGATTCCTGGATTCCGCTTCGCTGCATCCAGACCACCCGTAATTGCGTATCTCCGGGGGCACAAGAGCCATTTGGAGATCATCATGCGACTTACAACGCCCCGCGAAAGCATCGACATTGTGACCCGCGACGTTAACGGCAGGCCCTTTCGTCTGAGCGAGCTCAGGGGCAGGCGGGTGATGCTTTCGTTCTTTCGCAACGCGGACTGCCCGTTCTGCAATCTGCGTGTCTATGAACTCACCCATGAGTACACGGCCTGGCGGGAAGCGGGGCTGGAAGTGGTCACGTTCTTCAGTTCGCCGGCCGAGGATGTCCGGGCCCATCTTGCGCGCGGCAGGCGGGCGCGGCCGTTCCGCATGATCGCGGACCCTGATCTGGCCATCTACAACGAGTACGGCGTGGAGCAGTCGGCCACGGCGCTGTTCAAGGCGCTGTTGTTCAAGTTGCCGAGGATTTTTCGCGGCCTGGCGCTGGGCGGCAAGCCCGCCAAGAACCATCATCCGACGTTGGTGCCGGCGGATTTCCTGCTGGACGAACGGGGCCGGATCGTGGAGACCTGGTACGGCCGGGACACCAGCGATCACATTCCCCTGGAGCGCGTGCAGGCGTTCATCGATGAAGGGGTTCGTGAGCGGTTGCGGGGTCGGTCGGCGGCGGCGTGAACACCGCTTCCGGTTGATCTGGCGCAACAGGGAGCGGCACGTTCCACCGTATAAAATGCAGGGATAGCCCTTTGTCGGTGGTTGGAGCAATGCCCAGAAAACAAGCAATGGATGCCATCGATCATGCGTGGCTTCGCATGGATCGGCCGGCGAACCTGATGGTGATCACGGGGGTCTTCATCTTCCGGGAGCCGATGGATTTCGCCGCGTTGACCCGCGTGATCGAGACGCGGTTCTTGAAGTTTCACCGGTTCCGCCAGCGGGTGGTGGAGGTGTCGTCCACGTCCGGGGCCTGGGAGGACGACCCGAACTTCGATATTCGCCGGCATGTGAGGCGGATTGCCCTGCCGGGCGCGGCGGGGAAGCAGGAGCTTGAGGAATACGTCAGCGATCTGATGGGAACGCCGCTGGACCACGCCAAGCCCCTGTGGGAGTTCCACTTGGTGGAAAACTACGCCGAGGGCGCGGCGGTGGTGGTGCGGATCCACCATTGCTATGCGGACGGCATCGCCCTGATCGGGGTGGTATTCGGCATGACCGACGGCGACAGCGAGTCGGAAGCCTGGCCGGAGCCCGCCGCCGAGCACGAGGAACACGGCATCGACGCCATCCATGCGCTGTTCCAGCCGCTGGAGAATGCGGTGGGATCGACGCTGGATATGGGGCGCGGCCTGCTCAATGCTGGCCTCGATCTGACCCGCCACCCCGGCAAGGCGCTGGATTACGCCCGCTACGGCCTGCGGTTTACCACCGAGTCCACGGAACTCACCCTGCTCCCGGCGGATTCCCCCACCCGCTTCAAGGGCAAGCCGGGGCCGCTGAAGCGCGCCGTGTGGGCGGAACCCCTTTCCCTGACCGAGGTGCGGACCATCGGCCATGCCCTGGGCTGTTCCATCAACGATGTGCTGCTCTCGTGCGTGACCGGGGCCCTGCGGGCCTACATGGAGGAAAAGGGCGACCCGTTGGAGAACGTGGAGGTTCGGGCGATCGTGCCGGTGAACATGCGCCGCGAGGCACCGGGACAGGAGCTGGGGAACCGCTTCGGGCTGGTGTTTCTGTCGCTGCCGGTGGGCATGTCCAATCCGCTGGAGCGCACTTTCGAGCTCAAACGCCGGATGCTGGAGCTGCGCACGTCGACCCAGCCGGTGTTCGCCCTGGCGCTGATGAACGTGACCGGGCGCGGGCCGCAGGCGCTGCAGGACTTCGTGGTGGGCCTGCTGAGCCAGAAGGCATCGGCGGTCATGACCAACGTGCCGGGGCCTCAGGAACCGCGCTATCTGGCCGGGGCCAAGATCGACCAGCAGATGTTCTGGGTGCCCCAGAGCGGCGATGTGGGCATGGGGGTGAGCATCTTCAGCTACAACGGCCGGGTCCATTTCGGGCTCGCCACCGACGCGGGCCTGGTGCCGGACCCGGAACGGATCATTTCGCGGTTCGGGGAGGAGTTCGAGCAGTTGCTGCTGACCACGCTGATGCAGGTGGATTGGGGCGAGCCCACGGAGGGGCATGGGCCGATCGGGCCCGTGGAGTAGAGTCGGGGCTTGTCCTTAAACCACGAAGGACACGAACAGCACGAAGTGGAGCTAGGGCCTTGTGGCTTCGCCGGATGATCTCCCCCTCTCCCTGAGCCCCTCTCCCGCCAGGGGAGAGGGGAAATTCATTAAGGGTGGGTCAGGACCGTAGCCCGGATGCAGCAACGCGGAATCCGGGGATCCCGCCGCGTCCGGCCCAGCGAGCGCTGCGGGATAAAGAGTAGATCGGATTGGTAATGGGTAGTCCGGCGAGGTTTTGTGGCTTCGCCGGATTGGTGGGTTACGCTTCGCTAACCCACCCTACATTGGACATTGAAGTGTGTATCTAAGCCTTCCCTTCGTGGTTTAGAACGTCGCCGAGCAAGTCAATCCAACTGCGATTTCGCCAGTTCCACGTCCAGCCTTTCCAGGGCGTCGGCCGGGGTCATGGCGGCGGCCTTCTTGTAGAGCTCCACGGCCTCCGCGGTTCGGTCCTTGCCGTACATCATCAGCAGGCCGTCGGCGTATTCCATCAGCGCGCTGGCGGAGGTGGGGGCCAGTTCGATGCCCTTGCGGAAGTGTTTCACGCCTTCTTCCTTGCTGGCGCCGTAGGTCATGCCGCCGATCAGCGCGCCCACCTTGTCGATAACCTCGGCGTGGTAGACGCCGATGGCGGTGTGGGCGTCGGCATGGTGTGGTTCCAGCTGCAGTGTCTTGCGCAGGCTCTTGATGACTTTTCCGCCCAGGCCCTGAGCCAGGGCTTCGGCCACCGATACGCACTGGGCATATCGGCCCACCGCGTAGGCATAGAGATACCAGCTGTTGGGGTGATCCGGCAGTGCGGTCATGGCCTCCTCGCAGCGGGCCATGGCCTCCTGCAGAAGGCGCGACTTGGACGGGCGCTCTTCTTCGAGATAGTTGGCCTGGGTGCTCTCCGCCTTGTTCGCCACCGCGTAGCCGATCAAGCCCAGCTCCAGGCCCATCTTCGCGGCGCCGGCGAAATCCCCGCAGTGGAAATGCCGCCACGCTTCCTGGAGACGCTGGGCCACGGCTTCCGGATCGGACGCCAGTTCGCCCAGACCCTTGGCGGCCTTGGGTGCCGCTTCGCAGGTCGCCGTTATCCACGCGGCGTCGGGGAAGGGTTCGCGATCGCCCGCGTGCAGCCGATCCCAGGCCTTGCGCAGCTTGGCGCCGGCGAAGTCGTAGTCGTCGGTGGAATAGGAAAACGGGGTCCATTTTGCGGTGGCGGTCATGGCCTGAATCTCGCTGTAGGTGATGGTCTTATCCTCGCCCGTTTCGGGCATGCTCCGAGGTGATCTACGTCAACAGGCAAGTCGGTCCGTGGCGCTAATTTGAAGGTGAAGGATAAAGGGTCCGTGTCCCGTTAGGGCCGGCGGGGACAAGACCCGATCAGAGTCAGCCGGCATTGTTGGCCCCGGAACATGGGGCAAGGAGAGTGTGAAATGGCCGGGAAACTGAAAAGCCAGACCGCCGCGACGGAGACCAAGTACGGCGTCTTGGATGCGGCCCACCAGATCTGGTTGGCCGGAATGGGTGCCTTCGCCCGCACCACCCAGGAGGGCGGCAAGTTGTTCTACTCCCTGGTGGAAGAGGGACAGAAGGTTCAGGCTCGCTCCCGCGATGCGGCCGGTAGCGCGGTAAGCGGTGCCGTCAGCGGTGTAGTCGGCAAGGCCGGGGAGAACTGGGACCGGGTGGAGAAGATCTTCGAGGATCGCGTCTCCCGTGTGCTGGGCCGCTTGGGCGTGCCGACCAATGACGACATCGCCGCGTTGTCCAAGCGCGTGGAGCAGCTCACCGAGGCCGTGAGCAAGCTGGACAGCCAGGCCGCGCCGAAGAAGGCCGCGGCCGCCAAACCCGCGGCGGCGAAGAAGGCTTCCGGCGCAAGCGGCACGGCGCCCAAGAGCTGAGTGCTCTTGCCGAACCGACCGGAACCGAGTTCCGGTCGGTTTGTCTGTCGCGTGTTATTGATGGTCTGCGTTGTGTATTAGGAGAAACCGATTAATGACTGCGCGGACCAAACGGATCGGAACCCCGAACAACAAGCCAAGCATCGGCTTGGCCCTTGCCGGCGGCGGGCCGCTGGGAGGAATCTACGAGGTGGGCGCCCTGCTCGCCCTGGACGAGGCGCTGGAAGGGGTCAATCTCAACGATCTGGATATCTACGTGGGCGTGAGCGCCGGTTCCCTGGTCGCCTCCGCCCTGGCCAACGGCTTCACCACCACCGAGCTTTTCCGGATGCTGGTGGACGAGACGGCCGGCAAGCCCCGCCTGGACCCCGAGATCTTCTTCAAGCCCGCCGTGGGCGAATACGCCCGGCGGTTGCTTTCCCTGCCCGGCCTGATTGCCTCGGAGCTGGTGGACGCGGCCAGGAATCCGCTGGAGATCAATGTCTTCAGTTCGCTGACCCGCCTCAATCAGGCGATCCCTCCGGGGGCCTACGACAATACGCCCGTACACGAATACCTGCGGGATCTGTTCGCCGGGCGCGGACGGACCAATGATTTCCGACACCTGAAGAAGCAACTCTATGTCGTGGTGGTGGAACTGGATACCGGGGAGGTCGCCTGTTTCGGTGAGCCCGGCTGGGACGAAGTTTCCATCTCCAAGGCGGTGCAGGCCAGTACCGCGCTGCCGGGCCTCTATACGCCTGTGGAGATCAACGGCCGCCACTATGTGGACGGCGCCCTGCGCAAGACCCTGCACGCCTCGGTCGCACTGGAACACGGCGCCGATCTCCTGTTGTGCGTGAATCCGCTGGTGTCCTACGACGCCAATCTCGCCAGCTCCCGGGGCAAGGGGCGCCACGACAAGCTGGCCCAAGGCGGCCTGCCGGTGGTGATGTCCCAGACTTTCCGCACGCTGATTCATTCCCGTATGCAGGTGGGCATGGGCAAGTACGCCCAGGACTACCCGGGACGGGACGTGGTCCTGTTCGAACCGGACAGCGACGATCCGGAGATGTTTTTCACCAATGTGTTCAGTTTCTCCGGGCGACGCCACGTGTGCCGGCATGCCTACGAAACCACCCGCCGCGACCTTCTGGCCCGCCGCGAAGAGTTGGAGCCGCTGCTGGCCCGGCACGGGGTGCGGCTGCGCACCGAGATTCTGGAAGGCAGGCCCAAGCGTGTGGACCGGCTGATGGACGCCATGGAGCGCCGGGCCCCCGGCGGTCGTGGTCGCAACGAGGTGCTGCGCAGCCTCGACACCACCCTCGACGAGTTGGATGCCTGGCTCGTCGAAAAGCCCTGAGTTCACCGGTTGACCACTACTTTTTTTGATATCGGTCAAATGCTTGACGGCTCGTTCCCCTATAGTGGACACAGCTCCCGAAGCGGGGGCAAACGGCGCCTTCGCGCGAAACGGTTACCTCAGTAAGGAGTGGTTCCAGTGGCTGAAAAGAAAGGAAAAGTTGGAGAGGACGCCGCTTCCGCGGCGGCGGTCGAATACACGCGCCAGGTCTGGCTGGCCGGTCTGGGTGCATTGGCTCGGGCCAACGACGAGGGCGGCAAGCTCTTTGAATCCCTGGTCAAGGAAGGCGAGGCCGTAGAGGCACGCAGCCGTGACATGATCGGTTCCAAGGCCAAGGATATCCGCGGCATGGCCACCGGCGCCTGGGAAGATTTCATGAAGCGCGCCTCCGGCGGCCTGGGCAATGTCGAGGCCATGTTCGAGCAGCAGGTTTCCAAGACCCTGTCGGCCCTGGGTGTCGCCACCAATGACGACATCAAGAAGCTGGCCAAGCAGGTCGAGGAACTGGGCAAGCAGGTCAAGGGCTTGAACAAGGCGCCCAAGGCCGCGGCCAAGCCCGCCGCGAAGGCCGCCAAGAAATAGCGGTCGAGAGTCGCCTCGCTCTCCAAGGAAAGCCCGGTTCCGCCGGGCTTTCTTGTCTTGAATTGCGAAGCGCGCGTCGCGGTCGCCGCTCCGGCTCCAGAGAGTTGTCGGATTACGCTTCGCTAATCCGACCTACGGGCGTTTCATGCCCGCCCGTATTTCCCCGGTCACGTGCCTCAGAATGGTTGGCGAAAAGGCCATGGCAAGGTGGCCCGGACCCGCCAGACCCACGTTGCGCCAGCCTTCCAGCCGCGAGCTTTCCTGGGGCGCGACGATGTCGTCGTAGTGGCTGTAGATCGAGGCCCGGTAGATGGCGGTGGGTCCGGGCTGGCGATTCAGGCGCTGCAGCCAGGTGCTGTTGGGCCGCATCTCGCGGATGTTGGTGCCGCGCGCCAGCCAAGCGAGAACGGTACCGTGGTGCGGCGTGCCCAGAGTGACGATCATGGCGATCTTCTCGGCGAACGCGGGATCGGCGGCCATAAGGCTGCGGGCGGCGAGGCCGCCCATGCTGTGGCACACCAGGGCCACCTTGGGCTGCCGCGACTGGCTGATCAGTCGGTCCACGGCTCGACGGAGCGCCGGAGCATAGCCGTCGATGTCCCCAAAGGGCGGTTCGAGATCCACGGTTTCGCAGAACCCCGCGCCTCGCGCCGCCAGGCCCCGCCGGATGTACCACCAGAATCCCCGATTGCAGAAGAAGCCGTGGATGAGCAACACGGGCGGTAAGGTGTTGTGCCCCCGCGGGCGCCCCAAATCGGCGAGCCGGGGAAAGGGCTGAAAGACCGTGTAGAGCAGCAGCAGGCTCAAGTATTCGCCCAAGATGATCCGTGCCCGCCCGCCCGGGCCGATCCGCGCCCGCACGGGGAGCGGCGAGCGGTTTGCCCAGGACACGCTGAAGAGCACTGCGGCGATGATTGCCCGGAGGCACAGGGCCGTGATCGTCGCGATCAGCAACAGGGAAACCACTCCCAGGCCCGTGGCGGCATGCACCGCCGCGCCACCGGCCAAATAGAGGAGTAGCTCGGCGAGCATCAGCCGCCTCAGCAGGCGTGCCAGCATGTCCCTTGCCTCGTCGCGGCCTTGCCGCCGTTGTCATGAACAGACCGCCGCGTTTGCACTCGACGTGTTTCCGCCGACGCCGTGGTCAGAGGTGTATGCCTTTCATGAGATGCGCCAAGGCGGATTGTTCGGCGGTCTGCGGTGTCTCGTTCTCCTCGGCGTGGCCCACCGCCGCGGCGGACTCCGGGAACATGTGATAGGCCGAGTTCATGATGGCCTGCATGATTCGCGGCGACACGGCGTGAACCAGTTCGGCGGTCTTGCCCAGTCTCGTGGCGAGCCGTTCCGGGCGTTCGATGATGGCCCGGGCCACCAGATCCGCGGCCTGATCCGGCGTCAGCGTCGGGGCGCTTTCGTAGACCTTGGTTGGCGCGATCATGGGCGTGCGCACCAGGGGCATGTTGATGACGGTGAAGTCGATCCCGGTATCCGCGAACTCCGCCGCCGCGCAGCGGGAGAAGGACTCCAGCGCGGCTTTGGAAGCGACGTAGGCCGAGAAGCGGGGCGCGTTGCTGAGCACGCCGATGGAGGAGATGCTGATCACGTGGCCGCTGTTGCGCTCCAGCATGGACGGCAGCAGGGCCAGGGTGACCCGCACGCAGCCGGTGTAGTTCAGCGCCATGGTCCGCTCGTAGTCGTGCAGCCGATCCAGGGAATGAACGATGGAGCGGCGGATGGAGCGGCCGGCGTTGTTGATGAGGATGTCCACGCCGCCGTGTTGGCTGAGTATTGCCTGCGCCATGGCATCCACGGAGTCCTGGTCCGTGAGATCGCAAACGTACGTCACGACATCGCCGCCCCCGGCGCGGATGTCTTCGGCGGCCTGTTTCAGCTTGTCCTCGCCCCGGGCGCAGATGATGACGGTGGCGCCGGCCTTGGCGAGCTTGATCGCCGTGGCCTTGCCGATGCCCGAGGATCCGCCCGTGACCAGTACCCGTTTGCCGCGAACGGCGGCGGCGAGGCTGCGGTCCACGAAAAGCTCCGGGTCCAGATGGCGTTCCCAATAGTCCCAAAGCCTCCAGGCGTAAGACTCAAGAGGCGGTACCGCGATGCCGGCCTTGGCGAGAATGGCCTGGGTTTCCCGGCAGTCGTAGCGGGTGGGCCAGTTCACGAAGCGCAGGGCGTCGGGGGGCAGGCTCAGGTCGTCCAGGATGCCGTTCCACAGTTTGCGCAAGGCGGGCGAGACGGCCAGCCCCAGCTTCAGGGAATTGGGGATCAGATCGAAGGCGCGCCCGTTGATGTGCATGGACAGTTCCGGCGCATGCGCGGCGTGGGCGAAGATATTCAGGATATCGCCCACACGATGCGGCTTCGGATCCACCAGATGGAAGCAGCGCCCGTCCAGGCCGCGCCGATGGGCGATGTGGTCCAGCGCGTCGACCACGAAGTCCACCGGTACGATATTGATGTAGCCGCCTTCCAGGCCGACGGCCGGCACCCACTTGGGTAGCAGGTCCCGGATCTTCTGGATGGCCTTGAAGAAGTAGTAGGGGCCGTCGATCTTGATCGCTTCGCCGGTGCGCGAATCACCCACCACCAGACCCGGGCGATAGATGCGCCACGGCCGTTTGCACTCGGTGCGGACGAGCCTCTCCGCCTCGTGCTTGGTGCGGAAATAGGGATGCTCCAAGCCCTCGGCCTCTTCGAACATGTCTTCCCGGAATACGCCGGGATAAAGGCCCGCGGCGGCGATGGAGCTCATCAGGTGAAAGCAGCCCACCTGCGCCGCATCGGCGAACTCGATGGCATGGCGGGTGCCCTCGACATTGGCCCGCTGCTGGCTGTCTGCGCTGGCGCGCAGATCGTAGATCGCGCCCAGGTGGAACATGTGGGTGATCTCGCCCTTGAGCTTGGCGAGATCCTCGTCGCGGATACCCAGACCCGGCTCGGTGAGGTCGCCGATGATTGGCACGATGCGTTTGCCGTGATCTCCCCAGAGTTCACGCAGTTCGTCGAGCTTCTCCCTCGACGAGGCGCGCACCAGGATATAGATCCGACCGCGCCGCTTCATGAGCTTGGAAACCAATCGGCGGCCGATGAAGCCGGTGGCGCCCGTGACGAAATAGGCCATGAACCGTCCCTTCCCAAGGTTGTTCCGCAACCAAGCGCTCCGGTCTGACCGGGGCGCCCACGGCTACAGAATCGCAAAGGTCCCGGTGCGCGGAGATGACCTAAATCATGCGGGGTCGTAGTGGCGGAACGATGGGATGGTTTTTCCGTCAGGTAGGATTTCGAAAAAGCACGGTAAGCCTGCGAAGCCCACCTCGCTCAATCCCACCGTCTCCTTTGTGTCGTCATTCCCGCGCAGGCGGGAATCCATATTTTTCAAAGGCTTGGATTCCCGCCTGCGCGGGAATGACGAGATGGTGTTAAGGAGACACTGATCTATTCACACGGCCGCGTGAATAGATCAGTGTCTCCTTAAGGCGGCGCGCCCCTGAATCCTGGGTTTGCATGTCGCTCGGGACATCCTCCCGGAGAGAAGGGGCAACTGCTCCCGCATCCGGATCAACTCCCGTATTGGGAATCCCTTCCGCACAGCCAGCGGCGCCAGCCGTGGTGGCGTCGCTCGTGCTCCTCCAGTGCTGCTCGCAGTTCCGGCAGGTGTTTGCGGGCCGATTCACGGCCGAGTTCAATGCCTTCCTCGCCGCGGTGGAAATCCAGAACTCCGATCTCCCCCACCGGGGGATTGAGCAGGAAATCGGGCGGATGGGACTTCAGTCGTGCCTGGGTCAGCTCGTGCTGGCTGATGACCAGGGTGCGCTCGATGACTTCCAGTGCGTTGGGGATGTGGCGCTTGCGCCGGGTGCGGGGCTGGGATTCCGCGGGCAGCAGGCGGCGCAGGTAGCCCAGGGTGGGTTCCAGCGCGCTGTTGGGTTTCTCCAGGGGCAGCGGGTCCACGGTGGCGTCATCGCTGAACAGGTCAACCGCGATCACGAACCCGGCGCCCAGACCCCGCGCCGCGTCCACCGGTAGTGGATCGACGATGCCGCCGTCCACCAGCATGCGCCGGCCGCGCGGGATGGGCGTGAAGATCCCCGGGATGGAGATGGAGGCGCGCACGGCCGTGCTCAGCGTGCCGCGCTTGATCACCACCCGGGCGCCCGTGTTGATGTCCGTGGCAATGGCGGCGTAGGGCATGGAAAGCGCCTCGATCCGCTCCACCTCGATCAGGCTGCTCAGCCATTCAATGGCGTTGCTGCCGCTGAACACGCCGCTCAGCGACCAGCTGGGGCTGAGTAGCTTGGGAATGTCGCGCAGGCGAATGCTTCGCGCGGCCTCGGCGAGTCTTTCCAGGCTGCCGGCAGCATAGCCGGCTCCGATCAAAGCGCCGATACTGGTGCCCGCTACCGCGCCGGCCGTTATGCCCGCCTCCTGCAATACCTGCAGGATACCGATGTGGGCGAAGCCCCGGGCGCCGCCTCCGCCCAGCGCCAGGCCCATGATCGGGCCATTGCGTCCGCTGCTCTTGGCAGTGTTCATGTTGGTTCCTTGTTGAGAGGCCTGCCCAACCACAGGCAAGATACCACCAAAGTCAGAGGGTCCACACCGTGGCGAAAAGCGAACAACCCGACAGGCCCGGCGCGGCCGCATTGCTGCATTACCTATCTCGCGTCAAGGATCTCCATCGCGGTGAGGCTGCCGGCGAGGGGTTGAGCCCGCGGGTGGAGCGGCTGCGGGAATGGCAGTCCCGGCGCTTGGCTCATACCCATGCCGATCTGATGGCGGATAGCCGCTTCCGCCCGGCCATGGATTTCTTTCTGGAGGAGCTCTACGGCCCCAAGGACTTCAGCCAGCGCGACGCGGATGTCGCCCGCGTCTATCCGATCATGGTCAAAGTGCTGCCCGAGCGCGCGCTGGCGGGTTTGGCCCAGGCGATGGAGCTCAATGCCCTTTCCCATGAACTTGATGCGCAACTGATCGAGCAACTGGAGAAACTCGGCGCGGCCGATGAGATCACCGAAAAGGCCTACGCGGAGGCCTACCGCCGATGTGACAACTACGACCAGCGCGTTCGGCAGATCGACCTGATTCAGGAATTGGGCATGGATCTGGATCATCTGGTGCATATGCGGTTCGTCAACGCGGCCCTGAAGCTGGCGCGCAAGCCGGCCAAGGCGGCGGGGTTCGTCGAATTACAGGATTTCCTGGAAATGGGGTTCTCTGCATTCCGCCACATGAAGGAAGGGACGGAATTCGTGGAGACCATCGTCACACGGGAGCGGGAACTGTTGGATCGAATCTATGCGGGGGAGAATCACCCCTACGGCTTGGATTAGGGGCTTCGCTGATCTGAGAGCCGTCCCCGACCCGGGATTGGATCAATCCCCCCTGTCGTCCAGATACTGTCGAATCTCGGATTCGACCTGGTTGCGGAATGGCAGCAACAGCCAGCCCAATTCCATCAGCACCCGGGTCTCGAGCTCCTCGATCTCGATGCGGCCTTCGGCCATGGTGTGCCGAAAATGAAGGGTGTCTCCGTCCCAGTGATATTGGACGCCGTAGCGTTCCTTCATCTTCCGGGCGATGCGTTCCGCCTTCGCCATGGCGTTTTCGCGTGGAGGTTCGTGGGGATGAATGATCTCGATCATCGGTGCCGTGATTCTGTTTATGCGCGGGTTGGCTGAAAGTATACGACGTCAATCACGAAGAGCTTTTGACATTACGCCGCACCCGGGCCACGGCATCGGCCCACCCGGCCAGTCGGCGCTGGCGTGAGCTCTCATCCAGGCGCGGCTGGTAACGGGCCGCGCTCTGCCAGTGTTCGGCGATGGTGTCCAGCGAATCGTATATGCCCGCCTGCAGGCCGGCGAGGTAGGCCGCGCCCAGGGCTGTAGTCTCGCTGATGGCGGGGCGCTCCACGGTCAGCGACAACACGTCCGATAGCTCCTGCAGCAGCCAGGCATTTTCCACCATGCCGCCGTCCACCCGCAGCTCGTGGGGTTGGACGCCACTGTCGGCGGTCATGGCGGTGACGAGATCGTGGGTCTGGTAGCAGACCGAATCCAGTGCGGCGCGCACCAGTTCCGCCACCCCGGTGTCGCGGGTGATGCCAAAGATGGCGCCACGGGCCTGGGCATCCCAGTAGGGGGCGCCCAGGCCCGTGAACGCCGGCACCATATAGACGCCGCCCCGATGGGAGCTCAGGCCCCGGGCGTAGCGCTCGCTTTCGGCGGCGTTCTTCAACACGCCCAGACCGTCGCGCAGCCATTGGATGGTGGCGCCGGCGACGAAGATCGAGCCTTCAAGGGCATAGCTGGCCTCGCCGTTGATCCGATAGCCCACCGTGGTTAGCAGCCGGTTGCGGGAGCGCACGGGTTCGGCGCCGGTGTTGAGCAGGGCGAAGCAGCCGGTGCCGTAGGTGCTTTTGATCATTCCCGGCCGGAAGCACGCCTGCCCCACCAGCGCCGCCTGTTGATCGCCGGCAACGCCAAGGACGGGAATCTCGCGGCCCAGATGTTCCGCCGCGGCCGTGCCGAAGTCCGCCGTGCAGTCGCGGACCTCGGGAAGGATCGCCTCGGGTATGTCGAACAGGCGCAGCATTTCCGGGTCCCAGCGCTGTTCGTGGATGTTGAACAGCAAGGTCCGGGAGGCGTTGGTGGCGTCGGTGGCGTGAGTGCGGCCGTTGGTCAGGCGCCACAGCAGATAGCTGTCCACCGTGCCGAACGCCAGCTCCCCCCGTTCGGCGGCGGCCCGGGCTCCGTCGGTCCGATCCAGCAGCCAGGCCAGTTTTGTTGCGGAGAAGTAGGGGTCCAGCAGCAAGCCCGTGCGCGCGGTGACTTCCTCCTCGTGGCCGTCCGCCCGCAACTCCGCGCAACGCTCCGCCGTGCGCCGGTCCTGCCACACGATGGCCCGTCCCAGGCACTGGCCCGTGGTCCGATTCCAGAGCAGGCTGGTCTCGCGCTGGTTGGTCAGGCCTACGGCGACGGGTGTATAGCCTCGGCCATCGGCTTCGGACAACGCGGCTTGGGCCGTATTCACTGCGGTGTGCCAGATGTCCTCGGGATCGTGCTCCACCCAGCCGTCATCCGGGTAATGCTGCGGGAATTCCTGTTGCGCAGAACTGACGACTCCGCCCTCGGCGTCGAACACGATCGCGCGGCTGCTGGTGGTTCCCTGGTCGATGGCGAGGATGCCCGGCGTTCCCGGCATGACACTGCTCCGCATTGGCTCCACAATAGGCAGAAGTGTAAGAGAAACCTCCGCTTTGTTCTCCATTAGAAGGGTAGTCGGTCATGAGCTACGATTCCCCGCCGTCCCCGGCGACGCCGTCATTCGGTATTGGCGCCGAGTCTCCGGGGGCCCGCCGCCGCACCAAGATCGTCGCTACCCTGGGGCCCGCCACGGACCCGCCGGCCGTGTTGAACGCCCTGGTGGCGGCCGGCGTTGACGTGGTCCGGATGAATTTTTCCCACGGCAGCGCGGACGATCACCGCAGGCGGGTCACGGCCTTGCGTGAAGCGGCCGCGCGCGCCAAGCGGGACGTGGCGGTACTGGCGGATCTGCAGGGGCCGAAGATTCGCATCGGCCGGTTCGCCGCCGGGCCGGTGATGCTTGAGACAGGCCAGGCCTTTACTCTGGATATCAACATGGATCCGGTAGCGGGCAACGGCGAGGCGGTGGCGGTGGTGTATCCGCAACTGGCCGACGACGTGGAACCCGGAGACACGCTGCTCCTGGACGACGGCCGCATCGCCATGGATGTGGAATCCGTGAGCGGCGGCCGCATCCACTGCCGGGTGGGTCTGGGCGGCGAAATCAGCGACAACAAGGGCATCAACCTGAAAGGCGGCGGGCTGTCCGCGCCGGCGTTGACGGAGAAGGACTTGGCCGATGTGCGGGTGGCCGCCGAGCTGGAGGTGGATTACCTGGCCGTGTCGTTTCCCAAGAACGCCACGGATCTGGAGCAGGCCCGCGCGCTGATGACGGAGGCGGGTGGGCGCGCGGATATCGTGGCCAAGATCGAGCGTGCCGAGGCCCTGGAGAACCTGGACGCAATCATCCAGGCCAGCGACGCCGTGATGGTGGCTCGGGGCGATCTGGCGGTGGAGATCGGCGATCCCGAGCTGCCGGGCGTGCAGAAGATGATCATTCGCCGGGCCCGTGAACTGAACCGGGTTGTGATCACGGCCACTCAGATGATGGAGTCCATGATCGCCAATCCCACGCCCACCCGGGCCGAGGTTCTGGACGTGGCCAACGCGGTATTGGACGGCACCGACGCCGTGATGCTGTCGGCGGAGACGGCGACCGGCCGCTACCCGGTCAAGGCCGTGGAGGCCATGGGCCGGATCTGCATGGGTGCCGAACGCCAGCGACAGCCCTGGCTGGCCCGCCAACTCCAGCAGATTCACTTCGAGCGCATCGACGAGGCCATCGCCATGGCCGCCATGGAGAGCGCGGCACAGCTCGGCGCCCGGGCCATTGTGTCGTTGACCGAATCCGGTGCGACGACCCGCTGCATGTCGCGGGTAAGCTCGGGTATACCGATTTACGCACTCACGCCCTACCCCCGGACCCGCAGCCGGGTGGCCATGTACCGGGGCGTCTATCCCGTGGAATTCGATACCCACCACGGCAGCCGCGACGAACTGGCGCGAGAGGCGACCCGATGCCTGCTGGGCCTGGGGCTGATTGACGAGGGGGAACTGTTCATCCTCACCCTCGGCGATGAGCCGGGGCAGCCGGGTGCCACCAACACCATGAAGATCCTCAAGGCCTCTTGACGGGCCGCGGACCAGACAGGAGCCGAATGTGGTCAAGCTGACCCGAATCTACACACGCACCGGCGATACCGGCGAGACGGGCCTGGGCGACGGCAGCCGCGTCGCCAAATACGATTTCCGGGTCACCGCCTTCGGCACCGTGGACGAGACCAACGCCGTGATCGGCCTGGCCCGCCTTCATGCCGACGGCGAACTGGACGCTGTGCTGGCCCGTATCCAGAATGACTTGTTCGATGTGGGCGCCGACTTATGCACCCCGGAGGACGACCCGCCCGCCTACCCGCCCCTGCGGGTTACGGACGGCCAAGTGGAGCGCCTGGAGCGGGAGATCGACCGGCTCAACGAGAATCTCGCCACCTTGCGTTCCTTTATCCTGCCCGGCGGCAGCCCCGCCGCCGCCCATCTGCACCACGCCCGCACCGTGGCCCGCCGAGCCGAACGGGAGATTGCCCTGCTGATGGAATCCGAGGAGATCAACCCCGCCGCCTTCCGCTACATGAACCGGCTGTCCGATTACCTGTTCGTGGCCGCGCGGCATGCCAACAACGACGGCGCGGATGATGTGCTGTGGGTGCCGGGGGAGAATCGGTGACATCCAGGATGTAGGAGCGGTCGTGCCGACCGCGAATGATTGAACGTTTTGGGTCACAAAGGGCACGAAGCAGACACGAAGAACACGAAGCCCTTCGGGTAAGGAAGGCGGGTAATCATTTTACAAAATAACCTTCGTGTTTCTTCGTGCACCCTTCGTGTCCTGAAGCGTAATCAAGATTCGCGGTCGACATCGACCGCTCCTACGCATTCGAGGGTTATTCCAAAAACCGATACCCCACCCCCGGCTCGTTGGCGATGAACCTTGGTTCCGCGGCGTCGTCGCCCAGTTTCTGTCGGAGCTGGCCGATATAGACCCGCAGATAGTGGGTGTCATCCTCGTGCGCGGCGCCCCAGATATCTCTCAAGAGCTGGCGGTGGGTAAGCACGCGGCCGCGGTTGCCGGCCAGCAGCACCAGCAGGGCGAATTCCTTTCTGCTGAGCTTGAGGGGGTCGCCGTCCAGTGTGACCACGCGGCTCTGCAGATCGATATGCAGGGGGCCGCAGTCGATGGGCTTGCCGGGGTCCGTGGAGGGATTGTGGCTGCGCAAGGCCGCTCTGATACGCGCGGTGAGTTCGGCGATGCCGAAGGGCTTGGTCACGTAGTCGTCGGCGCCGCGATCCAGGGCGGCCACCTTCTCCGCCTCGTCGGCGCGCACCGACAGCACGATGATGGGCGCGGAGCTCACGGCGCGGATGGCCTCGATCAGGGCGTGGCCGTCGGCGTCGGGCAGTCCCAGATCCAGAATGATCAGGTCCGGGCGCCGATCGGTGCACTGCTTCAGGCCCTCGCCGGCGGAACCGGCCTCCAGCACGTCGAAGCCCTGGGTGCTGAGGCTGATCCGCAGGAACTTACGGATCTGCGGCTCGTCGTCCACCACCAGCAGCGTCATGTTTCCAGCAGTCATTCCGACGGTCCCCGCATGCTAACGGGCTCCTTCTTCCGGCTCCCGCGCCGCGTCCTCGGCAGGAGGGAGCAGGGGGCTGCCGTGATCGGGCAGCGTGATTTCGATCGAGGTTCCCAGCTCCCTCGGGTCCGCCGGTGGCGATGATATTCCCCTCCATGGCTTCGATTATGCCACGGCAGATCGCAAGCCCCAGGCCCGTGCCGGCCACCCGGGAATCCCCCGCCTTGACCCGGTGGAACAGGTTGAACACGTTTTCGCGCTCGCCGGGCGGGATTCCCTGGCCCTGGTCGATGACGCGAATGGTGAAGCCCCGCTGGTCGTGTGCGGCAGACAAGGTGATCGGACTGCCCGGTGCGGAGTACTTGGCCGCGTTTTCCAGAAGATTGGCCATCACCTGCTTCAGCAGGGTGGCATCCGCGTAGATCAGCTGGAGGGTGGTTGGAATCTCCAGTTGCAGGGGGTGGTGGGCCAGCAAGCGGCGCAGATCCCGACAGGCCTCGTGGATGACATCGCGCAGGTCGATCCAGTCCGGCTTGGGCTCCACGGCCCCGTAGCCGAGGCGGGTCATGTCCAGCAGGTTCTGGACGAAGCGGTTCAGTCGCTCCGCCTCCTCCAGAATGGTCAGCGTCAGCTCGCTGCGGTCCTCGGCGCTGAGCTGTTCCTGTATGTCGATCAGTGTGCTGGCCGATCCGATGATGGAAACCAGTGGTGTGCGCAGATCGTGGGAGACGGAGGACAGCAGTGCAGAGCGCAGCTTCTCCGTCTCGGCCAGCCGCTGGGTCTGCTCCATCTCGGCTTCCAGCTGCATGCGCTCCAGCGCCACGCCGGCCTGGTCCCGCATGGCCATCAGCAGCCGGCGTTCCTCCTGGGTGATCTGGCGGGTGCGGCTGTCGAAACTGATGCCCAGCACGCCCAGCGGCTTGCCGGTGGCGCGGATCGGAACGAAGTACCAGCGGCAGGCCGGGAGGGTGCCGGTGCCGCGGCCGGCGGGCTCGTTGTGTTTCAGAGACCACTGGGCGGTGGCGTTGTCCAGGTCGATCAGGCGCGTGGCCCCCGGGTTTCCGGCCGTGAGCTGGAGATCGCCGCCGGCGTCGGCCAGCAGGACGATAGCCTCCGCGGCAAGGGTCTCGGCCGTATATTCGATTACGGTCCAGCAGAGGTCGTCCTGTCCCACGGCGCGGGCAGTGCGCCGGCTGAAGTCGTAGAGCAGCGCGTTGCGTTTTGCAGCTGTCGCGAATGGTCTGCATCTGGTTTCGCAACCGCGCGGCGAGATGGGCGATGAGTATGGCGACCACCAGGAAAAAGACGATGGTGAGCAAATCCCGCTGGTAGGTGACGTTGAAGGTGAACCGGGGGTGAGTGAACAGGAAATTGAAGCTCAGAAAACTCGCCGCCCCGGCATACAGCGCGGGCCACAATCCGGCCCGGATTGCGACAATCAGCACGGCGGTGAGAAACACCAGCGAAAGATCGGCCGGGACGAGGATTCGATCCAGAAGCAGGGCGAATCCCGTGGCCGCTCCGACTATCGCCGAGGCTTCAACGTACTGCCGTCCTGTGCCGAGACGGAGGGCCGGCCGCGAAGTAGATTCCTCGTTGCTCGCTTCCTTCCTGTCCCGGCCGTCCTGCAAATTGGCCACCGTGATTTCAAAGCGCGCCCCCCGGCGCAGCAGGATGCCCGCCACGGAGAAGTCGAACGTCAGGGGTAGCGTGTGGCCCCGGGGCCGGCCCACCAGGATTCGGGTGACGTTGCGCGAGACGCCGTAGGCAAGCAGCTCCGAGGCCGCGTCCTGGCCGCTCAAGGTCACGGCCTCGCCGCCCAGTTCCTCGGCCAGGGCCAGCGTGGCCTGCACACGGTTCCTGCTGCGTTCGCTGGCCAGGCCGCCCTGGCCGGTCTCCACGTAGGCGGCGATCCAGGGCGTCTGCTGACGCTCGGCGATGCGCTTGGCCAGCCGCACCAGTTGCTCGCTGCCGGGCGAGTCGCTGATGCAGACCATCAGCCGGTCGCGGGTGGGCCAGGGGCCTTCGATGGCCTTGGCCTGCATGTAGCTGAGCATCTCCGAGTCGATGCGATCGGCGGCGGCTCGCATGGCCAGCTCGCGCAGGGCCATCAGATTGCCGCGGCTGAAGAAGTGGGAGACGGCGCGCTGGGCCTGCTCGGGAACGTAGACCTTGCCCTCGCGCAGGCGCTGCAGCAGCTCCTCCGGCGGCAGGTCCACCAGCTCGATGTCGTCGGCCTGTTCCAGTACCCGGTCGGGCAGAGTCTCGCGCACGCGGACGTGGGAGATGCGTTCGACGATGTCGTTGAGGCTTTCGAGATGCTGGACGTTGAGCGTGGTGTAGACGTCGATGCCCGCACCCAGGATCTCCTCCACGTCCTGATAGCGTTTTTCGTGGCGGCTGCCGGGGATGTTGGTATGAGCCAGTTCGTCGATCAGCACCAAGGCCGGACGGCGCTCCAGCACGGCGTCCAGGTCCAGCTCCTCGAAGGTGCGGCCCTTGTAGGTGATGTGCCGGCGCGCCACGGTGGGCAGGCCCCAGGTGAGCTGTTCGGTTTCCCTGCGGCCGTGGGTTTCGACAATGCCCACCACCAAATCGACACCCTCGCGCAGCCGTCGGCGGGCGGCGGACAGCATTTCGTAGGTCTTGCCCACGCCCGGCGCGGCGCCCAGGAAGACCTTGAGGCGACCCCGTGTCTCCCGCCGGGATTCGGTGAGCAGCGCGTCGGGGGAGGGGCGTTTGGGTTCTTCGCTCATGGAATGGCTGGTGGGTGAGAGGTTTGAGTCATATTAACGCGCAATCGTAACGGTTGCGGGGTTTGCGGAATGTGGGTTGATTGGGTTCCCCTCATTCTCCAGGTAGGGTGCCGCAAGAGCACTGTGTCCCTGTGAAGCGTCGGCGCTTGATTTGGCCGCCTTTCTTACGCTGTCATTCCCGCCTGCGCGGGAATGACGAGGTGGTGCTATTGCAGCGTTTCCTTAAATCCTGGGTTTCGATGTCTTTCGCGATTCCGTCCCAGGCGGAGGGGGGGCAATCAACGATTGCCATACGCCTGCTTCCCCAAACCATCCAGCGCCAGATTCAGTTCCAGCACATTTACGCGCGGCTCGCCGAACAGGCCCAGAGTGCGGTTTTCCGTGTGACGTTCCACCAAGTCCAGTACCTGTGCCTCGCTCAAGCCTCGCGCTCGGGCCACCCGGGCGGCCTGGTAGCGCGCAGCGGCGGGGCTGATGTCCGGGTCCAGGCCGCTGGCCGAGGTGGTGACCAGGTCCAGCGGCACGGGGTCGGTGCGGCCGTCCAGCCGTTGTTCCCGCCGGGCGCGGCGCGCAATGTCGGCGGCCAGGCGTGGATCGCTGGGCGCCATATTGGTGGCGCCGGAGTCCGCCGCGTCATAGCCGGCACCTGCAGCGGAGGGGCGAGGATGGAAATAGCCCGGGGAGGTAAAGGCCTGACCGATCAGCCGGGAGCCGACCACTTGGTCGCCGCGCCGGATCAGGCTGCCGTCGGCCTGGTCGGGAAACAGCGTGCGGGCCATTCCCGTGACCACCAGGGGGTAGGCCACGCCGGTCAGCAGGATGGTGGCGGCCAGTACGCGAAGACTCGTGAGCAGTTGTTCGAACATGGTTGCTCCGTGTTCAGGCCAAGTGGAGGAAATTGACGACGATGTCTATCAGCTTGATGAACACGAACGGGCACAGCAGGCCGCCAAGTCCGTAGACCAGCAGGTTGCGCCGCAGCAGCGAGGCCGCTCCGCGCGGGGTGTATTTCGCGCCCTTCAGCGCCAGCGGGATCAGCGCCACGATCACCAGGGCGTTGAAGATTATGGCCGAGAGGATGGCGCTGCCCGGGCTTTGCAGGCCCATGATGTTGAGGGCGCCCAACTGGGGATAGGCGGTGAGGAACAGCGCCGGAATGATGGCGAAGTACTTGGCCACGTCGTTGGCGATGGAGAAGGTGGTCAGGGCGCCGCGGCTGATCAGGAGCTGCTTGCCGATCAGCACCACCTCGGTGAGCTTGGTGGGATCGGACTCCAGGTCGATCAGGTTGCCGGCCTCCTTGGCCGCGGGGGTGCCGTCGTTCATGGCCACGCCCACGTCGGCCTGGGCCAGGGCGGGGGCGTCGTTGGAGCCGTCGCCGCACATGGCCACCAGATGGCCGGCGGCCTGTTCCTTGCGGATCAGTTCCAGCTTGCCCTCCGGCGTGGCTTCGGCCAGGTAGTCGTCCACGCCTGCCTCGGCGGCAATGGCGGCGGCGGTGAGCGGGTTGTCGCCGGTGATCATGACGGTGCGGATGCCCAGGGCACGCAGCCGCTCGAAGCGCTCTCGGATGTTGGGTTTGATGATGTCCTTGAGGTGGATGACGCCCAGCAGACGGCGGTCGCGGGCCACCAGCAGCGGCGTGCCGCCGGACTTGCTGATGCGCTCCACCAGGCGGTGTACGTCGCCGGGTTCGCCGGATCGGGAGGGGCCGCCGGCATAGGCCAGCATGGCGTCCACCGCACCCTTGCGGATTTCCGCGCCATCGGCCAGGTCGACGCCGCTCATCCGGGTCTGGGCGGTAAAGGGCACGAACTCGGCCACAGCGGCTGCCATCATCGTTCAGGCCGTATTTCTTCCGTGCCAGGGCCACGATGGATTTGCCTTCCGGCGTTTCGTCGCTGAGCGAGGCCAGCAGGGCGGCTTGCGCCAGCGCCCGTTCGTCGGCTCCGTCCACCGGCAGGAAGGCGTCGGCCATGCGGTTGCCGAAGGTGATGGTGCCGGTCTTGTCCAGCAGCAGGGTGTCCACGTCGCCGGCGGCCTCCACCGCGCGGCCGGATTTGGCCACCACGTTGGCGCCCACCAGGCGGTCCATGCCCGAGATGCCGATCGCCGAGAGCAGGCCGCTGATGGTGGTGGGGATCAGGGTGATCAGCAGCGCCACCAGGTACACCATGGGGATCTGCACGCCGGAGTATTGGGCGAAGGCGTCCAGGCCCACCACCACGATGACGAAGATCAGGCTGAGGCCGGCCAACAGGATGTTCAGCGCGATCTCGTTGGGGGTCTTCTGGCGGTTGGCGCCTTCCACCAGGCCGATCATCTTGTCCAGGAAGGCCTCGCCGGGGTTGGTGGTGATGCGCACGGTGATGGCGTCGGATACCACCCGGGTGCCGCCGGTGACGCTGGAACGGTCGCCGCCGCTCTCCCGGATCACCGGGGCGGATTCGCCGGTGATGGCCGATTCGTCCACCGAGGCGATGCCGGCCACCACCTCGCCGTCGTTGGGGATGGTGTCGCCGGCCTCCACCAGCACCAGGTCGCCCTTCTTCAGCTGCGGGCTGGGCACCAGTTCGTAGTCGCTGCTGCCCACCCGTTCCAGGCGCTTGGCCTGGCTTTCCGTCTGCGTGCTGCGCAGGCTGTCCGCCCGGGCCTTGCCGCGCCCCTCGGCGATGGCCTCGGCGAAGTTGGCGAACAAAATGGTGAACCACAGCCACAGGCAGATCTGGCCCACCACGACCACGGATGGGCCCGCGCGGCCTGTAAGGCTCGCTACGAACAGGCCCGTGACGAAGGCGGCGCAGACCTCCACCACGAACATCACCGGGTTGCGGATCATGTGGGCCGGGGACAGCTTGACCACGCTCTGGGCCAACGCCTCGCGGATCAGGCGCGGTTCCAGGAGGCGGATTTTTTTCGGTCTATGAACGGTCATGCGGCTTCCCTCAATGCGCAGCCAGCGCCAGATGTTCGGCGATAGGCCCCAGGGCCAGGGTGGGGAAGAAGGTCAGCCCGCCCACGATCAGCACCACGCCGATCAGCAGGCCCACGAACAGCGGGCCATGGGTGGGGAAGGTGCCTGCCGAGGGCGGTACGGCCTTCTTCGCGGCCAGCCCGCCGGCCACGCCCAGCATGGGAATGATCACGCCGTAGCGCCCCAGCAACATGGCCAGGCCCAGCAGGGTGTTGTTGAAGAAGCTGTCGGCTTGGAGGCCGGCGAAGGCGGAGCCGTTATTGCCGGTGGCCGAGGCGTAGGCGTAGATCAACTGGCTCAGGCCGTGGGGGCCCGTCGCGGAGATGCCGGCGACGCCTGCCGGGAGGGAGGCAGCGAGGGCGCCCAGGCCGATGACGCCGACGGGCATGGTCAACAGCGCCAGCAGACTCAGGGTGACTTCCCGGGATTCGATTTTCTTGCCCAGGTATTCGGGGGTGCGCCCCACCATCAGGCCGGCGAGGAACACCGTGATCACCACGAACAGGATCATGCCGTAGAGACCGGTACCCACGCCGCCGAACACCACCTCGCCGGTGAGGATGTTGGCCAGGGCGGCCAGCCCACCCAGCGGCGTGAGGCTGTCCATCATGGCGTTCACGGAGCCGTTGGATGCGGCGGTGGTAGCCGCAGCCCACAGCGCCGAGTTGCCCACTCCGATGCGGACCTCCTTGCCGACCATGTTGCCCGCCGAGGTGTCCACCGGCAGCTGCGCCAGCGCCGGATTTCCCGCGTGCTCGGAGGCATAGAGCACGCTCAACCCGATCAGGAACATCACCGCCATGGCGGCGAACAGCGCCCAGCCCTGGCGGCGGTCGCCCACCAGGCGGCCGAAGGCCAGCACCATGGCCACGGGGATCAGCAGAATGAAAACGGTCTCCAGCAGGTTGGTCAGCGGCGTGGGGTTTTCGTAGGGGTGGGCGGAATTGACGTTGAAGAAGCCCCCGCCGTTGGTGCCCAACTGCTTGATCGCCACCTGGGAGGCCGCGGGGCCCTGGGCCAGGGTCTGGTGGCCGCCGTTCAGGGTGGCGGCCTGCACGTAGTGGTGGAAGTTCTGCGGCACGCCCTGCCAGGCCAGGAACAGCGCGCCGATCAGGGCCAGCGGCAGCAGCACGTAGAGAATGGAGCGGGTCAGATCCACGTAGAAATTGCCGATGCCGTCGGCCGAGCGCCGCGAGAAACCGCGAATCACGGCCACCGCCACCGCCATGCCCGTTCCGGCGCTGAGGAAGTTCTGCACAGTCAGCCCCAACATCTGGCTGAAGTAGCTCATCGTGGTCTCGCCGCCGTAGGCCTGCCAGTTGGTGTTGCTGGTGAAGCTCACCGCCGTGTTGAAGGCCAGGGCCGGCGACACGCCCGGCACGTGCTGCGGATTCAGCGGTAGATAGCCCTGCAGGCGCAGCACCGCGTAGAGCAGCAGCAGGCCGGCGCCGTTCAACACCAGCATGGCCGCCGCATAGCGCGTCCAGTGCTGGTCGGCTTGCGGATCGATGCCGCACAGGCGGTAGAAGCCGCGTTCGACCGGTGCCAACCATCGGGCCCGGCCCTGGTAAACGGCGCTGAGATAGCGGCTCAGCGGCACCGCCAGCAGCATGATCAGGGCCAGGCAAATGGCGATCTGCAAAAGGTCCGGGGCAGCCATCAGAAACGCTCCGGGTGGATCAGGGCATAGAGGAGATAGATAACCAGGGCCAGCGCCAGGGCGCTGCCGAGCAAGGTGACCAGATTCATGGAATGCCTACATCCGGTTGCAGAAGATGATCAGCCGATAGCCGGCGAACAGAGCGGCCAGAACCAGGGCGGTGAAGAAGATATCGAGCATGGTTGCGAGTCCGTGGTATCGGATGGACACAAAGCGTAAGTCGTAAGGGCGTAAAGCCTCTATTCGGAAAAGCGGTGCGTGGTGTAAAAAACGCGTTAATATGGACGTGACCCCCATCTGGTGGTGGCGCCGGCGGGCCCCGCCGGGGGCCGGGGTGATGGGTCCATCCTGCGGGATCAATTCTTGTCCATGGCTTCGCTCCGGTAGACTGACGTGCTTGCCACCGCCGACACCCAGACGGTCGCCTCGATCCTTGATGCGATCGGCATTCCCGCCTTCATGGTTCAAGTAACGCCGCAGGGCGGTTTCCGGTTCGTCTGTAACAATCTCCGGCACGAGGAGGTGACGGGAATCGCTCGCCCGCTGCTTGCGGGGAACTCGCCCGAGCAATTGTTCGGGCCGGACCTCGTTGCCGCGCTAAATGCCAACTACGGCCTCTGCGTCGCGCGGCGGCGCCGGATCGAATACGACGAAAAGCTCGATCTCCCCGCCGGCGAACGCTGGTGGCACACCGTGCTCACGCCGCTGTTCGACGGCAAAGGCCGCTTGGTGCGCATCCTCGGAACCGCGATCGACGTGACGCGCCACAAGCAGGTGGAACAGGCGCTGCGCGAGAGCGAACGCCGCTTCCGCAACCTGATTGAAGGGTCCATTCAGGGGATCTGCATTCACCGGAATTACCGTCCCCTGTTCGCTAATCCGTCCTATGCGCGGATCTACGGCTACGACACGCCGGAAAAGGTGCTCGCGCTGGACAGTCTGTTGGATACGGTGCCTGCGGAGCTGCGAAAGGCCTCTCAGAACACCTGGGACCGGATGTCGCGCGGTGAGTTGGATGCGGTGAGGACCCGGATGGAAGGGCTGCGACGCGATGGGCAGCGGATCTGGGTCGACGTGCAGGCGCGTTCGGTGGACTGGATGGGCGAGCCCGCCGTCCAGCTCACGGTGGTGGACGTCACCGACCGGCGCCTGCTGGAGGAGGAACTTCGGCGACAGGCCAGCACCGACCCGCTTACCGGCTTGAACAACCGACGACAGTTTCTGGCACTGGCCGAACAGCAGATTCGACGCAGTCGGCGCACCGGAGAGTCACTGGCCGCAATCATTGCCGACCTGGACCGCTTCAAGCGCATCAACGACCGGCGCGGCCACGGTGCCGGCGACGAGGTGCTTCGCAAGGCCGCGGAGGTTCTGCGCGGCGTGCTGCGCGAGAGCGACATCAATTGCCGCTGGGGCGGGGAGGAGTTCGCGGCTCTACTGGTGGGCGTCGACCGAAAGGCCGCCATCGAAGTGGCGGAGCGGCTGCGGCAGGCCTGGGAACGGGCGGGCGTTCCATTCGAAGGCGGGATTATCCGATTCACCGGCAGCGTAGGCGTGGCGACCCTTCGCCGCAAGAGTCTGAATCTGGATCGGGCCTTTCAGCGCGCCGATCGAGCCCTCTACCGCGCCAAGCAGGCCGGGCGCAACCGCATCGAGGTGGCCCGCCTTCCCGCCCGGGACTAATACCTTTTCAGCGGTTGCTAACGTTTTCCCACGCCTTTTCCTGGGTTAGTGTAGCCCCTCCCCAGGGTCGACTCTTCGGGCTCCGGAACTTTTCCGGGGAAACCCTAGTCGAAACCCGCGTCCGCGTCCTGGAGCCGCCGAGCCCAATCGGCCTCCTGCGGATTGTGGAAGACCGCCAGAGAGCGGATCGCACAACAGAATAAGGAAGATACTGGCATGATCGAGATTAAGGACCTGACCAAGGCCTTCGGGCCTCTATTGGCGGTCGATCACGTCAGCTTCGCTGTCGAACCGGGAGAAGTGCTGGGCTTCCTCGGTCCGAACGGAGCGGGTAAATCCACCACCATGAAGATGATTACCGGCTTCCTGGCGCCCACCTCCGGCGAGGTGCGCGTGTTCGGCCACGACGTCGCGAAGCAGCCGGTCGTCGCCAAGGAGATGCTGGGTTATCTCCCCGAGGGCGCGCCCGGCTACGCCGACATGACGCCCTACCAGTTCCTGCAGTTCATCGCCGATGTGCGAGGCCTGACCGGCGAACACCGCCGCAAGCGGCTGGATCGCGTGATCCGCGATGTCCACATCGAGGACGTGCTGCATCAGCCCATCGACACCTTGTCCAAGGGCTTCCGCCGCCGTGTGGGCCTGGCCCAGTCCATTCTCCACGATCCGCCCGCGCTGATCCTGGACGAGCCCACCGACGGCCTGGACCCGAACCAGAAGCACGAGGTGCGCGAGCTGATCCAGGAAATGGCCAGGGACAAGATCATCATCATCTCCACGCACATCCTGGAAGAGGTCAGGGCTGTGTGCAGCCGCGCGGTGATTATCGCCCAGGGGCGCGTGGTGGCCGATGCCACTCCCGCGGAGCTGGAGGCGCAGTCCCGCTACAACGGCGCGATCACCTTGCAGATGCCCGGCTTCGAGCAGGCCGCGGAGCGGCTCAAGAACCTGGGCGGCGTGCGCTCGGTTGAGCTGGACGCGGGGCTCGGCAGCGTGACCGCCTTCGCCGAGGACGACGCCGACCTGCTGCCCGCCGTCGAGCAGCTCGCCCGCGACAACAACTGGGATGTGCGACAGATCTACCGCGAGCGCGGTCGTCTGGACGACGTGTTCCGGCAGATCACTCAGGAGGTGGCGTGATGGGCAAGATCTGGCCGATCTTCAAACGGGAATTCTCCGGCTACTTCATAACGCCGGTAGCCTACGTGTTCATCGTTATCTTCCTGATGCTCGCCGGCGCCTTCACCTTCTACATGGGCAATTTCTATAGCCGGGGCCAGGCGGATCTGGATCCGTTCTTCATGTTCCACCCCTGGCTCTACCTGCTGGTGGTGCCGGCACTGGCCATGCGCCTGTGGGCCGAGGAACGGCGCAGCGGCACCATCGAGTTGCTGCTGACCCTTCCCGTGACCACCTGGCAGGCGGTGCTGGCGAAGTTCCTTGCCGCATGGGCCTTCACCCTGATCGCCCTGGCGCTGACCTTTCCCATGTGGATCACGGTCAACTACCTGGGCAATCCGGACAACGGCGCGATTTTCGCCGCCTATGTGGGCAGCGGCCTGATGGCCGGCGCCTTCATGGCCATCGGCAGCTGCGTCTCGGCGGTGACGCGCAGTCAGGTTCTGGCATTCATTATCGCTGCCGCGATCGGGCTGTTGTTCGTGCTGGCCGGCTTCCCCATGGTGCTGGATTCCGTGCGCGGTTGGGCGCCGGAGATCATCGTCAGCGGCGTGGCCTCCCTGAGTTTCCTCACCCACTTCCAGGCGATCAGCCGGGGGGTGCTGGATCTCAGTGATCTGTTGTTCTTCGTTGCCGTCATCGTGTTCTGGCTGGTGGCCAACGCGATCGTCATCGACATGAAGAAAGCGGCATAGGGGGTAGCCACGATGAAACGCTATTTGTATTCCGGCATCGGGCTGGTCGTTCTGGCCGTACTGTTCCTCGCGTTCAACGTCATCAACAGCTCATTGTTCAGCGGCGTGCAGGCCGATCTAACCGACAACGGCCGTTACACCTTGTCCGACGGCACCAAGCAGGTGCTGTCCGACATCGACGAGCCCATTCACCTGTATTTCTACTATTCCCAGGATGTGGCCCAGGGCTCGCCGCAGATTCGCAGCTATGCCCGGGATGTGCGCGACCTGCTGCAGCAGTACGTGATGCACAGCCATGGCAAGCTGGTGCTCAAGGAGATCAATCCGGAGCCGTTTTCCGAACAGGAGGATCAGGCGGCGGAGCGCGGGCTGCAGGGCGTGGCCCTCAACGATCAGGGCGACAAACTGTATTTCGGCCTGGCCGGCAGCAGTGCCATCGGCCAGACCCAGGCCATCCCGTTCTTCCATCCGGACCGCCAGGCCCTGCTCGAGTACGACATCAGTAAAATGATCTACAAGCTCGAGCACCCGAAGAAGCCCAAGGTCGGGGTGATCTCTTCCCTGCCCATCGGTGGGTCCTACAACAAAGCCCAGGGCATGAGCCCGCCGTGGGTGGTGTACCGCCAGGCCGACGAGCTGTTCGATCTGCAGGACCTGAAGCTGCCTCTGGACAGCATCGACAAGGATATCGACGTGCTGTGGATCGTTCAGCCCTCGCGGCTGGACGAGAAAACCCGCTACGCCATCGATCAGTATCTGATGCATGGCGGCCACGCCATGATCTTCGTCGATCCCATGTCCACCGCGTCGCAACTGGGCGGCGGCTCGCCCATGGCGCGCATGCAGAACATGAAGTCGGACATGCCGGAGTTGTTCAAGGCCTGGGGCCTGACCCTGGACGACGAGAACATCGTGGTCGATCCCGCCGATGCCCTGACCATCCAGAATTCGGACGGGCAGCGCATCCAGAATCCGGCCCTGATCGGCATCAACGGCGACGGTATCAACGGCAAGGACGTGATCACCTCGCAGCTCAGCGACGTAAACATGGGCTACGCCGGCCATCTGACCTGGAAGGCGCCGAAGGGGGTGACCATCACGCCCCTGCTGCAAAGCTCGCCCCAGGCGAAGCTGCTGGCCGCCGACAATATTCGCATCAAGCCGGATCCGGCCTCCTTCATGGCCGGCGCGTCGGGCAAGGCCGGCGTGCAGACCCTGGCCGTGCGGATCAGCGGCAAGCTGCCCTCGGCCTTCCCGGACGGCCCGCCCAAAGGCGTGGACGGCAAGGGCTTCCTGAAGCAGGGCGAGAAACCCGCCAACGTCATTGTGGCGGCCGACGCCGACATGCTGCAGGACAACTTCTGGGCCCAGACCCAGCGATTCATGCAGCGGATGATGGTCCGGCCCTTCGCCGGCAACGGCGATCTGCTTACCAATGGCCTGGACAACCTGGCCGGCAACAGTGCGTTGATCGGTATCCGCAGCCGCGCCGTGTACAGCCGCCCCTTCAAGCGGGTGCAGGCACTCAAGCAGGCTGCGCAGCAGCGTTTCCAGGCCAAGGAGCAGGAGCTGGAGCATCAGCTTCACGCCACCGAACGCAAACTCTCCCAGCTCAAGACCAGCCAGGACGGTGCCACCGTGGTGCTGAGCGCCGACCAGCGCCAAGCCCTGCAGAAGTTCCAGGCGGACAAGATCCGAATCCGCAAGGAATTGCGGCACGTGCGCCATCAGCTGAACCAGGATATCGAATCCCTGGGCACGTGGCTGAAGGTCATCAATATCGGTCTGGTGCCGTTGGTGGTGGCCCTGTTCGGGCTGTTGGTGGCATTCCTGCGCTATCGGCGCCGGAAGGAGGCATGGGAGGCGCATCGTGAATAAACGCGTGCTGACGATCCTGGTGGCGGTGACGGTGCTGGTGTGCGCCGCCGCGGTGGCGACCTGGTATTCCCAACAGCCGGAGACCGGTGCGGAGGCCAACCCCGCCCTGTTCCCCGGGCTGGGTGACAAGCTCAATGCCGTGGCCACCGTCAAGCTCACCGGCAACGGTGGTCACACCGTGACCCTGCAACGGGCCCAGGACGACTGGACCGTGGCTGAACGCGGTGACTACCCGGCGGATATCGGCAATCTCAGGAGCCTTCTGCTGGGCTTGTCCGACGCCAAGCTCGTGGAGCCGGAGACCACCAAGCAGGACAATTACCACTACCTGGGCGTGCAGGACGTCTCCCGGCCCGACGCTCCGGGTGTTCTGCTGGAACTCAAGAACGCGGACGGCAAGACCCTGGACGCGGTGATCGTCGGTAACAAGGCCCGGGACCGGGGCCGCTACGTGCGCAAGCCGGGCGCCCAACGGAGCTGGCTCGCCCATCCCATGCCGGAGGTCCCGCTGGACGCGGCTCATTGGTTGAACCGGGATCTGGTGGATATCGGCCCCGATCAGGTCTATCGGGTGGAGGTTACGCCCCACAAGGGGCCGTCATTCGCCATAGAGAAGGCCTCCCCGGCCGACGGAACGTACAAACTGGTGGAGCCCAAGGGCAAGAAGCTGGGTCGCGAGGCCGCGGCGAATCCTCTGGGCCGTTCCCTGGCGAACCTGCGTTTCAGCGACGAGGAGGACCCGGGCAAGGCCAAGGAAGAGCTGGCCGACGCCGATCGTCTTCGCTACGAGACCTTCAGCGGTTGGGTCGTGGACCTGAAGGTGGCGAAGCAGAACAAGGGCGTTTCCGTCACCGAATGGAACGTCCGCTTCGATCCCAAACTGGCCAATCGGTTTCTCGATGCCGGCGATCTCAAGGGCAAGAAGCGCGAAGCGGCCCTGGAAAAGAGCCGCAAGGAAGCCGAAAAGCTCGCCACGCGTATCAACGGACGGGTCTTTACAATGCCCAACTACGTGGCGGGGCGCTTCGAGGTGTCGCTGGACAAGCTGACCAAGGCGCCTGGTAGCTGAGATTCGCGGCGGTGAGCGCCGCTCCTGCAATCGCTCTCGGTTCTGTAGGAGCGGCGCTCATCGCCGCGAACGCCTTAAGCGGTGGGGTCGCGCGCTGAGCGAGCGCCGATCATATACGCATCAAACCGCGTACTGCTGCCTTCGTACGACATGTCGGGCGCCCGCCCGCCCAGTGGCTGAGCATGCCTCGGCCGTTTCACCACCACTCGTTCGCCGGCGTTTTCCAACGCCCACTCCAGCAACGCCACGCCATCCTCGGTCGGTCCCAGCAAGCGTTGCAGCAGCTGCATTTCCTTCTTCACCGCCGCGCTTTTGTCCCGGGCGGGAAACATGGGGTCGAGGTAGATCACGTCGGCGTCGGTTTCCATTTTACGAGCGTCGATCGCCGCCAGTTTCAGGCGCTCGGCGACGCGGCTCGTGCGTCGATCCAGTCGGGCCTCTTCCAGCGCCGCCTCCAGCATGGCGGCCAATACCGGGTTGCGCTCCGTCATGGTTACCTCGCAGCCGGCGGCCGCGAGAATGAACGCGTCCCGGCCCAGGCCGGCAGTGGTATCCAGGATCCGCGGGCGCTGCCCGTGGCGGGCGCCCACCGCCCGAACCAGGGTTTCCGTGCGATTGCCCGCACGCACGGCCCGGCGCAGCAGGCCCGGCTCCAGGAAGTCCACTTTCAGGCCTTTGCGGGGCGCGTTAGGGCCAATGGCCCGGAGTTCCAGGCCGCTGGTGCCGACCATCAGCTCCAGACCGTTCGTCGGAACGCGTGAAACCGCCGGTTCCAGGCCGGTCTTTTGCGCCAGATTGTGGGCACGGGCCTCGTGTTCCGGGCTCTCCCAGCGGATCGTGGGGCGTTCGCCAATTGGAAATTCTTTTTTGCTCAAACTGTTAACTGGTTAGCGTCTTGGGTGTCGTCGTCTTGAGTCAAGTTGTTGCGATGCAGTATTATGCTCCGTTCGAGGGTGTTCTGATCAATTTTCGACGCCTTTTCCGCGACGGGATTGATCAGAGCTTCCTTAGAGTACCGCAGGGACGTGGATGCTCCTCCATGGAGCACCCGGGCTGGAGTTAGAAGTTCAACCAACAAACAGGTAGGCGGCCTCAGCCCCCGCCACCGCAGAGGTAACGAATCTATGGCGAGTAACGCGGCTGTTGAACAGAACACCGTCGATCCTGTCGAGCTGTCCAAGACCATGGTGGACATCGCGAGCAAGAGTCAGCAACTGGTTAAGGACTTTCTTGCCCGCGAGCAGTCGGCGCAACACATATCGCTGGACGACGCGCTCCACATGAGCGGGCTTTTCCAGCAGTTGGCGAGCCGGATGATGTCCAATCCGGTGCAGATGGCCCAGGCCCAGATCGCCTTCTGGCAGGACTACATGACGCTGGTCAACAACGCGGCCCTGCGCTTCCTGGGGCACAACTCGGATCCGGTGATTGCCCCGGCCAAGGGTGACAAGCGCTGGAAGCACGAGTCCTGGGAAGAGAGCCCGATTTTCGATTTCATCAAGCAGTCCTACCTGCTCGCGGCCGATTACATCCATTCCTCCGTGAAGAACGTGGACGGACTGGACGACAAGACCGCCAGGAAGATCGATTTCTATACCCGGCAGTTCGTCGATGCCCTGTCGCCCACCAACTTCGCCGCCACCAATCCGGAAGTGCTGCGCAAGACGATGGAGACCAAGGGCCATAATCTGCTCAAGGGCCTGAACAATCTCCTCGAGGATCTGTCCCGCGGCAACGGCAAGCTGAACATCAAGATGACCGATCTGGACGCCTTCGAGGTGGGCCGCAACCTGGCGGTGACCCCCGGCAAGGTGGTGTTCCAGACCGATCTCATGCAGCTTCTCCAGTACGAGCCCGCCACGGAACAGGTCTACAAGCGCCCGCTGCTGTTTGTGCCGCCGTGGATCAACAAGTTCTACATCCTGGATCTCCAGGAAAAGAACTCCATGATCAAATGGCTCACCGAGCAGGGGTACACGGTATTCGTGGTGTCCTGGCGCAACCCCCAGGCGGAGCACGCCGAGAAGAGCTTCGACGACTACATGCGTGAAGGCACCCTGGCTGCGCTGGATGCAGTGGAGCAGGCCACCGGCGAGAAGGAGATCAACGTCGTCGGCTACTGCCTGGGCGGAACGCTGACCGCCTCTACGTTGGCCTATCTCGCCAACAAGGGTGACGAGCGCGTGAAGAGCGTAACCTACTTCACCACCATGCTCGACTTCGAGCACCCGGGTGAGTTGGAGATCTTCATCGACGAAGAGCAGTTGCGTTCCCTGGAGCGCCGCATGGACCGCCAGGGCTTCCTGGACGGCGGCGCCATGGGCTCCACCATGGCCGCCCTGCGCTCCAACGATCTGGTGTGGTCGTTCTTCATCAACAACTATCTGCACGGCAACGATCCGTTCCCGTTCGATCTGCTGTATTGGAACCAGGATTGCACCAACATGCCGGCCCGCATGCACACGTTCTACCTGCGCAACATGTATCAGGAGAACAAGCTGCGCGAGCCCAACGGCATCGAGCTGTGCGGCGAGCCCATCGACATCGGCAAGGTCAAGATCCCGACCTTCTTCGCCTCGGCCATCGAGGACCACATCGCGCCCTGGAAAGCCACCTACCGTGGCGTGCATCTGCACTCCGGGCCCGTGAAGTTCGTGCTGGGCGGTTCCGGCCATATCGCCGGTGTCATCAACCCGCCGGCCAAGAGCAAGTACGGCTACTGGACCAACAGCAAGAACCCCAAGGATCCGGATGCCTGGCTCGACGGCGCCACGCACAACGAAGGCTCCTGGTGGGTCGAGTGGGACAAGTGGCTGTCCAAGCAGTCCGGCACCAAGGTGAAGGCCCGCAAGCCGGGCGACGGCAAGCTCAAGCCCATCGAGGATGCCCCGGGCTCCTATGTGAAGGAGAAGGCCTGATCTTCAGGCTTGATGATCATCAAACGCCGCCTTCGGGCGGCGTTTTTTTTGGTATGAGACCCATGCCCTGGCCTCGAAATCCGCGACCGATTATCCTTACGCCCGTTGCCGGATGCGTGGTTTAGGGGCCGGGAGAGATGTTGGCTGTCGAAGCGGGTGACAGGGATCGGGTTCTGGTCGATTCGGCGGCGCGCGCTCTTGAGGGGGTGGGGGCCGTGTCTCAGCGCCTCATTTGCGAAGCGGTGGCCGTGGAAGTCGATGGTGTTCCAGTGGTGCTGGTGCGCGACGGCGAGATCTATATCAAGGCCGATGGCGCCCGGCGGGAAGCCCTGATCGCCGGCGGCTCGAAACCCTTTCAGCCCTTTGTCGGGCGAGGGCTTCGCCTTCACTACTATTCCCTTCCCGAAGATCTCCGCGCCGATTCCGGCTATCTGGCCGAAGCCGGGCGCGACGCTCTTGCCACCGTAAGCCGCCTGGCCCAAGCCATCCCCGGCCGACCGGCGTTCACGGCCCGGCGTATCGACTGAGCCTTTCCCCATGGCCAGCGTGCGGTTTCGGCTCGACATATCCGCAGAAGACGTCCTTCGCTATTACTCCGGCACCGCCCGCGACGTGGTGGCTCGCGGCTTGGACGGTCGCACGATCCGCTTCCCGGCGAACCGACTTCGGCCCCATGTGCGGGTCGACGGCGTGCATGGCCTGTTCGAGCTGGAATACGACGAGGGCGGCCGCTTCAAACGGCTCGCGCGGCTGGCCTGAGGGGCGCTCGATGCTGAACGTCACCCAATTCCTGCGCCGCGTCCAGGGCGTACGCCTGCTCCATCGAAGATGACCGCTCCGGCTACCCGCGCATTCAGGTTTTCGAGAATCACGAGCGGCGCTGGCTGCGGTTCGACGATCGGGCCATCCAGAGCGCCATGTCACTGGAGCAGCCCGAGCGGCTGTTGTTGGCCTACACCCAAGTGATGATGACGGCGCTGCTGTTTGAGCCGAACCCGCGCAGCGCTCTGGTGCTAGGCCTGGGTGGAGGCTCCATGGCGCGCTTTCTGCGGCACCATTTCCCCGACTGCGAGACCACGGCCGTGGAGGTCAGCGAAGCGGTGGCCGACATCGCCCGCCGGTACTTTCTGGTCCCGCCCGACAGCGACGGTTTCCGGCTCGTGCTGGGCGATGCCGCCCGCTATGTGGCGGAGTGCGACCGCCGGTTTGATCTGATTCTGGTGGACGTCTTCGAGAGCGACCGGACCATCGACGTTTTCGCCAGCAGCGAGTTTTTCGACGCTTGCCGGCGGTTGTTGAGTCCGGGAGGCGTTGCCTCGGTCAATGTGTTGGTGGACGGCGAGCTCGAAGGGCTGAGCCTTTCCAAGCGGTTCCGCCGCAGCTTCCGGGGCGCAGTCTCGCGCTGCGGGTGCCGGAGCGGACCAACCTGGTGTTGTTGGGAATGGCGGGCGATCCCGGGGAAGTCGATCTGCGGGATTTGCGCAGCCGCGCGGCCGAGATGGGCCCGAGACTGGATCTTGATTTGCAGGCATGCCTGGACGATATGCTCGCCATCAACGCACGGGACCCGGCGGTTCGGGCCTGGCGGGCAGGTGGGTAGACGGACGGTCCGCGCTTTCGTGACCCAGCTCACGACTCCCGGCCAAACCCTCGGATAGTGTCTCCTTGTTGGCTGTCGCCACAGCCATCAGGTCGGGCGCCGCGCGTTGCAAAGAGGTGCGCGCCGCGCCAATCGGAGGGGGATTCATGGATAGCCATGCACTGAGCAGGCTGGATGCGCTGCCGCCCATGCCGCATCTGGCTCAGGACGTGCTGCGCGTGTTGAACGACGACGCCGCCAATCTGGCGGAAATCGCCGTATCCCTGTCGCGGGAGCCGGGCCTTACGGCGCGTATCGTCGCCGCGGCCAATGCGGCATTTTTCGCCGGGCAGCGGCCGGTGTACAGCGTCGACGACGCGGCGGTGCGGCTGGGCCTGAATCGGGTTCGGGTGCTGGCCACCACGGCACTCCTGGGCTCCCATTTCAATGCCCGTGCCTGCAGTTTCTTCGATCCCCGCCGCTATTGGTTCGACGCCATGAAGGCTGCCTTCTGCGCCAGCCGCATGGCCGACTGCGTGCCTTTGGAGACAGCCAGCAGCGCCGCCTATCTGTGCGGCCTGCTGCACAACATCGGCTTGCTGATGATGGCTTTTACGTATCCCGCCGAGATGAGCGACGTGTTCGAAGCCGCCAAGGCCGATTCCGGTCGTTCCCTGTCGGGTCTGGAGCGCGAGCGCCTGGGGTTCGATCACCACCAGGCCGGCGGCGAGCTGCTAAAACGCTGGCGCCTTCCCCGTGAAGTATGCGCCGCGGTCAGCGGCTGCAGCGACGAGAATTACACGGGCGATTTTCCCCGCCTGGTGCGGCTCACCGGGATTTGCGCCCAGTGGGCCCAGGACGGTTTCCAGGACATTCCCCGGGACCCGTTGCTGCGCGCCGTGGACGAGCAGCGGCTCACCTGGATCGGCCAGAGCTGTCAGCGGGAAGAGGAACAGCTGCAGAGCTTCGCGTACATGCTGTGTTCGGCGGCGTAAGACGTTTCGGTTTGCGCGGCTTCCCCCGCCGGACCCGATTGCAGCAACTCCTGGGCGATTCCAACGCTGTCCCAAAAAAAAGCGCCTTCGCCAAACCGGCGAGACGCTCGGGGGGGACTGTCTTGCGAGGACTATGCTAAAACGTTGAGCAAGGTTCCGACGGTTTCTTCGGCCGTCTGTACCACCTTGATCGACGACTCCGCTTGGAGCTCGTGGGTCTTGGATTGAACCAGCGCCGTGTTCAGGTCCTCGGATGCGGGGACTCCGGCCGTTTGACGGGCGATCGTCAGCGCATTGCGCGCCAGCCCTTCATTGGCGCGTTGGAATCCTGCTAATCCAGAGTTAAAGGCGCTATTTATATCCATGGGACCTCCGTCGGGGGGACCGACCCACGCTTCCAGTAGAGCGCCGATCTAGCCGAGTTTCTGTGCGGCAGTCGACAGTCCCGGGAACTCGTCCGCCGCCAGGGCGCTGCGAATACGGTCGCGAATGCCGTTGGCGTCCAGGCCGCATTGGGCGAGCAGTTCTTCCCGGGCGCCGTGCTCCACGAACTGGTCGGGCAGGCCGAGCTGCAGCAGCGGTATGGTCAATCCCCGGCGCGCCAGGGTCTCGGCCACGGCGGTTCCGGCGCCGCCGGCGATGGCGTTGTCCTCCACGGTGATCAGCAGGCGGTGCCCGCCGGCCATTTCCGCCACCAGCTCTTCGTCCAGCGGTTTGACGAAGCGCATGTTGACCAGCGTGGCATCCAGTTCCTCCGCCGCCTGTGCCGCCGGCGTTACCGTGGCGCCGAACGCCAGCAGGGCGATGTCGCGTCCCCGCCGGCGCAGTTGGGCGCGCCCCACGGGCAGTGTTGTGCGCTCCCGCGGGACGCTCACGCCCGGGCCCTTGCCTCGCGGGTAGCGCACCGCCGATGGGCCGTCCAGGTCCAGGCCGGTATTGAGCATGGCCTGCAGCTCGGCCTCGTCGGCCGGCGCCATGACGACCATGTTGGGGATGCAGCGCAGGTAGCTGAGATCGAAGGCACCTGCGTGAGTGGGGCCGTCCGGGCCCACCAGGCCCGCCCGGTCGATGGCGAAAAGCACCGGCAGGTTCTGCAGCGCCACATCGTGGATCAACTGGTCGTAGCCTCGCTGCAGGAATGTGGAGTAAATGGCCACCACCGGCTTGAGGCCGTCGCAGGCCATGCCTGCGGCAAGGGTGACAGCGTGCTGTTCGGCGATGCCCACGTCGAAGTAGCGCTTGGGGAACGCCTCGGAATAGCCGGTCAGGCCGGAGCCCTCGCGCATGGCCGGGGTGATGGCCACGACACGCTCATCCGCCCGTGCGGCGTCGCAGATCCAGTCACCGAACACCTGCGTATAGGTCGGGCTGCTCGGCGCCGTGCTCTTCTTCAAACCTTCGCTGGGATCGAAGGGGCCCACGCCGTGGTACTTGACCGGGTCCTCCTCAGCCGGGGCATAGCCCTTGCCCTTCCGGGTCACGACGTGCAGCAGCCGCGGTCCGGTCTGGGAGCGCAGATTGCTCAGGATGGGGACCAGGGCGTCGAGGTCATGGCCGTCGATGGGCCCGAAATAGTTGAACCCCAGTTCCTCGAACAGGGTTCCCGGCACGGCCATGCCCTTGAGGTGTTCCTCGGCCCGCCGGGCGAATTCCAGCATGGGCGGGATCTGGTGCAATACCTTCTTGCCGCCCTCGCGCAGGGTGGAATACGCGCGCCCCGTCAGCAGCCGTCCCAGGTACTTGGAGATGGCCCCCACGTTGGGCGAGATCGACATTTCGTTGTCGTTGAGGATCACCAGCAGATCGGCGCGGACGTCGCCGGCGTGGTCCAGGGCCTCGAAGGCCATGCCGGCGGTCATTGCGCCGTCGCCGATGACGGCCACGGTCTTGCGGGGGAGTGCCTGCTGGGAGGCGGCCAGAGCCATGCCCAGGGCGGCGCTGATGGATGTGCTGGAATGGCCTACGCCGAACGTGTCGTAAGGGCTTTCGCCGCGCTTGGGAAAGGGCGCGAGACCGCCCAGGCGGCGGATGGTGGACAGTTGTTCGCGCCGTCCCGTGAGGATCTTGTGGGGATAACTTTGATGGCCCACGTCCCAGACCAGGCGATCTTCCGGGGTATCGAAGACATAGTGCAGGGCGATGGTCAGTTCCACCACGCCCAGGCCGGCGCCGAAATGGCCGCCTTGCTCGGAGATCACGGACAACAGATAGCCTCGCAGCTGCTCGGCCACTTCAGCCAAGCGCTGTTTGGGCAGCTCGCGCAGATCCTCCGGGGAGTCGATCTGGGCCAGCAGGGGGTATTCCGACAAATCCTTCATGCAGCCTCCGGCGCTATTCTAGCGCGGTTGGCGTCTCGGCGCAGCGGCGACCGCCGGGCTTACACGCCGTTCCGGGCCTGTGCTAAATTGACTCAACCCGCTGATTTTTCCGGCCGGACCCCCCTTTCCCGGCAGCGTGGAGGAGGACCCCATTACAATGAACAAGACCCTCTTCAAGCTCGCCCTGGTGATACTGTTGGCTTCGATCGCCGGCAGTGCCTTCGCCAAGCGCGACATGTATGAACAGGCCCCGGGTTTCCGGGGGATTGAATACGGTTCCCAGCCCAACGACAAGATGAAGCCCGTGGGGGATCCCCAGGGCAGCGTCCAGGCTTACGTGAAGGAGCCGGATTCACCTCGCATGGGTTACGGCCACTTGCTCGGCACCAAGTACTATTTCGACAAGAAACTGGGGTTTTTCCGGGCGGTCATGACGCTGCGGCCCAGCCAGAACGACGGCGTCATCGACGGCTTGATTCGTAAATACGGCGATCCCACCCAGCGGCTGCCGCTGGGGGACACCAAGATGATCATCTGGCTGCAGGCTTATCATCATATTGAGATGGAGGCCAAGAACAGCGGCACCAGCACGGTCACCATCGAATCCACGACGCTTGCACCCCAGGTGGATAACCAGTAATCATTCCCGCCCGTTAGGGGCCGCCGCCGGGCGGCGGCCCACCATCTCGATATGCGACTACGACGGCGCCCCGGCGGGCCGGTACGCCCTCGTGCGCCAACGCCGGGAGATTCGTTCCATGCAGATTGAAGAGCTGAAGACGGACGAGGGCACGGTGCTGCCCGTGCGTGTCCAGGGCGAGGGCACGCCGCTGGTGATCCTGCCGGGCTGGACAGGCGGCTACCAGGACTGGGAACCCATCACCCGGCGCCTGGATCACACCTTCCGCTTCTTCTGCTGGGATGCCCGGCCTTACCATGACGCGCAGCGGCCGGAGATCGAGCGCATGGCGCGGGATCTCCAGAATCTGCTCGACCGCTTCGATCTCGACCGCCCGGTGTTGCTGGGCCATTCCATGGGCGCGCTGACGGCCTGGGAATATATCCGCCAGCATGGCTGCGGGCGGATCGGACAGTTCGTGGTGGTGGACCAGTCGCCCAAGCTGATGACCGATTCCGAGTGGTCCCTGGGCCTGTACGGCGGCTACACCCGGGAGGACGATAACCGTTTCGTGGAGGATCTGCGGGCCAACTTCGCCGAGACCGTGCTGGGCCTGATCGGGCGCAGCCGCGTGGTGGAAGGCGAGCCGGAAGTGGACGAGGTGTTCCTGACCGCGCGTCGGCGCCGGCTCAAGGCATTGAATGCCGAAGCCTGGATCCGCGCCTGGGAGAGCTTCGTGGCCAATGACTATCGCCCGGTGCTCCCCACCATCGACGTTCCCACCATGCTCGCCTACGGTGGGCGCAGCAACTTCTACGGCCCGGCGGTGGCCGAGTACGTCCGCGACCACATCCCCGGCTCGGACCTCTTTCTCTATGATGAAGCCGGCCATGCGCCGCAACTGGAGTGCATGGCCCGGTTTCTGGAGGATCTGCCGCGCTGGGTTGAGCGGCATCGGCATATGGACTCGACAGGGTGATGGGTTTGTCGTGTCCTGGATGAGAAACTCTTTCACCACAGAGGACACAGAGTTCCACGGAGGATCGAAAAATTATCCTCTGCCCATTTTCTGTGCAACTCTGTGTCCTCTGTGGTGAATCCCTCTTCCAGGCGTGTGGTGCGTAGACGAGCCGGGTTATTCGCTTTCCCGCGCGAGATGCTAAAATCGCCTGCTTTTCCCCGTGGATAAACGAGTCATGATGGAACAGCAGCCTTTGGTAGGCGTGATAATGGGAAGCCGGTCCGATTGGGAGACCATGGCGAATGCGGACGAAGTCCTCACCGAGTTCGGCGTGGCCCATGAATGCCGGATCGTCTCCGCGCACCGGACTCCCGAGTGGATGACCCAGTATGCCCGCGAAGCGGAACAGCGCGGCCTGGAGGTAATCATCGCCGGGGCCGGTGGCGCCGCCCATCTGCCGGGCATGGTTGCCGCGCAGACCACACTGCCCGTGTTGGGCGTGCCGGTGGAGAGCAAGGCGCTCAAGGGCATGGATTCGCTGCTTTCCATTGTGCAGATGCCCGGCGGCGTACCCGTGGGGACGCTGGCCATCGGCAAGGCGGGGGCCCGCAACGCCGGGCTGCTGGCCGTGTCCATTCTCGCCAACAAGCGCCCCGAACTGCGTGCCCGGCTTCAGGAGTTCCGCGAGGCCCAGGCCCGCCGCGTCATGGAGGATAGCCTGGAGTGAGCCGCCCGATCCTGCCAGGTGGAACCGTCGGTGTGCTGGGCAGCGGCCAGCTGGGCCGCATGTTCGCCCTGGCGGCCCGGCGCATGGGATACCGAGTCCACACATTCTCGCCCGTGCACGATTCACCCACCGGCCAGGTGGTGGACCGGGAACTGGTTGCCGCCTACGACGATCTGGACGCCGTGGCCGAGTTTGCCCGCTCCGTGGACGTGGTGACCTTCGAATTCGAGAACGTGCTCTCCGCCACCACCGAGTGCGCGGCGGAGCACGCGCCCGTGCGACCGGCGGGCCATGTGCTGCACATCGCCCAGAACCGGCTGCGGGAGAAGACCTTCCTGTCGGAAAATGGTTTCCCCGTCGCGCCGTTCGCCGAGGTGCGGGACCTGGGCGAGCTGCGCGCAGCCCTGAAGCGGCTGGGTACGCCCGCCGTGCTCAAGACCGCCGGTTTCGGCTACGACGGCAAGGGGCAGAGCGTAATCCGTTCGGAGCAGGACGCCGAGTCCGCCTGGGAGATCGTGGGCCGGCAGCACTCGGTGCTGGAGGCGTTCATCGACTTCGAATCCGAGTGTTCCGTGGTCGGCGTCCGGGGACTGGACGGCGAGTTCGCCCATTTCGGCGTCACGGAAAACATCCATCACAACCATATCCTGGACATCTCCATTCCCGATGCGCCCGTGGCGCCGCATACGCGTGAGAAGGCCGTGGAAATCGCCCAGGGCATCATGGAGCAGTTGGATGCGGTGGGCGTGCTCTGCGTGGAGTTTTTTCTGACCCCCGACGGCGAGTTGATCGTCAACGAGCTGGCTCCCCGGCCCCACAACTCCGGCCATTTCAGCTTCGACGCCAGCGTCACCAGCCAGTTCGAGCAGCAACTTCGTTCGGTCTGCGGCCTGCCGCTGGGCTCCACCGAACTGGTCCGCCCGGCGGCCATGGTGAACCTGCTCGGCGATCTGTGGGAGGAGCGCGAGCCGAATTGGCTGGCCGCCGCCGCCGATCCCATGGTCAAGATTCATCTTTACGGCAAGGGCGAGGCCCGCCCCGGCCGCAAGATGGGCCACCTGACGGCCTTCGGCGCCACCCGCGACGAAGCACGGCGGCGCGCCGTGGATGCACGCGCGGCGCTGACGTCAACGCCTTCGCGGCGATGAACGCCGCTCCTACAACCAAGAGAGCCGCCCGTAGGAGCGGCGCTCGCCGCCGCGAATGGCGAGCTTCGCCGTGAGACTCTGTGTCCTCTGTGGTGTAGGCCTTTCCGATTAAGGCCCGCGGCTGCCACAGCCGCTCCGAATGGATAAACGCTGAATTTTCCACGAGGATCGGCGCGTTACCGCCGCGAACTCGTGCTCACCCAACAACGGATTTCGCACGCTATGTGGTTCAAAAACCTTTGCCTGTACCAGTTCGAACAGCCCTTCACCCTGACCCCGGAGCAACTGGACGAGAAGCTCGCCCAGGACAGTTTCCATCCCTGCGGCCGCCTGGAAATGGGCAGTGCCGGTTGGGTGCCGCCGGTGGGCGAGGAGGGCGCGCCGCTGGTGTTTGCCGCCGGCGGCTACCTGATGGTCTGCCTCAAGGAGCAGAACAAGCTGCTGCCCGCCTCGGTGATCCGCGAGACCCTGGCCGAGCGCGTATCCGAGCGTGAGGAGCAGGACGGGCGCAAGCTGCGCAAGAAGGAGAAGGACCGGCTCAAGGACGAGGTGGTGGTGGATCTGCTGCCGCGCGCGTTCGCCCGTTCAAAGCGCGGCTATGCCTACATCGATCCCCAGGGCGGCTGGCTGGTGGCGGACGCATCCAGTTGGCGCCAGGCCGAGGAACTCACCGAACGGCTTCGAAGCGCCCTGGGTACCCTGCCCATCGCGCCGCCGAAGCTGGATACGGCGCCCCAGTCCATCATGACGGACTGGCTCTATCATGAGCGCCTGCCCTCGGACTTCGCTCTGGGCGACGAATGCGTGCTTACCGATCCCCAGGTGGAAGGCTCGGAAATCCGCTGCAAGCGCCAGGACCTGGGCGCCGGCGAGATCAAGAACCACATCAAGGCGGGCAAGCGGGTTCAGCGTCTGGCCCTGAAGTGGCAGGACCGGCTGACCGCTTCGGTGGAGGCGGATCTGGCCGTAAAACGCCTGCGTTTCTCCGACGTGGTCCAGGACGAGAGCTCCGCCAACGAGGCGGAGACGGAACTGGAGCGCTTTGACTCCGATTTTTCCATCATGACGCTGGAGCTGAGCCGGTTTATCCCTCGCTTGATCCAGGTTCTGGGTGGCGAGGAAGCGGGGCAGCGGAAAGAGGCCTGAGGGCTCGTTCGCGGTGACGAGCGCCGCTCCTGCAAACAGAGCTCGGCACCGGTAGAAGCGCACGAAGATGTAGGTCGGATTAGCGAAGCGTAATCCGAGATGGTTTTGCGGCTTCGCCGGACTGTTGGGTTACGCTGCGCTAACCCAACCTACGGTGCTGATAACCTTCGCGGTTCTTCGTGTCCTGACGCGTAATGAATGCACGTTCCTAACCGTAGGATCTGCGCTCATCGCCGCGAACCGTCATTCCAGCAGCGGCTTCAGTCCCGGCCAGATATTGTCCAGCACCTTGGGTTCCGCTTCGGCAGTGGGATGGATGCCGTCGGGTTGCATCAGCTCCCGGTTTTCGCCGATGCCCTCCAGGATCTTCGGCACCAGCGGCACGTCGTATTTCTCCGCCACGCCCCGGAACGTCTGCTCGAACGCTTTTGAAAAGGCCGGGCCGTAGTTCGGCGGTATGCGCACGCCCACCAGCAGGATCTTTGCGCCGCTGGCTTGTCCGAGTTCCACGATTTTCGACAAATTGCGCCGCGTTTCCGCGGGTGGAATGCCCCGCAGCCCGTCATTGCCCCCCAGTTCCACGATCAGTATCTTCGGATTGAACCGCTTCAGTGCCGCGGGCAGGCGGTCCAGGCCGCCGCGGGTGGTGTCGCCGCCGATGGCGGCGTTGACCACGCGGTAGTCGTAGCCCTTGCTTTCCAGGCGTTGGGCCAGCAGATTCACCCAACCCTTGGCTTTGTCGATGCCGTGGGCAGCGCTGAGGCTGTCGCCCAGCACCAGGATCGCGGGTTTGTCCGGGGCGGCCCTGGCCGGGTTCGCGACAACCAGAACAATCAGGAGCGCGCCGAGTATGGCGGATACCGAGATGGACGTTCTATTGCGGGCGGAGAATCTGGGCATGTTGTTCCAGGGCCCCGAGGGCGAAATCCATTTGTTCGATGACCTGGATCTTACCATCGGCCAGGGCGAGAGTGTTGCCGTGCTGGGGGCGTCCGGCTCCGGCAAGTCCACGCTTCTGGGGTTGCTGGCGGGGCTTGATGTACCCACCCACGGGCGGGTGCTGCTGGCCGGTGAGGACCTTACGGCGCTGGATGAGGACGGCCGGGCCCGCGTGCGCTCCCGGATGTTGGGTTTCGTGTTCCAGGCCTTTCACCTGCTGACCGGTTTGACGGCGCTGGAAAACGTCATGCTGCCGCTGGAGTTGCGCGGCGACGACCGGGTGGTGGAGCGCTCCCGCGCGGCACTGGACCAGGTGGGGCTGGGCGACCGGACGGGGCATTACCCCCGCCAGCTATCCGGCGGCGAGCAACAGCGGGTGGCCATTGCCCGGGCCTTTGTCGCGGGGCCCCGTCTGCTCATGGCCGATGAGCCCACGGGCAATCTGGATCAGGACACAGGCCATCGGGTCAGCGATCTGCTGTTCCGGCTCAATGCCGAAATGGGGACCACCCTGCTGCTCGTGACCCACGACGCGGAGCTCGCGGGTCGATGCGATCGAGTGCTGCGCCTGGATCAGGGAGCGTTGGTTTCGGCATGAGAACGGCGGCTCTTGCCTTGAGACTGCTTCGCAGGGACTGGCGTTCCGGCGAGCTGCGCTTGCTGGTCCTGGCCGTGGTTCTGGCGGTGACCGCCGTTACGGCGGTGAGCTGGCTGGCGGACCGGGTGGGCCGCGCCAGCGAGCAGCAGGCGGCGCAGTTGCTGGCGGCGGACCGCGCGGTGGACTATGACGAGCCGATCCCGCAGCAGTGGCTTTCCCGAGCGCATCAGGATGGCTTGAAAACGGCCCGGCTGATGACCTTCCCCAGCGTCGTGCTGGTCGGGGACCGGGTTCAACTGGTGTCCGTAAAGGCGGCGACCCAGGGCTATCCCCTGAAGGGCTTTCTGGAGGTTGGCCAGGGGCTGCAGGGGCCCGGTACCAAGGTCCGGGCCATTCCCGAACCGGGGACGGTTTGGGTGGAGCCCCGGCTTCTGATCCAGCTCGATCTTGAACCCGGCGATTCCCTGAAACTGGGCGCGAAGCAATTCACCATTGCCAAGGCCCTGCTGCTGGAGCCGGACCGAGGCGGTGGATTTGTCAGCCTCGCGCCGCGCGTTCTCATGAATGCCGCCGATGTCCCCGCGACGCAACTGGTGCAGCCGGCCAGCCGGGTGCGCTACCGGCTGTTGCTGGCCGGGCCGGAAGCGGCCTTGAGCCGGTTCCAGGCATGGGTTGAGAAGAACGCCGGCAACGGGGCGACCATCCGCACCCCCACCGAGGGCCAGCCCGGCGTGCAGGAAGTGCTGCGTTCGGCCCGGCGTTTCCTGGGCCTGAGTGCCTTGTTGACGGTGATCATCGGCGGCGTCGCCATGCTGCTGACCATTCGCCGCTACGCCGCCCGGCAGTTGGATCAGGTGGCGGTGATGCGCTGTCTGGGCTCGACCCAGAGTCAGATTCTCGGCCAATTCATCTGGAAGCTGTTCTGGTTGGGGCTGATCGCCTCGGCGGTGGGCAGCGCTCTGGGTTTCGGCCTGCATCTGCTGCTGCTCGAGGCGGTCCGCAGCCTGCTGCCGGATCTGCCGCCGCCGGGTTGGCTGCCGCTGCTCACCGGGGTGGTCGTGGCGCAACTGGTGCTGCTGGGATTTGCCGTGCCCACCGTCTGGCAGTTGCGGCGGGTGCCGCCGCTGCGGGTCCTGCGCCGGGATTTGGGAAACGAGCTGTTGGGGGGCGTGCCCGTCTACGCGGGAGCGGTGGTTTGCGTCTTCGGCATGATGTGGTGGGAAGCCGGCGATCTGAAGCTGAGCCTCTACGTACTGGGCTCGGTGGTGGGCACGCTGCTTGCCCTCGCGGCCGGAGCGGGAGTCGTGCTGTGGTTGGTGCGGCGACTTCGCGATCAGGGGCGGGGCGGGTTGCTGCTCGCGGGCGTGGCTCGGCGGCCCATGACCGTGCTGGTGCAGGTAGTGGCGCTGGGGCTGGGTATTATGGCCCTGCTGCTCCTCTCCGCGGTGCGGGAGGATCTGCTGGGTGCGTGGAAGGACAAGATACCGCCGGACGCACCCAACTACTTTCTGATCAACGTGCAGCCCGACGAGACCGCTTCCATGCAGGCCTTGCTGGATAGCCGAGGGGTCAAGGCGATCCTGTATCCCATGATCCGAGCCCGTCTGGTGGCGATCGACGGTCGGGACGTCGGCCCCGACGACTATCAGGATCGGCGCGCCAAGCGGTTGATCGCCCGGGAGTTTAATCTGTCCTGGGCCACTCGTCTTCAGAGCGACAACAAGCTGGTCGCCGGTCATTGGTGGGGAGATTCGCCGCAACAGCCGGATCAATTCTCCGTGGAGCGGGAACTGGCGCAACGGCTGGGTATCCACATGGGAGACCGCCTGCGCTTCGAAATCGCCGGCCGTCATGTGGAAGGCCGGGTCACGAGCCTGCGCACGGTGAACTGGGACAGCTTCAACGTGAATTTCTTTGTGGTCTCCCCGCCGGGGCTGCTCAAGGGCGAGCCGACGACGTACATCACCAGCTTCTATTTGCCCTCGGACAAGACGGACTTGTTGCCGGCGCTGGTCCGGCAGTTTCCCAGCGTGACGGTGATCGATATCAACAACATCCTGTCCACCGTGCGCAGCATCATCGATCAGGGTGCCCGGGTGGTGGAATTGATGGCCGTGTTGACGCTGGTGGCCGGGATCGTGGTGCTGTTGGCCGCGCTGCAGATCACGCGCGAGGAGCGCCGGTTCGAGAGTGCGTTGTTCCGATCGCTGGGCGCCTCGCGGCGGCTGATCCGGCGGCTGACGCTCATCGAATTCGCCGCGGTGGGCGCCATTGCCGGCGGTCTGGGTGGCCTGGGTGCCGCGGTGGCGGGCTTCGAGATGGCCGGCCGGCTGTTCGAGTTGAGCTACGCCTTCGATCCCTGGTTGATCGTGATCGGCGGCGTGGCCGGGGCGGTCATTGTTACCGCGTCCGGAATGCTCGCCACCCGAAGGTTGTACCATGTCTCCCCCATGCGGCTGCTTCAGGCCGCCGAGGAAAAGTGATTCCCACAACAAGAAGGTTTCCATGAACGAATTGCAGGGCTATTACTTCGAGGACCTGGAGGTGGGCATGACCGCCTCCTTCGCCAAGACCATTACCGAGGCGGATATCGTCAACTTCGCGGGCGTAACCGGGGACTTCAACCCCGTTCACGTCAACGAGGAATACGCCATGGCCAGCCGGTTTCATCGGCGTATCGCCCACGGCATGCTCACCGCCGGTCTGATCTCAACCGTGCTGGGAACCCACCTGCCCGGACCCGGTGCCATCTATGTCAGCCAGGACCTGAAATTCCATGCGCCGGTATTTCCGGGGGATACCGTGCACGCCGAAGTGGCCGTCCACTCCATGGACCCCGCGTCGTTGCGCGTGGTCATGGAGACCCGCTGCCGGGTCAAGGGGCGGGATGTCCTCACGGGCGAGGCGGTAATCCTCGTGCCGTCCAAGACCGAGTAGATTTCTCCTGATTCAGATCAAGTGGCGGGCGAGGCGCTTAGGTAACCTGACGCCGTAGTCATGAATGGCGCTGCCGGTTCCGCCCGAACATGCGGGAATCCATCAGCGTCACCTCCGGAGGATGGGTTGGTACGAGCGGTTTGGGTCCTTACTAACCTCACTGGTTAGGAACGGAAAGCAGCCATTTGCCAATCGCGCCGACGCGCAAGGAGCGTCAGATGCTGAGTCCCCTGTTGAGCGTTCAGGAAACCGAGCGGGAGCCGCACGTGCTCGACCGCCTCATGCATGCCTGGGCCGCGCGCTTCACCGGCGGCCTGTCGCCGGGGTCGTTGGGATTGGCCTATCTGGACTGGTTGGTCCATTTGTCCCTGCATCCCGGCAAGCAGGGACAACTGGTGGAGAAGTATTTCCGCAAGTGGGCGCGCTTTGGCGTTTACGGCCTGCGCTCGTCCACCAACCCGGACGAACCGCCCTGCGTGAAGCCCCTGGCCCATGACCACCGCTTCAGCGACGAGAATTGGGACAACTGGCCGTTCAATATCATCTACCAGGGTTTTCTGCTCTCCCAGCAGTGGTGGCACGTCGCCACCACCGGCGTGCGGGGCGTGCAGCCCCATCACGAGGAAGTGGTCAACTTCGTCGCCCGCCAGCTTCTGGATATCTGGTCGCCGTCCAATTTCCTGCCCACCAACCCGGATGTCCTGAAACAGACCTTCGAGGAAGGCGGGCAGAACCTGTGGCGCGGCTTCGAGAATTTCATGGACGATCAGCAGCGCAAGCTGTTCGGCGAGCCGCCCCCGGGCGTCGAGGACTGGAAGGTGGGGGACAACCTCGCCACCACGCCCGGCAAGGTGATCTACCGCAATCAGCTGATCGAGCTGATTCAGTACGAACCCAGCACCAAGACCACCTATCCGGAGCCGATCCTCTTCGTGCCGGCCTGGATCATGAAGTACTACATCCTGGACCTGCGGCCCAAGAAGTCCCTGGTGGAGTATCTGGTGGACAAGGGTCACACCGTGTTCATGATCTCCTGGAAGAATCCGGGCACGGACGAGCGCGACCTGGGCATGGAGGACTATCGCCGCCTGGGTGTGATGGCGGCCATGGACGCCGTCTCCAAGGTGGTGCCGGACCAGAAGATCCACGCCGTGGGCTACTGCCTGGGCGGCACGCTACTCACCCTGGCCGCCGCCGCCATGGCCCGGGACGGAGACGACCGCCTGAAGAGCATGACGCAGTTCGCCGCCCAAACCGACTTCTCCGAGCCCGGGGAGCTGGATCTGTTCATCGACTACTCCCAGGTCGCTTGGCTGGAGGACGTGATGTGGGAGAGCGGCTACCTGGAAAGCCGCCGCATGGCCGGCGCCTTTCAGCTACTGCGGTCCCAGGACCTGGTGTGGTCGCGCATGGTCCACGATTACCTGCTGGGCCGCCGCGCCAAGGTCATCGATCTCATGGCCTGGAACGCCGACGCCACGCGCATGCCCTACAAGATGCACGGCGAATACCTGCGCAAGCTGTTCCTGCACAACGACCTGGCCGAAGGCCGCTACGACGTGGAGGGCCAGCCCATTCATATCGGTGACATCCGGGTGCCGATCTTCTCCGTGGGCACCGCAAGGGACCACATCGCGCCATGGCGGTCGGTGTACAAGATCAACCGGTTTGCCCGCACGGACGTGTCGTTTCTGCTCACCACGGGTGGCCACAATGCCGGCATCATCACGCCGCCGGGCCATCCACGGCGCAAATACCAGCTCAAACACCGCAAACTCCGGGACCCCTATACCTCGGCCGAGCAATTCCACGCCACCGCCGAGTACCACCAGGGGTCCTGGTGGCCGGAGTGGGAACAGTGGTTGCGCGGGCTTTCCGGCAGCCGCGGCAACCCACCCGCCATGGGCAACCCCGAGGCCGGTTTGGCACCGCTGTGCGACGCCCCCGGCGAATATGTCAAAATCATCTGAAAACAACGAAAAAGGGCAATTGAGTGGGACAATTCGGCAGCTTGGAGGGCAAGAAGGGCTTGGTCGTGGGGATCGCCAACGAGCAGAGCATCGCCTACGCTTGCGCACGTCAGTTTCGCGAGCTGGGGGCGGATCTTGCGATCACCTACCTCAACGCCAAGGCCGAGCCCTACGTTCGGCCTTTGGCCGAGGACCTGGATGCGGGGCTTGTTCTGCCCTGCGACGTGCGCGAGCCCGATCAGCTCGAGTCCGTGTTCGAGCGCATTCAGGGGCATTGGGGGAAGCTGGACTTTCTGCTTCACTCCATCGCCTACGCGCCCCGCGAGGACTTGCACGGCCGGCTGGTGGATTCATCCCAAGACGGGTTTTCGATGGCCATGGACGTCTCCTGCCATTCGTTCATCCGCATGGCCCGGCTCGCCGAGCCGCTCATGGCCGATGGCGGCTGCCTGCTCACCGTGACCTTCTACGGCGCGGAGAAGGTCGTGGAGGACTACAACCTCATGGGCCCGGTGAAGGCCGCCTTGGAGTCGTCCGTGCGCTACATGGCCGCCGAGCTGGGTTCGAAGCGCATCCGGGTCCACGCCCTCTCACCGGGGCCCCTGAAGACCCGGGCCGCCTCGGGACTGAACCGCTTCGACGAACTCATGGAGCGCGCCGCCGAACGCGCCCCGCAGCATCAACTGGCCGACATCAACGACGTGGCGGCCACCGCCGCGCTGCTGGTGGGCGATCAAGCCCGAACGCTGACCGGAAACCTCATCTACGTGGATGCGGGCTACAACATCGTCGCTTGAGCCACCCGGCTTTCCGAACCCTCCGATACAGGACACGACACCGTGGGCTACATCGAAAACAAGACCTTTCCCGAGTTGAACGTCGGCGATACCGCCGGCCTGGAACGGCGGCTGACCCTGGAAGACCTGAGGGTCTTCGCGGGCAGCTCGGCGGCCATGAATCCCGAACACATGACCCGGGACTTCGCCACCAGCGATCTCTACCACGGCGTGATCACCCACGGCATGTGGGGCACGTCGCTGATCGCCACACTGATCGGCACTGAGCTCCCGGGTCCCGGCAGCCGGATCCTGGAGGAGGACTTCACCTATCACCATCCGGTGCAGATCGGCGACACGGTGAGTGTGGAGGTCTCGGTCCGGGAGAAGGGTTCCGACGGCAGCAGTGTGCTGATGGGATGTCGCGCGACCAACGATACCGGCCAAGTGGTGATCAGCGGCACGGTGCTGGTGGCCGCCCCCGCCCAGAAACTGCACCAGGAAGCGGCAGATCTGGGCAGCGCGGACTTCAGTGGCGTGGGCAAGCGCAGGCAGCTGCACCGTCTCCTGGGCCTGGCCCAGGATCTGGAGCCGGTAACCACCGCGGTGGTGCACCCGGTGGATGAGTTTTCCCTGGTGGGCGCGGTGCGGGCCGCCGAGCAAAATCTGATCGTGCCCGTGCTGGTGGGGCCGGAGGCCAAGATCCGGTCCGTGGCCGAAGAACACGGTGTGGACATCAACGACTATCGCATCGTTTCCACGGAGCACAGCCACGCCGCAGCTGAAAAGGCGGTGGAACTGGCCCGCAACCTGGAGGTGGGCTGCCTGATGAAGGGCGCCCTGCATACGGACGAGTTCATGCACCCCATCGTCCAGAAGGGTTCCGGCGTGCGCACGGCCCGGCGCATGAGCCACGTCTGGGTGATGGACGTGCCCACCTATCCCCGGCCCCTGCTGATCACTGATTCCGCTCTGAACATCTTCCCGGATCTGGCCACCAAGGTGGATATCTGCCAGAACGCCATCGACCTGGCCCAGACCCTGGGCATCGAGACCCCCAAGGTCGCCATTCTCTCCGCCACCGAGGAGGTGAATCCGGTGATCCAGTCCACCCTGGACGCCGCGGCCATGTGCAAGATGGCCGATCGCGGGCAGATTACCGGCGGCCTGTTGGACGGGCCCCTGGCCTTCGACAACGCGGTGTCCGAGGCGGCCGCCCGTACCAAGCACATCAAATCCGAGGTGGCCGGCAAGGCCGATATCCTGCTGGCGCCGGATCTGGAGTCGGCCAACATGATCGGCAAGCAGCTGCATTACCTTGCCGACGCGGAGGCCGCGGGCATCGTGGTGGGCGCCCGGGTGCCGCTGGTGCTTACCAGCCGCGCCGACGACGTGTTCTCGAGAATTGCCGCCTGCGCCATCGCTCTGCTGATGGCCGATGCCCGACGCAAACAGACGAAGATTTCTTCATGAACGGCCTGCTGATCATCAATGCCGGCTCGTCCAGCATCAAGGCCGCGGTGCATGTGGTGGCCGAAGGCACCGACCCGGTGCCGCGCTACAAGGTGCTGGCCGAAGGCTTGGGAACGGCCGAGCCGTTGCTGCATATTCGCGACACCGACGGCCAGGTCCTGGTCGACGACCAGCTGGAGTCCAACGACCATGAAAAGGCCCTGGACCGCATTCTGCATTGGCTGGAAAACCGGCTTGACGGCATCGAGCTGCGGGGCGTGGGCCACCGCGTGGTCCATGGCGGTCCCAACTACGCCGAACCCCTGCTGATCGACGACCAACTGCTGCAGCGCCTGGAGGAATTCGTCCCCCTGGCCCCCTTGCATCAACCCCACAACCTGGCTGCGGTGAAAGCGGTCCGCCGCTTGCGGCCGCATCTGCCGCAGGTGGCCTGTTTCGACACCGCCTTCCATCGCCGCCAGCCGGAGGTGGCCCAGTGGTTCGCGCTGCCGCGCAGCTACACCGAGCAGGGCGTGCTGCGCTACGGTTTTCACGGCCTTTCCTACGAATACATCGCCCAGACCCTGGCCGAGCGCTACCCGGACCTGGCCGGCGGCCGGGTGATTGTCGCCCATTTGGGCAATGGCGCCAGCATGTGCGCCATGAAGGACGGTGTGAGCATCGCCACCACCATGGGATTCACCGCCCTGGACGGCCTGCCCATGGGCAAACGCTGCGGCAATCTGGACCCCGGCGTGGTGCTGTACATGTTCCAGCACGAAGGGCTCGATGCGGATCATGTGGAAGACCTGCTTTACCGAAAGAGCGGCCTGTTGGGGATGTCCGGCGTAAGTTCCGACATGCGCCGCCTGCTGGAGAGCCATGAGGCCTCAGCCCGGGACGCAGTGGACCTGTTTGTTTACAGAGCAACCCGCGAGATCGGTTCACTGGCCGCGGCACTGGGCGGGCTGGACGCCCTGGTGTTCACCGCCGGGATCGGCGAACACGCCGTGCCGGTGCGTGCCGGCATTGCCCGCGCCTGCGAATGGCTCGGCCTGGAACTGGACGAGGCTGCGAACGAACGGACTGATGAACGCATCAGCGGCTCGGGAAGCCGAGTATCGGCCTTGGTGATCCCCACCAACGAAGAGCTGACCATTGCCCGCCACACCCTGGCGGTCCTGGGGCCATAGAAATGCCGGAGCGCGGCGGTCGTTCCCGCGGGGGAGTCTCACCACAGAGGATACAGAGTTTCACGGAGGACAAGACGAATCCCTGGTTTTCTCCGCGTAACTCGGTGTCCTCTGTGGTTTCAGCCCCGATCGGATCCCCGGATTGCGCAGCGCCAGTCCGTCAGCACCCGGTTAAGGTCGGCCGGCGCCGATCTTGATCCCGATCAATATCGCTGTACGGCGCCTTCGCTATCGTGCCATTCAGGGGAAGTTCATAACCACAACAGCCATTGCGGCCGCCCTGCGGAGCGGACGCGACCAATGGACACGGACGTGACACAGCTTTCAATCAACAGCCGGAATCGCCGCCCATGAGCGACGCATTTGTGATTGACCGGTCCGGTCTGGACACCCTGTTCAGCGTGCTCCAGCGAAGGGGCTATGAACTGGTGGGCCCGCGCCTGCGGGATCAGGCCATCGTCTACGACACCATCGAATCCACGGCGGACCTGCCCGAAGGCTGGACCGACGAGCACGAGGCCGGGCACTACCGGGTGAAACGCCGGGACGACAAGGCCTTGTTCGGCTATGTGGTTGGGCCTCAGTCGTGGAAGAAGTACCTCTTCCCGCCGGTGCAGACCGTGTTCCGCGCCCATCGCGAAGACCACGGCTACGCGCTGCAGGAACAGTCGCCGGAGGATGCCCAGCGGGCGTTCATCGGCGTCCGTAGCTGCGAGCTGCACGCCATCCAGATCCAGGACACGGTTTTTACGGGCGGGGCTCTGGCCGACAGTGCCTACGGCCGGCGGCGCAGAGCCAGCTTCATCGTCGCCGTGAATTGCGCCGAGGCTCGGGGAACGTGTTTCTGCGTGTCCATGAACACCGGCCCGCGCGCCGAAAGCGGTTTCGATCTGGCGCTGACCGAGATCCTCGAAGGCGACGACCACTATTTCACCCTGGAGGCCGGCAGCGACGACGGTCGGGATGTGCTGGCCGAGCTGGGGCCGGCGGTGGCCGAGGCCGCGCACAAGGCTGCCGCCGAGACGGCCACGGCCAATGCCGTCCGCCAGATGGGCCGCGCCATGGATACGGCCGACATCAAGGAACTGCTCTACGGCAACCTGGAGCACTCCCGCTGGGCGGACGTGGCCGACCGCTGCCTGAGCTGCGCCAACTGCACCCTGGTCTGCCCCACCTGTTTCTGCTCCACGGTTGAGGACGTGACCGATCTGGATGGCGGCGGCGCCGAGCGGGTGCGCCGCTGGGATTCGTGCTTCAACCAGGATTTTTCCTACATCGCCGGCGGCAGCGTGCGCAGCAGCACCGAGTCCCGCTACCGCCAGTGGATGACCCACAAGCTTGCCAGTTGGTACGACCAGTTCGGCAGCTCCGGCTGCGTGGGCTGCGGCCGCTGCATCAGCTGGTGTCCGGTGGGGATCGACATCACGGAGGAGGTCGCGGCCATCCGCGCCGACGACCGGAGGAAGCAATCATGACCGAAGACGTTTCCCTGGCCGCGATGATTGCGCGGCAGCCGTTTTTCGAGGGGCTGTCGGCTCCGGAGATACAGGCGCTGGCCGGTTGCGCCCGCAAGGGGAGCTATGCCGCCGACGACTATCTGATCCGCCAGCATCAGGATGCAGAGACCTTTCAGTTGATCCTCAAGGGCCACGTGCAGTTGACCGTGTCGGTCCCCGGCAAGGGCCGCTCGGCCGTGGAGACCCTGCGGGCAGGCGATGCCCTGGGCTGGTCCTGGTTCGTGCCGCCTCACGTCTGGCATTTCGACGCCCGCGCCGTGGAGCCCACCGAAACCATCCTGTTCGACGCCGGCTGCCTGCGCGAGCTCATGGACCATGATCCCGCCGTGGGTTATGCGGTGCTGCGCCGTCTGGTGGATGTGATGGCCCAGCGGATCAGCTCGGCCCGCTTCCAGATGCTCGATGTCTACGGTCCGAAACCCGGAGCCCAGCGATGAGTGTGGTGCCGGCCGAGGACCCGATGATCCCCCGGCGCTTTCGAATCGCCTCGGTGCGCCAGGAGAACGGCAGCGGCGAGGTTTATACCTGGACGCTCGACCCGGTGGACGGCGGCCCGCTGGAATTCCGGCCCGGCCAGTTCAACATGCTCTACCACTATGGCGTGGGCGAGGTGCCGATCTCCATCAGCGGCGATCCGGCCGATTCGGAGAAACTGGTTCACACCATCCGCGCCGTGGGCACCGTGACCCGCGCCATGCAGGCCATGCAGCCCGGCGATGAAGTGGGCGTGCGCGGGCCGTTCGGCTCGGCCTGGCCGGTGGAAGCGGCCCACGGCAAGGATCTGCTCGTGATTACCGGCGGCATCGGCATGGCGCCGCTGCGGCCGGTGATGTACGAGGCGCTGCGTAATCGGGACCAATTCAACCGTGTGTTCCTGTTCTACGGCACCCGCGAGCCCCAGGACATTCTGTTCCGGGAGGAGATCGAGGAGTGGCGCTCCCATCTGGACCTGGAAATCGAAGTCACCGTGGACCGCGCCACGCCCGGCTGGGCCGGCAACATCGGTGTGGTCACCAAGCTGATCGAGCGGGGCGGTTTCGATCCCGCCAACGCCGTGGCCATGATGTGCGGGCCGGAGATCATGATGCGCTTCGCCGTGCTGGCCCTGCAGAAAAGGGGCGTGGCCGATTCCGACATCTACGTGTCCATGGAGCGCAACATGAAGTGCGCCGTGGGCTATTGCGGGCACTGCCAGTACGGGCCCTATTTCATCTGCAAGGACGGTCCCGTGTTCCCCTTCGACAAGGTGGAACCGTTCTTCCGGATATCGGAGTTCTAGATGAGCACCTATCGACCCAAGCTCGCCGTCTGGAAGTTCGCCTCCTGCGACGGCTGCCAGCTCAGCCTGCTGGACTGCGAGGATGAGCTGCTGGCCCTGGCGGACCGGGTGGAGATCGCCTATTTCCCCGAGGCCTCGAGCAACATGCAGCCGGGCCCCTATGACGTCTCCCTGGTGGAAGGTTCCGTCACCACTCCCCACGACCGGGAACGTATCCGCAAGGTCCGCGAGGAATCCCGGGTGCTGATCACCATCGGTGCCTGCGCCACCGCCGGCGGCATTCAGGCCCTGCGCAACTCGCGGGACATTCGCGAGCTGACCGGCGTGGTCTACGCCCATCCGGAATACATCGATACCCTGGCGACCTCCACGCCCATCGCCGAGCATGTGCAGGTGGATTTCGAACTGCGGGGCTGTCCCATCAACAAGGCGCAGCTGGTGGAAGTGCTCAACGCCTTCCTCAATGCCCGCAAACCCAACGTGCCCACCTACAGCGTGTGCGAGGAGTGCAAGCGGCGGGGCAACCCCTGTGTGCTGGTGGCTCACGGCACGCCCTGTCTCGGCCCGGTGACCCAGGCCGGCTGTGGCGCCCTTTGTCCCAGTTACAATCGCGGCTGTTACGGCTGCTTCGGCCCCAAGGAAAGCGCCAATCCCGAATCCCTGAGTGGCAAGCTCGAGGCCCTGGGCATGAGCGGCCCGGAGTTGGCCCGCTTCTACAGTACCTTCAACACCCACGCCGAAGCCTTCCGGCGGGAGAGCGATCGCCATGAGTGACGAGACCCGTACCATCAGCGTGGATTACCTGGCCCGGGTCGAAGGCGAAGGCGCGCTCTACATCCGCAGCCAGGGGGATCAGGTGGAGGCGTGCGAGCTGCGGATCTTCGAGCCGCCGCGGTTCTTCGAGGGCTTTCTGCGCGGCCGCTATTTCACCGAGGCGCCGGACATCACGGCCCGCATCTGCGGCATCTGCCCGGTGGCCTACATGATGAGTTCGTCTCACGCCATGGAATCCATCGCCGGCGCCAGCCCCGGCACCGAAATCCCCCAGCTCCGCGACCTGCGCCGCCTGCTCTACTGCGGCGAGTGGATCGAAAGCCACGTGCTGCACATCTACATGCTCCACGCCCCCGATTTCATGGACTATCCCGATGCCATCGCCATGGGCCGGGACTACCCCGAGCTGGTACGCAGCGCCCTGCGCCTGAAGAAGCTGGGCAACAGCATCATGTCCCTGCTGGGCGGGCGCGAGATCCATCCGGTGAACGTGCGCGTTGGCGGGTTCTACAAGGCGCCCAGCAAGTCGGAGCTGCGCGGCCTGGTGGAAGAGCTGGAATGGGGTGTCGAGGCCGCAGAGCAGACCGCCCGGCTGGTTTCCCGGCTGCCGTTCCCTCGTTTCGAACAGGACTACGAGTTCATCTCCCTGCGCCATCCCGACGAGTATCCCTTCAACGAAGGACGCATGGTGTCGAACAAGGGTATGGATGTGCCCATCAGCGAATACGACGATGTGCTCAAGGAAGAGCACGTGGCCCACTCCACCGCCTTGCAGAGCCGGGTGGTGGGGCGCGGCCCGGCCCACATGGGCCCGCTGGCGCGCTATGCCAACAACCGCGACAAGCTCACGCCCCGCGCCCGCGCCGCCGCCGAGGCCGCGGGCCTGGGTGTGGCCTGCTTCAACCCGTTCAAGAGCATCATCGCCCGCGCCGTGGAGGTGATTTTCGCCTGCGAGGAGGCGCTGCGCATCATCGACCGTTACAAGGAGCCCTCGGCCCCTTGTGTGGAAGTGCCGCCGCGGGCCGGCACCGGTTACGGCGCCACCGAGGCCCCGCGCGGCATCTGCTACCACCGCTACACCGTGGACGACCAAGGCATCATCCAGGACGGCAAGATCGTCGCGCCCACCTCCGTGAACCAGGCCGTGATCGAGCAGGACCTGAGCCATTACGTGGCGCCGCTGCTGTCTCTGCCCGATGACGAGATCAAGGCCTATTGCGAGCAGGCCATCCGCAACTACGACCCCTGCATCTCCTGCTCCACCCACTTCCTGGATCTGACCGTGGATCGCCGGTGAATCCTCTGTACATCGGTATCGGCAACCGGTACCGGCGGGACGATGGCGTCGGTGTCTACATTGCCGAGCGACTGCGCGATTGCGGTGACGTGCTGGTCCTCCCGGGCGAGGGAACGGAGTTGATGGAGGCATGGCGCGGCCGGGAGTGGGTGCGGATCTTCGATGCCGTGCGGGCTGGTGGCGAACCGGGTTCGCGGGTGACGCTGGACGCCGCCCGTGAAACGATTCCCTCCGATTTCTTCCGCTACTCCACCCACGCTTTCGGTCTCGCCGAAGCCGTGGAGATGAGCCGCGTTCTCGGTGAGCTTCCCCCCGATTTTGTTATTCACGGCATCGTCGGCGCCGATTTCGGTGGCGGCGAAGGCCTGACTCCGGCGGTTCAGGCTTCGGCCGACGAAGTGGCGGCGGGCATTCTATCGACGCTTCAGGACACGAAGGGCACGAAGGATTCACGAAGTTCACGAAGGGAATGATGGATAGGAAAAGCCTTCGCTTTTAATGGTTCGCGTCCCGTAGCTCAAATCTCTCAGCGGTTCCTGCTGGCCCGATGGCCGAGCCCGCGGCTATGCTGGGTGTAAACCCGACCGGAGACGCGCCCGTGCAACGGATTTACACCGCCCAGAACCCCCTGATGGTCGCCCATGTCCGCAATCTCCTTGAGGAAGCGGACATCGAAGTGGTGATGCGGAATTTCGGCCTGCTCGGCGGTGCCGGCGAGCTCCCGCCCACGGCGGTTTGGCCGGAACTGTGGCTGGTCAACGAATCGGATGAACCCCGCGCCCGGAGGATTGTGGAAGCCGCTCTGGCGGACAACGCCGAACCCGGTCAGGCTTGGGCGTGCGCCGAATGCGGGGAAGTGATGGAAGGGCAGTTCGACGCCTGCTGGAGCTGCGGGGCGCAGCGGCCGGCGGGGTGACGGGGGTTTCCTTAAACCACGAAGGGCACGGAGATAAAGGATGGCTTGGTGCCGTTCGATCCATTTGCTGTCTCGTCGTTCAAATCCCGGGCCGCCCATTCGCGGCGCTCGTCGCCGCGAACGGTTAAGCACTGCGGGCTACGAAGAAGCACGAAGTGGATTGACCGGAAGGGGGACCGTTGCACCACGAAGGCAGATTGGATTTGGTGCGCGCGGCCGACGGGGCTCTTCAATGTAGGGTGGGTTAGCGAAGCGTAACCCACCGATCCGGCGAAGCCGCAAGACCATCCAATTCGCGCCTCGGCGGCTCCGGCGCTGGCGGGGTGAGAGGGTTCGTTGTTAAACCACGAAGCGCACGGAGTGCGCGAAGATAAAGGGCAGTTTTCGGCGGTGCGCTCCCCTTGTACGTAGGAGCGGTCGTGTCGACCGCGAATGATTCGAGCGTTCCGGGTCACGAAGGGCACGGAGAAGACACGAAGCACACGAAGTGGCTTGCGGTGCATTCACAGCGCGCTTTGTCTTCTTCGTGAGCCCTTCGTGTTCTTCGTGTCCTGAAGCGTAATCACCATTCGCGGTCGGCACGACCGCTCCTACACGCAGCTCGACGCCAGTGATTGGGCGGTTATCGCCCGTACAGCGCCGTCAGCTCCGCTTTCGCCAGGGTGTGGAAATGCAGGTTGAATCCCACCATGGCCGGCGACGCCTCCTTGGGCAGATCCAGGGACGGCACGTCCAGCGCGTACACGGTGAAGTGATAATGGTGCGGCTTGGCGCCCTTCGGCGGGCAAGGGCCGCCGTAGCCGTGGCTGCCGAAGTCGGTGCGGCCTTCCACCGCGCCTTGCGGCATGTTCTTGCCGCTGGCGTCCGTGGGTAGCTCGTGGGTGTCGGCGGGCAGGTTGTAGACCACCCAGTGCCACCAGCCGCTGCCTGTGGGTGCGTCGGGGTCGTAGACCGTGACAGCGAAGCTCTTGGTGCCCGACGGCGCCCCTTGCCAATGCAGCTCCGGCGACACGTTCTCCCCGGTGCAGCCGAAGCCGTTGTAGACATATCGGTTGGCGATCCTGGCATTGGCCTTGAGGTCCTGGCTGCCCAGGGTGAATGAGGCGGCGGAGGCCGTTGCGGCCCACAGGCACAGCGCGATGATGATTCCGATCCGTTGCATGGTGTTCTCCTTTTCCGTGCGAACAGCATCTCTCCGAACCTTACAAAGGTGTAATCCCCGGGCCAGCTTTCCGCAAGTTCCGCTGCGTAGCATCCGGAATATCCGCGAACCCATCCGACCCGCGTCGCGGACTCCCCGTTGGCGATGCGACCAGGACCATGTGCGGAATAGCCGGTCTTTTCCAATACCCCAGAGATATCGTTCCCGGTGTGCTGTCCACCATGGTGGGCCGCCTGGCACATCGAGGCCCGGATGGCTCCGGAACGTACGTTCGCGGCGGCGCCGGTCTGGGCCATACCCGGCTCGCAATCATCGACCGCGACGGCGGCGCGCAGCCCCTGGTCAGCCCCGGCGACGGCCTCGCACTGGTGGCCAACGGCGAAATCTACAACTTCATCGAACTGCGCCGGGAGCTGGCCTCCCGCGGGCGGGTGTTCCGTTCCGGTTCGGACTGCGAAACCATCCTCCACGCCTATGCCGAATCCGGCCTGGACGGACTGCAGCGGCTCAACGGCATGTTCGCGTTCGCCCTGCATGACGAGAGGCGCGACGAGTTGATCCTCGTGCGTGATCGCCTCGGCATCAAACCCCTGTTCTACGCACGCACCCCGCACGGCTGGGCCTTTGCGTCCGAGGTCAAGGCCTTGCTCCCGGCGCTGCCGGAGTCGCCGAAGGTCAATCCGACGGCATTGGCCGAGTACCTGCACGGCGGCTCGGTCAGTGCTCCGGAGCGGCTGCTCAGTGGAGTGCATGCCGTGGCGCCGGGCTGCGCCGTTGTTTTTTCGCGGGATCGGCAGCCGAGCGAGCACCGCTATTGGGATCTCACCGGGATCGAGCCCTTCGCCGGAACCGAGGCCGAGGCGCTGGAGCGATTCAGCGATCTGTTCGGGCAGGTGATGGAAGAGCATATGCGCGCCGACGTTCCCTACGGATTGTTTTTGTCCGGCGGCGTCGACTCCGGCACGCTGGCCGGTCTGCTGGCCCAGGCGGGCCCCGGGCCTCTGGCGACGTTTTCCGTCGGTTTCGAGGGCAGCGGACGGCACAACGAGCTGGAAGATGCCGAAGTGGTGGCGCGGCGTTTCGGAACGGAGCATCGCTGTATCAGGATTTCTCCGGGCCGGCTGCAACGGGAACTGGTGGAGGCCGCCTGGGCCGTTGATGACCTGATCCAGGACCCCGCGGTGTTGCCCACGCTGGTGCTGGCGCGTCGGGCGGCGGCGGAATTGAAGGTGGTGTTCAGCGGCGAGGGCGGCGATGAAGTCTTTGCCGGTTACGGGCGCTACCGCGTGCAGGCGCCGGGCCGCCGGCTCATGGCGGCGCTGGACCGGCGGGGAGGCGGCATGGGGCTGCGATCCCGTTGGGACCGATCGGCGCAGCATGCCTGCTTCGGTTCAGGGCTGCGGATGGCCGCCGCGAAGCGGCGGGATGCCGTGCGCGGGGCCTGGTCCCGTAGCCCTTCCACCTGGGGGGCAACCCGACGCCGCCAGTATGTCGATATCGCCACATCGCTGCCGGACGGGTTGTTGGTAAAGCTGGATCGCCCCCTGATGGCCGTGGGCCTGGAGGGGCGCGTACCGTTTCTGGATCATCGGGTGGTAGAATTCGGTTTGTCCCTGCCCGAGGCCATGAAGATTCAAGGCCGCCACCGCAAGCTGTTCCTCAAGCGCTGGGCTGAGCGCCTGTTGCCCGAGGAGCACCTCTACGGGAAGAAGCGCGGCTTTCATGTTCCGCTGGCGTGCCTCGTTCAGGGCCCTTTGCTGGCGGCGCTGACGGATCTGCTGCCGCGCTCGGAAGGCATACGGGAGTGGTTCCGCCCGGAGGGTGTGCGCGAGTTGCTGCGCCGGCAGGCGCAACTGGGGGATCGGGGCGACGAGGTTTGGTCTCTGCTGTCGTTTGCCGTGTGGCATCGGCTCTTTGTCGAAGGCGAAGGCCTTCGGCCGGAGCCGGGCATCCCCGTTGCGGAGTTCCTGGCGGGGTCCTTCCGGTATCCCGCGCGGAGACCGGTACCCGCCGTCCAGCCGGCGGGCCAGGGCGCACCGCAACCGGCCTGAGCCCCGAGAGATCCGCGGGCCCTCCATCGCCGGGTCTGAACTTCCACCCTGGCGCCGAATCCATATCCCGAGACAGCCAAGAGCCGAGCGTCATGGCATCAGCAGCCCGAAGTGTGCTGCACTGAAGCCTGGCACCGAGGTGGGGCGGCATGTGGCGCTGAACCGCGTCGCCGGTTTTCGCGGGGCGCCGCACGATCCATGAATGTCCGGGGCAGTTCCGCCCTGGCCGGAGGCAGATTCAAAGGCCCATGAGACTGCTTGTTGTCGAAGACGATCCCGAGACCGCCGCCTATGTCGCCGAAGGATTGCGGGAACTGGGGCACCTCGTGGACTGCGTGGCCGATGGTCACAGCGGTCTGGTCATGGGCCTTGAGTCGGCCCATGAGGTGTTGATCGTGGACCGGCGCCTGCCCGAGCGGGACGGGTTGCAGATGGTCAAGGCGCTGCGGGCGGCCGGAGTGAGAACGCCGGTGCTGTTCCTGACCACCATGGCCGGGGTCGCGGATCGGGTGGAAGGCCTGGAGCAGGGCGGCGATGATTATCTGGTCAAACCGTTCGCCCGGTCCGAACTTGCGGCCCGCGTGGCGGCACTGGGCCGGCGGCCTCCCCTGGCCGAGCAGGTCACCCGGCTGCGCGTGGGGTCGTTGGAGATGGACCTGCTGGCCCGCACCGTCACCCGGGAGGGCCAGCCCATCGATCTCCAGCCGGTGGAGTTCCGGTTGCTGGAATACCTCATGCGCAATCCCGGGCGCGTTGTGACCCGGGCCATGCTGCTGGAGAGAGTCTGGGGCTTCAATTTCGACCCCAAGACCAACGTGGTGGATACCAATATCAGCCGCCTGCGCGGCAAGATCGACAAACCGTTTCCCGGCCCCGAACTGCTTCGGACCGTGCGCGGTTCCGGTTACTGTCTCGATGCGTCTTCCTGAGGTTTTTCGCACGGCCCCATTCCGGATCGCCGTCCGCTACGCGGTGCTGTTTGCCGTATCCGTTGCCCTGGTCATGGCCGTAGTGGGTTGGGACCTCACCCGGGAGATGCATCGACAGCTCCGGACAGCCATCCACGACACCGCGCGGCCGCTGCTCGCCGTCTACCGGAACGACGGTTGGGCCGGGCTCAAGCAGGAGGTGTCCGAACAGGCCGACGGGGCCACGGATCCCTCCGGCGCGCATTATCTGCTCATGACCCCCGACGGCGCGAAGATCGCCGGCGACCTCGCCGCCATGAAGCCGTTTTCCGGCTGGGGGCGCACCGAATTGCTCGGGGACGACGACAACGACGGAGATGCCGACCAGGACACCATTGTCGTTCCCCTGCTCGGCATTAAGCTGCCGGATGGCTATCTGGTGGTGGGCCGCAGCCGCAGTGGCATCGATGCCATGCAGGAATCCCTGGCCGAGGCGGCCGCCTGGGGCGCGCTGCTGACGCTCTTGCTGGCGCTGGGCGGCGGCATGGTGATGAGCCGGGGGACCCTGCGCTGGCTGGAGGGGATCAACCGCGCCACCGACGAGATCATCAGGGGCGATCTGGGGCGCCGGCTTCCGGCCGCCGGCACCGGCGACGAGTTCGACGGCCTGGTAACCAATATCAACGCCATGCTGGACCGGATTCAGCAGTTGATGGAAGGCATGCGCCAGGTGACCAACGATATCGCCCACGATTTGCGGACGCCGTTGGGCCGCCTGAAGCACCGGATTGAAAAGGCGGCGGCCAGCGCCGAATCACACTCGGAGACCGCTTCGGAATGCGCCGCCGCGCTGGTCGATATCGAACGGGTACTGGAGACTTTCGACTCGCTGCTGAGCATCGCGCAACTGGAGTCGGGCGCGCGGCGGGAGCGCTTCTCGGCGGTGGATCTCTCCGCATTGGCCGAGGAAATGGCCGAGCTCTACGCCGCGGAGGCGGAGGCCCACGGCCAGACCCTGACCGCGGAGGTCGAGGCGGGCACGGTGCTGCGCGGCGACCGCAGCCTGCTGGCGCAGTTGCTGGCCAATCTGCTGGAGAACGCGATCCAGCACGCCGGCACGGGCAGCGAGATATGGGTCGCTTCAGGGCACGGCCGCGACGGCGCCTGGCTGTGCGTCTCCGACAACGGCCAAGGTGTTGCCGCCGATGAGCTGAAATCCCTCACTCAGCGGTTCTACCGGGCCGAGCAAAGCCGTACCACCGCCGGCAGCGGTTTGGGGCTTGCTCTGGTCAAGGTTATCGCCGAGCTGCACGGCCTGCGCCTCACGCTGGAGGACAATGGGCCCGGACTGCGGGTCTGCATCCGCGCCCCGTGAGCCTTGTCGGATCAGCGCTCCCGTGTTCCCTCGATGCCTTCCAGATAGCGGCTCCAATCGTGCCCCGTGTCCCCGAAGACGACGAAATCCGGGTTTAGCAGAGACTCCTTGCGGTTGTAGCGCAGGGGGTTCAGGTCGAGATCGGTGACCTGGCCGCCGGCGGCTTCCACCACGGCCTGGGCGGCGCCGGAGTCCCACTCCGAGGTGGGGCCGATGCGCGGATAGAAATCCACCTTGCCTTCCGCCACCATGCAGAATTTCAGCGAACTGCCCACCGAGACCGCCTCGTACTCCGGCAGTTTGGCCACAATTTCGTCGATCTCGGGCTTGCGGTGGGAACGGCTGACGGCCACGTGGAAGGGCGGTTCGGCCGGCCGGCGGACCCGAATGGCTTCGGGCTGCTCGCCATCGAACTGCTTGAAGGCGCCCCCGCCGCGATGGCCGTAGTAACTGATATCCAGGGCCGGCGCATAGACCACGCCCAGGACGGGTTCACCGTCCCGGATCAGGGCGATGTTGACCGTGAATTCGTCGTTGCGTTTGATGAATTCCCGGGTCCCGTCCAGCGGGTCCACCAGCCAGTACTCTGACCATCGACGCCGATCCTCGAACGCGGGCATTTCGTTTTCCTCGGACATCAGGGGAATGTCCGGGGTCAGCCGGCTCAGGCCGGCGGCGATCATGGCGTTGGAGGCCTGGTCCGCCTCGGTCAGCGGCGTGTTGTCGTCCTTCTGGGTGACCTCGAACGGCCGGCTGTAGACCCGCATCACGCGTTCCCCGGCCTGCTTGGCCAGATCGACAATGGCGGGCATCAGCGTTTGGAGATCCGTTTCATTCATCGATCGGTCGTTCCCTGTGCGTTTCGTTGGCCAGTGTGAGCGCGGCGATATAGAGCGAGGCGATGCTGCGGGCCTCGCTGAATTGCTCGTGCATGGCGAGTTCTTCCAAGCGGTTCATGGAATAGGGCACCACTTCCAGCGGTTCCGGCTCATCCCCTTCCTCGGCGCTGCGGATAGAGATCTTCGGCGAGGATGACCATGGTCTGATGGCCGAGATAGCCGGGCGCCAGGCTGAGGTGGCGCAGGTAAGTCAGGCGCCGGGCGCCGTGGCCCACTTCCTCCATCAACTCGCGGTTGGCGGCCTCCAGCGGATCTTCGCCTTTCTCGACGCGACCCTTGGGCAGGCCCAGTTCATAGCCTTCCAGGCCCACGGCATATTCGCGGATCAGCAGTACCGTGTCCGGGTCCAGCATGGGCACGACGATGACCGCCCCCCAGGCGGAACCCTTCAAGCGTTCGAACTTCACTTCGGTGCCGTTGGAGAAGCGAAGGTCCACCGCCTCGACGCGGAACAGCCGCGAGCGGGCGACTTCCTGGATGTTGAGGATTTCGGGTTTCTTGCGCATGGTGTCGATATTGTACACGGGGCACCGATGACTTTCGGGAGGTTAATTTTGAGCGAGCGACTGCCCTGGGCGCGGATCGACACCGTGCTGCTGGATATGGACGGCACCCTGCTGGACCTGCACTTCGACAACCATTTCTGGCTGGAGCACGTGCCGCTGCGCTATGCCCAGCGCCTGGGCGTGGATGTGGAGCGCGCGCGTGCCATGCTGTTTGCCCGCATGAAGTCGGTGGAGGGCACGCTCGACTGGTATTGCCTGGACTTCTGGAGCCGCGAGCTGGAACTGGACATCGTGGGGCTGAAACGGGAAGTCAGCCATTTGATCGGCTTTCGGCCCGAGGCCCGGGAGTTCCTGGAAGCGCTTCGAGCCGGGGGCAAGCATGCGGTGATCGTCACCAACGCCCATGAGGGCAGTCTGTTGCTGAAACTGGAACACACGGCGTTGGACGAATACGTGGATGAGGTGCTCTCGTCCCATGAATTCGGCCTGCCGAAGGAAGCGCCCGAGTTCTGGGATCGTCTGCGGGAACGGGTTCCGTTCGACCCGGAGCGCACGCTGCTGTTGGACGACAGTGCGCGGGTTCTGGCCTCCGCGCGGGGTTACGGCATTGCCCATGTTCGCGGCATCGCCCAGCCGGACACGAAACAGCCGCCTCGGAAGGCCGGCGATTTCGAGATGGTGGCGAGTTTCGATGAGCTGGGCGGTGGTTTGGGCCAGATCGAAAAATGTAGGTCGGATTAGCGAAACGTAATCCGACAAGAGCTTAAAAAGCACCACAGAGGGCACAGAGTTCCACGGAGGAAAATGGTGTCGGCTTTTCTTCTCTGTGGAACTCTGTGTTCTCTGTGGTAAAAAATAGCGTGGTCAAGGTCTTACGGCTGCGCCGGATTGTTGGGTTACGCTTCGCTAACCCAACCTACATCGACTTCGTGGGTTAGGAAACCAACGAACGACGCCTGCTCAGAGCTGGCGCAGGCTCGATCGGAAGCTGCCGGCTTGGTTGAGGTTGCCGGTGATCTGTATCATGCCGCCGCGGTCGGGTTGGCGCAGGCCGATGAAGCCCAGGGCCTTTTTGAGGTCGTCGCCGGCGGACGGCTTGGTTTTGACGTTGACACGCAGGTCCACGGCGCCGTCCTTCTTCATCGTCACGGTGCCGGCCACTTGAAGCGGGCCGTCGCGGTCCATGATCTTGCCGTCGATGCCGTCTTTCCCGTCCGAGACGCGGATGCCGAAGCTGCCCAGCGACAGCCCCTGGCCGGTTTGGATTTGCACGTCGTTGATGGCGATGGCGCCGTCGGCGCTTTCGACGTGGCCGTTCTTGACTGTGAGATGCTTGAGAATCGCCTCCACCCGGCCCTGGAACTTGATGGGCAGGGGGCGTGAGCCCAGGCTTTGGATGAGCGGTCCCAAGGCCGTGCTCAGTTTGGCGTCGCTGAGTGCAATGCGGCCGCTGGGGCCGATGCGGGCATCGCCGCTGAAATGGCCATCGGGCAGATCGGCTTCCGTGGCGTAACCCAGGTTGGCGCTGAGCAGGGCCCCGGGATGGAAGCTCCAGCTGATGTCCTCCAGGCGCTGGCCGCCGCGGATGACAGCATCGGCGTGACCGTTCCATAGGGTGCCGGAAATGCCGTAGGCCCGAAGTTGGGGCCGGGCGAGGAACCACTGATAGGCGTTGGCGGCCGGCAGCGCCACGATCAGGGAGATCAGGTACGTGGCCAGGGCCAGGGCGGCGAAGCCGATCCAGCGCTTCATGCCGAACCTCCGGGCGACAGGATCAACTGGACGTCAACCCGGCCCTCGGGGCCGTTGTCGTCGTGTCGCACCGTGGCCAGCACCACGTTGACGCCGTGTTGCCGATGAAGCTGAGCCAGCCAGCGGATCATGTCGTCGAAGCTGGCTTTCTCGAGAGTGACCCGCACGCCCTGCCGGTCGGTGGTGATGACCGGATTCAGACCCGACTGCCGGGCGCTCTGCTCGGCCAGGGAGAGCAGACTGCCGCTGCCGGCCTGGGCCGCCTGGGCGTTGCCGCGCAGGGCCTTTACCTGGGCCGCGGCGCCATGCATCCAGGACAGCAGCTGTCGTTCCTGATCCACCCGCTGGGCGAGCTTGTCGCGGCGACTCAGCGCCGGGCTCCAAATCAGGAAATAGAACAGGATCACGCCCAGGGCAATGCCGCCGATGATCAGTGTGCGGCGGTCCTTCCTGTCCAGGCCGGCCCACCACTCCTTCACGACGATTCGCTCCTGATCATGAGGTGGCTCTGTACCTTGTCGCCCTCGGACTTCGCGGAGCGCACTTCCACCTTGAGCCCCTTCTTGCCGGCCAGCTCCGCCTTGAGCTGTTCCAGGCTCTGCAGGCTGTCGGCCTGAAGCTCCACTTCCAGCACGCCGCCGCGGTAGGTCATGCCGGTGAGGCTGAACTTGCCGCCGGCCGCGAAGCTGGGGCCGATCTTCTGCAGGTATTCCAGCATGCCCTGGGATTGATCGGCGGAACCCTGTTTGAGCCGGTTCAGCCGGCTCTCCATCTGGCTGCGGGCATCCACCACTCGGTTTTCACCGGGGAAGGTCTGGCGATAGATCTGTTCAACCTGCTTGTGCAGGTGATCCAGCTGGCGGCTGTACGCCCATTGCTGAGCCAGGGCCTGGCCAAGGGTAAGGATCATCCAGGCGGCCAGCAGCGCCCCGGTGACACGCCAGGGCATCCACAGGGCGCGATAGCTGGTGGCCTTGCCGTAGCGCCCGGAGAGCAGGGGCAGGCTCCGGGTTTCGTTCAGGTTGGACGCCAGAAACGCAACCGGTTCGGCGTCCAGTTCATGGGCCGCCAGCGGGGTGTCGATGCCGTGAGGCGGCTGGATGCCCGGAACGGCGTGAAACTCGATGGTTTCGGGGGTGTCCTCGCCGGCATCACCCAGTGCGGCGCCCAGCAGCAGATCCAGGTTCTCGGTGTCGCCGCTGAATCCATCCTGGGGGCCGGTGCGGACCAGGAAGGTCTGCTCGTCGGCCAGCACCGTCCAGGTGTTTTCCCGCCAGGGCAGGGCGAGCACGTCGGGATGGATCTGGTCCGGCTCCAAGCCGGCCTCCCGCAGTTGGTCCAGCCAGTGCTGCAGCCGGCTCTTGCCGACAACGGCCACGGCCAGCTCGCCGGCTTCATTGCGGTTCCCCAGGGCGAAATGCATGGTGTCCACGTCGCCGGCCAGCTGGTCCTCCACGGCGTAGGGCACGGCCCGGGTCTGGCGCTGACGGCTCTGGGTGGGGATGCGGGCGCGCAGCAGCAGCACTTCCGTGCCCGGCGCCAGCACGATGACGCGTCGCCCCACCGCCTCGGCGGCGGCCTCCGGCGCATCGCCCAGACCGACGGCACCCTCGACGCGGGCTTCCGCGTCGAGCCGGACCCACTGCAGCGGTTTGCCGGGATCGGGGCTTAATCGGATGACCAGACTTGGACGCATTGGTTTCGCTTAAGTAAAGGTTCGAGTCGGTTTAGTTATAAGTGTGGATCGACTGTGGATTCATTGTCTCTGAAAAAAACCCCGGTCGCTACTCGGCCTAGTGTAGTGCGTCGTCTTATTTGGCACTTATCGCGGCTTTCCAAGCGGTCAGATGCTAGGCGCGCGGGCGCAGGAAGGGTTATTCCCTTTCAAGTCTGCGCAACACCGTAGCTGACCGCTTGGAAAGCCGCCCGAAGGGAGCCCCGCACAGGCGCCATTGCGGTGTTGGCGCCCTTGCCAAGGGCTCGGCCATTGCCTGCGGGCGCCGCCTTGCACTGACGCCTGTGCGGGGCGCTATAAGTGCCAAATAAGACGACGCACTACACTAGAACCGGTTGAGATCCCGGCGAACGATGGCGATGTGTGGCGCGCCGTTGCTCCGGACCCGTTCCATGACGCTGCGCATGTAAATTTGGGCCCGCCCCTGTTCCACGCGGGTTGTCAGCAGGAAGAAATGGGAGTCCACGGACAAACCCTGGCTCGGGATTTTGGCATTTCCCTGGAGGTTGGCGTTGGCGAGCTGGAGCATCTGATCGACGCTGTCGAAACCGTCGGGGAATTTTTCCATGCGTGCGGCGGCAAGGGCTTTGGCGTCTCCCTCGCTGACGTTCAGCACGGCCTGGATGACCTGCGGATTCGCCGTGTTGATGTTGATCGGCGTGTTGAACGGCAAGGCGCAGAGCGCCGGTACCAACGCGTGGTAGAGCTTCGGTTTCACTCCCCGGACCAAACGCAGTTCGCTGACGCTGGCCATCGGCCGGTCGGCGGACCGGTAGGGGTGGTCCAGGCGCAGGTAGTAGTCGTCTTCCGCGCCGGGGTATCGGGGCTTCACGTCCGGGTCGATCCAGTCCAGGACGGAATTGGTGATAAGCTTGGCATCATTGGGGCCCAGGTTCATGCCCGCCTTTTCCGCCGCGGCCATCACCAGCCGGTTGAAGCGGTCGACGGCCACCGGGTCCTCCTTGCCGTTGGCCGTCAGCAGGCTGTTGATGTTGAACCGGCTCTGGAGATCGTCGATGTTCACCGCGATCTTGGCGCCCTGGAACTCCGGAGGGTTTTCCAGGTTGGCCCAATTGTCCTTGTAGGTATCCTTCGCGCTGGCACCCATTAGATCGGAGGCCAGTACGCCCTTGGCCCAGCTCTCGGTGGCCAACGCGTCCACATAGGCCTGGTCGTGCTGATAGATGTTCTGGGCGCGCCGAATGTCCAGATGCTGGCGGGAGGCCATCTCCACGGCGGCAATGCTGGCCAGGGCCACGATCAGCAGCGCCGTGATCAGTGCAACGCCGCGTTGCCGATTGCCGCGATGTGGATTCTTCACCTCAGCCGCCCTCCGGCAGGGCGTAGAGGCGCTTGATCTCGCCCATGTCCTTGAGCAGCAGGGTGATTTCCACCGCCAGAGGCTCGTCCTCGGCATTCTGTTGGCCGGCCTGGAGTGGTGGCGGCCAACTGTTCACCCACTGTTTGTTTCGCATTAGAAAGCGGAATTCCACCGTGCGCACATCGGTGAGCACGGTGCGCTCTTGGGGCTTGGCTTCCAGGGGGCGGTCGAGGTTTGCCCAGTCGTCCCGGACCAGTGCCTCGCCTTTCACACCGTAGGCAATTCGCTGCAACTCGCTGCGGGTGAGATCCAGGGGGTTGGGCCGGCCCGAGCGGGTGAATTCCAGTTGGCCCGGGTCTTCACTGAGGAAGGCCGCCTTGGCGTCGCCGTACTGATCGCGAATAGGCCGGTCCACAACCTGCTCGAAGTCCCGCTGCATGAGGCTGAAGGCCTTTTCCAGTTCCGTCATGCGCCGGGAGTGCTGGTCCGTGACGTCGCGGGCATTGAGGACCGTGTGCAGGCCGCTGTAGGCGATGACCGAGACCAGAGCGAAAATGGCCAGCGCCACCAGCAGTTCCAGCAGCGTGAAGCCCTGGCTGTGGCGGCAGTCAGTTGCCATTACCGTTGCTTCCCTGGGGGCTGGTGGAACCGTTTTGCAACGGGGCCAGACCGCCGTTGCTGTTTCCATTGTTGTTCGAGTGGCCGTCGTGAGGTGGGGGCGGCGGAGGGGCCGAGGTGGGCATGACCACGGGGCCCTCCAAAGTGGGGCTGCCCAGAAATCCGCTGATGGTGGCCAGCGGGTGGTTCTTCTCGCCTTCGTGGAAGACATCCACTTCCACCCGGCGAACCGTCCCGTTGGGGGTGTCCTTGATCTCCGTGCGCCAGCCCCAGGTGCGCTCGGCGAAGTCCGTCTTGCCGTCGGCCCTGCCCGTTTGCCAGACGTCCATTACCTGAAGCTCGGTGAGCTTGTTCATGGCGATCCAGTGGGCGAGGGTCTTGTCTCGGAGATAGGCGGTGTTGGTGATGTTCTCCGCGGTGGATTTGATGATCGCGGCCAGGGCGATCGCCAGGATCGCCAGGGCGACCATGACTTCCATTAGCGTGAAACCGCGGCTTCTCGATGCCTTCATTGCTCGTTGCTCAGGTCGAGGCTGCCGTCGAACTCGCACTTGAGCACATAGCGCTGGCGGATGTCGGGATTGCTGAGGACCAGTTGGAAGGGGGTGACCTCGCCGCTGGACAGCAGAACCACTTGTGGATGGTCTTCCTCCACCTTCTCTTCCTTCTTTTTGTCGTCGCCTTCCTGGCTCAGGCCCGGATTGTCGCCACCTTGATTGTCGGCCTCGCCGGAGCCTGCGGAGTCGTTGGAGGACGTTTTCAGATCCACGGGCTCGGTGCCGCCGTTGACCACGATATCCAGTTCCACGGTATCCGGCAGCTTGTACGGCCGCAGCGTGCGGTCTTCCTCCTTGGGAATCCTGACCCAGATGTAGTGGTCACCGGCGGGCTTCAGCTTGCTGAAGTGATAGCCGTCGTGGGTGAACACCATGCCGATCTCCCGCCCGTTGAGCACCGCCTCGTCGGCGGCCAGCCGGACCACCGCCCGCAGGCGGTGGGCTTCATGCTTGAGCTGGTCGGCGGCCTGGTTGCCGATGGACATCACGGCGAAGCTGGTGATGATCCCGATCAGCACCAGCACTACCAACAGCTCGATCAGCGTGAAGCCCGGTGCTCTTTCAAGCTGATATTGACGCATTCAGCGCCCCTGTGGTGTTTCGCGGCAAGGCGCCCTGCGTAGGCAATGGCCCGGCCCTCGTCAAGCGGCGTAACGCCTCAGCGTAACGCCTCAGCGGCGCTGAATGCGTCCATATCATATTGAAAGAACACTGGTTATTGCTTCCACACGAGGCCGCTTACTTCAGGTCCAGGTTGCTGACGTCCTCGTTGGCGCCGCTGCCGCCCGTCTGGTTGTCCGCGCCCAACGTGAACACCTTGGGCCGGCCGCCGGCGTCATCCGGACTAAGGTACTTGTATTCGTGGCCCCAGGGATCTTCCGGCAGGGATTTGAGGTAACCGCCCTGTTTCCAGTTCTTGGCCTCGGGTTCGCCGTTGGGTTTCTCCACCAGCGCCTTCAGGCCCTGATCCGTGCTGGGGTAGTGGAAATTGTCCACGTAGTACATGTCCAGCGCGTTTTCGATGGCCCTCAGGTCGTGTCGCGCCTTGACCGCGCGGGCCTTCTCCGGGTTCTGGAGCACATTGGGCACCACGAAGGCCGCGAGTATGCCGAGGATGACCACCACGACCATGATTTCGATAAGGGTGAAGCCTCGCTGCCGGTTGAGGTCGCGTCGGCTGCCAAAGGGTTTGCTCATGTTGCCTTCCGTTGAATTGTCAGGGCCTGTATACAGGCTCTAGGTTGCTGAACTACTTGGAAACCCGGTAGGGCTCCAAGTTCCCTCCCTGGTTGTGTATTGAACCACAGTGTGACGCGGGACTCATAAACGCGAGTCCCGGGCCGCGCCGTCAGTGAACCAATTGGTTCAATTCGAAAATGGGCAGCAGGATGGCCATGACGATCAGCATGACGATTCCGCCCATGGCGACGATCAGCGCCGGTTCCATGATCCCCAGCATGGTGCCGATAATGCCTTCCACCTCGCGCTCCTGGTGGATGGCCCCGCGTTCCAGCATCTGCTCCAGGCGGCCGGTACCCTCGCCGCTGGCGATCAGGTGCAGCAACATTGGTGGAAACTGGCGGCTGCGTTCCAGGGCCTTGCTGATGCCGGTGCCCTCCCGGATCTTGCCGGCGGCGTCTTCCACGGCCTGGCGCATGGGCAGGTTGGAGATGACCTCGGCGGAAATGCGCAATGCCTCCAGCACGTTCACGCCGCTGGCGGTGAGGATGCTGAAGGTGCGCGCGAAGCGCCCGGCATTGGAGCCCCGGATCAGGCGCTGCACCAGGGGTATCCGCAACAGGATGGTGTGAACACCGTACCGGAAGTTCTCGTTCTTCAGGCCGTAGATGAAGGCCACCACCAGGATGACGAGGCCGATCAGCAGGACGATTCCGTAATGGCGGAGAAAGCCGCTGAGCGCGATCAGGCCGCGGGTCAGGGGTGGTAGTTCCTGGTGCATGTCGGAGAAGACCTGGGTCACCTGGGGTACGACGTAGGTGAGCAGCAGCACCACGACGCCGGTGGCCACCAGGACCAGGCCGGCGGGATAGAACATGGCCTGCTGGATCTTCTGGCGCATGTAGTGCCGGCTTTCGGTGTAGTCCGCCAGGCGTTCCAAGACGATCTCCAGGTGCCCCGTCTGTTCGCCGGCCGCGACCGTGGCGCGGAACAGTTCCGGGAAGGCTCGCGGGAACTGGGCGAAGCCTTCGGCCAGGGTGTGTCCTTCCATGACCTTGGAGCGCACGGCGGTAAGCATGTTGCGCACGCGGGCCTTTTCCGATTGCTGGGAGACGGCCCGCAAGGCCTCCTCCAGCGGCTGGCCTGCGCCGATCAGGGTCGCCAATTGCCGTGTGACCAGGGCCAGTTCGGAGGGTTTGAGATTGTTGCCCAGGCCGATGCGGCGCGCCCCCTTTTGCTGGCGTTCGGCCACTTCGTCCACCGACAGGGGAATCCAGCCCTTTTCCCGCAGTTGCTGGCGAACCTGGCGGGCGGTGTCCCCTTCAAGGACTCCCTTGAGTTCCTTGCCCTTGTCGTTCAGTGCGGAATATTCAAATGCACCCATGTTGAACAGCCGATCAGCGGTGAAGGGGAAAGCGGGAGAGGCGGGCGATTACGACCGGATTGGGCATGGCCTCAGAGATCCACGTCCTGGGCGTCTTCCGTGGTCACGCGCAGCACTTCCTCCACCGAGGTCTGGCCGGCCAGAATTCGCCGTACGCCGTCCTGGCGCAGGCTGGGGGTCAGCCGCCTGGCATGGCGGTCCATGGCCTGTTCGCTGGCGCCGTCGTGGATCATGGATCGAGTCTTGTCGTCGATGACCACCAGTTCGAAAATCCCGCCGCGACCGCGATAGCCGGTTCGGTTGCACTGGTCGCAGCCGCCCGGTTTGTACAGCGTGGGCGGGTTCGCGGCGTCCACGCCCAGCATGTTGCAGTCCGCCGTATTGGCGGTATAGGACACCCGGCACTGGTCGCAAAGCATGCGCACCAGCCGCTGGGACATGACGCCCACCAGGCTGGAGGAAAGCAGGAACGGCTCCACGCCCATGTCTCGCAGGCGGCTCACGGCGCCCACGGCGGTGTTGGTGTGCAGGGTGGAGAGCACCAAATGGCCCGTCAAACTGGCCTGAACCGCGATCTCGGCGGTTTCCAGATCGCGTATTTCGCCCACCATCACCACGTCCGGGTCCTGGCGCAGGATGGCGCGCAGGCCGCGGGCGAAGCTCATGTCCACCTTGGTGTTGACCTGGGTCTGGCCGATGCCCTCGATGTAGTACTCGATGGGATCTTCCACCGTGAGGATGCTGCGGCTCTTGTCGTTGAGCTGGGTCAGGGCGGCATACAAGGTGGTGGTTTTGCCCGAGCCCGTGGGGCCGGTGACCAGGATGATCCCGTGGGGCTTATGGATCATGTCGCCGATGTGGTAGCGCAACTCCTCCGGCAGGCCCAGATGCCCTAGATCCAGGCGGCCGGCCTGCTTGTCCAGCAGGCGCAGTACCACCCGCTCGCCGTGGCCGGAGGGCAGCGTCGAGACGCGTACGTCCACGGCGCGGCCGGCCACACGCAGGGAGATGCGGCCGTCCTGGGGCAGTCGCTTCTCGGCGATGTCCAGCTTCGCCATGACCTTGATACGCGAGACCAGCAGGGGCGCCATGATGCGCGGCGGCTGAAGCACCTCGCGCAGCACACCGTCCACCCGGAATCGCACCGTGAGTCGATGTTCGTAGGGCTCGATGTGGATATCCGAGGCGTTTTCCTTCACGGCCTCGGTGAGCAGCGCGTTGATCAGCCGGATGATGGGCGCGTCGTCCTCGCTCTCCAGCAGGTCCTCGGGTTCCGGAAGGGACTGGGCGATCTGGGAGAGATCCATGTCGCCGCCCATGTCCTCCATCATCTGCATGGCTTCGCCGGAGCCGGTTTCGTAAGTCTGCTGCAGCAGGCTGTCGAAAGTCTCGGCATCGAGCTGGCGAAGCTGGAGGGGAACACCCAGGCTGCGGCGCAGCTCGGTGAGGCTTCGCGGCGCAACGTCCGGCCGGCAGGCCACCTGGGCCCGCCCTTGCTCCACGCCCGTGAGGATCAGGCCATGGCGTTTGGCGAAGGCGAAATTCGGACGCTGAAGGCCGTCGCGCTCGTCCCGAGGCGCTTCCGCGGTCTCGAGATCCATCGCCGATTTCTGTTGTTCGACGAATGCGGACATGCTGTCGGTGTCGGTGTTCACGATTCGGGCTGCCGGTTCACTGGTACTCGTTGCCGAAGGGCGCCGGCAGGTCCGGATTGTCGCGCTTGGGCAACGCGGGCGGCTGGTCGTTGGGCAGCAGTTCGATGCCCTTGCGCTGGCGCTGCAGCTGCTGGGCGCGGATGTAGTCGTACTTGCGGTTCGTGTAGTCGCCCACCAGCTTCTTGTTGCGCAGGATGGTTGGCTGCAGGAACAGCATGAGGTTCCGTTTGGTGTGGTCGCTGGTGCGCGACTTGAACAACTGGCCCAGCAACGGGATATCGCCCAGGGCGGGAATGCGCTGCTCGTTCTCGCTGGTCTGATCGTCGATCAGACCGCCCAGCGCCAGCATCTGGCCGTCGTCCACCAGCACGGTGGTCTTGATGGACCGCTTGTTGGTGATCAGGCCCGTGGTCTGGCTGTCGCTGGCGACGCTGGACGCCTCCTGCTCGATGTCGAGCTGAACGGAGTCGCCTTCATTGATTTGCGGTTTCACCTTGAGAATCAACCCCACGTCCTGGCGCTCGATGGTTTGAAAGGGGTTGGTCGAATTATTGCCCGAATTGGTGTAACTGCCGGTGACGAACGGCACATTCTTGGCCACTCGGATTTCGGCTTCCTGGTTGTCCAGGGTCACCAGCGAGGGGGTGGACAGGATATTGGTGTCGCCGTTGCTGGCCAGCGCCCGCAGGAAGGCCCCGAACTTGAATCGGCCCGTCAGATCGCCCACCAGTAGGTTCAGGCCCGCGGCGAGGCCGCCGGGATTGAAGTTGCCCTGATTGTTCACGAGGTTTGTGGGGTTGGTCTTGGCCGTTGGTGAAGATGGAACCGCCCGCAACGCCGTCCTCCTTGTCGAAGGCGCCCCAATTCACGCCCAGTTCCGCGGCCTTGGTTACGGAGATTTCGGCCACCGCGCCGTCCACCAGGATCTGGGCGCGACGGATGTCCAGTTGCCGGATGACGGCCTTCAGCGAACTCATGATCTTGGGCGCGGCGGTAATCACCAGGGCGTTGGTGGCCTCGTCGGCCTGGATGTCCACGTCCTTGCCGCTGCTGGACTGTGCCGCGGCGCCCTTGCCTTTGGCTTCCGACTGTTTGATGTTTTCGCTCACGCCCGTGAGCACCGGCACCAGATCCTTGGCCTTGGCGTATTTCAGGTACACCACCTGGGTGTTGCCGCCCTGATCCATCGGGGAATCCAGCTGGGCGATCAGCGCCCGGATCTTGACGCGCAGGCTGCGGTCGCCGCTCAGCAGAATGCTGTTGGTGCGCTCATCGGCCGCGACCTGGACCTGAGACTGGGGTGGCTGGTTCTGCTTTTGAGTCTTCTGCAGCGACTGGATGATCCGCACCAGCTCGGAGGCGCTGGCGTGATTCAGGTGCACCACCTCGATCTCATCATTGCCGGCCTGGTCGACGCGGTGAATGATGTTCATCAGGCGTTCGATATTGCCGGCCCGGTCGGAGACGATCAGCACATTGGTGGGCGGATAGGCGGCCAAATGGCCCTGCTGGGGGACCAGGGGGCGCAATATCGGCACCAACTGCGCCACCGGGACGTTTTCCACCTGCACCACCTGCGTGATCATTGCGTCCTGGGGTTCCTTTCCCGGAGGGACGTCGGTGGGGATCCCCATCTGCTTGGCGTTGATGTCCGGGACAATTTTCGTGATCGCCCCCGTCTTCACCGCCGAAAAACCGTGCACTTCCAGAATGGACAGGAATACCCGGTAGAGCTCGTCCGGCTTCATGGGTTTCTTGCTGATCACGGTCACGCGTCCTTTGACGCGGGGGTCGATGATGAAGTTCCGCCCCGTGACTTCCGCCACCGTGCTGATCAGCGCGGTGATGTCCGCGTCCTTCAGGTTGAGGGTGATGGATTCGGCGGCGTGGGCCGTGCGCCACGCCGGCCCGGCGGCGAGCACGGCCACCACGCACACGGCCAGCGCCAACCGTCGGAGGGCGGGCGCGCGTACTTTAATCTTGCGGGTGCGGAGGCTCGTCATCGTAAGCTCTTATCAATGGCTGTCTAGTGATCGAAACTGATGGTCAGGTTCTGGGTCTGACCGCCGCGCAGCACCGTCAGATTAACCTCTTGGGCCTGCGCGAGAAACTCCAAGGCCTGGAAGCCCTTGTCCGGGTTGTCCAGGGGAATGTTGTTGACCGAGGTGATTACGTCGCCCGGCTGCAGACCCGTGAGGTTGAACACCTGGGGATTGGCGCCCGGCATGACACGGACCCCGGCATACTGGCCGTTGCGGGTGTAGGGCTGAAATTGCACGTACTGCTGGATGTCCTGTGGATGATTCACGATGTTCCGGCGGACGTTGGAGAGCTCCTCGCCCACATTGCCGCCCGGAAGATTGGGGTTTGCGCTGTCGGCTCCGCCTCCGGCGCTGGGAAGTGAGCTGGTTTCGGCCCCTTTTACCTTGTCTTCGGGCAAGGTGAGTGTCTCGTACTGGCCGTTGCGCAGCAGCATCACCTTGTTCGGGTATATGGCGTCGATCCGTGCGCCGCCGGGCAAGTCGTCCTCCACCTTGTAGGCCTGCTCCTTGCCGTTGTTCGGGGCGATGATCGCCCGGGCCTGGCTCGGGTCGTCATTGTAGAGAATGCCGTGAAGGGTGAGGTTGAGCCGTGTTTCAGGAGCGTTGACCGGCGCTTTGGGCTGTTGCGCCATCGGTGCCGGCTTGCCGAACAGATGCCACTGGGCGATTCGTTGATACTCGGCGCCGCTCTGGCTGCCCTGGCTCGTATTCGGCGCAGTAGCGGGTGGCGGCGCCGGCTGCTGCGCAGGCTGCGGGACCAGCAGCCAGGTCAGCCCGGCAAGTCGGTGGGCAAGCAGCACCACGAGCAGCACATTCAATAACAACGTGATGCGTTTCGTGTCCCGGGGCGATAGCCTCAGGCTCCGCAGTTTCATGACGCTCGTATTCACAAATTAGCCCGCATAGCTGACAAACGCGGCCTCGATGGCTGCCTCGTCGATTCCTTTCCGGGTGGTTTGAATGACCGACGCCGCCGCTGGTCCGTGACTCGGGCCGCCTGCCCTCCGCATGCGGATTTCCACTCCCCGCCGGTTGCAGTGAAACCCGTCCGGCCTCGCTGCCCGTGCGCTCGATTGTCGGCGAGGGAGAATAGGGGCCCGGGGTCGTCAAGCCACTTCGCACGCGTGCGGGTTTCCGCACTCTTATAGGAATTCTTTGCCCAAAGCTTATGCGGCGCCCACGCCGCATGCAACTCCGGGTCGATGCGATACGGGCTTTGACCATTGAAGCAGTGGGGGTTGCATGGCCTTGTCCACGCCCTCAGACAATGAATCGACAGTCGAAGTTCGCGGCCGTCCGTCGGCTAGTGGAACTACCCGGAATCGGGGGCGTTGACATCGGTGGAAGAGCCAGCTAAGGTTTCCTCAAAATCGAACGGCATCGCCGTGCGCCCGCGTTCCCCCGCTTTCGTATCGTTTCCGCATTTAGCACTTTAGACCTGTCATAAGCAGTCTTCATACTCCGATTATTCTGGCACTCTTGGAGGCACCGAACCGTGAGCGGAGAGATAGTACACGTCACCGACAGCAGTTTTGATAGCGATGTCCTGAAGTCCGGCGAGCCCGTGCTTGTGGACTACTGGGCGGAGTGGTGCGGCCCCTGCAAGATGATCGCACCGATCCTGGATCAGGTGGCGCAGGACTATGCGGGACGCATCAAGGTGGCGAAACTGAATATTGACGAAAACCCCGATACGCCGCCGAAGTATGGGATCCGGGGCATTCCTACGTTGATGCTGTTCAAGAACGGCAATCCGGAGGCGACCAAAGTGGGGGCTCTGTCGAAGTCGCAGCTCACCGCGTTCATCGACAGCAATCTTTGATCGAACTGCAGGCCTGGACCGCCGCCCGGCCGCACGGAGACAGCGGCTCTGAATGAGGGGCGGCGTTCGGCTCGGCGCCGGCCACACCCGTGGCCGGCCGCGCTTTACCAAATTCTTTTCAGTCTTGAATCAAGGCGGAAGTGCCTGGGCGGAGGGTGCATGTATGTGCCGGTCCCGCGTCAGGCGTTAATTGTCAACTCTGATTGAAGTAACAGACATGAATCTTACCGAACTGAAGAGGAAACCGGCCGCCGAATTGGTGGATATGGCCCAGGCCTTCGGCATCGAAGGTGTGGCCCGGTCGCGTAAGCAGGACCTGATCTTCTCCATCCTCAAGGCACACGCCAAGAACGGAGAGGACATCTACGGCGACGGTGTGCTGGAGATCCTCCAGGACGGTTTCGGCTTTCTGCGTTCCGCCGACAGCTCCTATCTGGCGGGGCCGGACGACATCTACGTCTCCCCCAGCCAGATTCGCCGCTTCAACCTGCGCACCGGCGATACGGTTGCCGGCAAGATCCGGCCGCCCAAGGAAGGCGAGCGCTACTTCGCGCTGCTCAAGGTCGACGAGATCAATTTCGAGCCGCCGGAGAACGCCAAGAACAAGGTCCTGTTCGAGAACCTGACCCCGCTGTTCGCCCGCGAGCACATGGGTATGGAGCGCGGCAACGGCAGCACCGAGGATCTGACGGCCCGGATCATCGACCTGGTCGCGCCCATCGGCAAGGGCCAGCGCGGCCTGATCGTCTCGCCGCCCAAGGCCGGCAAGACCATGATGCTGCAGAACATCGCCCAGTGCATCACCGCCAACCATCCCGAGTGCTACCTGATCGTGCTGCTGATCGACGAGCGGCCCGAGGAAGTGACCGAAATGGAGCGCTCGGTGCGCGGCGAAGTGGTTTCCTCCACCTTCGACGAGCCGGCCAGCCGCCATGTGCAGGTCGCCGAGATGGTGATCGAGAAGGCCAAGCGCCTGGTCGAGCACAAGAAGGACGTGGTGATCCTGCTGGATTCCATCACCCGCCTGGCGCGCGCCTACAACACCGTGATTCCCTCGTCGGGCAAGGTGCTGACCGGCGGTGTCGACGCCAACGCCCTGCACCGGCCCAAGCGCTTTTTCGGCGCCGCCCGAAACGTCGAGGAAGGCGGCAGCCTGACCATCATCGCCACCGCGCTGGTGGAGACCGGCTCCCGCATGGACGACGTCATCTACGAGGAATTCAAGGGCACCGGCAACATGGAGATCCACCTGGATCGCCGGATCGCCGAGAAGCGCATCTACCCCGCCATCAACATCAACCGCTCCGGCACCCGCCGCGAAGAGCTGCTGATCAAGCCCGACGAGCTCCAGAAGATCTGGGTTCTGCGGAAGGTTCTGCACTCCATGGACGAACTGGCCGCCATCGAGTTCGTGCTGGACAAGCTCAAGGACACCAAGGTCAACGCCGAGTTCTTCGAGTCGATGAAGCGGTAAATGCGTTCGCGGTCGGCACGACCGCTCCTACAGCTGCTGATGATTCGCGTAGGAGCGGTCGTGTCGACCGCGAATGGTTCAGTGTTCCGGGTCACGAAATGCACGAAGAACACGAAGTGACTTGGGTGTTCACGGTGCGTTTTCTTCTCTTACAAGAGATCCCTCGTGAGCCCTTGGTGTCCTGAAGCGCAATCACAATTCGCGGTCGGCACGACCGCCCCCACAATTCTCCGGCCATCTCGTAGGAGCGGCGCTCGCCGCCGCGAACAACCGCCATCCCGCGGATGATTCCCTACTTGTTCTTGTCTTCTTGGCTCGGCTGCTGAGTCGTTCCGGGTTTAGCGCTGCCCGCCTTCGGCTGTGCGGCAAGCAGCAGCGGATCTTCCGGAGCCGGGGGCTCCCCGTCAACAAGCGTCGCCACGGACAGCGTGTCCGAAACCACCGACTCGACCTTGAGGGTGCCTTTCGATTGGCCGGGCACCCATCCCGCCGCCAAACCGGACGGTGCGCGGACGATCTTGCCCGGGGCGTGCACGACCAGCTTGTCGCCTGCCTGTATGCCCTGGGCCGCGCCGGCGTTCAGATACCAGCGGCCGTTGTCCTGAGAGAACACGTGAGCCACCCATGGGGCGCTGCGCGCCTCACTCAGGGCCGACATGAGTGTGTTGTCGGCCAGTGATTGCCAGGCCCGGTCTGTCACCTTGCCGTCCAGGGCGGGCAGGCGGATTTCCCGGCTGGCGGTCGTGGAGTGGGTCAGCGTATCGAGCAGATGGATGCGGGCCTGCAGTTGGCTGCCGTCAGCGGTCACTTCCAGGGAGTCGACAACGGCGATGACCCGAACGCCCGGATAGATCGCGAGTTTGTCGGCGCATGCGGAAGCGTGGGCCAGGTCGCAGTGGGATGCGGCCAACTGGTCGGCGATCTTGTCGCTGGCGGTGTAGTGCAGCGGATAGTCCGGGCTGACGGTGGAAAGAACCGCCCGGAACTGTGCGCTCAGCGTGCTGTCCGCCGTGGCGGGTGGGAAATAGACGCCAATGGCGTATCGCGTCTCTCCAGGGGCGATGGGTGGAGCCGCAATCTGCCGGGTGCGGGCGCCGGGCTCTCCCTTTTCCTTCTCCAGCGACTGGCGTTGGATTTCGTTCTTCAGTTCCGCGATTTGCTTCTGTTGCTCGTCCAGCTTCTCCTGGGTCTTCTTGTCGCTGCCGAATACGCTGTCGAACAGACCCGGGGAATCGTCCTTGAACTGCGCGTTCGTGTTTTCCGTCGCTGTCTTGTACGCGTCGCTCTCATAGGGGTCGTCCTTGGGTTTGTTGGTGCTGCAACCCGATATGATCAGGGCGAGCGCGGATGCCGCTGCAACGGGGATGAGAGCATTGCGATTCATCGAGGTCCTCGATTGGTCTGGAAAGCGAAAGGGCAAAGCATAGGTAAGCCCAACTGCTGATGCAACGGGGCACTTGTTGGAGGTGAGAGGGGTAATCGGGGCGAAAAGTTCCCGCGCAGCCCATGCGGGATGGTGTTGAGACAAAAAAAGGGCGCCTCGAAGGCGCCCTTTTTCGAATAGTGCCTGATCTAAGCAGATGCTTAGAAGTTGGCGCTCAGGTTGACGCTCCAGGCAGCCTGGTCGCTCATCTTCACCTTGGTGGAACCGTCGGCGGCCTTGGCGCTGTTGTCGCCGCTCAGCCAGCCGACCGTGGCCCAGGTCTTCAGGGACGGGGTCACCTGATAGTGAGCCTGGAAGTCCACGAAAGTGCGATTGAACTCGGACTTGTCAAGCTTGGAGTCATTCTTGGAGATGAAGTCGCCAGCGGCACCCATCAGAGTGACCTTGTCGCCGATCTTGCCGGTCACGCGAACGGCGGGCAGGTACTGCTTCAGTTCGTCAGTGACGTCGGTGATGCCGACGCTACCGATATGGGCGACAGACGTGTTGCTCAGGTTGTTGTCGGGGCTGTTGTTGATCAGGCTCGAGAAGGTGTCGAACCCGCCGGCGATCAAGCCACCGTGCTGGATGGCCGCGATCTGGCCTTCAATCTTGACCGGACCGGTGCTCCAACCCGCGCGCAGGAACTCGGACTCGCCGGCATTGTGGAACAGCGCACCCTTGGCGGCGCCGCCAATGACGTGTGCAGAACCCGTCAGTTCCACCGGGCCAGCCTTGCCCTTGAAGAAGGCGCTAACAGCTTTGCTTCTGCCAGCGCGTAGCTGCCGCCGTCTGTCGGCTTGGTGGCGTTCCAGTAACCGGGCAGCACGCCCCACAGCCAGCCGTTGTTGACGCCAATGGCGGCGGCAGCAAACAGGTCGCCGTCCGCCTTGTCGTTGGTCAGCGAACCTTCGGCGCGCTTGTCCATCAGGCCGATCACGGTCACGCCGCCGAACTTGCGCAGGGCCAGGATGCGGTCACGACGGTCATCGGAGGTCAGGAAGTTGAACGCCCAGTTGGCTTCCTGGCGGCCCACGCGGACCGTCCAGCCGGCCAGCGGGAACTGCACGAAGCCGTAGTCCAGGCTGACCAGGTCAGAGGCCTGGTTGGTGTAGGGGTCCGGCCATGCCGTTGGTGGAGTGGGTGTCGCCGTTCCAATTGGTGTCGGACAGCTTCACGCGGAAGTTCAGGGAAACGCCGTCGTCGTTCTTCAGCGTGCCTTTCAGGCGCAGCAGCTGGTTGTAGCCGGTGTTGAACTTCACGGCCTGGTACTTGTCGCCAGCCGTGTCCTTCAAGGAGCTGGTGTCGGTGCGGAAACCGCCCCAGGTGTAGTCGCCGCCGAAGTCGGCGGAGGCAGCCTGGGCAGCCGGGACGGCCAGAACCGCGGCCAGGGCCAGAGCGGAAGTTACTTTCTTCATGGATTTAAATCCCCCTAATTAGGTTCCATCTCGCTTCATTTGGTGTGGTAACTCGACGGCTGCTTGGCATCCGCCGCCAGGCTCCCACAAAGCCCGGGGATGGTCTCCCACCCTTTTTCTTGACCCCAGTTGTTGCTCGCTTACAACATTGGGCCCGTTTTCGGGTCACGTACATAATACATATTTGCATCTTTACTACAAGCGTTGTTTGCTGTCCACAGACCTAAAGTTTTACTTTAACTCTGTTGCAGCTATGCAACGCTCGCTGAGCCTGAGGAAAAAATAGCTGAGAAATGGCGGAATGCAAGGGCTTAGAGCCGCTTCCATGTTTCGAACGTGAAGGGATGAGGGGAATCCGGGTCGTTGGAGTGTTGTGATTCTGCAACAAGGCGCCATTCGCTCCAATTCACACGAGGGAATCGGACATCGCCATCGATGTCGGCATGGACCCGGGTGAGGTACAGCGTGGAGGCTTGAGGGAGGAACAGGCGGTAGATCTCGGCGCCGCCAATGACCATGATCTCGTCGCTGTCACCGGCCGCCTCCAGGGCCGCCTCCGGTGTGTGGACGACGATGCATCCTTCGGCGCGATAGTCCTGGTCGCGGGTGAGCACGATATTGGTCCGGCCGGGCAGCGCGCGGCCGATGGATTCGTGATTGCGCCGGCCCATGATCATGGGCTTGCCCATGGTCATGGCCTTGAAGTGCCTGAGGTCGGCGGGTATGCGCCAGGGCAGATCGTTGTCTCGGCCGATAATGCCGTCCGGCGTCATGGCGACAATCAGGGAGATGGTGGGTGCTTTGGTCATGGTCGTTTTAGCGGGTTCCGGATTCCATCGAGTTCACCACAGAGGCACAGAGGCCACAGAGAGGAGGCAAAGGTGTTCAAATGCATATGGTTATGACTCGTATATGACATTTACACTCTACGTGTTCCTGGTTTGCCCGGCTTGCCGGCATGGGTCACCGTGGACAATGCGCTTGATCGCCGTTCGCCATGGTGGGACTGTTGAAATTCAGTAGTAGGCCCAACCAGAGGCCGCTTGCGCGTAGGTAGGTCAGCAGTTGAGCTTCGTGAATCGGGTCCAGGCGGTTTACGGCCTTCAACTCCAACAGCACTGAATCTTCCACGATGAGATCAACGCGATAGCTGCAGTCTATCCGCATGCCTTTGTAGTGAATCGGCAATTCGATCTGTCGTTGAAATCGAATCTTGCGCAACGCCAGTTCACGGCAGAGGGCGGATTCGTACGCCGATTCGAGCAAACCGGGGCCCAGATGCCGATGCACTTCGATCGCCGCCGCTATAACCTCAGCGGAAAGAATCCGATAGTCGTCCTCACTTTGGTGTCTGTCTTCCATGGCCCTCTCCGTCCCTGAAGCCGAAATTTGCCTTTCTTTGTGACCTCTGTGTCTCTGTGGTTCACGTCCCTTAAACAGATGCCGTGCCGCCTACACCGCCACCGGCGCCTTGATGTGCGGGTGGCACTGGTAACCCTCCAGCTCGAAGTCCTCGTAGCGGAAGTCGAACAGGGAGCGTACGTCCGGGTTGAGTTTCATGCGCGGTAGGGGATAGGGCTCGCGTTGGAGCTGCAAGTCGGCCTGTTCCAGGTGGTTCAGATAGAGATGGGCGTCGCCCAGGGTGTGGATGAAGTCGCCCGGTTCCAGATCGCAGACCTGGGCCAGCATCAGGGTCAACAGTGCGTACGAGGCGATATTGAAGGGGACGCCCAGGAAGATGTCGGCGCTGCGCTGGTAGAGCTGGCAGGACAGGCGCCCTTCGGCTACGTAGAACTGGAACATGGTGTGGCAGGGTGGCAGCGCCATGCGCTCGATTTCCCCCACGTTCCAGGCATTGACGATGATTCGGCGAGAATCGGGGGTGTTGCGGATCTGGTCGATAATGGTCTGGATCTGATCGACGGTGCGGCCGTCGGCGGTGGGCCAGGATCGCCACTGAACGCCGTAAATGGGGCCGAGATCGCCGTCCTCGTCCGCCCACTCGTCCCAGATGCTGACGCCGTTTTCCTTCAGGTAGCGGATATTGCTGTCGCCCTTCAGGAACCAGAGCAGCTCGTGGATGATCGAGCGCAGGTGCACCTTCTTGGTGGTGACCAGCGGGAACCCTTCCTGGAGGTTGAACCGCATCTGGTGTCCAAACACGGACACGGTTCCGGTGCCCGTTCGGTCGTCCTTGCGCACGCCGTTGTCGCGTACGTGGCGCATGAGATCCAGGTATTGCTTCATCGTGCGCTTCGTTCCGCTTGTTGGGTGGATTCGTCGCGGCCCGCGGCGGGCGCCCGGTAGTACACGTTGCGCTTATAGGCGAGCCATAGCAGGAATGCGCCGGCGAGAATCATCGGCGCCGAGAGGACCTGGCCCATGGTGACCCAGCCGAAGGCCAGGTAGCCAAGTTGCGGGTCGGGCATGCGGACGAATTCCACCAGGAATCGGAAGATGCCGTAGCACAGCAGGAACATGCCCGAGACCGCCATGCGCGGTCGCGCCTTGCGGCCGAAGATCAACAGTATGGTGAGCAGGGCCACGCCTTCCAGGGCGAATTCGTAGAGCTGGGATGGATGATGCGGCACCGGCCCGAGTCGCGGCACCACCATGCCCCAGGGCAGATCGGTGGGCTTGCCCCACAGTTCGCCGTTGATGAAGTTGCCGATTCGGCCCGCGCCGAGTCCGATGGGGACCAGCGGCGCCACGAAATCCGTAATGTCGAACCAGCTGCAGCCCACCCGGCGCGCGAAGAACCATGTGGTCAGGAACACGCCCAGCAGGCCGCCGTGGAACGACATCCCGCCTTCCCAGATCTTGAAGATGCTAAGCGGGTCGGACAGCGTGCGGGGCAGATCGTAGAAGAGTACGTAGCCCAGCCGTCCGCCCAGCACCACGCCTGCCGCGACATAGATCAGCAGGTCTTCCACCTGATTCGGCGTCAACGGCAGGTCCGGGCGGCGGGCGCGACGGCGGCCCAGCCACCAGGCGCCGATAAAGCCGATGCCGTACATCAGCCCGTACCAGTGCAGGGCCACGGGACCGATGTGGATGATGATCGGGTCGATGTCGGGGTAGGTGAGCATGGGCGAAGTCTACTAGCCTTTCGAGAAGTTTTGCCAGGTTCCGGTGGCTGCCGCGCCGGTGATCCCCGCCGGCGCTACGGCAGGCTCCACGCCGTATTGACGCGCCCGAACACCGCCTTCAGGTAGCGGGTTTCGGGAAGGGCCGGGTGAATGGGATGGTCCGGCGCCTGCTGCCCGGTTTCCACGATCTGGAAGGTGCGGTCCAGGTGGCGGGCGCCGGCCAGGATCTGGCGGATCAGGTCCGCTTCGCCGACATGGGACGAGCAGGAGGCCGAAACCAGCATTCCATCCGTTTCCAGCAACTGCATGGCGAGCCGGTTGAGCCGCTGGTACCCCGCCAGCCCCGATTTGAGATCCTTCTTGCGCTTGACGAAGGCCGGCGGGTCTAGAATCACCACGTCGAACTTTTCGCGCTGCTCACGCAGGCTCTTGAGCGCCTCGAATACGTCCGCCATGGTGGCCTGGACGCGCGCGCCCACGCCGTTGAGAGCGGCATTGGCCTCGACGGCGGCAACGGCGTCCGCGGAGCTGTCGATGCAGGTCACGGCCTCGGCTCCGGCAAGCGCTGCCTGCACGCCCCAGGCGCCCACATAGGAAAAACAATCCAGGACGCGCCGGCCTTTGACGTAAGGTCCCAGCCGGGCCCGGTTGGCGCGATGGTCGTAATACCAGCCGGTTTTCTGTCCGCCCACGGCGGGGGCCCGGAACGAGCCGCCGTTTTCCAGGATTTCCAGTTCCGCCGGGCCTTCGGGGCCGACCCATTCCACGTAGGCGCCCAAGCCCTCGAGCTCGCGAATCGGCGCGTCGTTGCGCAGCAGGATATGGCGCGGCGCCACTACCCGCTGCACCGCCGTGACGATTTCCTCGCGCATGGCTTCCATGCCCGCCGTGGTCAGTTGAACCACGCAAGTGTCGCCGAAGCGGTCCACCACCAGCCCGGAGAGCCCGTCGCCGTCGCCGTGGATCAGCCGGTAGTGGGGGGTGGCGTAAAAACGTTCCCGCAGGCTCAGGGCCAGGTTGAGGCGGTGCACCAGCAGCGATTCCGATAGCCGGTAGCGGGTGTCCCGGCTGACCAGCCGGGCGCATATCAGCGAGTGGGGGTTGGCGTAGCCGGTGCCCAGGGCCTTGCCGTGATGGTCTTGGATTTCCACCAATTGCCCCGGTTGCAGGTCCTTCATCGGCGATTGGGCCGTATCCACTTCATTGGAGAATACCCACAGGTGGCCGGCCTTCAGTCGTTTCTCCTCGCCGCGTTTCAATCGCAGCGAAGCGAGTGTTTCGCTAGTGTCCTGTTTCATACTGTTTGATCCTTTCAGAGTCCCTCAAATGCCTCAAGACAAGGCGCACTGCGCAGGCAATGGGCGGGTCCTTGTCAAGCAGTGCAACGCCGGATTGAGGCATTTGAGCGTCTCCCTAGCATCCGGCCGTTTTGCCTCGCGCTGAAAGTACCAAACAGTATGAAGCTGGACACTAGTCATGCCGGACTCTCCATTTCTCTTGAGGGCGCTATCTTAGGGGCGGAATCGGTTCCGCGCACGTTCCATCGCGCCGGGTGAAGGGCGAATACCGCGGGATTTCGAGGTCGTGGGACCCCCGTCAACGCTTGGAAAGCGCTGGGCATCCTATACAATCAGGGACTTTATCCGATTCTCGCGGTCACGCCCGGATGTTCCGCCCGCGCGGCCGACCGGAACGGAACGTCATCCAAACCGAGGGGTTATTCGTGCGGAAAGCGCCAATATTGATGTTTGCCTTGTCCTTGTTGATTGCGCAGGCGGCTGTCGCGGGGCCGACCCGCTATGTCAGTGATCAGCTTCAGATCACCATGCGCTCGGGGCCGGGCAACCAGTACAAGATCACGAAGCTGCTCGACAGCGGCACGCCGCTGGAGGTGCAGCAGGTCGGGGAGGAAGGCTGGACGCTGGTGCGGACCCAGGCCGGCGATGAGGGTTGGGTGCTGACCCGTTACCTGATGGATTCCCCCAGCGCGCGGGACCAGTTGCAGAAGGCCAAGGCGAATCTGGCAAAGCTGCGTGAGGAAACCCAGCAGCAGTCCCAGTCCCTGGGGAGCGTGAAGCAGGAATCGAAGTCCCTGCAATCCCAGTTGGAAAAGACCCAGGCCGAGAACGCCAAGCTCAAGCAGCAACTGGACGAAGCGGCGAAAGGCCTGCACATGGCCCAGGAAAACCAGGATCTGAAAAAGCAGGTGATCGATCTCAAGCGCCTGGTGGAAGACAAGAAGCAGGAGCTCAGCACCCTGAAGTCCCGCAGTGACCAACGCTGGTTCATGGTGGGCGCGCTGGTGCTGTTCGGCGGCATCATCCTGGGCCTGATCCTGCCGCGGCTGCGCCCGCGCCGCAGGTCCGGCTGGGGTTCCGGCGGCCTGTGAGCCCGGAGGCGTCATGACAGGGCATGTGCCACCGCTGATGGATATGCTGCGCGAGTTGATCGCGCTGTCCTCGGTCAGCAGCGTCACCCCGGAATTCGATCAGGGCAATCGCGCCGTGGTGGAACGGCTGGGCGAGTGGCTGGCTGCCCTGGGTTTCGATACGGAGATCCAGGCGATCCCCGGTGCGCCGGACAAGGCCAACCTCATCGCCACGCTGGGTCGCGGCGAAGGAGGGCTGGTGCTTGCCGGGCACACCGACACCGTGCCCTACGACGAGACCGGTTGGAGCTCCGATCCTTTCCAGCTCACGGAGCGTGACGGCCGGCTCTACGGGCTCGGCACGTCCGATATGAAAGCCTTTCTCGGCCTGGTGGTCGAGGCCTGCCGGGATCTCGAGGCGGGCAAGCTGCGTCAGCCGCTGGTGGTCCTTGCCACCGCCGACGAGGAAAGCGGCATGACCGGGGCCAAGGCCCTGGTGGACGAGCAAAAGCGTATCGGCCGGCACGCCGTCATCGGCGAACCGACAGGCATGAAGCCCGTGCGCATGCACAAGGGCGTGATGATGGAATCCATCCGGGTGGTGGGGCGCTCGGGCCATTCCAGCGATCCGTCCCTGGGGCTGAACGCCCTGGAGGGGATGACCAAGGTCCTCAACGAGTTGCTGCGCTGGCGCGAGGAACTGCAGACCCGGTACCGCGACTCTCAGTTCGGCGTGCCTTATCCGACCATGAACCTGGGCCATATCCACGGCGGCGACAACCCGAACCGCATTTGCGCCGACTGCGAACTCCACATCGACCTGCGGCCGCTGCCGGGCATGAGCCTGGACGAGTTGCGCGTCGCCATGGAACAGCGGTTGCGCCCCCTGTTGGAGGTGGACGGCTACGGCTTGACGCTGCGCTCCCTGTTCCCGGGCCTGCCGGCCATGGAAACGCCGGCCGCCGCGGCCATCGTCGAGGCCACCGAGCGCTTGACCGGTTTCGAGGCCCAGGCCGTCGCCTTCGGCACGGAAGGGCCGTTCCTCCGGGATCTGGGCATGGATGTGGTGATTCTGGGCCCCGGCGACATCGATCAGGCCCATCAGCCCGACGAGTACCTGGCCGTGGATCGCATCGAGCCCACGCTGGAGCTGCTGCGCTCCCTGATTCGTCGTTTCTGCATCGAGCCGGCCGAAGGAGCCGCACCGTGAGCATCGACCCCGGCAGTTACGTTCAGTGGTTCCGCCAAAGTTCGCCGTACATCAACGCCCATCGCGGCCGTGTCCTTGTGGTGGGGATCGACGGCGAGGCGGTGGCCAGCCCGGAGTTCCCGAACCTGGTGCACGACCTGGCCCTGCTGAACAGCCTGGGCGTGAAGCTGGTGGTGGTGGTGGGCGCCCGGCCGCAAATCGAACAGCGGCTTCAGGACCGGGGCATCGAACTGCAGTACCACGGCGGCCTGCGTATCACCGATGGGCGCGCCCTGGACTGCGTCAAGGAGGCCGTAGGGGCGATCCGGGTGGAGGTGGAGGCCCTCATGTCCATGGGCCTGGCCAATTCCCCCATGGCCGGCTTCCGGATCAAGGTGGCGTCCGGCAATTTCGTCACCGCCCGGCCTCTGGGCGTGCGCGACGGCGTCGATTTCCAGCATACCGGGGAGGTGCGCCGCATCGATGTGGCCGCAATTCGCGAGCGCCTGGACGAGGGTGCCGTGGTCACCATCGCCCCCCTGGGCTACTCACCCACCGGTGAAGTGTTCAACCTGTCGGCGGAAGAGGTCGCCCTGGCCGTGGCTCGGGATCTCAAGGCGGACAAGCTCGTTTTCCTGACCGAAACCGACGTCATTACCTCCGAGGACGGCCAGCTGATTCGTGAAATGAGCCTGGCCGAGGCCGTTTCCTACGTGCGCGAGCGCAGCGCTGACCTGAGCGAAGCGGTTCTGCGCCTGCTGGACGGGCTGGTGCTGGCCTGCCGCGCCGGCGTGCAGCGCGTCCATCTGCTCAACCGCCATGTGGACGGTGCCCTGTTGCTGGAGCTGTTCACCCGGGATGGCGTGGGCACGTTGATTACCGCCGACAGTTTCGAGAGCGTGCGTCCGGCCACGGTGGAGGACGTGGGCGGCGTGCTGGAGCTCATTCAGCCGCTGGAGCGCGAAGGGGTGTTGGTCCGGCGCTCAAGGGAAGTACTGGAAACGGAAATCGGGCACTTCACCGTGGTCGAACGCGACGGCATGATTGTCGCCACGGCGGCGCTCTATCCCCATCCCGCCGAAGCCATGGCGGAGCTGGCCTGCTTCGCCGTGCATTCCGAGTATCGCGGCGGGGAGCGGGGCGACCGTCTGCTGCGTCAGGTGGAGCGCGAAGCGCGCGCGCAGGGGCTGTCCCACTTGTTCGTGCTGACCACGCGGGCGGCCCACTGGTTCCGGGAGCGGGGCTTCGAGCCGGCCAGCCTGGAGGCGCTGCCCGTAGCCAAGCGAGAGCTGTACAACCTCAAGCGGAATTCGAAGGTCTTTCTCAAGAAGCTCTAGGGAGACGCTGACTTATTCACACGGCCGCTTTACGGCCTGAGAAGCCGGCATGGTAGGCGCGCCGCGCAGCGCCGTAGTCGTTCTACGGCCAAGCGGCGCAACACCCCAGGGCGGCTTCTCAGGCCGTAACCCGAAGGGCTCAGCCCTGTTTTGGCCCCTGGCGGTGTTGCGCCACCGGCCCCGTGGCGACGGCTACGCGACCGCCACCGCGCCTACCCAGATGACCAAAACAGACCTGAGCGCGGACGCGTGAATAAATCAGCGTCTCCCTAGGGGGCGGTGTTGCCCGGCCGTCAGTTGTCCCCGGAGGGCGTGGGTTTGACCGGCTCGGCGGGGGAGTCCCCCTTGGCCTTCTTGTCCGCGCTCGCGGCCATGCCCGCCATACGGCTGAGGGCTTCCACGGCCCGACGGTCGCCGTTCTTCGCCGATTCCCGGATCCATTTCAAGGCCTGGTCGCGGTTTCTGGTCACGCCCTGGCCTTCGTAATACATGTACCCCACCGTGTACTGGGCATGGGCGTTGCCGCTCTGGGCGGCGCCCAGCATCAGCTCGAAGGCCTTGGCGTAGTCCTTGTGTTCATAGGCGGTCTTGCCCTGCTCGAACCGGGCCTGGTCGGGCGGAGGCGGCTGATCCGTGGTGGCGCAGCCGCTGATCACCACCGCGGTTGTCAGGATCACGGCGATCAGCAGCCGCCGGGCGGCCTTGTCAGTACTCATTGTATCGATTCTCCCCTGGGCGCTTCGGCCTTCCGGCCCCGCCTCCATTGGCTGCAACGACGACGGCCGGGATGCTCGCGCCAATCCTTCTCTGACCCGCCACCGATTCCGTGGTTGTCTAGTCGAGATGATCGCAAAAAACGGGCCCGGGGCCCACCGTCGCGGAAGCGCTTCACAATTTCCGGGCTAGGGTGATGCCGTCCGCCACGGGCAGCATCACCGATTCCACCCGATCGTCGTCGGCGATCCGGCTGTTGAAGGCCCGGATAGCCCGAGTATTCTTCTCGTTGTCCGCTTCGTCGGCAACCCGCCCCGACCAGAGCACGTTGTCCACCATGATCAGCCCGCCGGGCCGCACCAGTTCCAGGCACTCCTGGAAATACCGCTCGTAGTTTCCTTTGTCGGCATCGATGAAGGCGAAATCGAAGGTGCCGACTTCCTCCTCGCGGCGCAAGACCGCCAAGGTCTCCAGCGCGGGACCGAGCCGGAGATCGATCTTGTCCGCCACACCGGCGTCTTCCCAGTAACGCCGCGCCACGGCCGTGGCCCTGGGGTCGATGTCGCAGGCCACCAAGCGGCCGTCAGGCGGCAGTGCCAAGGCCACGGCGAGGCTGCTGTACCCGGTGAATACCCCGATCTCCAGGGCTTTGCGGGCGTTTATCAGGTGAATCAGCAGCCGCATGAATTGACCTTGCTCCGGCGCGATTTGCATGCCGGCGCCGCTCAGCGTGGCGGTTTCCTCCCGCAGGCGGCGCTGGAGATCGTCCTCCCTGACGCCGTGGCGCAGAATGTAATCGTGCAGCTCGTCGGAGACGGTGAGGTTCTTGTTGCTCATGAGCGCAATACCCGGACAAATTGTGATTCGGGCGACAGAATCCGCAATTATGGCACGCATATACTGACGGCGAGCAAGGAAGTGCCCACCTTCCGCCATCGGGCGGAGAACCGATTTCGCCCGGCGGAGCGCGACCGAACGCTGACACTGGGCCTGTTAACGCTTCTGACGCGAGCTGCGTTGGGCCTGACAGTCGCCTAGGCAAGGCGCGAGAGAAAATTAGTGATTCTAAATGAACGACGAGCAACGCCGCATGGACGACTGTCAGCCCAACCCGGAGGGCCGAGCCCCTTATGGCGCAATCCGGTGTTGGCGTTCGCTCATGTAGCGTGGCTACACAGCGCTCACGCCGCCTAGGCTTGCGCCATAAGGGGCTCGGCGCAGCTCGCGGCAGAAGCGTTAACAGGCCCTAGGCAGCCCAGGACTTCAATGCATGGCCGAAACGACAAAAATCACGACGGGAAATGCCCCCGAACGCGAAGCGGGCAGGCCGTTGCGCGTGCTGCAGATCACCGACACCCATCTCTATGGTGATCCCGAGGGACGGCTCGTGGGCCTCAATACCCGGGAAACCTACCAGGACGTGCTGGACAAGGTGCTGGCTGAGTTCTGGCCCGCCGACCTCGTGCTCGCCACGGGCGATCTGGTGCACGACGGCACGGAGACCGGCTACAAAGGGTTTCGCCAATGTTTTGAACGCCTGGGTGTGCCCACCCTGGCCATTCCCGGCAATCACGATCGTCCCGAAGTGATGAAACGCTTGCTCACCGGGCCGCTGGTCCGCAATACCGGCCATGCCGTACTCGGCCGGTGGCAGTTCGTCATGTTGGATTCCACCGTCGCCGGGAGCGCGGGCGGACACCTGGCCGAGGATCAGCTCGAGCTGCTGGAGCGCCGGCTGGACGAGGACCGTGAACGCCACGCGGTAATCTGCCTGCATCACCACCCTGTGTCCGTGGAATGCGACTGGATTGACCGTATCGGCGTCGACAACGGCGAGCGCCTGTTCGACGTCATCGATCGCTTTCCTCAGGTAAAGGCCGTCATGTGGGGCCATATCCACCAGGAATACGACGCCGAACGAAACGGCGTGCGTCTCCTGGCAACCCCTTCCACCTGCATCCAATTCAAGCCTCGACAGGAGGATTTCGGCCTCGACGACGTCCCGCCCGGCTACCGTTGGCTGCGGCTTTACGACGACGGCGCCATTGAAACCGGTGTGGTGCGCCTCGACGCACTGCCCTCGGATCTGGATCTGCGCTGCGAGGGGTATTCCTGAGGCGATGCCACGGCGAGGGGCGGCCCGCCCCGTGCCGCTGCGCGCTTCATGCCGCCGCGCTCCCCAAGAGAAGGTACCGCTATGGACGTCCGGCCCCTATCGGAGCCCGCCCGCGAGCTGATCGACGCCGCTCAACACGGGCTGTCTTATGATGGCTTGGCCGATTACCTGCTGATGTTGTCGAGAATGGTCAGGCCCGACCTGGATACCGATCCCTATCGCGGACGGCTCGATGAATACGTCCGGCGCCTGTCGCAGGCCGTGGCCGAAGACGACGACGATCTGACGCGCGTCCAGCGCGTCAACGACCTGCTGTTCCGGGAGGAGGGGTTTCGCGGCAATCGCGACAACTATTACGATCCGCGCAACAGCCTGCTCCATGAGGTCCTCGATCGGCGTTTGGGCCTGCCTATCACTCTCAGCGTGCTTTACATCGAGCTTGGGCGCCGCATTGGGCTGCGTCTGTCCGGGGTGGGTTTTCCCGGCCACTTTCTCGTGCGCCTGGATACCGGCATGGCCGGCCAGTTCCGGATCATCGATCCCTTCTCCCAGGGCAGGCTGCTCACGGCGCTCAGCTTGCGACAGCGGCTCGAGGAGCTGGGGAGCGAAGTGATCGGGGATTCGCGCCGGCTGACCGAGCCGGCCCTTCCCCAGGCGGTGGTGCTGCGGGCATTGAGAAACCTCCGGGGCGCGTACGTGCGTCGCCGCGACCTCATGCGCGCCTTGGTCATTTCCGATGTCATGCTGGAGTTGAATCCCGCGGACCCGGCGGAGTGGTTGTCCCGCGGCCGTATCCTGGAAGACATGGATTGCGCCGTGGAGGCCTGCGAAGACTACCGGCGTACACTCGCCCTGGCCCCGGAAGCCGATCCCGAAGGCCGGCTCGAGCAACGCATGCGCCGCCTGGGCAGCCGGGCGGCGCGTTTCCACTGATCCGAGGGCCGAAATCCGGTGGCGCGGCGGTGTACCGGTCGTCGGAAAAGTTCCGCCAGTCGCCGATTGCGTCACAGAAGTCCTTGAGATTGCGGACTAAAGTTCTTGTGAAATCGGCCGTTTTCCTTTTGGACGATGACCGAAACCTCATGCCCGGGAGGCATCGAGTCGTTATCGCGACCGCGGTTGCGGATTGGCGCTTCTCTGGAGGGTGGATTCATGGCAGGACAGGAAGCTCGGAACATGCGTCAGGGCGGTCGCGATGCATCTTCGGACGTGCTCCGGCTCCGGCAGGAGCTGGCTTCCGTGCGCGCCAGCCTGGAAGAGGAAATCGCCTACTACAAGGCGGAGCTGGAGACCTTGCGTCAGCGCGCCGAGGCCGAGCAGCTCCGCACCCAGGCCTCCGAGGTTGCGCGCCGGCGCCGGGCCGAGGAATACGCCGCCGAGGTCAAGCAGGAGCTGCGCCTCACCCAGCAGGAGCTGGAGCGCCTGCGCCGCCGCTACGACGAGGTGGGCGAGCAGCTGCTGCGAGAGGAGGAACGCGCCAAGCGGGCCATCCAGCAGGAAGTCGACAAATACCGCTCGGCGGCCAAGACCGCCTGGGAAAGCGCCGAGCAGGAACTCGCCGAAATGGACGGCCAGCTCAAGGCCGCGCGCCGCGCCTTGTCCGAGGAGCGCCGCCGCCGCGAGCAGTTGGAAGAAACGGTGCGGGACGTTCAGGGCCTGGCCCAGGATCGCTCCGAGGCCGGCGACATCGAGTTGAAGCGCGAACTATCCGCCATGAAGAAGGCGCTGCAGGCCTCCGAACGGGGCCGGCTCCAGGCCGAGCGCCGGCTGACCCAGCTTACCGACAAGCTGTTGCGGGACGAGGAACGCACCGTTGTCGAGGACTGACAGCCCGCCGCCCCCGCGGAACCAGCGGGAAGCGGCCAACGTGCGCGCCGTCTATCAAGCCTTCCGCGGTACCGAAGACGATGCTCCGGAGACCGATCTCAGCCGCGCCAACCAGGTTCTGGAAAACGTGCTCGACGTTGAGGCGTTCAGCAAGATTCGGGTCGGCGACGGGGCGTTGCATGAAGATTTCGCTGATGAGTTTGTGCTGGTGGGCTCGGACGAGTCCATGGGCGGGCGGCCTGCGGCCAAGCCTTCGCCCACCCGGGAATCATCCGCTCCGCCGGAGACCAAGGCCGCCGAGGAATCCGACAGGGCTTCCGAGTCGAAGGAGAAAGAAGAGGATGCCCGGGACATCCCCTTGACCGACGAGGAACGCCAGCAGCTGCGCGCGCATCTTTCGCGGATCGAAGCGGAGGAGCGGGCCTACGCCATGCGCGGCCGGCTGAAGAAGGTCGCCGTAGGCGTCGCCGTGGCCCTGGTGGCGGGGGCCGCCGTATGGGTCTATCAAAGCGGCCTGTGGATGCAGATGCTGGCCTGATCCCGGCGCGCCCCGCTGCGCGGGTGGCGGTCAGATCTCGATCATTTCGAAGTCTTCCTTCGAAGCCCCGCATTCCGGACAGGTGAAAGTGGCCGGAATATCCGCCCAGCGCGTCCCCGGCGCGATGCCATCCTCCGGCAGGCCGTCTTCCTCGTTGTAGATCCAGCCGCAGATCACGCACATGTAGGATTTGTAGTCCATAGGCCTCGCTTGCCGTCATTGAACGAATCGGGGCCAAACTTTACCCGTTTGGCTCGGCGTCGAAAACCCGCGACTGCCGGGAATCGTATAGAATGGCCGGGCAAAGCCTCACCCTGTCAACGGCCCGGCTCCATGTCTTCAGCACATCTCATACGCGGCGTCTACGCCATTACGGACCCCGGATCGGGTCCCGGATTGGTTCGGGATGTGGAGCGGGCGCTCGTCGGCGGCGCCGCCGTCATCCAGTATCGCGACAAGGGCTCCGGGGCGCAGCGGCGCCGTCGCGAGGCCGAAGCCTTGCGCCAACTCTGCCGGGACTACGGCGCGCTGTTTATCGTCAACGACGATATTGAGTTGGCCGCCGCAGTGAATGCCGATGGCGTTCATCTGGGCGAGGACGACGGGGCGCTGGATGCAGCCCGGGTGCAACTGGGCGCCAACGCGATTATCGGCGCGTCCTGTTACAACAGCCTGGAAAGGGCGGAGCGGGCGCTGGCCGCGGGCGCGGACTACCTGGCGTTCGGCAGTTTCTACGATTCTCCCACCAAGCCGGCCGCGCGCCGGGCCCCGCTGGACCTGCTGGGCCGCGCCCGGGCGCGCTTTCCGGTGCCGCTGGTGGCCATTGGTGGGATTACGGCCGACAACGCCGCCGCATTGACTCAGGCCGGAGCCGACGCGATTGCGGTTATCAGCGCGGTGTTCAGCGCAGGCGACCCGGCCGAAGGCGTCCTGGCCCTGCGCCGTGCCCTGGGGCTGATTCCCGATTGACGTAAAATGGGCCGCGCCATGCGGAACCACCGGGTTTTGCCCAAGCCAGGAATCGCAGGCACACTGCCGCGATTGACCGAATGGAGAGAAGGACACCGCTGATGAGTCATTCCCAGACGCTGTTCGAAGCCGCGCAACGCCATATCCCGGGCGGAGTGAATTCGCCGGTTCGCGCCTTCAAGGGTGTGGGCGGCACACCGCTGTTCTTTCGTCGCGGGCAGGGTGCTTGGCTCTACGACGAAGACCACAACCGTTACGCGGACTACGTGTGCTCCTGGGGGCCCATGGTGGCGGGTCACGCGCATCCGGAAGTGATCGCGGCGGTTCAGGAGGCCGTGGCCAACGGGCTGAGCTTCGGCGCGCCCACGGAATCCGAGGTGCGGATGGCCGACCAACTTGTCGAGCTGGTGCCGTCCATGGATCTGGTGCGGCTGGTCAATTCCGGCACTGAGGCCACCATGAGCGCGCTGCGCCTGGCGCGAGGTTTTACCGGCCGCGACAAGATCGTGAAGTTCGAGGGTTGCTATCACGGCCATGTGGATGCCCTGCTGGTGAAAGCCGGTTCGGGCGCTCTCACCCATGGCGTACCCACCTCGCCGGGCGTGCCCGAGGCGGTGGTGCGCGACACGATCACGCTGACCTACAACGACCTTGAAGAGGTCCGCGAAACCTTCCGCCGCCACGGCCATCAGATCGCCGCCGTGATCGTGGAACCAGTGGCCGGCAACATGAACTGCATCCCGCCCGAGGAGGGATTCCTCGCCGGTCTGCGGGAGCTGTGCACCGAGCACGGAAGCGTGTTGATCTTCGACGAGGTGATGACCGGCTTCAGGGTGGCCCTGGGCGGCGCCCAGGCGCGATACGGGGTCACACCGGACCTGACCTGCCTGGGCAAGGTCATCGGCGGCGGCATGCCCGTGGGCGCCTTCGGCGGCCGTCGGGAGATCATGGAACACATCTCGCCCCTGGGGCCGGTGTATCAGGCCGGCACGCTTTCGGGGAATCCCATCGCCACCGCGGCCGGCCTGAAGACCCTGGAAGTGATTTCGCGGCCGGGCGTCTTCGAAGGAATGGAAGCGGCCGCCCAGCGCCTGACTCAGGGCCTCGAGGAACGGGCTCGGGCCGCCGACAGGGCATTCACAACCAACCGCGCCGGCAGCATGTTTGGCCTGTTCTTCACCGATCAGGAACGGGTGGCGGGTTACGAGCAGGTCATGGCCTGCGACGCCGAAGCGTTCAAACGGTTCTTCCACGGGATGCTGGAAGAGGGCGTCTACCTCGCGCCGTCGGCGTTCGAGGCGGGCTTCGTGTCCATCGCCCACGATGATTCGGTAATCGATTTCACCCTGGACGCGGCGGAGCGGGTGTTTCACAAGATCGGCCGATGAGGCAAACCCGCGGGTGCCTCATCAGATGTAGGGTGGGTTAGCGAAGCGTAACCCACCAATCCGGCGAAGCCGCAACGTCTCTTGTCGGCTTACGCTTCGCTAATCCCATCAACATTGCATGGGATCGTCTTGTGCCGCTTCGCGGCGCGCCTACCACGGAGGCCTCTCAGACCGCAACGCGGCTGCGTATGGAGGCTTCGGGCTTCCCATAAACGTAACCCAAAGAAAAGGCACCCTGGGATGTCGCCCTTCGGGTTCCCTGCGCGCGGGTGCAAATGAAGGCGGTGGGCCCACAGCACGTCCGTGTGCTGGAGCCCCACGCGGGCAATCCATTGCCCGCCCGCTTCGCGGCTCGGACCTTCATTTGCACCCGTGCTCGGCGCCACCAACGGCGGGTAAGAGGCGCCAGATTCGAGGCAAGTGCCTCTGGATGTGGACGGGTAGAGTGCAAGCGAAACCCATCATGCCAGGTAGGTCGGATTAGCGAAGCGTAATCCGACAAACCAAGTTGCGCGACATCTCTCGCCGATCTTTCATTGGCCCCACCGCGGCGCCAACTCCTGCTCCACCCCCAGGTGGTCCAGCACCCGTGCCACGACAAAGTCCACCATGTCTTCGACGCTCTTGGGCCGATGATAGAACCCCGGGCTGGGCGGCATGACTACCACGCCCATCCGGGCGAGCTTCAGCATGTTCTCCAGATGGATAGCGGAGAACGGCATCTCCCGGGGCACGAGAATGAGCTGGCCCTGCTCCTTGAGCACCACGTCCGCGGCCCGTTCTATCAGGTTGTTGCTGGTGCCCGCGGCCACTGAAGCCAGGGTGCCGGAGGTGCAGGGGCAGATGACCATTCGTTTCGGGGCGCCGGAACCGGAGGCGACCGGCGCCGTCCATTCCTGTTGGCCGAACAACTGAAGCCGGTGCTCGGCGACGCCGAATCGCTCTGCCAGATAGCGGCGGGCATCGGCGTTTCGCCCGGGCAGCGTGAAGTCGGTTTCCATGCCGATGACCACCCGGGCCGGGTCTGAAATCAGCAGATGAACCTCGCGTTCGGCCCGCAGCAGGCATTCCAGCAGCCGCAGCCCGTACTGGGCGCCGGATGCGCCCGTGAAGGCCAGAGTGATTGCGTCATCGGCGGGGTTCATGCCTGTGCCTCCGAGCCGTGTGTTTGGGCCAGTGCCGCCAGCAGTTTGCCGTGGATGCCGCCGAACCCGCCGTTGCTCATGATCAATACCGTATCGCCCGGCCGGGTTTGGTCGACCAGGCTTGCGATCAACTGGTCCAGGTCTTCGTACGTGGCGGCGTTCTTGCCCAGTGCATCGGAGACTTCACGGACCGGCCAGCCAATGCCCGGCGGTTGGTAGAGCACGACCCGGTCGGCCGGGCGCAGGCTGTCGGGAAGCGCGGCACGATGGACGCCCAGCTTCATGGTGTTGGATCGCGGTTCCAGAACGGCGAACAGGCGCCCTCCCTGCATCTGGTTTCGGGCGGCGGTCAGGGTCAGGGCGATGGCCGTGGGGTGATGGGCGAAATCGTCGTAAACCCGGATGCCGGCCACCTCGCCGCGCAATTCCATGCGCCGCTTGATTCCGGCGAATCGTTGCAGGGAATCGATGCCTTGGGCCAGCGGCACGCCCACGTGGCGCGCCGCGAGGAGCGCGGCCAGGGCGTTGGATGCGTTGTGTTCGCCGGCCAGCGGCGAGTGTACCGCCAGCGGAGCCTGATCGGGCCCGGTGGCGGAGAAATTCCGGGCGTCCGCGCCCGTCGATCTCAGGTGCCAGTCACACTGCTCGCCTGTCCCGAAGCGCTCGATCGGCGTCCAGCAGCCCATATTCAGCGTTTCGGCCACGCTGGCCTGGTCGCCGTTGGCGATGATCAGGCCGTTTCCCGGCACCGTGCGCACCAGGTGGTGGAATTGCCGCTGAATGGCGGCCAGGTCCGGAAAGATGTCGGCGTGGTCGAATTCGATGTTGTTGACGATCAACGTGCGCGGCCGGAAATGGACGAATTTGGAGCGCTTGTCGAAAAACGCGCTGTCGTATTCGTCGGCCTCGATAACGAAGAACGGGTCGCGGCCCAGGCGGGCGGAGGCGGCGAAATTGCCGGGAACGCCGCCGATGAGAAAACCCGGGTGCAATCCCGCGTCCTCCAGCAGCCAGGCCAACAGGCTGGCGGTGGTGGTCTTGCCGTGGGTGCCGCTGACCGCCAGCACCCAACGGTCGTGCAATACGTTCTCCGCCAGCCATTGCGGCCCCGAGCGGTAGTCCATGCCGCGATCCAGCATGTACTCCACGGCGGCGTTGCCGCGGCTCATGGCGTTGCCCACGATCACGCAGTCCGGTGCCGGATCCAGATGCTCGGGGGCGTAGCCTTCCATGAGTTCGATGCCCTGCTCGCGCAGCATGTCGCTCATGGGCGGGTAGACATTGGCGTCGGAACCGGTCACCCGATGGCCGGCCTCCCGCGCGATCAGCGCCAGGCTGCCCATGAATGTGCCGCAGATGCCGAGTATATGGATGTGCATGCCGTTCCGTTCGTTGTCGTTGCCGTGTCCGGCTATTGTGCTACAGGCGCGCCGCCCGGGTCTCGTCAGGAAAACAAGGCCGAGCTCAGGATCACGGATGCAAAGGTATACCCCAGAGCCAGCAGGGTCCCCACCGAGAACCGTGTATTGAACGCATGCCGCCAGATGTGGCCGATGACGAAGATGGTCCAGAGCTGGACGAGGACCAGCGCTCCGATGGTCCCGGCGCCCGCCCCCTGAGGCGCCCCCGCGCCATGCGGTGGCAGATTTCCAATCAGGGGGAGGGCGATCAAGGTCAACAGGGCATCGGTGCCGAACATGGCGGCTGCCGTCTGCACGAAACGGTTACCCAGATCCCGGTAGTGCAGCGCGGCGTAGATGAAGAGCATGCCGAATCCCAGGATGAACACTGTTTCCGCGCCGGCGCCAGGGCCCGCGCCCGTGCCCCTCAGCGCGGGGAACGTGACCGCGGCGTCGGCGATTACCAGCAGGCCCAGGAGGACAGGGGAATAAGGCAGGTCCTGCGGCGCCCGCCGCAGCATGCACAGTTCCACGAGAATCCGAAACGTATTCAGCATCGAGTCGTCATCGCCCTGGTTTCGAAGTACGGGTGTCGTCGGGCGCCTGTTCGCGGTTCGCCCCGACCGGCCCGATTGTACGCAAAAAACGCGATCGGCGGCCCTGGGTGTCCTTCGCTTTCGGCGCCGGCCCGCAACATAGGAACCGCCGAACGGCGCCGCGGACGCGGCTGGGGTTCTCCCCAGCGTCTTGGAAGTGGCCGATTTGGCCGCAATAGCTTTACGGACTATCTTTTTTAAGAACGGGCAACGCAAGGGGTGTCCAACCCGTGGCTGCGCACCGGCTCCAGGGCCGTGAAGCGCGGCGGACGGCGTTATCGCCCGGAAGCCGACGAGCCATCAAGGAGAAACGGCGATGCTTGAAAAGCTACTGCAGTCCCACATTCGCCAGGGCACGCTGGAACTGGAATACCCGGGCGGCCGGCGCCAACGTTTCGGGCGCGGGCGCCCGCAGGTGGTCTGGCGGATCAACGATTCGTCGGCGATCCGCAAGATCGCCATGGACCCGGAATTCATGCTGGGCCAGACCTACATGGATGAAATGTGGGATGTGGCCGAGGGCACGATCTCCGATCTGCTGGAGATTCTGATGCGCAACTTCCCCGAGGAGGAAGAAACCGGCTTCAAGCGCCTGTTGACGATGGCCATGCGGCCGATCCAGCAGTGGAACCGGACCAAGAAGAGCCGCCGCAATGTGGCCCATCACTACGATCTGGATGAATTCCTGTTTCGGCATTTTCTGGATGCCGACATGCAGTATTCCTGCGCCTATTTCGCGGAAGGCGTGCACACCCTGGAGCAGGCCCAGCGGGCGAAGCTTGAACATATCCGCCGCAAGCTCCAGCTGGAACCCGGCCAGAAGGTGCTGGATATCGGCTGCGGCTGGGGTGGCATGGCGATCTATCTGGCGGAACAGGCCGGCGTGTCCGTGACCGGACTGACCTTGTCCGAGGAGCAGCATCGCGTCGCGCGCCAGCGTGTCCGCGAACGCGGCCTGGAGGACAAGGTGGATATCCGGCTGGAGGATTACCGGGACCATCAGGGCCACTACGACCGCGTCGTCAGCGTGGGCATGTTCGAACACGTGGGCGCGCCCTACTATGAAACCTACTTCCGCAAGGTCCGTTCGCTGCTGCCGGAAGATGGCGTCGCCCTGATCCACACCATCGGCCGCACCACGCCGCCGGGATCCACCAATCCCTGGATTCGGAAGTACATATTCCCGGGTGGTTATGTTCCGGCCATGTCCGAGGTGCTGAGCGCCCTGGAGAAAACCCACTTGCGCACATGGGACGTGGAGGTGCTGCGCGAGCACTACGCCAAGACCCTGGCCGAGTGGCAGCGCCGGTTCCAGGCCATGCGCGAGCAAGTGGTCGAGAAGAAGGGCGAACGCTTCTGCCGGATGTGGGAATTCTACCTGGCGGCCTCCGAGAACTCGTTCCGCTGGAGCGATCTGGTGGTGTTCCAGTTTCAGCTCTCGCCCAGTCTGCTGGCCGGGCCGAAGACACGCGATTATCTCTACCGGCAGCCGACCCTTGAGCCGCAAACGGCAAAGGCCCGCTCCCGCAAGACCACCTGATTGCAAGCAGGCCGGATCGCGCCCGGTTCAGGGGTGATCCGTTTTCGGATATGCTACCGCCCGGTTCCGCCGGGAGCGCGCACAACGCTCCCGGCGGTTCGGTTTCCACTTGCGCGTGACGCGCGAACCTTCGCCCGGCGCGCGTCGGGATTCAGCCGAGAGAGGGACGCCATGGCTCCTAAGAACGCCTTCTACGCCCAGTCCGGCGGCGTGACCGCCGTCATCAACGCATCGGCCTGCGGTTTGATCGAAGCCGCACGCGCCAATCCGGACCGCATCGGCACGGTGTACGCCGGACGCAACGGCATTCTCGGCGCCCTGCACGAGGAATTGATCGACACCTCCCGGGAATCCGCTGAGGACATAGCCGCGCTGCGGCATACGCCGTCCGGCGCTTTCGGTTCCTGCCGTTACAAGCTCAAGGGGCTGGATGAAAACCGGGCCCAGTACGAGCGCCTGATCGAGGTCTTCAAGGCCCACGACATCGGCTATTTCTTCTACAACGGCGGCGGCGATTCCCAGGATACGGCCCACAAGGTCTCGCAATTGGGTGAGCGCATGGGTTATCCCATCACCTGCATCGGCGTGCCCAAGACGGTGGACAATGATCTGCCGGTGACCGACTGCTGTCCCGGCTTCGGTTCCGTGGCCAAGTACGTGGCCGTGTCCACCCGCGAGGCGGGCCTGGATGTGGCCTCCATGGCCGAGACCTCCACCAAGGTGTTCGTGCTGGAAGTCATGGGCCGCCACGCCGGTTGGATCGCCGCGGCCTCGGCCCTGGCGGCCGAGAAGGAGGGCGACCCGCCGCATATCATCCTCCTGCCCGAAGTGCCGCTGGATCAATCGGCCTTCCTGGCCCGGGTCCAGGACTGCGTCGAGCGATACGGTTATTGCGTGGTGGTGGTTTCCGAGGGTGCGCGCAATCAGGACGGCAAGTTTCTTTCCGAGATGGGTGGCGCGGATGCCTTCGGCCACAAGCAGCTCGGCGGCGTGGCGCCGGTGATTGCGGAGATGTGCAAGGAGGCCCACGGCTATAAATACCACTACGCCGTGGCCGACTATCTGCAGCGTGCCGCCCGGCACATCGCCTCGCGCACGGACGTGGAACAGGCCTATGCCCTGGGCCGGGCCGCAGTGGAATTCGCCCTGGCCGGCGAGAACGCCATCATGCCCACGGTGGTGCGCACCTCCGACCACCCGTATCGCTGGGAAATCGGCAAAGTGGCGTTGGCCGAAGTGGCGAACGTGGAGCGCAAGATGCCGCCGGAGTACATCACCGAGGACGGCTTCGGGGTTACCGAGGCGGGGCGGCGATATTTCCAGCCGTTGATCGAGGGCGAGGATTATCCGCCCTACCGCAACGGCCTGCCCTATTACGTGCACCTGAAGAACGAACTGGTGGAGAAGAAACTGCCTGCGTTTGAGGTTTGATAATCGCTTCGGGACACGAAGGTCGCGAAGGGATCACGAAGGAACACGAAGGTTTTTAGGTGACGGAATCCCAGCGATTGCGCGACTCCGTTTTCGATTAGGGAGAGGCTTTTTTCTTCGTGTGCTTCGTGGGTTGCACCATGCTTGAAGAATGATCGGGCCGGAGATTCGCGGCGGCGAGCGCCGCTCCTACGAGTCGTTCGAACCCCGTGTAGGAGCGGCGCTCGCCGCCGCGAAAGCCATCTATCCCAACAGCGGCGCGATCACCAGACTGACGATTGCCATCACGTTGATCAGGATGTTCATGGACGGACCGGCCGTATCCTTGAACGGATCGCCCACGGTGTCGCCCACAACGGCAGCCCGGTGGACATCCGAGCCCTTGCCGCCGTAGTTACCCTTCTCCACGTACTTCTTGGCATTGTCCCAGGCGCCGCCCGCGTTGGACATCATCAGCGCCAACAGCACGCAGCCCAGCAGCGCGCCGCCGAGCATGCCGCCCAGCGCGGCAGCGCTGATACCGAAACCGACTACCACCGGAGCGGCAACCGCCAGCACGCCGGGCAGCACCATTTTCCTGAGTGCCGCCGTGGTGGCGATGTCCACGCAGCGGTCGGAATCCGGTTCGGCGGTCCCCTCCATGAGGCCGGGGATCTCCCGGAACTGGCGTCGGATCTCGTGGATCATCTCGAACGCCGCGTCCCCCACGGCCGTCATTGTCATCGAGGCGATCAGGAAGGGGATGATGCCGCCGATGAACAGGCCGATCAGCACGTTGGGGTTGCCCAGTTCCAGGTTGAAGTTCTGCACGTGCAGCTGGACGGTTTCCACGTAGGCCGTGATGATCGCCAGTGCCGCCAGGGCGGCGGCGCCGATGGCGAAACCCTTGCCGATGGCCGCTGTGGTGTTGCCCAGCTCATCCAGCGAGTCCGTGATCTTGCGGGTGTCCTCGCCCAGTTCCGCCATCTCGGCGATGCCGCCGGCGTTGTCCGCCACCGGACCGTAGGCGTCGATGGCCATGGTGATGCCCACCGTGGAGAGCATGCCCACGGCGGCGATGCCCACGCCGTAGAGGCCCACCAGGGCGTTTGCCACGTAGATGATGCCGCAGATGGTCAGGATGGGAATGGCGACCGACTGCATGCCTGTGGCCAGGCCGGTGATCATTACCGTGGCCGGGCCGGTTTCGCCGGCCCGGGCAATGGCCCGCACGGGCGCCCCGCCGGTGTAGTACTCGGTGACCAGGCCGATGATGATGCCGCCAAAGGCACCGGCCAGCACCGCGCCCCAGACATAGGCGCTGACATCCAGGCCCGCGATCACGAAGTAGGCGGCGATCATGAACAGGATGGTGGCGCCGATGGTTCCCGTGCGCAGCGCCTTGTCCGGCGCACTTCCGGCGCTGAGCTTCACGGCGAGAATGCCGGCGATGGAGCAGAGCAGGCCCGCCGAGGCCAGGGCCAGGGGCAGGAACATCAAGTCGCTGCGTGCGCCAAGGGGTGCGATTTCGCTGATACGCGCCGCCGAGGCCATGGCGATGGTGGCGATCATGGCGCCGCAGTAGGATTCGAAGATGTCCGAGCCCATGCCGGCCACGTCGCCCACGTTGTCGCCCACGTTGTCGGCGATTACGCCGGGGTTGCGGGGATCGTCCTCGGGGATTCCGGCTTCCACCTTGCCTACCAGATCAGCGCCCACGTCGGCGCTCTTGGTATAGATGCCACCGCCCACGCGGGAGAACAGGGCGACGCTTGAAGCGCCGATGCCGAAGCCGTGAATGGCGTTGGCCGTCTCCGGATCGCCGCCGAAGAAGTAGTAGAGCAGGCCCAGCCCCAACAGACCGAGGGAGGCCACCGACAGCCCCATGATGGAGCCGCCGAAGAACGCCACCGACAAGGCCGCGGCCGGGCCTTGATCGTGGGCGGCGGCGGTGGTGCGGAAGTTGGCGCGGGTGGCCGTGTTCATGCCGATGTAGCCAGCCAGGGCCGAGCAGCCGGCGCCGGCCGCGCAGGCCACCGCCGTGCGCGGACCCAGGAACATCCAGAGCAGGACGATCAACACCGCGGTGAAAATTGCCAACATGGAGTATTCCCGCCGCAGGAATACCATGGCGCCCCGATGAATTATCTCGCCGATCTCCGGGACTTTGCCCGTGCCGATGGGGTAACGCTTGACCATCGCGTAGATGAACATGGCGATGATCAGGCCCCCGACTCCCAGTGCGGGTGGTAGCAAAACCGCTGTCATACGGACGCTCTCCTTCTTATTGGGGTGCGGCGGCTCGCATCATAAGCAACCGCATGCCCGCCGACCCCGGTGGGACACCGTTTGGCTTGTGATATGAACCGTTTTCCTTCCGGGGAGGGCAGCTATAGCCTGAATGCTATATAATCCGCCCCGCCCGATGGGGTGCTGAGGAAGTCGTCCGTGCGAGCGGGCCACTTCTTCAGCTTCCTCAAGGAGACGCCGAGCCCTCCCGGTGGTGGGAACGGCTCAGCGTCTCTTTAAGGTGACATTGATTTATTTACGCGTCCGCGCTCAGGTCTGTTTTGGTCATCTGGGTAGTCGCGGTGGCGGACGCGTACATAAATCAATGTCACCTTAAACCATAGACCATTGGCCGCCGAGTTTCGGGGTCGTGGTGGAAGCGTCCGGACACACTACTGCTTCAAGGGAGGTATTTTCATGAATCTGGATCGCGTGAGCACCGGCAAGGCCGTCCCGGACGACATCAACGTCATCATCGAAATCCCGCTGCGCGGGGAGCCGGTGAAGTACGAGGTGGACAAGGACACCGGCGCCATGTTTGTGGATCGCTTCATGGCCACCGCCATGCACTATCCCTGCAACTACGGCTACATCCCTCACACCCTGTGCGACGACGGCGATCCCGCCGACGTGCTGCTGATCACCCCAGTCCCCGTGATCACTGGTTCCGTTGTCCGCTGCCGCCCCATCGGCATGCTGGAGATGACCGACGAATCCGGCGAGGATGCCAAGCTGCTGGCGGTGCCGGTGGACAAGCTCAGCGGCATGTACAAGGGCATTCAGGGGCCCAACGATCTGCCCGAACTGCTGCTCAACCAGATCACGCACTTCTTCGAGCACTACAAGGACCTGGAGCCCGGAAAGTGGGTCAAGATCCAGGGCTGGAAGGACGCGGCCGCGGCCAAGGAAGAGATCAAGCTGGCCGTGGAACGCTTCCGAAGCGCCGAGGTCAAGCCCAAGTTTTAGGGCCCGCAAGCATTCCCCACCGCGCCTTCCCGGGGCACGGTGGGGAATACGCAGACCGGGATTCACCGTGCCCCGTCTGGACTTCTCGTCAAATGTCCCTATAATTCCGCGCAGTGTGCACTGCAGCATATGGTTTTGCGGGTCCCGAAAGGGGGCCTGAAATGTATCCGGGCCACGTGCGCGGGGGAAACCCGCTTGGAGATGTCCCACATGTCCAGGGTCATGACAGACAGGCAGCTGCGACGCGAAAACTTTGCCTACCGGCATACCGGCGGCGTCAGTCAGAATAACGCTTGCCGCGGATTCTGCCCCGCCTTCCGGAATCTCGAGACCGGCGATGTCTATCCCGCCCTTACCGCCAACGGTTCGCCGGCGCCCTATCATTGCCTCGATGGCCTCCCTGAGTGCATCGTCGCCGAACGGCATGACAACGGTCGGGTGAAAACGGTCAACGCCTCCCTCGAAGCCGGGTTCCTGCGCGGCAGGCAGTTCTTCACACGGGAGCAGGCCGCTTCCTGCGTCGCTTCCGATCACTGAACCCGCGCGGGCCACGGCTCGGGCATAGTTGAGGCTCCGGGGGCATGCTATTCTCTGCCCTTTGCCGTCAACTCTTTCGAATCCATGCCATTTGTGCAGATTTCCTTTCTGGCACGCGACAGCGAAGTCCCCGGCATCGAAACGGTGTTGGAGGATCTGGGCGCCATGTCCGTGAGTTACCTGGATCCCGGCGGCCCCCCCGTTTTGGAACCCGGCGTTGGCCAGGCGCCCCTGTGGCGGCAGGCCAAGGTCAATGCCCTGTTCGAGCACGGCACGGATCCGGTGCCCTTGCTCGCGGCCGTACACAGCGCGCTGGGCGCTTCCCCCGAACAATGGCATGCCGAGATTCTGGAGGACCGCTGCTGGGAGCGGGCGTGGATGGACGATTTCCATCCCATGCGCTTCGGGCGGCGCCTGTGGGTCTGTCCCACCAACGTGGAACCGCCCGATCCCAAGGCGGTGAATCTGCGCCTGGACCCCGGGCTGGCCTTTGGAACGGGGACCCACGCGACTACGGCGATGTGCCTTGAATGGCTGGACCGTATCGATCCCGCTGGTCAGCGCGTGCTGGATTTCGGATGCGGCTCGGGGGTGCTGGCCATTGCCGCCCTGCTGCTGGGGGCCGAAGAGGCGGTTGGCGTGGACAATGACCCCCAGGCGCTGACCGCCAGCGCCGAAAACGCCGAACGCAACGGCGTGGCCCAGCGCCTCAGCCTGCACGGGGCGGATGGCGGGGCCTCCTGGCAGGCGGATATTCTGGTGGCCAATATTCTCGCCGGTACACTGATCGATCTCGCGCCCGTGCTTATCGCCGCCGTGCGGCCCGGCGGGGTCATGGCGTTGTCGGGCATTCTCGCCGATCAGGCCGAGGCCGTGCGGCAGGCCTATGGCGACGCGGTGGCCTGGGGCGAGCCGGCGCAGAAGGGCGGCTGGATCATGCTGCACGGAACGCGATGCTGAGAGACGGGCGCCCGATTTCGACTTTGGGCTATGATGGGCGCACCGCCGAGCGACTGTCGAGGCGGTTGATTACCCTTCTGGACGGTGCGCGTTGATGTATACCCAGTGCCCTACATGCGCGACCTTGTTCCGGATCACCCCGGAGCAACTGCGGCAGGCTGGCGGCCGTGTGCGCTGCTGCATGTGCCAGCATGTGTTCAACGCGCTGGCCACCGTAACCGACGCCCTCCCCGAAAACCTCGATGTGGATCGCTACGGCAGTGCTTGGAAGAGTGGCGTGGATGCCGCGCGTGCCCGGGCCGCCGAACACGCGAAACAGCCTGAGGTCCCGGCCTCGGAAAGCGAAGAGGAGGGCACCGGCCCGGCTGCGGAAATGGATGAGCTGGTGGGCCCGCCCGACGCCGCCACCGACCTGGGCGAGGCCATCGACGACGAAGGCGCCCTGGTCGACGAATTTCGCGTGGTCTCCCATGAACCCGAATCCGAGCCGCCGGTGCCGCCCCAGGCGCTGGAGCCGAACCTCGAACGCGAGCCCGAACCCGAATCGGAGCCGGAAGCGGTCGAGTCGGAACCGCTGTTGACCGCGGGCAGAGACGACGACGTGGACCTGAGTCAGCCCGATTTGCCGGGGTTGGCGCCGAACGATGAGGCGCCCGCGGAGCTTGGCAAACCGAATCGCTCGGACGCCGGCTATTGGGGCATGGAGCTGGAGCCCGAGCTGCCCGAGGGCGGGGTCGAGCAGCCGTATCACCCCGGGCGGACACTGCTATGGTCCCTTGGCGTGCTGCTGCTGACCGTGCTGCTGGTCTTTCAGTACACCTATTTCATGCGCGCGGATCTGGCCCGCTATCCCGAGGCTCGGCCGTGGCTGGAATTCATGTGCTCGCAACTCGGCTGCGATCTTCCCCTTCGCAAGGATGTCAGTCAGATCCGGATCCTGCGCAGCGATGTCACCGCCGCCCCGCAGACCAAGAACGCCCTGCTGGCCAAGGCACTGCTGGTGAACGAGGCGCCCTTTCCACAACCCTATCCGCTGCTCAAGCTCACCCTGATGGATGCCCGTGGACGGGAAACGGGTAGTCGCTGGTTTCATCCGCGCCAGTACCTGAGCGATGATGAGTTGAAGGATGCGTTGGCGGACGGCATGCCGCCTCAGCGGCCCGTGGCAGCACGGTTGATCATCAAGGACCCGGGAACCGGAGCCGATCAATATCGATTTGAAGTGAAGTGATGGTCGGTGTCCGCGGGGAGCTCCTCCGGCAGCGGGTGCGGTTCATGCGAAGCAATTCACGCGGTGGCCCGTGCCCGCTTTAATCGCCGACCCGTTTGGCGTTATGATCTCCGGCCCGTCCGCGGCGTCGGGAATCCCCCGTCTGTCGGACACCTGCGACGGGGGGCTAGAAAAATGCCTGCGGTTGGCTAACCTGAAAGGGCTGCCGGGCCTCGAGAAGACTCCGAGCCGTTTTCCCTGCTGCGAGAATGGCGCCGTGTCTTCCACTCCACGGACGAAACAGACCGCGTAAAGCGGCCCCAGGCCTGTTGCATTCGATCAACCTGCTGGATGCCGAGTTGGCGATGCCACCTGTTTCACCTGTGACCTGGATTTGCCGAGGTAAAAACGCTGTGAGCCAGTACGCGGTAGTGCACAATTCCGAATCGGAACAATCGGACGCCTCCAAGGTGGGGCCCATCCGGGCCTGCGTGAGCGAGGCCATGATGGAATATTTTCGTTGCCTGGACGGCCATGAGTGCACTGATCTGTACCGCATGGTTCTGGCCGAGGTGGAGGTGCCGCTGCTGGAGTCGGTTCTGCGCTACTGCGGCGGCAATCAGACCAAGGCCGCCCGCATCCTGGGGCTGAATCGCGGCACCCTGCGCAAGAAGCTGCAGCAGTACAACATCGAAGACTGAACCGGCATCCTCGCCGGGCAGACAGCCCGTCGGTCCCCCCGACATCCCCGAACAGATCCGCTATAATGCCGGCCCGACAGCACGTCGGCGGCGTCTCCGAATCCGCGAGGCCCGTCCGGCGTTGTTCGTGCCACCCGCCCAACGCAATCGAAGGAAGTAGCGCATGACCTCCAATGCCGGACTGCGGCCGATCCGACGCGCCCTGATCAGCGTCTCCGACAAGACCGGAATCGTGGAATTCGCCCGGGCCCTGAGCCAGCAGGGCGTGAAGATCCTGTCCACGGGCGGCACCGCCCGTGCCTTGCATGAAGCGGGGGTCGAGGTGGCCGAAGTCTCCGGGCATACCGGTTTCCCCGAGATCATGGACGGCCGCGTCAAGACGCTGCACCCCAAGATTCACGGCGGTTTGCTGGGGCGTCGCGGCACCGACGATCAGGTGATGAGCGAGCAGGGCATCGACCCTATCGACATGCTGGTGGTCAATCTGTACCCCTTCGAGCAGACCGTGGCGCGCCCGGACTGCAGCTTCGAGGACGCGGTGGAGAATATCGATATAGGCGGTCCCGCCATGGTTCGGGCCGCGGCCAAGAATCACGCGGACGTGACCGTGGTTACCGATCCCCGCGATTACGAAAACGTGCTGGATGAACTGGCCAGCAACGCCGGCGTGGGCGCCGAGATCCGCTTCGAGCTGGCCGTGAAGGCCTTCGAACACACCGCCCGCTACGACGGCGCCATCGCCAATTATCTGGGCCGGCTCAATGCCCGCCGCGAGCCCCGCGATTTCCCCAACACCCTGAACCTGCAGTTCCAGAAGGTGGAGGACATGCGCTACGGGGAGAATCCGCACCAGCGCGCCGCCTTCTTCCGGGAGCGCAACGCCGCCGAGCCCTCCGTGGCCACCGCCCGCCAGATCCAGGGCAAGGCGCTTTCGTACAACAACGTGGCCGATACGGACGCCGCGCTGGAATGCGTAAAGAGCTTCGTCGAGCCGGCCTGCGTGATCGTCAAGCACGCCAACCCCTGCGGCGTGGCCGTGGGCGCCAATATCCTGGAGGCCTATGATCGGGCCTTCGCCACGGATCCCACCTCGGCCTTCGGCGGCATCATCGCCTTCAACCGCGTGTTGGACGCCGAGACAGCCCAGGCCATCGTGGAGCGCCAGTTCGTCGAAGTGATCATCGCCCCGGATGTGGATCTGGAGGCGGCTCAGGCCGTATCGGCCAAGAAAAACGTGCGGCTGCTCGCCTGCGGCGAGTGGGGCGCGGAACGTGTGCCCGGCTGGGATTACAAGCGTGTCTGCGGCGGCCTGCTGGTGCAGGATCGCGACATCGCCGAAGTCCCGGAATCGGATCTGAAGGTTGTGACCAAGCGGGCTCCCACCGAGTCCGAGATGCGGGATCTGCTGTTCGTCTGGAAAGTGGCCCGCTACGTGAAATCCAACGCCATCGTCTATGGCCGCGACGGCCAGACGGTGGGGGTCGGTGCCGGCCAGATGGCGCGGGTCTTCAGTGCCCGGATCGCCGCCGAAAAGGCCGCCGAGGCGGGGCTGCCCGTAGACGGTGCGGCCATGGCCTCCGACGCCTTCTTTCCGTTCCGCGACGGCATCGATCAGGCCGCCGAGGTTGGCATCAAGTCGGTGATTCAGCCCGGCGGTTCCATCCGCGACGAGGAAGTCATCGCCGCCGCCGACGAACACGGCATCGCCATGGTGTTCACCGGCATGCGCCATTTCCGGCATTAACCGGCTCTGTCCGGAGGTAAAACATGAAGGTACTCATTATCGGCAGCGGCGGCCGCGAGCACGCCTTGGCCTGGAAGGCGGCCGCCTCGGCCCGGGTCGACCAGGTCTACGTTGCCCCGGGCAACGCCGGCACTGCCCGCGAGCCCAAGTGTGCAAACGTCCAGATCGGAGTCGCGGATATTCCGGCATTGGTGGATTTCGCCCGGTCCAATGAGATCGGCCTGACCATCGTTGGGCCGGAGGCCCCGCTGGTGGCGGGCGTGGTCGATGCTTTTCGCGAAGCGGGCCTGCGCTGCTTCGGGCCCAGCATGGGCGCCGCCCAGTTGGAAGGATCGAAGTCCTTCACCAAGAATTTCCTGGCCAGCCACGGTATCCCCACCGCCGAATACGGAGTCTTCACCGATCTGGGCGAGGCCAGGGACTACATCCGTGACAAGGGTGCGCCCATCGTGGTCAAGGCCGACGGCCTGGCCGCGGGCAAGGGCGTGGTGGTGGCGCGCACCGTCGACGAGGCGCTGCTGGCCGCCGAGGACATGCTCGAAGGCGAGGCCTTCGGGGAGGCCGGCGCCCGGGTGGTGGTGGAGGAGTTTCTTGCCGGCGAGGAGGCCAGCTTCATCGTCATGGTCGACGGCGAGCACATCCTGCCCCTGGCCACCTCCCAGGATCACAAGCCCCGCGACGAGGGCGACCAGGGTCCCAACACCGGCGGCATGGGCGCCTATTCACCGGCGCCCGTGGTTACCCCGGATTTGCACGACCGGGTGATGCGCGAGGTGATCGAACCCACCGTGCGCGGCATGGCCGAGGATGGATACCGCTATACGGGCTTCCTCTATGCCGGCTTGATGATCGCCGCCGACGGCACGCCCAAGGTGCTGGAATACAACTGCCGGTTGGGTGATCCCGAAACCCAGCCCATCATGCTGCGCCTGGAGTCGGACCTGGTGGACCTGTGTGAAGCCGCGGTGGACGGAACGCTGGATCGAGCCAAATGCGAGTGGGATCCCCGTGTGGGCCTGGGCGTGGTGATGGCGGCCGGCGGCTATCCGGGCAGTTACCGCAAGGGTGACGTTATCGAGGGCCTGCCCGAAACCGATGTCCCCGGGCAGAAGGTCTTCCACGCGGGGACGCTGCTCGACGAACACGGCCGGGTGGTGACCAACGGCGGTCGCGTGCTGTGCGTCTGCGCCCTGGGAGGCACTGTCGCAGACGCCCAGGATCGGGCCTACAAGCTGGTCCATGAAATCCAGTGGAACGGTGCCTACTACCGCGGTGACATCGGTTTTCGGGCCGTGGCCCGGGAGCGCGGCAAGTCCGAGTAGCCGCGTGCCGGGCGCGCGTTGCGCGCCCGGCCGGATTCCGGCAAGCTCGTCGGGGAGACGCTGGATTATTCCCACGACCGCGCTTCCGCCCAAGAGGGCGAACTGGTAGGCGCGCCGCTTGACCATGGCTTCGGCTATGGTCAAGCGGCGCAACACCGCAGTGCGGTCTCTTGGGCCGTAACCCCAGCGCGGTCGCGGGGATAATTCAGCGTCTCCCTGACAATACCAAGGCCCGCCCACGGGTCGGATCAAGGGGGAATGGAATGAATTGGTCCAGCATCATCGTTCTGGTGGTCATCGTCGGCATCGTTGCCTGGATGATCGCCATGTACAACCGCCTGGTCAGCCTGCGCAACCAGGTCAAGAACGCCTGGCACCAGATCGACGTTCAGCTCAAGCGCCGCCACGATCTCATCCCCAACCTGGTGGAGACGGTCAAGGACTACATGAGCTATGAACAGGAAACCCTGCGCCAGGTCATCGAGGCCCGCAACAGCGCCGTGCAGACCGAGGGCCAGGGGCCGGAGGCGGCCATGGGCGCCGAGCAGCAGCTTAGCGGCGCCCTGGGCCGGTTGTTCGCGCTGATGGAAAACTATCCGGACCTGAAGGCGAACCAGAACGTGCAGAGCCTGATGGAAGAGCTCTCCAGCACGGAGAACAAGATCGCCTTTGCCCGGCAGTTCTACAACGACAGCGTCATGACCAACAACAACGCCGTGCAGAGCTTCCCCAACAACATCATGGCGGGCATGTTCGGCTTCGGCGAGCAGACCTACTTCGAGATCGAGACCCAGGAGCGCGAAGTCCCCGCCGTGAATCTGCGCTGAGCCGGACTCCACGGCGACGCTTCGCGCCCTATCATGCAACAGGATAACGCCGTCCAATGCCCCGACTGCGGGGCCGCCAACCGGTCCCACGCCGGGACCTGCCGGCTGTGTGGCTCGCCCCTGAGCAGCGCCGCCGCGGGCCGGCCCCGGGTCCGGCGCAAGCTGCTGCGCCGCACGGACTTCATCGCCGCCTCCCGCGCCAATATCAAAGCCACCAACAGGCTGATCTTCTTTCTGCTGCTGATCGGCGGGGTGCTGGGGTATCTGATCGGCTGGAATATCGAGATCTGGGGGTCTCAACAGGCGCTCCAGCAACCCACGGTCTGGTTCGTCAGCGCCTGGGGGATCATAGGGGCGGCAATATTGGTCGCTTTGGGCGGCGTGTGGAGCGTGGTCACTCTTCAGGCCGGTGACAAGATCGTATTGAGCATCGTCGACGCCCATCCGGTGAGTCGTGAGCAAGAGCCCCAATTGCACAACGTGGTCGAGGAAATGGCCATCGCCGCGGGCATTCCCAAGCCCGCCGTTTACGTGATCGAAACCCCCGCCATGAACGCCTTCGCCACCGGAATGAGTACCAGGAAGGCGGCCATTGGCGTGACCCGGGGGCTCCTGGACACGCTCAACCGCGAAGAACTCCAGGGTGTGATCGGCCACGAGATGGGGCATGTGGTCAATCTCGACATGCGCTACGCCACCGCGGTAGGTGTCATGGTGGGATTGATCGCCATGGTCGCCGACGTCGCCGCGCGTTCGGTGTTCTACAGCGGTGGCGGCCGCAGCCGCCGCAGCGGCAATCGCGATGGCGCGGGCATCGCCATGGTGCTGCTGCTCGTGTTTGCGGTGCTGGCGCCGATTTTCGCCAAGCTGGTGCAGATGGCCGTTTCCCGCCAGCGGGAATTCCTGGCCGATGCCACCAGCGTGCGCCTGACCCGGAATCCCCAGGGTTTGATTGCAGCCCTGGAGAAGCTTTCCGCCAGCGCCGAACCGTTCAAGGGCGTGAACCGCGCGACCCAGCACCTGTTCATTGTCAATCCGCTGAAGAATTTCTCCGAAAAGGCCAGCAGCCTGCTGGCCACCCACCCACCGCTGCAGTTGCGAATTCGACGCCTGCAGAACCTGGGTGCCGACTGAGGAAGAGGCCGACAATGCCGTCCGATGGCTCCGCTGACCCCGTGTTTCTGGATCGCCTGCTTCAGGCCTGGGGCCTGCTTGGCTTGGTTTGTGCGGGCATCGTGCTGGTGCTGTTGTTCAGCGGCAATGCCTCACCGTGGTGCATTCTTGCGGGTTTTCTGGCCATCACGGGCGGGCCGGCCGGCTTCGCCTACCTGCGACGGCGCCGGGTGGGAGGTTGGGTTTCGGTGCTGGTACCCCTGTTCGCGATGCTGGTCGGCGCCTACGGAATGATGGCTGCCAGTTGGTTGCTGTTCCTCGCCCACCGGCATTAGCCACGGGTCGTGGGATTCGCGGCGATGAGCGCCGCTCCTACGGAAGTGCGGGCTGTGTAGGAGCGGCGCTCATCGCCGCGAATCCTGGTCTGGCGCTCCATACCGTTGTTGGTGTTCGGTACGGCCGCCCTCAAATAGGCTGTCTTCACAGGGCGCCTTCCCTGGCCATTGCCCAGATCACTCACGGACCTCATGGACTGCATCGCGGGACGCAGCTCCGGTTGGGGCAACGTCATCCGACAATCCGGTGACGCCCCAAGGCCGTTGACGTGTAGCGCGTTAACCACAGAGGCCACAGAGTTACACTGACGAAAACAAAGCCGTATTGCTTTTACTCTGTGGGACTCTGTGCCCTCTGTGGTTCGCATCCCGGCCTGTTCGTCGGATCACCTTGGATGCAACAGGTCTTGCGACCCAATCCGTATCAGCGTCTCCTTAAGGCAGGGTCTAAACTTCTCCGAAGGTGCAGCCTCGGCTCGGGTTCGATTCTTGCAACGTATCCCGGGCGACACGCAGCCGACATGGAGGGCCGGAACCTTGGCGCAATCGCAGCATCACCGCCACCTGGAGTCCAGTTGGCTGGATCGGGACCTGTACCCCTTCAGCGGCCATTTCGAGGAAATTCGGGGCTGCCGTGTGCACTACCTGGACGAAGGGCAGGGGCCCGTTCTGCTGCTGCTCCATGGCAATCCCACCTGGTCGTTCCTGTATCGCGACGTGATTCGTCACCTGCGGGGGCGCTTTCGGTGCATTGCGCCGGACTACCCGGGTTTCGGGTTTTCCACCCCTGCTTCCGGGTACGGTTTCACGCCGGCGGAACATGCCGCCGTCATCGAGGAATTACTGCTCCGGCTGGATCTGCAGGGGGTCATTCCGGTCATGCAGGACTGGGGCGGACCCATCGGGCTGTGGGTGGCGGGGCGACATCCCGGCCGTTTCCGGGGGCTGGTGCTGGGGAATACCTGGGCCTGGCCGGTGACCGGAGACCGTCACTTCGAGCGGTTTTCCTCGTTGCTGGGCGGCGGCGTGGGCGGAGTGTTGATCCGTTATTTCAACTTCTTCGTGAACACCCTGATTCCCTATGGCACCCGGCTGCGCAAACCGAGCCACGCGGTCATGCAGGCGTATCGGGGGCCGTTCCCCACACCCGAACATCGGGAGCCGATTTGCGTGTTTCCCCGGGAAATCGTAGCCTCGGCCGATTTCCTGGCCGGGGTGGAAAAGCGGCTTGAGCGTATCCGGGAACTGCCCACGCTCATCCTCTGGGGCGATCGCGATCCGGCATTCCGGGCCCGCGAGCGGGAGCGCTTCCAGGCCTTGTTCCCGGTTCACGAGGTCCACCTCCTGCGCGGAGCCGGCCATTACATCCAGGAAGACGCCCCCGAGGACATCAGCGCCACCATTACCAACTGGGCCCGGCAGCACCACTTCCACTGATTGTCCGGCGGCAATCGGCGCCTCCGCACGCCGGGGGTTTCTTGGTAGCCGGGCCATGCCGCTATAATCAAACGTTTTCCATCATCCGCCGCCATCACAGGTTTCGCGTTCATGCAGCCCATCAAGAAGTCGAACAAGCTCGCCAATGTTTGCTACGACATCCGCGGCCCCGTCCTGGAAGAGGCTCGCCGTCTGGAGGACGAAGGCCACCGCATCCTCAAACTCAATATCGGCAACCCCGCTCCGTTCGGATTCGAGGCGCCGGACGAAATCCTGCAGGATGTGATTCACAACCTGCCCACCGCCCAGGGCTACAGCGATTCCAAGGGGATTTTCTCGGCGCGCAAGGCGGTGATGCAGCAGTGCCAACAGCGCGGCATCCGCGATGTCACTCTGGAGGATGTCTACCTCGGCAACGGCGTCAGCGAACTGATTGTCATGGCCATGCAGGCCTTGTTGAACCACGGCGACGAAATGCTGGTGCCGGCCCCCGACTACCCGCTGTGGACCGCCGCCGTGACGCTGTCCGGGGGGCGGCCGGTACACTATATCTGCGACGAGCGGTCGGACTGGTTCCCCGATATAGCCGACATGGAGGCCAAGATCACCGACCACACCCGCGGCATCGTGGTGATCAACCCCAACAACCCCACCGGGGCGGTGTACTCCCGGGAAGTTCTGGAACAGATCGTCGATCTGGCGCGGCGCTACGGCCTCATCATTTACGCCGACGAAATCTACGACAAGATCCTCTACGACGACGCTCAGCACGTGCCTCTGGCCTCCCTGGCGGACGACGTCCTCTTCGTGACGTTCAGCGGTTTGTCCAAGAGCTATCGCGTGGCGGGATTCCGCTCCGGCTGGATGTTCCTGAGCGGCGCCCGGCATCAGGCCGTGGACTACCAGGAAGGCCTGGGCATGCTGTCGTCCATGCGCCTGTGCGCCAACGTGCCCGCCCAGCACGCCGTGCAGACGGCGCTGGGGGGCTATCAGAGCATTCAGGACCTGATTCGCCCGGGCGGGCGATTGCGCGAGCAGCGTGATCTGGCCTACGACCTCATTACCTCCATCCCGGGGGTGAGCTGCGTGAAGCCGCGCGGGGCCATGTATCTGTTCCCTCGGCTCGATCCCAAGCGATTCAATATCCGGGACGACCGCCGGATGGTGCTGGATCTGCTGCGCCAGCAACAACTGCTGGTGGTGGAGGGGACGGCGTTCAACTGGCCGCATCCCGACCACTTCCGGATGGTCTTCCTGCCCCGGGTGGATGAGCTCACCGATGCCGGCGGGCGGCTGGCCCGCTTCTTCGAAACCTATCGCCAAAGCTGATCGCGACGTGATGCTGAAATACTTCGCCTACGGTTCCAACATGCACCCCGAGCGCTTGCGCCGGCGCACCCCGTCTTGCCGGGTGCTGGGGGTTGCCCGGCTGCCCGGTTACGCGCTGCGCTTCCACAAGCGCAGCCCCACGGACGGTTCCGGCAAATGCAACCTGATCCACACCGGCGTGGCCGGTGACGTGGCGATGGGCGTGGTCTACGAAATCGAGCCCTCGGAGAAGCGCTTCCTGGACGCGGCCGAAGGGCCGGGATACGAGGTCGTGGACTTGTCGGTGGAGGGCGAAGACGGTGTATGGGAGGTGTTCTGTTATCTGGCGCGCGAGGCCTATATCGACGAAGACGCGGTGCCGTTCGCCTGGTACCGGGATCTGGTGCTGCACGGGGCCCGCTATCACCGCCTGCCGGACGACTACCTGGCCCGCCTGGAGCGAGTGCGCGGCGCAACAGACCCGGATCGGGACCGGCATCAGTCCCACATGGATATTCTCAAGGCGTTGGCTTAAGGCCTGGCCGCCTTGCCGGCCCGGTAATCTGGACGGAAAGGGTAATCCTAGCGCTGGTCTTTCGACCTCCGCGGGATATACCACAACCCCGGATTGCCTGATTCCTTGTGTTTCGCCTTGACCCGATTACGCCATGGTTTCACGGCAGCTCCTTCTATGGTGGCCCCTCCATCGGGGCAGTGTGTACCCAAGAGATTGCATTCCCTTGAATCCGCCATCCCGGATTGATGAACGCCGCTTTCAAAGGGCCGCCATCGCCAAGTGGAGCCATAGCCACCACAGCGCCACGCTGCTCACGGCATAGGCCGCGAAGCGGTGGATCACGTTGTTGTAGGTGCAGTGGATGAGGCTGTGGAGGGCGCGCGCGGCGGCGAAGGTCCAGCACAGACCCAGGCCAAGGGCGTCGGCGCTATCGCTGAAGTACAGGTACAGCGCGGCAACGTAGAAGAGAACGGGGAGTTCGAAAAGACTGGCCAGGTTTCGGGCCGGGGCGGATACGGCTTCCGGCGCGTCGGAGCCCGGCGCGAGTCTCAGGTCGCCCAGATTGAGCAGACCCTGGCGAAGTGCGGCATAGCGAACCCAAAGCACCCTGATCCAGACCAGGAACGTCAGCCCGGCGAGGCCGAATAACGGTTGCAGGATCAAGGCCTTGGTCATAGGCTCATCGCGCACCTCGAGCATATGGTGTACTTCCACTATCGCAACCCCGAACCCGCCGCGCAAGCGTGATCTGCCCGGCGGTTCCTGCGGGCACCTGTCGCCTAATTGCGACGTGGCGCAAGGATTCATGCCGCAATCCGATCCATTGTGTTGGAAACCGTGGGGAATTCGGCAGCCCCGAGCCTGCCCGGATGAGCAAAACAGAGGCGAGCGTGCCGCGTGAACAGGCCAGCGTCTCCCTAGGTTTTCGCCCTTTCTTTTCAACCGGTTTTGTGGGCATTCTAACAAGGCGCATTAAGCCGCGGGCACCCGGCAGCGCCTCCTTGCAACCGTCGTTCTCAATACGCGATAAGAATAGCCAATGCGATTTCGTCAGCTCCTCGTAATTGCAGTTCTATGGACCGGCGCGGTGACGGCCGGCCAGGCGGACATCCAGCACCAGCGCGACCTGTTCAAACACGCCTACGACGATTTCCGCGCCGGCCGGACGGTGGACGTGGCGGGGTTGCGTGCCCAACTGAAGGACTACCCGCTATGGCCCTACATCGAGTACTGGCGGTTGCGGTCCGACCTCTCTCATGCCGACGCCGACCAGGTGACGGCCTTTCTGCGGGATCACGACGACCTTCCGGTGGCCGCGATTCTGCGAGCCGACTGGCTGCAGGTGCAGGCGGCCGCGGGCCACTGGAACCGGTTTCTGCAGGCCTACGCCCCCACGGGCAGCACCGTGCTGCGCTGCCTGGAGTTGCGTGGGCAAAAGGCGGTACACGGCGTTGATGACCACTGGATCGCCCAGGCTAAAAGGCTCTGGAATGTGGGCTACTCCCAGCCGCGGCAGTGCGATCCGGTTTTCGCCGTGCTCTACGGCCGCAATTCCCTGACGAGCGAAGACGTTCAGCAGCGGGTCGACAAGGCCATGGCGAACGGCTCCGTGGGGCTCGCCCAAGTGCTGGCCCGGCGCCTGCCCCGCGAGGCCCGCGAGCGGGTGGCGCTTTGGGTTCGGGCTCTGCGGCGGCCCGTGGCCTTGTTGAACGACAGAGCCAGCTTGCGCAGCGCCGACCACGGCGAGGCCATTGCGGTCGACGCCTTGAAGCGGCTGGCCCGGTCCGATGCCGATCAGGCCATGAACTACTTGGACCGGTACCGGAAAGACGGGCTGTTGACCGAGGCCCATGCCGCGCAGGTCCGGCGCACCATCGCCCTGCGCGCGGCCTACAGCCGTGACCCGGAAGCGTGGTCCTGGCTGTCGGCACTGCCCGATTCGGTGCGCGACGCCCAGGTGCGGTCGTGGACCGCCCAGGCGGCGCTGGCCGCCCAGGACTGGGAGCATGTGGTCGCGGCGGTGGCGGATCTGCCTGCCTCCGAGCGCGATTCCCTGCATTGGCGGTACTGGAAGGCCTATGCCCTGGACCGCCTGGGGCGGGACAAGGAGGCCTACGCCATCTACCGCGAGGTCGCCGGTCATCGCAACTATTATGGTTTCCTGGCGGCGGATCGGCTGGCCATGCCCTACAGCATGAACGCCGACCCGGTGACATATGATCAGGATGCCGTGAACCGCCTGGGCGAGCGGCCGGGCATGCGCCGGGCCCGCGAATTCTTCCGCCTGGGCATCCTCACCGAGGCGCGCCGGGAATGGACCCACGCCGTGTCCGGGCTGTCGAACACCGGCCTCAAGCGGGCCGCGGTGCTGGCTTCTCAATGGGGCTGGTACGACCGGGCGATCCACTGCGCCAACCGCGCCGGCCTGGACGATGCCCTGGGCCTGCGGTTCCCCACGCCGTATCGCCGGGACATGGAGCGCTACGGCCAGAGCCGCGGCGTGGACCCGGCGCTGCTCTATGCCCTGGCCCGCAAGGAAAGTGCCTTTGCCCCGGACGCGCGTTCCCGGGTGGGCGCGCTGGGCTTGATGCAGTTGATGCCGGGTACGGGGCGTCGCGTCGCGCGGCTTCTGAATCAGCGCCTCGGCTCGACGGCGGATCTGTTCGATGTGGACACCAACGTCAGTTTGGGATCGGCCTACCTGAGCCAGGTCCTGGGTCGCTTCGGAGACAATCCGGTCTTGGCCGCGGCGGCCTACAACGCCGGCCCGGACAAGGTCAGCGAGTGGTTGAACAAGAACCCCAATCAGCCGGCGGCCTTGTGGATCGAGAACATCACCTATGGTGAAACCCGGGATTACGTGAAGAGCCTGATGGCGTTCAGCGTGGTCTTCGATTGGAAGCTCAACGGCAAGCCACGCCGAATCAGCGCGTTCATGCCCCCCGTTACTTCGCTGTTGGCGGCGGGAGGAGGCGACGACCTGCAGGTGGCGGCGGACGACCGGCCGAACCCGCCCACCAACGCCAACTAGGCGGGCGCCCGCCACGGCCCTGCGTCAGGCCTTGGATACCTCGCGCAAGACCTCGCCGGCGTAGCCCGCCGACTCCGGGGTTGTCGCCAGGTCCGCGGTGGACACGATTCCCACTGGGTAGCCGTCGCTGTTGGTGACGATCAGCCGCCGAATCTGGCGGTTCTCCATCAGATGCGCAACGTCGCCAATGTCGCAATCCTCCGAGCAGGTGGCGGCCCCTTCACTCATGTAGTCCGCCACCGGCGCCGTCAGTGGATCGGCGCCCGCGGCCACGGCTCGAATCACGATATCCCGATCGGTGATGACACCCATCAGGCGCTTGCCGTCGAATACGGGCAGCATGCCCACGTTCAGGTCCTGCATCTGCCGGGCTGCTTCGCGCAGCGGTGCCTGGGGAACCACCGCCGCGTAATTGGGTGTCATGATGTCATGGGCGATCATCTCCACCTCCTTCGCCAGGGGTTCTGGTTGTTTCGAGGCCGGACAGCCAGCCCGTCTTCCATTGTGGGTTGCATCGGCGCGGTCTGACAATCCGGCGCCTATAGGGAATGAACCGGCTACACTTAAGGCAAAGCGGCTGCGCGGCTCGGGAGGAGACCGGGAATGAGAACCGTACAAGACTGGCTGGACGAATACGGAGAGAGTCACCGCAACCCCACCAATAAGCGCATTCACTGGATCTGCGTGCCGTTGATTGCGCTGAGCCTGCTGGGCGTGTTGTGGGCCCTGCCGTTTCCCGAGAAGGTGGCCGCCACGGTGCCCTGGATGAACTGGTCCACGTTGGTGGTGGCGGCGGCCTTGGTGTACTACGTGGTGTTGTCGCCGGCGCTGGCACTGGGGATGTTCGTATTCAGCGTGACGGCGTTGCTGGTGGTGGGATGGCTGGCGGAGCAGGCGGGCCTGTTTTGGTTGTTCTGGGTGGCGGTGTTCGTGGGTGCCTGGGTTGGTCAGTTCGTGGGGCACCGGATCGAGGGCAGGAAGCCGTCCTTCTTCAAGGATATCCAGTTCCTGTTGATCGGGCCCTTGTGGTTGCTGTCCTTCGTCTATCGCCGGGCCGGACTGCCCTACCGGTAGGGTGGGCGCCATGAAGGCCGGGGCCGGGCGCTGCCGCCCGGCCCCGCGTCGCCTCAACCCACCTTCGGCAGGTTGTGCAGCGCCTTGTCGATGGCCTCCGAGGGGTATTCGTAGTCCTCCAGTTTCCCCGCCAGGTACTGATCGTAGGCGGCCATGTCGAAATGGCCGTGGCCCGAGAGGGTGAACAGGATGGTCTTTGCCTCGCCGGTTTCCTTGCAGCGCAGGGCTTCATCGATGGCGCCCCGCACCGCGTGGTTGGACTCCGGCGCCGGGATGATGCCCTGGGCCCGGGCGAACATGATGCCCGCCTCGAAGGTCGCCAGCTGGGGAACCGCCACGGCTTCGATAATCCCTTCGTTGTACAGCTTCGAGACCAGTGCGGAATCGCCGTGATAGCGCAGCCCGCCGGCGTGGATGCCCGGGGGCATGAAGTCGTGGCCCAGGGTGTACATCTTCATCAGCGGCGTGAGCCCGGCGTTGTCGCCGAAATCGTAGGCGTAGTGGCCCCGGGTCAGTGTGGGGCAGGAAGACGGTTCCACCGCGACCAGACGGATGTCCTTGCCGGCGGCCTTGTCCGCCAGGAACGGGAACATCATGCCGCCGACGTTGGAGCCGCCTCCGCAGGGCGCGAAGATGACGTCCGGGTAGTCGCCCACCTTCTCCAGCTGCTTCTTGGTCTCCAGGCCAATGATGGTCTGATGCAGCAGCACGTGGTTGAGCACCGAGCCCAGCGAGTAGTTGGTGTCGTCCCGGGAGGCGGCTTCCTCCACGGCCTCGGAAATGGCGATGCCCAGGGAGCCGTTGGAATCCGGATCCTCCGCCAGGGCCCTGCGGCCGGATTCCGTGCGGTCCGAGGGACTCGGGATCACCTCGCCGCCCCAGGTCTCCATCATGGATCGGCGGAAGGGCTTCTGATGGAAGCTGACCTTCACCATGTAGATCCGCACCTGCAGGCCGAACAGGTTGCCCGCCAGCGCCAGCGAGGAACCCCATTGGCCCGCGCCGGTCTCGGTGGTGAGCCGCTTGATGCCCGCGATCTGGTTGTAATAGGCCTGGGCCACCGCGGAGTTGGGCTTGTGGGAGCCCGGCGGGCTGACCCCTTCGTACTTGAAGTAGATCTTCGCCGGCGTCCCCAGGATCTGTTCCAGGCGCAGCGCCCGATACAGGGGCGCCGGGCGCCACAGCTTCAACGCCTCGCGCACGGGCTCCGGGATCTCGATCCAGCGCTCGGTGCTGACTTCCTGCTCGATGATGCCGGGCGGGAAGATCGCCTCCAGTGCCTGGGGCGGCACCGGCTGGCCGTCGGGGCCGAGGTAGGGGTCCGGCGGATTGGGCATGTCCGCGATGACGTTGTACCAGTGCGTCGGGATTTCGTGCTCTTCCAGCAGGATCTTGGTATCCGCCACGATCGTCCTCCGAAGGTTGTTGTCAGTTCGCGGGGCGCGGCCTGGTCCGGGAGTCGGCGGCGCTCGCCACCTCCGCAGCATAGCAGGCACGGGGTGCTGGGCGCAGCCGTTACGCCGCGCCGGGAGAGGGTAAGCCGATGTTTCGGTTCAGGCGCTGCGGTTCTTGGCCTTGAGGTGAGGCGGTGCCGTGAAGGGTATGACGTTGCTCCGCGCTGCTTCCTGAACCTCGTTGGCGAACTCGCGGCTCATGGCCCCGAGGGTGTCCAGATCATGGGAGACCTGTTCCTCAAAGGTATCGACGAACCGGCTTTGGCTGCGGATATAGTCCTGCCAGCTGCGGGGATCGTGGATCCGGTAAAGCGCCCGAGCCTGGTCGAAACCCAGCGATGCGTATGAACGGGCGATACTCAGGTGGAAATCGGCGAAAGCGGCCATGTGCTCGAGGGTGAGCGCGTGCAACCGCTGAGCGGGCGCGAACAAGGCGTTATACCGGGCGGCCATTTCTTCAAGCCAATTGTTGTGCATTCGACCTGCCTCCTGAATCGCCTGCCACGATGACACGTGGTTCATCAGGCAATCGTCATGAAGCTAGCATGGGGCTCGCCGGGGCGCAATCTCCCGGGCCGCGCCCGAGGGGGCATCGCCGGGGCTCCCGCAGCGGCCATCCCCCGTGTAGACTTGGCTCGTCCAATCGTAAGCCACCTCCGAGCCCATGAGCCACGACCGACAAGCCACCGCGGCGGCGGAATCCGCCATCCTCTTGATTCACTGCCCGGATCGCCCCGGCCTGATCGCCGAGGTCACGAACTTCGTGCTGCGCCACCACGGCAACATCGTGGACCTGGATCAGCACGTGGATCAGCAGCGTCATGTCTTTTTCATGCGGGTGGAGTGGGATCTCAGCGATTTCGATCTGGCGCGCGCGCGTATCGGCGAGGTGTTCGCGGAGCAGATCGGCCGGCGCTTCGAGATGACCTGGAGCCTCCATTTTTCCGACGATGTGCCGAGAATGGCCCTGTTCTGCTCGCGGCTTCCCCACTGCATCTACGATTTGCTCTCCCGCTGCCAGGCCGGCGAGTGGAAGGTGGAGGTGCCGCTGATCGTCAGCAACCACGCGGATCTGAAGCCGGTGGCGGAGAGCTTCGGTATCGATTTTCACGTGTTTCCCATCTCGTCCGACAACAAACAGGAGATGGAGGCGCGACAGATCGAGCTGCTTCGCGAGCACAACGTGGATTTCATTGTTCTGGCCCGCTACATGCAAATCCTCAGTCCCGGGTTCATCGACGCTTTCCCCGAGCGGATCATCAATATTCATCACTCGTTTCTGCCCGCCTTCCCTGGAGCCAGGCCCTACCATTCAGCGCATGAACGCGGTGTAAAGATCATCGGCGCCACCAGCCACTACGTGACGAGCGAGCTGGATGCCGGGCCGATCATCGAGCAGGACGTGGCCCGTGTGAGCCACAAGGATTCCGTGGAGGATCTGGTGCGCAAGGGGCGCGATCTGGAGAAAATCGTGTTGGCCCGGGCGGTCTGGGCCCATTTGCAGAGGAAGGTATTGTCCTACGATAATCGGACTGTCGTCTTCGGATAGGGGCGGTTCCGTGAAGGATTCAGGAACCGGAATCCCAACGCCTTCTTCGTGAACTTCGTGCAACCTTCGAATTCTTGGTAACCCGAAGCGCTGATCTATCGTATTGGGGCACAAAAAAACCGCCGGCCCCGAAAGCCCGGCGGTTTTTTTTCGATTCAGCCCGTGCCTGATTTAGGCGGCTTTACCGAACTTGCCGAAGACGACGGCGTTTTCCTGGGCCAGCTTCTGCACCTCGGCGCCGAACTCCTTGCCGAAATCGGCCAGGGTGTTGGCGTCGGCGGTCAGCTTCTCGCCCACGGTCTTGGCAACCTTGCTCTGGTTGCTGACGTAGTCCTGCAGGCTCTTCTGGTCGCTGACCTTGGAAGCAGCGCGCAGCTGCTCGATGCTCAGGTCGGCGTAGGAGCGCAGGGCGTTGACCTGGAAGTCGGTAACCTTGGCGATCTGGTCGATCAGCAGGCTGCTGAACTTCTTGGCCGGCGCGAAAGCGTCCTGGAACTGGGCCTGGGTCTTGTTGATGATGTCCTCGTACATGTTTCTTCCCTCACAAAACTTTGCTGGTGTCATGGCAAATAGCTGACCAAGCACCCGCTGGGTCGCTATTGCGGTGCAACATAGCACCAAAGTTTGTGCGACGCAACACAAGACGAGGTTCGGCCGGCTAGTGCCCTGTCACCTGACTTGGGTCAAATGATTCCCGGGCGTCGGCGGTTAGCTTAGAGGCCATTGGAAACCCAAGCGCAACCGGCGAGTTCAATGGTTACCGAACACTCACTTCAATTCGACGAGGCGATGCTGCGCAAGTACGACGTCAGCGGGCCCCGTTACACGTCATACCCCACGGCGCCGCAGTTCACGCCCGCCTTCGACGAGGCGGCGTATCGCGCCGCGGCCCGGGCGAGCAATGAGCCGCCGATTCCCAAGCCGCTGTCGATTTATGCCCACATTCCGTTCTGCCGGACCGTGTGCTTCTACTGCGGCTGCAACAAGATCATTACGGGCAACTACGCCCGGGCGGAAGACTACCTGACCTACCTGGAGCGCGAGATCCGGAGTCAGAGCGCGTTGTTCGACAGGGACCGGACGGTGGAGCAGCTGCACCTGGGAGGCGGCACACCGACCTACCTGAGCGATTCCGACCTGGAGCGGTTGATGCTCGCGCTGGAGACCAGCTTCCGCCTGGAACGGGGGCGGCACCGGGAATTCTCGGTGGAGATCGATCCTCGGACCGTGGGGCCGGAGCGCATCCACACCCTGGCTCGACTCGGATTCAACCGGATCAGCCTGGGCGTTCAGGATTTCGATCCCGACGTGCAGCGCGCGGTGAACCGAATTCAGACGGTGGAGCAGACTGCGGAGGTGCTCGCCGCCGCCCGCCGGCACGGCTTCGTCTCCACCAATCTCGATCTCATCTACGGCCTGCCCCTGCAGACGCTGGCGAGCTTCGACCGTACCCTGGATACCATCCTGGAGCTGCGCCCGGAGCGGCTGGCCGTTTACAACTACGCGCATCTGCCGCAGTTGTTCAAGGTGCAGCGGCAGATTCGCGCCGAGGATCTGCCCTCCGCCGAGCAGAAACTGCAGCTGCTTGAATTGACCATACGCCGACTCTCCGAGGCGGGTTACGTCTATATCGGCATGGACCACTTCGCGCTGCCCGACGACGAGTTGGCCCTGGCTCAAAGGGAAGGGAGCCTGCACCGCAATTTTCAGGGCTACTCGACCCGTGCCGATTGTGATCTGGTCGGTTTGGGCCTGACCGCCATCGGCAAGGTGGGCGAAACGTACAGCCAGAACCAGAAGGACATGGCGCCTTATTGCACCGCCGTGGCCGAGGGCCACGTTCCCATTGCGCGCGGGATCAAGCTGGATCGCGACGATGTCATCCGCCGGGAGGTGATCAATGCGTTGATGTGCCAATCGGAGGTGCGGGCGTCGGACTTGCGGGATCGCTACGGGCTGGAGTTTTCGGCCTATTTCGCGCGCGAACTGGCGACGCTTGTGCCCATGGCGGAAGACGGCTTGGTGGAAATCGACGACACCGGCGTTCGTGTCCTGCCGCGAGGGCGCCTGCTGCTGCGCAACGTGGCCATGGCGTTCGACGGGTATCTTAAGCAGTCTCCTGACAATCTGGTGCGGTTTTCCCGCACGGTTTGAACCAGGCGGCCCCTCGGCCGCCCGGGATCAGGTGCCGTCGCGGCGGGGTATCTGACCGGAATCGCGAGCAGCCCCGCAAGTTCCCGTTCCGGGCCCAACAGATCCTGCAGCGTGTAACGATCCAACACGCCCAGAAAGGCCTGCAGGGCCTCGTAGAGCACGGACTTGAGCACGCAGCTCGGGGTGAGCCGGCATTCGTTGCCGCTGGCGAAGCACTCCACCAGGGCCAGGTCGTTCTCGGTCTCCCGGATCAGGTGGCCCAGGTTGATCTCCGAAGGCCGCCGGCCAAGGCGCATGCCGCCGTTCTTGCCCCGTATGGTCTCCACGTGGCCGCGCTGGTTCAGCTCATAGACCACCTTCATCAAGTGGTTCTTGGAGATCCCGTAGCGGTCGGCGATCTCCTTGATGGTCGAAAGTTCGTCCTGTTTCACCCCCAGGTACATCAAAACCCGAAGGCAGTAGTCGGTATAGCGGGTCAGGCGCATGAAAATGTCCTCCGCGAGGACGTGGCTGAAACTTAAAACAGTATAACCAATACAGCTTATGAAGCCAGTCCGTATCCGCGGCTTGTTCGAGGCCGGATATAACATGTAAGTAGTTTACTTCTTTTAAAGAGGTATTTAATATACGTGTTAATGAGGGCGCGGGTGCCGCGCCGGTCAACCGGTTCCATGCCTTGTCTTTATATTGGGAGGTTGTATGAATCAGTCGAGACGACTGTGGTGGATCCTGGGGATCCTGTTCGTGGCTTCCTTCGGAGCCCTGGGCTTGATCGGCAGCGAGATCAAGCAAAAAGCGCCGCCGGTTCCGACCCGCGTGGTTGCCGCCGACGGTTCCGTGTTGTTTACCGCCGACCAGATTCAGCGCGGCCGCGAGGTCTGGGAGACCATGGGCGGCGAGCAGGTGGGTTCGGTCTGGGGCCACGGCGGCTATGTGGCGCCGGACTGGAGCGCCGACTGGCTGCACCGCGAAGCGGTCGCGCTGCTGGACATCTGGGCCCAGCGTGAAGCCGGCGTGCCTTTCGCCCGGCTGAGTCCGGAGCGCCAGGCGGCGCTGAAGGCCCGGCTCAAGACCGAGATGCGGCGCAATACCTACGACCCGGCCACCGGTGTGATCACCGTTGGTACGGATCGCGCCCGCGCCATTCGTGAAGTCCAGGCGCATTACACGGCGCTCCTGGGTGACGACCCCGCCCTGGAGAAACTGCGGGAGCAGTACGCCATTGCCAATAACGCCGTGCCCTCCAAGGCGCACCGCCAGTTGGTCTCGGCCTTCTACTTCTGGGCTGCCTGGGCGGCGACCACCGACCGGCCGGGCGCCGATATCACCTATACCAGCAATTGGCCCCACGAACCCCTGGTGGGCAATTCGCCCACGGCCGGCACTGCCATCTGGTCCATCGCCAGCATCATCCTGCTGCTGGGCGCCATCGGCGCACTGGTCTGGCACCACGCCGTGCGCGGCGGCCATGACGATTTGCCCAAGCCCCCGAGCAAGGACCCGCTGCTCGATCTCAAGCCCACGCCGTCCATGAAGGCCACCACCAAGTATTTCTATACCGTGATTGGCCTGTTCCTGGCCCAGATAACGCTGGGCGCCATCACCGCCCACTACGGCGTGGAAGGCCACGACTTTTACGGCATCCCGCTTGCCAAGTACCTGCCCTATGCCGTCACCCGCACCTGGCACACCCAGCTCGCCATTTTCTGGATTGCCACCGCCTGGCTGGCGACCGGCCTGTACATCGCCCCCGCCCTGGGCGGCCGGGAACCGAAATACCAGCGCCTGGGCGTCAACGTGCTCTATGTGGCGCTGCTGGTGGTGGTCGTCGGTTCCATGGCGGGTGAATGGTTGGGCGTTCAACAGCGCCTGGGGCTGGAGATCAACTTCTGGCTGGGCCACCAGGGCTACGAATACGTTGACCTGGGACGCGTATGGCAGTTGCTGCTCTTTGCCGGCCTGATGATCTGGTTGACCCTGGTTGGCCGCGCGCTATGGCCGGCACTGAGCCGCCCGTCCGAGAATCGCTCGCTGGTAGTGATCCTGTTCCTGTCCACCGTCGCCATCGGCCTGTTCTACGGCGCCGGCCTGGCCTGGGGGCAGAAGACCCATTTCTCCATGATCGAGTACTGGCGCTGGTGGGTAGTGCATCTGTGGGTGGAAGGTTTCTTCGAAGTCTTCGCCACCGCCGTAATCGCCCTGCTGTTCAGCCGGCTGGGGTTGATTCGGGCCCGCAGTGCAACCGACGCCGTGCTGTTCGCCACCGTGGTCTTCCTGTTCGGCGGCATTCTCGGCACGCTGCATCACCTGTACTTCACCGGCACGCCCACCTCGGTCATCGCCGTCGGCGCCGTTTTCTCGGCCCTGGAAGTGGTCCCGCTCGCCCTGATCGGTTTCGAGGCCTATGAGCACTATCGCCTGACCAAGGCCGCCCCCTGGGTTGCCACCTACCGCTGGCCGATCCTGTTCTTTGTGGCGGTGGCGTTCTGGAACCTGGTGGGCGCAGGTCTGTTCGGATTCATCATCAATCCGCCCCTGTCGCTCTACTACATCCAGGGCCTGAACACGACGGCCGCCCACGGCCACGCCGCCCTGTTCGGGGTCTACGGTCTGCTGGGTATCGCCCTGATGCTGTTCTGCCTGCGGGGCCTGACCGATCGCGCCGCCTGGAGCGACCGTCTGCTGGCGCCGACCTTCTGGCTGCTGAACGTGGGGCTGGGCGCCATGGTGCTCTTCTCCCTGCTGCCGGCCGGAATCTATCAGGCCTGGTACAGCATTACCGACGGTTTGTGGATGGCGCGCTCGCCCGCTGTGATCCACTCCAAATTGATGGAAACGCTGGTCTGGATGCGGGTGCCCGGCGATGTGGTGTTCGCCGGCGGTGCCCTTGTCCTCGCGCTGTTCGCCCTAAGGCTCCTGCTGGGGAAGCGTCGAAGCCTTGTGGCCGAAACCGCCCGGCTGCAGTCGGCGGACGCGCCCTGACGCCCGTGCCGCCGGGGGCCATGGGCGCCTCCGGCGGCCGCGCAAAGACAATCGAATTCAAATCCAAAATGAGGTAACAACGATGCGTACCAAAGCAATCCCGCGGGCACTGACCCTGGCGTTTGGCCTGGTGCTGGGCTTGGCGACCCTGGCCGTAAGCGCCGCGCCCTCCGACCACGGGCCGGCGTCTTACACCCCGGACGTAACCTATACCCTGAAGACCGCCATCGCCGGCGGCAAGCTGGCCTTCGTCGGCGTAGGCGATGGCATCGATGGCCAAGTGAATCCCACCCTGCACGCCCAAAAAGGGCAGGTGGTGCAGGTCACCCTGATTGACGGCGACGGCGCCACCCACGACTGGGTGATGCCGGACTTCAAGGCGGCCACCCAGCGGGTGAACAAGAAAGGTGCGAGCAGCTCCACCGTGTTCCGCGTGGGCGCCGACGGCGAGTTCGCCTACTGGTGTTCACTGCCGGGCCACCGCGCCGCCGGCATGGAGGGCAGGTTCGTGGTGGGCGAGCAGACCGCCTCCAAGGCGCCCGCCCTTCCCGAAGTCTCCCGCGATCCCTCGGATCTGCCGGCCCCCGTGGGCAACCGCGGGCCCAAGGAAGTCAGCGTTCATATGACCACCGAGGAAGTGAAAGGGCGCTTGAAGGATGGCACCGCCTTCACCTACTGGACCTTCGACGGCAAGGTTCCCGGCCCCATGCTGCGGGTGCGGGTGGGTGACACCGTGCACCTGAGCCTGACCAATGCCGCCAACTCCACCATGATTCACTCCATCGATCTGCACGCGGTCACCGGCCCGGGCGGCGGCGCCGCCAATCTGCAGGTCCCGCCCGGGGGCACCAAGACCCTGACCTTCAAGGCGCTGAAGCCGGGCATTTTCGTCTACCACTGCGCCACGCCCATGGTGGCCGAGCACATTGCCAACGGCATGTTCGGCATGATCCTGGTCGAGCCCAAGGGAGGACTGGCCAAGGTGGATCATGAGTTCTACATCATGCAGAGCGAGATCTACACCGAGTCCAGCTTCAAGGACGACACCGCTCACGCCGAGTTCGATCTCGACAAGCTCCTCAACGAGCAGCCCGAGTACTACGTGTTCAACGGCGCCGTCGGCGCGCTGACCAAGGTGCACAAGATGAATGTGAAAACGGGTGACACCGTGCGCATCTTTTTCGGCGACGCGGGCCCCAACAAGACGTCCTCGTTCCACGTGATCGGCGAGATTATGGACAAGGTCTACGACCACGGCACCCTGGTCAGCCCGCCCCAGCGGGACGTCCAGACCACGACGGTACCCCCGGGCGGTGCCACCATGGTGGAGCTCAAGACCGAGGTCCCCGGCAAGTACATCCTGGTCGACCACGCGCTCTCGCGCCTGGAGCGCGGCCTGGTCGGCTTCCTCCATGTCGAGGGCAAACCACGGCCCGATCTCTATCGCGCCGGCAAGTAACCCGCCCGGTCCCGGCCCCCGGCGATCGCCGGGGGCCGCTTCTTTTCCCGCCCTCCCTCGACCCCCGGCCGGGCAAGTGACAAAATGATCACAATGTGGGGCGCAGCGGTGTCGTCCATCTCGGCTTGCTGCCTTGTGGCCGCCGGAATGGAAATAAGGCGCGACGCGCTACCCTTGGACTGGAGCGGTGCGATATTCAACGCACGCGGGGGGACTCATGGAGCCGGATACCGGGCGCAGGAAGGTATTGCTGCTGGAAAGGGACCGGCAGTTCGCACGCCACCTGTGCGATCACCTGGAACCGTTCGGCTATGACGTCGAGGCAGTGGAGTCCGAAGAGCAGTTGCAAGAGGCGCTGAGCCGCGACGATCCGGACGCCCTGATCGCTGACGTGATTCCCGCCGGAGACGACCTGTCCGGCCCCGCACGCATTGAGGCGCTGATGAGCGCCGCCAACGCTGATGTCCCCGTGCTCTACATCTCCGAGCGCAGCGATTTCCAGGCGAGGCTCGCGGCCATTCGCGCCGGCGGCGAAGCCTACCTGACCAAACCCTTCGACGTCGCTCCGCTGATCGATCGTCTGGATGCGCTGACCCGACGCCAACCCCCCATTCCCCATCGTGTGCTGATCGTCGAGGACGATGTGTTCATGGGCCAGCGCTACGCGGCCGTTCTCCGTCGCGAAGGCATCGATGTGATGATCGCCGATCGGCCGCTGAAGGTCATGGACCTGTTGGCCGACTTCAAACCGGAACTGATCCTGCTCGATCTCTATCTGCCCCAGTGTTCGGGGCTGGAACTGGCGCGCATGATCCGCCAGCACGACGCCTATCTGGGCACCCCCATCGTGTTCCTTTCGGTGGAGCAGGACTTTCGGCGGCAATTCCAGGCCTTGCGCACCGGCGGGGACGATTTCCTGACCAAGCCGATTTCGGATGAAAAGCTGTTGTCGTGGGTGCGAATCCGCGCCTCCCGGGCCCGATCATTGAACGCCCTGATGGCCCAGGACAGCCTTACGGGCCTGTTGGTTCATACCCGAATCAAGGATCGCCTGGCCAGCGAATTCAGCTTGGCTGAACGGCAGGACCAGCCGGTCAGCTTCGCCATGATCGACCTGGATCGTTTCAAGGACATCAACGACCGCCACGGCCACATGCTGGGCGACCATGTGCTGAAGAACCTGGCGCGCATGCTCCAACAGCGCCTGCGGGACGGGGACAGCGTTGGCCGCTACGGCGGCGAGGAATTTGCCGTGGTGCTGCCGGGCTGTGGCCCCGACGCCGCTCGGGAAATCGTGGACGACATCCGTGAACGCTTCGCTCGGCTGCGCCACGGCTTTGGCGACGTGGAGTTCAACTGCAGCTTCAGCGCCGGGATCGCCGGTTATCCGGACTTCCCGGACCTTGAAACTCTGCGCCGCGCTGCGGACGTGGCCTTGTACGACGCCAAACGTCAGGGGCGGGATCGGGTCTGCGTCGCGCGCTCGCCGCTTCTTGCCTGAATCGGGGTTCCATGACTACCGGAACAGACACGCGCATCATCTATTTTCTGGAATCCGAGTCCGGGCTGGGTGACACCCTGGTGGCGGACCTGGAGCCGTTCGGCTACCGCGTCAGTCCCTTTCAGGGGATGAATGCCCTCAGCCGCGCCCTGGACGGCGAGATTCCCGCCGCCGCCATTCTCGATGTGTCCTTTCCCAGGGATCTGCGGTCCCTGGCCAGTCTGGCGGCGGACGTGCGGGCGGCGGGCCGGCGATCGCTACCGTTGTTGCTGGTCTCCAACGCCGAGGATCCGGACGCCCGCCTTGCGGCGGTGCGCGCCGGCGGTGATGCCTTCCTGACCAAGCCGCTGAACGTGGTCTCGCTGGTGGACCAGCTTGACCGCCTGACCTGGCGTCAGCCCGCCGTGCCGTATCGGGTCCTGGTTGTGGACGACGACGAGCTGATCTGCCGGCGCTACGCCCTGGTATTGCGGCATGCCGGAATCGAAGTGGCGACCGCGTCCAATGCCGTCGAGGCCATGGATCTGCTGGAGTCGTTCCAACCGGAGCTCATTCTGCTGGATCTCTACATGCCCGGCTGCTCGGGCCTGGAGTTGGCCAAGGTTATCCGCCAGCACGACGCTTATCTGGGCACGCCGATTGTATTCGTCTCCGCCGAGGAAGACGTGACCCGTCAGTTCGATGCCCTGCGAATCGGTGCCGATGATTTCCTCACCAAGCCCCTATCCGACGAGCGCCTGATCGCCTGGGTGCGGATCCGCGCCTCCAGGGCCCGCGCGCTGACCGTATTGATGGACCAGGACAGCCTGACCGGGTTGCTTGTTCACACCCGCATCAAGGAGCAATTGGCCGCCGACGTCGCCCGTGCCCAGCGCGAAGACCGGCCGCTGAGCTTCGCCATGATCGATGTGGATCACTTCAAGCAGGTGAACGATTTGTTCGGTCATCTGCTCGGAGACCACGTGCTGAAAAGCTTGGCGCGTCTTCTGCGACAGCGCCTGCGGCAGGCGGATACGGTCGGGCGGTACGGTGGCGAGGAGTTCGCCCTGATTCTGCCCGGCTGCACGGTGGAGGACGCCGGCGCCGTGCTGGAGGAAATCCGCCAGCGGTTCGAGGGCCTTAGCCACGGTCGAGGCTCCGACGACTTCCAGACCACCTTCAGCGCGGGCGTGGCCGGTCTTCCGGGCGCGGCGGATGCCGCTGATCTGATCAGGGCAGCGGACGCTGCACTCTATCGGGCGAAGCACGCCGGCCGTAATCGGGTGGTCGTCGCCGGCGTTTGATCCGGGCATCCCCTTGCGTTGGAGTCAAGAAAAGCCGCTTCGGGACAGCCGAAGCGGCTTTCAGCCCGGGAGCGGTGCGGCTCAGCAGGTCCGCTCGGCCTTGGGCGCGCCGGCCAGCGCGATGGAGATTGAGTTCTCATAGCCGGCGTCGATCAGGTAGCGGGACGCGGCATCCAGCGAGCTGGCCGGAACCGGCGCCAGTGCACAGACTTCCGAATGATCCACCTTCACGGGCTGCTCGTAGCCGGCGTCGACCAGATAGCGGTCGACCGCGTTCCCGGGCTGGACCGCCGTGGCGTTGCGGATCGCCTTATGAGCGATGGGCGCGCTTTCGAAACCCGCATTGACCAAGTACTGATCCACGGGCCCAGCGGCGAGGCTTGCCTGGGAAAGAGCCAGTGCAGCGACGGCGAATGCGATCTTGGGAGCTTTCATCGGGGTAACCTCCAGTTGCGTTGGGGCGGGGCCCTTGCCCCGCTTCAATGTTGACACTGCACACACTAACGCCAAGTGTAATCGGTGTCAACATTGATTCTTATCGCGGGCCCGATTCAGTAGACTGAAGGTCTGACAACAAGTCTCGGACGGGCCGGAAGCCCACGGACGGAGGAGAACGATGACCACGCCACGACGGGCCAAGCGTGACAGCTACCACCACGGCGACCTGCGGCGCGCGCTGCTGGAGGCGGCCGGCGGGCTGCTGGAGGAACAGGGCAGCGGCGCGCTCAGTCTGCGGGCCGCGGCGCGGCGTTCCGGCGTGTCCCAGACGGCGCCGTATCGCCACTTTCCGGACAAGCAGGCGTTGCTTGCCGCCCTGGGGGCCCAGGGCTTCGAGTGGTTGTGCCAACGCCTGGAGGCTGCCTGCGCGGACAGCGCCGTCGGCCGCGACCGGATTGTTGCTCTGGGAATTGCCTACGTGGGATTTGCCCTGGAGTACCCCGCACGCTTTCGCTTGATGTTCAGTGCCGAAATTCCGAACAAGGACGACTACCCCGAGCTGGCCGCGGCCGTGGACCGGACCTACGAACTGGTACGCGATTGCGTCGGCGTCGCCTCCTCCGGCGCGGTTGGCGCCGACGTGCGCACCTTCGGTCACTGGGCCCTGGCACACGGCGCCGCGATGCTGCTGTTGGAAGGCAAGGTGCGCAATGTCGGCGAATCCTACGCCGAGCGGAAGGCGGCGGTGGAGTCCATCCTGAAGATGTACGCGGACGGTCTCGCTGCCCAGAAGTGATCCCGGCGCGCACAACACCTGATCCCCCGGATATCAGCTTGCCGTCTGCGCGACTGGACGGCGTCCCGATCTGTTACCGATCGACACCAAATGTGTTTCCAACGGTAACATCTCTTTCAAAGGTGCCGAGTTCGTCACGTTTTTGCGGGGTCCCGGTATTGTTGGGCCTGTCGTCTGATACCCGGTCCTGGCACACAACTTGCCATTCCTACCGTGGGTGCGCCGCGAGAAGCGGCTCATCGAACACATAGCGAATATAAAGACAAGAGTTTGGAGGAGAACGCTATGGAGACCCACGGTGGCACCTTGCCACTGCCGCGTCGGATTCCGTCCGGCCGGTGTATCCGTATGTTGCATCACCCCTGGCGTTCGTTCTTCACCGAGGGTCCCGCGGCCTTCTCCGGGCTGCGTGATCTGTTTAGTCGACTCTACCGAAGCCGACACAACCACACCTCACCTGATAGAGGAGGATTTCGGAGATGACCGACAAGAAAGACGCGCCAGAAAGCGGGAACGGCTTCAGCCGCCGCGATTTCCTGAAAACCGGTGCCGGCGCCGCCGGCGGCCTGATGCTCTCCGGCGCTTTGGGCCGGGCGGCGATGGCTGCCGAGCACTCGCCGATCGGGAACTTCCCGGCCGGTGTGGCGGGCAATTCTTGTTTCGTCGGGATCAGCGTGCCCAGGACGGGGCCTTACTCCGCCCAGGGCGAAGATGAGATCAAGGGCTATCAAATGGCCATTGACCACATCAACAATGGCAACGATCTAATCGCGGCCTACGCCCCCGGCTTCAAGAAGGGTGTTCTCGGCAAGAAGGTCGAGTACGGTGTCGCCGACAACCAGACCAACCCGAACGTGGCCGTTCAGAACATTTCCAAGTTCCTGAGCGACAACAAGGCCATGATGGTCACCGGCAGCGTGAGTTCCGCCGTGGCAATTGCCAGCGGCAAGCTCTGCGACCGGGAGAAGACCATCTACCTGGGTGCCATCACGGGTTCCAACGCCACCACCGGCAAGGACTGTCAGCGCTACAGCTTCCGCGCTTGTCACTACGCCTACACGGCCTCCAAGGCCCTGGCGCCGGTAATCAAGAAGGCGCTGGGCGAGGGCAAGAAGGTCGCCTATCTGACCCCTGACTACACCTACGGTCATTCGGTCTACAACTCCATGAAGGAGTTCACCGAAGCCCAGGGCTGGACCACGGTCAGCAACCAGCTTCCGCCGCTGGGCACCTCCGATTTCAGCACCTATCTGCTGAACATCGCCAACAGCGGTGCGGACGTGCTGGTCAACATCTGCTTCGGCCGCGACGCGGTTACCTCCATCAAGCAGGCCAAGCAGTTCGGCCTGATGGACAAGATGACCCTGGTCGTGCCCTACGCGGCTCCGTTCCTGGCCGAGGAAGTCGGCGCGGATATGATGGAAGGCGTTTACGCCACCACCGAGTTCTGGTGGACCCTGGCCGACAAGAACGACATGGCCAAGATGTTCGTCACCGACTTCGAGAAGCGCTTCGGCCGCAAGCCGGGCTGGTCCGCGCACATCGCCTATCTGCAAACGGCGCTGTGGGTGGATTCAGTACAGCGTGCCGGCACCTTCCATCCGCCGAGTGTGGTCAAGGCCTATGAGGCCGGCGTCCACCGCAAGACCGATATCGGCGAGGTATGGTGGCGTCCCGAGGACCACCAGCTGGTGCGCCCTGTGTTCATCATCCGGGGCAAGAACCCGAAGGATATGAAGAACAAGGACGACTACTACGACATCGTGGAATCCGTGCCCGGGCCCGACGTGATGCCCCCGGCGGATCACTTCGGCTGCAAGCTGGGGCCCTATACCTAAGGTCTGGTCGTTGCGAGGGGCGGCCAACGGCCGCCCCTTACCTCGAACCAGTGGTTAACCGACGGAGGCGATTACCTTGAGTATGCCCAGTCTTCCCTTGTTCCTGTCCCAGCTCTTCAACGGGTTGGCGTTGGGTCTGCTGCTGGCGTTGATCAGCGCGGGTCTGACCATTATTTACGGCACGCTGGGCGTGCTGAACCTGGCTCATGGTGCGCTGTTCATGGTGGGCGCCTACGCCGGATACGTGGTCCTCGACTCCACCGGATCGTTTGTGCTGGCCATGATCGGCGGCATGGGCGGGGCCTTGATCGTGGGCCTGATCATGGAGCGGGTGATCATCCGCTATTACTACAAGCGTCCGGACGAGGACCAGATTCTGGTTACCTTCGGCATCGGCATCATCCTCGTGGAGCTGGTTCGCCTGTTCTTCGGCGGCATCAGCCAGCGGGTGAGTGTGCCGAGCTGGGGCGAGGGAATTACCAAGCTGGGGTCCCTGTTCTACCCCACCTACCGCGTGCAGGTGATGGTCATCGTCGCGGTGGTGTTGCTCGCTCTCTATCTCATTCTCTACAAGACCCGCATCGGTATGATCGTGCGCGCGGGTATCGAAGACAGCCTCATGGTGAACATGCTGGGCATCAACGTCTATCGGGTGTTCCTGCTGGTGTTCGGTATCGGTGCCATGGCGGCGGGTTTTGCCGGCGTGATCAACTCACCTCTGGTGGCGGTGACCCCGGAGATGGGGGACGAGATTCTCATCGAGTGTTTCGTGGTGGTGGTGATCGGCGGCGTGGGGTCGTTCCCCGGGGCGGTGGTCGGCGGCCTGGTGGCTGGCGAGATCATCAGTCTGACGTCGATGATCAATCCCGCCTATTCCAAAGTCATGCTCTTTGCGGTGATGGCGCTGATTCTGGCGACTCGTCCGCAGGGGCTGTTCGGTGTTGAGGGCCGCCAATGATTCTCAAACTACTGAGTTCAAGAAACACGCGACCCTGGGTTCCGGAGCTGATTACCCTGATCGCGTTGCTCGCGTGCCCCTGGGTGCTTCCGCTGGTCGGCGTCGGCTCGGATGTGGGTACCCGGGTGCTGATCTGGGGGTTGTTCGGCCTGGGCTTCGATATCCTGTTCGGCTTCACGGGGCTGCTGTCCTTCGGTCAGGCCGCCTTCTACGGCGTTGGCGGATTCGTCACCTCCTACCTGCTGATCAACGGCGGCATCCACAACACGCTGCTGGCGATGTTGATCGGCACGCTGGCGGCCACCGTGACGGGCGTGGTGGTGGGCGTCTTCACCCTGCGCCGCAGCGGCATCTACTTCGCCATGATCACGGTGGCGTTCGCCGAAATGTTCCACTTCCTGGAGCTTTCACCGCTTTCGGCGTTCACCGGCGGTGAGAATGGTTTGTCGGGCGTGCCCGCGCCGATGGTTGGCGTCGGCAGCTGGGTATGGAACGTCGGCTCCGGCTGGGAGATGTACGCCTTCGTGGCCGCGTTCTTCTTTATCGGCTACGTTATCGCCCACCGCATCGTGCTCTCGCCGTTCGGGCAGGTGCTCACTGCGCTGCGCGACAACTCGCCGCGGGCACTGGCTACCGGGCACTCGGTGAAGAAGTACCGCTTGGCGGCGTTCACCATCGCGGCGGCCTACGCCGGCGTAGCTGGCGGGCTGCTCGGTATGTTCCAGGCCTACATGCCGCCGGATGCGCTGTCCTTCGCGACTTCGGGCCAGTTGGTCATGTCCACCGTGATCGGCGGGGCCGGTACGCTGTTCGGCCCGTTGCTGGGTTCGGCCATCTGGATCTGGCTCAGGGACGTGCTGCAGACCGTACCCTACGTGGGCGCAGCCTGGAAGCTGGGCCTGGGGCTGGTCTTCGTGATCCTGATCACCGCTTTCCGCCGCGGCATCATCGGTGAGTTGCTCCACTGGGCGCAGAACCGGGCACGCGCGCAAAGGGCCTCGGATCGGCAGCAGGAACAGGATGATCTGGAGCCCTCGGCGGCGATCAGCGGCCGCCACGCCCTGGCCGGCGGCGTACCCAATGATCTGGCCCGCGAGCAGGAGGCCGCCAACAACGAGTTCAGCTCCTACGGTGGCACCGGCACCGAGGGTTATCGCACGCCGGACCAAGAGGATCGGGTGATCGAGGGCACGCCCACGGCCAACCCCTGGATCGTGCCCGTGCCGGGTGACGGCACCGCGCCGGCTCTGGAATGCCGGCATCTGACCAAACGCTATGGCGGGCTATATGCCAACCGCGACGTCAGCATGAAGATCCCCGAGGGCCAGTTGCGGGCGATCATCGGCCCCAACGGCGCCGGCAAGTCCACCTTCTTCAAGATGCTGGCCGGCGAGATCGATTCCACCGAGGGCGATGTGTTCCTGCACGGGGCCAAGATCACCGGGTTGGGCGTGACCGCGGTCTCGCAGCTGGGCATGAGCAAGAGCTACCAGATCAACCAGCTCTTCTCCAAGCTCACGGTGCGCGAGAACCTGGCCATACCAGTGTTGGCGCGTATCCGCGGCGAGTTCCGTCCGGACATGCTCAAGGGCCTGGGCAAGGTGCGGGGACTCAACGAGCACATCGTCTCCACCATGGAGATGGTGAATCTCGAGCGCCGCGGCGACACGCCGGTCACGGAACTGGCCTACGGCGAGAAGCGGCGGCTTGAGATCGGGCTGGCGCTGGCCAACTCGCCCAACGTGCTGCTGCTCGACGAGCCGCTGGCCGGCATGAGCCCGGCCGAGCGCGCCGATACCGTCAAGCTGCTCAAGGAAGTTCGCGCGGGCCGCACGCTGGTTATCGTCGAGCACGACATGGATGCGATCTTCGAGCTGGCCGAATACATCAGCGTGCTCTACGAAGGGCGGCTGCTAACCGAGGGTACGCCGGACGAGATCAAGGCCGACACCCGCGTCCAGGAAGCCTACCTCGGAGGGATGGAAGAAGCATGAGCATGCTCGAACTCGACAAGGTCAACACCTACTACGGCGACTCCCACGTGCTGTTCGACATCTCGATGAAGGTGGAGAAGAACGAAGTGGTGGCGCTGCTGGGGCGCAACGGTGCGGGCAAGAGCACTACGCTCAAGTCCATTATGGGCGCGGTGCGTCCGCGCCAGGGCACCATCCGTTTCGACGGCAAGGAGATCCAGAGCCATCCGCCTTATGAGGTGGCCCGCCTGGGCCTGCAGCTGGTGCCCGAAGAGCGGCGCATCTTCGGCAGTCTCAACGTGGAAGAGAACCTGATCCTCGCCGGGCTGACCGAGGAAAACGCCTGGACCCTGGAGAAGATCTACGAATATTTCCCGAGGCTTGCCGAGCGCAAGCGCAGCCGCGGCACGGATCTCTCCGGCGGCGAGCAGCAGATGCTCGCCATCGCCCGGGCGCTGATTCGTGACGCCAAGCTGATCCTGCTCGACGAGCCGTTCGAGGGTCTGGCCCCGCTGATCGTCAAGGATCTCCTGGGCGTGGCCAAGAAGCTCGCCGAGGAGGGCCGCACCATCGTGATCGTGGAGCAGAACGTGGCCGCGGCGCTGAGCATCGCCCACCGCTGCTACATCATCAACAACGGCCACATGGTCTACGAGGGCACGCCCGCTGATCTCCATGAAAACCCGGAGATCATGCACAACTATCTGGGCGTTTAAGCGATCTCCCGCACCCGGCTGCGGGGAAAAGAGCAGAGCGCAGGTTTCAGTTCCTGCCAAGGGGGTTGGGCCGGCCGCATCTCGTCCACCGGGATCGAGCCGGCCCGTTTTTTTTGTGCGCTCCTGCTTCGTGATGGTTCTCTGGCCGTCGGTTCTTCGCGGCGATGAGCGCCGCTCCTACTGGGAAGGGCGGTCTCTTGTAGGAGCGGCGCTCATCGCCGCGAACAGCCTTCCGCCTGTTTGACGGCTCAGGCACAACTACCGGATCACCCTTTACCCATCCGCTCCACCTCAATCGCCATGCCCAGCGCCCGGAGCTGTTCCAGGAACCGACCGGCATCGACCGCGTGGCCCATGAAGCGCGCACCGGTTTCCACAATCTCGCCCGCCAGAATCTGCTGTACCGTTGCAACCACGGGGATGGCGGTCGCGGTGTACAGATCGGGGTGGCTGGCATCGATGCGGATACCGCCCTCGTGCCCCCGCGCCTCGACGCGAATCGCTCCGCCCAGTGGCGGGCGGGTAAAGAAGCGGTTCGCCCAAGCAAACGTCTTGACCCCCAGGCGCACGCCCGCCGCGCTTCGGCTCAGTCCGAGCATCTTCCAGATCACCGCCAGGGTATCCAGCGCCGGGTTCAGGCCTGCCTGGTAGAGGGCGAGATCACGCAGGCCCAGGCGTTCCGGTACCCCCGCCAGTTCCGCCAGTTCGACGGGAATGCCGAGCGCCGGCTGGTACGGCGCACCGAAGGCGAGACGTCGGGCCAGAGAACACGGAGCTCTTGCGCCACCGGCCATTGCGGAAAACCCGTGGCGTGCGCGCCAGGTGGGATACCAGATCGTAGAGCCCGCCCGGTGGTATCCGGGGTCCCGCATCAGTGAGTTGATGACGACGGAGTCGACTTGCTCCAGCTCTTGCCCCGCCGCGATCGCCAGCGCGGCCGGGCAACCGGGGATGATGCCCGCCTCGCTGATGAAAACACGCCCCGACCGGCGCACGTCGGCGTCCAGTTCCCGCAGGATGCGGTACTTGCCGTCGTCGCCGTTGAGGTCAACGTAGTCGACGCCGGCGTCCACGGCCGCACCGATCACGTTGGCGGCCTGGCCGGAATAGGGTACGCAGACCACCGCGACCCGCCCCTCGGCGAACGTGCGGCGCAGCGACGCCGTGTCTTCGATATCGGCGGTGGCCGCGCGCGCCTGGCCTTTGCCGTGCCGTTGATTCAAGTGTTGGGCCACGGCCTGGGCTTTTCCGTGATTGCGGCCTGCGATCACGACTTGCGTGGCCGTTCCGCTCTCGAGCACGAGTTCCGCGACGTGCCGGCCGGCCTTGCCGTATCCCCCAAGGATAACTATGGCGTCCCGATTCATTGTGCCCGTCTCTTTTTATCGTTCCCCGGTTGACTGTATCAATTGAATAATTGAAAATCTATTCAAAGGTTGGAATAGTGAGGCGGCCGATGTCACAGCGAGAACTGACCCGGGACCAGGCGACCCAGCTTGCGGAAATCTTCCATTTGTTGGGAGACGCCAACCGCTTGCGGCTGGTACACACCTGCCTGGACGAGGCCGTCAGCGTGCAGGATCTGGCCGACCGCCTGGAGCTTTCCGCTTCCCTGGTCAGCCATCACTTGCGGCTGCTCAAGGCGGCCAGGCTGGTGCGCTCCGAGCGCCAGGGCCGGCAGGTGTTCTATGCAGCGGCCGACGAGCACGTCCGCAGCATGCTCATGGACATGACCGAACACATGGACGAGGACGAAGACTGATATGGCCCAGCATTCCCACGCTCACGGCGATCACGGACATGACCACGGCGGGCATTCCAGCGGCAAGGTCTTGATCTGGGCGCTGGTTTTCACAACCGGATTCGCGGCGGTAGAGGCGATCGGCGGCTGGCTCAGCGGTTCTCTCGCACTCATGGGCGATGCCGGTCACATGATTACGGACTCCACCGCGCTCGGCCTGGGCGCCTTGGCTGCCTGGATCAGCCGCCAGCCGCCCACTCGCAAGCATTCCTTCGGCCTTCAGCGCGCGGAAGTCATCGGCGCGTTGTTCAACGCCGTGTTCATGGTCGCGGTGGTGGTGGGGATCACCTACGAAGCCGTGGGGCGGCTCGAGCATCCGGAGCCGGTGAACGGCGGCACGGTGATGTTGGTGGCTTTTATCGGTCTGCTTGTGAATATCGCGGTGGCCTGGGTACTGCACAGCGGTGAGCAGAATCTGAACACACGCGGTGCGCTCCTGCACGTACTGGGCGATCTGCTGGGTTCCGTGGCCGCGCTGGTGGCCGGCGCGGTGGTCTATTTCACGGGCTGGACACCCATCGATCCCATTCTATCTGTGGTGATCGGCGTGCTGATCCTGGTCTCCAGCCTGCGGCTCCTGCAGGAGGCGATTCACATCGTCATGGAAGGCGTGCCGGGGCACATCAACATGGCCGAAGTGGGGCGGGCCTTGGCGGAAACACCGGGCGTCGCGGAAGTGCACGACCTGCATATCTGGACCTTGTCCTCGGAGGTCTATTCCCTGTCCGCCCACGTCCGGGTTCGGGACATGCAGCAGTGGCCCGAACTGCTGGCAGCGATGGAGCTTAAGCTCCGCGAGAACTGGGGAATCAATCACTCCACCCTGCAGCCGGAGGCGGAATTCTCGGTGTACACCGTGCCGGTTCCGGAGCCACCCCGCTCCCGGCTTCGGCGTGAGGCTGATTGACGGGCTTCGCTGCGCCCTAGCCACCCCCGTTTAGGCCAGATATGGGTAGAGCGTAGCGGAACTCACCACCCGACTGCGCACACTCAGGCAGTGGCATAACGCTGCCCACCATCCTTATCCGGCGCGTCTTCGATGTCATGGAACATGCCGGCCACCTCGGCCAGACGATCCAGGTGCACGACCATCCGCACGGCGTGATGGCCGGTGTCCCGCAGGCCCAGGCGGGCCAGTTCCGAGGAATCGACCGGCGTGCAACTCGCCACAGTGTTCCACCTGCCTTCGTGGTGCAGGTCCAGTCGCAGGCCGCGCTCGCTGGCGGCGTGGCTCGCGGAAAGCAATCGATAGCGGCTTCCCGGGACGGCGGAGTGGCGCACGGAACCGGCCATGGCCGCCAGCACCGGCGGGGCGAGGGGGCCATCGACCAGTCGAAGCAGCACCATCTCGTGGTGGCTTCCGCCGGCGTCATGGACCCGGCCCGGCAAGACCATCAGCAGGTCGTCGGGCGGATCGTAGGCCAGAGAGCCCACAAGCGCGGGCAGATGCGCCGTCATGGACTGTCGCAGGCCCAGGGTCGGGCCGGAATCGGCGATGTGGGGGCCTTCCGGCGGCGCCGCGATCACCGGCGCGCCGCGGTAGACCTGTCGCGCACAGTTCCAGTGTCGCGCCAGCCCTTCGTGGATGTCCTCAATCAGGCGCTGCAGGGGATGTTCGCCCTGGGCGGGATCGGTGAGGTCGCGTTGCCCCAGCGCGGTTCGGATCTGCTCCAGGTCGGGGCCGGATCGTCGGTTCATTGTGTGTGGTCCTTGTGCAGTCGGGTTTTCGGATGCAAAAAAAAGCGCCCCCGGAATGGCTCCGGGGGCGCTTTGCGTTGTTTCAGTTTGCCTGGATGAAGATCAGATCATGCCGGACAATACAACGCCGTCCCGGAGCCGCGGGGCCCAGGTATAGCGCCAAAATCGAAAAGTCCGGTTCATCTCGGGTGATCTGCTCGAATCCTTTACCAATACTAATGAAACTAGCACTGCTGTCGCGCGGGGGCAAGGGCAATGCTTCCAAAAGGTCGGTGGGGATAAGGTTGCCTTAATGCCTGCCTCTCGTCATTCCCGCGCAGGCGGGAATCCACAATTTTCAAAGGCATGGATTCCCGCCTGCGCGGGAATGACACCGCAATATTTACTGTTGGATCAGGCGCCTGCCGAGGGTAAGCGCGCGAACCCTTGTTTTTGCAACACCTCCCTTGGCGTGAAAGGAGAAAGATACATAAAAACTACCAGTCAAGTAGCCCGGATAAAGCAAAGCGGAATCCGGGGTTCCTGGATTTTAGGGCGCTTCGTCCAGTCGACGACGCCCGTCGGCTGAGCGGAGCGCAAGCCGGGTTCTTGCGCAGGCATCAATCGGCAAGGCGCGTTCACCACAGAGGACACAGAGTTACACGAAGGACAAGAAGATTGCCTTTGCCCTTCTCTGTGTAACTCTGTGTCCTCTGTGGTTGAACCCCGGGGCGATTTGCCGGCTTGCACTGGGTTTCACCCAGGCTACGACGACTGACGTGTGGGTGAAGAGGGGTAACCCATGTTCCGGTTGAACAGGGAGAGAGGGCACAAAGACAGTCAGGCGCCTCAGGCCTCGCCCATCCCCAGCAACTGCTCCACGCCGCGTACCAGGGTGTGCCGGAATCCATTCACACCCAGCGCGGCCGGGTCCAGGACATGTTGCACCAGTACACCGTCCAGCAGGCCGATGACCAGAGCCGCCGCATGCAGAGCGTCCACCGAGAGATCCAGCTCGCGGTCCACTTGGCCTTCGCGGATCACCTTGGCGAGACGGCCCCGCAGATCGCGCAGCATCGCCCGTACCATGTCGGGCTCGGTCAGCCACAGCTGCAGCAGGACCCCGGATTCGTCGTTGCTCTCCGCGAACAGGTCGCCGACGCCGTGGGCGAGCCGGCGGATACGCTCCGAGGCGGTGCCATCGTATTCAAGTGCCTCGTCGAACAGCCGCTTTTCCTCGTCCAGCAGGGCGCGGGCCAGATCCGCGATCAGCGCCTGCTTGTCGGGATAGTAGCGATATAGCCCCGGGCGGCTCATTCCGGCCTCCCGGGCCACTTGCTGAAGGCCCGTGGATGCAAGCCCCTCGCGGGAGAAGACGCGTCGTGCCGCATCAAGGATGCGGCCCCGCTGTTCCTGTTCATTGACAATCTTGGGCATGGGTACCATTATTTTTATCAACGACACTGTTGTCAATAATGGAATCTCCCCGGGAGTGTTCTCAGCACAAGGAGGCCGGCGCTGATGGAACACCACGACGCGACTGTAATCGGTGCCGGGCCCGCCGGGCTGGCGGTCGGCGCATGTCTCAAACGCGAGGGCTTATCCCCGGTACTGTTGGAGCGCGCCAGCAGTGTCGGCTCCACTTGGCGCGGTCACTATGAGCGCCTGCATCTGCATTCGGACCGACGGCATTCCGAGTTGCCTTATTTGGGGTTCCCTCGCGGAACGCCCCGCTACCCGTCACGCCGTCAGGTGGTGGACTACCTTGACGCCTATGCGGCCCACTTCGACCTGTGCGTGCGATTCGGGCGGGAAGCCGAGGGCATCCGCCGTGCCGAAGACGGAGCGGGTTGGGTGGTGACCACGGCTTCCGGCGATCGCTACACATCCACCGCGGTGGTGGTGGCGAGCGGGTACAACGCGATTCCCAATCGTCCCAGTTGGCCCGGGGAAGAGGGTTTCGGCGGCGAGATCATTCACAGCGCCGAGTACCGAAACGGCGAGCGGTTTCGTGGCCAGCGGATTCTGGTGGTCGGTTTCGGAAATTCCGGGGGCGAGATCGCCATCGACCTGCACGAACACGGCGCTCATCCCACCCTGGCGGTTCGCGGCCCGGTCAACGTGGTTCCCCGGGATTTGCTCGGCATCCCGATTCTGACCTGGGGGATCGTCCTGAATGCTTTGCCGCCCCGACTTGAAGACCTGGTGGCGGCGCCCCTGGTGAGGTTGGCGGTGGGGGATTTGCGGCGATACGGGCTGCGTCGCGCTCCCTACGGGGCGGCCGAGCAGATTCACGCCAGGTCGCGTATCCCGCTACTGGATATCGGCACCATCGGTTTGATCAAGCGCGGCGCGATTGCGGTCCGGCCCGGTGTGTCCGGGTTCGACCCAGGGGCGGTACGTTTTGCCGACGGTCAACGCGAGCCCTTTGATGCGGTAGTGCTCGCCACCGGCTACCGGCCGGACCTTTCGCGGCTTCTGGATTCGACTGTGGCCAGCCTCGACGAGCGCGGTGTGCCCGTCTGTTCCGATGCCTGCCCGGACCGTGGCCTCCATTTTTGCGGATTTCGCGTGGCCGCGACCGGGATGCTGCGGGAAATCAGCATCGAGGCCCGCCGGATCGCCTCGGCAATCCGGCGGGATCACTCGGTGTCTCAGGCCCCCACTGCCTTCAGGGCGGCGTCGTAGTCCGGTTCCTGGGCGATCTCGGGGACTTGCTCCGCATGGGCGACCTTGCCCTGTTCGTCGATAACGACAACGGCGCGGGAATACAGGCCGCTCAACGGACCGTCCAGGATCGTCAGTCCGTATTCGTCGCCGAATTCGGGATGCCGGAAGCCGGAAACGGATACCACGTTGTCGATGCCTTCGGCGCCGCAGAATCGCTTCTGCGCGAACGGCAGATCCATGGACACGCAAAGGACCCGGGTGTTGGGCAGTTTGGCCGCCGCTTCGTTGAACCGGCGCACCGAGGTCGGCGCAGGTGGGCGTGTCGATGCTGGGGAAGATGTTCAGCACCAGCCGCTGGCCATTGAAGTCGTGGCTGCCGACTTCCTGGAGGTCCGTATTGGTGAGCTTGAACGCCGGCGCCTGGCTGCCTTCAGACGGCAGTTCGCCGGCGGTGTGAATGGGGTTTCCCTTGAGCGTGATCTCAGCCATGAATCAGGTTTCCTTGTTGCTTGGGATCGGACGATGCGGCGGCGTTGCCGCCGCGACATTCAACACTGCCAGATGGGGATTGCACGGAGTCATTGAAACTCTCTGGATTGCTTACGCTACCGCGTTTGGCGACGGAAACGAAATCGTTCCGATGAATGCCTTTGATCGATTCCGTCTATGCGCCGGGGAGATTGATCCGTGTCACGCGGCCGGCCCGCCGTCTGCGTAAGCTGAGGCCGGTGGGGATTTAAGGAGGTCTGGATGCAGGAAGATCGAACAGCAACGCCACGGGTCGGCGGGGCCGTGTTTCATGCCCACGAACTGACCAAGGTCTACCATGTGGGCGAAGTGGAGGTGCCGGCGCTGCGCGGGGTGACCCTGGACCTTTTTGAGGGGGAATTCGTCGTGTTGTTGGGCGCCTCCGGCAGCGGAAAGTCTACCTTCCTGAACATCCTGGGCGGGCTGGACGTGCCCACCAGCGGCGAGGTGATCTACCGGGACTGGACCCTGACGCGGGCCGGCGAGCGCGAGCTGACGAGCTACCGCCGCCACCACGTTGGTTTCGTCTTCCAGTTCTACAACCTGATCCCCAGCCTGACCGCGCGCGAGAATGTCCAGGTTGTCACCGAGATCGCCGACGACCCCATGACCCCCGAAGAGGCCCTGGATCTGGTCGGCCTCAGCGGCCGGCTCGACCATTTCCCCGCCCAGCTCTCGGGCGGCGAGCAGCAGCGGGTGGCCATCGCCCGCGCCGTCGCCAAGCGGCCCACCGTTCTTCTGTGCGACGAGCCCACCGGTGCGCTGGACTCCCAGACCGGGGTGGTCGTGCTGCGCGTACTGCGCCGGGTCAACGAAGAGCTCGGTACCACCACCGCCGTGATCACCCATAACGCCGCCATAGCGCAGATGGCGGACCGCGTGGTGCACATGAGCGACGGCCGGATCACCGGCGTCGATATAAATCAGGCTCGCAAGGCGCCGGAGGAGTTGAGCTGGTGAGGCCGGTACTCCTTCAAAGAGTACTCGTGCGCAAGCTGCTGCGGGACCTCTGGAGTCTGCGGGGGCAGATGTTCGCCATCGCCATGGTATTGGCCAGCGGCGTTTCAGCCTATGTGGGGCTGATTACCACCCACGACGCCTTGCTGCGGACCCAGAACGCCTTCTACCGCGACTACGGATTCGCGGACGTGTTCGTCTCCCTCAAGCGGGCGCCGGAGCACTTGGCGGATCGAGTCCGCGGCATACCGGGCGTGGATCGGGCCGAAACCCGGGTGATGGCCCAGGCGAACCTGGACGTGCCGGGATTCCGGGACCCGGCCACCGCATTACTGGTGTCCATCCCCGACGGTCGGCAGCCGCAGCTGAATCGGCTGTTCCTGGCCGAGGGGCGGCTACCGCGGCCCCGGGCCGGCGACGAGGTCGTCATCGCCCAGTCCTTCGCCCAGGCCCACGGCCTGCATCCGGGGAATCGGCTCACGGCCGTGATCAACGGCCGCCGTCAGGATCTGATGGTTGTCGGTGTGGGCCTGTCGCCGGAATTCATCTACCAGATCAAGCCCGGCGACATCCTCCCGGACTTCAGTCGTTACGCCGTGATGTGGATGAACCGCCGGCCGCTGGCCACGGCCTACGACATGGACGGCGCCTTCAACAGTGTGGTGCTGCGCGTACGGCCCGGGGCCGACGAGCAGAACGTGGTCGATCGCCTGGACAACCTGGTGGATCCCTACGGCGGCCTGGGGGCGCACACCCGCAAGTACCAGATCTCAAACCGCTATCTCGCCAACGAGATGCACGAGCTCGGCACGCTGACCAATACCGTGCCATTCATCTTTCTCGCCGTGGCGGCGTTCCTGCTCAACGTCGTGGTCACCCGGTTGATCCGCAACCAGCGGGAACAGATCGGCGTGCTCAAGGCGTTCGGCTACACCAACCTCGCGGTGGCGCTGCACTTTACCGCCATGGTTATGGTGGTCGCGGCCTTGGGGGCCGCGCTGGGGACGATGTTGGGCCTGTGGATCGGCCACGCCATGAGTGCCGTGTACCGCGACATTTTCCGGTTCCCGTTTCTGCTCTACCGCCTCGATCCAGGCACGGTGGCGGTAGGCGTTGCGGCAACCCTGGGCGCCGCCCTGTTGGGTACGCTGGGTGCCGTTCGCCGCGCCGCCCGCCTGCCGCCTGCGGAAGCCATGCGGCCGGAGCCGCCGCCGATCTACCGCGAGACGCTGCTGGAGCGAACCGGCCTGCGCAATCTGCTGGACCAGTCAAGCCGCATGATCGTGCGCCACCTGGAGCGCCAGCCAATCAAGGCCCTGCTGTCGGTCATCGGTATCGCTGCCGCCATCGGCATCATGATGCTGGGCCGCTTCGGCGGTGATTCCATCCGCTACATGATGGACATCCAGTTCAACGTGGCCCAGCACGAAGACATGACCGCCACATTCACCGACCCCACAGACCGCGAGGCGCTTTACAGCCTCAAGCGGACCCGGGGTATCCGCGACGCGGAGCCCTTCCGAGGCGTTCCGGTGGAATTGATCAATGGCTACCGCTCTTACCGAACCGAGGTGCTCGGGTTCCAGCCGGGCAACCCCCTGCATCGCCTGCTGGACAAGTCCCTGCGGCCGATCCGGGTGCCGCCGGCGGGTATTGTGCTCACCGACTATCTGGGCGAGCTGCTGCATCTGCGGGTGGGCGACAAAGTCACGGTGCGGGTGCTGGAGGGCGCGCGGCCGCGGCTCGAGGTGCCGGTGGCCGGATTCGCGAACGAGTATCTGGGTGCCCAGGGCTACATGCGGCTGGACGCGCTGAACCGGCTGTTGCAGGAAGGCCAAGCCATCTCCGGGGCGTATCTGGCGGTGGGCAAAGCCGACGAGAATGCCGTGGCCCGCCGGCTTCAGGACATGCCCCGGGTGGCGGCGGTGAGCTTGCGCGAGCGCAGCATGGAGAGCTTCAACGCCTCCATCGGCGAGATCATGAACGCCTTCGCGCTGATCAGCTCCATCCTCGCCAGCACCATCGCCTTCGGCGTGGTCTATAACAGCGCCCGGATTGCGCTTTCCGAGCGCAGCCGGGAGCTGGCCAGCCTGCGGGTGCTGGGCTACAGCCGTGCGGAGGTCGCCTACATCCTGCTGGGCGAGCTGGCCGTGCTGACACTGGCGGCCATCGTCCCGGGTTTTCTGATCGGCCGGGGCCTGTGCTGGGGGCTGGCCCAGGGTTTCAAATCCGATCTTTACCGCATTCCGTTGGTGCTGGATTCCACCACCTACGGCTTTGCCGCCGCCGGCGTGCTGATCGCCGCGGGTCTGTCGGCGGTGCTCATAGTCCACAGGCTCAACCGCCTGAGCCTCGTCGAAGCTTTGAAGACAAGGGAATAACACAATGAACTGGCGCAAGCTGACGCTCGGGGTCGTGATATTGGTGCTGATTGCAGGGGGGCTGGGTTTCGCATTCATACCCGGTGCCACGGAGGTCACCGTGACCACCGCAAGCCGGGGCCCGTTCGCGGTGACCGTGGAACGGGAAGGCAAGACCCGCGTCCGGGATCGATACCTGGTTTCCTCGCCCTTGGCCGGCGCCGCCCAGCGCATCGACCTGGAGGTGGGCGATCCCGTCACGGCCGGCCAGGTGCTGACCACCATCGCGCCTTCGTCGCCCGCCTTGTTGGACCCGCGGCACGAGGCCCAGGCCCGGGCGGCCGTCGCCGCTGCGCGGAGTCGCCTGGAAGCCGCCCAGGCCGGGGTGGAGGCGGCGGAGGCCGGTGCTTCCAAAGCCTCGGCGGAGCTCAAGCGCATCCGCGAAATGCGAAAGGGCGGGTATTCGTCGGCCCAGGCGCTGGATTTGGCCGAGGCTGCCGACCGGCAGGCCCGGGCCGAGCTGCGTTCGGCCCGCTTCCAGGTGCATGTGGCGCGGGCGGAGCTGGAATCGGCCGCAATCGGTTCTGCACTACGGCGCGGACGCGGCGGACGGCAAGGGCGGCGTGGCCGTGCGCTCGCCGGTGGCGGGGCGGGTCCTGGCGGTTCGGCACAAGAGCGAAGGCCCGGTGGACACCGGAACGCCGCTGTTGGAGGTGGGCGATCCCGCGGCCATCGAGGTGGAAACCGATGTGCTCTCCACCGACGCCGTGCGCATCCACCCGGGCATGGACGTTCGATTCCAGCGTTGGGGTGGAGACGGCGACCTCACCGGCAATATCACCCGCGTCGAGCCC
>CAVQFO010000026.1:0-12289 GCA_963711725.1 uncultured Gammaproteobacteria bacterium | reverse complement strand
CGGGCTCGCATCCGCATCGGGGGGTGTGAACCGGAGCGCCGTGGAGAGCCAGTACCGGCAGGAAATCGAAAGCGTTTACGACCAGGGAGACCGCTATGCCGTTCTATGACCAACTGACCGCCGCCACGGAATCGGCCCGCGCCGATTTCATTGGGGCCCCCGTGGTGCAGCGGGCCCTGTCGGGCAACGTCAGTCGGGTCGAATACCAGACCTTTCTGAGCCAGGCCTATCATCACGTCAAGCATACCGTGCCCCTGTTGATGGCCTGTGGTACCCGCCTTCCCGAGCGTCTTGCTTGGTTGCGTGACGCCGTGGCCCAATATATCGAGGAGGAGCTGGGCCACGAGGAATGGATCCTGGACGACATCGCCGCCGCTGATGGTGATCCCCTGCTTGGCCGTGAAGCCCCCCCTGCCCGCCACCGAGCTGATGGTTGCCTATGCCTACCACGTCATCGACCGGGTCAATCCGGTCGGCTTCTTCGGCATGGTCTTCGTGCTGGAGGGCATGAGCGTGGCCCTGGCGTCCCGGGCCGCCGAGGCCATCCGCGAACGCCTGGAACTGCCGCCCAACGCCTTTCGCTACCTGATCTCCACGGCTCCGTAGACCAGGAGCACATCCGCTTTCTGGAAGCCTGTTGGACCGGCTTGACGACCCGGCCGATCAGCACGCCATCATCCATTGTGCTGAATGTTCTACCGCCTCTACGGCGACATCTTCCGTTCCATTTCACCGCAATAGTCTCAGCGAGGACTCATCATGAACCGCATTTCAAGGTACTGCTCTCGGCCGCCGCCATGCTGGGCACCACGGCGCGTCTCGGCCGCGCCCGCGGGCGGCTGGATCAGCCATTCTCGATATCGAGCACCAGTGGGCCCACATCAACTACCAGCTTCCCGAGGGCAAGCGCGCCGACGCCTTTAAGGCCCTGGAGAACAGGAGGACGCCCTGATCGCCCGCTATCCGGGCAGCGTGGAGCCCATGGTCTGGAAGGGCATCACCCTGAGCTGTCACGCCGGCGTGGCCGGCGCGTTCAGCGCGCTGCACCTGGCCGAGCAGGCCCGGGATCTGCTGCTGCAGGCAGAGAAAAGGACCCGGACGCGCTGCACGGCTCCATCTACACCTCGCTGGGCACGCTGTACGCCCAGGTGCCCGGCTGGCCGCTGGGTTTCGGCGACAACGACAACGCCAAGGCGTATTTCAACAAGGCGCTGGAGGTCAATCCGGCCGGCATCGACCCGAACTACTTCTACGCCCAGTTCCTCTATGACCAGCACCACTACAACAGGCCCTGGCCCACCTCGAGGCGGCGCTGAAGGCACCGCCGCGTCCGGCCCGGCCGCTGGCCGACAAGGGTCGCCGCGGCGAAATCACCGCCCTGCTGACCAAGGTCCGCTCGAAGATGTCCGACTCCGTCGATGTCAGCCAGGTAATGAAATAGGGAGGGCATGCATGGATCTTCGTTCCGAACGCATCGTCATCACCGGCGCCGCCGGCGGGATCGGCACCGAACTGACCCGGCATTGGCGGCCGCGGCGCCCGCCTGTGCCTGCTGGTCCGCCGACCGGAAAGCCTGGATAATCTCGCCGTCGTGGACGGCACGCCGTAGCCCTGGCCTGCGACATCACCCAGACGGACCAGCGCCACATGGCCATGGAGACCTTGCGCCGCCGCTGGGGCGGCGCGGACATCCTGATCAACCTGGCCGGCGTCATGGACTTCCGCCGCTTCGACGAACAGGAACCGGAAGCCATCGCCCGCATCGTGGACGTCAACCTGCGCGCCCCCCTGCTGCTGACCCGCGCACTGCTGCCCGGCATGATCGATCGTGGACATGGCCGCATCGTCAACGTCGGCTCCATGTTCGGCAGCATCGGCTTCCCCTGCTTCGCCGCCTATTCCGCCACCAAGTTCGCCCTGCGCGGCTACTCCCAGGCCCTGCGCCGGGAACTGGCCGGCACCGGCGTGGGCGTGACTTATGTCTCCCCCCGCGCCGTGAAGACCGCCTTCAATCCCCCGGTGGTCCATGAAATGGCCTCCCGCGGGATCATGCGCATGGACGAGCCCGCCCGCGTCGCCCAGGCCATCGTCCGGGCCATCGAAAAAGGGCGCAAGGAGGTGTACGTGGGATTTCCGGAGAGCCTGTTCGCCCGGATCAACGCCCTGCTTCCGGGGTTGGTGGATCGGGGCTTGGCCAAGCAGACGCCAGTGCTTGTCCAGTTACGCGGCGGCCAAGGCGGAGGGGTGATATGGGAGGATGTTCCCCGGATTCCGCTTCGCTGCATCCAGGCTACATTTTTCGACACACCGTAGCCTGGATGCAGCGCAGCGGAATCCGGGAGCCAAACACATCTGATACCATCCACGCAGAAATGGACTTCAGTTGGATGAATCAGGATGGTTCAATATCGACGCGCCCGTATCCCGGGCGGTACCTATTTCTTCACCGCAACCCTGCGTGATCGCCGTTCAAAACTGCTCGTCGACCATATCGACGCCTTGCGGCCTCGTTCCGCAAGACTCTCCGCCAACACCCTTTACCATCCGTGCCGTGGTTGTGTTGCCCGACCACGTTCATTCGGTCTGGACCTTGCCGGCTGATGATACCGACTACGCTGGTCGTTGGCGCTCCATCAAGAGTGATTTCACCCGTCGGTTGGTCAAGGCAGGTGTGCGCCTGGATCGCAACACTCAGCGGCGAATATGCGCTTTGGCAACGGCGGTATTGGGAGCACGCCATTCGTGACGAACTGGACTTCCAACGGCATGCGGACTACATCCATTTCAATCCGGTGAAGCACGGATGGGTGAAGCGGGTGCGGGATTGGCCATATTCCAGCTTTCACCGGTGGGTTCGATAGGGATGTTATCTCTTGGATTGGGCTGGCGGTGATGACGATGGTGGCCAATTCGGCGAATGACCCTCCACCAAGGATGTAGCCCGGATGCAGCGAAGCGGAATCCGGGAGAACAATGATTCCTGGATTCCGCTTCGCTGCATCCAGGCTACATGGATGGGCTAGTTGTGGTTGCCTGAATCGCCCTTCAGCTCATATTTCTTTACCAACCTATGCATCTTGGTCTGTGAGATGCCCAGCAGCTCTGAGGCGCCCTTCTGATTGCCGGCTTCGGCGAGGGCGGCTTTCAGACAGGTACTTTCGCAGGCTTCCTTGATCCGATCCCAGATGTTGTTTCCGGGACCTGGGAAACCGACTCCCCAGTGTTCGAGCAGAGCGTTCAGGCCGGCTTCGGATCTGATGGTGCCTTGTATCTTGCCCTGAGGGTTGGCGGCGGTTTCGCCGAGGAAGGCGAAATCTGCGGGGCCCAGGACCTGGGTGTCAGCCAGGGCAACGGCGCGGGCTATGGCGTGTTCCAGTTCGCGGACGTTGCCGGGCCAGCTGTGTTCGGCCAGCCGTTGCAGGGCGCTGGGTGAGATGCCCACTACCTCGCGCTCCAGTTTCGCGCCGTAGTGCTCGACGAAGTACTGGGCCAGGGTGGGCAGGTCGTCGATGCGCGCGCGCAGGGCCGGGCAGTGCAGTTCGATGACCTTGAGGCGGTAGTAGAGGTCTTCGCGGAAGTTGCCGTGGGCGACTTCCGTGGCCAGATCGCGATTGGTGGCAGCGATCAGGCGCACATCGGTATAGACCGGCGCGTTGCCGCCCACCCGTTGGATTTCGCCTTGCTGGAAGGCCCGCAGCAGTTTGGATTGGGATTCCAAGGGCAGTTCCCCGATTTCGTCCAGAAACAGGGTGCCGCCGTCGGCCAGTTCGAACTTGCCTTTGCGCTGTGCGGTGGCGCCGGTGAAGGCACCTCTTTCGTGACCGAACAGTTCGCTTTCGATCAGGGAGGCCGGCAGGGCTGCGCAGTTCACTTTGATGAAGGGCCGGTCGGCGCGCTCGCCGTGGCGGTGGAGAAACGAGGCCAGAAGCTCTTTGCCGGTGCCGCTTTCGCCGGTAATCAGGACGTTGATGGGCAGGGGTGCGGTTTGCCGGGCTTGCTCCAGCAAGCGTTGAACCGGCGCGCTGTGGCCGACGAAATCAGGGTCGCCGTCCACCCGGCTCAGGCGCTGGCGCAAGGCCGCGTTTTCCTCGGCCAGTTGTTCCTGAAGGCGCTTTACGGTTTCGAGTTGGGCGTTGAGGTCTTTGTTCAGGGCGGTGATGGTTTCCCGGGACTCGCGATTATGTGCGTCCAGGGAAACCAGCCGCGAGCGCATTTCATTGAAGGCGCGCGCCAGGGCGGCGATTTCGTCCGAGCCGCTTACCTGCAATGGTGCACCCCAGTCTCCGTCGCCTACCTTGAGCAGGCCGCGGCGCAGGTCCACGAGCCGGCGCACGCTGTGCCGGCCGAAGATCAGCAAGCCGAGGCCGGTCAGTATCAAAACGGGGATGGTCGTTCCCAAGACCCACAACAGTTCCGAATGCAGGCGGCGGGCGAGATGCGCGGTGGTGAACAGCACGGTCAGCGCGCCCAGCGTCTGCCCTTGGGTCTGGAGCAGACTGACCACTTTGAAGGTGGGGCCGCCGCTGGAGACGATTTGGGCCAGGCTCTGGGGATTGGCGGTTCGCAACAGGGTGGGCAGCGGATAAGTCTTGCCGTATTCGTTGCTGCGGGAATGGGCTACGACCCGGCCGGTGGTATCGAGCACGTAGGCCTGCTTTATGTGCAGTTCCTGGCGGCTTTGCAGCTCATGGACCAGCGCGTCCAATAGAATTTCGTCTTTGTTGTGAAGGGCCTGAGCAAACGCCAGGCTGGCGGCTTCCACTTGGGCCTTTGATTCCTCCAGATTGGCGCGGTAGACGCGATCCTGCCCGAACAAATCCAGGGTGACGCTGATGATCAGGATCGACGCCGCCACCGCTACCAGAATGCTCAGCGCCAACTTGCCCTGGAGCCCGAGCCGCCGAGGAGCGCGGCGGTAAGCGGCCGGCAATGCTGCGCTGTTCGTCCCTGTCACTCGTCTACCCTCGTTTCCGGGCTCGCGGCTTCTCGTTGCCGTGCCCGGATTATCGTTTTCGCAATCGCTTTCGATTTTGAAAGATGGGTTCTTACAGACGTCTTACAGTAAGTGCCGCTTGGCTACCGTTGGTCCGAATCGCCGTGCGCGTCCCTTCAGCCTCGGCTTCCCGTTATCTGCCCGCGTAGCGCTTGCAGTTCGGGGCCCGGGTCGATACCGAATTCCGACTGCAGATGGTGTTGGCATAATTGGTAGGCCGACAGCGCTTCGGCACTGAGCCCTTGAACCAGGTAGGCTTCCATCAGATGCACGTAGGCCGATTCCGCGGTGGGGTCGATGCGCACGGCTTCCTCGAGCGTGTTGATGGCTTGTTGCCAGTCTTTGCGGCCGGCCCAGTATTGGCCGAGTTGGTCCAGGGTGCGGCGGACGTGTCGCCGGAATTGCCGATCCTGTCCTTGCAGGTGGTGCGGAGCGCCGGTGGGTTCGATGTCCACAGTCAACGCGAGCAGCCGACTGGTGACTGTCGCCAGTGCTTCGGTGGGGGCTTCGGTGCGCATGGCCCGGACCGCCTCTTCCGCGGCGAGCTCCGCGGAGCCCACATCGGTCCAGCAATAGCCCGCATCGAGGGACAGACGCCCCCCCTCCAAGCCGATGAGTTGGTCATCATCCAGTGATCGGCGCAGGCGGTGCAGAGTGGTGTCGAAGCTGCGGCGGGCGGCATCGCCCTCGGCTTCCGGCCAGAGAAGATCGGTAAGCGCCTCCTGGGGCACGTTGTCTCCGCCCATCCGTACCAGGGCCTCCAGCAACTGGCCGGTTCTGCCCCGCAAGGGAATCGGGCGGTAGCCGTTGTCGGTGAGGATCTTTACGTCCAGGCCACGCAAGGCGTGGATGCGCAGCCGAAACGGCCAGTTCGCCACGGTGCTGGCTTGGCCGGGCGCCTTGAGATGATGCCGCAGCACCAACCGGCGCATATGAGCGGTATCGAAACCGGCCTCAAGGCCCAGGGTACAGAGTTCCGCCAGTGTGTCCTGATCCAGCCAGAGGTTGGCGAAGAACCCTTGTCCCAGGGACAGGGCGTCCGCCAGCGCTTTCCGAGCGGCCTCGTGTTCCCGGCGGGCGTACAAATCCGCTGCTTCGAACCAGCGCAGATGATGTTCGATGAACTTGTTGTCCATGGCGCGGGCGATGGCCCGGGCCTCTGCGCGGTATTGGGCGGCGCCGTCGTATTCGCCGCGCAGGCTGCTGATGCGGGATGCGGTCAGCAGACAGGCGGCTTTCGCGTAGGGCATGCCGCCGCGGTTGGCCAAGTCCAGGCTCAGCCCCACTTCGGCCCGGGCCTGGTCCAGCCGGCCGGCGTGGAGATGACGGATGGCGCGGGTGTCGTGGAGCACGCATTGGTTCAACGGTGCTTCGTGACCCGGTGTCGCGCTCAGGCGCTGGAGATAACGATCAGCCTCCTCCAGGTCGCGCGCGGAGATGGCGATCCAGGCCCCGCAAGCGCAGGCCAGGAAATCCATCAGATGAAAACCGGATTCATCGGCCAAGGACAGCGCGCGCTGGATGGACTGAGCGGCTTGGCCGTGAGAGCCGTCGTTCCATAGGCCAATCACGCCACTCAGGGTTTCGAAGGCGACGGTGGCAAAGCCGGGCGGATCGAACTGTTCGGCCTCCACCCGGATGGCGTCCAGGAACACGGAGGCCAGCGCCATGTCGCCGCGCATGAAGGCGTAGAAGATGGATAGCTGGTTGGCGATAAGTACGCGGGTAACGGCATCGGGTGCGCGCTGGAAAACGTCACGCGCCTGGGCTGCCCAATCATCCATGGTCGGGTCGTGAGGCCGGTGGTAGGCCATGGCGGAGAACATGGCGACGATGACGCGGGGAGCCAACGATGTGGGCACGTGGGCTGCGGCTGGGGCCAATTCGGCATAGGCGGTGATCCAACGGTCCAAGCGGTGCATGTCGCCCCATTCATAGACCATGCCTTCCACGACGACGCATAAGGCGAGCAATGCTGTAGTGTCGTCGCCCGCGGCTCTCAGACCGTCGTAGGCGGGTTCCAGGCTGGCGCGGCTGGCCGCGGCATCCATGGGTGCCCGTGCGGCTCCACGCCACAGCAGCAGATAGGGGTTGGCGTGCAACCGCGACTCCGGGAGGCGATCCAGCCAGCGCAGCAGAGTTGCATTGCGGCTGGTCTCGATCAGGTTCTCGGCATGTTCCAGTATCAGCGCCTGCGCCTCCTCCGGGGCGCTGGCTTGCACGTAGAGGTCCAAGGCGGTGTCGAGGTCATCCGATTTGGCGGCCACTGCTGCGGCTATTCGCTGGACCTGGTTGAGTTGCTCGGGGCCGAAGGCCTGGTCCATGCGATCGCGCAGAAACTGCCGGAATAGCGGATGGAATTGAAATGATGCCTGATGCCCCGGTGATTCGTGACGGGTTACGAAATACCCCTGGGCTTGTAGGTCGGCGACCAACCGCGCCGCCTTTGGGTGGCCGGTCAGCTCGGTGGCCTGGGGCACGGTGAATTGGGGCAGTAGTGAGAGAGGGCCCAGGATTGCCAGGCGCTCATCATCGGTGGATTGCAGGACTTCGGCGGTGAAGTAGTCGTTCACGGTCTCGGGCGCGACGCCGGCGTTGGCATCGGCCAACCCGGCGCCCGCCGCTTGGAGCAGCAACACCAGCCCCGCGACCCAGCCGTGAACGCGGTGGTTGAGCTGTTCGGGAACCGCGGATGAGTCCGCGGCACGCAGCTTGGCCAAAGCCACGGCTTCGTTCTTGTTAAGGCGCAGCGCGTCCCAATCGAGGCGTTCCACGCGGCCGCCGGATTCGGCCAGGGTTGTTGGGGGAGAGAGACGGCTCAGTACCAGCAGGTGGCGGTCCGGCGGCAGGATCTCGGCCGCGACGGCGATCAACTGCTCCGTCAGTTGGCCCTGACCGGCTTCCTGGTGGTCGTCCAGAATCAGAATGCCGCCGGGTGGCAGGCAGGCGAACAGCGTTCCAAAAAACCGGCGAGCGAATGCAACCGGGTCTTGTTGGATGCGGCCATCGAAAGCGGGCAGTCGGCCTTCACTGGTCGCGGGCAATGCCTTGGACAGGGATTGGAAATAGGCGGCTGGGTCGCTATCCGCCGCATCCAGCTTCGTCCAGGCGACGGCGCTGCCCGTTGCGGCGGTGTAGCTGGCCGCCAGCATGGTCTTGCCGGCGCCGGCGGGGCCATCCACCCAAACCAGGCGGTTGCTTGCGAACGCCTTGTCAATTCGGCGGAACAGGCGCGGTCGGGGCAGTATGTCCTCCCCCACGGTGGGCGGGGTGAACTTGGCAAGCGAGGCCGCGGCCGAACGCCGGTGCTGGCGGTCGCTGGTCACTTGCCGGCACCCTCCCGTGGGCTATGCGTTTCGGTTCGCGCGTTCATCGAGTTCTCCGCGAGCAATGACGAAGGGTACTTAAATATTAGTAACCCCAGGACTTGGGGGGCGTATTGATCCAGATCCGGGTGCGATACGCATGGGCGCGCAAATCGCGGAGGAACGCCATCCACTGGTTCCAGTGGTCCTTGGTCACGGCTTCACGAGCAGCCTCGCTCTGGGCCGGTTGTTGCTGCATCTGGCTCTGCATTTGTCGCTCCAGCGCCTGAACCTCGTCCATGCGGCCGGCTTGCACGGCGGCCTGCATCTTTTTGGCCAGCGCCGCCATGTCTTGGCCGCTGGCCGCGGCGGGCGCAACGGCAGTTTGCGTGTTTTTGGAGATGGAAGCCTTGAGGTGCGTCAGTTTCAACTGATCGTAGGATTCGCGTTGCCCGTTCGGCCCCTTGACGGTAGGGAACCAGGCGGTTTCCAGGCCCTGATAGCGTTTATACGCGCCAGTAGCTCCTGCTTGGTGTGGCGGCCGCGCCGACCTCGCTCTCAGTCCGTCGAAGAGATCGGACATGGCCGCGATTTTCCGGTCGGCCGGGGTCATCTGGCTATCGATTTCCCGGTTCATCGTGTTGATGTCCCGCTGCTGCATCTGCGCCAGCCGACGGCCCAGGGCATCGTCGCCTTTGTCCCCGCTGGCGGGCGGCGGCTGGTCCTTGCGCCGGGCCTTGCCTTGAATCATGACGCCCACGACCTTGGCTTGGGTCATGTCGCGGAGCTGGCGGGCGACCTGGCTCTGGTCCATGACCTCGGCGGCATAACAGGGTACTTCCTGGTCGGCCGGACAGTTGAACTGTTTGGCGTCGCTCTCGATATCCGACCCCGGCATCATCTTCCCGACGCGCGCGGTGTAGAACGCCTTGACCTTGTCGAGAGGGGCTTTGCTGAAGAAAGACCCGCACGGTGATGTCGCCGGCGTTAGGGTCCGCAACGGCGCCGGGATAGACCGGCGCAAGCAGGCCCGCTGCCGAGGCCTGGGTGGCAATCAGCAGGGCGGCGAATATGGCCTTGTGAAGGCTTCGTTGAATGAAGGACATCATTTGCTTTTACCCGAGGTGCCGCGCGGTTTGTAAGTGACGGTGATGATGGTCTGCGCACCCGGCACGTCGTACAGGGTCAGCAGGCCCCCGCCTTTCTTCATTTTACGAATCCACACATGCGGGGTGACGGCCGTCTTGTAGAGCTTCCATCCCGGCACTCGAACCATGTGCATCTTGGGGTCCGAGGTCCAGCCTTTGCGGTGGATATGGGCCTTGTACCAGTCAAAGACCTTTCCCACCGGGTCCGTGCTTACCAGGGTGATGGCGGGCAACATGCCGTTGTTGTCCTGGGGAATCATGGTCATCACGACATAACTCCGGGGTAGGCCGGTAGGGTCACGGTATCCGCGTCCGGGATCATGTCCGGCGGTTTCTGCCCGGCCTTTTTCATGGCCTCGGCCATTTGCCGACCAAGGTCATTGAGCGGAGGTTTGGGCGCGTAGGGTACGGCGGCAACACTCGTCGCCAGGGCGAGCAATGTGCCGAGAATGGTGGCGCGGCCGATCTTGTTCATGGTCTTGAACCTCAGTCAGTTTGCGGCGAGGCCGCGGGCTATTGCTGATCCTTCTAGGCGGCCTTGCCCATCTTTTGGAGCATGCTGCCGAACTGTTGCATGGCCTGGGCGGCGTCCTTGGGCTGGCCGTTTCCGGACTGAAACTGGGATTGCATGTTGGCCAGACTGGCCTCCATCGGCGGGCGGCCATCTCGGAGCCTACGCTGAGAATGGCCAGCACCACCGCGATGGCGCCGAATACCTTCAGCGCCCTGGGCCGGGCGATGGCGTGTACTTCGGTGCTGGCGGTGATCAGAATAAGCGTCCACGAAACGAGGCCGGCTAGCGCGCCCAGGTAGGGAATGGCCAGCAGCAGTTGGGTCAGCGGCGAGATGGCCGAGCCGTAGGCGGTGCAGCGGTAGGCCGTTTCGTAATCACGATCCGAGCCCATGGCGCGCCAGATCAGGTAAAGGATGCCGGCGCCCAGGAAGCCGAAGATGGCCACCAGGATCGGCACCACGATGATGGAGGCCAGAGCCGTGCCCACCGATGAGCCGCCGTGGCCCAGGCCGACCAGGATCAGCACGGCCCGCACCAGCCCGGCGGCCACGCCGGTCAGCACCATGAAGATCAGCGGCGCGTTGAAGCCGCCCTCGCGCGTTCATGTCGCGGAAGAATTCCGCCGGCCGGGTGATGACCCGCAGCCAGTTGTCGATGATGGACGCTGGTGCGGACGCCTCGTTGGTCTGTTCCTGAGCTTGTGTTTCGGTGGTCATGACGTCACTCCGTTGCTTTTGTGGGCGGAGCCGAGCCGGCTGCGCCTGGTTACTGGGATGTCGCGTTGTTGTCCCGCGGCGGTGGCTGCCAGCCCTGGTCGTCGACCCCGGAATCCGGTTGCTGGCTGCCGATCGCTTGGCGGGGCATAGGCCGGTGCCGACGAATCGGCGGGCGGAGGGGACTGGTCCGGCGGTGATCGCCGCGGTTGATCCGTGGCCGGCGGCGGCATGTGTGTTGTCCGGTAGGGCGAGCGAAAGGCCGTTGGGCGAGTAGACGCGATGCTTACGCTGGAGCCCAGCAGCGCGACGCCTCCGCCCAGCGGGCTTTGTTCACCACCAGCCCTTCCTGGCCGGTGTATTGGTCACCTTGTGGCGGATCATGTGGACGCGGGGATTAGCCCGCTGTCGCAGCGTGAGGGTCGCCTCGCGATAGGTCATGCCGATCACGCCGGGTATCCGCAGCATGTCGTTGGCGGACGGGGTTGGCGGGCCGGCCGAGGTCCTGGCGGTCCAGGGGGCCGGCGGTGCCGTGGCGGGGAATGCTGCGCACAGGCATAGCAGCAGGCCGGGGTTTCGGAGAAAGGATTTGCCGGTTCATGGTTGTTTCTCGCTTCGCAGAATGAGATGGATGCCCCGGACCGGGCGCGGCCGTCGTTGAGGGCGCGGCCGTTCAGGGCGATGGATTCCACCCTCGCGATGGCGGTCGAGCCCGCTGAGATCGGTTGTTAGCGATCCACCGCCCGGCCCCGGCCAGTGCGCGCTAGCCTTGGCTTTTCGGGGGACGCCCGTGGAATGCCGTCGCCGCAGTGGCGCGCGTTGGCCTGGTCCTGGTAGCAGACGCTGACGGTCAAGTGCGATGGCTTGGTGCCGCTGTCGATGCCGACGTCGTCCAAAGCACAGGCTAGGCGTTGCCGACGTCGCGGTCGACCGCCTGGATCAATTTGGAGCTGATTCCGCGGCGAGGACGAGGCCATTGGCGCCGCAAGCAATCCCGGCCTCGCCGACTCGGGGCCCTCGAGTGATCCAGCTGCGGGAGAAGTCGTCGTTGCACATCAGGTCGCCAGGGTTCTGCTAGTCGCTGGGCACGGCGTCGGAGGCGTGGACCACATAGCTCACCCCGCCGCTGTCACTGAGGAGCGAACGTGAAGGGCTGCGGAGGCAGCCATGCTGATGGCGTTCCCGAGTTCTCGGCCGCCAGCGGGTGGGTGATCAGCAACAGGCGCGCAGGTAGCCGGGACGGCGGCCGTGGCCAGGGCACTTAACTAGGCACGGAACAACATACCGCTGTGCTGGCGGTGCGTACGCCGATTTGCACCAGCGACAGACGAGCCGACGGCCGGCGGGACGCGCTCACCACAGGCCGTCGTCGGCTGCCGGGGGGGGCCCCCTCCAGCAAGGCCAGCGGCTCGCAGAGCAGGTAGACGGTGAGCCGCTGGGGGCAGGCCGGCGGCGTACCGGGAAGGCGTAATCGCAAACTGGGGACGACGTAGGCGGGCGGTGCAACGACGCAACCTCGCTGCACCTGAGCTCCCTGGGCAGGGCCGAGCCTGCTCTCAGAACCACAGGAAGGTGGCAGTGGTCGGTACTCCAGGCCGCACTTGGCTGACCTGCCA
>CAVQFO010000025.1:0-148088 GCA_963711725.1 uncultured Gammaproteobacteria bacterium | reverse complement strand
GAGCGCGCCTCATATTTGAGCTCGGAGCGTGGCGCGCAGTGTTCGCTATGAGTTGATCAGCGGGTGCTGACTCCGTGTCGTCTCAGGAGTCGGTCAGAGGCAAGAAATCCGCGTTTGTTGGCGACCAGGGCGATCGTGAACCCGCTGAGTAACAGGATAAAAAAGCCGGCAAGCCGACGATCCTGTCGGCGGTTTGCCGTGAAGTAATCCACCACGTTGACCGCGAAAAGGACGCCGATCGGGATCTTCACGAGAAACGCCAGGATTGCCTTGAGCGGATTGCGGTTGTCGACAAATGTGCGGACCAAGATCAGCAACGCCATTGCGGCTTCAAACCGCCGGAACGGGGTCAGAAGGAAATCGAACTTCTGGACGCCGACGCCAAGCAACGACATCATCACGGCGACTGGCAACGCCACGGTCAGGCCCACGAGGCCGACATCGTTGAAGTCGCGATAGACGGTGATCACTTTGGTCAAGCCGAGGATCAGGCCGAGTAGCCAGACGCCGCCGATCACAATCAACACTTTCGATGGATTGGCGTCAGTATTCCGTGACGTGATTCCAATATTGTTCCAGCACCGTATCGCCTCCTAAAATTGCATAGCCGTCGCCCTGGCCCCTATGTGGACCGTACGAGCATGCTTTTCGCAATTACGCCGTGGCAGTTGAGGGTCCTCCGCGACCGCGGTGTGTTTCCGAGCGAGGAGGCGTTCAAGCCAAACGACCGCTCCGAGCAAAGTGCTGAGCGAAGCGGCGGTTGGGCGTAGGACCCAATGTGAAAGCTCAAGAAGCCACATAGAGGGCGGGAAGGAAAATTAGTGTCCACCCGAGGAATTGGATTCGCCACGGTGGTACGCCCACCATTCTGGCAATGCCGCCAAATGCGTCAGTGACCAAGGCTGGATGGGTTGCCGCCGTATAAACGGTCAAGCCAACAGCCGTAGCGGTCGCGTACTTCGCAACCTTCAAGGTTACGCGCGCGCCCCGACCTACAGCCGCGAGTACTTTCGCAGTTCGACTGGTTGCTCTTATGACTTTCCCTGGTTCGCTGCTTTCGCCAAGCGCAGGACCTCATATCCAGTTACCAGGCTAACGATGTCAAGTGCTCCGATCCCACGTCAGCTGCACCGACGTCTTGATCGCTATCGATTTTTGTTTCGAGCGTTCGAATGCCGGAAATGAGGAAGCCCGCGTCCTCGAGCAATCGTTCAGTTTGCACCCAATGGACTTCGCCCTCTTTGTCTGTCACAAACTGTCCGAGGAAGTCGTGACCATCTTGCTTGATGAAGCTAACGGCGTACCAACCTCGTTCCGTCGGTGTGAGGGGCTTCACTTTTGTTCCTGATGGATCAGACTCGCGAACTATACGTTTCTGATCCGTGGACGTTTGATTGGTCTGAGATTCTGGCTCTGTGTCGCTTTCAGCGGCGATGCGAGGTAGCTGCGCGCGACTGATTTAGCCTGCTGGTATTGCTGTGCCGCGTAGTGCATGACAGCCAATGTGTGCACTTCGTTGTGCAGGAAGTAGTGAATGGGCGGCAGGATACTGTCTCCGTCGTCGCCAAGACCTCTTGAAATTCGCGCTGCCCGCCGTATTTGGCGAGGATCTCGCGCGCGAGTTCGGGGCGGCTGGCCAGCGCTGCCTCGGCCTTGAGCAGCAGCACCTTGTTATCGGCGTAGCCCAGGAGAACTGCCTGAACAGCCGTCGGTTGGCCCTTCAATGCCTCTGCCAATGCAGGAGGCGCATCTTGGGTCTGCAACTGGATAAGGCGTTCCTGAGCGGTTTGAGGTTTCCAGGTGAGAGTGAGTGCAATGGCGGCGACGACAGAAATACCAAGCAAGATGTACAGTTTCTTCAATGCGATCACCGTGTGTCTTTTCTTTATTTGTTTCTTCACTGCTATCTATCGAGGGAGAGACTGAGGAAACGTCCATGCCCAATTCCCAAGTTTTTGTGCGCGTTCTACGGTTTTTCTGACGCGAAGGCTTTCCTCGACGGCTATCCAATAGTAGCGCTCCTTTCCGGCGAAGTCTCGCAGTCGCATCTGGCGAAAACCAGTATCAGACGGTAAGCGACAGAATGTGTCGCACACGTTTTAGGAGAGAATCTCTGTATTCCATTGGGGGTTCTTTCGGACGCGAAACCGGCTGTAAATTGCCGATTTATTTGGTTGCGACACCTTTTGTCGTAGGTGGGCGCTAAAGTGCGCCCCATGACAAACAATCCCAATCGACTCATTCATGCAAAACCCAAGACTCCCACCCTTCCTTTAGATTCCCTCGGCGGCGCCAGCTATTCGGCCGCCAATACCGTGCGGCTGCGATTGAAGCAGCGACGGCTGCGGTTCTTTCACCTGGCCCACTGTTCGCAGCTTCTGGAGCTGGACGTCAGCGCCTGTGCCGAAAGCCCGCACATCACCATCGAACGCTGTCCCAACCTCCGGCGCATCCGGGTGCCCGACGGCGGTGATGGGGCGGTGATCCACATCGATGCGGGGGACGCGCCGCCGGTGGTTGCGGTGTCCGGGCCCGTTCGGCTGATCGACGCCTGCTGGGCCGCGGGCCAGTTCGATGCCGAGGCGCGGCGTCGGCAGCCGCCGTTTCGGGACGCAGCGGTCGGGCTTATGCCGGGTCCGGGTGAGAAGCCCGAGTTGCTCGTGCTGGCCGGGCGTGGCCACGACGAGTCGGTATTGGAGCTGGGTTGGGACGGTCTACGGCAGGTGGTGGTGACCGATCTTCCGGTCCAACAGCTTGCGCTGCTTGATCCTCTGGAACGGGTTTGGCTGGAGCGTTGTGCCGAGCTGAGTCTGGTCGAAGGCAGCGAGCCGATTCATCGGCTGCGGGTGACCGACTGCTCCGGGCTGAGCCAAGTGACGGGGACGGGGCATAGCCTGCGCCTGCATCGCAGCGGCACCGGCACGCTCCGGGTGACTGGGGAGTGGCAGCAGTTTTCGGCCGCGGAAACGGAGGCCGTCGCGCTGGAGGGCCTCGGCCTGTCGCGCGTCATGCTGCGGGACTGCCCCAGCCTGATTCGCGGGCGGCTGGCGTCCGGCGCTCACCTGCGCCTGAGCGGTGACTGCCGGCTGACCTTGCCCGATATCGGCCGGCTGGAGCTGGACGAGCGGGCGGTGGCCGGGTTGCTGGAGCGGCTGGCCGACGGCGATCGGGATGCCCGGGACATGCTCTACGAATGGTGCGGGCAGCCGGTTCGTCCCCGTCAGGCGCTGGATGCGATCAAGGCGTTGGCCCGCGTCGCCGATCCGGCGGAGGCGGAGCAGCTCTGGTTGCTGCGCTGTCGCTTGCACGCCGCGAACAATCTCGGCGAGCAGTGGGGCGGCGACCGTCACGCGCTGCGATACGGCCGACTCGCCTGGGAGTGGCGCTTTCCCCACGACCTGAGCCAGGAAGGCTGGAACGCCGATTTGCGTTTATGGAACGTCTGTCGCCGGACTTCGACTGAGGCGCGCGCCTGCGACCGGTTGTTGGCTCGCGGTCAGCAGCTTTCCGCGCTGGTGGGCCTGGTGCAGCTCCTGCTGGATACCGATTCGCCGGACGCGGAGCTGCGGTTGCTTCTGCTGCAGGGCTTGAGCCGGCAGCACGCGCCGCCCGGGCCGTCCCACGGTCCCAACGCCTATCCGCACCACGGGCTGGAGCGATTGCTGCAGGGTGTGGTGGCCCTGAGGGACCAGGAGCTGGCTGATGCCTTGCTCGGGCGAATCGTCCGCACCGTCAACCCCGTGGCGCAGTTGAACATGCTCGGAACGCTGACGGCGTTCGGACACACCGGCGCCCGCGCGCGGCTCATGGCCCTGGGCCAGCACTTCGGCCGGGATACGCCGGGTCTGCGGGCCCGAGCCGTGGGCTTGGCGCTGGCGCCTGTGCGCACACCGATTTTCGAGCAACAGGGGGTGAACCATGCCAGCTGAATCCATGAACGATCTTGTGAACCGGGCCAGCCTTGAGCAGGTGAGCCAGGTGCTGCGCCATCATCTGCACGCGCTGTGGGAACGGCCGGAGGCGGCAGCCTTGATCCCGCCGCTGATGCTCTGGGGTGCTCCCGGGGTGGGCAAGAGCTCGCTGTTCCGGGATCTCTGCGAGCAGGAGGACGTCGGCTTCATCGACGTGCGTCTGGCCCAGCGAGAACCGGTGGACATGCGCGGGCTGCCCGTGCCCAGGGGCGACGCCGTGCACTGGCTGCCCTCGGCGGAATGGCCGCGGGATCCGGACAGCCGCGGCATCATCCTGTTCGACGAGCTCACGGCGGCGGACCCAGCCTGCAGGTGGCGGCCTATGAGTTCATCCTGGATCGGCGGCTGGGGGATTTGTATCGCGTGCCGGACGGCTGGTACGTATGCGCCGCCGGTAACCGGGGCAGCGACGGCGCCGTGGCCCTGCCGCTGTCCAGCGCCCTGGCCAATCGCTTCTGCCACCTGGAGCTGGCGCCCGATCTGCGGGGCTGGATCCGTTGGGCTCAGGGGCGCGGTGTGCATCCGCAAGTGATCGCCTTTCTGCGCTTCCGGCCGGACTGCTTCTTCTCCATGCAGGGCAATCTGGAGCGGGGCTGGCCCAGCCCGCGGAGCTGGGAGCGGGTGAGTCTGGAGCTGCAACTGGCGGAGCAATCCGGTCTGGAGACGGAGCTGGTGGAGCTGTTGATTAACGGTCTGGTGGGCACGGGGCCGGCCACGGAATTCCGCGGTTTCCGGCGCTGGGCCGACGGTCTGCCGGACGTGCCGGCCATGATGGACGGGCGCGCGCCCACGGAGATCCCTCGCCGCGCGGATCAGCGCTATGCCTTGTGCGCGGCCATGGTGCATCACCTTTGGAACGCGTCGGCGGAACGCTTGGCCAAGCGGCTGGACGGATTCTTCCGCATCAGCGAGAAGCTGCCCAACGACTTCGCCGCTATGGCCATGGTGGATGCCACCAACGGCGCGGATCCGGAGCAGACCCAGCGCCGCAGCGAGCGGTTGTTCAGCCACCCCGGCTTCGCCCGTTGGAGCGAACGGCACGGTGCGGCGTTCGCGGAGATGCAGGCGGCATGAGCGAGCTGGCGTTGGAATCCCGGCGGCCGAGCGACGCAGACCAGCGGGCCAAGTCGGAGGCCTTGACCCTGTGGGAGGCGGACCGGGCGCGGCTGATGTTGGGCCAGCCTTTTCTGGCGCTGCTAGCCATGCAGCTGGAGCTGGTGCCGGTGGTGGATTGCCGTCTGGATACCGCCGCCACGGACGGCGAGCGGATCTTCGGCAACGCCCATTTCCTGCTGCGCCTGGAGCCGGAGGAGCGGTTGTTCGTGTTGGCCCACGAGGTGTGGCACTGCGCGGCGCTGCATTTTCTGCGGCGCGGCGCCCGGGAGGCCAGGCGCTGGAACCTGGCGGCGGATCATGAAGTGAACGCCTTGTTGCGTGAGCAGGGTTTGCGAGTGCCCCGGGACGCCATTCTGTACGAAAGCCAACGGGGGCAGAACGCGGAGACCGTCTACCTTTGGCTGCTGAACAATCCCAAGGAGGAACGCTCCCGCGGGCCGTGGGCGGATCTGCACCAGCCGCTCGGCGGGAGTGATGGGGATGGTGTGGTGGATCCCGACTATTGCCCGGGCGGCGGCAGCTGGCGGAGTTGGCCGTCCCGCGTGGTGGCCGCCGCGCAGCAGGTGGAGCGCCAGCAGGGGAGAATGCCCCGGGGCGTTCAGCAACTGGTCCACGACTATCGGAACCCGCAGCTGCCCTGGACGGAGCTCCTGCGCCAGTTCGTCACCCGGGGGTTGGATCGCCGCCGCCAGTGGATGCCGCCCAACCGACGGTTCATCGGGCAGGGGCTGTATCTGCCCGGCCAGGAGCGCATGCCCACGCTGGACATCGCGCTCGCGGTGGACACCAGCGGCAGCACGAATCTGGAGCTTTCCACGTTTCTTTCGGAGCTCATGGGCATCATCGCAGCCTTCGGCGACTACCGGCTGCGGGTGCTGATGTGCGACGCCGAGGTTCAGAGTGATCGGTGTTACACGCCGCTGGACCCGCCAGACCCGGCGAATCTTGCATTCACGGGCGGGGGTGGAACGGATTTCCAACCGGTATTCGAACGGCTCGCCCGACGGGAGCCGCCCCGGGTGTTGGTCTGGCTGACGGACGGCTACGGCGCGGCGCCGGTGGAGGCGCCATCGTATCCGGTGCTATGGGCGTTGACCGCGAACGGGCGCAAGCCGACGCGTTGGGGCGAGGTGGTGAGACTGCCGGATTGTTGAGCGGGCGTCGCAGACAGTCGGCATGTTCAAAAAGCGATTGAATCACCACAGAGTCTACGCCCCGTCGTTGGCGGGGCGCTGTCGCGCGGCAAACAGGCTGCGATAATGAGGTGGCGCGCGAGGACAGAGGCCGTTATTCCAGTGGTGTGCATGCACCCGTCACAGGCGTAGGGCGCAATAACCGAAGGGCATTGCGCCGAATGAATTGGCTTGTTGCCTACTCTGTGCCGTCTGCGCCTCTGGGGTGAACCGCAAACCCGAAACCAACCTACGCCGCTGTCTTGATCCGGTTGGCTGGATCCATGCCGGCGCAATGCGCTTCGCTTATTGCGCCCTACGCGAGGCTGGATCACCAGGATTCGCGATATGTGGAGAAAGACATCAAGTAGCTCGAGGCCCTCCGCAAGGACCGCCAGTTGTGGGCGCTTCAGACCAAGGTGAGAAAGCTGGGGCTTGAACTGGTGCACGCCGCCTGAAAACCCAAACCCCACCTCCCGATGAAACAGAGACTTACGGGATGTTTGATGGGAGGGCGCAGAGTTACACAGAGAAGGCCAAGCGTTTGTTCACTTCTCTATGAAACTCCGTGTCCTCCGTGGTTCACAATCCAAACGTTCCGCATCGAATAGGCGTGAAGGTCGAACGCGAGGCGGGATCAGCGTGTCCGGCGGTCAAATGACGACAGCTGTCGTCGCATCCATCCGTACAATGTGCGCGCTCACCAATGGAGGAGCTCGGATGACGCATCTGGTCTTTGTGTACGGGAGCCTGCTTCGGGGGCAGTCCAACCATGCCTGTTTGGATGGGGCCCGGTTCGTGGGCGAGGCTCGAACGCCTCGGGGCTACCGGCTTTATGATCTAGGCTTCTACCCGGCGGCGGTGCCCGCCGAATCCGGGACGATCAAGGGCGAGGTGTATGCCGTCGATAAGCGGGGCTTGGCCGTTCTGGATCGTCTGGAAGGGTATCCCGCCTACTATGATCGTCGGCTGATCGACACGGAGCGGGGTACGGCCTGGATGTACTTTCTTGCCGCAGCCGAGCCGGACTGGCCGTTGGTTCCGGAAGGGGAATGGGTCGCCTACCAGACGGCATAGAGGGCGCGGGGCGCTATCGGTCCGATCGCGTTGCGTCCAGTTCGTCGAGAATCCACTCGACCTGACGCAGCCAGCTTCTCGCCGCGTCAATACCGTTCCTGATGATCCAACGGTTGCGGGCCGAGGTGGCGCGGGACAGCCGGGCTTGGTCTTCCCGGATGATCTCTTCCAGCGTATCGGGGTTGTGGAAGTCCAGGCAGCCGTTCCGACGAATGATGGGGCGGCCTCGCTGGGCCCATCGCTTCTTGTAGCGCTCGCTGTCGAGAACGCGGAAGAAGTCGTCGTCGGTATAGTGGTCCCAGCCGATGATGCGCCAGTTCATTGCAATGCACCTCCGTTCTTTCCGCGATTCTGTATACGGTGCGCTGAGAAAAGCATCGCATCCGCTGCGACAGTTTCTGTCGCGTGCCCGCGATAACCTTATTTGCGGAAAGAGAGCGCTGCGGCCGCCAGTCCGGAACCGAGCGCCGTTTTCCTCACGAAGGAGCCCTGAATGGTAGCAACCAGCGAAACCCATCCCTTGGAAATCAATTCGGTCCGGGTGCCTGGCGGTACCGGCTTGATCGGAATGACACTGTGCCCGGGCAAATGCCAGGGTAACGGCGGCCAGGCGATCTGGGCCCGCGATCTGGAAACGGACCTGAACGTCATCAAGGGCTGGGGCGCATCGCTGGTGGTGAGCCTGCTCGACGACGCGGAGTTCATGCGGCTTCAGGTGCCGCAGCTGGGGCGGCGGGTGGAAGCCTGGGGAATGAGGTGGTGGCACCTGCCGATCTTCGACGGCAATGCCCCGGGTCAGTCTTTCACGGCGGCGTGGCCAGCCAAGACCGAGGCGCTGCTCGAACGGCTTCGGGTCGGGGAGCGTGTGCTGCTTCATTGCAAGGGTGGACTGGGCCGCACAGGGACGGTGGCGGCGATGCTGCTGATCGATGCGGGCCTGTCGCCGGCAGATGCGATCGAGGCCGTTCGCGAAGCCCGACCCCAAACGATCGAGAACGCGGCCCAGGAAAACTACTTGTACAAAACCACTTGGAGGTGAACTTACTCGAATGATTCGCAAACTGCTTTACGCCCTCGGCGGCCGCCTGCGCTGCCGCCTGATCGACATCGACAGCCGGCCCTACCTGGAACGGTATTACCTGGGCAGGGTCCTTGGCGTGACGTTCTTTCTGCACCGGTTCGTCCAGGGCGACGGCGACCGCAACGTCCACGATCACCCCTGGAACTGGTCCATGGGCTGGGTGCTGGCCGGCGGTTACGACGAGGAGCGGCTGACCGGTTTCGACCCCCGCACCGGCTGGCAGCACAAGCGCCTCCGTGTGCGCTGGTGGCGCCCCAACTGGATCGGCCGACGGACATTTCATCGCATCACGGATCCCAAACCGGAGACCTGGACGTTGTTCATTCACGGTCGGAAAACCAAGGGCTGGGGCTTCCTCGCCCGCGCCGATCAGCCGGGGTCCGAAGGCGACGCCGTGATCTATCGTCAGCCCCACGACCTCGGAAAGACCAGGCAATGGTGGACGCGGGCCGAAACCGGCGCACGAGTCGGGCGGGCGCCATTTCCTTATGGCTGCGGGCGGGGCCGCTCAGCCGACGCCGGCTCGATCATCGGCGAGTTGGGCCGGCGCGGCGTTGTGCGGACCGATCAGTGACGGAATCGTCGGTCACCAGGACGACGCGTTGGGCTGCTTGCGGTAATGTGGCAGAGGCGTGGGTTGCCGGCCCGGCCGGCGTGTGGACGCCACCAACCGGGCCGGTTAGATTCCGCGGTATTGAGCCGGGTGCAGCGACGCTTGGAGGAAAGGAGTGAGCTTGAGTTTCGAGGCCGAACCGCTGCAGCCGGGTTTCATGGTGGTGCACGGCAACCAGCTCGAAGACCTTCGGGACCTGACCGTGGAATGGCTCAAACGCCATCCGCTGGGTCCGCTGGAAAACGAGACCATCCTGGTTCAGAGCAACGGCATCGCCCAGTGGCTCAAGCTCGCCCTGGCGGCGGACACCCGCGAGGAGGGCGGGGGCTGCGGCATCGCGGCGGCACTGGATATGCAACTGCCGGGGCGCTTCGCCTGGCAGGCTTATCGCGCGGTGCTGGGCGACGGCCACGTGCCGGACCGCTCGCCGTTCGACAAGGAGCTTGTGACCTGGCGGTTGATGCGCCTGGTGCCGGCGCTGCTCGATCGGCCGGAGTTCGAGCCGCTGCGCCGCTTTCTGCGGGACGACAGCGACATGCGCAAGCGTCATCAGCTGGCGGAGCGCCTTGCGGATCTCCTGGATCAGTATCAGGTCTATCGCGCCGACTGGCTGGCGGACTGGGCAGACGGGCGGGATCAGTTGAGCACGGCCCGGGGCGTTGCCAAGCCGCTGGAGCAGGGCCAGTTGTGGCAGCCGGCCCTGTGGCGCGCCCTGCTGGAAGACATGGGTGAGCGTGACGTGGCGGCCAGCCGGGCGTTTATCCATGGGCGGTTCATGGAGACCGTTGCCGGGCTGAGCGACCGGCCGGCCGCCCTCCCGCGGCGGGTGATTGTGTTCGGCATCTCCTCGCTGCCGCGGCAGATTCTCGACGTGCTGGGCGCGATCGCCCGGTTCTCCCAGGTGCTGCTCTGCGTCCACAACCCCTGCCGGCACTACTGGGCTGATATCGTGCCCGAGAAGGACCTGCTGCGGGCGGAGTTCCGCCGCCAGGCCCCTCGGCCCGGGATGCCCACCGAGCTGACCGACGACAACCTCCATCAGCATGCTCATCCGCTGCTGGCGGCCTGGGGCAAGCAGGGGCGGGACTACATCCGCCTGCTGGACGAGTTCGACGAGCCGGAAGCGTATCGAGCCGCCTTCGACGACCGCATCGATCTGTTCCACACGCCGGGCCAAGGCCGGATATTGAATCAGCTCCAGGACGACATCCTCGATCTGCGTCCGCTGCGGGAGACACGCACGACCTGGACGCCCGTGGATCCGCGCGAGGACGATTCGGTGCGCTTCCACGTGGCCCACAGCCCCCAGCGGGAAGTGGAGATCCTCCACGATCAGCTGCTGCACCGGTTCTCCCAGGAGAAAGACCTGCGGCCCCGGGACGTGATCGTCATGGTGCCGGACATCGACACCTACGCGCCCCACATCCAGGCGGTGTTCGGTCAGCTCGACCGGGACGACAAACGCTACATCCCCTTCACGATCTCGGATCAGTCGGCCCGGCGGCAGAGTACCGTGATCACCGCCGTGGAGACGTTGTTGGCCCTGCCGGATTCGCGGTTCCCGGTGAGTGAGGTGCTGGATCTGCTGGACGTGCCGGCGCTGCGCGAACGCTTCGGTATCGGCGAGGACGACCTGGCCACGCTGCACCGCTGGATCGAAGGCGCCGGCGTGCGCTGGGGCCTGCATGCGGAGCAGCGGGAAACCCTGGGGCTGCCGTCGGCGCTGGAGCAAAACAGCTGGCGGTTCGGCCTGCGGCGCATGCTGCTGGGGTACGCCGTGGGCAACGGCGATGCCTGGAAGGGCACCCAGCCCTATGACGAGGTGGGCGGCCTGGAGGCCGACCTGGCCGGCCGCTTGTGGAACGTCCTGGATGCCTTGGAGACGCAATGGACCACGCTGCAGGGCAGCCGGTCCCCCGAGCAATGGGGCGAGGTCTTCGAATCGCTGCTGCAGCGTTTCTTCGTCCCCAGCGGCAAGACCGACGGTTTCACCTTGGTCCAGCTCCGGCAGGTGCTCCGGGACTGGGTGGACGCCTGCGCCCGGGCGGGGTTCTCCGAGGAACTGCCGCTCACGGTGGTCCGGGATTCGTGGCTGAGCGCCATCGACACCGGCGGACTGGCCCAGCGGTTCCTGGCCGGCGCGGTGAATTTCTGCACGCTCATGCCCATGCGGGCCATCCCTTTCCGGATGGTCTGCCTGCTGGGCATGAACGACGGCGACTATCCCCGCAGCCAAGCGCCGCTGGACTTCGATCTGATGGCCCACAACTACCGCCCCGGCGACCGCTCCCGGCGGGAGGACGACCGCTACCTCTTGCTGGAGGCCCTGTTGGCGGCCCGGGTCTGGCTGCATGTCAGCTGGGTGGGGCGCAGCATCCGGGACAACACCGCGCGGCCGCCGTCGGTCCTGGTCGGCCAGCTGCGGGATCATCTGGAAGCCGGCTGGACGCTGGCCGAGCCGGCGGCCCGCGATGACGACGCCAGCCTGGTCGGCGCGTTGACGGTGAAACATCCCCTGCAGCCGTTCGGCCGGGCTTACTTCGATCGGCAAGGACGCCGCGTTGTTCACCTATTCCAGCGAATGGCGGGCGACCCACGACGAGGTCGAGGAAGCCTCCGGATACCAACCGCTGGCCGCGCCGGAACCGGAGGCGCCGCTGACTGTCGCCGCCCTGGGCGGCTTCCTGCGCGACCCGGTCAAGGCCTTCTTCAACCAACGCCTTCAGGTGTACTTCGACGAGGACACCACGGCGGCGGAGGATGTGGAGCCGTTCCAGGTGGCGGGGCTGGAGGCTTGGCAAATGAAGAACGAGCTGGCCCAGGCCGGGGCGGCCGTCGGTACCGCCGTGGAGGCGCCCGTGGCCGTCGCGGAGGGGCTCCAGCGCTTGCGTCGTTCGGGCGTGCTGCCCATGGGCGAGGGGTTTGCGGCCCAGGTGACGGAGCAGCTCGAGGCGTCCGCAACGTCCTTGCTGGGCCGCTATTGGTCGGTGGCATCCGAGTACCCGGAAACGGTTACGGCCCATGCGCCGCTGCGCTATTCGGCGGCCGGCCTGGAGTTGGAAGACTGGCTGGGCCGGCTGCGCCACGGGCCGCGGGGCCATGCGCTGATTCACCTGCAGCCCTCGAATCTGGGCGAGCTTGGAAGTTCCGGGTTCAAGTATTACCACCTGGTCCGTGCCTGGGTGGCTCATTTGGCGGCCCATGCCTGCGGCCAGCCTTTGTTCTCCTGCGTGGTGGCGCCGGACAATGTGGTCTGTTTCCGTGAATTGGATCAGGAGCATGCGAGGGATCGGCTGACCGGGTTGATGCGAGCATGGCGCGACGGGATGAAGCGGCCGCTCCCCTTGGCGTGCAAGACCGCGTTCGCCTGGCTCGCGGGCATGGAGGCGAGCGGGGAAGGCGATGCCGAGAAGAAGGCCCGGCAGGAATTTGAGGGCAACCCGCCCCACCGAACGGGCGAAGGCGAATCCATCTACCTCGGGCGCGCTTTTGCGAATGCCGATGCCCTGATCGGGGACGCCGACTTCCCGCGCCTGGTGGACGAACTGTACCGGCCTTTGTTTGAAGCCGCGTCCGGGTGGCTGTCTGATGATGATGAGCCGCGTCCGTCGGAGGGCAAGGCATGACGGAACGCCCCTTCGCCCTGGATTTCCCGCTCAACGGAAGCCGCCTCATCGAGGCCAGCGCCGGCACGGGCAAGACCTTCACCATCGCCGCCCTTTACGTGCGCCTGGTGCTGAGCCACGGCGGCGAGAACGGCTTCTCCCGGCCGCTGCTGCCGGCGGAGATCCTGGTCACGACCTTCACGGAGGCCGCGACCGAGGAGCTGCGCGACCGGATTCGGCTGCGCTTGACCGAAGCGGCCCGGCATTTCCGGGCCGAACTGGAGAAACCCGACGATTTCCTGGTCCGGCTGCGTGCCGACTACCCAGAGATTGAGTGGCCGATCTGCGCCCGCCGGCTGGATGCCGCCGCCGAATCCATGGACGAGGCCGCCGTGTCCACCATCCATTCCTGGTGCAATCGGATGCTGCGTGAGCACGCCTTCGACAGCGGCAGCCTGTTCACCCAGAGCCTGGAGGCGGACCAAAGCGAGCTGTATGAAGAGGCCGTGCGGGATTACTGGCGGCTGTTCATTACCGGCCTCAGCCGGGAGGCGGCGGGCCTGGTTCAGGAAAAATGGAAGCAGCCGGGCGATCTGCGGAAGTCCATCGATCTGCTGGTGCGCAACCCCGACCCGGACGCGCTGGACCTCTCGGTCGCCGACCGGCTAGAGGAGATCGCGGAGCACAAACGCAACGCTGTGGCGGAGGCCCGGAATCATCCCTGGGAGACCTGGCTTGCCGAGCTGACGGCCCTGTTCGAAAAGGGCCAGGAACAGCGCGCCTTCAACGGCAGCAAGATTCGACGCACGTCCTGGCCGCAGTGGCTGGACGCGCTGCGGGAGTGGACGCAGGCGACAGCGCCAGACGCGATCCCCGATCTCAAGGATTCCACCTGGGACCGCCTGACCCCGGCCGGCATCGCCGATGCCTGGAAAGGCGATCCGCCGGAGCATCCCGCCTTCGAGGTGATCGAAACCCTCCGCGAGCTCCTGGACAAGCAGCCGGACTTCCTGCCCGAGCTGCAACGCCATGCGGGGGCCTGGGTTGCCCAGCGGGCCGATGCCCAGAAGCGCTGGCGCACGGAGCTGGATTTCAACGACCTGTTGACGCGCTTCGGGGCCGCGCTGAGCGGGCCGGGCGGCGAGCCGCTGGCATCGGCGGTTCGCCGCCAGTTCCCGGTGGCGCTGGTGGATGAATTCCAGGACACCGACCCGGTGCAATACGGCATCGTGGACCGGATCTATTCCATCGCCGAGACCCATGACGACCGCGCGGTATTCATGATCGGCGATCCGAAACAGGCCATCTACAGCTTCCGCGACGCCGACATCTACGCCTATCTGAATGCCCGCCGGGCCACCGCGGGGCGTCACCACACGCTGGACCGCAACTTCCGCTCCACCCAGCCCATGGTCGAGGTCGTGAACCGGCTGTTCGAACAGGCGGAGAGTTGGCCGGCGGGGGCGTTCCTCTTCCGCGACGGCGACGACAACGAGGTGCCGTTCCAGCCGGTGGCCGCCCAGGGCCGGCCGGACGAATTCGAGGTGAATGGCGAAGGCGCCGCGGCCATGACCATTCGGGAGGTGCAAGGTGGCCAGGTGCTGTCCAAGGGCGACTATCTGGCACGCTCCGCGGCGATCTGTGCCACGGAGATGGTGGCGCTGCTGAATAATGGAGCCAGACGCCGGGCCGGTTTCAAGGGCGAGGAATCCGACATCGATCCCCTGCGTCCCGCCGACATGGCCGTGCTGGTTCGGGACGGTGTGGAGGCCAAGGCGATCCGTACGGCCCTGGCGGCGCGAGGCGTGCGCAGTGTCTACCTCTCCGACAAGGACTCGGTGTTCGAGACCCCGGAGGCCGCCGATGTACTGCGGTGGTTGCAGGCCTGCGCCGAGCCGAGTAGGGACCGCTGGCTGAGGGCGGCTCTGGCCACCGGCACTCTGGATCTGGACTGGGTCGAGCTGGAGCGGTTGAACCGTGATGAGCTTCATTGGGAAGCCTGCGTCATGCAGTTCCACGGCTTTCGGCAGATCTGGCGACGCCAGGGCGTACTGCCGATGCTGCGGGCGCTGATGACCGAGTTCCGGGTCCCGGCTCGTCTGCTGGCGGAGCCGAACGGCGGCGAGCGGGCGTTGACCAACCTGCTTCATCTTGCCGAGCTGCTGCAACGTGCCAGCGCCGAGGTGGAGGGCGAGCAGGCGTTGATCCGCTACCTGGCCGAACATATCGACGACGCCAACGGTCGCGTGGACGATCAGATCGTCCGCCTGGAGAGCGACGAGGACCTGGTCAAGGTGGTGACCATCCACAAGTCCAAGGGCCTGGAGTATCCGCTGGTCTTCCTGCCGTTCGTCTGCACTTTCAAGGAGGTCACCAGCCAGAAGGTGAAGACCCGGAATGTGCCCGTGCGTTACCACGACGAGGCCCGCGCATTGCGCCTGGACGTGGATCCGGACGAGGACGCCATCGCGTTGGCGGACCGGGAACGCCTGGCCGAGGAGCTGCGGCTGCTCTACGTGGCGGTGACCCGGGCGCGCTACGGGTGCTGGTTGAACGTGGCCGACCTCAAGTACGGCACCAAGAAAACGGGTGAGTTGCATAAAAGCGCGCTGGGTTACCTGCTGAACAGCGGCGAGCCCATTTCCAAGGGCGGGCTGCGGGCGTTGATGCAGCAACGGCTCGGCTCTTGCGCCGATATTCTTATCACCGACGCGCCCCAGCCGACCAATTCGGCGTTCATCCCATTGCAGGAAGAGAGGCCGCTCGAAGAGGCCAGGACGCCGAAACGCTCGGCTCGGGAGTTCTGGTGGATTGCCAGCTACAGCGCCTTGAAGATCGGCGCCGGCGCGGCGGACGAAGGAACCGCCGGCGAGGCGCCGGAGACCGCGGCCGAGGCCAATTTCGATGAGGTGGAGGACGAAAATGCGCTCCCGGAGCGCTCCGCGGCCGCTCCCGAAACGGGGCCTCACGGATTTCCACCGGGGCCCGAGTCCGGCACGTTCCTGCATGGCCTCCTGGAATGGGCGGCGCGGCAGGGCTTTTCCCGAATGATGGACGAACCAAAAGCCCTGGAGGAAGAGATCCGGGCCCGGTGCAGCCTTCGCGGCTGGACGCACCACATCGAAGGTCTGACCGCGTGGATGCGGGAGGTGTTGGAGACCCCGCTGCGTCTGCCGAACGGCGGCCCCGTGGTCCTGGGAGCGCTGACCACCTACCAGCCCGAGCTGGAGTTCTGGTTCCAGTCGCAGAGCGTGGATACGCGGGCCCTGGACCGGGCCGTGCGGGCGCGGACGCTGGGCGATGCGCCCCGGCACGGCCTGCTGGAAAACGAGCTGAACGGCATGCTCAAGGGCTTCATCGATCTGGTGTTCGAGCACGAGGGGCGTTACTACGTGGCGGACTACAAATCCAACCGGCTCGGCGCCGCTGACGACGCCTACACCGATGAGGCGCTGCGCGACGCAGTTCTGAAGAAGCGTTACGACCTGCAGTACGTGCTTTACACCCTGGCGCTGCACCGCCTCCTCAAGGCCCGGCGACAGCAGGAATACGACTACGACCGCCACATGGGCGGGGCCGTGTATCTCTTCTTGCGGGGCATCGGCGCGCCGACCCAGGGGGTGTTCCTGGAGCGTCCGCCCCGGGCGTTGATCGAGGGCCTGGATCGCATGTTCAGGGGCTTGGCCGATGCACCGGGTCCGGCTGAAAGAGGGGAATCGGCATGAGTGGCGAGACGTCGGTGACCCGGGTGCCGGAGACGGTGAGCGAGGCGCTGGGCTCCGCCGAGCAGGTGCTACCGCTGCTGAACGCCTGGGTCGAGACGGGGCACCTGCGGGCCATCGATGGCGCCTTCGCCCGTTTCCTTCACGAACAGGGCGGCGCTTCACCGGTGCTGCTGCTCGCCGCCGCCCTGGCCAGCTACCAGTTGGGCCGGGGCCACGTCTGTCTGGACCTCGAGCGGCTGGTCGAGGACCCCGGCGTGGTTCTGGGGCTGTTTCGCGGGGAGTCGGAATCCGGGTTTCTCCATCCGCTGGACGTAGCAAGCCGGATCGACGCCGGGTCCTGGCGGTCGGCGACGGACGATCGGGTATTCGTGGGCCGGGGGCCCGGTGACACGCCTCTGGTGCGCATCGGGGATCGCCTTTATCTCCGGCGTTATTGGCGCTACGAGGAACAGATCCGCCAGGCCATCGCCGAGCGTCTGGACCGTCAGCCTGATTTGCAGGCGGCATTGCCCGCTCCCGACGAACTGCGGCACCGGCTGGACGCCTTGTTCCCCGGCGCCGAGGGTGCCGAGGGAACCGACTGGCAGAAGATCGCCTGCGCGCTGGCCGCGCGGAACGCGTTCACGGTGGTTACCGGCGGTCCGGGAACGGGCAAGACGACCACCGTGATCCGCCTGCTGGCCCTGTTACAGTCCATTGCTTTCGCTGGACCGGAAGGCGGGCGGGCGTTGCGCATCCGCCTGGCGGCGCCCACCGGCAAGGCGGCCGCCCGGCTGAGCGAGTCCATCACCCGGGCCCTGGCCAGCCTGCAATTGGCGGACGACGGCCACGCCGAAGCCATCCGGGCCTCCATCCCCGCCGAGGCGGCCACGCTTCATCGGTTGCTGGGCAGTCGGCCGGATACCCGTCACTTCCGGCACGACCGGAACAATCCGCTGAGCCTGGATGTGCTGGTGGTGGATGAGGCCTCCATGGTCGACGTGGAGATGATGGCTTCGGTTTTGGAAGCCCTGCCGCAGGAAGGACGGATCATTCTCCTGGGGGACAAGGACCAGCTGGCCTCGGTGGAGGCCGGCGCTGTGCTCGGCGAGCTTTGCGCGCGCGCCGAAAATGGCCACTACACCCCCGCCACCCGTGCCTGGCTGGAGGCGGCGACCGGCGAGGCCATCGATCCGCGCTACGAGGATACCCGGGGAGCGTCCTTCGACCAGGCCGTGGTTATGCTGCGTCGCAGTCACCGGTTTGGCCCGGCCAGCGGTATCGGCCGCCTGGCCGAAGCCGTGAACAGCAATGACCCTCGCCGGGTCGAGCAGGTGTGGAGCGCAGCGGAGCCTTACGAGGATATCGCCCGCATCGAGGTGGCCGATGAGCGCGACCGGCGCCTGTCCGATCTACTGGTGAATGGCGGCGCGCAGGCGTTCCCGGGACGCGGCGCAAAGCGAAGCGAGCAGGGAAGGCCGGTCCAGCCACCCGTGGGGTACGCCCACTATCTGGACATCCTCCGGGAGACGCGTCCGGCGGACGGTGCTCCCGATCCGGACTGGCGCGCCTGGGCTCGACGGGTGCTCACGGCCTACGGCAATTTTCAGGTGCTGTGCGCCGTGCGCGAGGGCCCCTGGGGCGTGGCCGGACTCAACGAACGAGCGGCGGAAGCGCTTGCGGCAGCGGGCCTCATTGCCCCGTCGGACGTATGGTACGAGGGCCGGCCCGTGCTGATTACACGCAACGATTACCAGACCGGAGTCATGAACGGCGACATCGGCATCGTCCTGCGCGTGCCCGAGCAGCCGGGGGAGGCCGGTTCACGGCCGGTGCTGCGGGTCGCCTTCCCGGCCAGCGACGATCGGGAAAGCGTCCGCTGGATCCTGCCCAGCCGCCTTCACAACGTGGAAACCGCCTACGCGCTGACCGTGCACAAATCCCAGGGCTCGGAGTTTACGCACACGGCGCTGGTGCTGCCGGACCGACCCAACCCGGTAATCACACGCGAGCTGATCTACACCGGCATCACCCGGGCCCGGGACTGGTTCAGTATCGTGTTGCCCGAGCCGGCCGTGCTGGAAGCGGGGGTGGCGTCACGGGTGGATCGAGTCGGCGGGCTGCGGGTGGGGATGTTCGCCGGGGATTGATCCCGGGTGTTTGGCGGGATTCGCGGCGGGGGCGCTGCTCCTGAGGTTCCATCGGATCCGGGGTGGCGCAATGCGCTTCGCTTATTGCGCCGCATGCCGTTTCGATGCACCGAGAGCGCCGTATGCCGTATGGATACAACGAGAGGGCAGGATGCCAAACTACAGACGCACATGGTGCCCGGGTGGCACCTATTTCTTCACCGTCAATCTCCTGCGCAGACGCGCCGAACCATTGTTGATAAGGCATATCGATGTATTGCGCCGGTCGGTTGGAAGCGTCATCCGGCGGTACCCGTTTTCCATCCATGGCTGGGTGGTGTTACCGGACCATATGCATTGCGTGATTGAGCTGCCGGAAGGTGACGCGAACTTCGCGTTGCGGTGGCGATTGATCAAGATCGGCTTTTCGAAAGCGTTGCCGCGCGTTGAACGCTTGTCGGCCGTTCGGGCGCGTCGCGGTGAGCGGGCGATTTGGCAACGGCGGTACTGGGAACACTTGATCCGGGACGAGGCCGATTTTCAGGCATACATGGATTACGTCCATTTCAATCCGATGAAGCACGGATTGGTGAAGACGGTCGCGGACTGGCCATATTCAACATTCCATCGATTAGTGGAGCGGGGGATGTATACCAGGGATTGGGCCGGCGGTGCGGACAGTGAGTTGGATTACGCGGATTGATGTTGGCGCCTCGAGGTTGGCGCAATGCGCTTCGCTTATTGCGCCCTACGGGGGTGATCCGCCGGGAAGGTTTCAAGGCGTAGGGCGCAATAACCGAAGGGCATTGCGCCGCATGCCGTGTGTCTCTGCGTCCGGCAAGATTACAGGTGGGAGCGGTTGTGTCGACCGCGAAGGGATATCCATCCAGGCGGGATTCGCAACCCGTTCGCGGCGGGGAGCGGCGCCCTATGCGTTCATCTGGTAGGAGCGGCGCTCTCCGCCGCGAACGACGGCTCCGGCCGAGGCTGGACACCGGCGCTCAGGCTTTCGTAGATCCGCTTGGCCTCGCGGGCGGCTTCGTCGCGGTGGGCGCCGTTCTGGCCAAATACCTCCAGGAGCCGCAGGCGCATTTCCGCCTCGGACGGTTGCGGCCGCTCGTCGATATAGCCGCGGTCGCTTAGCCAGGCCTCAAGTGCCTCTCGTTTATCGGCGCGAAACCCCTTCACTGCGCCTTCGGCCAAGCGCTCGATAAGCATCCGGCCATCTCCGCCGAGCTCGTCGTTGAGGGCGGCCACCCGGTCGAGGAACGTGGCGGTGACCGCATCGGCTTCCTCCAGAGTGCCGCGCTCGATCGGTCGGGCGCGGCCTTCGCGCCAGAGACGAACCCAGGTTCGCGCCGCCTCGATGCGACCGCGTAGCGTGGTCGCCTCGTGCTCATCCAGAAGAACGTTCATATCCGTGGAGTCGAGCAGGGACTGCAGCTGTCCAGCGCGGGTTACACCCGCCTCGAGCAAGCGGTGCAGCAGCGGCAGCTTGTCCCGCAGCAGGTAGAAGAGATGGATGGCTTCCGGTGGCTGCCACGGGTCCAGGGCGGGGACGCCGATCTCCACGGCGTATTGCTCCGGTGCCTGGCCCTGCGGCGCGGGTAGCGGCTGGTGTTCCGGGACCGCGATGGCTTCCGCGGCGGTGATGGCAGCTTCGCGGCCGCGAAGCTGCGCCAGATCCACGCAGTGGGCCTGGGCGTCGTGGGCCTGCCAGAAGGCCAGGTCCGCCGGCTGGGAAGTGAGATAGAACACCTGGCGGCCTTCGTCGGCCAGGGCCTGCAGGCTTTCCACGGCGGCGCGGAACCGTGACGGATCGGCTGTGGTGAGCGCCTCGTCCAGGATGAGGGGCAGGGACTCGTGGCCGCGTTCGGCTTCCAGCGCAAAGGCGGTGCGTACGGCCAGCAGCAGTTGCATGCGCGTGCCGCTGGACAGCTCGGACAACTGCCGTCGCTGCCCGGACTGGGTTTCCAAGGCGCCGAAGCGGGTCTCGCCGTCTCCGGAGAATTCCAACTGATATTCGTGGTGGGTGAAGTGGGCGAACCATTCTGCCGCCCGGCGCAGCGCGGCGGGCTGGCTGGCGCGTTCGTGCTCCTGTTCCACCGCCTCGATCAGGAAAGTGCCGGCCTGGGCGAAGAAGGCTTCGTCGAGACGGTCGCGGAGGGCGTCCTCGGCGGCGCGCGCCTCGCCACGAGCCTTCTCCAGGGCGCGCTCGCGGCCGGCGCGCTCGATTTCCGCTCGAATTCGGGTGATTTCCTCGATCAGACTCTCGCGGTTGGCGGCCAGGCCGCGGTATTCGTCGCGTCGTTTGATTAGCGCGTCCTCGGCGTCATTCTCCACCAGTTCGAGAATTTCGGGTTGCTGGTCCAGGTCTTTGAGCCGGTCCCTTTCCAGTACCCTCGCGTCTTTTATGGCCTCGGTGGTATGCCGCCAGTCGTCCAGGCGTTCCAGCCTGCGGCGCAGCTCGGATTCGTCGTGGGCTGTCACGCCGGCCTGCTCGAATACGGCCGCAATGGCGTCTGCCGTGTCCTTGATGTCCCGTTCCAGGCGTCCGATCTCCCGTTGCGCCCGCGCTACTGCATCCGCTGCCCGTTGGCGTTGCCCGAGGCGTTCGGCCAAGTGGTCCAGGCGGGCGAGCAGGGCGGTGGCGTCGGGTGACGCTGTGGCGGGCGTTTCGTCGTAGGTGTGCAGGAACCGGCCGGCGTCCTCGATCAAGGCCTTCTCTTCGGCCTCCAACCGCTGCAGTTCCTTGCCGAGGCCTTCGGCCTCGATGTGCGCTTCGTCGTAGCGCAGAGTGAGGCGCAGCCAGCGATCCAGCGGGCCGTCCCGCAGCGAGGGATCGTAGCCCACGCGCTCGGCCAGTTGGTCGAGGGACGCCTTGACGGAGTCGAGTTCCTCGTTGGCATTGTTCAGCGCGTTGCGAAGCTGATCCCGGCGTTCGAGCAGGGCTTGCCGTTGGCGGCCTTGGTTCAGTTCGTCCTCGAGCTCGCCGAGGCGTTCGCGCAGGCCTTCTTGAGTCCACTCTTTGGGTTCCGGGAGGCCCAAGCGCTGGAATCGGTGCTGGGCGGTCCGGCGTTCGTGTTCGCCGGGGTTGTCCTTGAGCAACCGGTGTGCGCCCCAGGCAAACGGCAGCACCAGCAGAATCAGGAGCCAGTGCGTGCCCGCGGCCGCGATGACGATGGCCGCCGCCGCCGCCAGCGCGGCCGTGGCCGCGGCGAGGATTCTCATGCGTGTCCATGGGGTCTCCGCGGGTGCGGAAAGCCAAGCCAGCAGCTCGCGTCGCGCCGCCGCCGGGGCATCCAGATCCGGGGCCGGCGTCTCGTCACCGGGAAGACGGTCGAGCTCCGCGCGCAGCGCGCTGATTCTGGCGCGCAGCTCCCGGCTGCGCTTCAAATCGGCTTCCACGGCGTCGATGGTGGCCATGTCCAGGTGGACGGGGCGGTCCGGTTTGCCGCCCAGGTCACCGACCGCCGCATCGCGTTTCGCTTCGGCAGCGGCGAGGGCAGAGCGCTTCTGATGAAGCGTGGTCTGTACATCCCGGAGACGGTGCAGGGCCTGCCGGTGTTCGGCAATGGCCGGATCCGCCAGATCGGTTTCCTCCAGGCCGCTCGCTGCCAACTGGCGGGCCGCTTCGTCGTGGTCCTCATTGGCGCGCTGAAGCTCCTGGGCAAGCGTCGCCTTCTTGCGCTGCAGGGATTGAAGGGAGTCCAGCTCGTCGCCTCGGAGGCGGTCCATGCCCGGAGGGAAATCGGCCAGCTTCGTTTCCCGGGACCGTACGTCGTGGCGAGCGGCCAGCAGGCTCAGGGCGTCTTCATGGTGCGCTACGGCGCGGGCGGCCTCCCGGGCCTCGTCGCGTTCCCGCTCGAGGCGGGAGAGTTGCTCCTCCGCACGGCGCAGCTCGGCCTGCTCCCGCTGCCGCTGCTGCAGCTCCGCCTGGGCGGCACGCAGCGCCTTGGCTTCGTCCCGGCCGTGGGTGGCCTTGAGTTTGAATTGGGCGTCTTCGCGAACCGCCCGAAGGTCGTAGCCGCCGGCCAGCTCCCGGGCCAGGCGCTCGGCGATGTCCCGGTCCGTGGCGTTGGATTGGTCCAGCAGGTCTTCGATGCGCAGCGTGAAACAGGACAGGAACCGATGCTCCGGCAAGGTCGGCGCGTCGGCGGTTTGGCCGTCTCGTTGCCAGGTGATCTGTGGGCCCAGACGAGTGGCGTGCAGGGAGCCGTCGCCGGTGTCGAATTCCGCATCCAGGTCCACGGTGCCGTGGGTGGCCTCTTCCCGGTAGAGCACGGCACGAAGTGCTCGGACCAGGCTGGATTTACCCGACGCATTGGGCCCCACGATGACATTGACGCCGGGCGCCAGTTCGTTCAGGGCAAAGCCCGGCGCGATTCCGGGGAGTCGACGGATGTGCAGCGAGCGGAGCTTCATCGTGCCTCGTCCCGTTGGGCGAGCAGCTTGTCCAGGGCGTGCAGCGCCGCGCGCTCGAGGATGACGGCGGTTTGTTCCGCATCGGGCGCTTCGGCGCCCAGTCCCGCGAAAGCGCGGTCCCGGGCCTGGTCTGAAAAACGCCGTTGGGCGGCGGCGATCAGTTCGCGGCGTTGGGCCGAGTCCCGATCCCGGAGGGTCAGCAGCTTGCGGGCGAGAAGGCCGGCGGGGTCGCTGGCGCGGGCCAGGTCGTCCAGATCCAGGGCCGGCAACGCATCCAGCCGCCAACGATCCACGAAGTAGGCGATGCCCTGGCGATCCTGATCGAGCTGTGTCGGATCCTCGGCCTCGAGAATCCGGGTGAGATGTTCACGAAACGGCGTGCGGCCGGTGAGGCGCAACCGGCAGCCGACCGCCCGCGGCGTGGCACCAGTCCGGGTGATTTCGTCGTGGAGATTGTCCAACGCCGCCGTGATCAGTTTGTGCACATCTTCGGGATGATCCAGGTCGTCCAGGGGGATGGCCAGTTCCTCCCAGCGCAGTGGCGCCAGAGGCAGTTGCTGGATCGACAGTCCGGATTCGGCCGCGGTGTCCAACAACCAGGGGCCGTGCGCTCCGGGCTCGCCGGGATCCATGCCCGTGAGAGAACCCAGGTAGCCGATGGGCCGGGGGCCGGACAGGGGATCGGGGCGATGAATGTGGCCGAGCAGCCAGCCGTCGACGGCCGCCGCTTCCAGGTCCGACGAGCGCACGGGCGCGTAACGGCTGCCGGTCTGATCGCGGTCGCAGTGCAGCAATCCCAGCGTGGTCGCGGCGTCGCGCGGCGGCAGGCCCTCGGCCAGGGGATTGACGTCCACGACGCTTGCGGGGAAAGACCAGCCCAGGATGCGCACCTGCTCGCCCCCGTCGGTGGTCAATATCGCACTCTCCCACTGGCCGTTACGCCCGAGAAGGCGGAAGCCCGAGAGGGTGTCGGCCAAGCGCGGGAGCACTTCCACGTCGTGGTTTCCCGCCACGGCAAGCACCGGAATGCCGTCCGCGGCCAGTTGCTCGATGCCCCTGCTGAGGTCGGAGTACGCTTCGTAGAAGTCGTCGTTCTGCTCCACCACGTCGCCGGCCAACAGCACCGCGTCCACGCCGCGGAGACTGGCTTCCCGTACCGTGCGTTCCCACGCCCCGGTGGGCGAAAGCTCACGCATCCCGCAGCGTGCCAGGACGTCCTTCGGCACTCGCGAGGGCCGCCGCCCCAGATGGATGTCGCCTACGCACAGTAGCTTCATGATTGCCCGGCCGTTCGGTGGTTAAGGCACCCAACCTGCCATGCACCGTGCATCCATGGCCAGCGGCGGAACCCCGCATTCATTGCCGGATCCGACTTGGTTTGCCTGTCGCGGTAGCTGTTGGCCATGGCGGTGATAGTAACGGCTGTCGCTATTACCGGAAAGCGCCAGCGCCGGGAGGGAAGCGAGGAGGGTTCTGTTCCCGCGCGGCCATCAGACCGTCCCGAAACATGATCAGCGCCGGCCAGGCCGGCCCACGCGTGCGGTAGTAGGAGTGCTTGAGGCGAAATGAGGCCGCAGAACGAAAAAAAGGGCTAGGCCGTGGCCTAACCCTTTAACTGTCTGGTGGGCGCGGCTGGGATTGAACCAGCGACCCCTGCCGTGTGAAGGCAGTGCTCTCCCGCTGAGCTACGCGCCCTGATAGAGCCGGGGATTCTAGCATGGTGCCCTGTCGTGTCAATCCGGCGTCCTGGGCGGCGGATCTGCTACCATAGCGCGGTTCTCCGCGGTACGTATCAACCCAAAGGCATGCCATGACCGTAAAGACCCGATTCGCTCCCAGCCCCACCGGTTATCTGCATATCGGCGGCGCGCGCACGGCGCTGTTTTCATTTCTCTATGCCCGCAAGCACGGTGGTCGCTTCGTGCTGCGCGTTGAGGATACCGACCGGGAGCGCTCGACGCCGGAGGCGATCAACGCGATCCTGGAAGGCATGACCTGGCTCGGTCTGGATTACGACGAAGGCCCGTATTACCAGACCAAACGGTTCGACCGCTACCGGGAGGTGGTGGAGCGGCTCCTGGACGAAGGCAAGGCCTATCACTGCTACTGCTCCAAGGAACGGCTGGAGCAACTGCGCGAAGAGCAGATGGCACGCAAGGAGAAGCCACGCTACGACGGCCATTGCCGGGACCTGAATCGCGCGCCCGCGGACGGCGACAATCCCGTTGTGCGGTTCCGCAATCCCGTGGAAGGCGAGGTGGTCATCGAAGACCAGGTTCGTGGCCGGGTGGTCTTTCGGAACTCGGAGCTGGACGATCTGATCATTGCCCGGGCCGACGGTACACCCACCTACAACTTCACCGTCGTGGTTGACGACATGGACATGGAGATCACCCACGTCATTCGCGGCGACGACCATCTGAACAATGCGCCGCGCCAGGTCAACATCATGCGGGCCCTGGGCGGGGAGCCTCCGGTCTACGCCCACGTGCCCATGATTCTCGATGAAAAGGGCAAGAAGCTGTCCAAGCGCACCGGCGCGGCCAGCGTGATGGAATACCGGGATCAGGGCTACCTGCCCGAGGCCGTCATCAACTACCTGGTGCGGCTGGGCTGGTCCCACGGCGATCAGGAGATCTTCACTCTGGACGAAATGGTGGAGTACTTCGATATCGCGGATATCAACAGTTCCGCCTCCAGCTTGAACGTGTCCAAGCTCAATTGGCTGAATCAGCACTACATCAAGGAGAGCGCGCGTTCCCACGTGGCGCGGCACCTGATGTGGCACTTGGGCAATCTGGACATTGACCCGGCCGCAGGGCCCGACATCGAGAAGATCGTCGCCGCCCAGGCCGAGCGCTCTAAGACGCTGGTGGAAATGGCGGAGAACAGCGTGTTCTTCTATCGCGACCCCGAAAGCTACGACGAAAAGGCGGCGCGCAAGAACCTGACCGCCGAGTCGAGGTCTGTGCTGGAAGCGCTTCGCGCCGGGCTCAACGAGATCGATACCTGGACCCCGGACAACCTGCATGCGGTGGTCATGGCGGTGGGAGAGGCCATGGATCTGAAGCTGGGCAAGGTCGCTCAACCGCTGCGCGTGGCGGTGGCCGGAGGCCCGGTGTCGCCGCCCATTGACCAGACGTTGGCCTTGCTCGGCAAAGAGGCGACTCTGCGCCGGATAGAAGCCGCCGTGAAGTACATTGAGACATCCGAAAACGGCGGTTGATTCCGCCGGGGGGCATTCGTATAATGCGCCCTCGTTTCGGGGCTATAGCTCAGCTGGGAGAGCGCCTGCATGGCATGCAGGAGGTCGGCGGTTCGATCCCGCCTAGCTCCACCAAATACGGAAAAGCCGGCCATTGGGCCGGCTTTTTCATTTTCCGGGGGCCGAAAACAGCGCAGTGGGTGGTGAGGCCGCCGCGGGACGACCTGCGATTACGCGGGTGATCGTCAGGTCTTGCGCAGTTGCTCGCGCTGGAGTTCGGCGACCATCCGTTCGATTTCACGGCGATCGGCGCCGCCAAGCTCCTTGAATGCGGCGCCGAAACGCTCGCGTCCGCCCGGAGGGGGCTCGGAGACGTAGCGGATTTCGGCGGACACCCGCAGTGGCTCCCGGTGGGGCAGGTGGATCACGCAGAGATAGATCGCGCCTCTTTGGAGACCGTCACCGCCTGTGACCACGCCGCCCATCCCGCCGACGGACAGATCCACCAGACGTGCCTTGCAGGGTTGGGTATCGGTGACCAGCGACATGCTGCCGCGAAGGGTCATGCGAACCGGGACGCGATGGAACTCGCGGCGTTGATGGTAGTGGAGCGTTTTTGGGAAGGATGCGGTGTAGTAGTAGACGCCGTCCTCGATATCCATGCTCTTGGTGGTGACCGTAAAGCGCGTGTCGACGCCATGGAGGAGGCCGGCGATCTCCATCTCGCAGCCGGGCTGGACGCGTTCGTGGCCGGCCCGCGGATTGAGTTCGTCGAGAGTGAGCACCTTCTTTTTCGGGTCCACCGACAGCACGGCGCTCTTGAACGAGCCGCCGACGCCGTTCAATCGCACGTCAAGCAGGCAGTGATTTTCGAAGAGGCGGCTCAGCAGGGAGCTGATCTGTGCGGGGTTCTTGATCTTTTCGGGCTGTTCTTCTTGTTCTCTGACCATGGCGCCCATTTTGACTGAACAGCTGCCCGCTGTCAGCAGCCGAAAGTGACCTCAGGCCTGGGAAATCTCCCGCCCACGGGGGGTGGTTTCGGTGAGTCCGTTGGCACTGTACTGGCTTGCGGCGGTATCGTCGCCGCGGAGGATTGCGAGACTGCGGTTGACGCCGGCCAGACCTCGCCTGGCAACCGAACCGTTGGCTTCATTGAGGGTTTGGCATTCGCGCAGGGCGGCGATCATCGAGTCCCAATGGCGCTGCAGCGAGCCGTCGGTGTCGTGGTCGCGAAGGAAGCGCCGCAGCTCGGCGCGGGCCGGTCCGTAGCCTTGGCGTTGCAGCCATTCGTTGCGTCCTCGATCCGCCTGCTCGACCTCCCGCAGCAGTTGCATCTTGCGGGCGAGCAGGGCGTCCAGCTCCTCCGTGCGCCGCTTGGCCAGCAGCTCGGTCTCTTCCCGCAGGACGGTGTTCAGGGCCGTCAGGGGTTCAAGGGTCGCCGTAATGAGTTGCCGGAATTCGTTCATGGCGACTACTGGTTGAGGAGCCCTTCAAGCTCGGCGAATTTCTGCGCGACCTTGTCCGCGTTCACCACGTAGCGCCCCTGGGCAATGCTTTGCTTGATCGCGTCCACCCGGTCCTGATCGACTTCGGGAGTCTGGTCGATGCCCTGGCGAACGGCCTGAAGGCGCTCGGAGGTGGACGCCGATTCGGCCGGCTTGTTGGCCGGTGTTCCCTCGGGCCGGCTGCCGGTTGCCTGCTCCGCACCGTGCTTCTTCGCGGTCCGGGCGGTTTCCGTGCCCGAACTGTTGACCGGGCGTGAGCCGCCGTTGATTGGGTTGGTCATCTGCCTTTCTCCTTGCCGGATCGGCGCTTTGCCGATAGCTCCTGGGTTCCACTAAAACGCATGCCCGCGCGGGGCCTTATAACCCATATCGGCCGCGCCGCGGCAAACTTTAATGGTGTCCGGCGCCTTGGTTAACGCGTTACTGTAACGCGATTGGCCGCGACGACGCGAGCCTGTATGACCCGTTTCGAGGTCATGTTCTTGATGCGGATCCTGTCGCCGCGGGCGCCGTCCTCCAGCGCGGTGCCCTTGCTGCTGACTCGAATGCCGCCGCTTTGTGCCACCACCTGCACCTGCTCCCCGCGCTTGACCAGGGTGGGGCGCTTCAGCGCGTTGGTGTCCAGGATTTCACCCATGCGCAGGGGCCGGCGTAGAGCCATGCCCACCGCATCCTCCGCCTTGTCGATATAGCCGGGGCGAAGCTCCGCCAGATTGCGGGTCACGGGCTTGAGGTCGTTCCGGGTGAGGATCGCGCCGCGGGGCCGGGAAACGGCGAGCGTGTACACGGTCCCATAGGCCACGATGTTGGCGGAGACGTACAAGGTCCAGGGTTTGGCTCCCTGACAACGAACGCCAACGGTAACGGCGCCGTATCCCCGGGAGCCGTTGGAGCGAAACGTGTCTAGCGCGCGATCGCAGCGGACCAGACGCAGTCGCGGGTCCAGGTGGCCGACCTGGATGTCGGAAATCTTCTCCCCGCGATGTTCCCCGGCGATGAACGTTTTGACCGCCTCCCGGATGCTCTCCAGGGACTGATACGCCGGAGCCTTCGGCGCGGCCGATACCGGGAGCGGGAAAACGACCAGCGTCAAAAATCCGGCAAGGAGAACTCTCGCCAGACGCTTCTTTGACAGTTTTCCCTGCGTATGCCGCCGCTGCATGCCTATACCCTCTTGTTTCCGACGGTGTTAGGGTTTGGTTGTGAGTGTGTGCTGCAGAGACCGTGCCAGGGCGCGGATTGGGTGGATCGGGATACACCGTCTTCGAGGGTTCGCGGGCGCGCTCGCGGAAGATTGAAGTGATGCTTCCCTAAAGCTTTTGTTCACGGGACCGATTAACAGGAGTAGTGCCACGCACTGCCCGAGCTCGAATAAGGGGGCCCGCTTCTATGTCCGGGATTATGGCTTCGGTGGACCAGCGTACGAATCTCGCCGGTCGGAACCGCATGGAACTACTGTTGTTCAATCTCAACAGCAGCCAGTTGTTCGGTATCAATGTGTTCAAAGTGCGGGAAGTCATCCGAACCCCTCGCCTGATTGCCGTGCCGCACGCGCATCCGATCGTGCGCGGCATTTCCACGATTCGCGGCAAGACCATCAGTGTGCTGGATCTCAGCCTGGCCACCACCGGGCGACCGCTGGACGACCTTGCGACCAGTTCCGTGATCGTCACGGAGTACAACCGGACCGTTCAGGGGTTTTTAGTTCGCTCGGTCGACCGCATCGTCAACATGAACTGGAAGGACATCAAACCGCCGCCCAGCCATGCGGCGGGCAGCAGCTATCTGACGGCGGTCACGGAAGTGGAGGGCCGGATGGTTCAGATCGTGGACGTGGAAAAGGTCATGGACGAGGTTAACCGCGCCGGGGGTGTCGAGGACGACGCTGGCGCGAGGCTCGAGACGGTGGAAAGCGCGGCGGACTGCCATGTGCTGGTGGTGGATGATTCCGTGGTCGCCCGGCGGCAGGTTCAGTCCACCCTGGAGAAGATCGGGGTGCAGGTACACTTGGCCAAGAACGGCGAAGAGGGGTTGAATCTGCTGCGGGAGTGGGTGACCACGCCGGATTCCCCCTGGAATAAGCTGCTTCTGGTCATTTCCGATATCGAGATGCCGAAGATGGATGGCTATACCTTCACCACCGCCGTGCGCAACGATCCCGATTTGAAGAATACGTTCGTGCTGCTGCACACGTCCTTGAGCGGCGTATTCAACCGGGACATGGTCAGAAAAGTGGGTGCCAACGACTTCCTGGCGAAATTCAGCTCGGATGAGTTGGCGGCGAAAGTGGTGGAACGGCTGGAGGCTCGCCAGGAGGCGTAGCGCTTGGGGTCGACGCCTCTTGCGGGTGGGCCGTAGATGGGTACAATCCCGGCGCACAGCCCGCCACGGGTGGCGTCCCGTAGCCTGTTGGAGTTAGGTGGATCGACGCGAGGGAGTGGGAGAGAGAGGGCGGATTTTCGGTTGTTTGCGGCGAACGGCAGTCGCTCGAACGCAAACGGCAGGAAAGATGAACTGCTCCCCCGGGCCCGCGGCCGATTCTTCATGAATTCGCCTCGCTCCGCACGGACTTGGCTATTCCCTGAACACGCGAATCGCAGGATACCGAGAGGTCTCTTCTTGTCCGCTCAACAGATCAAGCCTGAGCACTACCAGGCCTTTCGTCGCTTCCTGGAACAGTCATGCGGGATTGTTCTGGGCGACAACAAGCAGTATCTGGTGCAGAGCCGACTGGGCCCGTTGCTGGCGGACCGTGGGCTGTCCGATCTGGGCGAATTGGTGGATCGCATGCAGCGGGCTTCGGGGTCCGGGCTCCGGGGACAGGTCATCGAGGCGATGACCACCAACGAGACCCAGTGGTTTCGTGACGTCTATCCCTTCTCCATCCTTCAGGACCAGCTGTTTCCCGAATTTCAGGAGCGCCGAGTCTGGCAGGTGCGGATCTGGTCGGCGGCGTGTTCTTCGGGCCAGGAACCCTATTCGGTCAGCATCGCCTTGCAGGAATTCAACGAAACCGGCGGACGCCTGGAAGGCCAGATCATGGCCACCGACATTTCGCCGGGAATGATCAACCATGCCAAGCAAGCCCGTTATCATGGAGCCGGCGTGACCCGCGGTCTGGCCGAAGATCGGCGCCGGAAGTACTTCAACCATGTCTCCGACGACCGCTGGGAAGTTCGTCCCGAGATCCGCCGGCGGGTTTCGTGCCAAGTGCACAATCTACTGGAATCCTACGCGGCGCTGGGTCGCTTCGATCTTATTCTTTGCCGCAACGTACTGATCTATTTTTCCCCCGAATCGCGGCAGGACATCCTCCATAGAATGGCGCGGCAATTGAATCCCGGTGGCTACCTGATGGTGGGGGCGTCGGAGTCCCTGGCGCGCCACACCGAGGATTTCGAGATGATCCGCTGCAAGTCCGGGGTTATCTACCGTCTTCGCGACAAAACCGGGCGGCGCTGATTCTCTCCACCGGGCGGCAAGGATTTGCCGCTCTTGTTGCCGGTTTGCCGCCCCTCCACGGTCCGGTTTCTCCTCGCTAGCCCCCTCCTGACTAGCTGTGTCCTTGTGCTGGCACGGCGTTTGCAGGAACCCTCGCAACGACGTGCGATGCGAGGTGCATCATGAGTTTTTCCTTCGATAAAGCGATCGGTGTCCAGGCGGCGGCCCTCAAGCTCCGCTCGGAGCGCAATCAGGTTCTGGCCGAGAATCTGGCCAATGCCGACACGCCCAACTACAAGGCCCGGGACTTCGACTTCAAGGCCGCCATGCGCCAGGCCCAGGGCGATGCCCTGAGCTTGCGCCGGACCGACGCCAAGCACATCGAACCGAGCGGCGTGGGGGCAACGGACCCCAAGTTGCTCTACCGCGTTCCCATGAACCCCTCGCTGGACGGCAATACCGTCGAGAGTCAGACCGAACAGGCGGCCTTCTCCGAGAATGCCGTCAATTATCAGGCGGTGCTGACTTTCCTGGGTGGCCGTTTCACCGGGCTCATCGACGCGCTGAGAGGGGAGTAAGCAGTCATGTCGTTGTTCAAGGTCTTCGATATCGCCGGTTCCGCCATGAGCGCCCAGTCGCTCCGGTTGAACATGACCGCCAGTAATTTGGCGAACGCCGAGACGGTCAGCGGCAGCAAGGATACGGCGTACAAGGCGCGGGAGCCGGTTTTCGCGGCGGTGCTCAAGGCCACGCAAGGCGGCGGCAACCCGGTGCGGGGCGTGCGGGTGGCGGATGTCACCGAAAGCCAGGCGCCGAACGAGGCCATGTACATGCCGGACAACCCCATGGCCGACGCCAATGGCTATGTCTACCGCTCCAACGTCAATCCGGTGGAGGAGATGGTGAACATGATCTCGGCGTCGCGCTCCTATCAGAACAACGTGGAGGTGCTGAACACCTCCAAGGATCTGCTGCTGCAGACCCTCAAGCTCGGCCGCTAGGAGGTTTCGATATGACCACGAACGCCGTTTCCGGGTCGAACGCCGCCAACGCGGCCCAGACCCAGACCACGTCAAGCTCCAGCGGAAGCCTTTCCAAGCTGGGCCAGGACGATTTCCTGAAGCTGATGGTCACCCAGATGAAGCAGCAGGACCCGTTCAAGCCCATGGATGACGGCCAGTTCCTGGCGCAGATGGCGCAGTTCACCTCCGCCAGCGGTATCAGCGAGCTGCAAAAGTCGTTCTCCCAGTTTCAACAGACCATGAGCACCGACCAGGCGCTCAAGGCCGCCAACCTGGTGGGCCACGAGGTGCTGGTACAGAGCAACCAAGGCTACCTGTCCGACGCGGGGACGCTGGATGGCGCCGTGACCGTGCCCAGTTCCGCCGGCGGCGCGCCGGTGAAAGTGGGCATCTACACGCCCGCCGGGGAACTGGTTGACGAGGTCGACCTGGGGCACGTCCCCGCCGGTACCCAGGCATTCACCTGGGACGGCAAGGCGGCCGACGGCACGCAAATGCCGGCCGGTCGTTACCAGATCGCGGCCGTGGCGGGCACCCAGGACAATCAGCAAGCGCTGAATACGCTCGCCTCGGCGCACGTCAACAGCGTGCAGTTGGGCCGCAACGGCCAAGGGCCTTCACTGAGCCTGGACGGCTTGGGCGAGGTGAGTTTTTCCGACGTAGAACAAATTCGGTAGCGGAGGACCTAGGGCATGTCATTCGAAACAGCATTGACGGGTTTGAACGCCGCTTCGCAAGACCTGGATGTGACCGGGAACAACATCGCGAACAGCGGAACCACCGGCTTCAAGTCGTCCAGGGCGGAGTTTGCCGATATTTTCGCCTCCGCGGGCGCCGGCACATCGGGTACGGCAATCGGGCAGGGCGTGCGCCTGTCGGCCGTCACCCAGGAGTTCACACAGGGCCAATTCAACTTCACCGGCAACGGCCTGGATCTGGCGATCAACGGCAACGGCTTCTTCCGTCTCGATGATGGCGGAACGACGTCCTATACCCGGGCCGGTACGTTTCCGCCTGGACCGGGACGGCTACCTGGCCACGCCCAACGGTCAATACCTGGAAGGATTCACCGCGGATTCCGCCGGCAACATCAACAACGGCAACATCGATCGGTTGCAGATCAATACCGGCAACGTCTCTCCGAATCCGACCAGTTCCATGGCCTTTTCCATGAACCTGGATTCCAGCGATTCGGTGCCGGCCACCACGCCGTTCGATTCCACGGATTCCTCCAGCTACAACTTCTCCACATCCACCACGGTGTACGACTCCCAGGGCGGTTCGCACATCGCCACCAGCTACTGGGTAAAAACGGGGTCCAATACCTGGGATACCCACATGATCCTGGACGGGAATCCCGCCCTGAGCGGCACCACCGCGAACGTGACCTTCAACCCGAACGGGTCGTTGATTGCCAACGGCACGGATACCTACAACATCGCATTGCCGGGTGGCGTGAGTCCGTTGAGCATCGACGTCGACTACTCGAACATGACCCAGTTCGGCAGCGACTACAACGTCAGTTCCTTGACGCAAAACGGCTATGCCGACGGCCAGTTCTCGGACCTGTCCATCGAACAGGACGGCCGCATTTTCGCCCGCTTCACCAATGGCCAGTCCCAGGTGCTGGGGCAGGTGGTCCTCAGCCGCTTTCCCAGTCCTGAGAAGCTCAAGCAGGTGGGTGATACCAGCTGGGTGGAGACCTTCGGTTCCGGCACGCCCATCGCGGGTGCTCCGGGCGGATCCGGGCTGGGGACGCTGCAGTCCGGTGCGCTGGAGCAGTCCAACGTCAACACCACCGAACAGCTGGTCAAGATGATCACGGCGCAGCGGAACTTCCAGGCCAACGCCAAGATGATCAGCACGGAAGACCAGATTACGCAGGACATCATAAACATCCGCTAGCCCCGCGCGGCGGGCGGCCATGAGGCCGTCCGCCCACGGGCAAGACGGAGGAAAGAACCATGGACCGCTTAGTCTATCTCGCCATGACCGGGGCCACGCAGGCGCTGAACGCGCAGCAGAACACGTCCCACAACCTGGCCAACGCCAACACCCCCGGTTTCCGGGCCGATCTGGACAGCCTCATGAGTCGGCCGGTTCAGGGGCCGGGCTACGCCAGCCGTGTCTATTCCCAGGACGCGGGGATTGGCAGCGATCTGTCCCAGGGCGCGGTGATGGACACCGGGCGGGATCTGGATGTGGCGGTAAAGGGCACCGGCTGGATTGCGGTGCAGGCGCCGGATGGCACCGAAGCCTATACCCGGCGCGGCGATCTTCAGATCTCCAGTGGCGGCATTCTGCAGAACGGCGCCGGCGAGCCCGTGCTGGGCAACGGCGGCCCCATCGCCATTCCGCCGGCGCAGAAGCTGGAGATCGGGTCCGACGGCACCATCAGCATTATCCCCGTGGGCCAGTCCGCCAATACCTTGGCGGTGCTGGACCGGATCAAGCTGGTCAATCCGCCCGGCGAAAACATGGTGAAGGGTCCGGACGGACTGTTCCGCCTGAAGGACGGCACCCAGGCCGCCCCCGATGCCTCGACCCAGGTGACCAGCGGGGTCCTGGAGTCCAGCAACGTGAATACCGTGGACGCCCTGGTGCAGCTCATCGATCACGCCCGCAACTTCGAGGCGAACATCAAGTTGCTGCGCACCGCCCAGGACGACGACCAGGCGAGCCAGAAGTTGATGCGCACGAGCTAGCGGGCGTTCGCGGCGGCAAGCGCCGCTCCTACAGGCTTGCCGATGTTTGTAGGAGCGGCGCTCCCCGCCGCGAATCCCGACCGAGCGCCCCCGAGAGGGGCGGGCAGAGGGGAAATCCCCTCGTAGAGAGTTCCTTGGCACAGACCATGCAAATACATGTTTGAGCGACAAGAATCCGACGAGAGAGGTAGACCGTCATGAATCCAGCACTGTGGGTCGCGAAGACCGGACTGGACGCGCAGCAGACGCGCATGACCGTGGTTTCCAACAACCTGGCCAACGTGAACACCACCGGTTTCAAGAAGGACCGGGCCGTGTTCCAGGATCTGATGTACCAGACGGTGCGCCAGTCCGGCGGCCAGAGCACCCAGAACACGCAGCTGCCGTCGGGCCTTTCACTGGGCACCGGCGTGAGGGTGGCGGCCACCGAGAAGCTGCAAACCCAGGGCAATATTGTGCAGACCGGAAACTCCCTGGACGTCGCGATCGAAGGGCGCGGGTTTCTCCAGGTGCTGCAGCCCGACGGCACCCTGGCCTACACCCGTGACGGCACGCTGCAAATGGACAACCAGGGCCAACTGGTCACCTCCAACGGCATGGCGATTCAGCCGGCCATCACGCTGCCCAGCGGCACCCAGACGGTGACCATCGGCCAGGACGGCACGGTGACCGCCCAGGTCGCCGGGCAATCGTCGCCCGTGACCGTGGGCAACCTCACCCTGGCGGATTTCGTGAACCCCACGGGCCTGCAGCCCATAGGCGACAACCTGTTCGTGGAAACGGCCGCCAGCGGCACGCCCACCACCGGCACGCCGGGCCAGTCCGGCCTGGGCACCTTGCAGCAGGGCGCGCTGGAGAGCTCCAACGTGAACATCGCCGAGGAGCTGGTGAACATGATCGAAACCCAGCGGGCATTCGAGACCAACAGCAAGGCCATCGCCTCCACCGATCAGATGTTGCAGTACGTCACCAACAACATCTGACGGTGAACGAGCAGCGCGAGGTAACACCATGATGATCAACAAGGCACTCATCCTCCTGGCCGCCGCGACTTCGCTGCTGAGCGGTTGCGCGATGATGCAGGAAGAGCCGCCGAAAATGGCGGACAGTCCGCCCGTGGTCGAGCCTCCGCCCAAGCAGGCCAACGGCGCCATCTACCAGACCGGCCGGGATGTGCGCCTGTTTGAAAACCGCACGGCGCATCGCCCCGGTGATGTGATCACCATCGTGCTGGAAGAAAAGACCAATGCCAGCAAGGCCGCCAACACCAGCTACGGCAAGAAGGACGAAGTGGGGCTCGGCACGCCCACGGCATTTGGGAAGGACCTGCAGCTATTCAACTATCCCATGCACGCCAGTATCAGCGCCGACCGCAACTTCGACGGCGGCGGCAAGACGGATCAGAGCAATGCCCTGAGCGGTACGCTGACCGCCGTGGTACTGGACGTCTATCCCAACGGCAACATGGTCGTGCAGGGCCGCAAGCGCATCACCCTCAACCGTGGCGACGAGTACGTCACCATCACCGGCATCGTCCGGCCCGACGACGTGGCCTCGGACAACACGGTCTCCTCCACCCGCGTGGCGGACGCCCGGATCGCCTACACCGGCACCGGAGCGTTGGCGGATTCCAATTCCCAGGGATGGCTCACACGGATATTCATGAGCGTGATCTGGCCGTTCTAGGGGAGCGGGGATGCGAGAGGTACGAGCCATGAGCAGGAAGGTTTGTCGACTGGTGATGGGGCTTGGAGCACGGGGAGCTGTTGATCTCCCCCTTGCCTCCATCACTCCCGCAGCACCACCCGCGTCATTCCCGCGCAGGCGGGAATCCAGTGTTTCCAAAGGCATGGATTCCCGCCTGCGCGGGAATGACGGCGAAAAAAACGCGCTCGGATTGAGCGGCTTGCGGGCTTGCGTTGCGTTCGTGCCGCCCGCCAGCGGAGAGCGACGGCGTTCTGTCCAAGGTTCGGTAGTAGACACCCCTCGCCCCTGGCGGGAGAGGGGCAGGGGGAGAGGGGGGGTAACAAGCGGCCTCAACCGCTATCTGACCGCCGTCAGTGCTGCATTGATCATGTTCCTTGGCCTCGGCACGGCCCACGCCGACCGCATCAAGGATTTGGCATCGGTGGCCGGCGTCCGCACCAACCAACTGGTGGGTTATGGCCTGGTGGTCGGCCTGGACGGCACCGGCGACCAGACGACCCAGACACCGTTCACGGTGGAGAGCATCCGCAGCATGCTGGCGGCTCAGGGTATCCAGATTTCCTCCGGCACCAACCTGCAGCTCAAGAACGTGGCTGCCGTCATGGTGACCGCCGAATTGCCGCCGTTCTCCAAGCCGGGCCAGCAGATCGACATCAACGTCTCCTCGCTGGGCAACGCCAAGAGCCTGCGGGGCGGCAGTCTGTTGATGACTCCCCTCAAGGGCGCCGACGGCCAGGTTTACGCCATGGCTCAGGGCAGCCTGCTGGTCAGCGGCTTCGGCGTCTCCGGCGCCGACGGTTCCAGTATTTCAGTGAACGTGCCCAGCGCCGGGCGCATCCCCAACGGCGCCACGGTGGAACGGGCGGTACCCTCGTCCTTCGATCTGGGCGATTCGGTCGTGCTGAACCTGCACACCCCGGATTTCACCAGCGCCAAACGGTTGGCGGAGACCATCAACGATAACCTGGGGCCTGACACCGCCCACGCGGTCGATGCCGTTTCCGTCAAGGTGCGCGCACCGCGTGACGCCGATCAGCGCGTCAGCTTCGTGTCCTACCTGGAGAACCTGAAATTCACGCCGGGCGATGCGCCTGCGCGGGTGATTGTGAACGCGCGCACGGGCACCGTGGTCATTGGCAGCCACGTCAAAGTGACCGCCGCGGCGGTGACCCACGGCAGTCTCACCGTGACCATCACCGAGAAGCAGAACGTCAGCCAGCCGGCGCCCCTGAGCCGTGGCCAGACCACCACCACGCCCCAGAGCAAGATCAAGGTCGAGCAGGAGAAGAACCCCATGTTCGTCTTCGGCCCGGGCGTGGAGCTGCAGCAGATCGTGGACGCGGTCAACCGCGTGGGCGCGGCCCCGGGTGATCTGGTGGCCATACTCGAAGCTCTGAAGCAGGCCGGTGCCCTCCACGCGGAACTGATCGTGATCTAGCCATGAGCAGCCGAACCGACATGCCGGTCAATGTGGTCAACGCCCAGGACTTGAGCCGCCTGCGGGCCGAGCTCAAGCATCCCACCAAGGAAGGCATCCACAAGGTTGCCCAGCAGTTCGAGAGCGTGTTCGTGGGCATGATGCTCAAGAGCATGCGCCAGGCCACGCCCGACGATCCGCTGTTCGGCGGGGCAGGCGTGGAGCAATACCGCGGCCTTTACGACCAGCAGCTTGCCATGAGCATGTCCAAGCGCGGCGGCTTCGGCATCGCCCAGATGGTGGAACGCCAGTTGTCGCGCAACGCCGGGCTCGATGACGGCTCGTCGGCGAAAAAGCTCGACGGTGATGTTTCCTCGTACCGGGCCAACGCGTTGGAGCGCGCCCGGGTTACCGCGCCCACATCGACCAGGCCCGCCAGCGACTCTGTACCGGCTGAAGGGACGGGCGCCAGAAAGGCACAGTGGCAATCCCCGGCCGAGTTCGTGAAGGATCTGTGGCCGGCGGCGCAGCGGGCGGCCGGACGTATCGGCGCCGATCCCAAAGCCATAGTTGCCCAGGCGGCCCTGGAGACGGGCTGGGGGCGCCACGTCATGACCGATGCCAACGGCAAGAGCAGCTTCAATCTGTTCGGCATCAAGGCCGGCTCCAATTGGAAAGGCGATGCGGTGAGCGCGCCGACCTTGGAGTACCGCGGCGGTGTCGCCGGCAAGGAAACGGCGCGGTTTCGGGCCTACGATTCCGTGGATGCCTGCATGCAGGACTATGCCGATTTCCTGCAGAGCCATCCCCGCTACCGCCACGCCCTGAGCGCCGGCGACGTGGCGTCTTTCAGCAAGGCCTTGCAGCAGGCGGGCTACGCCACCGATCCCCGGTATGCCGAGAAGATCCAGCAGGTGGCGGCGCAATTGGTGATTCAGGCTGCGACGGGTGGAGTTACGGAAAATGGGTGAGGGTGCGTTCGCGGCGGTGAGCGCCGCTCCTACAAGCACCAACGACTCACGTAGGAGCGGCGCTCACCGCCGCGAACATTCCGGTCACCTCAAGAAATCGGCACAACGGACGACAACAATAGATGCGGGGCCGGTCGTACGGACGCCCCGCGCGGAGCGGAACCGAGATGGCTGACCTATTCCAGACAAGCGTATCCGGATTGTTGGCGGCGCAGCAGGCGTTGGCGACCACGTCGCACAATATCTCCAACGTCAATACCGACAGCTATAGCCGGCAGATGGTCGATTTCGGCACCCGCGTTCCCCAGCTTTCGGGCGGCAGCGGCTATCTCGGCACGGGCGTCAACGCCGAGACCATCCGCCGCATCTTCGACCAGAATCAGCTGACCTCCGTGCAAGCCAATACCGCGGAATATTCGCGGCTGGATACGTTCTCGAAGCTCAGCAACCGGGTGGATAGCCTGCTCGCGGATGACTCCACCGGAGTCAGCTCGGCGCTGCAGGATTTCTTCGGAGCGGCTCAGCAGCTGTCGACCGATCCCACTGATTCCGCCGCGCGCCAGGATATGCTGGACAAGGCCAAATCCCTGGTATCCCGGTTTCATCAAGTCGATCAGCGCCTGGGTGAATTGGAGACCAGTGTTAATCAGCAGCTCGACAGCAACGTCGCCGAAGTCAATCAGCTGGCGGATTCCATCGCCAGTCTGAACCAGCAGATCGTGGTGGCCCAGGGCAAGGCCGCGGGTCATCCGGCCAACGACCTTTTGGATAAACGCGATTCCCTGCTGAAACAGTTGTCCCAGATGGTGAAAACCCGGGTGGTCTATCAGGACGACGGCTCCGCCGACGTGTCCATCGGCAAGGGCGACAGCCTCGTCACCGGTGCCGCCGCCAGTCACCTGAGTATCACCAAGAACAGCTACGATCCGGCACAGCCGGAGATTTCCCTGACGGGAAACGGTGTCAGCGTCAATGTGACCGACAATATCTCCGGCGGCTCCCTGGGCGGTCTGCTGGATTTTCGCCGTGAGGTGCTTTACCCGACGATGGACCATCTGGGGCGGGTCGCGACCACGGTCGCGGCAACCGTCAATCGCCAGCAGAACCTCGGGCTTCAGTTCGACAACGGCGCTCCCGCCTTCGGCAGCGACTTCTTCAACTATGCCGAGCCCCAGGTGTTGCCGGGGCAGGCCAGCACCACACCGCCGTCGGTCACCATCGATCCGGCCACCGTGGAAAACCTCCAGAACTCCGACTTCCAGCTGTCCTACGACGGGGCCAACTGGACGCTTACGCGGCTTTCGGACAACAGCAGCCAGACGCTGCCCGGCGCTCCCGGCGGCGACGTGGTTTACGGCATGCGCATCGATACCAGCGGTGTCGCGCCGGCGCCGGCTGCCGGCGACAATTTCCTGATCCGGCCGACCCGCGCCGGTGCCGATGGAATCGAAACAAACATCACCCGCCCCGGGCAGATCGCGGCCGCGCGCGCCCTGTTGAGCGGCGAGCAGACCGACAGCACCGGTCAGTCCAGCAACACGGGCACCGCGGCGATCAGCGATGTGACCATCAGCAATACCACCAACTTGCCCCTGGCCGGGGACATCACGCTGACCTACAACGGCACCGGTTTCGATGTCACGGGTGGGCCGGGTGGCACGGTGGCCTACGACCTCACCGCGAATCCGGAATATGAAACCCAGGGGAAGCAGGTCACATTCGCCGGTTACGGCGACATGACCTTCACCCTCACCGGAAGACCCGATGTAGGCGACACCTTCGTAATCAGCAACAACACCGCCAGCGTGGGCGACAACGCCAACGCCTTGGCCATCGGTGCGTTGCAGAACGATACCGTGATGGACAGCGGCGGCAGTACGCTGCAGGAGTCCTACAGCGCTCTGGTCGGAGAGGTGGGCAACAGCACCCTCCGTGCAAGCACGGCGGCGGATGCCCAGAAGTCCATTCTCGATCAGGCGGTCAGCGACCAGCAGGCCACCTCCGGCGTGAATCTGGAAGAGGAGGCCGCGAACATGCTCAAGTTCCAGAAGGCGTTCCAGGCCTCGGCGCAGTCGATCAGCATCGCCAATACCCTGTTTCAATCCATATTGAACGCCGTGGGCTGAACCGGGAGCCCGGTGCGAGGTAAGAGGATATGCGAGTCTCGACCAGTCAATTGCAGCTACAGGGCGTCAACGCCATCCTGGATCAGCAGAGTGCGCTTTCGAAAACGCAGCTCCAGCTGTCCACGGGTAAACGCATTGTGACCGCGTCGGACGACCCGGCCGGCGCCGCTCAGGCTCTCCAACTGAACGAGTCCATCGGCAAGGTGGATCAGTACAAGACCAATGCGGACAACGCGGCGCTGCGAGTGAAGACCGAGGATTCCGTTCTGGATCAGGTGGGCACCGCCCTGCAGCGCATTCGGGAGCTTACCGTACAGGCCGGCAACGATTCGCAGACGCCGGATGATCGCAAGGCCATTGCCTCGGAAGTGGAACAGCGGCTGGCGGAGCTGGTGCAATACGCGAATTCCCAGGATGGTAACGGCGAATACCTGTTTGGCGGCCTGAAGAGCCGCACCCAGCCCTTTACCACCGCGGGCACCGCCGTCTCGTACAACGGCGATCAGGGCGAGCGCAGCGTTCAGGTGGGGCCGGACCGCCAGCTGCCTGTAACCCATACCGGGTTCGATATCTTCATGCGCATTGCCAACGGCAATGGCAGCTTCGTTACAGCGGGCGATTCCGCCAATACCGGCTCGGCTTCCATTTCCGCCGGCAGTGTGACGGATTCCTCGCAAACCACGGACTACCCCTATACGGTCAGCTTCGGCACCAACGCCAACGGCGACAAATACTACATGGTGACCGGCGCCAGCGGCCCCGTGGTTCCGCCCACCGGCCTGCCGGCGGACGCCCCCTTGTATCAATCGGGCCAGGCCATTGAGTTCGACGGCCTGCAGATGACCGTGGAAGGGGATCCGGACGTAACGGATACATTCACGGTCTCCCATAGCCAGAACCAGTCCATGTTCAAGACGGTGCAGAACCTGGTGGACGCGCTCAAGACCGTGGGAACCGATACCACCAGCAAAGCGCAGTTCCATACGCAGATCGGCAATTCGCTGGATGAAATCGACAACGCGCTGAACAACGTGCTTCGCGTTCGTGCCGAAGCGGGCGCGCGCATGAACTCCCTGGATAGCGAGGTCAACGCCAATGCCTCGGCCAAGCTCGACCTGCAAACGGCGCTGTCCCAGGTCCAGGATCTGGACTATGCCTCGGCCATCTCGAAATTGAATCAACAGAGCGTCGGCCTGCAGGCCGCGCAGCAGAGCTACGTGAAGATCCAGGGCCTGAGCCTGTTCAATTATCTGTAACCCGGTTCGCGGCGATGAACGCCGCTCCTGCAATCGATGAAAGGGTGTAGGAGCGACGTTCATCGCCGCGAACATCCCGATCCCCCCATCCGCCGCCCGTCCCCGAGCGACCCACCGCTCATCGAACACCCGGCAAAATGTGATATTCGTCACAAAACCGTGAATTCCCCAGTGGGAATCTAAAGTTTATCCGGGCGATGCCGCTAACTCCCGTGACTGCGATCAAATCCAGCGTGTGCTGGGCAGTTTGAGCGATCACAACGTCGCAAGGTTTAGAGGAGAGAGATCATGCCTCAGGTAATCAATACCAATATCGCATCGCTGAATGCTCAGCGGCATCTGGATCGGACCCAGAACTCCATGAAAACCGCCATGGAGCGTCTGGCTTCCGGTCTTCGTATCAACAGCGCGAAGGACGACGCCGCCGGCCTGGCCATTTCCAACCGGTTCACGGCTCAGATCAACGGTCTGAACCAGGCCCAGCGGAACGCCAACGACGGCATCTCCCTTTCGCAGACCGCGGAAGGCGCGCTTCAGGAATCCGGTAACATCCTGCAGCGTATCCGCGAGCTGGCCATCCAGTCGGCCAACTCCACCAACTCCGCCGGCGACCGGCAGAGCCTTCAGTCGGAAGTCAACCAGCTGAAGTCCGAGCTGGATCGTATTTCCAGCACCACCACCTTCAACGGCCTGAAGCTGCTGGACGGTTCCTTCACCTCCCAGAGCTTCCAGGTCGGCGCCGACGCCAACCAGACCATCTCCGTGTCCGTGAACAGCGCCACGGCGAAGGACCTGGGTATCAACAAGCTGTCCACCAACAACGATGTGGCGGGTATCACCGCGTCCACCTCCACGGGTGGCCCCATCGCCGTGATCAACTCGGGTGTGGGTGCGGGCACCGATGCCGCGACAGCGGGTGCCGCGGCGCGTGCTGCGCAGACTCTTACGGTCACCTCTGCCGGCGGTTCCACCGCTACCTACGGAGTGACCGATGGTGTGTCGGCTGCCGAGCTCGCTGCCTCCGGCGCTCTGGATGCCACCGCCGGTGTCAGTTCCGTTACGGCCCATTCGAACTCCGCAGTTCTGGACGTTAGCAGCACCGCGGATGTTGAGGCCGGTGACACGGTGTCCTTCACTCTGAGTGGCGACGGGACCAACGGCGCCAGTCAGAACATTTCTTTCACCCACGTGTCCGGTAACAATCTTGCCGATGAGATTGTGGCCCAGATCACGAACGGCAACGGTGCCGGTGTGGGCACAGACGACATCAAGGCCACCAACAACGGCGATGGCACCATCACGTTGACGAGTGCCTCCGGTGTGAATATCGGTGTTCAGAACTTTGCGGTTCAGGATAACTCGTCCGTCAACTTCTCGGCGTTCGGCGGCACGAACGGTGAAACCAACCAGGTCACCATCGACGGCACCAACTTCAGCTACACCACGGATACGTCAACCGCAACGGCGACCGCTTCGGCGTTCGCGACCGCAGCCGACGCAGCCTTGGGCGCCAGCTATACGGTGACCGACAATGGCGACGGCACGGTAACCCTTCAGAAGTCCGATGGCACCGCGATCTCGGTAGACGGCCTGACGGCAGATACCGGGGGCGGTGGTGTTGGTGACGCCCAGTTCGCCGTGGCCGCCAACACCGGCACGGACAATTCCAACGACACCACCATCACGGACGCCAGTGGTGCGGCGGCCTTTGCCGCCACCTCCGCCACGTCCACGGCCGTCTTCGGCGGCAAGACCCTGACCGAGGGTACGACGGACACCGCGATCGCTACGTCGAGTGTGGATGTCGAGTTGGCCGAAGGGGCATCCATCACCTCTGATGCGACTTCGGGAACCAACCTGTTCGGTGTTTCGGCGGGCGTGGATGCCTCCACGGTCCATGCCGGCACGACGGACGTGAGCGGCGGCAACCGCGTGACTGCGCAGAACCTGACCGTCACCGGCCCGTCGGCTACGAAGACCGTTGCCATTGCCGAGAATGCCAGCGCCAAGGACATCGCCGAAGTGGTGAACAACATCGCCGGCGCAACCGGCGTGCAGGCCACGGCTCGCACCACCGCGACCCTGTCCGACTTGTCCACCGACGGTGTGATCTCCTTCAACCTGAACGGTCAGGACATCTCCGCCAACGTGACCACCGGTGACCTGGGCAACCTGGTCAACGCCATCAACGATCAGTCCGGGACCACGGGCATCACCGCCACCCTGAGCAACGACGGCAAGTCGCTGACCTTGTTGCAGGACAACGGCGAGGATATCTCGATCAAGGACTTCAACAGTTCGGCCGCGACCAGCAACACTCCGGTGACGGTGAACGTGACGGGCAGCACGGGGACCGCCACCCGCTTGTCCGATCAGAACGGTGCCAGCGACGGTGATTCCACCGTGGTCGGCGGCAACGTGGAGTTCAAGTCCTCGGGCGGTTACTTCAGCGTCAGCTCTGACGTGGCGGCTGCCAACGGTGGATTGTTCGCAGGATCGGCCGATCAGTTGCAGGCCTCCGACAAGCAGACGGTTCAGTCCATCAACATCTCTTCGGTAGATGGCGCCAACAAGGCGGTGGACATCGTCGACGGCGCTTTGGCCCAGGTGGACGGTATCCGCGCCGATCTGGGTGCGGTGCAGAACCGCTTCCAGTCCACCATCTCCAACCTGAGCACCACGTCGGAGAACCTGTCCGCTGCCCGGTCGCGCATCCGTGACGCCGACTTCGCCTCTGAAACGGCGGAGCTGGCCCGGGTCCAGATCCTGCAGCAGGCGGGTACCTCGATCCTGGCTCAGGCCAACGCGTCCACGCAGAACGTGCTGGCCCTGCTTCGGTAAGGGAGTAACGGCAAGGTCCGGGGCGAGTCCCCGGGCCTTGCGCTAACCTTGGGAATGAAGTGAGGATTAGATCATGGCCAGTCAAATCAACAACGTCGTGGCTGATCTTTCCCGCAATCTCGCCCCGACCCAGGGGCAGGGTTCGTCCGCCGGGGGGCAGTCCGTTGCCCAGAGCGGCAACACCTTGCCACCCAATGCCGGGGGTTCGGCTCCCACCCAGGATCAAATCGCCCAAGCCTTCAAGGCCGTCAGTGGTGCGGTCCAGGAAGTGAAGCGGAACATCGAGTTTTCGGTGGACCAGGATACGGGACGTACCGTTATCAGGGTCATCGATGCCAAAACCAAAGAGGTGATCCGGCAGTTTCCGCCTGAGGAACTTATACAAATGGCGCAACAGCTCGATCAGGCGAGAGGAGTTCTCTTTCGCGCCGAGGCGTGATTGGTACAGGTCTTGCTTTGTCCTCATGTAGGTAAATTCTCCGCAGACGGAAAGAGAGGACGGTCATGGCTTCCACAAGCGGTTTCGGGACGATTCAGTCTCTGGGGGTTGGTTCAGGGCTCGATGTAAAGAGCCTGGTGGACCAGCTCGTCAGTGCTGAGAGAGACCCGAAAACCAAGAAATTCGATGCACAGGAAGCCGGCTACCAAGCCAAGATTTCCGCTTACGGGAATTTGAAGAGCGCTCTGACCTCGTTTCAGAACACGGTCAGCGGGATGGATCTGTTCAGCGATTTCAACCGCAAGACCGCCACCTCCTCGGACGAGGCCGTGTTGACCGGCTCCGCAGTCAGCACGGCTTCCTCCGGGACTTATGACATCAACGTCTCCCAGCTTGCCCAGGCTCAAAGCCTGGCTTCCCAGGCCTACAGCGACGTGAGCTCGCCGGTGGGAACCGGCACTCTCACCATCCGTTTTGGGACCACCGACTACAATTCCGGGACGGACACCTACAACAGTTTCTCGCCCAACGCCGATTCCTCCACCTTGACCGTGCAGATCGATGCCCAGCACAACAGCCTTGAGGGTGTGCGGGATGCGATCAACGGGGCGGGAGGGGCTGTTCACGCGTCATTGGTCAATGACGGTAGCGGTTATCGGCTGGTGCTGTCTTCCAACAAGACCGGCGCCGAGAACAGCCTGCAGGTCTCGGTGGCCGACGACGACGGCAACAACAGCGACACCTCCGGCCTTTCGGCACTGGCGTTTGATCCCTCCGCGACCAATCTTGACCAGACCGTGGCCGCCCAGGACGCCCAGATCACGCTGAACGGGCTACCGGTTTCCAGCGCCAGCAACACCGTTGTCGGTGCGGTGCCCGGGGCTAGCATCAATCTCAAGTCGACCGGGGGGCCGGTCACGTTGAGCGTGGACGCTGACAAGTCCAACGCCAAATCGTTGGTGCAGGGTTTTGTCAAATCCTACAACGACCTCGTGACCACGCTTTCCAGTCTGACCTCCTACAACTCGGATACGAAGCAGGGCGGCATGCTGCTGGGCGACCCCGTCGCCCGGCAACTGGAGACCCGCCTGCGGCAGGTGATCAGCTCTACGGTGCCCGGAATGAGCGGCAGCGTTCGCTCTTTCGTGGACATCGGCTTGACCACGCAGAAGGACGGTACGCTGAGCCTGGATTCCAAGAAGCTGAGCGACGCCCTCGATACGAATTTCAAGGCCGTCGGCCAGCTCTTCGCCGCCGCCGGAACGACCGAAAACTCGCAGGTTACGTATCTGGGAAGTTTCAGCAGCACCAAGCCGGGCAGCTATGGCGTCAACGTCACGCAGCCCGCGACGCGCGGTGAGTACGACGGCGCCGGGGTGCTGCCCGCCACAATCGACGGTGCCAACCCGTTCACCGTGGATTCCAGCAACGACACTTTTCAGGTCCTGCTGGATGGTTTCGCCTCCGGGCAGATTCAGCTGACCCACGCGGATTACACATCCGGCCAGGAACTGGCGGCCGAAATCCAATCGCGTATCAATGGTGACAGCAAACTCCAGAATCGGGGCGTGAGTGCCCTGGTTGAGTACGACCAGAGCAACAATCGTCTGGTAGTACGATCAGCCACCTACGGCAGCGCTTCCAAAGTGCAGTTTTCCAGCGTCGAAAGCGGCGTGAGCTCCACGCTCGGTATTTCCTCGGGATCGGGAACTGCCGGGCAGGACGTGGCCGGGACCATCGGAGGGCAGCCTGCAACCGGCATCGGGCAGGTGTTGACCTCCAGCAGCGGTGACGCACGCGGCTTGCAGCTCCAGATTACCGCCGATTCCGCGGGGAGCTATGGCTCGGTGTCCTTCTCGCGCGGAACGGGAAGCTCACTGAGCTCTTTGTTCAACAGCTACCTGGGCGGAAACGGGCTGCTGGCGGACAAGGTGAATGGCTTAAAGGATCGGATCGCCGGAATAAATGATAACCGCAAACAGCTCTCCAATCGGCTGGATCAGATGCAGGCCCGGTTGATCTCCGAATTTTCGAACATGGATCAAATCGTGAGTCAGATGCAGTCCACAGGCAGCTATCTTACGGCGCAGTTGGCGAATCTGCCCTACAGCAGTTCAAACAGCGGCAAGAACTAACACGCACACCGAGAACAGCGGGAGCATCGATTATGAGTTACGGAAGGGGTAGCAGCGCGGCCAGCGAATATCAGAGCGTCGGTGCCTATGGCGCGGCCTATGCCGACCCGCATCGTTTGATCCAGATGTTGATGGAAGGCGCTCTCATGCGCATCGCCGCGGCCAAGGGCGCGCTTGCCGCCGGCGATATTGCCCGCAAGGCGAATGAGATCACCAAGGGTATCGCCATCATCGACGGCTTGTTGGGCAGTCTGGACATGGAAAAAGGCGGCGAGTTGGCCGAGAATCTGGAAGGGTTGTACGAATACGTTCAACGCCGGCTGCTCGAAGCCAACGCCTATAACGATCCCGCCGGTCTGGAAGAGGCGGCTTCGTTGATTGGGGAGGTCAAGGGCGCCTGGGACGCTATCGGCCCGGAACTGCGTTCCGAGGGTTCCGAGGCGTCGCAGGAGTCGCAGCTCGGTGTGAACGCCACGGGCTGAATATGGAAAAATTAAATGACGGCCGCCGATCGTGAGGCGCTGGCAAGGAAGCTGCTTAACCTCACAGAAGACATGAAGGGGCTCGCAACCGCCGGGGATTGGCCTGTGCTGGCCCAGCGTGAAGCCGAGCGCCAGGAGGTGGCGAAAGATCTTTTCGCCACACCCGTGCCGCGCGAGGCGGCGGCGACCGTGGCGGATTGTGTGCGTCGCGTACTGGATATCGATCAGGATCTGCTCATGCTGATCGAGCAGAAAAAGGAAGAAGCGGCCCAGGCCCTGCAGGATAGCCGGGTCGGGCAAAAGGCCCTGGACGCCTACCGCCGTTTTTCCCGTTAGCAGCCCAGGAGGGCATGCTATGGAATCCTCGCTCTACGAGGCCGATTTCCCCTTTAGCTGGCGGCCCCTTGCCGACCTGGCACTGGCCGAACTCGAGAATGCGGACGCCCACAACGAGGACATTTTGCGGGCCTGTCTCGCCATGGATTCGGGAGTGGCCGAATTCGGCCCCGAACACGGTGGGGCTGATCTTGGGGCCCTGGAAATGATCGACCAGAAACTGAAGTTGATTCTGGATCTGCTGGGGCATCTCATGCGCAAGGAGCTGGATCTGCCGGAATCGCGGCGGCTTTCGCTGGGTACCCGGGAGATCGCCTGGACCGAACGGGGGACTCCACCCGCCGCCGGCAACGCAGTCCTGCTTGAACTCTACCCCTACAGTGTCTTTCCTCGCCCCCTGAGGCTTTCCGGGCGTATCGAGAGCGTCCATACGGAGAACAATGGTGGGGTCCGTGTGGTCGCTCGCTTCGAGGAGCCCGTCGAGGCCGTGACGGAGCTTCTGGAGAAGTGGATCTTCCGCAACCACCGCCGCCAGATCGCTCAGCGCCGCCAATCTCCCCGATAACACGCTGTGCTTTCTTCCCCGTGCGCCCTGGCCTCCCATTCGGCCAACAGTGTCACAAATCGGCTCACCTTATTCCGTCAAGTTGTTGACAATCGGCGACACCAAAATTAACGTCGGATTATTGACGGACCTCATGCGCCGGCAGGAAGCCGACGAAACATAACAATCAATCGTTCGTCAGTTCCTGAAGGAGACCCCCGAGTGGTCAATGTCTTGCTCTTCGATCCGGACGAGGGACGCGCTGGATCCATCGAAGCCGTGCTGGGCTTTCTCGAACACAAGGTTTGCCGCGCGGCCACGGCCGAATCTCTGGATGACCTGCTCAACGGCGACGACTCGTTCGCCACAGCGCTGCTGGCCGGCGGGCCCGAGGAGAAAGGCTGGCACGAAGCGCTGCGCATCCTCAACGAAAACGACGCCCAGATCCCCGTGTTCCTGGTTGCCCCGCCGGAGGGCAATGGCACCAATCCGTCTTCCCTGGGGGCATCGGTCATGGGTGTACTCGATCTGCCGTTGCGCCAAGGCCAGTTCGAGGGCGCGCTGCGGCAGGCGCTCACCCAGAATGCAAAGAAGCGGGATCGTGGCGGGCGCCGCGGCGCGCCGGCGCCCCGGTTGGTGGGGCAGAGCCGCTCCATGCAGCGCGTGGCGCAGTTGATCGAACAGGTGGCCGGCACGGACGCAAGCGTGTTGATCCTGGGGGAGTCGGGCACTGGCAAGGAGGTCGTCGCCCGGAGCATCCACCACCAATCCGAACGCCGGGGCAAGCCGTTCGTTCCCGTGAACTGCGGCGCCATCCCCGCGGAGCTGTTGGAGAGCGAACTCTTCGGCCATGAGAAGGGAGCCTTCACCGGGGCCATCAGCGCCCGCCAGGGCCGCTTCGAGCTGGCTCAGGGGGGCACCTTGTTCCTGGACGAAATAGGCGACATGAGCCTCAACATGCAGGTGAAGCTGCTGCGCGTGCTGCAGGAGCGCACCTTCGAGCGGGTGGGAAGCAACAAGAGCATCAAGGCGGATGTGCGCATCCTTGCCGCGACGCACCGTGACCTGGAACAGCGTATTCGCGACAACGAGTTTCGCGAAGATCTGTTCTACCGGCTGAATGTGTTCCCCATAGAGATGCCTCCGCTGCGCAAACGGGCCGGGGACATCGCGGTGCTGGTTGAAGAGCTGATCCGCCGTATCGAAGATGAAGGGCGCGGTTCCGTGCGCCTGACCCCTCGCGCCATTTCCGCCCTGGGCCAGTACCCGTGGCCGGGCAACGTACGCGAGCTCTCCAATCTGATTGAACGCCTCGCCATACTCTGCCCCTACGGTGAAGTGGACGTGGCGGATCTACCCGAGAAGTTCCATCACGCCGACTCGGCGCTTGCCGCCGATGGCGCGGACGAAGAGCCGCTTGCAGAGCCGGTCAACGGTCATGAACCGACCAATGGCTCGGCACTGCGGTCATCGGTGGGCTGGTCCGCGGAGGGCGTTGACCTCAAGCAGGTGCTCAGCGACCTGGAGATCAGCCTGATCGAACGGGCCCTGGACGAAGCGGACGGTGTGGTGGCCCAGGCCGCCAAACTGCTCAACCTTCGTCGGACCACCCTCGTGGAAAAACTCAGAAAGTACGATATCCAGCGAGCGGAGTAGGCCTCGCCCGGTGTTTTTCGCCAACCCGATCCGTAGGAGCGGGGCTCGCCGCCGCGAATCGCCACTGTTTCCGCACCGAGCGGAGCAAGGGCAGGCCGGATTAACCCAGCGTATTCCGACGTTCCGCCTATAAGAAGAATGAAACACAGAGAACAATAAAGCCCTCTTGTTTCTACTCTGTGGAACTCTGTGCCCTCTGTGGTGACAACGCGTAGGGCGCAATAACCGAAGGGCATTGCGCCGCATGCCTGACATTCGGCAACCGATTGAATTATATGCTCTCGCCAAGGCGCCAAGGGATCAGGGGTTATCTATTGCGGCAACTCTTGGCTTTCTTGGCGCCTTGGCGAGAGGATCTCTCTTCCCAGCCCGGATGATGCTGACCCGCGTGGTTCGCGGGCCGTTCTCTGTGCACTCTGTGCCTCTGTGGTGAAACTCTTCATCCGGTTGAAATGTCCGCGGCGCCGGACTTCGGGTTGCTTTGCCCGGAGGGGCCGGCTCCGGAATTCGCGGCGGGGAGCGCCGCTCCTACGATTAGCGGTGTGCTGGGAAGAGGCTGATCCGAGGACGCGCCCGCGGGTGTCGGCTCCTTGACGCTGGTTGTCGTGGATTCTCTAGAGCATCCGGCAAGTCATTGTTTTCTAGTTTGTTACTGGTTGTGGCACAGCCTTTGCTTCGTGGTAGGCAGGAGTTCCCATTCCGCCGATCTTCCGGCGGGTGGGTACCGAGACAAGAATCAGAGGTGTGCCGTGAGCGAAAACCGCGTCCTAGTGATTGCACCGGATCAGGCCACGTACGAGACCACGTGCGCCGTGTTGCGTGCCGAGGGAATCGTCGGCCGCGCCGTGGAGTCGGTGGGCGAGGCGCTGTCGGTTCTTGACCGGCAGCCGGCGCTGGCCGCCGTGGTGTGGAGTGACGCCGCGGAGGTTTCCGATTGGTCGGCGATTGTTCGTCGGCCGATGGGCCCGCCGGTCGTGGTGATCAGCCGGGAGCCGACCGTGGAGCAGGCGGTGCGGGCCATGCGCGCCGGCGCGACGGATTTCGTGGCCGCCGACGCCGACGTCAAAGGGCTCTCTCGCGCGCTGGCCCGGATCTGCCCGGTGCAGGCTACTCCGACGTTGATCGCCGAAGACGCCGCCACCATCGCTCTGGCCGATCTGGCCCGGCGTGTGGCGCCCAAGGCGGTGACTGTGCTGCTGACGGGGGAGAGCGGAACGGGCAAGGAGGTCTTCGCCCGCCATATTCACGAGCACTCGACCTATTCCGGTGGCCCCTTCGTGCCCGTCAACTGCGCCGCCATCCCCGAGAACATGCTGGAAGCGGTGTTGTTCGGCTACGAGAAAGGTGCTTTCACCGGGGCCGTTCGCAGCCACGCGGGCAAGTTCGAACAGGCTCAGGGCGGCACGCTGCTGTTGGACGAAGTCTCCGAGATCGATCTCGGCCTTCAGGCCAAGCTCCTTCGGGTGCTCCAGGAACGGGAGGTGGAGCGCCTGTGCGGGACCCAGAGCATCCCTCTGCAGACCCGGGTGCTGGCCACCACCAACCGCGACTTGCGCGCGGAAGTGGAGGCGGGTCGCTTCCGCGAGGATCTCTACTACCGGCTTCATGTGTTTCCGATGCACCTGCCGCCGCTGCGCTCGCGCCGGGACGATGTGCGGCCGCTGGCCGAGGCGTTCCTGCACCGCTACGGGCGGGGCCAGGGCGTGGAGTCGTTCAGCGCGGGCGCTATGCGGGTGCTCCTCAATCACGATTGGCCGGGCAATGTGCGTGAACTCGAGAACGTGGTTCAACGCGCGCTGGTGTTGACCGACGGCGTCCAGGTTCCGGCCGAGGCGGTGTGCTTCGAGCCCGCCGAGCGGCCGGCGGCCGCTCCGGCGACTGGAAACACGGATTCCCTGCAGGACGACCTGCGTACCCGGGAGCAGCGTTTGATTCTGGAAACGCTGGATCGTCTGAACGGTAGCCGCAAGGGCACGGCGGAACGCTTGGGGATTTCGGTGAGAACATTGCGCTACAAGCTGGCGCGCATGCGCGATGCCGGCATGGCGGTCCCGGAAGGCGCGTAAAGGGTCACGAAACCTCGGAGTGATGTGTGCTATGAATGGAATTAACAACGTAAGCGCCGTGAAATTGCTGCAGGAGATGCAGGCAATGGCGAACAAGGCCGGCGCCGCGGAGCCCACTCAGGGCGACAAGGGCAAGGTCGACTTCGCCGGCATGCTGGGCAACGCCATCAACGAGGTCAACAGCCTCGATATGCAGGCCGGTCAAAAGACCGACGCCTTCGCCCGGGGCGAGGATGTTCCGCTCACGGATGTAATGATTTCGCTGCAGAAGTCCCGGGTGTCCTTCGAGGCCCTGAAGCAAGTGCGCAATCACTTGGTTCAGGCCTACAAGGACGTCTTCAACATGCCGGTCTGAATTCGGACCGGTCGAGGCGCTGATCGAGGAATACGGGGTTCACCATGGCCGAGGCAAGCCAGGCGTTGGCAACAAGACAGAACAATAACCCGATGTTCGCATACGTGGGCGAGCGTGCGTTCCGCCAACTCGTCTTGATCGTGGGTCTGGCATTGGCAGTGGCCGGCGGAATCGGTCTCTACATGTGGGCGAGGACGCCCGTGATGCGGCCCCTGTACACCCAGCTTGCCGACAAGGACGCGAAGCAGGTCATGGATGCCTTGCAGGCCAGCGGCATCGAATACCAACTAGACAGCTCGTCAGGCGCGATCATGGTGCCGGCGGACCAGGTGCGCAAGGCGCGCCTGCAACTGGCCAGCCAGGGCCTGCCCGAGGGCACGGGCCTGGGTTTCGAGATGCTGCAGAAGGATCAGGGCTTCGGCACCAGCCAGTTCGTGGAAAACGCGCGCTTTCAACGGGCGCTGGAAACGGAGCTGGCTCGTACCATCTCCACCATCGATAGCGTCAAATCCGCCCGGGTACATCTGGCCATCCCCAAACAGAGCGTTTTCCTGCGCGACGATAATTCCCCCAGCGCCTCGGTGCTGGTGGACATGTTCCCCGGTCGCAACCTCAGCGACGGCCAAGTCGCTGCGATCGTGCATCTCGTGGCCGGCAGCGTGCCCGACCTCAACCGGGAGCAGGTGACCGTGGTCGACCAGGAGGGCGACCTGCTTTCCGGCGACGGAAGCTCCAAGGGTGTGGGCCGCAGCCGTGACCAGTTCGAGTACCGCCGGCAGGTGGAGCGCGAGTACGCCAACCGCATCGAGGCGCTTCTGACGCCTATTGTGGGTCGCGGCAAGGTCAAGGCCCAGGTCAGCGCCGACATGAACTTTGCCCGGCAGGAGACCACTCAGGAACAGTATGACGATCAGGGCAAGGCCCTGGTGAGCGAGCAGGTCAGTCGCCAGCAGTCCGTCAGCGACACCACCGCTCAGGGCGTGCCCGGCGCACTGTCCAACCAGCCGCCGGGAGCCGGTACGACGCAATCCCAAGGTGGTAGTGGCAATGCCAATGCTAACGCCAATGCCAACGGCGGCCAGCCGGGTCAGGCTCAGCCGGGCAACAAGAGCAGCAACGAAGTCCGCAATTACCAGGTGGGCAAGACCATCACCCATACTGTGGGTCCCACCGGCGCGATCCAGCACCTGTCCATCGCGGTTCTGCTGGATCAGAAGGAAACCGTGGACGCCAACGGCAAGAAAGTCAGCAAGGCCTTCTCGCCCCAGGAAATCGCGCAGATCACGGACCTGGTGAAACAGACCGTCGGCTTCAATCAGAAGCGCGGTGACCAGATCAACGTCATGAATGCAGCCTTCCAGCCCGCCGAGGCAGCTCCGCCCGCGCCCAAGACGCCGCTATTGGAGCAGCCCTGGGTGTGGCAGGCCGGTAAACTGCTGGTGGCGGGCATTGTCGGCCTTATCCTGGTTTTCACCGTGATTCGGCCGATTATCCAGGCGCTGCTGGGGCGTGGCAGCTGGGCGGTCACCCGCCGTGAACAGCCGTTGCCGACCGGTGAGAGCGAAGAGCAACGGCGCCTGGCCGGCCCCGGGGAAGAGGGCGGGCAGGGTCAGCACGGCCACGTTCCCCAGCTCGCCCATCAGCAGCGGGCGCAGGAAGACAAGCTCCAGGCGGCACGAGACGTGGTCGCCAAGGAGCCGGCACTGGCGGCTAACGTAGTCAAGAACTGGTTGTCGGAAGATGAGTGAAAAACGACCCGTTAAACTCAATGGCGCCGAGCGCGCCGCCGTCTTTCTGATGAGTATGGGGGAAGACGACGCGGCTTCGGTGATGCGTCATCTGGGGCCCAAGGAAGTCCAGTCCCTGGGCGCCGCCATGACCAGCCTAAAGAACATCAACCGAGAGCAGGTGGACACGGTTCTTGAGGATTTCGTGATCACCGTCAGCGAGCAGACCTCGCTGGGCATCGGCAATACCGATTACATCCGTTCCGTGCTGGTCAAGGCGCTGGGCGAGGACAAGGCTTCGGGCATCATCGACCGCATCCTCATGGGCGGCAATACGCGCGGCCTGGAGCAGCTCAAGTGGCTCGATCCCAAGACCGTCGCGGAGATGCTGCGCCTGGAGCATCCCCAGATCATCGCCATCGTGCTCGCCTACCTGGATTCGGATCATGCCGCCCAGGTCCTGGGGGAAATGCCGGAGCGGGTGCGGCACGACATCCTCATGCGCGTGGCGACCCTGGAAGGCATTCAGCCGGCTGCGTTGCAGGAGCTGGACGAGATCATGGAACGCCAGTTTTCCGGCAAGCAGCGGCTCAAATCCTCCAGCATCGGCGGCCTGCAGGCCGCGGCGAATATCCTCAACTTCCTGGATACCGGGGTCGAGTCGCCCATCATGGAGCAGATCAACGAGATCGACGGCGAGCTGGGCGGCAAGATCCAGGATCTCATGTTCGTGTTCGCGGATCTGGCGGACGTGGACGATCGCGGAATCCAGCAGTTGCTGCGTGAGGTGAGCACCGACGTCCTGGTGTTGGCCCTCAAGGGAGCGGACGAGGAGGTCAAGGACAAGATCCTGCGCAACCTTTCCAAACGGGCTTCCGAGATGCTGGTGGACGACCTGGAGGCCAAGGGCCCGGTGCGCGTCAGCGAAGTGGAAACGGCTCAGAAGGAAATCCTTTCCATAGCCAAGCGCATGGCCGACGAGGGCACCATTGCATTGGGCGGAGGCGGCGATGACTTTATCTAAGGTGATCTCCGAGGGCTCCGCCGAGGCCCGGGTCAGCCGCTGGGAGCCTCCGGCGGTGGACGGTCCCGGCCCCCACGACAAACGCGATGCCCGCAAGCGCCCAGGCGGCCCCGCCACCGCCGGGGAGCTGGAGGGGATTCAGAAACAGGCCTACGACGAAGGCTTCGAGGAAGGCCGCAAGGCCGGTCTGGAAGCGGGCCGTCAGGAGGGCTACAAGGCGGGCGAACAGGAGGCGCGTAATCGGGCACAGGAGATTGGGCGGATTGCCAATCAGTTGTCCAATGCCTTGAAGCAGATGGATGAGGAGGTGGAGTCCCAGCTCGTGGAGCTCGCCTTCATCATGGCCAAGCAGATCATCCGCCGCGAGATACAGACCCAACCGGGCGAAGTGCTGCCGGTGGTCCGCGAAGCTCTGGCGATGCTGCCGCTTTCCGCCCGCGACGTGCGGGTGCAGGTGCATCCGGAAGACGCCAGGTTTCTCAACGAGGTGCTGGGGGCTTCCCAGGAGGAGAGGGCCTGGAAAGTGGTGGAGGACATGACCGTCAGCCGCGGAGGCTGCCGTGTCACCACCGCCGCCTCGCGTATCGACGCCAGCCTGGAGCGGCGCCTTACCGCGTTGGCCACCCAGGTCCTGGGCGACGACCGGGACCCGGCCGAAGCCGAGGGAGAGGAACCGTGACCGCCGAACAGGGCAGGGCGGAGATCTGGGCTGAACGTTTGCGCCGCCGTGGCAGCGAATTGACTCCGCCGACCATGCAGGTGGAAGGGCGTGCTGCGCCGCATGGTGGGCCTGACGCTGGAGGCCGAAGGCTGCGAAGCGCCCGTGGGCGCGCGCTGTACCGTGGAAACCGGCGCCGGCGAGAAAATCGAGGCGGAGGTGGTGGGGTTCTCGGGCGAAAGCCTTTACCTGATGCCCACCGGGGATATTCAGGGGCTGACGCCAAACGCCCGGGTGGTCCCCCATCGGGGTGTCTACGAAGTGGAAGTGGGCCAGGGCCTGTTGGGGCGGATTCTCGATGGCGGCGGCGCACCGCTGGATGGTCGTGGCGAGTTTCGGGTGGAAGCCCGGTTGCCGTTGGCCGGCAGAATGGTCAATCCCCTGGGGCGCGCGCCGATCCGTGAACCGTTGGATGTGGGCGTGCGCGCCATCAACGCCTTGATGACCGTGGGCCGCGGCCAGCGCATGGGCCTTTTCGCCGGCAGCGGCGTGGGCAAGAGTGTGCTTCTGGGCATGATGACCCGCTATACCAACGCCGATGTTGTGGTGGTGGGGCTGATCGGTGAACGTGGCCGAGAGGTGAAGGAGTTCATCGAGGGGATTCTGGGAAAAGCGGGGCTGGCCCGGTCCGTGGTGGTGGCCGCGCCCGCGGACGCCTCGCCGCTGATGCGGCTTCACGGCGCCATGCAGGCCACGGCCATTGCCGAATATTTCCGAGATCAGGGCAAACAGGTTCTGCTCCTGATGGATTCGCTCACCCGGTTTGCCCAGGCTCAGCGCGAGATCGGTCTGTCCATCGGTGAACCGCCCACGACCAAGGGTTACCCGCCGTCCGTGTTCGCCAAGCTGCCGCGGCTGGTGGAGCGCGCCGGTAACGGCCCCGAGGGCGGCGGTTCGATCACGGCGTTCTATACGGTTCTGGCGGAAGGCGACGATCAGAACGATCCCATTGCCGACGCGGCGCGCGCCATTCTCGACGGCCACGTCGTATTGTCCCGGCAACTGGCCGATGCCGGTCATTATCCGGCCATCGATATCGAGGCTTCCGTCAGCCGTGCCATGCTGAACATAACCGACCCCGCACAGCAGCGGCTGGCGCAGCGATTCAAGCAGATCTACGGCCTGTACCGCCAGAACCAGGACCTGATCAACGTGGGTGCCTACCAGCGCGGCAGCGATCCCCGGGTGGACGAGGCCATCGCCTATTACCCCAAGCTGACCGAGTTCCTGCGCCAGGATTTGTCGGAGGCGGTCAACGTGCAGCAAAGTCGCTCCCAGCTGCAGCAATTGCTGGGCGATACTGCTTGAAACGTGGCCTGGTTGGGTGCACGGTGAATCGGGGAGCAATGGCCCCGGTCGCAATAACGAAAAACGAACAGGAGGCCCGCCTTGACCCGCTCCGAGCGTATGTCGACGGTGCACGGCTTTGCGTCGGAAAAGGCGAACCGGATAGCCCGGGATTTCGCCGAGGCCCGCGACGATCTTGAGCTCCAGAAACAGCGTCTGGAGCAGCTCATCAACTTCCGCCAGGACTATCAGTCCCAGCTTTCCGATGTCGGCGCCAAAGGCATGGGCGCTTTCCGTCTTCGGGACTACAACGCCTTCATCAGCCGCATCGACGCCGCCGTCGAGGAGCAGCGCGAGCGCGTGTACCGGGCCGAGCAGTACGCGGAGACCAAGCGCCGGGAATGGCTGGCGCAGCAGACCCACGCCACGGCCATCGAAAAAGTGGTGGATCGCTATCGCGACCAGGAGCGCCGCGAGGTGGAACGCCAGGAACAGCGGGACACCGATGAACTGGCGCAGCAACGGCATGCCCATAAGCGCAAGGACGAGCGGTAGAACGGTAGTTGAAGATTAACCACAGAGACACAGAGGACACAGAGAGAGGCAACGAAGACATGGCGATTGGTTTCTCTGTGTCCTCTGTGCCTCTGTGGTGAAACCTGGCCCCGGTCTTGCAATGAATAAAGGAAACCCCCGTTCGGAACGGAGTACAGCATGAATATCGTCAACGTCCTGCAGGGCAACCTGGACAAGATTTCGGACAAGATCCCGGGCCTGGACAAGCTCTCGGACAGCGACCGCAAAGGCTTTCTGAATGCCTTGGTGGAGTCCGGCGCGCTCAAGGACGGCAAGCTGACGGAGAAGGAATTGCAGAGCGTCCTTCAACAGCAGTTCGGCAAGGAGTTGCCGGATGCCGGCGAAATCTTGCAGCTCCTGCTGGGGGTCAAGAGCGGTGCGGACAAGCCCGGCGCTGAGCAGGTCGGAGAGGCGGACGTTGCCGCCGTCGAGGTGAAGCCCGCGCACAAGGACGATGGCAAGAAGCTTGATCCCACGGAATTGCTGCAGCTGATCGCCCATGGCGATGGCGCGTTGATCAGCGATACGGACCAGGGAGCGCTGCTGGGCAAGGCCCAGGATGCGCTGACCGGTGCGGGCAAGACGGTTCTGATGTCCCAGCTCAAGGCCTTCCTCGAATCCGGCACCGCGCAGCTTCAAGGCAACGACCGAAAGCCGGACGCCGCCGGGGCCCAGCAGAATTTTCAGGTGTTGAGCGCGGCGATAGTGAACGGCGACGCCAGCGCCACCTCCCAGGCACAGCGCACCGAGGTGGTCAATCTGCAGTTGCCCACGCCCATGGACCATCCGGATTGGGGGCAGGGGCTGGGCGAACGGCTGACCTGGATGGCCAAGACCGACATGCAGCAGGCCAGTCTGCATATCCATCCCAAGGAGCTGGGGCCCATCCAGATCTCCATTTCCACCAAGGGCGACCACGCGACCATCGCCTTCACGGTGCATCACGGCGCGACCCACGATGCCGTGCAGAACGAAATCCCTCGGCTCCGGCACATGCTGGCGGAGCAAGGTTTTGGCGCGGTGGACGTCAACGTAGCCCGGGATCAGTCTCAGCCGGGCGGGCACTCTCATCAGTCCTCGGACAACGCCGGTGGCGCCGGCGGGCTCGGCTCCGGCGTCGAGGGGGAGGGCGAGGAGATGAGCGTTTCCTCGGTCGGAATGATGGCCGCGCGGGGCCTGGTGGATCACTACGCGTGATGAGACCTTGGCGCGCCGGCCGGATGGCCGGAAGCGTGGCGCCCGAAGGCGCTGGAAAGAGGGGGCGCGCCACGCCCCTTTTTTGTGTCCGCCGCCGTCGATCCGTTGACACCCCGAAGACGGGAATCCGGCGCTGTGTGACGCGAGTTTGGTAGTTCGTGCGCGAACATGGATAAAATCCACGGTTAAGGACACCCTATACGGCATCCGTGGCCGTGGTAGGGTTTGTACGGGCCCGTGGCACGGGTCTTGCTCACAATAAATAACGAACACAGGCGGTGGGGTTCCCGAATGGCAACAGCTTTTCAGAGGCAGGCGGGCAAGGCGAAGGTCATCATTCTGGTGGCCGTGGTGGTGCTGATCGTGCTTGCTGGCGGTACCACGGCGGCGCTTTACTTCGGTGGGGTGATCGGGCATTCGGCTCCCGCGGCCGAAGGCGATCAAGCCACCGAGCAGCCCGCCGCCGAAGACAAGGCCAAGGAGGAGACCAAGGCGCCGCCGAAATACCTGGCGCTGGATCCGCCGCTGGTGGTGAATTTCGAGCGTCAGGGCGGCGTCGGCTTTCTTCAGGTGACCATGCAGGTCATGGCCCGCAAGCAGGACGCCCTGGATGCCGTGCAGGACAACATGCCGATGATCCGCAATAACCTCCTGCTGCTTCTGGGCAGCCAGACCTATGAGACGGTCAGCACCCGGGACGGCAAGGAGAAACTGCGGGAAGAAGCCAAGGAAGAGGTCAACAAGGTGCTTGCCAAAGTGGGCGCCGCCGATCAAATCGAAGCGGTCTACTTCACCGGCTTCGTGATGCAGTAGGGCCCTAGCATGGCTACGCAGGACATACTCAGCCAGGACGAAATCGACGCGCTGTTGCACGGTATCGACGGCGGCGATGTCGGTACCGAAGGCGACGAGGGCGCCGACGGCGAGATCCGTTCCTACGACTTCAACAGCCAGGAACGGATCGTGCGTGGGCGCATGCCCACCCTGGAAATGATCAACGAGCGATTCGCGCGCCTGTTCCGGATCGGGCTGTTCAACATGCTGCGCAAGACCCCGGAGGTTTCCGTGGGCGGCGTGGAGATGATGAAGTTCGGGGAGTACATCCATACGCTGTTCGTGCCCACCAGCCTGAATATCGTGCGGATCAATCCGCTGCGCGGCAGCTCACTGTGTATCGTCGATCCCAAGCTGGTGTTCATCATCGTCGACAATTTCTTTGGGGGCGACGGGCGCTACTTCACAAAGATCGAGGGTCGTGAGTTCACGCCCACCGAGTTGCGCGTGGTGCGGATGGTTCTGGACCAGGCCTTTTCAGATCTGGAGGATGCCTGGGCGCCGGTGTTGCCGGTGGAATTCGAATACCTGAATTCCGAGGTGAATCCGCAGTTTGCGAATATCGTCAGCCCCTCGGAGGTGGTGGTCGTCAGCCGCTTCCATGTGGAAATGGAAGGCGGCGGCGGGGATTTTCACGTCACCATCCCCTATACGAATATCGAGCCTATCCGTGAGCAGCTGGCCGCCGGTGTGCAGAGCGACCGCAACGAGGTGGACGAACGCTGGACGCGGTCCCTGCGGGAAGAAATGAAATCCGCGCAGGTGGAACTCAGCGCCTTGCTGACGCAAGTGGATATCAGTCTCAAGGACCTGCGCCGGCTCAAGCCCGGCGACATCATCCCGGTGGAGTTGCCCGACGCGGTGACGGTATTCGCCGAAGACGTACCGGTGTTTCGGGGGCGGTACGGCGCCTCCGGCGGGAACGCCGCTATCAAACTGACCAAGCACATCCGTGTCGAGGACATCGAAAAAGCGGTCCCGGCGGATAGGAGCGAGTCATGAACGACGAAACGCAGAACCAGGAAAACGGCAGCCCGGACGACGACTGGGCCGCGGCCATGGCCGAGCAGACCGAAGCGGAGTCCAAGGGCGGCAAGGCTGCGGAGGTCGAAAAGGCCGCGCTGGACAATCTCCAGGCGGATCCGGACAGCGACACGGGTGACGAGGATCTCAATCTCGATGTGATTCTCGACATCCCGGTAACGCTGGCCATGGAGATCGGCCGCACCAAGATCAGTATCCGCAATCTGCTCCACCTCAATCAGGGTTCCGTGGTGGAGCTGGATCGCCTGGCCGGCGAGCCGCTGGACGTGCTGGTCAACGGCACCCTGATCGCCCATGGCGAGGTGGTGGTGGTCAACGAGCGCTTCGGTATCCGGCTGACCGACGTGGTCAGCCCCGCCGAGCGGATCAAGAAACTGCGTTGATGCGGCGCCTGATTGGCCATGCCCGTTCCCATGCCCGGCGCCTCGGCGCGGCGGGAGCGGCGGTGGCCGTCAATATCCTGACTTCCACAACACTGCGGGCCGCCGAAACTCCGGCGCCCGCAGCGCCCCAGGTCGATATGACCGCTTTGATCAAGCTCAGTCTGGGTCTCGCGGTCATCATGGCCCTCATCTTCGGCCTCAAGTGGTTTCTCCGCCGTTTCGGCGGGCTGACCCAGTCGGCGGCCGGTCAAATGCGCATTCTGGGCGGGCTTTCCGTCGGTTCGCGCGAGAAAGTCATCCTCCTCCAAGTCGGTGAAGAACAGCTTCTTGTCGGCGTTTCGCCGGGACGGGTACAGACTTTGCATGTGTTGGATAAACCCCTGGATGTCACCCCGGTCAACCGGGGCGGCGGCAAAGGGTCCGACACGCAAGGCCGACCGTTCGCGGAACGGCTGCGTCAGGCGATGCAGCAAGACGAGAAGCGATGAAATGCGACCGACTCCAATAGCCTTTCAGGCAACATTGTCATATCTCAGCGGCCCCGACGGGCGTCGTGGCCGCCCTAAGGACCTCCCTGAACGCTTCGCCTGCGGTGTTGCGGCCTCATTATGTGGGATGACGCGCACTGCGTCGCCGGCGCTTAACAGACAAATCGCTCAGGGACTCTGAGGCATGAAAAGGTTGCCTCAAAGGCTCGTTGTCCTCCTGGGGCTCCTGCTTCTTTCGGCGGGTGCCGCGGCCCAGACTCCGGGGCTCGAAGCCATCACCGTCACCGGGGGTTCCGGCGGCCAGACCTATAGTCTGAGCATCCAGATCCTGTTCCTGATGACCATCCTGACGCTGCTGCCGGCGGCGTTGCTGATGCTCACCTCGTTCACCCGCATCATCGTCGTGCTGGGCATTCTGCGCACGGCGCTGGGTACGGGGCAGACTCCGTCCAATCAGATCCTGTTGGGCCTGGCGTTCTTCCTCACGTTGTTCGTGATGATGCCGGTCTTCCAGAACGTGTACAGCAATGCCGTGCAGCCCTACATGCAGGAGCAGATAAACGCCGGCGACGCGCTGCATCGGGCGGAGTTGCCGTTCCGCAAGTTCATGACGGCCCAGACCCGCAAGGACGATCTGGCGATGTTCATGCGCATCGCCAAGGAAAAGCCCGTGGCGACCGCCGACGATATTCCGTTCACCGTGCTGGTGCCGGCCTTCGTCACCAGCGAGCTGAAGACGGCTTTCCAGATCGGATTCATGCTGTTTCTCCCGTTTCTGGTCATCGATCTGGTGGTGGCCAGCACCTTGATGTCCATGGGTATGCTCATGCTCTCGCCCATGATCATCTCACTGCCCTTCAAGATCATGCTGTTCGTCCTGGTGGACGGCTGGTCGCTGATCATGGGCACGCTCGCATCCAGTTTCGTTTCCTGAGGAGGTCGAGACCATGAGCCCCGAATTCGCGATAACCCTCGGCAAGCAGGCCCTGACGGTGGCAATCCTGTTGGCGGCCCCGGTGCTGATCGCCGCGCTGATAGCCGGCGTGGTGGTGGGCATGTTCCAGGCGGCCACCCAGATCAACGAGCAGACCATGAGCTTTGTGCCCAAGTTGGGTGTGTTGGCGCTGACCTTGTTCGTGGCCTCACCCTGGATGCTTCATGTGCTCCTGGATTTCACCCGGCAGCTGTTTCTCAACGTCCCGACGTATATCCACTGACGCCGGTTGGTGATCGCAGGGGAGATCGGGATGAGCCGCTTGTTTCAGAACGCAGGGCACGGGAATGGTGTCGACACGACCGCGCCCACCATGGCTGGACGATTCCTTTCCCGTAGGAGCGGCGCTCACCGCCGCGAACCTCGGTATGGGTCCGTGGGGTTCGCGGCGGTGAGCGCCGCTCCTACGAGAGATTTCGGCGGGAGCGGTCGTGCCGACCGCGAACCCTCTCAGGGCTAGCGACCCATGGTCTTCACAGACGCACAAGTTACCGGTTGGATCGGTCTGTTCATGTGGCCGCTGCTGCGGGTGAGCGGGATGATGCTCACCGCGCCGTTGTTCAACAGCCCCTTGGCGGCGGTACGCGTGCGCCTTGTCATTACCGTGGCCCTGACGGTCGCCGTGATGCCCGCCGTGGGTACCGTGCCGTCGGTGGACCCGTTGTCGGCCACGGGCTTGATGATCGCGATTCAGCAACTGCTGATCGGCGCCGTCATCGGCACCATGATAGGCATGGCGTTTGGTGCGATAACGATCTCCGGGCAGACCATTGCCCTGACCATGGGGCTGGGCTTTGCCACCATGGTCGATCCCCAGAACGGCCAACCCATGCCCGTGATCAGCCAATTCTTCCTGATCGTGGCGACGTTGTTGTTCGTCGCCATCGGCGGGCATTTGATGCTGATCCAGCTCCTGGCGGAGAGCTTCCATTCCATGCCGGTGGCGCCGCAGGGCGTGGGCGGAACGGATTTCATCCGGGTCGTGGGCTGGGCCAGCGCCATGTTCGCCGGCGCGGTATTGATCGCGCTGCCGGCCGTGGTGATCCTGCTTACGGTGAACCTCGCGCTGGGGGTAATGACCCGCGCGGCGCCTCAGATGAACATCTTTTCGGTGGGCTTCCCCATCACCATTCTGGCCGGCTTCGTGATTCTGCTTACCGTCGTGGTTCCGTCGCTGCAGTACCGGATGACGGATCTGTGGCGCCAGGCCTTTGACACTATCCGGCTGTTGCTGGTCCCTGGAGGCTGACCATGGCGCAGGAAGCCGAGAACGGCCAGGAGCGTACAGAAGACCCTACCCCCAAACGCCGCCGCGAGGCGCGCGAGAAAGGTCAGGTCCCGCGATCGCGGGAGCTGAACACCACCATCGTGATGGTGGCCGCCGCGGCCGCGATGCTCACCCTGGGTGGCTATATGGCTCAGGGCGTGCTGGATCTGATGAATTGGTCCTTTGCCGCCTCGCGCGAGGCCGTTTTCGACGCCAATACCCCGATTCGCTGGTTGGAGCACGGGATTCAGAGCGGCCTGCTGGTGGTGGCGCCGTTCCTGGTGCTGATGTTCCTGGCCAGCCTCGTTTCCCCGGCCCTGCTGGGCGGATGGACGTTCAGCGGCGAGGCCATGGCGCCGAAGCTGGAAAAGATCAATCCGCTGAAGGGGCTGAAGCGGATCTTCGGGCCCAAGGGATTGATGGAACTGGTGAAGTCGCTGATCAAGGTGGTCGTGGTGGGCGGCGTGACCGTGCTGCTCTTCTATCACTACCAGGATCGCTTCGTGCGCCTGGCCAGCGAGCCGCTGAAAACCGGCATCGTCGACGGCGCCGCGCTGTTCTTCTGGTCGTTCTTCGCCCTGTCCGGGGCCTTGATCCTGATCGCCGCGGTGGACGTCCCCTTCCAGCTTTGGGATCACAGCCAGAAGCTGAAGATGACCATGCAGGAGATCAAGGACGAGTACAAGGAAACCGAGGGCAAGCCGGAAGTGAAGGGCCGCATCCGCCGCCTGCAGCAGGAGATGGCCCAAGGCCGGATGATGGAGAAGGTGCCCGAGGCGGACGTGGTGGTAACCAACCCCACCCACTTCGCCGTGGCCCTGAAATACGACCAGCTCCACATGCGCGCCCCTCAGGTGGTGGCCAAGGGCACCGAGCTGACGGCGGCGCGCATCCGCGAATTGGCGGGCGAAAACAAGGTGCCGTTGTTCGAATCTCCTCTGTTGGCACGAGCCTTGTATCACACAGTGGAACTGGAGCAGGAAGTTCCGGCGGGTTTGTATCTCGCGGTGGCGCAAGTGCTGGCTTATGTGTATCAGCTGCGAGCCGCGAGCCGGGGCGAGAAACCGGCCAGGCCGGACCCGCGAATCCCCGAGGAATTCATGAAGTACGCCAAGCGATAGGCGTTGCGCCTGGCATACAACGGGCCCTGTGAAGCGGGGCCGGACTGAACAGGAAGGTGCGTATGGCTACAGCGGTCATGGATAACGTCAAGGGTTTGAGCAGAAGCGGATTGGGTACGCCGCTGCTGCTGCTCGCCCTGCTGGCGATGATGATCCTCCCCATGCCGGCGTTCGGCCTGGATTTGCTTTTCACCTTCAATATCACGCTTTCGCTTGTGATCCTCTTGGTGGCGGTCTATACCCTGCGGCCGCTGCAGTTCGCCGTGTTCCCCTCGGTGCTGCTGATCGCGACACTTCTGCGGCTGGCGTTGAATGTGGCGTCCACCCGCGTCGTGCTGCTGCACGGCCACTCCGGCACGGCCGCGGCCGGCCACGTGATCGAGGCCTTTGGCGAATTCGTGGTGGGGGGCAATTACGCCGTGGGCCTGGTGGTGTTCGCCATCCTGGTGATCATCAACTTCGTGGTGGTCACCAAGGGCGCCGGCCGTATCTCCGAGGTGAGCGCCCGATTCACCCTGGATGCCATGCCCGGCAAGCAAATGGCCATCGACGCCGATCTCAACGCCGGCCTGATCGATCAGGACCAGGCCCGCAGCCGGCGCGAGGAGGTGGCCCAGGAGGCGGACTTCTACGGGGCCATGGACGGTGCCAGCAAGTTCGTTCGCGGCGACGCCATCGCCGGCATTCTGATCCTGTTCATCAATATCCTCGGCGGCCTCGCGGTGGGCCTGCTGCAGCACGACATGAGCTTCTCCGAGGCGCTGCACAACTACACGCTGCTCACCATCGGCGACGGCCTGGTGGCGCAGATTCCGTCGTTGGTGCTGTCCACGGCCGCGGCCATCCTGGTGACCCGCATGTCCAGCGCCCAGGACATGGGCCAGGAAGTGCTAAGCCAGCTGTTCGCCAACCCCAAGGCGCTGGGCGTTTCCGCCGCCATCCTGATCCTCATGGGGCTGATCCCCGGCATGCCCAATCTGTCCTTCCTGAGCCTGGGCGCACTGGCCGGCGGCGGCGCCTATTGGGTGGCCCGCCAGCGCCGTACCGAGGAAGCCCAGGCCCTGGTGCAGGAGACGGCAGAAGCCCCCAGGGAGCAGTCCCAGCCCGAGGTCAAGGAACTGAGCTGGGACGACGTGCCGCCGGTGGACGTGATCGGTCTGGAGGTGGGCTATGGCCTGATCCCCCTGGTGGACCGCAACCAGGGCGGGCAGCTGCTGTCCCGGATCAAGGGGGTTCGCAAGAAGCTGTCCCAGGATCTGGGCTTTCTTGTGCAGTCCGTTCACATCCGCGACAACCTGGATCTGGGGCCCAACCAGTACCGCATCAGCATCCTCGGGGTTCCCGTCGCCGAAGCGGAGATCCAGCCCGGCCGGGAGATGGCCATCAATCCGGGCAACGTGCAGCAGCGCCTGCAGGGCGCGGCGACCCGGGATCCGGCTTTCGGCCTGGAAGCGGTCTGGATCGACGGCTCCCAGCGTGATTACGCCCAGACCCTGGGTTACACGGTGGTGGATACCAGCACTGTGGTGGCCACCCATCTCAGCCAGATCATCAGTTCCCATGCCCATCAGTTGCTGGGCCACGAGGAAGTCCAGAAGTTGCTGGACATTCTGGCCCGCAGCCAGCCCAAGCTGGTCGAGGAGTTGGTGCCGGAGACCCTGCCGCTGAGCGTGGTGGTGCGGGTGCTGCAGAACCTGCTGGAAGAGCGTATCCCGATCCGCGACATGCGGACCATCGTCGAAACCCTGGCCGAGCAGGGTGCGCGCACCAAGGATCCGGGCAGCCTGACCATCAGCATCCGCGAAGCGCTGGGGCGGATGATCGTTCAGAGCATCGCCGGCATGTCGCCGGAGCTGCCGGTGATCACGCTGGATCCCCAGTTGGAACAGTTGTTGCTAGATACGATACAGGGCAACACGGACGCGGCCGCCGGATTCGAACCCGGATTGGCCGAGCGGTTGCAGCGCTCACTGGCGGAAAGCGCGCAACGCCAGGAGATGTCGGGGCAACCGGCCGTCTTGCTGACGGCGCCGCAGTTGAGAGGCTGGCTGTCGCGGTTGACCCGCCACGGTATCTCCAATCTGCACGTGCTGTCCTACAACGAGATACCGGATGACAAACAGGTCAAGATCGTTTCCTCCATCGGGCAGACCCAGGTTGGCGGAACGGTTTGACCCCGCGGAACGGATAAGAGGCTAGGGCCATGAAAATAAAGCGTATATTCGCCCGAGACATGCGTCAGGCCATCGCCAAGGTGCGAGACGAACACGGCCCGGACGCGGTCATTCTGTCCAGCCGGAAGGTGGATGGAGGGGTGGAGGTCATCTCCGCGGTGGACTACGACGAACGAGCGGTGCAGGCGGCCGCGGCCAATCAGAGCGTCAGTATGGGTTCCGCCGAAGAGGCGCCCCGGGCAGACGGCAGCTTCCAGGAGATGCTGGGTCGTGCAGCAAAGGCTTCGGGGGCGTCGCGGCCGGGTCTGGTTCGTTCCTCCCTGCCTCCGCGTCGGAAAATCGACGTCAACGTGGATGACGATCTCGACGAAAATTTGGCGGCGGCCATGTCCTTCGCCGAAGAGACACCCTCCCGCCCGGAGGCGGAGCCGACTCCGCCCCCCATGCCCGATATCCAATGGACCCAGGATCCGGCGCTTCAGGAAATGCGCGGTGAGCTGAAAATGCTGCGGGCGTTGTTCGAGGATCAACTCACGCTGCAGGAATGGCGCCAGAGCAACAAACGCCACCCGTCCCAGGCCGCGCTGGTGAAGAATCTGTCCGAAATGGGTTTCGGCAAGGACGTTTGCCGCAAGCTGGCCGACGGCCTGCCCATTGAGCCGGATACGGCCAAGGGCCTGAAAAAGGCGCTGACGATCATCGCCCGGCATACCCCCGTGACCGGCGACGATATCGTGGAGCGCGGCGGTATCGTCGCGGTGGTGGGCCCCACCGGCGTGGGCAAAACCACGACCGTGGCGAAACTGGCCGCTCGTTATGCCCTGCGCCACGGCCGCCAGAACGTGGCGCTGGTGAGCACCGACAACTTCCGAATCGGCGCTCAGGATCAGTTGCGCAATTTCGCGCGGATTCTTGGCGTGACCGTGCATCCCGCGGCCAATCACGACGAACTGGCGAAAGTGCTGGACGAGCTGGTCGACAAGCGGCTGGTGCTGATCGATACCGCCGGAATGAGCCAGCGGGATATGCGACTTGCGGAACAGTTCAGGACACTGCAGGGATTTTCGGGCAAGATCAGAAGTTATCTGGTGGTGTCCGCCAACACCCAGCTGGCCACGCTCAACGAGGTGGCCCGCTCGTTCCGGCGGCTGAAGCCGGCGGGCTGCATCCTCACCAAGGTGGATGAGGCCACCAGTCTGGGCGGGGTGCTGACCATGGTGTTGCGCCATCAACTGCCCCTGGCCTACTTGGGCGTGGGCCAGCGCGTACCGGAGGACATTCAACCGGCGCGCAGTGATAAACTGATCGAAAGAGCGGCCGCCTTGCTGCAACAATACAGAGAAGAAGTGGACGACGACTATCTGGCGCTGACTTTCGGTGGGCGGCATGCACAATGAGAACAAGCGCCAGGACCAGGCTGCGGGACTGAGACGCATGGCGAATCCCAAACCGGTGAAAGTAATTGCCGTGACCAGTGGCAAGGGCGGGGTCGGAAAGACCAACGTCTCCGTCAACCTCGCGGTGGCGCTGGCTCGCGCCGGGCGGGAAGTCATGATGATGGACGCCGACCTGGGCCTGGCCAACGTGGATGTACTTCTCGGCCTGAGCCCCAAGTACAACCTTTCCCATGTGATGGAAGGCGAGGTCACCCTGGATGAAATCCTGGTGGACGGGCCGGAAGGGGTTCACATCGTACCCGCGGCTTCCGGCGTCAAGCGCATGGCCGAGCTGGGTCCGGCGGAAAACGTGGGTCTGATCCGCAGTTTCAGCGAGCTCAGCCACGATCTGGACTACCTGATTATCGACACTGCCGCCGGCATCCACGACAGCGTCATCAGCTTCGTGCGAGCCTCCCGCGAGGTGATCGTGGTGGCCTGCGACGAGCCCTCATCCATTACCGATGCCTACGCGCTGATCAAGGTTATGAACCGTGACTACGGCGTTGGGCGCTTCCACATGGTTGCGAACATGGTGCGCAGCGCGGCCGAGGGCGAGGGTCTTTACGGCAAGCTCTCCAAGGTCACCGATCGCTATCTGGATCTCACCCTGGACTATTGCGGCGCCATTCCCCAGGACGAAGCCGTGCGCAAGGCCGTGCAGCGACAGAAACCGGTGGTCCAGGCTTATCCCGGCAGCCCCTCGGGGCGCGCGTTCACCGAGCTGGCGCGGCGGGTGGACCGCTGGCCGCCGCCAAACAGCGCGGAAGGGCATCTGGAATTCTTCGTGGAGCGCCTGATCCAGTACGGCGCCGATATGGGGGAGGTGGTCTAGTGGTCCATCCAGGTGATTTTGACGAGTTCAGGCCTGCCTGCCGGTTCCTGGCAGGCGCAGTGGCGAAGGCATGGCCGTCGGCCTGTCGAGGCGCTGCAACACCGGCAGGAACGAAGCAGGCTCCCTGCGGGCGGGCTGGAGAGCAGTCCATGCCGCGTTCCCGTTCCTCACCGTAGCGGGGCTACGCCTTCGGTCCGGCGCCTTGCCTGGACTGCTCTCCAGCCCGCTGAACCCATCAAAATCACCTGGATGGGCCACTAATGGCCGGGCATGCCATGTATTCGGCGGTGGAGCTGCAGGGCGAGAATGACTTGCTCGTCCGGCACGCGCCGCTGGTGAAACGGATTGCCCACCATCTCATGAACCGTCTGCCGGACAGCGTCCAGCTCGACGATCTTATTCAGGCCGGGATGATCGGGCTGCTGGAAGCCGCTCGCCAGTTCGATGCGGCCCAGGGGGCGAGCTTTCAGACCTACGCCGGTATCCGCATCCGCGGCGCCATGCTTGATGAGGTGCGACGCCTGGACTGGACGCCGCGTTCGGTCCACCGCAAGGCACGCGAGGTGGGCGAGGCCATCCGCAAGATCGAGCACCGCACCGGGCGCGATGCCCGTGACGTCGACGTCGCGCGCTCCATGGGGATATCTCTGGATGAGTACCACAGTATTCTGCGCGACGTCTCTGTATCGCGTATCTTCAGCATGGATCAGACGGATTCCGAGGGGAGCGAGTTTCGTGAACCCGAGGGCAGCGACGTCGGGCCGCTCGGCGCTTTGCAGGATCTCGGATTCCAGGAGGCCCTGGCCGACGCCATTCGCGAGCTGCCCGAACGAGAGCAGCTCGTGATGTCTCTCTATTATGATGAAGAGCTCAATTTGAAAGAGATCGGGGCCGTCCTGGGTGTGAGCGAGTCCCGGATCAGTCAGATTCATGGCCGTATAATGCTCAAGTTAAGGGCATCTCTGGCCGATTGGGTAGATAACGAGAGTTAACGGTCTCTCCACCGTTGCCGACAGGGGATGGCGCGAAAGCGATTCGATCCCTGGATTCTTTCGGCCCGGAGGAGGGAGGGGGCTGCCGAAAACGGATGAGTCGGGAGCGAATCGCCGATCTGCCGGGCCTATAGAATGGGGTAACTTGCGGATTACTGCGTTTACACCGGTAAAGAACAGAGGGTGATCGACGGTGAACTTAGACAAGAACATGAAGATCCTCATTGTGGACGATTTTTCCACCATGCGACGGATCATCAAGAACCTGCTGCGGGATCTCGGATTCACGAATACCGCTGAGGCCGATGACGGCAACACGGCTCTTCCCATCCTGAAGAAGGGCGGGTTCGACTTCCTCATTACCGACTGGAACATGCCGGGGATGACGGGCATCGAGCTCCTGAAGGCCGTGCGCGCAGAGCCGGAGCTTCAGGATCTGCCGGTGATGATGGTGACCGCCGAATCCAAGCGGGATCAGATTATCGAAGCGGCGCAGGCCGGCGTGAACGGTTACATCGTCAAGCCGTTCACCGCGGTCACGCTGAAGGAGAAGATCGACAAAATCTTCGAACGCGTCGGCGCCAACAGTTGAGAGCCCTCCGATGAGTGAAAAGAATAACTACGAACAATTCATCGACCCCGCGGAGCGGTTGCTGGATCACATCAAGGCCGGCCAGTTGGATGAAGCCGGCCGAATGCTGGACGACATGACCAAGTTGCGGGAAACCCAACTCTTCAAGGAGTTGGGCACCCTGACCCGTGAACTGCACGAGGCCATCAAGTCGTTCCGGCTCGACACCCGGCTGAGCGATATCGCCTCCACGGAAATGCCCGATGCCCAGGAGCGGCTGAACTACGTCATCACCATGACGGATCAGGCCGCGCACCGCACCTTGAACGCCATCGAGGACAGCCTGCCGGTCGTCTCCGATATGGCCAGCGGTTCCAAGACGCTCCTGGACCAATGGCAGCGCTTCCGCCGCCGGGAACTGTCCGCCGAGGAATTTCGGCAGCTCAGCCGCGATGTGGAGACCTTTCTCGGAGCCACCGACGAGCAGACCCAGAAGCTGCAGGGCAATCTCAACGACGCGCTGATGGCCCAGGACTATCAGGATCTTACCGGCCAGATCATCCGCCGCGTGATCAATCTGGTGCAGGAGGTCGAACACAGCCTCGTGGACCTGATCGCCATTTCCGGCACACGGATGGGTGATGAATCCCGAAAAGCTGCCGATAAAGAAGATGAGAACAAGGGTAGTCAGCTCGAAGGACCGCAGATTCCCGGCAAGGAGAGCGACGATGTGGTCCGCGGCCAGGACGACGTGGATGACCTCTTGTCCAGTCTAGGTTTCTGAAGGGGGCCGGCATGGCCATCGATATCGAAGACGATATTGTCCAGGATTTTCTGGTTGAATCGCGCGAAATCCTCGAAGGTCTCAGCGAGCAGCTGGTGGACCTCGAGCAGCGTCCCGACGACCGGGATTTGCTGAACTCCGTTTTTCGCGGGTTCCACACCATCAAAGGCGGAGCGGGCTTCCTGGCTCTGGATGCCTTGGTTCAGGTGTGCCATCGCACGGAAGACCTGTTCAATTTGCTGCGCCAGGGCGACAAGACCGTCAGTTCCGAACTGATGGACACGGTGTTGCAGGCCCTGGACGTGGTCACCGCGCAATTCGGACAAATCGAGAATGGCGCCGATCCCGAGCCGGCGCCGCCGGAGTTGCTCAAGGGCCTCGAGCGCCTCACCGTCCCCGATAGCGAAGTCGCGGAGGTGGAGTCGGAGCCCGAGCAGCCTGGGGAAGCACCGGCCGCTGCCGAAGGCGGGGGCGACATCAGCGACGACGAGTTCGAGGCGCTGCTGGATACCCTGGAAGAAGAGAAGGGCCGCACCTCCGAAGCCGCGGAGCCCGCCGGCGGGAGTGCAGAGATCGGGTCTTCCGCCGCCGGCGGTGACGAAATTACCGACGACGAATTCGAGGCGCTTCTCGATCAATTGCACGGCAAGGGCCAGCATGGCGGCGTCCCCGAGACGGCGCCGGACGCAGGCCAAGGACAAGGCGGGCGTCGAAAAGAATGCGGCTGCCGAGGCAAAGCCGCCGGCCGATTCGCCTGCGAAATCGAACAGTGACGACGAAATCACCGACGACGAGTTCGAGGCGCTGCTGGACCAACTGCACGGCAAGGGCAAAGGGCCATCCGCGGCCGACGCGGAAAAGGCCGCGACGCCGGAGCCAACCCAAGCCCGCTGCCAAGGCGGCGCCCAAGGCCGAGAAGAAGCCGGAACCCAAGTCCCCCGCCAAGCCTGAACCGGCAGCCAAGAAATCGGCGCCCGCCAAAGCCGATGAAGACGACGCCGATCACGCGCGCGGCCGGCGCCAAATCGGGCGCGCCCAAGCCGGAGACCTCGGTCCGCGTCGACACGGCCAAGCTGGACGACATCATGAATCTGGTCGGCGAGCTGGTGCTGGTCCGAAACCGCCTCAGCACGTTGCGCAACGCGCTGGAGGACGAGCGGATGAACCAGGCGGTCTCCGATCTCGAGCTGGTCACCTCCGATCTGCAGAGCGCGGTGATGAAAACCCGCATGCAGCCGATCAAGAAAGTGTTCGGCCGGTTCCCCCGCCTGGTCCGCGATCTGGCCCGCAACCTGCACAAGGAAATCGAGCTGGAGATGCGGGGCGAGGACACCGATCTGGACAAGAATCTGGTCGAGGCACTGGCCGACCCCTTGATCCACCTGGTGCGCAACTCGGTGGACCATGGTATCGAAGAGCCCGCGGACCGTGAGATGGTGGGCAAGCCCCGCGGCGGCAAATTGATTCTTGCCGCCGAACAGGAAGGCGATCACATCCTGCTGACGATTTCCGACGACGGCAAGGGGATGGATGCCGAGATGCTCCGCCAGAAGGCGGTGGAGAAGGGCTTGATGGATCGGGAGTCCGCCGCGCGTCTGGACGAGCACGACTGCTTCAATCTCATCTTCCTGCCCGGGTTTTCCACCAAGGCGGAGATTTCGGATATTTCCGGCCGCGGCGTGGGCATGGACGTGGTAAAGACCCGCATCTCCCAGCTCAACGGCACCATCGATATCGAATCCCGCATGGGTGAGGGGACCACGCTCAAGATCAAGGTCCCGCTGACCCTGGCGATTCTGCCCACGCTGATGGTCAAGGTGCAGGGCCGGAAGTTCTCCCTGCCCATGTCCGTGGTGCGTGAAATCTTCGAGCTCGACATGGGGCGCACCAAGGTAGTGGATGGCCGCCGCGTGATCATGGTGCGCAACAAGGCCATGCCGTTGTTTTTCCTGGAACGTTGGCTGGAAGGCGTGGGAGGCGTTGTTCTGGCCGATGAGGAAGCGCCCGAAGCGGAGGAGCAACAGGTGGTGACCGTGGTGCTTGGCAACCAGGCCATCGGTTTCGTGGTGGACGAGGTCATCGGCCTTGAAGAAGTGGTCATCAAGCCGCTGGGGGCCATGCTTCAAGGGCTCCCCGGACTGGCGGGTTCCACCATCACCGGCGATGGCCGCATCGCGCTGATTGTCGACATTCCGAGCCTGATCAAATCGTTCGGTTCCCGTATGTAGCCGGCTGGGCGCCGAATATTCACCGGAGGTGTGCCTGAGTGAAAGTCCGCGCGCTGGTTGTCGACGATTCGGGTTTTTTTCGTCGGCGAATCAAGGAAATGCTCGACGCCGATCCGGCCATTGAGGTGGTGGGCGAGGCCGGCAACGGCCAGGAAGCCATTGCCCAGGTCGAGGCGTTGCGGCCCGATGTCGTCACCATGGACATCGAGATGCCCGTCATGGACGGCATTCAGGCCGTGCGGCAGATCATGCGCCAGCGGCCCACACCGGTCCTGATGTTCTCGTCGCTGACCTACGACGGCGCCCGCGCCACCCTTGACGCGCTTGAAGCCGGCGCCCTGGATTTTTTGCCAAAGCGATTCGCCGACATTTCCACGGACGCCGAGCAAGCGAAAAAGGAACTGCAGAACCGCGTACGGACCCTTGGCCGGCGAGCCGGTATGGCCATGCGCTCGGCGGCGCCCCGGCCGGCGCCGCCACGGCCGGCCGCGCCGGAGCCCGCCAGACCGACTCGGCCTGTTCCCCCGACGGGGGCTGCCCCGGCTGCGCCGACGCCCGAAGCCGGGCCGGCGGTACGCGCCACGGATTTCGATCTGGTGATCATCGGGGCGTCCACCGGCGGGCCGGCCGCCCTGCAGAAGGTCCTCACCCGGCTACCCGGGAATTTTCCGGTACCGATTCTGCTGATTCAGCACATGCCCGCGAACTTCACCGCCGCATTCGCCGATCGTGTCAATGAACTGTGCGATCTGGCAGTGGCCGAGGCGAAGGACGGCGACACGCTTCGCCCCGGCCGGGCACTGTTGGCGCCGGGTGGGAAACAGTTGGGTGTGCGCCGGTCGGGCGGAGCATTGACGGTGCATACCTTTGAAGCGTCGCCGGACCAATTCTATCGGCCCAGCGTGGACATTGCCTTTACCGAGGCCTCGCGAGTGTGCGGGCGACGCGTGCTGGGGATCGTGCTCACCGGAATGGGCGCGGACGGCGCCCAAGGCGCCAAGCTGTTGAAGCAGGCCGGCGCGAAGATCTGGGCCCAGGATGAGGCGACCAGTGTGATCTACGGCATGCCCGCGGCCGTGGCGCGGGCCGGTCTCGCGGATCGGGTCCTTGCATTGGACGCGGTGGCGGTCGAACTGGCGCGGTGCAGGTAAGCCCTTATGGACTTCCTGACGATAGCAGGCATCACCCTGGCCGTGGCCGCCGTGATCGGCGGCAACTTCATCGAAGGCGGCCACATCGATTCCCTGCTTCAGTTGACCGCGTTCATGATCGTGTTCGGGGGCACCATCGGCGCGACCATGGTCCAGGCGCCCTTGGCCACCTTCAAGCGGGCCATGCGTTTGGTGGTATGGGTGATCAAGCCCCCCACCGTGCAAGGCCAGGAACAGATTGAAAGCATTCTGGAGTGGAGTCAGGTGGCCCGGCGGGACGGCCTGTTGGGCCTTGAAAGCCTGATCGAGCAGCAGAGCGATGCGTTTGTCGCAAAGGGCTTGCAACTGCTGGTGGATGGCACTGAACCGGAGGCCATCCGCGCCATGCTGGAAGTGGAGGTCGAATCCCAGGAACAGCGCGACAACGCGGCCGCGAAGATTTTCGAAGCCATGGGCGGGTATAGCCCCACGCTGGGCATTCTGGGCGCGGTGCTGGGCCTGATCCACGTCATGAACAATCTGGCCGATCCCAGCAAGCTCGGCGGCGGCATCGCCACCGCCTTTGTCGCCACTGTGTACGGCGTGGGATCGGCGAACGTGATCTTTCTGCCCGTTGCCAACAAGCTGAAATCCATCATAGCGGCGCAAATCCGCTTCAGGGAAATGATTGTGGAAGGGCTGGTTTCCATTTCGGAGGGAGAGAACCCGAGGGCCATCGAGACGAAGCTGCAGGGCTTCCTGTAGCTCAAGGTGAATCGCCATGGCGAGAAAGAAGAAGCATGAGGAACACGAGAACCACGAGCGGTGGCTGGTCTCCTATGCCGACTTCATTACGCTGCTGTTTGCCTTCTTCGTGGTGATGTACTCGATTTCTTCCGTGAACGAGGGCAAGTACCGGACTCTGTCGCATTCCCTGGTCGCCGCGTTCCATAGCCCCAGCCGGTCCCTGGAGCCGGTGCAGGTGGGTGAACTGGCGCGCTCGCGCAGGCAGGCGGCCATGGAAATCAACCAGACGCCCCGCAATATGCAACTGCCGCGGCTGATGGAAACTCCGGAAGACATACGCAAGGAGATGAATCTTCCCAAGGGTTCGTCGCCGAAGGTCGGTGGCGAGGACAATCTCAGCAAGATGTCCAAGGCGATCATCGAGCAGCTCAAGCCCCTGATCAAGGACAACGTGGTGACCGTCCGGCGCACCAAGTCCTGGCTCGAGGTGGAGCTTAACACCAGCATTCTGTTTCCCAGCGGCAGCGACCAGATGGCGCCGCACGCGGCGGGCATCCTCACGCGGCTCGGCGCCATTCTCAAACCTTTCCCGAACCCGATCCGGGTGGAAGGCTTTACGGACAACGTGCCCATCAGCACGTCGCGGTTCTCGTCCAATTGGGAGCTTTCCGCGGATCGTGCGGCCCAGGTGGTGGAGCTCATGGCCCGGGAGGGCGTGGACGCCGCGCGCATGTCGGCCGTGGGTTTCGGGGAATACCGGCCCATCGCCGATAACAGCACGCTGGAGGGGCGGCGGAAGAACCGCCGGGTCTCCGTGGTGGTGCTCGCCGGCGAAGATACGCGCTATCAGATCGACATCTCCCGGAATCAGACGGAAGTGAAACTCCCGGCGGATAAGGCGGGAGACACGCCGAGCGCCGCGGCGCCCGGTAAACCGGCCCAGCCCGGGGGAGGCAAGCCATGAGATCCTGGGCCATCGCCAATCAGAAGGGCGGGGTGGGCAAGACCACGACGGCCGTCAGCCTGGGCGGCCTCTTGGCCCTTCGAGGCCAGAAGGTGCTGCTGGTCGATTTGGACCCGCACGGTTCGATGACCGCTTACTTCGGCTATGATCCCGAGGAAATCGAACCCAGTCTTTACGACCTTTTCCGCGACACCTTCAAACCGGAAATGGCGCGGCGGGCCCTGCATCCCACCGGCGTCGACGGTGTGATGCTGTTGCCGGCTTCCACCGCCATTGCCACCCTGGATCGTCAATTGGGTGCGCGCCACGGCAAGGGTCTGGTGGTGAAGCGGGCCCTGCAGGCGCTGAGCGGCCGCTTCGACCATGCTTTTCTGGATTGCCCGCCGATGCTGGGCGTGTTGATGGTCAACGCGCTGGCCGCCTGCGACGAGTTGTTGGTCCCGGTTCAGACCGAATACCTGGCCTTGAAAGGCCTGGAGCGCATGATCCATACCCTGGAGATGATCAACCGTTCCCAGCAGCGGGATCTCCCCTACCGGATTGTGCCCACGCTTTTCGACCGGCGGACCCGTGCTTCCGTCGACAGCCTGCGGACGCTGCGTTCGGACTACCCGGAGCGGATTTGGTCCGGCGCGATTCCTGTGGATACCCAGTTCCGGGAGGCCAGCAGCAAAGGCGTTCCGCTGACGGTGGAGCATCCCTGGGCCCGGGGCAGCCAGGCCTACCGACGCCTGCTGGAAGACCTGACCGGGCCCGACGAGGCGCCACGACGTACGGCGGCGGGCCATGAGTAAGAGTTCATCCCCACGGCGCGACACGGAGCTATTGGACCAACGCCGGGCCGTTTGGGACTATCTGGATGCGTTGCTCAGCGACATCCCGGACGAGTTGCCCGAGGACGAGTTCGAGGCTCCGGCGGCCCCGGAAGTGGTGGAGGCCACCCCGGTGGAGGCGCCAAGCGAGCCCGAGCGGCCCGCGGAGGTGGAATCGGTCGAGCAGGCCGAGCCGAAAGTTGATGTCCAGGAGGCCCGGCCTGAGCTCGTGCCGGAACCGGAGCCGGGGGTAGCGCCCGATAGCGAGACCGGCCCGCCGGAATGGTCGCGGCCTTCCTTCCAGGCGCTGCTTTTCGAGGTGGGCGCCCTGCGATTGGCGGTGCCGCTGGTGAAACTGCACAGCGTGGTGAACCTGAAGGACGAGGAAATCACGCCCATGCCCAATCAGCCCGATTGGTACCTGGGACTGATGCGCTACCGCGATCGCAACGTCCGCGTCGTGGACACCGCGACCATGGTGTTGCCCGCGGAAAAACGCGACGACGCCGCCGAATCTCCGCCCAGGCACGTGCTCGTGGTGGGCGACGGGGCCTGGGGGTTGGCCTGCCACGGCATCGGCGAGGTGCTCAAGCTCGGCGGTGAGGACGTGAAGTGGCGTACGGCGAAGGGGAAGCGGCCCTGGCTTGCCGGAACGGTACTCGGACACCTCTGTGCGTTGGTGGACACCGAGGCGTTCGGTGATATGCCCGGCGGGCGGGGACCTGAGAACGGCTAAACACTGCGGTTCCTCGGCCGATATAAGGAGAGGGACGCACGAGCGGAGTAGGTAGATGGCAGAGAACGACGAACAGCAGAATGTCGACGGCAAGGTCACCCAGTGGGTTACCTTTTCGCTGGGCGACGAAAATTACGGCGTGGACGTGATGCGGGTGCAGGAAGTGCTCCCCATGACGGAAATCGCCCCCGTCCCCGGGGCGCCGCCCTTCGTGCTTGGCATTATCAATCTGCGGGGCAACGTGGTGACCGTGATCGACACGCGCATGCGTTTCGGCCTGGCCCCCCGCGAATCCGACAAGGCCAGCCGCATTGTCGTGACCGAGACCAACGACCAGATCGCCGGTATTCTTGTGGATAGCGTGGCGGAGGTGGTGGAAGTTGGCCATCAGGAGATCGATACGGCTCCCAACGTGGGGAACGAAGAATCCTCGCGCTATATTTACGGTGTGGTCAGCCGCCAGGACGACTTGCTCATCCTGGTGGATGTGAACAAACTGCTGACCAAGGAAGAGTGGCAGGAAGTCGCGTCGATGTAACCGGCCGAGGGTCGGTTTGCGGGGCGGGGGGAGGGATGCATGGACCAGAGCGATGCGAACAGCCCGGGGATGTTCATGGCCGAGGTGGATTCGGTCAACCCGATGGCGCCGTATCCCCGTATCCACAAACACGAGCCCAAGAAGCGTCGCCAATCGGACGGTGGAGCCCGCCCCGAGGGCGGAAAGGCCGAACAGGGTGGTCTCACCGACGATCAGGGGCAGCGCAGCGACGATGACGATAATTCGCTGGTGGATGACTACGCTTGATGATTGATCCCGCACTCGTAATCGCAGTGGCCGCCCTGGTGGTGGCCCTGTTTGCCGTATTCGCATCCCAAGGCCGCAGCAAGAACCTCAAACGTCGTGTCGACGCCGTCGAGGAAGGGCTGCGGCAGATTCACGATCAGTTCCAGGGGCTTTCGGCCGGCGCCGTCGGCCAGGGGCAGCAGCTGATTCGCATGGAGCAAGCACTGGGCCGTTTGCGTGAACGCCTGAAGGAGGTCGCTGAACGGGAGACCGGCGGCGAGGCCTTCAACCAGGCCATCCGCATGGCCCGCAAGGGCGCCACCGCCAACGAGATCATGGAAAGCTGTTCCCTCAGCCAGGTGGAGGCCGACCTGGTCATTCTCCTGCACCGGGGCCAGGACAGCGGCTTCGAGTAGCCAGTTCGCGGCGGCGAGCGCCGCTCCTGCGGTCCGGTCGAGCGTCGTGCCGACCGCGAATGATTCAGCGTTCCGGGGTCACGAAGAGTACGAAGAATACACGAAGGACGCGAAGTGACTTGGGCATTCACAGTGCGTTTTCTTCTCTCACAATAGATCCTTCGTGTTCCTTCTTGAGCCTTTCGTGCTCTTCGTGTCCTGAAGCGTAATTGGCATTCGCGGTCGACACGACCGCTCCCACGACGGAACAACCGTCCTGTAGGAGCGGCGCTCGCCGCCGCGAACGCGCCGGGATAGGCGCCCAAGCCCGTACCTTGATTCCGTAGGCTGGATTTACCCGGCGCAATCCGACGATTCCGGTCTTGATGTAAACCACGAAGGGCACAGAGTTCCACGAAGTAGAGACACAAAGGTTTGCGCGCTTAATCCTCTGTGAAACTCTACGCCCTTTGTGGTTAGCGCCTTTCCAGTTCCACGCGGGATGGCGCGGGCGCAGCCGACGCGGATTCACATAGCGGTGGGACTGCTGCCGGTTGCCTGACAACGGCTTTTCGATCCCCTTATAATCAACGAGTTAAGGGATGTTTGATGGGAGGCACAGAGCACACCGAGAAGGACGTGGGAATATTCTCTTTTCCTCGGTGGACTCAGTGCTTCTGTGATGAAATGTTCTCGCCGGCAGATCGTGGGATTACGTTCCGCTAATCCGCCTTTTCGCCGGCTTCACTCGGCGCTGACCAGCCTTCGGGGGCTTTCCCCTTGATCAGATACGCAAAGGCGATGACTTCCGCTACGGCGCGGTAGAGCGCTTCCGGGATCTCGTCGCCCAGTTCTACCCGCGATAGAACTTTCACCAGTGCTCGGTCCGGATGCAGTGGCACCTTCGCGGTTTCCGCCAGCCCGATGATGCGCTCGGCGACCGCGCCCATTCCCTTGGCCGTTACCCGCGGCGCGCCGTCGCCGCCGTATTCCAGGGCCACGGCCACGGGCGGATCGTTGTAATAAGTCTTGCCCTTACGCTTGCTCATCCAGGATTCCCCGGGTGGCTGTGGCCGGATCGCCGTCGGTGGCAACGGATGCGGGCCGGCCTTGGGCGCAACTGATTGTTCCGACCTCCAGGCCCGCCTCTGAAAGCCGGGACCGAAGCAGGTCCAGGTGTTCCTGGAATAGACCGGCCACGTCAGGGCGCTCCGCCCACCAGGTGGTTGAAACCTGGTTTCCGTGGAGCCGTACACTCGCGTAGACGGGGCCCAGGGTTTCAAACTCGAAGGCAATGCGGGCCACCATTGGCTGGTCGCCGGGTTCGCTTTCGCTGCCTTCGCCGTCCCGGCTTATCTGGAGTTGGAGTACGTCCAGCACCTCTCCGTCCCAGACTGGCAATTCCAGGGGCAGCCACAGGCCGTTTTGATGCTGCGACGCCTGGGTTTGATGGATCTCGATCCGTGCCAGCGCGCCGGCGGCTTGCTTGAACAACTGGTGAAGCGGGCTGTCGCCGGCCTTGAGCAGGCCCAATGTTGCCGTGGCGAGCCCCTGGGCTTGCAGGCGTCCGGGCTGCGGGGTGGCGCCGGCCCTGGCGGCGGCCGCGGATTGATCGGTGGTTGGTTCTTGCACCGTACGCGCCAGGCTGTCCACCAGGCGTGCCAGCAGGCCTTTGGTGTCGGTCTGCATGGCCTGGGCGGCGGACTGCGGCTGTTGCAGCCGTGATTCCAGGAACAGGCCGGATTCCGCGATCGCCCGGCGAAGACCGTCCGGCCGAGCCAGGCGGGTGCTGTTGGGGAACGCATCGATCAGCCGGGTGAGCACCTGGCGCACCTGAGGCGGCAGGTGCTGCAGCAGTTTGGGGTTGGCGCGCAGGTGGCCCAGGTTCGCGGCCAGGTCCGAAAGCGACTGTTGCTGCGGGAAAAGCTGGCGCAGGGCGGCTTCCACGGCCTTGCCGGCGTTCGGCTCGGCTAGCAGGCGAAGCACCGGCTGGGGCTCTGTCTTGATGACTTCCAGCAGAAGCCGGGCGCCTTGCTGAACGTCGAGCCCTTGGGCGGTGGTGGCCAGCAACTGACGTCCGCCGATGCGCAGTTGGAGCTGACCGGTGCTGTCGCGCCCGCCGGCGACCGCGTCCAGTACCTGGCCCACCTTCCAGGTCGGCAGTTTGCGATCGACGGGCACCGGATCCTTGATCCGCAGTTCCCGGCCAATGTCTGTGAGATTGATATTCAACACGGTGACCGTGGCGCTTTGGCGTGCGATAAAGTCAACGTTAACGCGGATTCGGGCCGAGCGATAGCGCGCGTCAGACTAGTGTAGTGTTTCATGCTATTTGGCTCTTTGCGGCGAGCCAAATGGCATAAAACACTACACTAGCGTTTCCGGGCGGTGGATGTGATAGCCCTGGGCGTAGTCCACGCCGATCTCGCGCAGGGCCTCCAGGGTGGCCGCATCTTCCACGAACTCGGCGATGGTGCGGATGTGCATGACGTGGCCCACCTGGTTGATGGATTCCACCATGGCCCGGTCGATGGCGTCGCCGGTCATGTTGCGGACGAAGGTGCCGTCGATCTTCAGGTAGTCCACGGGCAGGCTGCGGAGATAGCCGAACGAACTCAGGCCGCTGCCGAAATCGTCCAGGGAAAACCGGCAGCCGCGTTCACGCAGGACGCGGATGAAATCCTTGGCGCGGCCCAGGTTGGCGATAACCGCTGTTTCCGTGATTTCGAAGCAGATCCGGTTGGGGTCCACGCCGCTGTGTTCCAGTTCCTGCTTGACGAAATCCAGGAAATGTTCGTTGCTCAGGGACTGCCCGGAGAGGTTGATGGCAAGCGTTTCCACGTCCTGGAGCAGTCGCGCGCCGCCGGCGAGCTGTTGGAAGGCGCGGCGTACCACCCAGCGGTCCACGGAACTCATCATGCTGTAGCGCTCGGCCGCGGGCAGGAACATTCCGGGGGAGAGTGTCTTGCCGTCGGGGTCGATCATGGTCAGCAGGATCTCCGCGTGTTCGCCGCCCGCCTCGGAATGGAGAGGCTGAATGCGCTGGTAGCGCAGTTCGAACCGATCCTCGTCCAATGCCCGGCGGATCTGCGCGGTGAGCTGCATTTCGCCGTGGCGGCTCAACACCTCCCGATCCTCGGGATCGAAAATGTGAACGCGGTTGCGGCCCTCGTCCTTGGCCACGTAACAAGCGGAGTCGGCGGCGGACAATACGTCGGTGGGAGTGCGGGCGCCCTCCAGCGCCGCGACGCCGATACTCACGCCGACATTGAATATCTTGTCCTCCCAGGTGAAGCGGAAGTTTCGTACCAGTTCGCAGATTTCCTCGGCGATGGTCCGCGCCTTGTCCAGGGCACAGCCGGAGAGTAGGACGCCGAACTCGTCGCCGCCCAGGCGGGCGAGGGTGTCGCTCTCCCGGATCTCGTTGCGCAGCAGGCCGGAAAGCTGCTTGAGCAACTCGTCACCGGCTACGTGGCCGCAGGTATCGTTGACCACCTTGAACTGGTCCAGATCCAGATAGAACATCACATGCCGTGAGTGGTCCGAGGCCGACGTCGCCAGCGCATTGGACAAGCGGTGTTCGAACTCGCGCCGGTTGACCAGTCCGGTCAGCGGGTCGTGATTCGCCTGATGGGCCATGATGCGCGCCATGCGGCGCAACTCGGTGACATCGTGCACCACCACCACGATACCGATGACCTCGCGTTCGTCATCACGGATGGGCGCGACGGAGACCTCGACGGAAAACTCCCGCTCCCCGTAACGGTCCAGTAGGCAGCACTCACCTTCGGGCACCACGGTCTGGCCCCGGTTCAGGCAATGGCGGCCCAGGTCCGGCAGTGCGTCGCGGGTGGTTTCGTGAATCAGGGTCAGTACCTCGGAAAGGGTGCGCCCCTTGGCTTCCTCATCGGTCCAGCCGGTCAGGGCCTCGGCCATGGGGTTGAGGTAGGTCACCCGCTCCTCGGTGTCGGCAGTGATGACGCCGTCGCCGATGGAGCGCAGCGTGACCTGGACCCGTTCGGTTTCCTCGGACAGCGTACGGATCAGTTCACGATTTTCGTGGCGGGCCAGAAGGGAGCTTCGCAAGGTACGCGATGCGGAGAAGACCGCGGATATCATTGTCAGGGAGAACACGACAATTACTACGGTGACCAGCCAGCCGACCGGTGTTGGCACCAGTAGAAAGGCGACGAACGCGGTGGCGAAGATCGGCAGCGAGAAAGCGAGGTAGGCGGGGATATAGGAACCCAACGTGGCTAGACCGCCGAAGGCGAAGCCCGATGCCACGAATACCGCCATGGCGAAGTCCGAACCCACCGGGCTGTGCAGGGCCAACACCACCAGCGCGGCCCAGGTCGCGCCCTGCATGCCGGCGGCGACCGCCGAAAGGCCGGCCCAGCGCCGAAGTTCGCTGATCGGTGGGTTGAGACGGAAGAACCGGCGGGAAAGCAGAAACCGGCCGACCGCGACAAGGCTTACGGCCCCCATCCAGCCGAGGCCGGTGGCCGCCGAGTCGTGGATGACCAGTACCGAAGCGACCAGGGCGGCGATAACGATGGTGGTCGCTACGCCGTAATGAGTTAGCTGATACAGGCCGCGAATCTGTTCCGCGAAGGTCCGGCGCTGAGCTTCCGCAGAGGCTTTGTCAAAGCGGTTCGGAGACCATGTTTCGGTGACCCAGGTATCAAAGTTGTTGTCGTCGCTCATGTACGCCAGTGGCCGGCCTCGGAGGTTTTAGTGTCCACAATAATGCGCCGGGCTGGGGGCTACAAGGCGCGCGGTTGAGCTGGCCGGGGTCTCGTGCGCCGGAATTTTGTCGTGTTCAGGGGGCGGGCGACGAGAAGACGTAATGATGACGAATATGAATAGGCTGTCAAAAACCCGTCATAAAGACCCGAGGCAACTGGAACGGTCGCTGTCGAGCTTGCCCCATCCCCCGTTTTCAAAGGGTTTGGCTCGAGATGGCACGGACTTCGCATGAGCGAGGGTGCAACAGCTCAGACAAGCATCCCAGACAACAAAAGATGGGGCGAAAAACATGGGTAGGCAGCTGAAAACCACCGACGTGCCGAACGAGGAAACCGGCAAGACTTTGCCGCTTCGCCGGCAATTGCGCGATCCCGCGGTCCCGATGCTGGGGCTGTTGACTGCGTTGCAGGCGAGCCTGGATCCGCAGAACGTGCTGGGGACCTTTGACGGTGAACTGCGCAGCGTGATTCGATTCGACGGGCTGGGTTTTACCGCCTCGGACGGAACGCACACGCGTTTCGGTACGATGGCCCGCTGCCGACTGGTCTACCGCATGGCATTGGACGGAGCCGAACTGGGCGAGTTGACCCTTACCCGTCGTACCCCGTTCGCGCCCAGCGAAATCAGTATTGTGGAAGAGTGCCTGGGGCTGTTGCTGCCCTCGTTGCGCAACGCGCTGGCTCATCAGGAGGCGCTTGAGAGCGCCCGGCGCGATCCACTGACGCATCTGGGTAACCGTCGCGCCATGGAAGAAAGCCTCAATCGGGAACTGGATCTGGCCAAACGGCACCGCGAGGACTTTTCCATACTTCTAATGGACGTCGACGACTTCAAGGTCGTGAATGACCGCTACGGACATCAGGCCGGCGACGCCGTGCTGCGGGATCTCGGCAACGTGATCAGGGCCTCTGCCCGTGACAGTGATCTGCTGTTTCGCTATGCGGGGGACGAGTTCCTGGTCGCCATGAGCCGGACCACCCAGGCCGGAGCCCTGCAACTGGCCGAGCGGCTGCGCCAGTCCGTGGAGCATCATCCGTTCGCCTACTCGGGGGAAGAGATCCTTGTGAAGGTCAGCATGGGCCTGTCCACTTCGATTTCGTCCGACGATACGGACAGCCTGTTTGCCCGGGCCGATCGCTCCCTGTTCCTGGCCAAGCGTTCCGGTCGGAACTGCTGCGTGGCGGAATAAGAATCGCCAAGCCGCGCCGACCCATACGGCTAAGGAGACTTCGGCAGATCGTTCCGAATTGACTGGAAGCTCCTGATCCAGGCGCCCGCGGATCGAAGCCGTTCCGGCAGTTTGGCCCGCGCATCCACGGCGGCGCGCTTGCCGCCAAAACTTCCCATGACGACGATGTACCAGTCCTTGCCCTCGCGCAGCGTACGAATCACCGCAGTGCGTTGGGTCTTGGGTACACCCGATCGGAATCCATCCAGCGAGGATCGCTCATACGCGGCCACCAACTGCACGGTGTAATTACGAGCGGGTTGGTCCAGCAACCAGCGCAGGTCCGTGTTGGTGGGCTCGACCTTTGTGTCAGCCAGCGCAGCGTTGCGGGGTTCGACCTTTGCGGAGGCGGGCTCTTCCGCGGGGGCTGGCTTCTTTTCTTCGGTGACCGGGGGCTGTTCCGCGGGGACCGTTGGTGCTTGCTGCTTCTCTACCGGAAGTGGTTTCGCGGGCTTCTCGGCCGGTGTTTCCGCATTGGCGTCGTCCGTCTCCCTGGCGGAAGTCAACAGCGGAGGTTGCGGTGCCTCGGGTGCCGCTGTCTGTTCGTTGGGTGGAGCGGTATCCGAGCGGGTATCGGCCTCCAAGCCCTCGGGCTTCGCGGGCGACGGCTCGCGCCCCGGCAGGCTGGCGTTGTCCGATCCCGGTACGGCAGGGGCGCTGCTCGTGTCGCCCGGTGCCTTGGTTCCGGGGCGTTGGCTTGCGGGCGCGACCGCTGCGGGTCCGGTCACGGTCACCGTCTGTCCGCCGGGGCCGGTCTCGGCAAAGTAGTGCAGCGCAAGCAGACCGGCGACCAGCACCGCGACCAGGACGGATACTATTCCCACCATGATCTGGTTGGCGCGCCGCGCGCCGCCGCTACGCTTGGTCTTGATCTTGGGTGGTTTCGGCGGTTTCGGCAGCTTGGGGGATTTCGCGCCCCGCTTGCCGGCCTTGCGGCTCGCGGACAGGCCTTCGAGGATGCGGCTGGCCTCCTGGTTGATCCGGGAGGGGATGCCGCGGCTTTGTGCGTAGATCTGTTTGTGTTCCGCTGGGCTGATCAGGGCGCCGGCTCCGGGAAGGGCCGCGTTGAGGCGGTGGTCGAGGTAGTCAGAAGCCTGCCGTTCCGAGAAGGGGTAGAGCTTGATGGTGTGCATCGGCTGGCCCGCCACCCGACTTTGGCGAATGGCATCCATGTGTTCGTCGAGGCGTTCGTCACCCACCAGGATGAGGCCCAACTGGCCGCCGGCGGAATCCATGGTGTCCTCGCGGAAGCGGAACAGCTCCTCCAGCGTGTGCACGGACAACTCCGCGGCATCGTCGACGATGAGCACCGGTCTTCCCCCGCGGCGCAGTTCCGCTCGAATCTGACCGTTCAGGTGTTCGAGCAGCGCCCCTCGGCCTTCGCCCGGGACCTCTGGAAAGTCGAACTGCCGGATACACTCCCGGGCGATCTGTTCCAGTGTGAGGTCGTTGGCCGCGCCCATCCGACAGTAAAGAATCCCATCGGTTTCCTTGGCCTGGAGCTGATCGACGAAAGCGCTCTTGCCCACGCCGGGTTCGCCTCGGATCAACAGGATCCGGTCGCTCGCCTGCAGCATATTGAGCACCACATTGAGCTGGGTACTGTGGGCGGCGTCCTCGAAGAGGCCTCGATGGTTGTCCGCGAACGGCTGTTGCTGGAAGCCGAGGCGTTCCATCGCGGCGGGGCTTAGCACGGCAGGCCGGTCTGTGGCTGACATTGGTCGGTATCGGAACCTGGTTGGATGCGGGGACAGCGCAAGTGTATCAGAATGATGGAACGGTGCTACGGGCGCTCCGCTCAGCGCTCGCTGTGCTTCCTTGACACTACCGGGGTGCCTCCGTATTATGCCGCGGACCTGGCGCGAGCCAGGGTGCGTCCCCATCGTCTAGAGGCCTAGGACACCGCCCTTTCACGGCGGCGACAGGGGTTCGAATCCCCTTGGGGACGCCATTTTTTTCCCGCCCTACGATTCCCCGAATACCTTGACGCGCTCTGGCTCGCCCAGCAGCGGCCGGTATGCGTCTCTCATTTCATCCACGCGATCCAGGCATTGCGTGAACGGCGCCCAGTCGTCCTCCTCGGCGATGGGGGCCCAGATGCGCTCGACGTCGTCTATCAACAGGGTCTCGGGTTCGCTGCGCTTGAAATAAGGGTGCGCCAGGGCGCTGTCGAGTCCGGGCGACATCGGCTGCGCCCGCAGCGCATGGATTACCGGCTCCCAGTGCTTCGACTCGTACGCGGCGGCGTGGGGGCTGGCGGCCAGTCGGCCGGCCGCGCGCCACCGACCAGATCGAAAAATGACCGTTCGAAGGGCAGGCCGGTTTCCTGCAGGGCACCGTAGTACGCCCCCACCAAGGCGTCGGCGTGTTCCGCGGACGGTGTCGCCACACCCAGGCGTCCTAGGGTGGCGTCGGCCAGATGGCGGTTGAAGCGGCCCTGGAAACCGTGCAGTGATTGGCGCAGTTCGTCCTCGCCGGTGAGTGGTGCGAGGCAGTCGGCGAGGCGATACAAGGACCAGTTCAGCGCAGCGGGTTGATTGCCGAAGGCATACAGGCCCCCATGGTCGAAATAGGCGGCGGTGAAGGCCGGATCAAAACGGGGGGCGAAGCGCCAGGGCCCGTAGTCGAAACTCTCCCCGGTGATCATGACGTTGTCGGTGTTGATCACGCCGTGCACGAAGCCGGCTGCGGTCCACTGGGCGGCGAGCCGGGCCACCGCCCCTACAACGCAATCGAGGAACCGGACGGCGCGCTGCGAGAGTTCCGGCGCGTCAGCCTCCGGCCAATAGGTCTCGACGGCGTAGTTGAGCAACCGTTCCAGGTTGTCCCGATCGGCCAGGAAGGCGACTCGCTGGAACGTGCCGATGCGAATGTGGCCATGGCTTAGCCGCACCAAGACGGCGGACCGGGTTGGCGAAGGCTCGTCGTGCCGCATGAGCTGCTCGCCGGTCTCGACCAGGCTGAAAGCCTTGGATGTGTAGACCCCAAGCGCTTCCAGCATGGTCGCTGCGAGTACTTCCCGGATGCCGCCCTTGAGCGTCAACCGGCCGTCGGCGGTGCGCGACCAGGGTGTCCGGCCGGAGCCCTTGGTGGCCAGATCCAGCAGCCGGTCCGTTGCCGGTTCCCGCAGCTGTGCGAACAGGAAACCCCGCCCGTCGCCCAGATCCGGGTTGTACTGCTGGAACTGATGACCGTGGTAGCGCAGCGCCAACGGTTCCGCGAGGTTGTTCGGCAGGGGCTGGAAGCGGGCGAAATGGTCGACCCAGGCGGTGTCGCTCAGATCGTCCAGGCCGACGCGCCGGGCCCAACGCTGGTTGCGGTAGCGGAGGCGGATTTCCGGAAAGCGGGCCGGCTCGACCCGGTCGAAAAAGGCTTCGCCCAGGGTCTGGTGGCGGGGCTCGGGTTGGTATCGGGCGTTCATGGTTGGCGGCGTCGGGATCTCGCGGGTTTTGCTGCGGGAAAGATGGAGGCGATTGTACGGTAGTGGCTCATCGCTAGCGACGGACGGGGCGTGACGGAGTCCCCGTAACCGGATGGGGGTGATGGTATGCTCCTTGCTTCAAACAACAAAAGCACGATTCCGCGGCGGGATTCCGTCAGTCGCCGCCACCGCGCATCATTCCAGAGGAACGATCGCTTGAGCCTGTCACCACAATCGCCGTTGAGCAACCCAGGGATCCTGGTCTTCCCATGAGATCGCTTGAGTCCGGCCTGGACCCTCGCGACTGGGATGAGCTGCGCGCCCAGGGGCACGCGATGCTCAACGACATGTTCGACTATCTGGAACACCTTCGGCAGAGGCCGGTCTGGCAGCCCATTCCGGACGCGGCCCGGGAAGCTTTTGCGCAGCCGCTGCCGCGGGAGCCCGAAAACCTTCGCGCCGTGCATCGCGCCTTCATGGAACAGGTTGTGCCCTATGCCGTGGGCAACGCGCACCCCGGATTCATGGGTTGGGTCCACGGCGGCGGAACGCCGGTCGGCATGCTTGCCGAGATGCTGGCCGGGGGATTGAACGCCAATCTGGGCGGCCGCGACCAGATGCCGCTGGAGGTGGAAAGACAAGTGGCGCGCTGGGCGAAGGAACTGTTCGGCTTTCCCGAGAGCTCCGCTGGCCTGTTCGTGACCGGGACCTCCATGGCCAATTTCATCGCCCTGGTGGTGGCTCGCACCGCCGCGCTGGGGGAGAAGGTGCGCCGCTCCGGCGTCGCCGGCGTCGCCGGGAAATTGACGGCCTATACGTCTGCAGCCGCCCACGATTGCATCGCCCAGGCCATGGATCTGGCGGGGCTGGGCGCCGACGCTCTGCGGCTCATACCCACGGATGCCGACCATCGGATGGACCTGCAGGCACTGAGGGCGGCTATCGACGAGGATCGGGCCAACGGGCTGACGCCGTTCTTTCTCGCCGGTACCGCCGGCACGGTGGCGGTGGGCGCCATCGATGACCTGGACGCCCTGGCGGGATTGGCCGCGGAGCAGGGGCTGTGGTTTCACGTGGACGGCGCGTATGGCGCGCTGGCCATGTTGGCGCCCGAATTGGCGCCGCGCCTGGCGGGGATCGAACGTGCGGATTCGCTGGCCTTCGATTTTCACAAATGGGGGCAAGTGCCCTATGACGCCGGTTTCGTGCTGGTGCGCGACGGCGCACTGCAGGAACGCACGTTTTCCGCGACGACGACATATCTCCAGCGCGAACAGAGGGGGCTGGCCGCCGGCTCGCCCTGGCCGTGCGATCTGGGGCCGGACCTCTCCCGGGGCTTCCGTGCGCTGAAGGCGTGGTTCACCATCAAGACCTACGGCGCGGATGCCCTGGGGCGGGCTATCTCCGGAACCTGTGATCTGGCGCGCTACGCGGCCGGGCGCATCGAGGCTCATCCGGAACTGGAACTGTTGGCGCCGGTGCCGCTGAACATCGTGTGCTTCGGTTACCGTTGCGCCGATCCGGACGCCGTCAACGCCGCCGTGGCGGTAGCCCTGCAGGAATCCGGTGTCGCGGCGCCGTCCACCGCCCGCGTAAATGGGCGGCTCGCAATCCGCGCGGCCATCGTAAACCACCGCACGGAACGGCGGGACATCGACGCCCTGATCAACGCGGCCAGCGCCCACGGCCGGACCTGCTCACACTCCACCTCGGGAAGCACATCATGACTGAAGCGGTGTCATCAGGATCTCCCCGGCTGCTTGGCAATGCCCGGTTGATGAAAATGGCCTTCGACGGGCGGGATCTGGCGCCCTTGGGTGCCGACCTGCTGAATCGGGTAGCGGCCGATCCCGGCGATGCCGATGCCTTGATGGACTTGTCCGCCATCGCCCAACTGACCGGCGATCGGGAGAACGGCATGGTGTTCCAGCAACTGGCATTGGAACTGCGCCAACACTTCCATATGCCTGCCCCCAGTGGGCGGCAGGCGATACGGCTTCTGGCCTTGATGGGCACCGGGGATTTCATGGCCAACACGCCGCTGGACTTCCTGCTTGAAGGATCCGACGTGGCCCTGGATATGGTCTACGTGGGACCCGGGCTGCCGTTTCCGCCGGCCCTTCCGGAGCATGACGTGTTGTTCGTGGCGGTGGGGGAGTCCGAGGAGAATCAACCGCTGCTCCACCAGTTGGCGGAGTTCCTGAAATCGATGCCCGGCCCGGTGCTCAACCGTCCCGAGGGCGTGGCCGGCCTTTCCCGGGATGGGGTTTGCGAGGCGCTGGCCGGCATTCCCGGGCTGATCATGCCTCCCTCCGTACGGATTGCCCGCAGCGAACTGGCCGATATGGCCCAAGGTCGGCGCTCGGCCGCCCAGTGGCTGGGCGATCCGGGATTGCCGATGATTGTGCGGCCCGTGGATTCCCATGCCGGACGCGGGCTGGAACGAATCGGCGAGGCCGGCGAGTTGAACGCCTACCTGAATGAATATGGCCAGGACGATTTCTTCATTTCGCCCTTCGTGGATTACCGCGGCGCGGACGGGCTTTTCCGCAAGGCGAGGGTGGCGGTGATCGACGGCCGTCCCTTCGCGGCCCACATGGCCGTGTCCGACCACTGGATGATTCACTATCTCAACGCCGGCATGGCCGAAAGCGCCGCGAAGCGGGAGGAGGAAGCCGCGTTCATGGCCGGCTTCGATCAGGGTTTCGCGGCCCGCCACGCCGAGGCGCTCGATGCCGTAACGCGGAAGCTGGGCCTGGACTACTATGCGCTGGACTGCGCCGAGACGGCGGATGGGCGACTGCTGATTTTCGAAGCCGACAGCTCCATGGTGGTCCATTCCATGGACCCGGAAGATCTCTTCCCCTACAAGAAACCTCAGATGCGGAAGGTGTTCGCCGCCTTTCGTGATCTGCTGGCCAAGGCAGCGGGCGAGGCGCAATGAATCCCGGTGTTTCGCAGCCGGAGCTGCCGTTCGCCGATCCGGCGGCAGATGCGGTATCGGGTGCGTTCCCCTCCACCGAACAAATACTGATTGCCGGCGGCGACGATCGCATCGCGCTGAGCCTCCATGGCACGGCAAATCGCTATGGCTGCACGCCGCGCCCCGATCCCGGCCTGCTTGCCCTGGGATCGGCAACGGCGTCCACAATCTCCGCCGAAGCGTTCGCAGCCGCCGATGCCCTGCGTCTGCGCCTTGCCGATTCGGCAGACGATCTTCCCGCGGTCTATGGCCGGGAGATGCAGCGCGTCCGCGAGTCGCTGCTGTCCCTGTGCGCTCTGTCCGATCTGCCGGGAGTGGAGGTGGTATTCGGCGCATCGGGAACCGACCTGCACCTGTTCGCCGCGCAGCTTTCCAGCGACGGCGGAAGCCGGCCGCTGCTGGCCCTCACCGTACAGCCCGAAGAAACCGGCAGTTGCGTGCCGAGTGCGTTGGGCGGCCGGCATTTCTCGACCCGCGCCGCCCTGGGCGGATCGGTGACCGCGGGGGCGCCGTTGATGGGTGGCGGTATCGCTGCTGTCGCTGGCGTGCCGGTTCGCGACGCCTACGGGCACCCACGGGAGGCCGCATCGGTGGACCGCGAGGTGAGCGCCTTGGTGGAAGGCGGCGTGGCCGCCGGAAGCCGTGTGCTACTGACCTTGACCGACACCACCAAGACGGGGTTGACGGCTCCGACACCGGCCTGCGCCCTAGCATTGAAACGGCGCTGGCCGGAACAGGTGGATGTGTTGGTGGATGCCTGCCAGTTCAGACTCGCGCCCACCACCTTGCGGGCCTATCTGCAGCACGGCTTCATGGTGGCCATCACGGGCTCCAAGTTCCTGGGCGGCCCGACGTTCGCCGGGGCGCTGTTGGTGCCTCAACCGTTGGCTGAGCGCTTCGCCGCATGGCGTCCGCCCCTTGGAATCACAGCGTATTCCGTCCGAGCCGATTGGCCCCAGGGCTGGAAGGCCGCGGAGGTATTTCCGGCCGTCTCCAATCCCGGCCTGCTGCTGCGTTGGGAGGCTGCATTGGAAGAACTCCGACGGTTCCGGGCTGTGCCCGAGGTCACGGTCGAGGGTTTCGTCAATGGTTTCGGCGGCGCGGTCGCGGAGCGGCTCGCCGGGGCATCCCACCTGGCGCCGCTGGCTGGAGGCCCGGGAACTCGCTCGGGGTTGGGACTCCCCAAAGGGTGGGATGGATTGCCCACGGTCTTTGCGTTTGTTCCCCATCGAATCGTAGCGAATGGCCACCGGGTACCTCTTGGACCGGATGAGGCAAAGAGCCTCTATCGCTCAATGCGGGTGGCCCTGACGCGCCCGCCGAACCGAGGCGGAAACGAACAGTTCGCAGGCTTGCGCGCGGAACTCGGCCAGCCGGTGGTCCTGGGCGAAGCAGATGGCGTTCCGGTTACAGCCTTGCGGTTGTGTCTGGGAGCGCGGCTTATTGTGGAAGCCGCTTCCAGTCCGTGGTCGGCAGAGCGGGTTATCGCGAACGCGCTGCTCGCTCTCGACAAGGCGGAGTGGCTTGCAAGCCGCGTTGCGGTCAAGGGCGCGTGAATAGATCAGTGTCCCCGTGGCCCTGTGGCGCGCAGCAGCGCTCGTCGTCGTTTTTCGGGCTGTTGACGAACGTACTCACTTCCCAGGCCTCCAGCTCGGAGTCGGGATAAGCTCGCAGAATATCCTGGGCTTCGTCGTTGTCACCGCTCAACCAGGCGCCGAACGAATCCGGAGGAACGATCAGGGGCATCCGCTTCTTCGTGTTGTGGATCTCGGCCAGCATCGGGTTGGCGGGAACGGTGATGATGGTGCAGCTTTCCACGGTTGCACCGTCCTCCCCTTGAGACCGCTCCCAAAGGCCGCCCAGGGCGAACCGTTCCTGGCCGCGAACATGGATGTACCACGGCTGCTTCGCCTTTTGTCCCGGAACGGCCTGCCACTCGTAGAAGCCGTTGACCGGAAACAGGCAGCGCTGAGCGCGCTTCCAAGGGCCGCGGTACGCCGGCGCCGTCTGCACCCGCTCGCAGGTTGCGTTGATGGTGCTGTATTTCGGGGCAACGCCGCGGGCCCAGAACGGAATCAGCCCCCAATGCGCGAGCATCGCCTCGCGCCCTCCGTCCGGCATGAGGCGCACCACCGGCACCCGCGTGCCGGGCGTGACATTGTAACTCCCAAAGAGCGGCGGCGGGCGTCGCAACCCCCATTCCCGCTCCAGATCCGCGTCGGTTTTGCTGACGTAGCGCCCGCACATGACTCAGTGTCGCTCCCAGAAAGCTTCGGCTACCAGTATTTTCCGGTACCAGTATTAAGGGGACTCTCGGCCGTTTCAATGAGGGTTCCGGCGCAGCGACGCACCAAGGGACGCGGGTGCAGCTCGTGCATCGCAGCCGGTCGGGGAGGGAGTCCCTGGGGTCCGGAATGGCCCGGAGTGGAAACCTCGGTTTTAAAGGAGTATTTTGAATATTCCTTAAAGATCGGCAAACCGGCCGTGGAATCCGACCGCAGGCGGAGATCGGGAGGCCGCTCCTGGGAGGTTGTGATGGGCGTAATGATCGATCGGCTCCGTCGCGAGCACTTGAATCTGGAATACCTGGTCGAAATCCTGGGTCGACAGCTTGAGAGCTTCGCGAATGGCGGAACGCCGGACCTGCGGCTCATGAGGGAGTTGACCGAGTACCTGACCGATTATGCGGACCCGTATCACCACGACACGGAGGATCATCTGCTCCGGTGCGTGCTCCGAGACAATCCGCAATTGGCTGCGGAACGGCCACGTTTCGCGCTCGATCACCGGAATCTGGCGATCCTCGGCCGGGAGATCCGCCAGACGCTGGACCGCATCATCAACGGCGAACTTCTCCCCCGGGATGAGCTGTTCGGTCCGGGCAGCGATTATCTGCGCATGTACCGCAGGCACCTTGAGCGGGAGCGACGCCTGCTGCTCGGCGCGAGCGGCAGGCTGGAAAGCGCCGAAAAGGCGGCGCTGCAGCGGGAGTTCCCTCTGATACCGGATCCGCTCGAGACGCTGGAGGACGAACGCTTCAGGCTGCTTTACGACGCCATTGCGGTCTACGCCAAGCAGGCGCACGCGGATGCAGACGGTGAGCTGACCTGTCCCGCGTGCGATATCGGCTGACCCGCATGATTGCCGGGCCATCGATTCCCCGGTCCTGAGGAACCCTGTATGAAGTTTCCAGACTTCTTCGCCGATGCCCCCGTTATCCGCGTGCGGGACGAGCTTTCGCGCCTGCTGGGCGCACCGTCCGACGGCCTGATCGAATACCGCTACGTGGACGCCGTGCGGCTGGCGGGACATTCGTGCCCCACCGTCGCCGGCGCCTATCTGACGGCGCGGGCAGCGCTGCAGGCGTTGTATCCCGAGGATCTACCCGAGCGGGGCGGGATCGGGGTGCGGATGCCGGAGCCGGAATGGGAGGGGACATGTGGGGTCACCGCTCAGGTGCTGACGCTGATTACCGGCGCGGCCGCCGGCAATGGCTTCAAGGGCATAGCCGGGCGTTTGGCGAGGGATGGCCTGCTGGAGTTTGCGTCGAGCCCGGGCAGAGAGGGCAGCGCCGTGCGGTTCCAGCGGCTTGATACAGGAGCCGGTGTGGCGGTGGAACTCGACGTCACTACGATCCCGGTCGAGCCTGCGCAGCGGGCGCGCCTGGCCGCCGTTTTGCAAGACCGTGCCGACGAAACCCAACGCGCCGCCTTCGCCGCTTCCTGGCAGGAACGGGTGCGGTGCCTGCTGTTGGAGCATGCGGATGACCCCGCCGTGGTCCGTGTGAGGCCACTTGCGGGCGGGAATCAGGATGTTCGCCGCGGTCCTTAGGAACCGCTAGCCGTAACCATGGTGATGGGCAAGGCGGCGTAACGATCGGACGAAGAAAGATAAAATGATGGGTGTCCCGAAGCGCTTCGCCGAAGCGCTTCCGCGCAACATTTCGAAACGGGAACAAGAAAGTCCTCCCCATAAGAAACCTCTGAAACTGGCGGCTGGAGCTTGAGCAACTATAACTTCAGCTAGGGAGACGCTGATCTATTCACACGACCGCGTTACGTCCTGAGAAGCCGGCATGGTAGGCGCGCCGCGCAGCGCCGTAGTCGCTCTACGGCCTAGCGGCGCAACACCCGAGGGCGGCTTCTCAGGCCGTAACCCGAAGGGCTCAGCCCTGTTTTGGCCCCTGGCGGTGTTGCGCCACCGGCCCCGTAGCGACGGCTACGCGACCGGCACCGCGCCTACCCAGATGACCAAAACAGACCTGAGCGCGGCCGCGTGAATAGATCAGCGTCTCCCTAGGGAGGCGCTCGTCCCTTCACGCGGCCGTGTGAAGCGATCAGCGCCCCTAGACCTAGCGGATGCGAGGTCGCCCGGCGTGGCCCGGGTAACAACAAGCTCGATGAGGGGAGGGGTGAATGCGCGGTCAAATGATGGACTATCAGCTGACGGTCACGTCCATGATGCGTCACGGAATGCGGCTGTACAGCGACACCGAGGTGGTTTCCAGTACCACGGATCACTATCGCCACCGGACCACTTTGGGCGAAGTGTTTGGACGCGCCGCTCGCCTTGCGAACTTCTTTGCGGGCGATGGCCTTGGCCGAGGGGAGCGGGTGGCGACGCTGGCCTGGAATGACTTCCGCCATTTGGAGCTGTACTTCGGCATCAGTTGCTACGGCGGGGTCTGCCACACCATCAATCCGAGGCTGCATCCGGACCAGGTGGAATTCATCGTCAACGATGCCGAGGATCGGTATCTGTTCATCGATCCCATGTTCATCAATCTCGTGCGGCCCATCCGTGACCGGCTGAAGTCTGTCAAGGCGATCGTGGTGATGACGTCGGACCGGGAGGCGGTCGAGGGGCTGGGCGAGGACTGGCGGATCTACGAAGACGTGGTTGCGGGATTCGACGATTCGTTCGAGTGGCCGGATCTGAATGAATACGACGCATGCTCGCTTTGCTATACCTCCGGCACCACGGGCAACCCCAAGGGGGTGTTATACAGTCACCGATCTACGGTGCTGCACACCCTGGGCGCCAATCAGCCCGATATCCTGGGCATTGGTCGGGACGACGTGGTGCTGCCGGTGGTGCCCATGTTCCATGTGAACGCTTGGGGCATCCCGTATATCGCGGCGATGGCGGGCTGCAAACTGGTGTTCGCCGGTGCGAAGGTCGGGGTGCCCGAGGAGCTGTACCGGCTGCTGGACGAGGAGAAGGTGACGTTCACGGCGGGGGTTCCGACTGTCTGGCAGATGCTTCGCGACTATATGGAGAACAACCGACTCAAGTTGCCGTTGCTCCATACGCTGGTGGTGGGTGGATCGGCGATGCCGCCTCATCTGTACCGCTACTACGAGGAAAAGCACGGGCTCGTGGTCCTGCATGCCTGGGGCATGACGGAGATGAGCCCCATCGGCACGGCAAACCGCAAGCTGCCGCCGGCGGCCCGCGCGCTGAGCGAGGAAGACCAGGCTGAGCTCAAGCTCAAGCAGGGGGTCCAGGTCTTCGGCGTCGAGATGAAAATCATCGACGACGAGGGCAACGAGTTGCCGTGGGACGGGAAAGCCTCGGGGCGGCTGATGGTGCGGGGGCCGTGGGTCATCCAGCGTTACATGAACAAGACCGAAGACGCCCTGGTGGACGGCTGGTTGGATACCGGCGACGTGGCCACGATCGATGAGTTCGGCCTGATGAAGATCACGGACCGCAAGAAGGACGTGATCAAGTCAGGCGGCGAATGGATTTCATCCATCGATGTGGAAAATGCGGTAATGCTGCACCCGGATATCCCAGTGGCGGCCGTCATCGGCATGCCGCATCCGAAGTGGGGCGAGTGCCCGCTGCTGGTTATCGAGCGCAGTGATAAGCCGGAGCTCTCCCTGGACGACATCCACGAATGGCTGGAAGGCAAAATGGCGAGCTGGTGGCGCCCGCGTGGGGTGGTGTATGTGGACAAGATACCCCTGACCGCCACCGGCAAGATGCACAAACTGAAGCTCCGCGAGCAGTTCCAGAACTACTCCTTCTAGCAAGACGCTGATCCATTCGCAATGCCCGGCCTGGATGGCATTATTGCCAACGGGCCGGGTTGCTCGGCTCTCCAATGGGCGGACCGTGGCCGCCGGATGCGTCTTGTCCGCTGGGCTCCGTTCTCTGGCAACCTTCCGTGCGCAATCCCCTGGTCTCGCTGCCGAATGCCGTGGCGTAGCCGTCAGCCGGCGGCACCGGCGTTGCAGTGGATGCCCACTCCTGTCTGCTACACGTGGCGCAACCAGGGTCGAATTTCTTATGATGGCGCACCGATTGTTCAGCTTTCGTTCCCACGGCCGCCAGAGGAGTTTCGTCGATGCCCGCCCAATCCAAGGTGTCCCAGGCCTTCGAGCCGAAGGACCCGAACTACCGGGAACGCGTGCAGGCGAGTTTCGCCCGCCAGCAGGCGATGAATACCCTGAGCATCTCAATCGACCGGCTGGAGCCGGGTGAAATCGAACTGGCGTTTCCCTATCAGGAACAGCTCACGCAACAGCACGGATTCGTGCATGCGGGCATCATTGGCACCGCCCTGGACAGCGCCTGCGGCTATGCGGCGTTTTCGCTGATGCCGGCTGATGCCGCCGTGCTGAGCGTGGAGTTCAAAGTGAACTGCCTGGCGCCGGCCGATGGTGAGCGGTTCCAGGTGGTGGGCCGCGTGCTGAAACCCGGCCGCACGATCTTCGTCACGGAAGGGGAGGCCTTCGCCGTCCGCGGGGAGAAGGTGAAACGCATTGCCACCATGACCTGCACGCTGATGGCGGTCTACGACCGGGAAGGCGTTGCGGGCTAAGGAGGCGCCGATCCATTCACACGGCCGGCCGGGACGTCTTGCCAACAACGGCCGGCGTCCCTACTCACCATTGCAGCGGCCCGGGCAGGGCGTTTTCCTGGAGCAATGGAGGGATCGATCATGAACTTGGAGGGCAAGACGGCGCTGGTCACCGGTTCTACGGATGGCGTCGGGCGGCTGGTCGCGCAACGGCTGAGCGCCTCGGGCGCCCGCGTTCTGGTGCACGGGCGGGATCGCGACCGGGGAGAGTCCGCCGTCGCGGCCATGGAGGCGGACGGCGGAAGCGCCACCTTTATCCCGGCCGATCTGGCTTCGCTTGCCGAGGTGCGGCGGTTGGCGCGGGATGTGCGGGGTGCCACCGACCGATTGGACCTTCTGATCAATAACGCCGGAATCGGGCCGGGACGACCTTCGGAAGGCCGGGCGACCAGCGCTGACGGTATCGAGCTCCGGTTTGCGGTCAATTATCTTGCGGGGTTTCTCCTGGTCCAGGAGCTGTTGCCCCTGCTGCGCGCCAGCGCCCCCGCCCGCATCGTGAACGTCGCCTCCGCCGGCCAGCATGCCATTGATTTCGACGATGTGATGCTGGAGCGGGACTACAGCGGCTGGCGGGCATACTGCCAGAGCAAACTGGCCCAGATTCTGTTTACTTTCGAGCTGGCCCCGCGGCTGGAGGCCGATGGGGTCACCGTGAGCTGCCTGCACCCGGCCACATTCATGGACACCTCCATGGTGCGGGAGATGGGTACCCAGCCTGCCAGCACCGTGGAAGAGGGCGCGGAAGCCATTCTCCATCTCGCCGTTTCACCGGAGCTGGAGGGCGTGACCGGCCGATACTTCAACGGAATCGTGGAGTCCCGGCCCGATGCCCAGGCCTACGACGAAGGGGCGCGTGGGCGTTTGTGGGCCCTGAGTGAGGAACTCACGGGTTTGACGTAGCGCATTTGCAGGCTTCCGGTCTGCCTAAGCGATGTTCTCCAGCGCCCGCTCCAGGTTGCCCACCGTGCGATCCACATTGTCCAGCTTGTCCAATCCGAACAGGCCCACCCGGAAGCTCTTGAAGTCCGGCCCTTCATCGCACATCAAGGGTACCCCGGCCGCGGTCTGCAGGCCCTGCTCGATGAACTTGCGGGCACTGTGGATGCCGTCGTCCGCCGTATAGCAAACCACGACCCCGGGCGCTTCGTATCCCTGGGCGGCGACGCTCTTGAAGCCGTGGTCGGCCAGGGTAGCGCGCACCTTGCGGCCCAACTCCCACTGGCGTTCCTTGAGGCTATCGAAGCCGTCGGCTTCGGTATCGCGCATGGCATCGCGCAGTCGGGCCAGGCCGTCGGTGGGCATGGTGGCGTGGTAGGCATGGCCGCCGTTTTCATAGGCTTCCATGATCTGCAGCCACTTGCGCAGATCGCAGGCAAAGCTGGTGCTGGTGGTCTCGTCGATGCGCTCCCGGGCCGCGGCGCTGAGCATGACCAGGGCCGCGCCCGGGGTTGATGTCCAGCCCTTCTGGGGTGCGGTGATGAGGATGTCGACGCCGGTGGCTTTCATGTCCACCCAGATGGCGCCGGAGGCCACGCAGTCCAGTACGAACAGGCCGCCGTATTCGTGGACGGCGTCTCCCACGGCCTTGAGATACTCGTCGGGCAGGATCATGCCCGAGGCGGTTTCCACGTGCGGCGCGAAGACCAGGGCCGGGCGCTCGGAGCCGATGGTTTCGAGTACTTCATCGATGGGGGCCGGTTCATAAGCCGGCGTGGGGCCCGATTCGGCCGGGCGCGCCTTGAGCACCACCGACGATGACGGGATCTTCCCCATGTCGAAGATCTGCGTCCAGCGATAGCTGAACCAGCCGTTGCGCAGCACCAGGCAGTTGCGGCCGGTGGCGTACTGCCGGGCCACCGCCTCCATGCCGTAGGTGCCGCCGCCGGGCACTACGGCCACGGCCTCGGCGTTGTACGTGCGGCGCAGGGTCCCCGAAATATCCCGCATGACCTGCTGAAATACCTGGGACATGTGGTTCAGCGCACGGTCGGTGAAGACCACCGAGTATTCGAGTAGGCCTTCCGGGTCTACAGTGGGCACCAGTTTGGACACGTTCGATCTCCAGCCTTGTTGCACATCGGTTTGCGTTCCCGCCTTGTGATAATAGCCCCTGGGGCGGGTCCTGCGGTAACACGGTGGGCGATGGTTCATGCCATACCGCCGCGGGCGAGCGCACGCTCAGTCCGTGATGGCCTGATAGACCAGTGTGCGCAGCTCGCGGCGCATGGGCACCAGGGTCGACGGCACGAGCTGGGCCATCTGGATGACGAACAGATCCTCCACGGGATCGATCCAGAACTGGGTATTGGCCATGCCGGTCCAGAAGTATTCGCCCGGGGAGCCCATGGTCTGGGCCCGGGCCGGGTCCAGCGTGACCGCGAAGCCCAGGCCGAAGCCCATGCCAGCGCCCATGTGGGAGTTGTTGAAGCGAGGCATGCCCATATCCGCCAGGGTTCCGGGAAGATGGTTGGTGTGCATGAATTCCAGCGTCTTGCGCCCCAGCAGGCGTTCGCCGTCCAGCACCCCGCCGTTCCTGAGCATTCGGCAGAAACGGAGATAGTCGAGGGTGGTGGAGGTGAGGCCGCCGCCTCCTGACGGGAGTTGATCGGGCGAGGTGAAGCGCCCGCCCGCCGCCGGATCGTTCAGCGCCAGGCCGCCCGTTTGTTCGGGAGGAAGCTCCTTGGGCTCCGGGCCGATGGGGGGCGGCAGTGGCCGCGAGCTGCTGGCATACATGGCGGCGAACCGCTCAAGCCTGGATTCGTCGACCCAGAACGCGGTGTCGTTCATGCCCAGGGGCTCGAAAATCCGTTCGCGGAAGAACCGGTCCAGCGGCAAACCGGAAATCGCCTCCACCACGCGGCCGAGAACATCGGTGGAAAAACCGTAGTTCCAGCGGGTTCCGGGCTGGAACAGCAGGGGCATTTCGGCCAGTCGTTTGACCACGTCGGCCAGCGAGCCGTCCACGTTCGCGAAAGTGATGCCGTGCTTGCGGTAGAGCGCATCCACCGGGGAGGCCATGAGGAAATCGTAGGTCAGGCCCGAGGTATGGGTCATGAGCTGGCGCATGGTGATCAGGCTGCGCGCCGGTTCCAACTGGGGGTTGTCTTCATCGCCGCCCACCAGGACTTGCATGTGTTCGAATTCCGGGAGGAAGCGGGCGATGGGATCGTCCAGTTGGAACGCGTTTTCCTCGTACAGCATCATCGCCGCGAAGGTGGTGATCGGCTTGGTCATGGAATAGATGCGGAAGATGGAATCCGCGGCGATGGGGCGGCGTGATTCCAGGTCGAGCCATCCCGCTGATTCGAAGTAGACGTTCTCACCGCCCCGGTTAACCAGGACGCTGGCACCGGCCAGCCGTTCATTGTCGACGTGGTCGCGCATCCACTTACCGATTCGTTCAAGTCTCGCGGACGAGACGCCCGCGATCTCAGGCTCTATCAGGTCGAACATACGGCGCCTCTTGTCGTGGTTTGGCACATAGGGGCAATTGTGTACGCTTTCGTTGAATCACCCAAACCGCTGGGGAGACGCTGATCTGTTCACACGCCCGCGCGAATAGATATCAGCGTCTCCCCAGTACCTTACACGTTCTGATCCGCCGCCCAGAGAAAGCCTGATGCGCTCCCAGCCCGGCGTTCCGACCTGCGGAAGTGGCTGGGACAACGGCCCGAGGCCCCCTAACAAATGGTCGGAGGGCTTTCCCGAACTTGGAGTACGCAGCCTGTTTCGAAGCGCGGCGAGGTTCGCTTCGGGTTAAAGCGAGAGTGATTAGCCCGAGTGCGAGGGTCGCGGGCTCGCCGATCGATTTCGGATGGCTACCGCGGCACACCGACACCGCGGCGCGTCAGCCCGCCGGGAAACGGGCACCGCTGAAGGCGAAGATCGGGTCGGGGCCCCGGGTTGTGAGGCGCTCCGTCCCCGCTGACCGGGTTCAGCACTGCTGCCGGCCGTAGAACAGGTTCACCACGTGGCGCGCCTCGGCGAAAAACAGCCAACGTTCCATGGCGATACCCACCAGGGAGGACACCAGAGCCGCAAGGGCCGCCAGGATTGCCGAGGTGCTATCGTGCTGCCAAGACCACCCCACCAGCAGCAGGGGCACGGCAAAACCCAGCAAATAGACCCCCAGCCGAAACCGGCGCAGGCGTTTGACGGGCGCCTGGTAGTTGAATTCGCGGGTGGTGAAATTGGGCGAGCTCTGGCCTGCCTCCAGCAGGCGCACCTGGCCGCGTGTCATGGTGGTGGCGGTGTTGATGCTGGGGCCCTTGGGTTGGCCGATCCAGAAGAAATAGCTGGCCTTGCCGAGCGCCGCGACGAGCACCAGCGTGAGGCACAGGCCTGCGAGGACGGGACCGGTGCCGGTGCCGGCGAACAGATGGATGGGCAGCAGCGCCAGGGCGCCTGTGGCCAGGCTCAGCAGCACGTAGTTGACCGGCACCAGCGAGGTGTTCCACTGGCGGATGGTGCGCAGCGAGGCGTAGATCATGCCGGTGCAGAACACCGTGGCCAGGGCCAGCAGCGCGGCGGCCAGGCCCAGGACGGCCACGGTGGCACCCCGCTGGTCGCCCTGCAGCCAGACCCCGGCGACATAGGGCAGCGCGAAGGGGAAGAACAGGACGGAAAACACCCCCTCGCGGGACAGCCAGGACGTGCGGAATCGGAAGAATGCACGCCAGGCGTTCTTCGGGTTGGCCAGGTGCAGCGTGGATGCCAGCAGCCCCACGACGGCCAGGGCGACGCCCGTCACGCTGGCCGCCATCAGGCCGTTGGTCGTCAGGAACGAACCGCCCGTGAGTGCGTCGAGTACGGCGGTCAGGGTGAACAGCCCGAAGCCGGCGCCGGAGAGCACGGTGAAGATTATGACGGACAGTGCGGGATTCATCGGGTCTTCTCCTCAGCGCAGAACGGACTTGCCGAACCAGGATTTCAGACGCTCCTGGAGGCCGACGGCGGGCGCATCGTTCTGGTGCACGTGGACCTTGGGTCGGGGCGGCAGGTAGCGATTGACGGGGTTGTAGCCCAGCTCGGGCATTGACTGCTGGCCGCCTCGTTCGCGCACCAGGCGGCTGACCTCGCTGTCGGGATCGTCGAAGTCGCCGAAGAATCGGGCGTGGGTGGGGCAGGTCAGCACGCAGGCGGGCTGGCGCTCCTCCTCGGGCAGTTCCTCGTCGTAGATTCGGTCCACGCACAAGGTGCACTTCTTCATGGTGCCGGAATCCTCATCCAGCTCGCGGGCCCCGTAGGGGCAGGCCCAGGAGCACAGATTGCAGCCCATGCATTTGTCCTGGTCGACGAGCACGATGCCGTCCTCGGCCCGCTTGTAGGAGGCTCCGGTTGGGCAGACGGTCACGCATTCGGCGGTGTCGCAGTGCATGCACGACATGGGCATGTTGACCGTCTTGCTGTTGGGGTACTGATCCACTTCATAGCTGCGTACGTGGTTGAATGCCACGCCGTCGGGTGCGGCGCCGTAGGGCTCATAGTCGGTCAGCGGCCCCAGGGTGCCGGAGGTGTTCCACTGTTTGCAGGCCACCACACAGGCTTGGCAGCCCACGCAGGTGTCCATGTCGATAACCAGGCCTAAGCGCATGGGTTATTTCCTCTTCAGGATGTCCAGGAACTTACGGTGCAGGCGCACCGGCTCGTGGCTGTGATAGCGCAGGCGTTCGGGCGCCGGAGGCTGACCCGGCAGCGGCGGAATGGTCGCGAAGCGGGGCTGGCTTTCCGCCGCCTCTTCCTCGTCGGCCGGCCGGATCCGGACCCGCAGGTCGAACCAGGCCGCCTGGCCGGTGACCGGGTCCGAGTTGCTGGTGCGCGCGCCGCTGCCGCCGGGCAGCAGTTCCGAGATCAGGTGGTTCAACAGAAACCCGCGGGTGGCCTCCGGGGCGTTTGGTTTCAGCCCCCAGGCGCCGGATTGCTTGCCGATGGCGTTCCAGGTCCACACGGTGTTTTTCTCGCAGCCTTCCATGAGCTTGATCTGGACCCGGATGCGCCCGTTGTGGGATTCCACCCACACCCAGCTCTCGTCGGTGATGCCCAGTTCCAGGGCCCGTTGGCGGTTCATGAACAGGAAGTTCTGAGCGGTGATCTGGCGCAGCCACGTATTCTGCGAGTCCCAGGAGTGGTACATGTGCATCGGCCGCTGGGTGATGGCGTGGAAGGGGAAGTCTTCCTGCTCGATGCGCTGTTCCTCCAAGGGCACGTAGTGGAAGGGCAAGGGGTCGAAATAGCGAACCAGCCTCTCCCGCTGCTCCTCGGTCTGGGGTTGCGGGCCGTCGTAGTGGCCCTGGCCGGCCAGGCGGAACTTCTGCACCGGCTCGCTGTAGATCTCCATCACCACCGGTTCCGCGCTGGGGTTGAAGCCCACCTCCTTGGCCCATTCCAGGTAGTCGCGGTTGGCGAAGCGGTAGAAGCGCATGTGCTCCGGCAGGTGATATTGGAAGAACCCCTGGTTTTCGATATAGCGATCCCACTGCTGCTCGTTGGGTGCGCCACGCATGGCCTGGTCGCCTTGTTCTCCGCGCCAGCCGGCAAGAAAACCGATGCCCGGAGCCTTCTCCCAGCGGGTGATGAAATCGGTGTAGCCCTTGTATCGGGGCGCGCCGCTTTCATCGGCGAACACCGGCAGGCCGAGCCGGGCACCCAACTCGATCATGACCTCCTGCCAGGGGCGGACGTTGCGGTCGGGTTTGATAACTGGGGCGCGAATGGCGTCCGCCGGGCCGTCCGGCTCGGAGATCGGGCGGTCCAGCATGGAGATGACATCGTGGCGCTCCAGATACGTGGTGTCGGGCAGCACCAGATCGGCGAAATTCACCGTCTCCGAGTGGAAGGCATCCACCACGACCAGGAACGGCAGCTTGTATTCGCCGTCGGCGTTCTTCTCCCGCAGCATGTCCTGCACGCTGCCCGTGTTCATGCTGGAGTTCCAGGCCATGTTGGCCATGAACAGGATCAAGGTGTCGATGGGGTAGGGGTCACCCTTTACGGCATTGCTGATCACCATGTGCATCAGCCCGTGAGCCGCCAACGGCGCTTCCCAGGAGTAGGCCTTGTCGATGCGCAGGGGACGGCCCTGGTCGTCGATCGCCAGGTCCTCGGGCGCGGTGGGAAAGCCCAGGGGCGCGCCCGACAGCGGTGTGTTGGGTGCCATGTCCCGAGCCGGTTTCTGACCCGGCGGGATGTGCTTGGGGTAGGGCGCCTTGGCGCGGTGGCCGCCGGGGCAGTCGATGGTGCCCAGCAACATCTGCAGCAAATGCAGGGCACGGCAGGTCTGGAAGCCGTTTGAATGGGCCGAGATGCCGCGCATGGCATGCATGGATACCGGCCGGCCGATGAAGCGGTCGTGCTTGCGCCCGGCCCAGTCCGTCCACTCGCACTCGACTTCGATGGTCTCCCGGAAGGCAATCTGCGCCATCTCCAGCGCCAGGCGCTCAATGGTCTCCGCGGGCACGCCGCAGACCTTGGCCGCCTCGCTGGGGGAATAGGACTCGTCCAGGTAACGCTCGGCCATGAGCTGGGCCACGGGCTTCACCGTCAGGCCGTCCCCGGTCTCGCGTTCACCGAACAGCACCGGGGCCACGTCCGGTCGCATGGCGTCGGCAAAGCCGTCCCTGCGGCTGTCCCAGACCTGGGGCTTGCCGGACTCGTCGCGCAGCAGCAGGCCGTGGTTGTTTCCGCCGGGATTGTCGATGACCAGGAAGGGGGCGTTGGTGTAGCGGCCCAGGAAATCCCAATCCACCTGGTCCCGCGCCAGCAGCACGTGGCACATGGACAGCGCCAGCATGGCGTCGGTACCCGGGCGGATTGGGACCCATTCATCGGCCACCGCCTGGTAGCCGGTGCGTACCGGGTTTATCGCCACGAACTTGCCGCCGTGGCGCTTGACCTGCTCGATGCCGATCTTGATGGGGTTGGAGGCATGGTCCTCCGCCACGCCCCAGAGCATGAAATACTTGGTGCGCTCCCAGTCCGGATCGCCGAACTCCCAGAACGACTGGCCGATGGTATAGAGCCCGGCGGCGGCCATGTTCACGGAGCAGAAACCGCCATGGGCCGCCCAGTTGATGGTTCCGAACTGTTGGGCCCAGAGACCGGTCAGCGCCTGCATTTGGTCGCGCCCGGTGAAGAAGGCGAGTTTCTTGGGGTCGGTCTCGCGAATGTGCTTGAGCCGAGCGGTGAGCGTATCCAGGGCCTCATCCCAGGACACCTCGACGAACTCGCCGCTGCCACGCTCGCTTCCCGGCTTGCGCATGAGGGGGTTGCGCAGCTTGCCCGGGGAGAGCTGCTTCATGATGCCGGCGTTGCCCTTGGCACAGAGTACGCCGCGATTCACCGGATGGTTGCGGTTGCCACGAATGAACCGGATGTTGCCGTTTTCCAGGGTGACCTCGATGCCGCAGCGGCAGGCGCACATATAGCATGTGCTGTACTTCTTCTCCTGCTTGGCGTGGTCCTCGAAGTGGGGCAGGACGCCGTCCACGTCGCCGTCATCGGTCGCCACCGCCGGACTCGGATCGGTGGCAGCATCGACCCGAGGGTACTGACTCCAACGCTGGCTGTGATCCATGCTGCTTACTCCTGCTAGGGGCGGTGGTGAACGGTCTGGAATTTCCCTGCGAGGGGAATCTGTTGTCTATATTGATATAGCACAAAATACAAAATATGGAACATAAAGTCTCATATTCGATAACAAGGTTCAACTCATGTGCATGAGTGCCGGCAGCGGGAAGCGACGCCGTCACCCGCGCAGAAATCCGAAGGATGTGAAAAGGCGGTGAAAAGCAACGACAGGTTCACCGTCGCGCAGGCCGGAGGAGGGGGCTAGGGTGCCGGGCGGCATCCGGCGATGCCGCCCGGCGGGGAACTGCTCGGCCTTATTTGCCGCCGAGCCCGTATTTCTTGAGGTAGGAACCCAGCAAGTCCTCCTCGGACGGCTCGTTGGCCGGGATGGTACGGGCAATGCGGGTGGTGTTCAGGTAATGGCGATAATTCAGGTTATCGGAGATGCTGTTTCCACCCCAGGTGCCGCAGCCCATGGACAGCGAAAACGGCAGGCCATTGTCGAAATTGCCGCCGTTGGCGAAGCAGTGAGCTTGGTTGACGATGACCCGGCATACCGGCATCTCCAGCCCCAATTCCAGCACATGGTCGTCGTTCCGGGTGTGGATGCCCAAGGAGTGGCCCTTGCCCTGGTGATCCAGCAACTCCCCGGCGCGCTCGCGGGCGGCGCGGAAGTCGGCGGCGCGGTAGACGGTGAGCACCGGCGAGAGTTTTTCGCCGGAGAACGGGGCATCGGGGCCGACTTGATCGTCCTCCACCATCAGTATGCGCGCGTCGGCGAAGGCGGGGCGGTCGAGGCCGGCGATGCTGGCGATCTCGGCGGCCGACTTCGCGATAGCCTCTCGATTCAGGTGGCCATCCACCCAAAGGGTCTTTTCGAGCTGCTTCTTTTCCTCGGCGGAGAGTAGCACGGCGCCGTTGTCGGCGAGATCCTTCAGGGTTTGTTCGTAGACGCTGTCGAGAATCACCAAGCTGTTCTCGGAGGAGCAACTGGTGGCGTTGTCGAAGGTCTTGGACGCGGTGATCTTGGCCGCGGCGTCTGCGGTGTCGGCGGTGTCGTCCACGATCACGCAGACGTTGCCGGCGCCGACGCCGATGGCCGGGGTGCCGCTGGAGTAGGCCGCGCGAACGTTGTTCTGGGAACCGGTGACCACCACCAGATCCACTTGGCGCATGAGCTCGTGAGTCGTGGCCTTGCTTATTGGCGCCGGCAGCTGCTGTACCAGGTCGGTCGGCGCGCCCACGCGCTCCAGCTCTCGATGGATGTACTCGATCAGCTTGGTGCACACGGCCTGACCCTTGGGAGACGGCGCCAGGATGATGGCGTTGCGTCCCTTGAGCGCGTTGAGGGTCTTGTTGGTGGGGGTCGCCACCGGGTTGGTGGACGGGACGACCGCACCGACCACTCCGACGGGACGCGCGATTTCGACCAGGCCCTTTTCAGGGTATTCGGCGACCACCCCTACGGTGCGAGCGTTGTGCAGATCGCGCAAAAGCCCCAGGGTCTTGCGGTAGTTCTTGGTGATCTTGTCATCGACGTTGCCCAGGCCGGTCGTGCGCACCGCCAACTCGGAGAGCTCGCGGTTGCGGTTGGGTTCGAGCAGGGCCCAGGCAACGGCGGCGACCACTTCGTCGACCTGCTCCTGGCTGTACCGCTCGTATTGGCGCTGCGCGGCACGTGCCCGCGCCACCAGCTCGGTAACCGTGGCGGCCGCATCGGCCGAATCAGTCTGGAACGCGTGGTTGGGTGCAGTCGTCGAAGCCATCTCTTCCTCCAGTTCTCCTCTATCCCTGACCACAGGGACAGACATATACATGAGTCATATGAATACAGACCTTACACCCGCCGGCTCTGCTCCTGCAACAGCGGAAGTTACCCGTGGGCGCCGGCGAGGTGCCGGACAAACGAGGCGTCAGCTTCAGCCCGGTTGGCTCGGGCGAAGATCGCCTCGTAGGTTGCCGGCAAATGGCCGTCATCCGTCCGAAAGCGTTCGTACGCCAGTGCGAGAGCACGCAGTCGGCTGCGTCCGGTGAGGTTGCGGGCCCGGCTGCCGGTGCGATTGTTGGCGCCGATGGCCTTGAGATCGCGCATCAGCCCCGAAACCCGATCGTAGTCCAGCACAAAGCGCTGGCTCCAAGTCTCTCCGTTGACCAGCCCGCCTTGGTGCAGGGCGGCCATCACTGTGGATTGCGGCAGGAAACGGTTGACGTGGCTGTGCCCGTCCACCACCGCCCAGCTATCGCGCAATTCGTAAAGAGTGGCGGGGCCGAGGGTGGAGAACAGCAGCACACCGCCCGGCCGCAGTATCCGGTGAAGCTCGGTCACCACGGCCGGCAGGTCGGGACACCACTGCAGCATCATGTTGGAGAACACCAGATCCACGCTTTCCGATGCCAGAGGCAGGGCATGCACGTCGGCACAGAGGTAGCGCAACTGTTCGCCCGATCGCCGCCGGGCGTGGGCCAGCATTGCCGGAGCCCAATCCAGGGCGATCACCTCACTTTCGGGGAAGCGGATCTTCAGGGCGCGGCTGGCCGCCCCGGTCCCCGCTCCGGCATCCAGAATACGTTCGGGCCTCACGGCCAGGCTATCGAGATGGTCCAACAGGGCGTCGCCGATGCGGCGCTGGACCTTGGCGGCCTGGTCGTAAGTCTCGGCGGCACGGTCGAAAGAGATTCGTACCGCTGTCCGGTCGATGCTGAATTCGTCTTGATCCATGGTTTCTCCGGTCGCGGGGCGCGAAGTCGTCGCCCCGGAGGCACGTCTGGCGAGGTGCTGTATCTCATGTATAGGTTATTGCGTCCTGTGCTGCAATCCCGTGGCCGGACCAGGGAGGGGGCGTCCGACGGGAAGATCACGCTGGACTTGAGGCCCGCGTGGCTTGCGCGAACGCCCTCCGCGCCCTGATTGGTTTACCCGATAAGAAGATCGCCTCGGGCTCAGGAAGCCGCGCGGGCGGACCTGCCGGATGAGACGCTCTCGGCGAAGAACTCCTGGGCAAATTCGATAAATGCGCGCGCCACGCGCCGCACGGGCATCTGGGGAAGCTGGACAACGGACAGGGTCAGCGGCCGCAGCGGTTCCACCAGAGGCACGGAGCGCACGACGCTACCGTCGTAGGCGGTCAGGGTTCGGGGTTCCAGTCCGAGAAGGCCATAACCCAGGCCGTTGCCCGCCAGGGCCCGAACCATCTCGAACGTGCTGGGCAGGTATCGCAGATTGGGGCGGATGTGCAGTTGTTCGAACAGCGACAGCAGGTACTCCCGGGAGTGCGGCATGTTCATCAGGATCAGCGGTTCCGGCGCCAGCTCCCTTAGCGATACGGCGTCCTGCTGAGCCATGGGGTGGGTTTCCCCGAGGATGGCATGGGGAGGGACCTCGATCAGCGGAGTGAGGTCGAAGCCGTCCAGGCTGCACAGATCGAAGGTGATGGCGAACTCGTAGCTGGCGCTGCGCACGCCTTCGAGGATTTCCGCCTGATCCAGTTCGTGAAACTCCACTTCGATGCCGGGATAGCGGCTCTGGAACCGGCCCAGCAGGGAAGCGAAGTAGACGGGCGCCATGTTGATGAAACACGCCATGCGGATGCGGCCGGAGAGCTCGGCATCCAGCGCGCCCGCCATGGCCTGGAACTCATCGGAATGGGCGAGGAGCACGCGGGCCTCGGGCAGGAGCTGGTGCCCCGCCGGGGTGAGCATGACGCCGCACGCCGGCTTGCGGATGAACAGCTGTTGCTTGCACGCCGCCTCCAACTGGGCAATGGCTGCCGACACCGAGGGTTGCGAGACGTACAGGCGCCGGGCGGCGCCGGTGACACTGCCTTCCTCGGCGGTGGCGACAAAGTAGCGGAGGCTCCGCAGTGTCAAGTTCATAGGCGTTTCCTTTGATAAACCTCGGAAAACAATATTCGCTTCTGTATTAAAGCTGAACTTAGCTTAGAGGTGAAGGATGAGCGGGGTAGGTGGCCGTCAGGGCTGGTGTGAAATGACCCGCGAGGTCATGTGCCTGACCTGAATGTAACACCTCGGCGGATGTCCCCTGAAGTTTTCGGAAACGTCTTATCGGCCGACACGGTGGGGTTGCAGACAGGCCCCCATCCATTGGACGTCAATTACAAGTACTGGAGGAGCCCATGCAGGCCAACATGTATTCCGAGGAGAAGGTGGTCCTTACCATCGCCACCACCGGTGGCTTGCACGGCAGGGAGGCGAACCCCGCCCTTCCCGAGCAGCCCGAGGACATAGTCGCGAACTTCGAGAAGTGTTTCCGTGCCGGCGCGACGGTGGCGCACATTCATGTGCGCGACAAGCACGGCCGCACGTCCGCCGACCCCGCGATCTATTCCGAAGTGATCGCCGGCATCAACGAGCGCTGTCCGGGCATGATCACCCAGGTGGGCAACGGCATTGGCATCCGCCGGGAACAGGACGGTAGCTGGAACGGGTTCACCCAGGAACAGCGCATGGCCCTGCTGGATCTGGACCCGGCGCCGGACATGCTGACGGTCAACTCCGGTACCTTCCACTTCGCCCACAAGGATGCCGAGTTCCTGTTCGACAACTCCAAGGGCTGGAACCGCGAGTTCATCACCGGCTGCAAGGAGCGCGGCATCATCAACGAGCTCGAGGTCTATGACATCAGCCACATCGTCAACATGCTCCAGTTGCGCGACGAGGGGGTGCTGGAAGATCCCATGCACTTCAGTTTCGTGATGGGGATCAACGGCGGTCTGCCGGCGGACCCGCGCTACCTGCTGATGATGCTGGACGCCATCCCCGAGGGCTCCCATTGGCAGATCGTTTCCATCGGCCGGGCCCAGTTGCCTTTGACCACCATGGCTGTGGCCCTGGGCGGCAACATGCGCACGGGTTTCGAGGACACGGTTTACTACCGCCGCGGCGAGCTGGCGAAGGACAACGAGCAACTTGTGCAGCGGGCCGTTCGCATCATTCGCGAGCTGGGCCGTGATGTTGCGGACATCGACGAGGCCCGCCGCATGCACCACATGAAGCCGCTTGCCGCGAAGCGCGCGGTGGGTGCCTGACATGAGTGATGCCCTGTTCGACGTGACCGATCACGCCATATTGGTGACAGGCGGCGCCCGCGGCCTGGGCCAGTCCCTGGCGGCCGGCCTGGCGGAGCGGGGAGCGAAGATCGTGGTCGCCGACCGGCTTGCCGGGGAGGGCGAGGAGGCTGCTGCCTCCTTGCCCGGGCAGGGGCACGGCTTCGAGCTGCTCGATCTGACCGACGAGATCAGTGTGCGGAACGCGGTGGCCAAGACCCACGAGCGGTTCGGCCGGCTTGATGCGGTGGTCAACAGCGCCGGCATTGCCACCTTCGCGCCGGCGCTGGAGATGTCGATGGACGACTTCCGCAAGACTCTGGAAGTCAATATAACCGGCGCCTATATGCTTTCGCGCGAGGCCGCGCGGCTTATGCGCGACCAAAGCGGAGGCCGGATCATTCACTTGGCCTCGGTTTCCAGTCGGGTCGCCAATCCGAAATACGCCGCCTACTCCACGAGTAAGGCCGGCCTTTCCCAGTTGATCAAGATTCTGGCCCTGGAGTGGGCCGAATACGGCATTACCGTCAACGGCATCGGCCCGGCGATGACCCCCACGCCGCTGACAGCGCGCCAACTGCTGGCGGACGAAGAGTCCACCAACCGTGCGCTGTCGCAGATCCCGGCGGGCCGTTTCGGCACACCGGAGGACTTGCTGGGGGCGACCCTGCTGCTTGCCTCCGGAGCGGGGGCGTTCATCACCGGCCAGACCCTGTTCGTGGACGGCGGACGCACGCTGGTCTGAACGCCGAAACGCCCGCCCAAAAAGGTGGGTCAAATGAATAACGATAGATTGCGGTAATAAGCCGCAGCGATCTCCAGGCGACCAAATGCGCCTGGAAAACAAAGGAGTGGAGGAGCAATGACGAAACGCATGCGTACTCTAATTACATCGACGCTTTACATGGCGTTGGCCGCTATACCTCTCATGGCCCTGCAACCGGCTCCAGCGCGGGCCGAAACGGTTGTTCCCATGCTCGCCTGCCCCTTGGGCTGCGGCATCGTGCAGACGCAGACGGTGCTGGCCGCGCAGATGGCGCGGGGCGGCTCCGATGTGCTGCCCGCCGCCCAGGAAACGCCGGGCTTCATGTACAACGTGCGCGCCATGGCCCAGGAACGGCGCTGGAAGACTACGGTCTTCGGCACCGAGGACACCGTGATTCAGGCTGCTTTCCAGGGGGGCAGCGGCGACCTGAAGCCCTTCGTTCCCAAGGCGATCCCAATCAAGTTCAAGTTGCTCTACGGTGAGGGGCTGGTGGCCCAGGGCAAGTTTTTCGTCACCTTCGACCCTGACATCAAGAGCATCGCAGATCTCAAGGGCAAGCGTGTATCGGTGGGCCTGACCACCCAGAGTGACTGGGGCATGTCGGCCATGCTGCTGCTCAAGCAGGGTTACGGCATCACGCCCGAGAACACCGACATCCGCCACGTCACGCCGCCGGTGATGACCCAGCAGCTCATCGATGGCAACACCGACGCCATTTTGGTGGCGCTGATCACCAACTCCGACGGCAACGTCTGGTGGACCAACGACCTCGACGAGCAAGCTTGCCGCCTCGGGCAAGACCATCCACTACCTGCCCGTTACCCCCGAGGCCATCGACAAGGTCAACAAGGCCTACAACATGACCCTGCTCAAGCTCAAGGTGCCGGCCGGCACGCTCCCCGATCAGAAGGAGGAGTTCCTGGTGGGCGCCAATCGGATCTACGAGGCAGTGCACCCCGATTTCCCCGCCGATGTTGCCTACAAGCTGGTGATGGGCGTCGCCAAGTACGGCCCCAAGCTAAAGGATACGGGCCAGGGCCTGTGGAAGTTCTGGTCTCCGGCCAACATGGTGGCGGGCCTGACCGAGGAGAACACCAACGCCGGCGCCATCAAGGCGTACAAGGAGCTGGGCTGGTGGGAGAAGCGCAAGGACTTCGACCCGGTTACCTACCCCAAGAAATAAGCACGAGCATTTGAGGCTATCTGAAGGTGCGGACCCGCGACGTGGGTCCGCACCGCTACCACTCAAAGCCGGCAAAGCGGGATGGCGTAGCACATGAATTCGCAGCAGCGTACGACAATCCATCGTATTACTCAGGGGCTGGAAGCCCTCCTGTGGGTGGCCGGCCTGACGCTGGTTGCCGATATCGGGCTGGCCGTCTTCGGCATGGTCTCCCACGGCCCCGATTACTACGTCAATTTTGCCTTGGGCGTCGTGCTCATGGCCGGGCTGCTGGCCCTGATCGACCTTAGCGACAAGTTCACCGGAGTCCGCCGGGTGGTAACCGACGCAGACATCGAGGAGGGTGCCGCTCCGGCCCCGCCCAAACCGGGATGGGGGCTGTTCAAGGCCGCAATCATCGTCGCCGCCACGGTCTGCGGACTGATCGGGCTGGGCTATTTCCGCATTCACATACACGACCTGGTGGTCAATGCCCCGTTCTTCAGTTCCACCGACGTGAACATGGGGTATTTGATCATTTTCTCCATTGTGATCCTGACGTGGCTTCACTGGGGCTGGCTGCTGGCAACCATCTCGGCTTCGGCCATTGCCTACTTCTTCTTTGGTGACCTGATCCCGGTGGCGCTGCTTCGCCACCCGACTTACGACATTCCCTTCATCATGAACTACGTCGCTCTGAACACGAACCAGGGGTTCTTTGAATTCTCGGCGGTGGCGGCGGACCAGATTTACCTGTTGACCTATTTCGGCGTCACCCTCCTGGGCGTGGGCATGCTGCGCATGATGGTGGAAGTGGGCCGGGCCGCCGGCACCCGCGTGAAGGGCGGCGCCGCGCTACCCGCAGTGCTGGGCAGCAGCGCCGTGGGTGCGGTGATGGGCCAGGCGGTGTCCAACGTGGTTCTCACCGGCCGCCTGACCATCCCCATGATGAAGAAATACGGCTACCAGCCGGCCATGGCGGGGGCCATCGAGGCCACCGCCTCCTCGGTGGGCCAGATCATGCCCCCGGTGCTGGGCCTGGCCGCTTTCCTGATCGCTTCCTTCCTGGGCATGCCTTACGTGACGGTGGCGATGGCGGCAGTGATACCCGCGGCGCTTTATATATTCGGCGTGGCGGCGTCCATCGTGGTCTATGCGCTGCGAGAGGATCTGCCCCGGCTGGAAGAGGCTGTGGAGACTCGGCTGATCTGGCGGATGCTGCCGACCCTGGTCATTCCCCTGACCCTGGTGGTTTGGTTGCTGCTGGGTTATCGCGCCGCGGGCTTTGCCGGCCTGGTCGGCATGGTGGCCGCACTGGTGTTGGCCGCGTTCCAGGGGCCGTATCGTCCACGCTGGGCGGAGCTCAAGTCCGCGCTGCGCGAAGGCATGGTGCTGACCACCATCCTGTCGCTGCTGATTCTGGCCATTGGCCCGCTGGGCCAGGCCATGGTGACCACGAACCTGTCCGGCCGGCTGGCGACATTGCTGGCCACCGTTCTCCCCCATGTGGAGCTGCTCCTGCTGGGCGGCGCCATGGTGCTGTGCATACTGCTGGGCATGGGGCTGCCGACGCCCATTGCCTACGTGGTAGCGTCCCTTTCCATGGTGCCGTTTCTGCAGGAAGTCGGCGTGCCGGCTTTCCAGTCCCATTTCTTCGTCTTCTACTTCGCGGTCTTTTCCACCCTGACACCGCCGGTGGCGGTCTCGGTGCTCGCGGCCTCCAAGCTTGCGGACGCCTCCTTCAAGGAGACCGCACTCAACGCGATGAAGATCGCGGGCACGACGTTCATCATCCCGTTCGCGTTCATCTACAACCCCAAACTGCTCGGGTTTCCGAACATCGACGCCACCGTGATCATGCCGATCATCGAGGTGCTCGCCACCCAGGTGGCCTTCTCGATAATGGCCTACGGCTACTGCTTCAAACGGCTGGGGCGGTGGGAACGCGTGCTCTTCGGCGTCATCGCGCTGCTCGGCTACTGGACTCTGACGACCTATGGCCGGCCCGTTGTGCGGGACGTCATCCTGATTGTCACCCTGATCGCCATGATCGGATGGAGTTGGCTCAGCGCACGCGCCGCGCGCAAAGCCAACGATGCCCAATCCGGCGACGCCGGCTCCGGCGGCACCAGCCGTGCAGAAACGGCGAAGCGGGCGGGCTACTGATCTGGGACTTGACCCGGCTCGCGTGAAGCCGGCCGGGATGCTGGAGGAAGGAAATCGATGAAAATGACTTATGAAGAGGTGGCCCGAATTCTTGCCATCGTTGATATGGCCGAGGGCGAAGACCTGGACTTCACGCTGGGCGACACGCGGATCTCGCTGACGGCCTGGCCGGCGGAAGTTCTGGCCGAGCCGGCGCCCGCCTCGGCGCCGGCCAAGCCCAAGGCCGTTGCCGCCGCGTCCAAACCGGAGTCGGAGGATTCCGGCTTGGCCGAGGTCCAGGCCAAGCGGCTGGGCCTGTATCGGCCGGTGAAAGGCATCCGTGTGGGAACCCGGGTCAACGAGGGCGACGTCGTGGCCAAGCTCGAAGACCTGGATGGCAAGAAGCATCCCGTGGAGGCGCCGGCCGGCGGCCGGATCGTGGAGCTTTGCATGAAGGCAGGCGACTTCGCCGAGTACGGCCAGTCCCTGCTGACCATCGACACGTCGACCACGGACTCCGAGCAGGGAATGACGCACGACCCCGCCGACGCGGTGAGCCAGGCTTAGCCCACGCCGCCCCGACAGACAGTTGTCGCGCGGCCCGGGCGCCGCAGCGACGAATTCGAATGCTGAGGAAAGACGACCCATGCGAAAGCTAGAAGCGCTGCTGAATCCCAAGTCCATCGCCATTGTCGGCGCGTCCAGGAACTTCGGAAAGCTCAACGGGCGACCGCTGAAATTCCTGCTGGACAAGGGCTACCAGGGCAAGATTTTCCCGATCAACCCGAGCTACGACAAGATCGGCGATTTGGTGTGCTACCCGGACGTGAAGTCGGTGCCCGAATCCATTGACCTGGCCGTGGTGGCGGTGCCCGCCAAGAAGGTTCCCGACAGCCTCCGCGCGCTGGGCGAGAAGGGCGTGCCGGCGGCCGTGGTGTTCAGTTCCGGCTTCTCCGAGACCGGCGACGAAGGCGCCGCGCTGGAAAAGGAGATCAAGGACATCGCCCAGCAGTACGGCATCGCGTTGTGCGGCCCCAATACCCTGGGCCTGCTCAACAGCTTTGAGCACGTCATGGCCACATTCAGCCAGTTTGCCAACGGCGAGACGCCGTCCGGCCCCGTCGGCTTCGTCACCCAGTCCGGCGCTTTCGGCACCGCCATCGCGGCGCTGGCCCGGGAGCGCGACCTGGGGCTGGGGTATTTCGTCAATACCGGCAACGAGGCCGGTGTGGGCTTCGCCGATGTCATGGCCGATGTACTGGCCGATGACCGCATCCGGGTCGGTGCGGGTTACATCGAAGGCCTGAAGAACGGCAAGGATTTCGCGGCCCTGGCCGACCGAGCCATGGAGCTGGACAAGCCGCTGGTGGTGACCAAGGTCGGCAAGACCCAGGCCGGTGCCCGGGCCGCCGCCTCCCACACGGGCTCCCTGGCCGGCGAAGACGCCGTGTTCGACGGCATTTGCAGTCAATACGGCGTGATCCGCGCCGCCGACGAGGAACACATGCTGGATGTGGTGGACGCCCTGTCGCTGGGGGCACGGCCCGAGGGCCCGCGGATCGGCCTGATCACCCAGTCCGGCGGTGCGGGTGTGCTGATGGCCGACAAGGCCGATGAACTCGGCCTGAACGTGGCCTCCCTGGGCGCCGACACCACCGCGAAACTGAAGGAAATCGTCCCGGCGTTCGGTGCCGTGGCCAACCCGGTGGATATCACCGCCCAGTTCATCGCCGAGCCGGAGATCTTCCGGGAGAGCGTCAAGACGGTGCTCGCCGATCCCAACGTGGATGTGGGCGTGGTGTGGTTCCAGCTCATGCACGAGTTCGTGGATACCCTGGTCGAGGTCTTCGAGGACATCAAGAAGGGCATCAACAAACCGTTGCTGGTGTGCTGGGTTGCCGGTCCCAAGCACGGCATCAAGGCGATCCGTGAGCTGGGCTTCCCGGTGTTCCGCAGTGCCGGCGCGGCCCTGACCGCCGCCGCCGAGCTGGTGCGCTATTCGGAAGCGCGCCGTTTCTGGCTGGAGCAGCGGGCGCTGCCCGAGCCGGCCGCCGCCGAGCCGTTGCGGTTGTCCGTCGCGGGTGTGGTGCCTTCCATGGAGTCGTGCCAGGCGCTGACCCGCAGCGAAGTGCCCATGGTGGAGACCGCCTTCGCCGCCAGCGAGGATGACGCCGTGGAACAGGCCGAGCGCATCGGCTTCCCCGTGGTGATGAAGATCGAATCGCCGGACGTCGCCCACAAGACCGATGTGGGTGGTGTGCGCCTGAGCCTCAGCAGCCAGGCGGCGGTGCGGGAGGCCTACCGCACCATCATGGAGTCCGTGGGCAAGCACTGCCCCGATGCGTCCTTGTCCGGCGTGCTGGTGCAGGCCATGGACAAGGAAGATGCCGTTGAGATGGTTATCGGCCTCCAGCAGGACCCGGTGTTCGGCATGGTGGTCATGGTCGGAATGGGCGGCATCGCCCTGGAGATTTCCCGCGATGTAGCGTTCCGCAAGGCACCGGTAACCGAGGGCGAGGCCTTGCGCATGATCAACGGTCTCAAGGGCGCGGCCCTGCTGGGTCCCGTCCGCGGCCGTCCGGCCATCGATACGCAGGCCGTGGCGAGGATGGTTGCCGCCGTTTCCCGCTTCGGTGCCGACAACGCCGGCTCTGTTCGCGAGCTGGACATCAACCCCGTGCGCGCCACGCCCAACGGTGCCCGCGCAGTCGACTGGCTGCTGCTGGCCGACAAACCCCAGTCCGACCCGCGGCGTGCGGCTTCCGCCTCCTGAGGCCGGCCCGTCCGACGACTGCAAGACTCAGTGGAGGAATACAGATGCTGGACAGTTACATCTACGACGGAATCCGGACGGCCTTTGGCAAGCGTGGCGGCGCCCTGGCCTACATCCGTCCCGACGACCTGATGGGGCAGACTCTGCGCGAGCTGGCGAAACGGACCGGCCTGGATCCGGCGGAGCTGGACGACGTGCTGGTGGGGTGTGCCAATCAGGCCGGTGAGGACAGCCGCTGCGTGGCCCGCCACGCCGCGTTGCTTGCCGGTTTCCCCGTCACTACGCCGGGTACTGCCATCCAGCGCAACTGCGGCAGCGGCCTCGGCGCGCTGGTGGCCGGCGCCCATGCCGTGCACGCCGGCGACGGCAGCATTGTCATGGCCGGCGGTGTGGAGAGCATGAGCCGCGCGCCTTTCGTGGTGGCCAAGGCCGAAGAGGCCTTCAGCGGGCGTTTCAACGTCTGCGATTCGGCCGTGGGTGCGCGGTTCCCCAATCCGCGTATCACGGAGCAGTATGGCGGCGACACCATGCCCCAGACGGCCGATAACCTGGCCACGGAGTACGGCATCGATCGCGATACCACCGACGCCTTTGCCGCGCGATCCCAGCGGTTGTATGCGGAGGCCTTGGAGACCGGTTTCTACGACGACGAGATCTTCGAGGTGGTAGTGCCGGGCACCAAGAAGCGTGCGGAAGCGCGGGTTGTCAGAGACGAGGGGCCGCGGCCCGGCACCACGCAAGAAAAGCTTGCCGGCCTGCGGGCACTCAATAGCGGCGGCGTTACCACCGCGGGCAACGCCGCCGGCATCAACGACGGTGCCGCTGCGCTGTTGGTGGGTAGCCGGGCGGCCGAGGAGCGCATCGGCCGGGCGCCCATCGCCCGGGTGGTGGCCAGCGCCGTCGCCGGCGTGGAACCGAGGGTGATGGGCATCGGCCCCGTGCCCGCCTGCCGCAAGGCCTTGGAGCGGGCGGGCCTGAGCCTGGCCGACATGGACGTGATCGAGATCAACGAGGCCTTCTCCGCCCAGGTGCTGGCCTGCCTGATCGAGATGAAGCTCGCAGCCGACGACGATCGGGTGAACCCCAACGGCGGGGCCATCGCGATGGGCCATCCCCTCGGCGCCTCCGGTGGCCGCCTGGCCCTCACCGCTATCCGGGAGCTCAAACGCCGCAACGGCCGCTACGCCTTGATCAGCATGTGCGTGGGCGTGGGGCAGGGCATCGCGGTGGTGGTGGAGTCCGTATAGCCGGGGCCGGACAGCCTGTCCCCATCTTTTGGTTAGCCAAGCCGGGATCGAAGAATGACATTGACTCACAAAGAACTCGTGGAAGTCCTCAAGTACCTCGAAGACAGCTCGTGCGAGGAATTCAGCCTGCAGATGGAAGGCGTTGATCTGCTGTTGCGGCGGCAGGTGGCGGGGTCGGCAGCCGCGCCCCGACCGGAGCCGCGTTCACGCAAACGCCGGGAGGAGCCCAAGGCCGAAAAGGCCCAGGGCGAATCGAAAGCGGCCCCGAAGCAGTCGGCGCCCGCGCCCGAACCCGCGGCCGCATCCGCTGCCGGGCAGGAGGTGCTCGCTCCCATGAGCGGCACGTTCTACCGCCGCCCGGCGCCCGATGCCGAACCCTTCGTCGAGGTGGGCTCCGAAGTGCGGGAAGGGGATCCCCTTTGCATGATCGAGGTCATGAAACTGTTCTCGACGGTCTATGCAGAGACCGCCGGCCGCGTGACAGCCATCGGCTCCAACGACGGCGACGCGGTGGAGAAGGGCCAGGTGCTGGTCGTTATCGAGCCGGCCGCGGGCTGATGCCGGCGACACCGGCTCATAGCGCGCACCCAGCGCCAAGGTCAGGAGATAAGGAACGACTATGAAGAAGGTACTAGTTGCCAACCGCGGCGAGATCGCGTTGCGGATCATCCGCGCCTGCCGCAAGGCTGGCGTCGAGTCGGTGGCCGTCTATTCCGAGGCCGACCGCAACTCCCCACACGTCTGGGCCGCGGACCAGGCTGTATGCATCGGCCCGGCCCCGTCGTCCCAGAGCTATCTGCGCGGTGACGCCATTTTGCTTGCCGCCAAGTCTCTGGGCGCCGACGCCGTGCATCCAGGCTACGGCTTTCTGGCGGAGAACGCGGAGTTCGCGCGCGCCTGCAGGGATGCCGGCATGATTTTCGTGGGCCCCAGCGCCGAGCTCATCGAAGTGATGGGCGACAAGGTGGCGGCCCGCCAGGCCGCCGACAAGGCCGGAGTTCGGATTGTGCCGGGCACCCAGAGCGGCTACGGCCTGGACGAGCTGCCCAAGGCACGCGAGAAGGTGGAGGAAATCGGCTTTCCACTGCTGCTCAAGGCGGCCGCCGGCGGCGGCGGCCGCGGCATGCGTATCGTGCGCTCGGCGTCGGAATTCGAAGAAGAGTTCCAGAACGCCGCCCGTGAGGCCGAGGCTGCCTTCGGCGACGGCACCGTCTACCTGGAGCGGTATTTCGACAAGGCACGCCACATTGAGGTGCAGGTACTCAGCGACCGCCACGGCAAGCATATCCATCTGGGGGAGCGTGACTGCACGCTGCAGCGGCGCCACCAGAAGCTGTTGGAGGAGAGCCCCTCGCCCGCGCTGACCGATGCGGAGCGCAAGGAGGTCTGCGACATGGCCGTGGCTCTCGCCAAAGGCGTGGGCTACGAGAACGCCGGCACCGTGGAATTCCTATACGACGCCGTTCACGGCGGCTTCTACTTCATTGAGATGAACACCCGCGTTCAGGTGGAACACCCGGTCACCGAGATGGTCACCGGCGTGGATATCGTCCTGGAGCAATTGCGTATCGCCGCCGGCGAGCACCTGAACATCAAGAAGCCCGCGGAGAAACCCTGGGGCCATGCCATTGAATGGCGCATCAATGCCGAGGATGCCTCTCAGGGCTTCCAGCCCTCACCCGGCACCGTGGCTCAGTGGGACTGTCGACACGGACGCGGTGTGCGGCTCGATTCCCATGTCTACCCCGGCTACAAGGTGCCGACTCACTATGATTCGCTGCTCGGCAAACTGATCATCGGTGGGGCCACCCGCGAGGAGGCGCTGGAGCGGTCTCGCCGGGTGCTGTCCAATTTTCGCGTCCAGGGAGTATCCACCACCATTCCCTTCTACCTGCTGTTGATGGAACAGCCGGAGTTCGAAAGCGGCGACGTGTACACGCGGTGGGTGGACGACAACATCGGGAGGCTCTATGAGTGGGCGCAAGCAAGTTAAACTGATCGACGTAACCTTGAGGGATGCCCACCAATGCCTGTGGGCGACCCGGATGACCACGGCCATGATGAAACCCATCATCGGCCACCTGGACAACGCGGGCTTCGAGGCCATTGACCTGGTCGGCGGCGCCGTGTTCGACGTTGCCGTGCGCTTCCTGCGGGAAGATCCGTTCGAGCGGATGCGCATCCTCAGCAGTTGGACCAAGAAGACGCCGCTGATCCTGCATCATCGCGGCCAGAGTCTGTTCACCTTCAAGTACTTCGCGGATGACGTGGTGAAGCTTACCGCCGAGCGCGTGGCCGCCAGCGGCATCACCTATCACACCACCTACGATGCACTGAACGACGTGCGCAATCTGGAAGTGCCCATCAAGGCCGCCAAGGAAGTGGGGATGTACACCTCGGCCGGCTTTGTCTACACCGACAGCCCCGTTCACACCGACGAATACTACGTCAGGAAGATCAAGGAAATGATCAAGCTGGGTGCGGATGCGATCTGGCTCAAGGACCCCAGCGGGCTGCTCACGCCCGAACGCGCGGCGACGCTGGTGCCGGCAGCCAAGAAAGCCTGCGGCAAGCTGCCACTCGGGGTGCACAGCCACTGTCTGTCCGGTCTGGCGCCCTACGTGCTGTTCCGTTGCGCCCAGTACGGCGCGGACGTGTTGCACACCGCTACCTCGACGCTGGCCAACGGCGCCTCTCATCCGGCCACCGAGAGCGTCACCAGCAACCTGCGGCACGCCGGCTTCGACGTACCCATGGACCTGGACGAGATCGAGCAGGTGGCCGACAAGCTGCGCTACATCGCCTGGAAGGAAGGCAAGCCGGTGGGGGAGATCCGGGACTACGACGAGTTCCATTATCACCATCAGGTGCCCGGCGGCATGATCTCCAACCTCCAGGCTCAGTTGGACGGCATGGGCATGAGTCACCGCTTGCACGAACTGTTGGAAGAGGCCGGACGCGTGCGCAAGGATCTGGGTTACCCCATCCTGGTGAGCCCGTTCGCACAGTACGTGGCCACCCAGGCCTTCCTCAACATCACCAGCAAGAACCGCTACGACGCCGTGGCCGACGAAGTTCGGCAGTACGTGTTGGGCTACTTCGGCGAGGTGCCGGGCAAGATCGACCCGAATCTGTTCGACAAGATCACCCGGGGGCAGGAGCCTGTAACCGGCCGCACCGGCGCCTACATCGAGCCCCAGGTGAAGGCCGCCCGCAAGCGCCTGGGACCGTCCAAGTCAGACGAAGACGTGCTGTTGTCCATCTTCTACAACGACCAGGAGTACAACGCCCTCAAGGCCGCAGGTCCCATCAAGACCGACTATCCCATGGGTGATTCGGCCATCGGCACCCTGGCCAAGGCGCTGACCGAACGGCAATGGATCCGCTCATTCGGGCTTTCCGAGGCCGGATGACGGATTGCTGAATCGGGAATGCCGGGTCCGCCGTGGCGGCCCGGCGTTGCCCGCATGGTTTCCTTATTTCCGTACTAGGAGAGGGCGATGCTGTTGATCGGCCGGTATATGTCACCGTTCACCCGGCGTGTAGCCGTCAGCCTGAAGCTGCTGGGAATCCCGTTCGAGAGCAAGCCCCTGACGGCTTGGCAAAACCTGGACGAGGTCCGGCGGATGAACCCCGTAGGCCGGATTCCGGCACTTGTGTTGGATGACGGCGAGGTGCTCTTCGACAGTAGCGCCATTCTGGATTACCTGGATGAGCAGGTTGGCCCCGAGCGGGCTCTTACGCCTCCCGCCGGGCCGGAGCGCCGGGAGGTGATGCGGCTGACGGCCGCCGCCGTGGGCATCATGGAGAAGGGCGCTGCCGCGCGTTACGAGGTGGTGATGCGCCCCGAGGACAAGGTCCACCCGCCGTGGCTTGAGCACAACCGCGGCCAGATCGGCTCGGGACTGAATTGGCTGGAAACCCAGGTCAAAGGTCCCTGGCTCACCGGCGAGAACCTGTCACAAGCCGACGTCAGCACGGCGGTCATGGGTGTGTTCCTGCGCCTGATCGACGATGCGCTAATGCCGGAGGGCAAATACCCGGCACTGGATGCCGTCATCGCTCGTGCGAACGAGTTGGAGGCGTTTTCCTCCACGGACCCGACCCCCTCAGGCTGAGGCGCGTCAAAATCCGGCGAATCCGAACGGTGGCGGGTGTCGTCGCGCCACTGCCAAACCATGAACGGCCAAACGGAAACGAAGGAAATACCAGCCTTCGTGAACTTCGTGCTGTTCGTGGTTTGGAACGGTTTCAGCGTGACTCTAGGGCAGTGACGACACGATTATAAAAAGGCCGACCACCATCAGCAGCGCGAACACGCCGCGGCGCATGGCCTTGTCGGATATGCGGGGCGGGTAGCGATTGCCCAGCCAAGCGGCCGCCACTACCACCGGCACGGCCGAGGCCCCCATCTGCAGCACGGGCAGGCCGATATGACCTTGCGCGCCGACTACCACCAGCCTGCCGATCCCCATTATGCAGAACAGGGAAATCATGGTGGTACGAATGGTCACGAGGAGCAGCGGCTGGCGATATAGCTGGTAGACCAGTGGCGGTGCCGGAACGCTGAACAGCCCGCCTAGAATGCCACCGAGCGCACCCATGACCAGAAATCCCGACATGGCCGACACCTCTTTCCTTGGCTGGGGCTTCCAGATGAGTATCAAGCCGCCCGCCACGATGAGCATCCCCAGCAGCAGGCGCAACAAGACTTGAGCGTGGGCGCTCAGATAATTGAGCGCCAGGACTCCGACCACCATGGCGGGGATCAGGCCGGATGCGGTCATGGCCACGATTTTCCAGTGCACCTTGCGGAGGCGGGGGAGAACGACCACCGTTCCGGTTGCAAGGGTCATGATGTTCAGGGCGGTGGCGGTCACGCTGATGGAGCTGACATCCAGAATGACTACTCCGGCCAGCACGAAGATTCCCAGCGCAAAACCCGTGACCGCCTGGGCATAGGCGCCCAGCGCAACGGCTGCGAGAAAGGGCAGCAGTGAATCTCCCATGCGGTCTCCCGGTTCGGGTGTATTGGCAAGAATCGCGCGCCTCGGCGGGGAGGTGCGAGATCTGCGGCGCGCGGCTGGACTTTGGGCGCCGGAGCGGTATAGAGCGAAACCGCGCGCATCTTGGAATCATGCCACACTAATTGACATGGATCATCTATGAACGAGACAAAAAGTATCATAAAAAGAGATTCTGGGCTGGACTCTGGATCAGATTTGCCTTATGCTGCACCACAACAAATGATGCACTGCGGCATTTTCCACAGGAGGTCCAATGCGGCACGACAACTCATCCAATAATGTTTCCGGGATCGACTGGAATGCTTCTGACCGGCTGATTCGCGACGTTTACCGGAGCTCGGACACGCTGCTGCTGCGCGCTGTCGGCTGGGCCGTCAACGCATTGCGAAGCGCCGTTTCCCGAGCCGTGAAAGACGACGGTGTCGGCCGTTGCGGAACCCCCGCAAACGGCTAGCTGACGGTAGGCGTCTTCTGCGTGGCTGAGGATTTACCCGCTTTCTCCCCGTCCTCTGCCGTCCAGTGCATCGTTTCGGAAATAGCCGCCGCGGCTTCGCGCAACCGCGGTACGAAGCCACGCAGATCGTCGATGCTGCGCCGCACCGTCGGTGCATGTATGGAAAGCGCCAGAATAGGGGGGCCTTGGGGCGTTTCCACCGGCACCGATACCGCCGCCATCTCGGAGAGAAACTCCTGATCGTCCTGGCCGATGCGATCGCGGCTGATGGCCTGCAGCTCGGTTCGGAGGGCGTCAACGCTGGTGGTGGTGCGGGGCGTGTAGGCTTCCAGCTCAATGTTGGAAATCAGTCGGTCGCGCAGACGCCTGGGCTGAAGCGCCAGCAGCAGCTTGCCGGAGGCGGTGCAATGCAGCGGGACGTGGGAGCCCACCTCGAACCGCAGCCGCAACGGCCACGCGGTGTCGACACGGTCGACGTAGATCAGCTGATCCCCGTCCAGAAGGACGAGGTTGCATGCTTCGCCTACGGCATCGGCTAGCCTTTTCAGGATTGCGTGCCGGGCGGCCGACAGGCCTTGGCTCTGGATGACGTGCAGGGCCAGCCGGTGCAGCGCGGGTCCCGGCATCAGGCGACGTTCGGCGGGATCTTTGATTACGTAACCGATACTTTCCAGCAAGCTCACCAGGCGATGAACGGTGGGTTTGGGCAGGCCGACGATTTCGGTCAATTCGGGGACGGTCAGCGGCCGATCCCGCTGGGTGAGGGATTCCAGCACGTTGAGCAACCGTTCTCCGGTCGATCTCCTCTGGCGAGTCTTGTCCAACCTTGCACCTCCATGAGTTATGGCGCGCGGCTGCAGCGGGTCCGCAAAGGCACGGCCGGCATAACGGTATCACCGCACTTTATTATATTCGAGACACATTTCGACTATCATCGGGGCCCACGTTCCAGTGAAGGGCGGAAACCGCAAGGCCCACAACCACCCCTTCGGCGCGCGTTAATCGGCCCACAGGCCTACGCGTAGCGATTCAGGCAGGATAGTGACGTGGGACTCGACCCGCTCGGCCGGCACCACATCCTCGACCGCTACCTGCACGGCCTTGAGTTGCGCCTCGGAGCGTACCGTGCCCCAAACCTCCACCTTCCCTTCGTGAGCGATCACGTTCAGGAACCGGGCGTCTATGCCGGCGTCTGCAAATGCCTCCATGATCCGATCGCGCAGTTTCCTGTCCTCCTTGGGGGGCTCCGGGCTGCGGGCGCTTACTGCGGCCAGGGCCTGCACAAGGTTTGCCCGGCTGACGATGCCCACCGCCCGGCCTTTGCGCAGCACCGGAACGCGCTTGATGTGGCGCCGTTCCAGCAGGCGTGCGATCTCGGCCACCGAGGTTTCCTCGTCCACCGAGATCACATCCCGAGTCATTATGTCCTCGGCCCGGTGCCCGTGGCTGCGTGCATACTCGGCGGGCCGCCGGTCGGGGTGTTCGAATAGAGACAGCAGGGAGCTGCCGCGGTGATCCTCTGCTCCGATCTCGGGGCGCCGCAGCAGATCGCCTTCGGTGACCAACCCCACCACGGCGCCTTTTGGATCCAACACCAGCACGCCGCTGATGCGGTACTTGATCATGGTCTCGGCAATTTCCTTGACCGGTGTTTCAGGCGCCACCGAAATGATTTCGGGCGTCATCACGTCTCTGGCTTTCATCTTCGTTACCTCCGCGATGCAAGGTGCGCGTCGTATCAGAGCGTACCCTTGCCATCAGTCTGGAATCCTGCCCGAGGATGGGGCGGGCCCTTCGGCCCGCCCCCTTCCTGTAGATCGGCTATTTGCCGGAGGACTTCTGGTCCTGTTGCTGCTCCTCGTGAGCGGTCTTTACGAGGTTGTAGTACAGCTCAAGCGTCCGGCTGTGGTACGGATACACCATCTTGGCGAACTCGGTCTGGGAGTCCAGGACCTTCTTGAAGAAGGGATCCTTCTCATACTCCTTGATGACCTTGTTCTGGGCCTTGATGAATTTCGGATAGTAGTCCTTGGGTGTGTCGCGGACCTGGGTGCCACCCTTGATGAGCTCGTGCAAAGCCTTGGAGTTCTCGTAGATGTCGGCCGCGTAGGTCTGGGCGACCTGGGCCTTCACCGCCGTCCGGAAGATGGCCTGCAGGTCCTTGGGCAGGCTGTCCCAGAACTTCTTGTTCACCTGGAGCTCGCCGATGTCGCTTTCCTGGTGCAGGCCTTGCAGGTAGTAGTACTTGAAGACTTTCTGCAGACCCAGGTGGCGGTCGTCGGAGGGGCTGGCCCACTCTGCCGCATCGATGACGCCGCGCTGGGCCGCCGGCACGATATCGGCCGCCGGCATGGCAACGGCGGCCACGCCCATCTCCTTGTAGGTCTTGCCGGAGATTCCCGGCGGCGCCCGATACTTCACCTTCTGGAAGTCTTCCATGTTGTTGATGGGGTTCTTGAACCAGCCCAGCGGATCGGGGCCCACCGGCTGCACCATGAACGGCACGGTGTTCAGGCCCATGACCTTCTGGTTCAGCTCTTCATAAAGCTTCTGGCCACCACCGTAGTAGAACCACGACATCAAGGTGTCCTGGTCCATGCCGGTGCTGGCGGGCACGTTGGTGAACAGTACGTAGGCCGGGTTTTTGCCGGACCAGTAGTTGGCCCAGGCGTAGCCGCCCTGGACCACGCCCTGGGAGACTGCGTCCAGAATATCGAAGGGAGCGACCACGGCGCCCGCGGGCAGCACCTCGATCTTCAGTCGGCCACTGGACATGGTGTCCACGTTCTTGGCCAGGTCGTCCAGCAGCTCGTAGAACAGACTCGCGGAGGGAACCGCGGTCTGGATGCTCATCTTGTAAACCTTCTGGTCGGCCGACCAGGCCGGCGATGCGGCGGCCAAGCCGACGATCACGGCGCTCGCCACCAGGGCTTTCTTGAATCTCCTCAACATCTTTCTCTCCTCACTCTTCATGCTGTCATCCGTGGACTCGATATGGAATCAATGGCATTTGCTGCTGAATTACGGTTGGTCCTCCTCTGCTGTGGATCTAGTCGCGGTAATTCCGGTGCGGCGCCGCGGCGAGCCTTGCCGCCGCACCGAGTTCAGTTACCCATTACGGACGGCAGGTACAGCGTCAGTGCCGGGAAGGCCAGCAATAGGCCCACCACAATCAACTGCAGCACGATGAACTGGACCTGGCCTCTGTAGATATCTCCCATCTTCCAGGAGGGCACGACGCCCTTGAGGAAGTACGACGACAATGCCATGGGCGGCGTCAGCCAGGAGGTCTGAAGGGTGACTGCCACCAGGATGGAGAACCGCAGGGGATCGAAACCCATTTCCCGCACGGTGGGCATGAAGATGGGCACCACCACGATAACGATGGGGATCCACTCCAGCGGCGAGCCCAACAGGAAGACGATGGCAAGCATCAGGACCAGCATGGCCGTGCCGCTGAGGGGCAGGTTCAGCAGGAACTGAGTGAGCACCTGGTCGCTGCCCAGGCGCGAGAACACGGCGCCGAAGAAATTGGCAGACACCAGCAGGAACATGATCATGGTCGTGGTGAGCGTCGTGCGGAACACGGCGATCTTGAACTTCCGCCAGTCCAGACGCCGGTACCCAACGGCCAGCACCAGGGCGGCGACGGCGCCGGTGCCGGCAGCGTCCGTAGGCGTTGCGATGCCGGCCAGGATCACGCCCAGGGTGGCCGCGATCACGGCGGCCACCGGCAGCACGCCCACCAGTAGCTCGTAGAGCTTCTCGCCGGCCGTGGCGACGTTGTCGGCGCTGGCGACGGGTGGTCCCAGTTTGGGGTTGATGGCGCTTCGGATCAGGGTGTAGGCGATATAGATCGTGGCCAGCATCAGGCCGGGCAGGATGGCCGCGGCAAACAAATCGGAAACCGGTACGCCCACTACGGGGCCCATCACGATCAGCAGGATGCTGGGCGGGATCAGAATGCCCAGGGTGCCGCCGGCGGATATGGCTCCGGCTGACATCCGGGTGTCGTAGCCGGATTCCATCATCACCGGCGCGGCCATCACCCCGAGAAGACTCACCGAAGCGCCGACAATGCCCGTGGCGGCGGCGAAGATCGTGGCCACCAGCAGGGTGATGAGGTACAGCGAGCCGTTCACCCGCGCCAGTATCATCCTCAATGCCCTGAACACCCTGTCCATTAGTCCCGATTGCTCGAGGATGTAGCCCATGAACAGGAATAGCGGGATGGCCGCAAGCGTTGTGTTGGTCATGGTGCCGAACACTTGCAGCGTCAGCAGATAGAAGACCTGCTCATGGATTCCCGCGTAGCCTACGGCCAGCGCGATGAACAGGAACATGAATGCCATCGGGAATCCCGAAAGCAGGCCGACGAAGATCAGCGCCAGCCCAATAAACCCGAGAGTTGAGTTGGCCATTCTTAGTTCTTCCTGAAACGTTTGTTGGTGACGACGCAGTAGAGGCTCTTGAGGAGCTCCGACGCGCCTTGGATCAGCAGCAGCAGTCCGGCGACAGGCATGACGGTCTTCAAGGGATAGATGACCGGCATCCACGGGCTGGTGGGAATGGTTTCGTGCATTCCCCAGGAGCGCATGGCGTACTGATACGTCAGCCAGGTGAACACCCCGATGGCCGGAAAGTACAAGACGATGTAGCAGGTCGCGTCGATCACGCCCTGCCATCGCAGCGACAGGCGGTTGTAGAGAAAGTCCGCCCGCACGTGTTCGTCACGGCACAGGGTGTACGCCGCGCCGATCATGAAGATGGTGGCGTAGAACATGTAGGTGACGTCGTAGGCCCAGATGGTCGGGGCTCCGAACACATAGCGGCTCACTACTTCGTAAACCAGGGCGCCGGCCATGGGAAGGATCAGCCATGCGGCTGTCTTGCCCAGCCATACTGCCGGCATGTCCAGGATCTCAATCGCCCGCCGAAACGATTGCTCCTTGTCTGTGGATTGCGTCATCGGTCGCTCCGTCTTGGCTGTGTTGACCGGAGAACGTCACCGCGCCGTCACCGGGTGCGGTGTTGAGGGCGCCGCGGCCTGCGCGGCAAAAGATCGGTTCTCCTCCTCGTGTCCGGGCCTTCTTGGCGCCCGTTCTCTTCATGGCTCCTTGGGGCTTCGCAGGGACGGCGCTTGAGTCGTCGAGCTCATCGAGGCCGATGCTCCGTCATGCGAAAGTTCCACAATTTGAGCCAATACGTCTCAGTTTTAGACCACATATGCGGATTGTGCAAGGGGGAATTTGCAAATGGCCCTGATGTCCCCACGCGACCGCCGGCGGCTGGAATGGCGATTGATGTCTTTTAAATCGGAACGAAATGTCTCAGTATATGGTAATGGAGATGGTTGATCGCAGGGCTGGAAAGGTCGAGATGGGGCGCGCAGTCGATCGCCGTCCGTTTCGGCAAATGCAAAGCGCGGGCAAGCGCGGTGCTGTGGGAATCGCCAGGATTCCCAGGGGGTGGTACGTCGATGGCGGTTTGGTGCCGGAACTAGCCGAGAAATCCCAGAATCAGTTCATTGAACATCGCCGGGGCTTCCATGTTGGGCATGTGCCCGATGTCCGGGAGCAGCTCCTTGACGGCGTTGGGAATGCGGGCGGCCAGTACGTCGGCGATCCGTCGGAAGTCTTGGACATCCTCTGTGCCCGCGACGACCAGAGTCGGCGCGGCAATGCTCTCCAGGCGCTCGATGCCGGTGGGAGCAAGCGCCCGGTGAGGATCGGCGTTGAGCCAATGCCAGCCGGAATAGGTTTCCACCATGTCGCGAATCCGGCGGCCGGGACCGGGGAGTGTGAGAACCGGGGCAAACATGGGATGCGCCAGCCACTCGCGCCGGGCGGCGGCAACACCTTTGGAACGGGCCACCGCGGTGGCGATGGCAGTGGGCGGTGTATCGGCGAACTCGTAGCCGTCCAAGTTGGCATCCACGGTGATCAGTCGGTCCACCCTGTCCGGGAAGGCCAAGGTGAAATCCACCGCGACCCGGCCGCCCATGGACGAACACAGGATATGGGCCCGCCGGCATCCCAGGTGATCGAGCAGGTTTCGGAGATCCAGCGCGTGGCTGTATCGGCGCGTTCCCGGAAGGGGAGACCGCCCGAAACCCCGCAGGTCGTAACGCAGTACCCGGTAATGCCGGGAAAAGGTCGGTACCTGATCGTCCCACATGCGCTGGTCCAGCGTATTGCCATGGATCAGGACCAGCCACGAACCTTCACCGGTGACCTCGTAATGAAGTGGAGTGGCAGTGGTAGCGCGCATGGCCGACCTCGTTCAAGCCGCAATGGCTTCGCTGGAAGATGAAGCCGCGACGTGGGTTTATCCCGGTAGCGGTTCAGACGTTACTGGAATGAAGTATATGACATATATGAGATGCTACGCAGTCGAGGTTCCGTCATGAAGGTGTTTGATGATATCGAGGAGCAAGCACGCCGGAACCCCCGGCACATTGTCCTGAGCGAGGGTGAGGACGAGCGCGTGATCCGCGCAGCGGCGATGGCCGCCGATGCCGGCTTGGCGCGTGTGACGCTGTTGGGGCGCCCGGAGCGGATACGCGCCGGTGCCCAAGAACTGGGCGTGAATGCGGATGCCTTCGCCGTGGTGGATCCGGCGAAATCCGACCGGCTCCAGGCGTACGCCGATGAACTCCTGGCGCTGCGGCGGCACAAGGGCATGACCCCGGAGGCCGCGCTGGAACAGGCCGCCCACCCGCTGAACTTCGCCAATCTGATGGTGCGGCTGGGCGATGCCGATGGCTCCATTGGCGGCGCAGTGCACTCCACGGCGGACACCGTTCGCTCGGCCATCCAGGTCGTCGGCTTGGCGCCAGGATCCAAACTGGTGTCCAGCTTTTTCCTGATGATGCTCTGCGAGGACCACCACACCGTAAAAGGAGGCTTGATCTTTTCCGATTGCGGGCTGGTGGTGGACCCCAACGAGGAGGAACTGGCCGAGATCGCCATAGCGGCGGCGCAGAGCGCCCGCAGCCTGCTCCAGGTGGAGCCGCGGGTGGCGATGCTGTCGTTCTCCACGAACAGCAGCGCGGAGCATCCCCGGGTGAGCAAAGTGGCGGCGGCCACGGAGCTGGTGCGCCAGCGCCTGCCGGACCTGCTGATCGACGGTGAGCTTCAGCTCGACGCCGGTCTGGTGCCGGCCGTGAGTATGCGCAAGCTACCGTCGTCTGCGGTGAAGGGGCTTGCCAATGTCCTGATATTCCCCAGCCTGGAGGCGGGTAACATCGGATACAAGATGGCCGAAAGGCTGGCTGGCGCCAAGGCGATTGGCCCGATCCTGCAAGGGCTTCGCAAACCGGCCAACGATCTCTCCCGAGGGTGCTCGGCGGAGGATATCTATCGACTGATCGCGGTCACCGCCGTCCAAGCCCAGGCGGCCGAGGCCGAATCCCAGGGTTCGGATGGGGAGCCGGGCGGCGCCGCCTGACGGCCCTGTCCAGCCACCCGCGGAGCCCAACAAACATCCCCCATACCCGCACTCGGAGGGAATCATTATGAGCGCCATTCCGGAGGAGTTTCGCAAGGATGCCGAGAGTCTGGGCGAGGAAGCCCGCCGTACCTTTCCCAATTCGCGGAAGGTTTATGTCTCCGGCAGCCGCGCCGACGTGCGCGTGCCCATGCGTGAGATCACGCTGGAGGACACGCCGCTGAGTTTTGGATTCGACAAGAATCCGCCGGTTTATGTTTACGACACCTCGGGGCCGTACACGGATCCGGACGTGGAGATTGACCTGCGCAAGGGTCTGGAGGCGCTGCGCGAGGGCTGGATCGAGGAGCGGGACGACACCGAGCGGCTCTCCGGTCCCACCTCCGCCTACGGCCGCGCCCGGCAGGAGGCGCCGGACCTGGCGCATCTTCGCTTCGAGCATATCCGCGCCCCGCGGCGTGCCCGCGCCGGGGCCAACGTCACGCAGATGCACTATGCCCGCAAGGGCATCATCACCCCGGAGATGGAGTACATCGCCATCCGCGAGAACCAGCGGCTGGATCTGGCCCGGGAGCAGGGGCGGCTCAACTACCACCCCGGGCAGTCGTTCGGGGCGCAGATCCCCGCGGAGATCACCCCGGAGTTCGTGCGCGAGGAAGTGGCCCGGGGCCGGGCCATCATTCCCAACAACATCAACCACCCGGAAAGCGAGCCCATGATCATCGGCCGCAACTTCCTGGTGAAGATCAACGCCAACATGGGCAACTCCGCGGTCAGCTCCTCCATTGCCGAGGAAGTGGAGAAGATGGTCTGGTCCACCCGCTGGGGGGCGGACACCATCATGGACCTGTCCACCGGCAAGAACATCCACGAGACCCGCGAGTGGATGATCCGCAACTCCCCGGTGCCGGTGGGCACCGTGCCCATCTACCAGGCCCTGGAGAAGGTGGACGGCAAGGCCGAGGAGCTGACCTGGGAGATCTTCCGCGACACCCTGATCGAGCAGGCCGAGCAGGGCGTGGACTATTTCACCATACACGCCGGCGTGCGCCTGCCCTACGTGCCCATGACCGCCAAGCGGGTCACCGGCATCGTCTCCCGGGGCGGGTCCATCATGGCCAAGTGGTGCCTGGCCCACCACCAGGAGAGTTTCCTCTACACGCACTTCGAGGAGATCTGCGAGATCATGAAGGCCTACGACGTGGCCTTCTCCCTGGGCGACGGCCTGCGCCCCGGCTCCATCGCCGATGCCAACGACGAAGCCCAGTTTGCCGAGCTGGAGACCCTGGGTGAGCTCACCCAGATCGCCTGGGCGCACGACTGCCAGGTGATGATCGAAGGCCCCGGTCATGTGCCCATGCAGCTGATCAAGGAGAACATGGACAAGCAGCTGGAGTGCTGCGACGAGGCGCCGTTCTACACCCTGGGCCCGCTGACCACCGACATTGCCCCGGGCTACGACCACATCACCTCGGGTATCGGCGCGGCCATGATCGGCTGGTTCGGCACCGCCATGCTGTGCTACGTCACGCCCAAGGAGCATCTGGGCCTGCCCAACAAGCACGACGTGCGCGAAGGCATCGTCACCTACAAGATCGCCGCCCACGCCGCGGATCTGGCCAAGGGCCACCCGGCCGCCCAGATCCGGGACAACGCGCTGTCCAAGGCGCGCTTCGAGTTCCGCTGGGACGACCAGTTCAACCTGGGCCTGGACCCGGACCGGGCGCGTGAATACCACGACGAGACCCTGCCCAAGGACGCCCACAAGGTGGCGCACTTCTGCTCCATGTGCGGGCCGCAGTTCTGCTCCATGAAGATCACCCAGGAGGTGCGGGAGTACGCCGCCAAGCAGGGCATCGGCGATGCCCAGCAGGCGGTGGAAAGCGGCATGGAGGAGAAGGCCAAGGAGTTCCGCGATCAGGGCGCCGAGGTCTACAAGCGGGTGTGATCTGAAGCCGACCGTTCGCGGCGATGAACGCCGCTCCTACCGAAAATTGTAGGAGCGGCGTTCATCGCCGCGAACAACCTCGCTCCGTGTCTTCTGTACTGAACAATTATCCCGTCGGAGGCGCGCCCCGCTGTCGGCTTATGCCGCGCCCGCATTATCGGGCTGGTGACAACGCAGGCGCGATGGCCTCGGCCGCTCGTTGAAGGTCGGGCACGGATTTCCGCAGGTCGTCCAGGGACCGGCGGGCCGTGGGAGCGTGGCAGGCCACCGCAGCCAACACGCGGCCGTCGCCGGAAAGCACGGGTACGGCGATTCCCACCATGCCTTGCACGAATTCCTCGTTGTCGATACCCACTCCGCGCTGGGCGATGCGTGCCAGCTCGGCTTCCAGCGCGGCGCGGTCCACCAGTGTGCGTGGTGTGGATCGACGAAGCTGCAACTGGTCCAGGGCGCGGCGGCGTTCATAGAGCGGCAGGGATGCCAGAAACAGCTTGCCGCTGGCCGTGCTGTGCATGGGCACCCAGGTGCCGGGCAGTAGATGCAGGCGCAGCAGTTCGGTTGTTTCCACCCGTTCCACATAGAGAACGCGTCCGGCATCGGGGACGCTCAGGTTACAGGTTTCGCCGAGCTTGAGGACCAGCTCCCGGAGAGCGCTGCGGCATTCGCGGCGGATATTGGGGCCGCGCAGGGTGCGCAGGGCCAGGTTTATGGCCCGGGGACCGGGCACGAAGCCGCGCTCGGCGGGCATGCCCATCACGTAACCCCGGTTCTCCATGGCGCGCAGCAGCCGCATCAGTGTGGTCTTGGGGACGCCCAAGGAGCGGGCCAGTTGGGCGCGGGTGAGGGGCTCGGAGGCCCGTGTCAGGTGTTCCAGCACGGCAAGGGGGCGCAGGCGCCGCAAGTCCTCATTGGTGGCCGGTGGCGCGGCCCACTCCTCGCCATCGTCGCCCTCGGCGGAGGGTGTGGTGGTCCAATGGTGGTCTGTTTGGCCCTGTTTTCGGTTCATTTTGCGCTCAGGAGGGAAATTCCACTTGGCATTCCCGTCCGAATGTACCACTGTATATATATCGTATATTGAGACGATTTGGTTCAATATTCAATCAATCGGGCGGTTTCAGCGGCCGAGCCCGGTGAAACAAGAGGCTCAAGCAAATGTCAGTCGAGGTTGACTATATCGTGGTGGGCGCCGGCTCTGCGGGCTGCGTCCTTGCCAACCGGCTTTCGGAGAACCCGCGGGTGCGGGTGTTGTTGCTGGAAGCGGGCGGCCCTGACCGCAACCCCTGGATCCACATTCCGGTGGGTTACTTCAAGACCATGCACAATCCCAAGTTCGACTGGTGCTACGTCACCGAGCCGGATCCGGGCATCGACGGACGGCAGCTGCAATGGCCCCGGGGCAAGGTCCTGGGCGGTTCCAGCTCGCTGAACGGCCTGCTTTACGTCCGCGGCCAGCGGGAGGACTACGACCGCTGGGCTGCATTGGGAAACACCGGCTGGAGCTATGAAGAGGTACTGCCGTACTTCAAGAAATCGGAAGACCAGCAGCGCGGCGCCGACGAATATCATGGCGTGGGCGGCCCGCTGAAGGTTTCGGACCTGCGGTTGCGCCGGCCCATCGCCGACTACTTTATCGCCGCGAGCCAGGAAGTCGGGATCCCCTACAACACCGATTACAACGGCGCCAGCCAGGAAGGCGTTGGCTACTTCCAGCAGACAGCCCACAACGGCTTTCGCTGGAGTACCGCCAAGGGCTTTTTGCGCCCGGCGCGCGGGCGTCCCAATCTGACGGTAGAGACTCACGCCCAGACCACCCGGGTTCTGTTCGAGGGCAAACGCGCGGTGGGAGTGGAATACCTGCAGGGCGGCGAGCTTCGCAAGGCTATGGCGGGCGCCGAGGTGATTCTGTCTGCCGGCGCCATCGGTTCGCCGCAGATCCTGCAGTGTTCCGGAGTGGGGCCGGCCGAGGTCCTGCAGCAGGCCGGCGTAACCCCTATTCTGAATCTGCCCGGCGTGGGCAGGAACCTGCAGGATCACCTGCAGGTCCGACTGGTGTTCAAAACGCGCGAGCGCACGCTCAACGATGAGGTGAACAGCCTTATAAACAAGGCGTGGATCGGGCTGCAATACATGTTGTTCCGGTCCGGTCCGCTGACGCTGGCTGCTAGCCAGGTGGCGATTTTCACGCGCAGCAGCCCGGACGTGGAACGCCCGGACATTCAGTTTCACATGCAGCCGCTAAGCGCCGACAAGCCCGGTGAAGGCGCACATCCGTTTTCCGCGTTTACGTCGTCCGTCTGCCAGTTGCGGCCCTATAGCCGCGGCAGCATCGAGATCCGCTCCGCAGATCCGACGCAGTATCCGGCCATTCAGCCCAACTATCTCTCCGACGAGCGCGACCATCCGGTGATCATCGGCGGCGTGCGCCTGGCGCGCCGCATTGCGGAGGCTCCGTCCCTGGCTCCGCACATTCTCTCGGAGTTCGTGCCCGGGGCGCAGTATCAGACGGACGAAGAGTTGCTGGTGGCTGCGCGGCGTTATAGCCAGACCATCTACCATCCGGTTGGCACCTGCAAAATGGGGCAGGACGAGGCAGCGGTGGTGGACGAACGACTGCGGGTGCGGGGCCTGAGCGGGCTCCGCGTGGTGGATGCCTCCATCATGCCGGAGCTGGTTTCCGGAAATACCAATGCGCCGACCATCATGATCGCGGAGAAGGGGGCGGACATGATCGCGGCTGATCGGGAGGCTGGATCCTGATCGCCCTTCGGATCAGGAAGAACGCGGAGACCTGTGTTGAGTCGTCATTCCCGCTTTCGCGGGAATGACGAGGCGGGAGCAGGGCAGGGGCTTTAAATTCCTTGTCTTGGTTTCCTTTTGAGCCCTGAAGCGTTGGACGATTCGCGGTCGACACGACCGCTCCTACCAGCGCGCAATCTCTCGTAGGAGCGGCGGTCCTCGCCGCGAACAGCCGGCTTCGGGTCGATCAGCTATCCGCTTCCGACTCGATCTCGGCCAGGGCGTCGGCCGCCCGGCGCAGGGCGGGAAGGAGATCCAGTGCCCTTTCCGTGGTCATTCGCACGGTGGGGGCCTGGATGGCCACGCCGATGTTGGATCGGGTGCTTTTGCCACGCGTCGGTACAAGCATGCCGATGCACAGCAGCCCCGACAGGAACTCCTCGGCGTCGAAGGCGTAACCGTCGCGGCGCACCTTCTTGAGTTCGTCTTCCAGTCGCTGCGGGTCGGTGATGGTGTTGTCGGTATATGCTTTCAGCGGCGTGTGACTGAGCAGGCGTTTGCGCTGGGAGGGCGCCATCTGTGCCAGGAACAGCTTGCCGGAGGCGGAGCAGTGCAGCGGTACACGAGAACCGGCGTGCAGGTAGAAGCGCAGCGGCGCCGCGGTGTCCACGCGGTCGAGATACAGAACATCGGCACCCGATAGCGCCGTAATGTTGCAGCTCTCACCCACTTCGTCCACCAGGTGCTGGAGCACGGCGTGGCGGGCGGCGTGGATGGTGTCGTTGAGCAGAATATTCTCCGCCAGCCGCCGCAGCCGCATTCCGGTGGCATAGTAGCGGCCGCCGTTGCGCTGGAGAATGCCGGCCGATTCCAATTGCTGCAGCATGCGGTGCATGGTCGGCTTAGGGAGGCCGGTGGCTTCCACAAGGCCTTGCAGCGTCTGTAGCTGGTCCTGGGTGGCGATGATCTCCAGCAGGGCGAACAGGCGCAAGGTTGGCGTGTCGCCCGTGAGTCTGTCCGGTTCGGTTACCTTGTTCGTATTCGTGTCTGGCGTCATTTGAGCCTCTGGTTGATACCAATCTGACCCCTCGGTCCTCCCGTCCGAGCGGTTCCGAAAACTGGAATTCATATTGCCATATTCTGAAGTTTTCCTCCACCGGACCGCCGCCGAGCGGGCTCAGCGGCGATGACGGCCGCCCAGCAAATCGGCGATCTCCGGAAGAGAATGTGGTCCAGCCCCTGGGACAGGTCCGTGGCCAGGCTGCGGGAATAATAAGGGCTCAAATCGAGGCCTACGCCGAGACCGACGATCTCCACTTGGCCTTCCGCCTCCCGGCGGGCAACAACGTCCCTGAGGTGGTTGTCCAGATAGTATGCGTCGTTGGTCAAGGCTGTGGCGCTGTCCATGGGGCTGCCGTCGGAGATGACCACAAGCACCCGGCGTCGCTCGGCGCGGGCCGCCAGTCGGCTACAGGCCCATTCCACAGCCTCGCCGTCCACCCCTTCGCGGTATAGATCGGTTTTGAAAAGCGCGGCGATGCCTTGACGGGACCGCCTCCAAGTGTGTTCAGCGTCCTTGAAGATCAACTGGCAGGTTTCGTTGAGCCGCCCCGGGGTCTTGGGTCGGCCGCCGGCAAGCCAGTCCTGCCAAGCGCGGCCGCCGTTCCAGGCGGCCGTGGTGAAGCCCAGCACTTCGGTGGTCACGTGTGCCTGTTCCAGTGCGCGGGTGAGGACATCCACCAGCACGGCCAGGGGTTCCACGTGCTGCTTCATGGATCCGGAACAGTCGATCAGTATGCTGACTGCGCAGTCCGCGCCGGGCCGGTAGCGGTCGCGCCGGAACAGCCGATGTTCCGTAGGGGTGCTGACCAATTGCGCCAGGCGTCGGCCGTCGATCTGGCCGGTCTCTTCACCGAACGACCAGCCGTCACGGCGGGGAATCGCCAGGACGGCCATAAGTTGTTTGACGACCCGGCGGAAGTTGATCCGCTGGGCGGCCACCAAGCGGTCCAGGCGTTGGCGGTATTCCCGCAGAAGTTCGGGGCGTACCTCCGAGGCGGCCTGTATTCGTTGGTCATAGCGGGTGGTGTAGATGCGATAGCCTTGTTCCGATTCCTCCAACACCTTGCTGTCGCCGGATTGGGCGGCGGCGATGGTTTCCTCATCCCCGGCGTCAAAATCCAGCAGCAGGGAAAACGCGGCCAGCGTCTGCTCGGCGGAATCCGATTCCTCATCCTGGGCATCGTCGTCTGCGACGGCATCGCGGATCATCTCGCCGACCGCGCGGGCAAGCTTCAAGGCATGCTCGGCGTAGGCCGCCTGGTCGGCGCGGTGGCGGCGCAGGCCCGCCAGAGAGTGGCCTAACAGTGGAGCGATCGAGGCCCGGGTGGCTTCTACGGCGTCCTGCATACGCTCGGGTGCCGGTTCGCCGGTGAGGCGGGCCCGGCAGACCAGAGCCACGGTGAACAGCAGAATACCCAGCGAACTCTCCGTGAGGCCCGAGTCGTAGAACTCCTGCAACCAGTCCACGAAGCGGCGCCGGACGTTGTCTGCCATTCCGGGGAGCACCTCGGGGACGAAGGTCTCCACGCGAAGTTGTTCCAACAGCTCGAAGATCATCCGCTCCACCGGTTCCCGGGGAGCAAGGCGGCCGTGCAGCCGGGCATCGGAGAACCGCAGGCGCAGGGAGACACCATCGACCGTGGCCCGCAGGGCCGGAAAGGCATCGTCCGCGGGATCGGTGCGCAGATGAGGTGCGTGGACGGGCAGGGGGCGCAGGCCTCGCCGCAGCTGCCGCCCCCGGTAGTGCAGTTCGCGGTCGCCGCTTAGCGCCCGCAGCGTGGCGGCGCATAGCTCCTCGATCCGTTGCTGCCGTTTTGCCCGTTGTTGCGCGTTACCCACGCTCAGCTCCCGGTTTCGAGCAGATACGATTCCTTGAGCTCCTGCCCGAAGCAGCGCTGATAGTATTCCGCCACCAGCGGCCGCTCGGCTTCGTCGCACTTGTTGAGGAACGACAGCCGGAAGGCCAGTGCCGGGTCGCGGAAGATCAGGCAGTTTTCGGCCCAACTGATCACCGTGCGCGGCGACATCAGCGTGGAGAGATCGCCCGCGGCAAATCCTTCGCGCGTGAGATTGGCCAGCGCCACCATCTGTTCCACCAGCTTGCGGCCGGGCTCGCCGGCCTTCTCGGGCACCTGCGCGGTGACAATGGCCACCTCTTCCTCGGCCGGAAGATAGTTCAGCGAAGCGACGATGTTCCAGCGGTCCAACTGGGCGTGGTTCAGCGCCTGAGTGCCGTGATACATGCCGTTGAGGTTGCCCAAGCCCACTGTGTTCGCGGTGGCGAAAAGCCGGAAGCTCGGGTGGGGCGTAATCACCCGGCTCTGGTCCAGCAAGGTGAACTTCCCCTCCCGCTCCAGCAGGCGCTGGATGACGAACATCACGTCGGGCCGGCCGGCGTCGTATTCATCGAAGACCAATGCCACCGGCCGCTGCAGCGCCCAGGGGACCATTCCTTCCTGGAATTCCGTCACCTGCTTGCCGTCGCGGATCACGATGGCGTCGCGCCCGACCAGGTCCAGGCGGCTGACGTGGCCGTCCAGGTTGACGCGCACGCAAGGCCAGTTCAGGCGCGCGGCCACCTGTTCGATGTGGGTGGACTTGCCCGTGCCGTGCAGCCCCTGTAGCAGTACCCGGCGGTTGCGGGTGAAGCCCGCCAGGATGGCCAGGGTGACTTCCGGGTTGAATCGATAGGCCGGGTCGATGTCCGGGACGTGGTCGTCGCGGCTGCTGAACACCGGCACCTCCAGGTCGGCGTCGATGCCGAACAGCGTGCGGACTGGCATGGTCTTGTCCGGTCTTTCCAGGTCGAACTCCGTCACTTGAGGCTCCCAGGTCTTGCGGAAAAACGTACGGCTGCGCCGCCTCTTACGGTTGAGTCGTGGCGACGGGCGCACCAATGGGTAAAGCAGGGTTGCTTTCCTGTATATATATCATAAAATAGAGACAAAACGTATCGAAAAACGGAATCCAACTTGACTGAGTCAGGTTCAGCAACTAGATTTTGAGACTGTCGCAGGGAGGCGCCGGATCGTTTGCACGGCCGCGAAACCTCGCAAATGAGACGGCGTCTCCCTGGGCATCAGCGATCGGATCATCCACCTACAGCAGGAACGAGGCGTAGATCATGAGCGAACAAGCCAGCCGCAAGGCGAAAACCAGCAAAGCGACCGCCGCGGCGGGTGCGCCGGCAAAGGGTTCGGTCGCGACCGGGCCGCAGAAAATGACCCCCTCCGAGGCCTTTGTCGAGACCATGGCCTCCAACGGGGTGACCGATATCTTCGGCATCATGGGTTCGGCCTTCATGGATGCCATGGACATCTTTGCGCCGGCGGGCATCCGCTTCATCCCCGTCGTGCACGAGCAGGGCGCCGGCCACATGGCCGACGGCTTTGCCCGCGTGAGCGGACGCCACGGCGTGTGTATCGGCCAGAACGGCCCGGGCATCAGCAACTGCGTCACCTCCATTGCCGCCGCCTACTGGGCCCACAGCCCGGTCATGATCGTTACCCCGGAAGCCGGCACCATGGGCATGGGGCTGGGCGGCTTCCAGGAGGCGAACCAGTTGCCGATGTTCCAGGAGTTCACCGTCTATCAGGGCCACGTCAACAACAACAAGCGCATGGCGGAGTTCACCGGCCGCTGCATGCAGCGGGCCCTCAACGACCTGGGCCCCACCCAGTTGAACATACCGCGCGACTACTTCTACGGCGAGATCGAGGCCGAGATTCCCGAGGTCAAGCCTTGGAGCGGGGCGCGGGCGGCGAGAACAGCCTGAACGAGGCGGCCGATATGCTGGCCAATGCCAAGTTCCCCGTCATCGTTTCCGGCGGCGGCGTCGTGCAGGGCGAGGCCGTGGAGGAGTGCAAGGCGCTGGCCGAACGGCTGGGTGCCCCCGTGGTTAACAGCTACCTGCACAACGATTCCTTCCCCGCCAGCCACCCGCTGTGGGCCGGCCCGCTGGGCTATCAGGGCTCCAAGGCGGGCATGAAGCTGATCTCCCAGGCTGACGTCGTGGTGGCCCTGGGCTCTCGGCTCGGGCCGTTCGGAACCCTGCCGCAGCACGGCATGGACTACTGGCCCAAGAACGCCAAGATCATCCAGATCGATGCTCGCTCCGACATGTTGGGGCTGGTGAAGAAGGTTTCCGTCGGCATCTGCGGCGATGCCAAGGCCGCCGCCAAGGCCCTGCTGGAGCGCCTGGACGGCCGCAAGCTGGCCTGCGACACCACCAAGGACGAACGCGCCAAGACCATCAAGGCCGAAAAGGACGCCTGGGAAAAAGAGCTGGACGAGTGGACCCACGAGCGGGATCCCTACAGCCTGGACATGATCGAGGAGCAGAAGAAGGAGCCCGGCAACTGGCTGCATCCGCGCCAGGTTCTGCGGGAGCTGGAGAAGGCCATGCCCGAGGACGTGATGGTGTCCACCGATATCGGCAACATCAACTCCGTGGCCAACAGTTATCTGCGCTTCGACAAGCCGCGCAGCTTCTTTGCCGCCATGAGCTTCGGCAACTGCGGCTACGCCTTCCCCACCATCATCGGCGCCAAGGTGGCGGCCCCGGAACGGCCTGCCATCTCCTATGCCGGTGACGGCGCATGGCGCATGAGCCTGATGGAGACCATGACCTGTGTTCAGCACAACATTCCCGTCACCGCGGTGGTGTTCCACAACCGCCAGTGGGGTGCGGAGAAGAAGAACCAGGTGGACTTCTACAACCGTCGCTTCATCGCCGGAGAGCTGGAAAACCAGAGCTTCGCCGAGATTGCCCGGGCCATGGGCGCCGAAGGCGTTACCGTTGACAAGCTCGAGGACGTGGGGCCGGCGCTGAAGAAGGCCGTGGACATGCAGATGAACCAGGGCAAGACCACTGTGCTGGAGATCATGTGCACCCGTGAGCTGGGCGACCCCTTCCGCCGCGACGCGCTGTCCAAGCCGGTTCGCTTGCTCGACAAGTACAAGGACTACGTGTGACCCCGGCGCCGCTCCCGCGACGCGGGAGCGGCGCAAGGTAATGCTTCCCACCCTGCGCGCATTGCGCACTTCGCCAGCCGGCCCCCTCCGGCTGGCTTTTTTTTGTCCTTCGCATATCCGGAGTTGAGCGGAGACTGCCCAAGCGGGCGCAGCCCGCGCATCCCTCACCCAATGAAAGGCTTCAGCATCGACAGCACGGCACCAAACAGCACGCCCAGAGCAATCCGGCGGTAGTTGATGTCGGCGGTGAGGCGAAACAGGCGGTCGCCGGCCCAGTAGCCGGCCAGCAGCGGCAGGCACAGGGCGGCCAGGTCCCACGGCGGGATGGTGCTGAGGCCATCGTTGCCGATGAAGGGCACCAGGCCGATCAGCCCGGTCAGCAGGAAGCTGGCGGTGAGGGTGGCCCGGGTGACGGTGGCATCCAGCTCACGGGAAGCCAGCAGCGCGACGATGACCGGTGGCCCGGCTGCGCCCGAAAGCATCTGGGCACCGCCGGCCACTATGCCCACGTACCAGTAGTTGCGGACCGCCAGCGGCTTCCGCAGCCGGACGCCGAAGGCGAGCAAGCCGAGGGCCATCAGCAGCAGGCCCGCCATGATCAAGCGGGTGGCCTGGGGCGGCAGCCAGAAGAGCAGGGCGGCCCCCGGCAGCATGCCCAGGGCGGAGCCTGCGGCAACGCGGATTACGATAGGCCATGCCGCGTCCGCGCGCTGGTGGACGAAAGCGGGTACTGCGCTGAGCGCTTGCATGAGGATGGCCATGGGGATCGCTTGCGCGGGTTCCCACAGCAGGGTGAACAAGGGCGCTGCGACCAAAGAGAATCCAAAGCCGGAGAGTCCGCGCAATAGAGATGCCCCGAACACGATGGCGCCGGCAATGAGGAGTTGTTGTATGGACATGGGCGGTGCCGCCGCTGCAGGTGCGGTGAAGGAATTCCGGCAGGACCCGCTGGCGCGGCCTCAGTCCGGCCCGGAGGCGATTGCGAGCGACCCGCCGGGGCAAATTCCGATTCCTTGGGGGCGGGGATGGCGGTCTGCGCGGGAGAACGCCGGCTCGCTGTGGTTCCTCAATGCAAGAGTACCATGCTCGCGAAGCGCCTCGGCCGCGCAGACTTCCATCATTGGGTCTTAGAACTTCAGCTGAGCGCCGACGGAGGCGACAGCGGGGTTGCCCCCGTCCACGGTGGACACCTTCTGGCCGTGGCCGTATCCGGTGAGTTGATAGCTGGCGCTGTTCTCGTTGCGTGTGGTCGATACGGTCGCATAGGCGAGGAACGCGGAATTGAAGCTATGTTTCAGGGTGAGGCTGTATTGGTCTGCTGCGTCGTTCTGTGCGTCCGACTCGTTTGCGTGCATCCACTGCACGCCGATCTTGGTCTTGGGCAAGATCGCATACTCCACGCTGCCACCAAAGGCCGCACGCGAGAGCGCCGGGAGATTACTGGCGTTGATGTCTTCGAAAATGGCCTTGAAGGCGAACTTGTTGAACGCGTAGCGTGCGCCGACGCGCCAGGCGTTAACATCGGCCCCCGGCGTCAGGTTCGAGTATCGGACGCCCGCGGCACCGAGCTGGAGTTTCGGCAGCACGTTGTACGTCGCCATCGCGCTGTACATCTTCGTGTGATCGTCGTCGATGCCGACCTGTTTGTCCTGGGCGCCGGCCGAGTACATCAACCGCACGCTGGCCGCATGGCCGAAATTGTTGATGTATTGAATGGCGTTCTTGCCCCGCAGATCCAGACGCGGACTGCTGTCCGTGGATGCCGCACCGAGAATGACGTGGGGGTCGCTGGCGGTGACCGTGTAGTTGGTGAACTTCAGCCCCATCGTCTTGAAAGGCGTGTCCATGTGGCCCATGAGCGCGCGCCCGTAAGGAGTGCCAACGCCGACATAGGTGTTACGCGTCGCCAGGCTGCCGTTGCCAACATCCATGAGGACCGTCTGCTCGATCTGAAAGAGCGCCCGATAGCCTGGATTCAGAGGGACGCTGCCCTTGATGCCAAAAAGGCTTGAATTGCTCGATACGCTGAAGCCGTCGTCGTTGCTGTCTGCGTCCGCATTGGCGTAATCCGCCGACATTCGTATTTTTCCGTACAAACCCAGCGTGAGCGTGTCGGTTTTGAGGATTGTCGCGGCGCCCGACACAGCCGGCATGCCAACTGCCGCTGCCAGGGTTACCGCGCCGAGGGCCTTGTTCATCAGATTGCTGCTCATCGTTATCTCCTCCAGGTTGTTGTCATGAACTCCATCGGTCCGTCGCTTTGCACCGGCGGTGCCGTACTCCTTTCGCTTTTAGCTGGTTCGTTGCCAATGACCCGCTGTGCGGCACCCGAGATGCGATCGGCAAGGCGCCGGGAGCTCGGCCGTCCATCGGAGGGGGCGAGCCGAAGATCGGCACGCCGGGAACCTCCGCAGGCGGTTGGCCAAGGCCCAAACCGGGGGCGGCAGGCCGCCGGGAACTCCGGCCTGGGCGTACGTTACGGGTGATTGGAGGGCAACCAGGTCGCCCCGGGACTAGCCTTGGCTGGCTACGGGCTTCGTGGGGAGCCGGGGATCCTGGCTGCCCAGCATTTCGGCAATCTTCAGACGCTGGACCTTGCCGGAAGGGCCTTTGGGCAGTTCGTCCACGAAAACCACTTCTTTGGGCGCCTTGAACCGACCCAGTTCCCGGACGCAATAGTCCCGGATCTCCTCGGGCCGGATGGACGCATCGGACTTGGGACCACGCAGGCCATGACCTCCTCGCCGTACTTGTCGTCGGGGATGGCGAAGGCCGCCGCTTCCAACACGCCGTCGTGGCTGTACAGCACGTCGTCGATCTCACGGGGTGCGATGTTCTCGCCGCCCTTGATGATCAGCTCCTTGATGCGACCGGTTATGAAGAAGAACCCATCCTCGTCGCGATACCCAGGTCGCCGCTATGGAGCCAGCCATCGCTGGTCAAGGCGGCGGCCGTGGCCTCGGGGTTCTTGTAATACTCCTTCATCACGTTCTCGCCACGAATCATCACTTCGCCGCGTTCGCCCGGCGGGAGCGTTTTGCCGTCGGCGTCCATGATGCAGACCTTGTTGCCGTAGGCGATGCCCGGTGAGCCGTATTTGCTCTGGAACGGGGGCAGG
>CAVQFO010000024.1:0-295152 GCA_963711725.1 uncultured Gammaproteobacteria bacterium | reverse complement strand
CACCGCGAGCTGATGCAGCTGTTGTGGTGTAATCCCTCCGGCTTCCGCGATGGACTTGGCTTCCGTGATGTACACGGTGGCGACGAAGACATTGTCGCTGACCATGGACAGCACGCCGGTGGCGAGGAAGAAGACGGCCTGTTGCGCGTGGCCCTCGAAGGACAGCGCCCAGTCGATCACCGGCCCGAACAGGTGCTGTTCGTGGATGACGGCGACCACGCCGAAGAACACCACGAGCAGGGCGGTGAAAGGCAACGCCTCCTCGAACGCATGACCGATCTGGTGTTCCTCGGTAATGCCGTTGAAGGCGGTGGTAAGCACGATCACGGTCAGGCCGATCAGTCCCACCTCGGCCAGGTGAAAGGCCAGCGCCACGACCAGAAGCAACGCCACCAGGGCCTGAACCGCCAGCTGGGTGGTCAGTACGGTGGTGCGTTGCTGTTGCTGCTCCCGCTCGAAGTCTTCCAGAATGCCGCGCACGGTCTTCGGCAGTCGGGCTCCATAGCCGAACCAGCCCAGGCGTTCCAGGAGCACGCAAAGGGCCAGACCCACCGCCAATACGGGCATGGTGACCGGCGCCATGCTGGTGAAGAATTCCACGAAATGCCATTCCATCACGTGGCCGATGAGCAGGTTCTGGGGCTCCCCGACGATGGTGGTCACACCGCCAAGGGCCGTGCCCACGGCGCCGTGCATCATCAGGCTGCGCAGAAAGGAGCGGAACTGCTCCAGGTCTTGCCGGTTGTGTTCGTGGACCTGGGCGTCGTCGCCGTGATCGTGTTCGTGGTGGAACTGCTTTCCGGAGGCGACCTTGTGGTAGACGCTGAAAAAGCCCGCCGCCACGGTGATGATGACCGCGGTTACGGTCAGCGCGTCCAGGAACGCCGACAGCACCGCCGCCATGGCGCAGAACAGCAGGGAAAGCAGGTATTTCGAGCGAACGCCCAGCAGCAGGCGGGTAAAGGTGACCAGCAGCAGATCCTTGAGGAAGTAGATGCCGGCCACCATGAAGATCAGCAGCAGGATCACGGGGAAGTTCTGCGCGGCCTCGTGGTAGACCTTCTCTGCGCTGGTCAGGCCGATGATCACCGCTTCCAGCACCAACAGCCCGCCGGGCTGAAGCGGATAGCATTTCAGCGCCATCGCCAGAGTGAAGATGAACTCGAGGATCAGTGCCCACCCCGTTACATAGGCTCCGGCGACGGCCAGCAATATCGGGTTGAAGACCAGAAAGCCGGTCACGGTGAGCTTGTACCAGCGCGGAGAATGCCCCAGGAAGTTTCGTCCCAGGGCCTGGCTCATGGTGTTCGGCATTGGATCTCCTATTCGAGCGGTATGGCGCACGGATTCGATCGTTTTGGCTTTGCACATGATAAGGGTTTTGTGGTGCACGGAAACCCCGGGGGGTCGTGTATACTTGCGCCTTTCTCCGGCCCGGTGGCATTTGCAAGGCTGATCGCGCTGCTGTTCGCCTTCATCGCCCGCATGGTGCTACCGAGCACGTTTCCTTCGCCTCGAAATGGATTGGTTGCTCATGCCCAAGAACAAGCCGGCCGTCTTAGGCTTTCTGTTCCTCACGCTGATGCTGCTGCCCACCGCCGTTCTCGCCGCCGGGCCCGGCCAGTTGGACCTGACCGCGAGCTGGGTCGGCGTCGCCTCCCTCGCCATCTTCGTCGTCGCCTATCTGTTCGTGATGGCGGAGGAATTCACGAATTTGCGCAAATCGAAGCCGGTGATGCTGGCCGCGGGCCTGATCTGGGCGCTGATCGCCCTGGCCTATGCGGAACACGGCGGTTCACCCATGGTGGACGAGGCGCTTCGGAAAGGGCTGGAGGAATACGCGGAGCTGTTCCTGTTCCTGCTCACCGCCATGACCTACGTGAACACCCTTACCGAGCGCAATGTGTTCGACGCGCTGCGCTCGTGGCTGGTGCAGAAAGGCTTCGGCTATCGGAAGTTGTTCTGGATTACCGGGGTGATCGCATTCTTCCTTTCACCGGTCCTGGACAACATGACCACCGCCCTGGTGCTTTGCGCCGTGGTGCTGGCGGTGGGCATCGACAACCCGCGATTCGTGGGGCTGTCCTGTATCAACATCGTGGTGGCGGCCAACGCCGGCGGCGCGTTCAGTCCCTTTGGCGATATCACCACGCTGATGGTGTGGCAGGCGGAAGTGGTGAGTTTCACCCAGTTCTTCGACCTGTTCGTGCCCGCTGCGGTGAATTTCCTCGTGCCCGCGCTGCTGATGCACTTCGCCGTTCCTGCATTGGCGCCGAAGCCCCAGGAGGAGCGGATCGTCATGAAGCGCGGCGCCAAGCGGGTCATGATCCTGTTTGCGCTGACAGTGGCTACCGCGGTGGTCTTCCACAACTTCCTGAACCTGCCGCCCTTCCTGGGCATGATGATGGGCATGGCGTATCTGCAGCTGTTCGGCTTCTACCTCAAGAAGACCCATATCCCGAACCCGGCAACGGACCGGGAAGATTACGGCCAAGCCGGCGATATCCAGGCGTTCGACATGTACCGGCACGTGGCCAGGGCGGAATGGGACACGCTGATGTTCTTCTACGGCGTGATCCTGGCCGTCGCCGGCCTGGGTTTTCTGGGTTATCTCGCAATCGCCTCGCAAACGCTGTACGTGGGCCTGGGGCCGACCTTCGCCAATACGGCGGTGGGCGTGCTCTCGGCCATCGTCGATAACATCCCGATCATGGCGGCGGTGCTGCACATGAACCCGGACATGTCCCACGGCCAGTGGCTGCTGATCACCTTGACGGCCGGCGTGGGCGGCAGCCTGCTGTCCATCGGCTCGGCGGCGGGCGTGGCCCTGATGGGGCAGGCGCGCGGCAAATACACCTTCTTCACCCACCTGAAATGGAGCCCCGCCATCGCCGCCGGCTACGCCGCCAGCATCGTGGTCCATCTGTGGATCAATACGGCGTTGTTCTGATGAGCATCGCCTCTGCTCCCCTCGCGGCTTGCGGGGGAGGGGCCGGGGGTGTGCAAACCGGCAAGATAGGTAACACACCAAACCGGGAATATAAGGTTACACACGTGACGGTATCGGCAAAGAGTCGCGTAGCCCGGATGTAGCAAAGCGGAATCCGGGATCTCCTGGATTGCACTGCGTTTCATCCAGGCTACGACTACTGGCGTGTGGGTGGAGAGGTGGAACCCATGTTCCGGTTGCACAGGGAGAGGGGTAATCAATTAACAGTGTAGGTCGGATTAGCGAAGCGTAATCCGACAGGCGCCCCTTGATCCAAGGGCGAAGCCCACAAAAAACGGCGGCCACTGGCCGCCGTTTCCATATACGCGGTGCAGGTGCTGCCTGCCTCAGGCGACCGTGATCGCCTCGTCCGCGTACACGTCCTGAATGGCGTTGAGCAGCTGCACGCCTTCGGACAGGGACTTCTGGAAGGCCTTGCGGCCCGAGATCAGGCCCATGCCGCCGGCGCGCTTGTTGATGACTGCCGTGCGCACGGCCTGTTGCAGGTCGTTCTCGCCGGAGCCGCCGCCGGAGTTGATCAGGCCGGCGCGGCCCATGTAGCAGTTCGCCACCTGATAGCGGACCAGATCGATGGGGTGGTCGGTGGTCAGCTCGCTGTAGACCTTGGGGTGGGTCTTGCCGAACTTGATGGCGTTGTAGCCGCCGTTGTTCTCGGCCATCTTCTGCTTGACGATGTCGGCGTTGATGGTGGCCGCCAGGTGGTTGGCCTGGCCGGTGAGGTCGGCGGAGACGTGGTAGTCGGTGCCGTCCTTCTTGAAGTCGTTGTTGCGCAGATAGGCCCAGAGGATGGTGCACATGCCCAGCTCGTGGGCATACGCGAACGCTTCGCTGATCTCCTGGATCTGACGCCGGGACTCGGGGGAGCCGTAATAGATGGTGGCGCCGATGCCCACCGCGCCCATGTCGAAGGCCTGCTGGACGCTGGCGAACAACGTCTGGTCGTGGATGTTGGGGTAGGTCAGCAGTTCATTATGGTTGATCTTCACAATGAACGGGATCTTGTGGGCGTAGCCCCGGGCCACGGAGCTGAGCACGCCCAGGGTGGAGGCCACGGCGTTGCAGCCGCCCTCGATGGCCAGTTTGACGATGTTTTCCGGGTCGAAGTAATCCGGGTTCGGCGCGAACGAGGCGCCGGCGCTGTGCTCAATACCCTGGTCCACCGGCAGGATGGAGAGATAGCCGGTTCCGGCGAGGCGGCCGGTGTTGAACATTTGCTGGAGACTGCGCAGCACGCCGGGTTTGCGGTCCTTGATCGCGACTACGCGGTCAATGTAGTCCGGGCCGGGCAGATGGAGCCGGGCGCGCGGGATGCCTTCGCAGGTATGGTTCAGCAGGCCGTCGGCCTCGTTGCCCAAGAGCGCCTGAATGTCCGTCATCGTGTGTCCCCCTCGGTCGAGACGTCCTTTGGATAGGGTGAATCCTGCCACCAATCGGGCTGGATTTGCCTTTTGCGGCTGATCGCGCAATGCTTTCCAGTTCGGGTTCCTTCCGAGCCGGAGCCCGGATACGCGGCGAGATTATAGAGGCTTTGGTGCCTGTATGCATCGCTCGAGGCCTGACAGCGCGCACGGCGCGGTCCGATAAGCGGTCACTGGTATCTGTGAATGTGGTCACAGCGGTTGGCGGCCTGATCGGATAGTTTTGACAGACAGGGAATTTCTCGTTACTCCGGTACGGATCCAATGAGCGCAGACGATAAGGTGGTCTACTTCGATCAAGGACGAGCCCGCGATCCGTTCCCGGGTTTGTACGATCGCGTCTGTCAGCTCGCGCTGCGCCGCCTCACGGCGTTGTTCGGCAACATGATGGACAGCGTTGACGACGCCCTGTTCGATCGCGCCGACAGAGCCGAAAACAACGAAGTTCAGACCTTGTACTTCGAGGCCATGCGCCGGGTTCGCCTGCGCCGCAAGGAAGTCGAGGAAGCCTTCCGGGAAGTGCTGGACAAGCAGTTCCATGCGCTGAAATCCCGTCATGGCGGCGATTTCGGTGGCCCGGCGGAATTGGACGAGGATGAACTGTCCCTCGTCGACAATGAACAGCTTGAGGAAAGCCTGGCCGTCGAGGGTATGGTCACCAAGGCCCGGGCGCGGCTCGCGCTGCCGCTGTCCCATCTGCGCCAGCGCCTGGATTGTGTCTGCCGCAGGGGCGACATTACCGAAGCCAACAACCCCATGGACCCGCAGTTCATCTGCGATGCGTTCGATCGTGCGTCCCGCCATTTCCATATCGATATTCAGCCGAAGCTGATCATCTTCAAGCTGTTCGACAAATATGTGATGGCCCAGTTGCCGGGGCTCTACGAGGAAGTCAATCGTCTGCTGATCGACGAAAACGTGCTGCCCAAGCTCAAGGTCTCGGGGCCGGTTCGTCGCACGGCGCCGTCCCGGAGTCCCTCGGCGGCGCCGCGGCCCGGGCCATCGAGCCCGCCGGTTTCCAACGATGCGGAAGGGCCGGCGACCGAAGCGGATGAGCAGGAACTGTTCGGTGTTCTGCATCAGCTGCTCACTCAGCGCAAGTACGGCGGCGGCCAATCCCGATGGTCCGGCACGGGGTATACCCATGCCAGCGGGCCGGAAGTCAGCATCGGCGAGTTGATCGGTGCCCTGTCCGGACTGCAGCGCGATGACGATTTCGAGGACGAGCCGGGCTACTTCAGCGAAAGTGAGATCAAACAGATGATCTCGCAGCGCTTCGGCAAGGCCGTCGGCAAGTCCCGGCGTCTGGGCCGTGCCCACGACGATACCATCGACATCGTCAGCATGCTGTTCGACGCCATCCTGGAAGACCCCAACCTGCCGGATGCCATCAAGGCCCTGATTGCGCGATTGCAGATCCCGGTTCTCAAGGTGGCCTTGCTGGATCGTTCCTTCTTTGGCCACAAGCATCATCCGGCTCGTGAATTGATCAACGAGATGGCGAAAGCCGGCCTGGGATGGACCGAGAGCGGTCAGCCGGGCGGCGATCCGCTTTACCGCAAGATCGAGGACATCGTGTCCCGGATCATCCGGGATTTCGACGACGACGTGGTGCTGTTCGAGGAGCGCCTGGAAGAGTTTCAGCTGTTTCTGGAAGATGAGCGCGAACGAGCCCGAGTGGTGGAGGAGCGCACACGCCAGGCGGCCGCCGGCAAGGCCAAGGTCGATGCAGCCAAGGAGCGGGTGGACCGGGAGCTGGAATGGCGGGTCGGTGGGCGGGAGCTGTCGCCCGCCGTTACCACGCTGGTTGAGGACGCCTGGGCCAAGGTGCTTTTCATCACCTTGCTCAAGGAAGGCGACGAAAGCCAGGAATGGGATCGGCTGCTGGGCGTGGTGGACCGGCTCCTTTGGAGCCTGGAAGCCAAAGTGACCGCCGAGGATCGCAAGCGGCTGGTCTCGGAGATCCCCGGTCTTCTGCATGATCTGCGCGAGGGGCTCAACGGGATCATGTTCAACCCCGTTGAGATGACCAAGCTCTTCCAGGAGCTGGAAGCCGATCATATCAAGTGCCTGTCCAAGCCCCTGCCCGCGGGTACGCCGACTCGGGACAATCAGGAATCCGCCGAGACCCTGACGGAAGTCCTGGAAGACGAGATCGACGATCTCGCCGAGGACGGAATCGAGGATGTTATTGATGAGGACGAGCTGGAGGAATTCCGGCTCAAGGTGGATCAGTCCGTGGTCGGGACCTGGTTCGAATTTCATCAGGACTCCGGGCGTTGTGTTCGCGCCAAGCTCTCCGCCCGGCTCAGCAACGGCGACCGCCTGATTTTCGTCAACCGCGCCGGCTTCAAGCTGGCCGACCGGCGGCGCGACGAACTGGCCGAGGATCTGCGCCGGGGCGCGATTGTCCTGCTGGACGACAACTTGCTTTTCGACAAGGCGCTGGAGACAGTGATAACCAACCTTCGCGACCTGCGCGCCGGCCAAGACTAGAACCTCCCTGCCGTTTTCCCCACGCCGCGTCTCTCTCCCGCAGGCGGCCCGGTCTGTTCCGTCCGTCCGTTTTATTTTATGGTTCGGTCTTTGCGAGTGGCTTGGATGCGGGTGGTATGGGCCGGATGCGTCAGATCCTGTTTCTTGGAGTTGTGCTTGTTCATGTCGTGATCGGCGTGTTGTGGATCCGCTGCGGCCTGCTATGGGATCGCTTGCGCGGCCGCGCCATGCACACGGGAGCCTCCCGGCGCGCGCAGGTGGCCTGGTGCCGTCAGAACCTTCGATTATTCGGCATTCGAGTCGAGTTGAGGGGCGAGCCGCTTGTGCCGGCGCCGGCCATGATCGTCTCGAATCACATCTCCTGGTTGGACATTCTCGCCTTGGCCACGGTGATGCCGGTTGGTTTTCTCAGCAAATCCGAGATTCGCGACTGGCCGCTGGTGGGTGCCACCGCCACGGGTCTGGGGACCATGTACATCGAACGCGGCCGGCGCGGGGCCGCCGAGGCCACGATCGATCTCCTGTCGGAACGCATGGCCCAGGGCCAGCGGGTGCTTCTGTTCGTGGAGGGAACCACGGGCGATGGTACGCAGCTGTTGCCGTTCAGGCCCCGCCTCATGCAGGCGGCCGTGAATAGCGGCGCGCCTGTTCAACCCGTGACGTTAAGCTATCGTGACGCCGACGGCGGTCTCAGTGCCGCCGCTCCGTTCATCGGCGACGACATGATGCTTCCGCACGTCTATCGACTGGCCGCGTCCGGCCCGATCACCGTCACCATCCATCTGGGTGAACCCATCGACAGCGCGGGTCGCAGCCGCAGTGAACTCGCACTGCTGTGCCGGGAGCAGATGACGGAATTCCTGGGCCTGCCCGCTGAGGAGTCCGCCGACGCCGATGTGCAAATGGGACAGGCGAAGGAGGCTTGACCGGCCGTGGCGGGGGCAGTCAGCGTTCCGCCAGCCTGATTCCGGCGAAGATGTGGCGTTTGTCGGCGGTATAGAAGTTGCGGAAGCTGTGGCGGCGTATGGGCTCCCGAGTTTGCGGGCTGCCGCCGCGCAGGACGTAGTGCCGCCCGTCGAACCACGGCAGCGAATAGCCGTCATAGGGGAACGGCACAAAGCCCGGATAGGGATGGAACAGGTTGTCGCACCATTCCCAGGCACCGTAAAGATGATCCAGGACGCCGAGGCGTGCCGCGGCTTCCCACTCGTATTCGTGGGGCAGGCGGGCTTCGGCCCACCGCGCAAAGGCCTCGGCTTCGTAGCGTGACAGGCCGGAAACGGTCGCGTCCGCCCCCAGCGATGCGGGCCCCGCGGAGGTCAGAGCATACCAGCCGCCGGCGGGGTGCGGTTGCCAGTGCTCGGGATGGGTTGCCGACGCTGATTCGCGCCAGTGCCAGCCACGCCGGCTCCAGAGGGCGCGTCGCTGATAGAGTCCGTCGTTCATGGCGGCAAGGTACTGGGAATTGGTCACCGGCCGGCGGGCGATCCGGAATTCGTCCAAATGCAGCAATCGCGCAGTGGCCTCATTGTCGTACGCCTCAGTGCCGCCTCCGCCGATCCGGTGGGTGCCGGAGGGAACGCCACGCATTTCCGGCGCACGGAATTCGCCGCCGAGCAGGGGCTCGACTCCATCCAGAAGTGCCTGTTCGTCCGACCGCGCCTGGGCACGGATCATGTCCATGATCTCCAGGTGCTGAGCATAGTGCTGAATCAGGAATCGCGGCAGGAAGTCGTCACGCATCAGGCGCGAAACCTTGTCGCGCGGTGAGAGCCGGGCCATCAGTTCCAGGTTCTCCCGCTGCAATCGGCTCGCCCATTCCAACAGGGTCTCGCGCTCCGGAAGTCTCGCCCCGCGCCCCGGCTTTTCCGCCATGTCCGGGAAGTAGAGGCCGTGTAGCGCGACCGTGGCACTGTCGTCTTCCAGCAGGCGTTCCCGTAGCCAGTAGGTTTCGATGAACGCGCAGTGCCCGACGTGCCAGCCCAGCGGGCTCAGGTCCGGGTGATACTGCCGGTCATGAGCCAGTTCGGGCCGCCGCGCCAGCATCTGGCAGGCGTCGTGCTGATAGGCGGCCAGGATGTCGAGCAGGGCTTCCGAGCTCATAGCGGCGAAAGGCTGGGCGGCTCCTCGGGATCCAATACCAGTAGATGATGGGGTGGTACGTTCTGCCATAGGCCGGTTTCGGTCAGCGGCTCCGAGGCCACCAGTTGGCCCTGGGGGTAGAGTTCGTCGTCGGTGGTGTAATACAAGGACGGGCATTCCAATCCGATGGCGTGGCGGACTGCATAAACCGATGTGCCGTCCGTGACCAACAGGTTCAACAGGGCCTCGCCGTCGGCGCACCAGTCCTCCACCCGCTCGATCAGCCAGCGCAGGGCATCGTCGATGGGCGCATCCGGTTCGTCGGCAAGCAGTTGCCTGAGATAGGCGAACAGGTATTCGGAATCGGTGGTGCCGGCGATATAGGCTTCAAAATCCGGTGCGAGTTCGCGCCGGATGGCCGCGCGGGCCCGGCTGGCGAAATCCCCCAGGTAACCGTTGTGCAGGAAGATGAAATCCTCGTCGATGAACGGCTGGGTATTGGCGAAACCGGCGGAGAAGCTGTCGGTGGCGCTGCGGACCTGGGCCATCCAGAGGTCATTGGCCAGGGTGCGTGCCAAATGCGGCACGTTGGGATCGGACCAGATGGGCATCACATTGCGATAGGCCGCCGTGCGACCCTCGGGATCGTACCAGCCGACGCCAAAGCCATCGGCGTTGAGTGTGGCCGAACGCAGTTCGCGCGGCTGCCAGGATTGCTTGATCAGGTTGTGTTCCGGATCCAGCAGGAAACGCTCCAACGGGATTTCCGGGCCCAGATAAGCGGCCAGCCGACACATAGGCAATCTCCCGAACAGACAGACGACGGCTTGCGGTTTGCGCCTCGCCTGAGGAATGGTAGCTTACAGCTGTAGTCACAGGTAGCTCTATTGAGGACGGGATCGCGTCCACCCAACGCGCCGGGCGAGGGGTGGGGTACCGCATCCCGCTACGGCGTGCATTGGAAGAGGACGCTGCATGAACGAACCCGCCTGCAGGATGGACGGCTCCCGGTCGCGGTTTTCGTGCCGGGCGATTGAAGGCGACCGGAATGTGCCCTCCCTGGCCGACGACCTCCGGCGCGGGTTCGCGACCCAGCCTCGTTCACTGCCCCCCAAGTATTTCTACGATGAACGCGGATCGCTGCTGTTCGACCAAATCTGCGATACGCCCGAGTATTATCCGACGCGAACGGAGGATGCCCTGCTGGCGGCTCATGCCGAGGAGATCGTGTCCATCGCCCGGCCCGCGCATCTCATGGAACTGGGCGCCGGGGCGTGCCGCAAGACGCGTCATCTGCTGCGCGCCGCGGGCCAGCTGGACGCGCCGCTGGTGTACTGGCCGTTCGATGTCTGTGAGGAGATCCTGCGGGAAGCCGGCGCGGCGCTGATCGAGGAGTTTCAGTGGCTTTCCGTCAACGCCCTGGTGGGGGATTACCTGGGTGGCTTGCGACGGCCGCCATGCCCTGGGGAGCCGACATTGTTCGTCTTTCTGGGCGGCACTATCGGCAATTTCGAGCCCGCCCAGGCCCGAGAATTTCTCTCGGAGTTGACGGCGGTGATGGAGCCTGGCGATTTTCTTCTAATGGGTGCGGATCGAGTCAAGGCCCCGGCTGTTTTGCACGCGGCGTACAACGATGCCGCCGGCATTACCGCGGAGTTCAACGTCAACGTGCTCAATGTTCTGAATCGGGAGCTCGATGCCGATTTCGATCCCACCGCTTTCCGCCACCGGGCGGTGTACAACGAGCAGGCCCGGCAGATCGAGATGTATCTGGTTGCAATGCGCCGCCAGCGTGTTCAGGTCTCGGCGTTGGATGCGGAGTACGTGTTCGAGGCCGGCGAGAGCATCCTGACGGAGATCAGTCGCAAGTTCGGCGACGACGAACTGGACGAGCTGCTGGGCGGCGCGGGGCTGGCGCCGCGAACCCATTTCCTGCCGGACAACGGTTATTTTTCCCTGGTGCTGGCGGAGCGGACTGGGGCGTGACAGGCGCAACGGGCCGGGGCGAGCCCCGGGCCTGTTCCGGGCAAAAGAAAGCGGGGCCGTGGAGGCCCCGCAAGAATTGAAGCGGACGGAACCGACGAGAAAGTCCGTTTCTTCCAATCCAGTCCAGAGGGAGTGCGGGGCATCCCTGCCCCCGCGGCGTGTGCGGTCCCGCTTGCGCCGCGTGGTTCCTGTTAGAACTTGAAGTGAGCGCCGACGGAGAACGCCTTCGGATCCTTGCCTGCGACCGTGAACAGGCGATCGCCGTGATCGTGGCCGGTGCCCGGGAAGGCAGCGTTCTTGTCGTTGTTGGTCTGGGCGTAGACCGCGTAGAAGTCCAGATTGCTGTTGACCTTCTGAGAAGCTCCCAGAGCGAAACGGGTGGCGCCGGTCTTGTTGGTGTTACCGTAGTCGCCGACCTTCAGCACCTGGGCCATCAGCTTGGTATTGCCGGTGAGCTTGTAGGTGACGTTGGCGCCGTAGGCGTTGCGGTCCAGCGCGCCGCTTCCGCCGCCGGGCAGATCGTCGGTGATGTGCTCGAACAGGCCTCCGACGATCACCTTGCCGAAGTCGTACTTGGCGCCGAAGCGAGTCGCCTTGATGTCATCCACCTTGCCCTGGGCGGAGTTGCCCGTGTTCGGGTGCTCGTAGGCCAGGCCCAGCGTCAGGCCGACAATCTTGTAGTGCACGGAAGCGCTGAGGCCGCCGTAGTCGTTGTTGTCCGGCTCATGCGTAGAGGCGTTGCGGTCCGCAGAATACTGGAGAGCGACGCCGAACTTGCCGGCCTGACCGGCATCGAAGTTGCCGGTATACATGATCATGTTGCGAACGCGATTATTGAACGCGTCGTCGCCATAGGCCACGGTGGCGCTGTTGGCATCGGTGTAAGACTTGCAGTCGGCGCAGGCGCCGACAATGGCACGCCAAGTGGCGGCGGTGTCGCCGAACAGCAGGAACTCCCCGCCCAAGGACTTGAAGGGGGTGTCGTGATAGCCGACCAGCACCTTGCCGAAGGCACCGCCCAGGCCGACAAAGCTGTTGCGGGTGGTCCAGTTGTCGTTGCCACTGCCGTCCACGTTCACTTCCTGTTCCACCTGGTACAGAGCGGTGAACTGGTCATTGATCTGGTATTTGCCCTTGAAACCCACGCGGCTGGAGTTGCTGGCGATGGAGAAGCTGCCGTCGGTCAGCTTGCCGCCGCTGTCATTGGCAACGGAACTGCTGACCCCGGAATCCAGATAGTCCAGGGAAATATGGATCTTGCCGTAAACTTCGAGCTTGTCGCCGTATACCTGCGCGGCACTGGCGGCGGCGGGAAGCGCCAGGGCGCCCGCCACGGCGAGGGCGATAACGTTCTTGTTCATCAGTCGACTCCTTACTGGATTGGAGATGGGACACGCTGATAACCAGCCGACCCTCGTTGCTCCGGCAGCGCTGCTGCCCCCCTTTAATGAATGCGCACGAGCGTCTGCCGGTGGCATGAGCCGTGTTGCATAAACGCGACATTTGGCGTTTCCGCTGTATGCGTTGAGCAACACTGCGGCGCATGATGGGCGGGGATTGTTACGGCCGTGCGACGCGGGGATGACAGTTTTGTGGCAGCCCGGAGGCCGGAGACGAGGCTTCCAGAGGCGGCTTGCCGCCGTCATCAATATGTAATATCCGTGGGATGTAATGGCCGCGGCTGGTTACAGGAGCATGAACGCCATGGCGGTTAAGATTCTGATCATTGAAGACGAAGCGGCCATCCGCGACATGGTGGCCATTGCCCTGGGGCGGGCCGGGTATCAGGTCCATCAGGCCGAATCGGCAGAGGACGGTTTCAGCATGCTCAACGAGCACGTGCCTGATCTGATTCTGCTGGACTGGATGCTGCCGGGCATGAGCGGCGTGGATTTCGCCAAACGGATCAAGCGCGATCCGCTGTGCCGTGACATCCCCATTATCATGCTGACCGCCCGCACCGAGGAGGAAGACAAGGTGCGAGGGCTGGAAGTCGGCGCCGACGATTTCGTCACCAAGCCCTTCTCGCCGCGGGAACTGCAGGCCCGGATCAAGGCGGTACTGCGGCGCTCGGTGCCCATGAGCAGCGAAGAGGTTATCGAGGTTGATGGCCTGACTCTGGACCCGGTGAGCCACCGGGTCACGGTGGACGAGGCAAACCTGGACATGGGACCCACCGAGTTCCGGCTGCTTCACTTCTTTATGACCCATCCGGAACGGGTCTTTACCCGGAGCCAGTTACTCGATAACGTTTGGGGCACCAACGTCTACGTGGAGGAACGGACTGTGGATGTCCACATCCGGCGTCTTCGCAAGTCACTGTCCGCCCTGGGTCATGATCGCTACGTGCAGACCGTACGGGGTGCCGGTTACCGTTTCTCGACCCGCTTGTGAATGCAGTGAATCCCTGGCCGGGCGCCATTGCGCGCCTGGCGATCGTAATCCTCGTGTTCGGCGGGCTGGGCTGGATCGTCGGCGACGCCGGCCTGGGGTTGTTCGTCGGGACCTTCTGTTACCTCCTCTGGCATCTGTACAACATGGCGCGGCTCGACGGCTGGCTGCGGGCCGGCATCCAGGTCAAACCGCCCGAGTCCCGCGGCGTCTGGGGTGAGATCTTCAACGGGATCTATCGCCGCCAGCGCCAGCACCGGCAGCGTCGGCAGTACCTGGCCAGCCTGTTGAGCCGCGGGCGGGAATCCATCAATGCCATGCCCGATGCGGCCGTGATTCTCGGAACCCATGGCGAAATCCAGTGGTGGAACGAGCCCGCCAAGGAACTGCTGGGGCTGCGCTGGCCCCAGGACCGCGGCCAGCGGTTGGACAATCTGTTGCGCAATCCGGAATTCAGCGCCTTCCTGGGCGGCAAACTGGCTGGTCGGGAATCCATCACCGTGCCCTCGCCGGTGGATCGCTCGCGGATCGTGGAGGTGCGCCTCGCGCCGTACCAGGACGGCCAGCGGCTCCTGCTGGGGCGCGACATAACCCGGCTAAATCGGCTCGAGCGCATGCGGCGCGATTTTGTCGCCAATATCTCCCACGAGCTGCGTACGCCTCTGACGGTGATTCAGGGGCTGGCCGAAACGCTGAGCGATGACCAGCGTCCCTCGGACGAGGAATGGCGCCATTCCATGGACATGATTCTTCAGCAGACGGATCGTATCCGCCGGCTGGTGGATGATCTCCTCCTGCTCTCCAGGCTGGAGACGGATTCCAAGCCCGCCAAGGCGAACACGGTGGACGTTCCCCGTTTGCTCGATCGCCTGGTCCAGGAGGCCCGGGCCGTGAGCGGTTCGGCCCGGCACGAAATCGCGGTGGATGCCGAGCCCGGGCTCTGTCTCAGGGGCGAAGAGAACGAGCTGCGCAGCGCCTTCTCCAATCTGATACTCAATGCAGTGAAATACACGCCGCCGGGCGGCCGGATCACTGTTCGCTGGTGGTCCGACGACGCCGGAGCGCATTTTTCAGTCAGCGACAGCGGTCACGGCATACCGCCTCACCACCTCTCCAGACTCACCGAGCGCTTCTACCGGGTGGACGCCGGACGCTCCAGTTCCACCGGAGGCGTCGGTTTGGGCCTCGCCATCGTCAAGCATGTGCTGAGCCGTCACCGCAGCCGCTTGGCGATTTCCAGCCGGGTGGGAGAGGGAAGTACCTTCGCCTGCGGGTTCCCCGGCGAACTGGTGATTCATCAGGAACCCTCGAGCGAGGCGTCATCAGGTTAGCCGGCCGGGACCATTCCGGTCCTGCGTGCTTCTTGATCTGGTCTATATTTCTTTTCTTATCATATGGATGCCGCGATGTCTTGGAGGCGGAAAGCCTCTGCCGATATCCGGCTTGTGAATGTCACGACGCTGTCACAAATCCTGACTAGTATGGGTCGCGCTTGAGGAGGGGCGGCACCGCCGACCGGGATGGTCACATCGGGCGTGCCGCAGCCGCAGTCGGGGGAATCCCCACGGTCGGCCGGCTTCAGGGAGGGTCGCAGCCCCTTGCTCCTGCCCAAAGGCATGGAAAACGCAGTTCAAGCTAAGTCAATCTTTTAAGGAGACCGACATGCGTAAAGCGTTCAAGCTGGGCCTGGTTATGGGTGCCATGCTGACCGTCGCCAGCGCGGGCAACGCCCTGGCCGGTGATGTGAATCAGATCAACGGCGCCGGCGCCACGTTCCCGTACCCGATCTACTCCAAGTGGGCCGATGCCTACCAGAAGGAGACGGGCCTGAAGTTCAACTACCAGGCCATCGGCTCCGGTGGCGGCATCAAGCAGATCGTCGCCAAGACCGTGGATTTTGGTGCCTCCGATGCGCCCCTGAAGCCCGAAGAGCTCAACAAGCACGGTCTCATGCAGTTCCCGATGGTCATGGGCGGCGTGGTTCCCGTGGTGAATATTCCCGGCATCAAGGCCGGTGAGGTGCGCCTGACCAACGAAGAACTGGCCGATATCTTCCTCGGCAAGATCAAGCGTTGGAACGACCCCCAGCTGCAGAAGACCAACCCGGACGTGAAACTGCCGAACCTCGGCATCCAGGTCGTTCACCGTTCCGACGGTTCCGGCACCACCTGGATCTACACCAACTTCCTGAGCAAGGTCAGCAGCGACTGGAAGACCAAGGTGGGCAACGGCAAGGCCGTCGACTGGCCCACCGGCGTGGGCGGCAAGGGCAACCCCGGCGTGGCGTCCTACGTGCAGCGCATCAAGGGCAGCATCGGTTACGTGGAGTTCGCCTATGCCCTGCAGAACAACATGAGCCACGTGAGCCTGCGCAACCGCGACGGCAACTTCGTGCAGCCCACCATCAAGTCCTTCCAGGCCGCCGCCGCCGGTGCCGACTGGAAGCATGCCGACGGCTTCTATATGGTGTTGACCGACGAGCCCGGCGCGGACAGCTGGCCGATCACCGGCGCCACGTTCATCCTGATGTACAAGAAGCAGACGAACGTGCCCACCGCCCAGGCCGTGCTGAAGTTCTTCAACTGGTCCTACGAACACGGCGACGACATGGCCGTGAAGCTGGACTACGTGCCGATGCCCGACAGCGTGGTCAGCCTGGTTCGCGATGCCTGGCAGAACCAGATCAAGGGCGCGAACGGCCAGCAGGTCTGGCCGGCGAAGTAAGTTGCAGCGGTTTGACGCTCGGCGTCTAAGCTGTTAAACAAGGGCCGCCGAAAAGGCGGCCCTGTTTTCACTGTCAGCGCAGAACGAGCGGAGGTTTCTTTGGACCAGCGTGTAGCACAGGAACAGCTCTCGGAGGATCCCTCCGTCCTGCGCCGGCTTCGGATCAACATGATCGCCGACCGCGTGTTCGCAGGCGCCACCCGGTTCTTTGCGATCTTCGTCACCGGCATCGTGCTGGCGATCCTGATCTCGTTGATCGAGGGCGCCATGCCCGTTCTGAAGAAGTTCGGACTGGGCTTCTTCATCAGCGATGCCTGGAATCCCGTCACCGACACCTATGGCGCCCTGGTGCCCATCGTCGGGACCCTGGTCACTTCTCTCATTGCGATGCTGATCGCCGTTCCGGTGAGCTTCGGCATCGCGCTGTTCATCACCGAATTGGCGCCGGCCTGGCTCAAGCGGCCCATCGGCACGGCGGTCGAGCTTCTGGCCGCGATTCCCAGCATCATCTACGGCATGTGGGGCCTGTTCATATTCGCGCCCCTGTTTGCCGACCACGTGCAGCCCTGGGTCAGCGACCACATCGGCCAGTGGCCGTTGATCGGTTTCCTGTTTCCAGGGGCCGCCCATGGGCATCGGCATGTTCACCGCCGGCCTGATCCTGGCCATCATGGTGATTCCCTTCATCTCCGCGGTCATGCGCGACGTTTTCGAAATCGTGCCTCCGGTGCTCAAGGAATCGGCTTACGGCCTGGGCTCCACCACCTGGGAGGTGGTACGCAACGTGGTCCTGCCCTATACCAAGGTCGGTGTGGTGGGCGGTATCATGCTGGGCCTGGGGCGCGCCCTGGGCGAGACCATGGCGGTGACCTTCGTGATCGGCAATGCCCATCACCTCAGCTCGTCGCTGTTCATGCCGGGCAATACGATTTCCTCGGCCCTGGCGAATGAATTCACCGAGGCCACCGGTGAATTGTATACATCCGCGTTGATCGGACTGGGACTGGTGTTGTTCATCATCACTTTCCTGGTGCTGGCGGCGGCCAAGCTGTTGCTCATCCGCCTGAGCGCCCAGGAAGGGAAGGGCACCTGAGATGCAGGTTTATACGCGCCGTCGTATCGTCAACGCCTTCAACCTCAGCGTGTCCGTGGTCGCCACGTTGTTCGGCCTGTTCTGGCTGGTGTGGCTGCTGTGGACGTTGATCAGCGAGGGGCTGCAGTGGATCCAGCCGTCGGTGTTTCTGCAGTCCACGCCGCCCCCGGGGTCGGAAGGCGGTTTGGCCAACGCCATTGTCGGTACGTTGCTGCTGACGGTGGTCGGCGTGCTGGTAGGCGCACCCATTGGGGTGCTCGCGGGCACGTTCCTCTCGGAATTCGGGCGCAAGTCCAAGCTCGCGCCGGTTGCACGGTTCGTCAATGACATCCTCCTGAGTGCGCCGTCCATCATCATCGGCGTGTTCATCTACGGCGTATTCGTTCTGACAACGGGCCATTTCTCGGGCTGGGCCGGTTCCATGGCACTGGCGCTGATTGTTATCCCCGTGGTGGTTCGAACCACGGAAGACATGCTTCGTCTGGTGCCCACCAGCCTGAGAGAGGCGGCGGCGGCGCTCGGCGCGCCGCGCTGGAAGGTGGTGGTCTCGGTGGTCTACCGCTCGGCCCGGGTCGGCATTCTCACCGGCATCCTGCTCGCCGTGGCGCGGATCAGCGGCGAAACAGCACCCCTGTTGTTCACGGCGTTGAACAGCCAGTTCTGGACCACCAACATGGGCGAACCCATGGCCAATCTGCCGGTGGTGATCTTCCAGTTCGCCATGAGTCCCTACGAGAACTGGCAGCATCTGGCCTGGGCGGGGGCCCTGTTGATCACTTTCGGTATTCTGGTTCTGAATATCGTGGCACGCGTCCTGGGGCGGGCGCGTAAATAGAGGTAGAAGCCATGGCGTACGAAGGATCCACATACTCCGGAGCGGCCGCCGCGCCAAGCATCGATGCCGGCCCGGAGAGGGCGACGGAACGCGATGCGGCGCGCGAGAGCGGGGCGGAGCAGGCCAGCGCCGAGACCGCCAGCATCGTGGTGCGCGATCTGGACTTCTACTACGGCAAGTTCCAGGCGCTGCACTCCATCAGCATGGAAATACCCGCCCGGCAGGTGACCGCCTTCATCGGGCCGTCCGGTTGCGGCAAGTCCACGCTGCTGCGGACGTTCAACCGCATCTACCAGCTTTATCCCAATCAGACCGCGACCGGTGAGATCCTCATCGGCGGGAAGAATGTCCTGGACAAGAAACAGGACCTCAACCTCCTGCGCGCCCAGGTCGGCATGGTGTTTCAGAAACCCACGCCGTTTCCCATGTCCATCTACGACAATATCGCCTTCGGCGTGAAGCTCTACGAGCGCCTCAGCCGCTACGACATGGATGAGCGCGTGGAATGGGCCCTGCGCAAGGCGGCGCTGTGGGATGAGGTCAAGGACAAGCTCAAACAGAACGGCACCATGCTCTCCGGCGGTCAGCAGCAGCGGCTGTGCATCGCCCGTGCCGTGGCGGTGAAGCCGCGGCTGCTGTTGCTGGACGAGCCTGCCTCGGCCCTGGATCCGATCTCCACACTGAAGATCGAGGAACTGATCGAGGAGCTCAAGGATGACTACACCATCGTCATCGTGACCCACAACATGCAGCAGGCGGCGCGCGTGTCTGACAACACGGCATTCATGTACTTGGGCAAGCTGATCGAATATGCGGATACTGATACGCTGTTCACGACGCCCCAGGAAAAACAGACGGAAGATTACATCACCGGCCGCTACGGCTGATCAGGGCGCCGGCCCCGAAACCAATTGAACCCGCCTCCCGGCGACGCGGGTGAGTTTTAGGTGAAACATCATGGACAAGATGAGCTTTTCCCATCACATCTCCCAGCAGTACAACGAAGAGCTGGAGGCTATTCGCAATCGCGTCATGGCCATGGGAGGGCTGGTCGAGGAGCAACTCGCCGACGCATTGACGGCGCTGGTCGAGGGGAACAACGAACTGGGTGAAAAGGTCGTGACCTCGGACTACAAGATCAATGCCGCCGAGGTGGAGCTGGACGAAGGCTGCACCCATGTGCTGGCCCGCCGCCAGCCCGCGGCCAGCGATTTGCGTCTGGTGATGGCCGTCATCAAGACCATCACCGACTTGGAGCGCATCGGCGACGAGGCCGAGCGAATCGGACGCATGGGGCTGCATTTGCTGGACGCCGATCGCCGCAGCATCCCGGTGGACCAGATCCAGAGCCTGGGCAATCACGTGCGCGAAATGGTCCGCGGCGCCCTGGATGCCTTCGCCCGCATGGACCCGGAGCAGGCCGTGCGCGTGGCCCAGTGGGATATCCAGGCGGACAGCGAATACGAAGCCATCATGCGCGAGATGCTGCACAAGATGATGGAAACACCGGATTCCATTCCCCGCATGATGGACGTGATCTGGTCCTGCCGCTCGTTGGAGCGCATCGGCGACCGGGCCCGCAACATCTGCGAATACGTGATCTACTTCGTCAAGGGTACGGACGTGCGCCACACCAGCTTCGAACAGATGGCGCGGGAGGCCACCGGCGACCGGCATTGATGGGTTGAAGATTCGCGGCGGGGGAGCGCCGCTCCTGCGAGGGATATGCCGATGTAGGAGCGGTCGTGCCGACCGCGAATCTTGATCACGCTTCAGGACACGAAGAGCACGAAGGTTGATTTGAAGCGGACAACGGAAGTTCTCAATCCGCAAAGCGTCATGTTCTTCGTGTCTTCTTCGCGGCCTTCGTGACCGAAACGCTGAATCATTCGCGGTCGGCACGACCGCTCCTACAACGAACCTCCTCAGGCCGGGGCCTGTGGGGTTCCCACCAGCAGGTATTCCAGCAGCGCCTTCTGTGCATGCATGCGGTTTTCCGCTTCGTCCCAGACCACGCTTTGGGGTCCATCGATGACCTCGGCGTCCACTTCCTCGCCCCGGTGGGCGGGCAGGCAGTGCATGAATAGTGCGTCCTCGGCCGCCGTGGACATGAGTTCCGTTGTTACCGCGTAGGGTTTGAAGATTTCCGCGCGGCGGCTTTGTTCCCCTTCCTGGCCCATGCTGGCCCAGACATCGGTTACCACCAGCGCCGCGCCATCCACCGCCTCCCGAGGGTCGCGCAGGATCCGCACCCGGTCGGCGTGCTTGTCCACCAGTTCCGGCGCGGGCTCGAAATCCGCGGGGCAGGCGATGTTCAGCCGGAAGTCGAATTGGGCAGCGGCGTTGATGTAGGACTGGCACATGTTGTTGCCGTCGCCGACCCAGGCCACGGTCTTGTCCTGGATGTCGCCGCGATGCTCGAAGTAGGTCTGCATGTCGGCCAACAACTGGCAGGGGTGGAAGCTGTCGCTGAGGCCGTTGATCACCGGTACCCGGGAGTGGGCGCAAAACCGCTCCAGGGTGTCGTGGCCGAAGGTGCGGATCATGACCGCGTCCACCATCCGCGAGAGCACGCGGGCGGTGTCCTCGATGGGTTCGCCGCGCCCCAGCTGGCTGTCCCTGGGGGAGAGGAAGATGGCGCTGCCGCCGAGCTGTGCCATCCCCGCTTCAAAGGATACCCGGGTCCTGGTGGAGGATTTCTCGAACACCATGCCCAGCACCTTGCCGCGCAGCGGTTCATGAAGATCGCCCCGGGCGTGCAGTTCCTTCAAGGCGCGAGCCCGCTGGATCAGGCGCAGCAGCTCGTCTCCGTCCAGATCGAGCAGGGTGAGGAAGTGGCGAGAGGTCATCGGCCTACCTTTATCGCGGTTCGGATTCCTTGAGGAAGCCCACGATCAGATCGCAGACATCATCCACGATGCGCGCGGCCTCTTCATCGCTGATGATCAGCGGCGGCAGCAGGCGCACGACCCGTTCCGCGGTGACGTTGATCAGCAGCCCGCGATCCAGGCCGCGGCGTACCAGTTCGCCGCAGGGGCGGTCCAGCACGATGCCGAACATCAGACCCAGGCTGCGAATCTCCCGCACGCCGGTCTTCCCGCCGAGGTGTTCGGCGAAACCGTCCGCCATGCGCTGGCCCAGCGTGGCGGCACGGGCGGGTAGGTTCTCCCGCTCCAGGGTGTCCACCACCGCCAGGCCGGCGGCGCAGGCCAAGGGCGTGCCGCCGAAGGTGGAACCGTGATTGCCGGGTTTGAAGACGTCCGCCGCTTCGCCCCGGGCCATGCAGCAGCCCATGGGCATACCGTTGCCGAGCGCCTTGGCGACCGTGACCACGTCGGGTTGGACGTCCGCATGCTGGTAGGCGAACCAGTGGCCGGTGCGGCCCATGCCGGTCTGAATTTCGTCGACCATAAGCAGCCAGCCATTGCGATCGCAGATCTCCCGCAGGCCGCGCAGGTAGGCTGGGTCGGGAATGCGGATGCCGCCCTCGCCCTGGACAGGCTCCACCAGGACCGCAACCACTTCCTGCTTGGAGGAAGCCACACGGTTTACCGCCTCCAGGTCGTCATAGGGCACCCGGATGAAACCGCTGACCAGTGGTTCGAAACCCGCCTGGACCTTGCGATTGCCGGTAGCCGTCAACGTCGCCAGGGTGCGGCCGTGGAAGGCGCCTTCCATGACGATGATGGTGGGCGATTCCAGGCCCCGGTTGTGGCCGTGAAGGCGGGCCAGCTTGATGGCCGCCTCGTTGGCTTCCGCGCCGGAGTTGGCGAAGAAGGCCCGATCCATGCCGGCGACCTTGCACAAACGCGTCGCCAATTGCTCCTGGAGAGGGATTTCGTACAGGTTCGAGGTGTGCACCAGGGTGCCGGCCTGCTCGCGGATCGCCGCGGTCACCGCCGGGTGGGTGTGGCCCAGGCCGCAGACGGCGATGCCGCTGAGGGCGTCCAGATACTTCTTTCCCTGGTCGTCCCACAGCCAGGCGCCTTCGCCTTTCTCGAAGCGAACGGGCAGGCGGCCATAGGTGGTCATCAGTGCGTTGTCCATGGTGTGTCGTCGATTTCAGAGCCGGAAGCCGGCTCGCCGAAAATAAAAAGGCAGCTCCAAAAGGGGCTGCCGGGGAACGCCAAGTATAGGCATGCCACCGGGGCGGCGCAACCGTGTCGCCGCCCCGAAGGTCTTGTTCGAGCGACTATTTCGCGAAATTCTCCGCGACAAACTTCCAGTTAACGAGATGCCAGAATGCCTCCAGGTATTTGGGGCGGGCGTTCCGGTAGTCGATGTAGTACGCGTGCTCCCAGATGTCGCAGGTCAGCAGCGGCACCACACTGTCGTCGGTCAGCGGGGTGTCGGCGTCGTCGGTCTCCACCACTTTGACGCTGCCGTCGGACTTGTTCTTGACCAGCCAACCCCAGCCGGAACCGAAGTTCGAAGCGGTTTTGTCGTTGAATTCCTTCTTGAAATTCTCGAAGGAGCCGAATGCCTTGTTGATGGCATCGGCCAGATCACCGCTGGGTTCGCCGCCGCCGTTGGGGCTCAGGCAGTTCCAGTAGAAGCTGTGGTTCCAGATCTGGGCGGCCTGATTGAACAAGGTGCCGGAGGCCTTCTTGATCAGATCCTCCAGAGACAGATCGGCGTACTCCGTGCCTTCGATCAGGGAGTTGGTCTTGTCGACGTAGGCCTTGTGATGCTTGCCGTAGTGGTATTCCAGGGTTTCCTGAGAGATATACGGCTCCAGTGCGTTCATCGCGTAGGGCAGTTCGGGCAATTCGTGCTTCATTGCTTGCTCCTTGAGTCCTTGGTCACAAAACCGAAAAGATTCGGCCCGAAACCGCCGGATGACGAGGCTTCGAGCCTTTTGGGAAAAGCGGATTACCCCCACGGAGAGGGGGTCGTAATGTTCGGAAAATTTAGTTTAGAGAGAGTCTAAGCAGCCCCCCGGGTCATTTCAACCGCACCGGCGACAGGGAATCGCTCTTTAATCGGTGCCCGCCCCTCGGAGGCGATCTCCGGTCAGGCGGGACGTCGGCGGCGGGTCATACCGCCGTTCAACGAGATGAGGTCGGAGCGGGCGAAGTCAAGGTGTGAGGTGCGTTGGTTTATGTCGGGCGGGGGGAGGAGTAGAATATGCGCCAATCCGGGGCCGAGGGCCCACCTTCGCTAGAGAATGAGGTTTTAGTCGATGGACGAAGTACAGGAAGCGATCAAGAAACAGGTTGAGGAACATCCCGTCATCCTGTTCATGAAAGGCACGCCCCAGTTCCCCCAGTGCGGGTTCTCCATGCGCGCCTCCCAGGCGCTGGCCGGCTGCACTGCGGAATTCGCCTATGTGAATGTCCTGGAGGACGAGCGCATCCGTGAGGGCGTGAAACAGTTCGGCAACTGGCCGACCATTCCCCAGCTCTATATCAACGGCGAGCTGGTCGGCGGCTGCGACATCATTCTGGAGATGTATCAGAGCGGTGATCTTCAGAAGGCGGTGGACCAGGTCAAGGCCAGCTGACAGGTCCGCAGTGTGTTCGCGGCGGTTAACGCCGCTCCTACAGAATGGGTCGAGCGCCGGTAGGAGCGGTCGTGCCGACCGCGAATGATCGAGCACTTCGGGTCACGAAGGGCAGGAAGCAGACACGAAGCTCCTTGATGAGCGGGCGTAGACCGCCCGAAAGATCACTTTCGTGGTTCTTCGTGTACTCTTCGTGCGCTTCGTGTCCTGAAGCGTAATGAATATCCCGTTCAACCGTCGATGCCCGGAAAGCCGTTGCACTCATCCCAGCGATTGACGACTCTGCAGAATAGCTCCGCCGTCATTTCCGCGTCATAGACCGCCGAATGGGCTTCCCGCCCGTCCCATTTCAATCCCGCCGCCTTGGCGGCTCGGGCCAAGACGGTCTGTCCGTACGCCAAGCCCCCCAGGGTGGCCGTGTCGAAACAGCCAAACGGATGAAATGGGTTTCTTCGGATTCCCGCCCGTTCCACGGCCGCATTCAGGAAGTTCAGATCGAACGTGGCGTTGTGCCCCACCAGTATGGCGCGGGTGCATTCCGTATCGCGCATCTCCTGGCGGATGGGCTTGAAGATCCGTCCCAGCGCCTGGTCCTCCGCATAGGCGGCGCGCAGGGGGTGGTCCGGGTCGATGCCGTTTACCTCCAGCGACTTGGGGTCGATGTTGGCGCCTTCGAACGCCTTGACGTGGCAGGAATGGGTCTCGGCCGGATACAGACGCCCGCTTTCATCCATCCGGATCAACACCGCGGCGATTTGCAGCAGCGCGTCGGTTTGCCAGTTCAGCCCGCCGGTCTCCACGTCCACCACCACCGGCAGGTAGGTGCGGAACCGCTTGTTCATGGTGTAGAGCGCGTCGCCCGTGCCAATAGTTTCCATATTAATCAGTTCCGATCAGTTCCCAGTGGATCTCACCGCCGGCGCGCAGGGGCACGATGCGTTCGTCGCCGAACGGATAATCCGTCGGCACGCTCCAGGTGCGGCGACGCAGGGTGACGGTGTCGGTGTTGCGGGGCAGCCCGTAGAAGTCGGGGCCGAAGTGACTGGCGAAGCCTTCCAGGCGGTCCAGCCGGCCGGCCTGGTCGAAGGCTTCGGCGTAGAGTTCCAGTGCCGCAAATGCCGTGAATGAGCCGGCGCAGCCGCAGGCCGCCTCTTTGGCGCCGCGAGCATGGGGGGCGCTGTCGGTGCCCAGGAAGAATTTGGGGTTGCCGGAAGTGGCCGCTTCCACGAGAGCGGTGCGGTCTTCCTCGCGTTTGAGCACCGGCAGGCAGTAATGGTGCGGACGCAGCCCGCCCGCCAGCAGGTCGTTGCGGTTGAGCAGCAGGTGATGGGCCGTGATGGTGGCGGCGACGTTGGGGGGTGCCGAGCGCACGAAGTCCACAGCCGTGCGGGTCGTGACGTGCTCGAAGACGATGCGCAGGCCGGGGTGGCGCGCGGTCAGCGGGATCAGCCGCTGCTCGATGAAACGGGCCTCCCGGTCGAAGATGTCCGTACCCGGATCGGTGACCTCGCCGTGGATGAGCAGGGGGACGCCCAGTTCCTCCATTGCTTCCAGGGCGCCCGCGCAGCGGCCCAGATCGGTGACACCGGCATCGGAATTCGTGGTGGCCCCCGCCGGATAAAGCTTTACTGCGTGGACGAAACCGCTCTCCCGCGCCGTTCGGATCTCCGCGCTGGGAGTATTATCCGTGAGGTACAAGGTCATCAGCGGTTCGAAGGCGGAGCCGGCGGGCAGGGCTGCGAGAATGCGGTCCCGGTATCGGGCCGCCTGGGCGGTGGTGGTCACCGGCGGTTGGAGATTGGGCATGACAATGGCGCGCCCGCACTGCCGAGCGGTGAAACCCACCACGTCCTTGAGTACCGGCAAGTCCCTCAGGTGCAGATGCCAGTCGTCGGGTCGGGTGAGGCGAATCTGATCCATGGGGGCTCCGATTGGGCAAAGCGAGGCAGTATAACCGACGGGCCCTTCCAGGTCCGACCCGGCCAATTCTAAAGGGGGAGGACGAGCGTTGCGACCGTCGCCTTGATTTGTCGCCCCCAAGTCGGGATCATGCGCGCTACTCCTTGAAAGGGTTGGTATCCGCGCGCCCGCGCGAGAACATCATTCTCGGGAATTTTGAAAGGCGGTTCCATGAGCGACATCAAAAAGGTTGTGTTGGCATATTCCGGCGGCTTGGACACCTCGGTCATTCTCATGTGGCTGAAGGAAACGTATGGCTGCGAGGTGGTGACGTTTACCGCCGACCTGGGCCAGGGCGAGGAGCTGGAGCCGGCCCGGACCAAGGCAAAGCAGTTCGGAGTCTCCGAGATCTACATCGAGGATCTGCGTGAGGAGTTCGTGCGGGACTACGTGTTTCCCATGTTCCGCGCCAACACCATCTATGAAGGCGAGTACCTGCTGGGCACGTCCATTGCCCGCCCGCTGATTGCCAAGCGCCAGGTGGAAATTGCCCACGAGACGGGCGCCGACGCTGTCTCCCACGGCGCCACGGGCAAGGGCAACGATCAGGTGCGCTTCGAGCTGGGGTACTACGGCCTGGACCCGCAGATCAAGGTCATCGCTCCCTGGCGCGAATGGGACCTGCTGTCCCGCGAGAAGCTGCTGGCCTACGCCGAGAAGCACGGCATCCCCATCGAGGGCAAGAAGAAGGGCGGCTCCCCTTATTCCATGGACGCAAATCTGCTGCACATTTCCTACGAGGGCGGTGTGCTGGAGGATCCGTGGACGCCCGCCGAGGAATCCATGTGGCGCTGGAGCGTCTCCCCCGAGCAGGCCCCGGATCAGCCGACGATGGTGGATCTGGAGTTCCGCCGCGGCGATGTGGTGGCGGTGGACGGCGAGGCCATGACACCGGCGCAGGTGCTGACCCGGCTCAACAAGCTGGGCATGGACAACGGCGTCGGCCGGATCGACATTGTCGAGAACCGGTACGTGGGCATGAAGTCCCGGGGCTGCTATGAAACCCCCGGAGGCACGATCTTGCTGCGCGCCCATCGTGCCATCGAGTCCATCACCCTGGATCGCGAGGTGGCTCATCTGAAGGATGAGCTCATGCCGCGCTACGCCAAGATCATCTACAACGGCTACTGGTTCAGTCCGGAGCGTCAGGCTATGCAGGCCCTGATCGACCAGAGCCAGGAGCACGTGAACGGAACCGTCCGGTTGAAGCTCTACAAGGGCAACGTCATGGTGGTGGGCCGTTCCTCGGAGACCGACAGCCTGTTCGATACCCGCATCTCCACGTTCGAGGATGATGCCGGCGCCTATGATCAGAAGGATGCGGAAGGGTTCATCCGCCTCAACGCGCTCCGGTTGAAGCTCCAGGCCAAGCGTCGATAGGGGGACGCTGGTCGGATTCCGGGGCGGGAAACTTGAGGTTGCCGTCCGGATGGGGTTAAGTGGGGATCGCGGCGGCCGATAGATCACGGAGAGGAGATCGGCCGTTGGATCACGCCGGCCGTGTTCTTGGAGGAAGGGCAGGGCCGAACGCCTGGATGTGGAAGCGCTCGCCTGCGTGGGAGCGTTTGGTCCGGCGGCAGAATAAAAATAATTGATGACAGGCAAACAGCCGCACCGGAAGGCTTGGATCAACGAGATCACCAGCGACGCCCATTTCAGGGCAGCGCCCGGGGAAGTGCGTGCCCGCGCCCTGGCCGCGCAGATCCGCAGCCTCTACGCGCTCACTCACTACGGCGTAGTCGCCACCATCCTGCTTGCGCTGATGTCCGCGGCCGCGTTTTACGGCCGCGTGCCGCTGGCTGTATTGGGATTGTGGCTCACTGCCGTTGTGGTTCTGGCGCTGGTGCGGTTCGGCGTGTCGTACCGTTTTCGCGCAACGGAGCCGCCGGATCATCAGGTGCGCCGATGGGGCCGTGCAGCGGTGGTCACCGGCCTCCTTCAGGCGGGCAGTTGGGCGGGCATGCTCTGGTTCCCCCATTACACCGGGCAGGCACTGGATCTCGCTTTTGCCGTCATGGTGATCTCCCTGCTGGGATTCGGATGTTTTGCCACCATCGGCTTTTTTCTGCCGGCCTATCTGAGTTTCTCGGTGCCCATGCTCGCCGCGCTCACGGCGACATTCGTTCTCGTTCACGGCGTCTCGCCCTGGATGGTGGGGGTGATTGCCGTGGGCGGCGTTGCCATGCTGATGGGTGGCAACGCGTCCACCCGCGTGCTACGCGGCTCGATACTGCAGGGGTACGAGCGCCAACGTCTGATCCGTGATCTGACCGAGGAGAAAGAGCGGATTCAGGTCACGCTGGAGTCCATCGGCGACGGCGTTTTGACTACGGACGTGGAAGGGCGGGTGACGTATCTCAATCCCGTGGCCGAACGCCTTGCCGGTTGGAGCAGCGAGGATGCCGCCGGCCACGCGCTGGCGGATGTGCTGGAGCTGCGCCACGATCACACGGGTGACGCCGTTGACGACCCGGTGCGGCAGTGCCTGGATCGGCGTGCGCTGGTCTCCATGGATGAAGACGTGGTGGCCGTGGCGCGGGGCGGTGAGCGCGAGGCAGCGGTGGAATTGACGGTCTCTCCCATCCGCGATTTCGAGGGCCGGGTAATCGGGGCCGTGGTGGCCATGCACGATGTCACGGAGTTGCGGGGCATGGCGCGGGTCATGTCCTATCAGGCCCAGCACGATCCGCTGACCGGGCTGGTGAACCGCCAGGAATTCGTGTCGCGTCTCTGGCAGGCCCTGGAGCGCGCCCGTTACGAGAAGATCGACCACGCCGTCTGTTATCTGGATCTGGACCAGTTCAAGCTGGTTAACGACACCTGCGGCCACAGCGCGGGCGACGAGCTGCTGAAGCAGATCACCGAAGTTCTGCAGGAACGGATCCGCGATACCGACGTCCTTGCCCGCCTCGGCGGCGACGAATTTGGTCTGCTGCTCTATGGTTGCTCGCTGGAACGGGCCGGGACCATTGCCGAGGATCTGTGCGCGCGGGTGCGGGAATTTCGGTTCAACTGGGATGAAAAGGTCTTCAACGTGGGCGTGAGTATCGGCGTGCTGGCGGTGGATGCCGAACAGACGCCCGCGGAACTGCTGGCGGCCGCGGACGCCGCCTGCTACCTCGCCAAGGACGAGGGCCGCAACCGCATTCATCGGGTCCATGCCCAGGACCTCGCGCTGGCCAATCGGCACGGCGAGATGGAGTGGACCACTCGGATCCAAAAGGCCCTGGACGAGGATCTGTTCCGTTTGCGCTTTCAGCGCATCGTGCCCCTCTGCGATCCTGAGTCCGGTCGGTCCCAGACCAAGGCGGAGTTCCTGATCAGCATGGTGGACGGCGACGGCGGCCTGATCGCCCCGGGGCTGTTCCTGCCGGCGGCGGAACGCTTCAGCATGATGCCCAAGATTGATCGGCTGGTGGTGCGGAAGGTCTTGACGGCCATTGCCGCTGGACGGCCGCAGTTGGGGGATGTGGATCTATTCACCGTCAATCTTTCGGGTCAGTCTCTGAATGATGAATCATTCCTCGACTACGTGATCGGCGAGATGCGTGGCAGCGGTGTCCCGGCCCAGCGGATCTGTTTCGAGATCACGGAAACGGCGGTGATCGCCAACATGGGCCGGGCACGGCGGTTCATTCGCGCCCTGCGCGCCCACGGCTGCAAGTTCGCATTGGACGATTTCGGCAGCGGGCTGAGCTCGTTCGGCTATCTGCGCTCCCTGCCCGTGGACTACCTCAAGATCGACGGTCAGTTCGTGCGCAACATGGCCCGCGACCCGGTGGATCGCTCCATGGTGGAATCCATCAACCAGGTGGGACACGTTATGGGGATCCAGACCATCGCCGAGTTCGTGGAGGACGAGGCGACCCGGTTGGTGCTGGAGGAAGTCGGTGTGGACTACGCCCAGGGCTACGGTATCCACCGCCCGGAGCTGTTGAACGACGACGACGTGGCGTGAGTGGGATGGAGCGGTCTGGTTTTTGCGGATTTCGCGGCGACGAGCGCCGCTCCTACTAAGATTCCGCCTTGCCGGAGCGGCGCTCGTCGCCGCGAAACGGTCTTCTGCAGAAAAGTCACCCCCGCCGTTTGATCCGCTTCGCCGTCTGTTTCAGGGTCCGCAGGTATTCCTGTTCGTCCGGTTCCCGGCCATAGCGCTGCGCCTGCCACAGTGATTCGGCGAGCGTTTCCATCATCACGTGCTCGGCGTCCATGCGAGTGCCTTTCGCCTCCAGCAGTTTTTGGTAGACGGCGCGGATGCCCGCGGGCCGATTGGTGCCGACCTGTTCGCGGATGGCCAGATGCATGCCCATGTGCAGGAACGGGTTCGCCTCCCCCTGTTCGGGCAGGTATTCCCTCTCCAGGATCGCCTCGCCTTTCTCGAGCATGGGATGGTACTCGGGGTGTTCGGCCACGACTTCGGCTATGGCATGTTCAACGGGTTCCATGGGCAGGTTGTCCCGGTATTTGCGCCAGGCGTTGAGGTAGTAGCGGCGAAGCTGTTCGCGGTCGGGGCTGAAAAACATGGGCGGTCGCACCGGTTCGGTTCAGGGGCGACAATTATGAAGCCTTGGCCGGCCCCTGCCAAAACTTATGTCAGCGTCTCCTACTGCCAGCGCTTTGAAGCCAGGATTTCATCCCGGCGGCAATCGTGGCTGCCTCACGGCGATGAGCTCGGCGGTCAGGCGCTGTGTGGGTAGTGAACATGGCGCCGAGAGAACAATGGCGTCTCGGGATTGACGGCACTGTCCGGGAGTGTGCGCGCCCGAAGCGTTTGCCCAACGCCTCGGAATACGCGGCAAACCGTTGCGCGGTGCAGATCCGGTCGCCCTCGAAGCGGTAGCCCAGCACGGTGAGATCGTCCCGTCCAGGCGTTCGCGCACGGCCTTCAGCTCATCGGGAGCGATCTCCAGGCCGGCCGGTTCGTTGAGCGGGAGGGAGGGCTGCGACAGCACCGGCGCGAGGGTGGAGGGTTCCAGCATCATCGTCAGGGCGAAATTGCCGGTGAAACACATGCCGATGGCGCCGACCCCCGGCCCGCCGCATTCCTCGTGGGCAAGCCGTGCCAGCGCCCTCAGCCAACGCGTCACGGGGCTGGATTCATTGGCGGAAAACGCCCGGAATTCGGCGCTGATGCACACGCGCTTGAAAACGGCCGCGCCTTCGTCGGCATCGGGCACGGCGCGTCCCGCCCGCGCCTTGGAGTAGGCGGGGAACGGCAACGCAGGAGACGCGAAGCCGCGCGTTGGTTATCGCCCGCCCCCAGAATGCCAGCCAGACCCGCCATTCCTCGCGTCCCGCGGCGTCCAGCGGCAGGTACGAACAGGCTTGTTTGATGAACGTCTCCACATCCACCCGGGGCGGCGTCGGCGTTCTGTCTGCGCTGCCCTGTTTGGCCAGAATCCGGCGGACCACTTCCTCCAGTGCGGCCTCCAGAACCGCGTCCTTGCCGTCGAAGTAGTGAGTCACGGCGCCGGTGGTGACCTGGGCGGCTTGGGCTGACATCGCGCAGACGCGTCCCTTCCAGCCCTGAATTGCTGATGACAGTGATCGCGGCCTGGGCGATGTTGCGGCGTTGCCGAGCGTGATCGACTTGTTTTGGCATAACGGTAATTATGCAAAAGAGTCCCGGAAAGGGCAATGGGCTGTCAGTCGGGCGTTCAGGGGGAGTCCGTGAACGAGATGGGAGCGGGCCCTGCTCCCGAGCGGCGATTCAGGCGGTCTTGTCCTTGTATTCGCACAGATCGTAGATCACGCAGGCCCCGCAGCGGGGCTTGCGGGCGACGCAAACGTAGCGTCCGTGCAGAATCAGCCAGTGGTGGGCGTCCTTCTTGAATTCCGCTGGGGACGAAGCGCAGCAGTTTGTCTTCGACCTCCCGCGGGGTCTTGCCGGGGGCGAGGCCGGTGCGGTTGGATACCCGGAAAATGTGGGTGTCCACGGCAATGGTGGGTTCGCCGAAAGCGGTATTGAGTACCACGTTGGCGGTTTTGCGGCCGACGCCGGGAAGCGCTTCCAATGCCGCGCGGTCGGGCGGCACCTCGCCGCCGTGTTGGTCCACGAGCATTTGGCAGGTTTTCATCAGATTGGCGGCCTTGCTGTTGTACAGGCCGATGGTGTTGATGTAGCTCTTCAGGCCGTCCTCGCCCAGATCGAGGATGGCCTGGGGCGTGTTGGCCACGGGGAAGAGCTTGGCGGTGGCCTTGTTCACACCCCGGTCCGTGGCCTGGGCGGACAGCAGCACCGCCACCAGCAGCTCAAACGGGGTGGTGTAGTTCAGCTCCGTGGTGGGCGAGGGGTTTTCCGCCCGGAGCCGCTCGAAGATCTGGCGGCGCTTTTCCTTGTTCACGGGGCTAGGTCGCGGGCTGGCCGGTTTCGGCCGCCTCCGGAATCGCCCGGCTCACCTGCGACCGTTCGGCGGCCCGCCGCTCCAGGCGGCGATCGATGATGTTCTTGAGGGCGAGCAGCAGCCCCAGCCCCAGGAACGCGCCGGGCGGCAGAATCGCCAGCAGAAAGCCCCGATAGTCGGGCAGCACCGTGACCTCCAGGCCCCGGCCCCATTCGCCGAACATCAGGTGGGCCTGACTGAAGAGCGTGCCGCTGCCGATGATCTCGCGGATGGCGCCCAGCACCACCAGCACCGCCATGAAGCCCAGCCCCATCATCAGGCCGTCGGTCATGGCGGGAAGCACACGGTTCTTGGAAGCGAAGGCCTCGGCCCGGCCCAGGATGTTGCAGTTGGTGACGATCAAGGGGATGAAAATGCCCAGGACCAGGTAGAGGGCGTGGAAGTAGGCGTTCATGACCAGTTGGATGGCCGTGACGATGGAGGCGATCACCAGTACGAATACCGGGATCCGCACCTCGGGACGCACCACGTTGCGGATCAGGGAGACGCTGGCGTTGGAGGCGACCAGCGTGACCATGGTGGCCAAACCCAGCCCCAGGGCGTTGACCACGGTGGAGCTCACCGCCAGCAGCGGGCACAGGCCCAGCAGCTGTACCAGGCCCGGGTTGTTGCGCCACAGGCCGTCCATGGTGATTTCGCCAAAGCTCTTCTCGGACATGCTAGCCTTTCGAATTGCCGGAATCTCTGGATGCGAACACCGCCGTCGCGATGCTCGCGGAAGTATAACAAGGTCTTGCGGATGGCCTTGACCACCGCGCGCGGCGTGATGGTCGCGCCGGTGAAGCTGTCGAACACCCCGCCGTCCTTTTTCACCTTCCACTTGCCTTGAGGCGGATTGCCCAGGCTCTTGTCCTCGAAGGATTTGAGCCAGTCAGTCTTGCTGCTTTCGATATTGTCTCCCAGGCCCGGAGTTTCCTGTTCGGACAGGACTCGGATGCCGGCCACGGTGCCGTCGGCGTAAATACCCACCAGCAGTTTGATGGCCCCGTTGTAGCCGTCCGGAGCAATGGTGGTGAAGATCGCCGCTACGGGCTGGCCGTTCTTGCGCGCCCGATAGACCGGGAGCGCGTCGTCGCTGCCCAGGGACTCGGGCGCCGTCAGGCGGCGCACGTCGGTCAGCGGGTCGTTGTCGTATCGGCCCGCCGGCAGGATGGCGTTGATCTGGGCCAGCAGCGTGGCCCGTTCGTTGTCGCGGATGCGCTGGGCCGTTTCCTCATGGGTGAAAGCCACCAGCGCCGTGCCCACCAGCGCGAACACCGTCAGCAGCGCGCCGGCGATCAGCATTTCCCGCAGTTCGAGTCGGGTCTTGTTCACCATGCCAGGGCCTTTTCGCCGCCCCTAGTGGCCGTAGACCCGGGGGCGGGTGTAGTTGTCGATCAGCGGCGCGGCCATGTTCATCAGCAGCACGGCGAAGGCGATCCCATCCGGATAGCCACCCCAGGTCCGGATGACGTACGTCAGCGTGCCGATGCCGATGCCGTAGATCAGCCGGCCCCGCGGCGTGGTGGCAGCCGAAATGGGGTCGGTGGCCACGAAGAAGGCTCCAAGCATGGCGCCGCCGCTGAGCCATTCGTAGAGTGGACTGCCGTGCAGATCCGGGTCGCCCGCCCAGAACACGAAAGCCAGCACGCCCAGCGCCCCCAGCAGGCCCACGGGGATCTGCCAGCCGATCACCCGTTTGTGGATCATCCACAGCCCGCCGCCCAGGAACAGCAGGTTGATCCATTCCCAGCCCTTGCCGGCGAGGCTTCCCCAGATCGGCCCGCCGTGGATCTCCGTAACCGTGTGGTCCAGGCCCAACTGCGTCTTCAGCGCATCCAGAGGCGTGGCCATGCTCAGCGAGTCCATGGTCAGGCCGTGGGGCAGGTGGCCGGTGAAAATCGCCTGCAGTGTCTGCCCCAGGCTGAGGTGCTGGGCGGCCACCGTCAGCGGCGGCATCCACAGGGTCATCTCCCGGGGGAAGGAGATCAGCAGCACCACGTAGCCGAGCATGGCCGGGTTGAAGGGGTTGTAGCCCAGCCCGCCGTAGATGTGCTTGCCGAAGACCAGCGCAAAGGCCACGCCGATGGTGGTTAGCCACCAGGGCGCGAGCTGGGGCAGGGCCAGTGCCAGCAGTACGGCGGTGATGATGGCGCTGAGATCCGTCAGAAACGGCTTCATGGGGTGGCCGCGCAGGCGCAGCATGGCGGCCTCGCTCACCAGCGCCACCACGCAGGCCAGCACGATGTTGACCAGCACGCCCCAGCCGAAGAAGGCCACCATGGCCAGGGCGCCGGGCGCCAGAGCCAGTAGTACCCGGCCCATCACCAGGTTGACGGCGCTTCGGCCCGCCAGATGAGGCGAGGTCTCGGTCCTGAACCTCATTGGCCCTCCTGATCGCCGTCGCCGTGGTCGGTGACCGGCTCCTGGTCGGTCTGTTTCTTCTTGGCCCGCTCCAAGGCGGCCTGGATGGCGGCCTGCTTGTCGGAGTCGTCGCCGCCGCGCGCCTTCTTCAGCGCCTGCTTTTTCTCGCGCCGGCGCGCTTCCTTCTCGGCCTTTTCCCGTTCCAGGCGCTCCTGGCGGAATTCGAAGCGGTCGCGGGCCAGGTCGGCCTTGCGCCGTTCCTTTTCCGCCGCCCAGATTTCGGACTTGGCAAAGCGGAAATACTGGACCAGCGGGATGTGGCTGGGGCAGACATAGGAGCACACGCCGCATTCGATGCAATCGAACAGGTCGTAGTCCTGGGCGCGGTCGAAATCCCGGGACTTGGAGTGCCAGTACATCTGTTGCGGCAGCAGGCTCACCGGGCAGGCATCGGAGCAGGCGCCGCAGCGTATGCAGGGCATGGCCGCGGCGGGAGCCGGGAACTCCTCGGCCGTGCCGGCGAGGATGCAGTTGGTGGCCTTGACCACCGGCACGTCGTCGTGGGCCAGCGCGAATCCCATCATCGGCCCGCCCATGAGCAGGCGGCTGACGTTGTCGCGGTAGCCTCCTGCCTGGCCCACCACTTCGGCGAACGGGGTGCCGATCAGGACTTCCCAGTTCCGCGGGGCTTCGATCGCACCACCGGTCACCGTGACGATCCGGGAGACCAGGGGCTCTCCCCGGCTGACCGCGGCGTGCACGGCAACGGCGGTGGCGACGTTCTGGCACACCACGCCCACTTCCAGTGGCAGGCCGTTGCTGGGGATCTCCTTGCCGGTGAGCGTATAGACCAGCTGTTTCTCGCCCCCGGCCGGATAGCGCGTGGGCACTGCCACGATCTCGATGCCGTCTTCGGGCGCGTCGGCCAGCGCGGCGTCCAGGGCCGCCTTGGCCAGGGGCTTGTTGTCTTCGATGCCGATGAGGCAGCGCCGGGCCTGCAGCATGTGGCGCATGATCTTGAGGCCCGAGAGCACCTCGGCGGCACGCTCGCGCATGAGCATGTCGTCGCAGGTGATGTAGGGCTCGCACTCGGCGCCGTTGAGTACCAGTTCCTCCACCGGTCCGCCGGCGACGGCGTTGAGCTTGACGGCAGTGGGGAAAGCCGCCCCGCCCAGGCCTACGATGCCACAGTCCCGGAGCCGTTGGCGCAGGATGCCGGGGTCGGTGTCCCGGAAATCCTCGATGGGGTCGGCGAGGGCGGCCCAGGTGTCCCGCCCGTCCGGCTCGATGACCACGCAGCGGGCGGACAGGCCGGATGGATGTGGAACCGGGCGATCCTCCACGGCAACGACGCGGCCGGAGGTGCTGGCGTGGACCGGGGCGCTGACGTACCCGGGAGCACGGCCGATGATCTCGCCCTTCAGTACGGTGTCGCCTTCCCGAACCAGCGGTTTGCCCGATTCGCCGATATGCTGCTGCAGCGGGATCACCAATTGAGACGGCATGGCCGCGCGGGCTATGGGTTCCCGGGTTGAAGCATCCTTGTGACCGGGCAGGCGCAGCCCCCCGGGAAAGGTCCAGAGGCTCATGAGGCCGTCACCTCGGGATTGTTATCGGGGAACGGCCATTTCCACGTGGTCAAATCCTGTATCACCGGGACCATGTAGATGCAGTCCACCGGGCAGGGATCCACGCAAAGTTCGCAGCCGGTACATTCGTCGCGGAGGATGGTGTGCATCTGCTTGGCGGCGCCCAGGATGGCGTCCACCGGACAGGCCTGAAAACACAAGGTGCAACCGATGCAGATGTCCTCGTCGATCCAGGCGACGGCGTCTTCCTTTTCCTCGCCGTTTTCCGGGTTCAGCGGTTTGGGGTCGCGGCCCAGAAGATCCGCCAGGGCCTGAATTCCCGCTTCACCGCCCGGGGGGCACTGATTGATGTCGGCCTCGCCACTGGCGATGGCCTCCGCGTAGGGGCGGCAGCCGGGATAACTGCACTGGCCGCATTGGGTCTGAGGCAGGATGGCGTCGATCTGGTCGACGATGGGATCGGCCTCCACGCGGAAACGGATCGCCGCGAACCCCAGCAGCAGTCCGAATGCGGCGGCCAGTCCGCCCAGAGCGAGGATCGCATCCCACATGGCTAGTGTCGTGTCATCCATTTATAGCCGTGTTCAGTTGGCCTGTCAGGGTTCCTGACAAGGCGCGGCTCGAAGCCGAATGGCCTTATAGCCCTTTGCAAGAGTCGCAACGCCGCCAGGGGCGCTGACAGGCCAACCCGTAGGGCGCCCCTGTGGCGTTCCGCCGCCGTGTTGCGCCGCTTGCCAAGGGCGCGCCATTGCCTGCGCGACGCGCCTTGCGGCAAAACCCCACAGGGGCGCTGAACACGGCTATAAATGGATGACACGACAGTTAGACCTTGACGAGTCCGGAGAAGCCCATGAAGGCCAGGGACATCAGGCCGGCCGTAATCAGCGCGATGGCCGATCCACGGAAGGGAAGCGGCACATCGGCGGCCGCCAGCCGCTCGCGCAGCCCGCCGAACAGGATCAGTACCAGCGAAAACCCCACCGCGGCGCCGAAGCCGTACACGGCCGATTCGACGAAGCCGTTCTTCTCCTGGATGTTGAGCAGGGCCACGCCGAGCACGGCGCAGTTGGTGGTGATCAGCGGCAGGAAGATGCCCAGCAGTTGGTAAAGCAGAGGGCTGGTCTTGTGGACCACCATTTCCGTGAATTGCACCACCACGGCAATCACCAGGATGAAGGTGACCGTGCGCAGGTATTCGAGGCCCAGCGGAGCCAGCAGGAAATGATCCGCCAGGTAGCTGCACACGGAGGACAGCGTGAGCACGAAGGTGGTGGCCAGGGCCATGCCCATGGCGGTTTCCAGCTTTCGGGATACGCCCATGAACGGGCACAGCCCGAGAAACTTCACCAGCACGAAGTTGTTCACCAGAACGGTGCTGACCAGTATGAGCGCCAGTTCCTTCACCAGAGCCTGCCTTTAGCGCGATTCCTTGGATGAGGGCGATTTTCCGGCCTGCGCCCCAACGTAACAACCTAGCGGTATTGCGGGAAAGCGGAGGGAGCGTGGGTTCGCGGCGATGAACGCCGCTCCTACGAGCCAGATTGTAGGAGCGGCGTTCATCGCCGCGAATGGGCTATTTAACCCGCATCCCCGGCTTCGCCCCCTCGTCGGGTTCCAGAATCCACAGATCCTTGCCGCCGGGCCCTGCCGCCAGCACCATGCCTTCGGAGACGCCGAAGCGCATCTTGCGCGGTTTGAGGTTGGCGACCATCACGGTGTAGCGGCCGATCAGGTCTTCCGGTGCGTAGGCGGACTTGATGCCGGCGAACACGTTGCGTGTCTCGCCGCCGATATCCAGGGTGAGTTGCAGCAGTTTGTCGGCGCCTTCCACGTGCTGGGCGTTGTCGATACGGGCGATGCGCAGGTCGACCTTGGCAAAGTCGTCGAACTCGATCTGTTCGGCGATGGGGTTCTCGGCCAGGGCGCCGGGCTCGGCCGGCTTGCTCTCCGTCAGGGTGTCGCGTGATTCCTCCACCATGGCGTTCACGGCCTCCGGATCGACGCGCGTCATCAGCGGCTTGTAGCCCTCGATGCGGTGTTCCAGCAGCGGCTTCTGAATGTCGTCCCAGGTTTGGGGTGCGATGTTCAGGAAGGTCTCGGCTTCCTCGGCCAGTCGCGGCAGCACCGGCTTGAGGTATACCGCCAGGGCGCGGAACAGGTTCAGGCCCATGGTGCAGATGGCCTGGACGTCGGCTTCGCGGCCGGCCTCCTTCGCCAGCACCCAGGGCTTTGCCTCATCGATATACTGGTTCGCCTGATCGGCCAGCGCCATGATCTCCCGAATGGCGCGCGAGTATTCCCGATTTTCGAAGAATTCCGCGATGTTTTCGCCCTTGGCGACGACGTTCCGGTAGAGCTCCGGCTGGGCCAGGCTTTCGCCCAATCGACCCTCGAAACGTTTGTTGATGAAGCCCGCGCAGCGGCTGGCGATATTCACCAGTTTGCCCACCAGATCGGAATTCACCCGGGCGATGAAGTCGTCCAGGCTCAGATCCAGATCTTCCACCGAACTGCTGAGCTTGGCGGCCAGGTAGTAGCGCAGGTATTCCGGGTTCAGGTGATTCAGGAACGTGCGGGCCATGATGAAGGTGCCCCGGGATTTGGACATCTTCTGGCCGTTGACCGTGAGGAAGCCATGGGCGCAGACCCGCGTGGGCTTGCGGAAGCCGGCGCCGTCGAGCATGGCGGGCCAGAACAGCGCATGGAAATAGACGATGTCCTTGCCGATGAAGTGATACAGCTCGGCCTCGGAATCCGCCTTCCAGTATTCGTCGAAGTCTTGCCCCTCGCGCTCGCAGAGGTTGCGGAAGCTGGCCATGTAGCCAATGGGTGCGTCCAGCCACACGTAGAAGTACTTGTCCTGGGTATCCGGGATCTCAAACCCGAAATAGGGCGCGTCGCGGGAGATGTCCCATTCGCGCAGGCCTTCCTTGAACCATTCGCGCAGCTTGTTGGCCACTTCCTCCTGGACGTGGCCCTGCTCGGCCCAGCTGCGCAGCATCTCCTCGAAGTCCTGAAGCCGGAAGAAATAGTGTTCCGACTCCTTTTCCACCGGCGTCACCCCGGAGATCACGGAAACCGGGTTCTTCAGTTCCGCCGGCGTGTATGTCGCCCCGCAGACCTCGCAGCTGTCGCCGTACTGATCGGCCGCCCCGCAGCGCGGGCATTCGCCCTTGATGTAACGATCCGGCAGGAACATGTTCATCTTCGGATCGTAGGCCTGCTTGATCACGCGGCTGGAGATATGGCCGGCCGCCTTCAGGCGTTCGTAGATCAGCGTTGCGTAGTGCTGATTCTCCGCGGAATGGGTGGTGTAGTAGTTGTCGAAGCCGATGTGGAAACCGTCGAAATCGGCCTTGTGCTCGCGACCGATGCGCTCGATCAGCGCCTCCGGCGAGATGCCCTCCTGCCGGGCCTTGAGCATGATGGGGGTGCCGTGGGCATCGTCGGCGCAGACGTAGATGCAGTGGTTGCCGCGCAGCCGCTGGAAGCGGACCCAGATGTCTGTCTGGATGTATTCCACCAGGTGGCCCAGATGAATGGGGCCGTTGGCGTAGGGCAGCGCACTGGTGACCAGGATTTTCCGCGCCATGGACTCCGTCTCGTCGGTTGTGGGTTTTGCCGATGTCTCGTCGGGCGGCCGCTGTCCGGCGGGCCCTTGGGGCGCTGATTATGCCAGATTAGGCGTGATCTTGCGTTGCCCGGCGGCTTGCCGGGCGGCGAGGCGTGCTGCATAGTGCCGCCCATTCCGTCCAGATGATTCCTGATCGCCATGCCCCAACCGCTGCAATCGATGTTTGCTACCGCCGCCCAGGGCCTGGAGCCGCTTCTGGCCGACGAACTCAAGGCCCTCGGCGCCGCCGAGGTGCGCGAGCGTCGCGGTGGCGTGGCTTTCAGGGGCGAGCCCGAGACGGCCTACCGGGTCTGCCTGTGGTCGCGGCTTGCCAGCCGCGTCCTGCTTCACCTGGCGGAGTTCCCCGCCGCCAGCCCCGAGGCGCTTTACGCCGGCGTGCGCGCCATCGAGTGGGAGGACCATCTGGCGCCCGAGGCGACCCTGGCCGTGGACTTCACCTCTGTTCGTTCCGCGATCACACATACCCGTTTCGGTGCCCTCAAGACCAAGGATGCCATCGTCGACCGGTTCCGCGACCGCCTGGGTGTCCGACCGTCCGTGCGATTGGAGCGCCCCGAGCTGCGGATCAATGTCCATGTCCTCAAGGACAACGCCACCGTCAGCGTGGATCTCGCCGGGGAGGGTCTGCATCGCCGGGGTTACCGGCCGCTTGGGGCGCCGGCGGCCTTGAAGGAGAATCTGGCGGCGGCGATCCTGATCCGCGCCGGCTGGCCTGCGCTGGCGGCGGAAGGTAGGCCGCTGCTGGACCCCTTCTGTGGTTCGGGCACGTTCTGTGTTGAAGCGGCAATGATGGCCTCGGACACGGCTCCCGGGCTGCAGCGGGACTATTTCGGATTCCAGGGGTGGCTGGGGCACCGGCCGAAGCTCTGGGCGCGGCTGATCGATGAGGCCCGGGCCCGCCGCGACGCCGGTTGGAGTGCGCTGCCGGTTATCATCGGCGGCGATCGGGATCCCAAAGCGGTGGCCCTGACGGAAGCGGCGTCGCGGTCGGCGGGTTTCACGGATGTCATCCGGGTGGTCTGTCGTGACGCCCTGCGCACGCGTCCGCCTGCCGGGCAATCGCCGGGCCTTCTGGTGGCCAACCCACCCTATGGCGAGCGCCTGGAACGCCACGGCGACCTGGTTCGTCTCTACGGTGAGCTGGGCGGGCTGTTCAAGCGGGAGTTCCCCGGTTGGCGGGCGGCGGTCTTCAGCGGTAGCGGCATCCCTGTGGGCCTGAAGCCGTCCCGGACCTACAGGCTGCACAACGGGCCGTTGGAATGTGAGCTGGCGCTGTTCGATCTGGCGAATGTCCCTGCCGCTCCCTCGGCCGCGGACGAAAGCACGGCGATGTTCGCCAACCGCCTGCGCAAGAACCTGCGCACCGTCGGCCGCTGGGCCCGGCGTGAGGGGATCGACTGCTATCGGCTGTACGATGCGGACATGCCGGAGTTCAATGTGGCCGTGGATATCTACCGGGGCGAGCGGCTGTGGGTCCACGTGCAGGAATATCAGGCGCCGGCCAACATCCCGGAAGACAGGGCGCTGCGTCGGCTGCAAGGCGTGTTGGCGGCCGTGGAGCAGGTGCTGGAGGTGCCCGCGGACCAAGTTTTTTTGAAGCGCCGGAAGCGGCAGAAAGGGGGCGGGCAATACGAGAAGATGGATTCGAGCCGGCGCTTCCACGAGGTGCGAGAGCACGGCTGCCGTCTGTGGGTGAACTTCTCGGACTATCTGGACACGGGTTTGTTTCTCGACCACCGCCCGGTGCGGCGAATGATCCAGGCCATGGCCAGCGGCAAGCGATTCCTGAACCTGTTCGGCTATACCGGCGCGGCGACTGTGCACGCTGCAGTGGGCGGCGCCCGGGAAACCCTGACCGTGGACTTGTCGCGGACCTATCTTGATTGGGCGCGGCGCAATCTGGACCTCAACGGTTGCCCGGCCGACGCCCATCGGATGGTGCGCGCCGACTGCCTGGTCTGGCTGGACGAACCGGCCCGGGGCCGCGAGGAGCCCTTCGACTTGATTTTCCTGGATCCGCCGACGTTCTCGCGCTCCAAGCGAATGGAGGACACCCTGGATGTGCAGCGGGATCACATACGCTTGATTCAGGGGGCCGTTCGGCTGCTTGCCGACGGAGGGACGTTGCTGTTTTCCACCAATCTGCGGCGGTTCAGCCTGGATCTGGATGCATTGCCGGGGCTGACGGTCACGGACATCAGCCGGGAATCCCTGCCGAAGGACTTTCAGCGCAATCCCCGCATCCACCGCTGCTGGCGAATCGAGCGTTCCGCCGGCTAGTCAGACCCGGGTTTCCGCTTCCTCACGGGTGATTTCCACGTCTTCCACGTACACCGTCATTTCGGCGCTCTTGCTTTCGTTGCGGAAGATCTGTTGATCCAGCGATTCCAGTTCGCCGACGATCACATCGTCCACATCGACGACGCTGTCGTCCAGCAGGCCGAAGACCGTGTATTCGCCGTGTTCGGTTTCGACGGCGACGACGCCGTCATCCGCATTGACTAGCTTTACGATCCCGCGCATGGAATCGAGCCTCCCTGGTGTGGTTGAGCCTGCCGGGGCGTCGCCCCCGGCGCCCGGCCACCACGGACGCTCATTGGTTCCCTGGATCGTGGCGGCTGGTGCGTTCCGCGTGCAAGGGCGGAATCGCTGGGTGTTGTTGTAAGCGCTCGCCCGATCCGATGTGGGCGCCGCCTTACAGCGAGAATTGCATTTTTCCCGAGGACATACAATGCCCGGGCGGCCGCCTGTGGGAGGGGCAGAGCCGGGGTGGTGCCATCGATTTCGGCTGCGGCGAATCAGGGGGTCTCGGAGGAGTCGTGTCCTTCGCGGATGGCGGCGACTTCCTCGCGCCAGCGCTCCAACTCGTCTTCGTAGAGATCGAGTATGCAGGGCACGCAGCCGCTGCCGCAGCATTCGGACGGGTCCGGCTTTTCCGGAGGAGGAGGGAGGCGTCTGTTCGCGGTTCTGCATGGTTATCGTGGTGTGATTTGAACGCGTTCCCGGGGCATGACCGGCCAGTTCCGGCCACGCCCCGGCTGTGTCCTGCAATACTGCATGAGATAGGCCGGTGGGCCTGGAAGTTCCCCTAGGGAGACGCTGATCTATTCACGCGGCCGTGTGGATAGATCAGCGTCTCCCTAGTGTATTGCGGCCGTCAGCGTTGGTCTCAAGCCATTCCGGGAATCGGCCGTCAGAGCTGGTCAAACAGAGCGTTCAGGATTTTCCTGTTGTCCGGCGTGATGTCTTCGATGCGAAAACCGGCGCCGTAGTCTTCGGAATAGCTGGATTTCTGGCACCAGATGCAGCGCGCCGTGAACCGGATGGAGCCGTTGGCATCCCGTGCTTCCGGCAGGACCATCCGCAACCGGGAGATCTGTTGCGGCCGCACCGGTTCGCGGCTCAGCAGCATGAATCCGTCGGCGGACAAATTGATGACCCGGCCCACCACCTGGGTGCCGTCGATGTCGGCGATGTTCATGGCGTGAGTCAAAAGCTTTCGCGGATGACGTCGTTGTTCTTCTGTCATTGTTTATTCTTCTTCCGTGTAATGATGGGCGTGGCGCTGCCCGGATCCCCTTCGTCGCCTTCTGTCGAGGCGATCTTCGACGCTGAATCGCCGGCATGGTACGCGAGCGACGACTGTGCCGCGACCGTGGATCGACCGCCCCTCCCATGCACCGGTCGGGCCGCGTCGGTCGCCGATTATCCACACCAGTTGAAAACTGCCTGTATTTTGGGGATTTAGCAAGTTTGCAGGCGAGCGGACGGCGTCAAGCGCCGGCCGCCTTTGTTTCACCGGCGAGTGCTCGTAAAATGGCCAACCCAATCCCACCCGCCGCCCGCGCCGGAGGAGAGAGCAGATGAAAGCAGTCGAGCGAACAGCCGTCGAAGAGGCCCTGGCCGAGATCACGGATACCAATACGGGCCGCGACCTGATGGCAGAAAAGGCGATTCGCGATATCCGCATCGACGGCGCGGCGGTGACCGTGAGCGTGCGGTTGGGCTACCCGGCCGCCGGTTATCGGGACGAGCTGGCGGCGTTGGTGCGCGACAAGCTGACAGCCCTCCCCGGCATTGACCGCGCGGAGGTCGAGATTGACTGGGAAATCCTCAGTCATGCCGTGCAGGGCGGTCTGAAGCCCATGGCCGGGGTGAAGAACATCATCGCCGTGGCCTCGGGCAAGGGCGGAGTCGGCAAATCCACCACGGCGGTGAATCTGGCGCTGGCGCTTCGCGCCGAGGGCGCGCGGGCCGGTATCCTCGATGCCGACATCTACGGCCCCAGTCAGCCCCGGATGCTGGGCCTCAGCGGCAAGCCGGAGACCCACGACGGCAAACGGATCGAGCCCATGGAGGGGCACGGCATTCAAGCCATGTCCATCGGCTTTCTGATCGACGAGGAAACGCCCATGGTCTGGCGCGGGCCCATGGTCACCCAAGCGTTGACGCAGTTGCTGAGTGAGACCAACTGGGGCGAATTGGACTATCTGATCGTGGACCTGCCCCCGGGCACCGGTGACATCCAGCTCACGCTGTGCCAGAAGGTTCCGGTCACCGGCGCGCTGATCGTTACCACGCCCCAGGACATCGCACTGCTGGATGCCCGCAAGGCGCTGGGGATGTTCCGCAAGGTGAACGTGGACGTGCTGGGCATCGTGGAGAACATGAGCACCCATATCTGCAGCAACTGCGGCCACGAGGAACATATCTTCGGCGAGGGCGGCGGCCAGCGCATGGCCGAGCAGTACGAGGTGGATCTGCTGGGTTCCCTGCCGTTGGACATCCATATCCGCGAGGAGGCCGACAGCGGCCGGCCCACGGTGGCCGCCCAGCCGGATTCGCCGGTGACCGCCTCCTATCGGGAAATCGCGCGGCGCACCGCCGGTCGGCTGGCGTCCAAGTCACGGGACTACAGCGCCAAGTTCCCCAAGATCGTGGTAGAGGACAACTGAGGGATTCACGGCAATGAGCGCCGCTCCTGCGTGGGGCGCCGCGATGCACGAGCGGTCGCGTCGACCGCGAGATTGATCGCGCTTCAGGTCACGAAGAGCACGAAGCAGACACGAAGGACACGAAGTCCTTCGGGGGTAAGCCGGCGAGGATTTTCTACTTCACGGTAGCCTTCGTGGCTCTTCGTATACCCTTGGTGTCCTTCGTGACCCGAGACGCTCCATAATGCGCGGTCGGCACGACCGCCCCTTGGCCTGTGCGGAGAATCATCCTCCCTTGCCAACGGCCGCGGACAGTGCTTCCATGTGCCGCTAAACCGCGCGGCGGCCAAATCGATGGATAACGACAAATGGCAATCAAGTCGGATAAATGGATCCGCCGGATGGCGGCTTCCGATGGGCTGATCGAACCGTTTGAGGCCAATCAGGTTCGTTACCTGGGGGAAGAGCGGGTGATTTCCTTCGGCACGTCCAGCTACGGCTATGACGTGCGTTGCGCCGATGAGTTCAAGATCTTCACGAACATCAATTCGGCGATTGTCGATCCCAAGAATTTCGACGAAAACAGCTTCGTGGACGTGACGGCGGACGTCTGCATCATCCCGCCCAACTCCTTCGCCCTGGCCCGGACCGTGGAGTATTTCCGCATTCCGCGCAACGTGCTTACCGTGTGCCTGGGCAAGTCCACCTACGCCCGCTGCGGGATCATCGTCAACGTCACGCCGCTGGAGCCGGAGTGGGAAGGCCATGTCACCCTGGAGTTTTCCAACACCACGCCGCTGCCCGCGAAGATCTACGCCAACGAAGGCGTGGCGCAGATGCTGTTCTTCGAATCCGACGAAGTCTGCGACGTGTCCTACCTGGATCGGGGCGGCAAGTATCAGGGCCAGCGGGGCGTGACGCTGCCGCGTTCCTGATCGGGGAGCGGCGTCTCAGCCGCCCATTCCCTTGGGCAGCCGATAGGTGGAGTTGGTATTTCCCTGCAGGTGCCGGCCCATCCCCTCGAGGCTGACCAGGGACATGAGGAAGGTGCCGTCGTCCTTGTCCCAGTGCTCCACCTTGACCGGCAGGTACTGAAGGTCCGGCGCGCACCAGAAGGTGGTGCGGTTTTCATGGTCCTCTGCTTCCCGGACCACTTTCACCGTGACAAACCGGCCCACGGGCGTTTCGATGTCCTCGCGGCCCACTTCCCGCAGCTTGAACTGCTTCAGCTTGCCGCCGTCGGCGATGTTGTAGGTCAGGTTCTTCTTGCCCTCGCTCAGGTCCTGCATCAGAGCGAGCTGACTGGCCATGCGGTCCACGGTGTCCAGCGGGATCGCCATCTGCCACACCTTGCCCCGGATATCGTTAGTGACCTGTTTGTCCTTCCAGTCGAAGGTCAGTCGGCCGTCGCGGCTCTTCTTGCCCCGGCGATGGTATTCGTAGAGCTCGGGCTTGACGTTGCCGTCGGTGATGTGGCCCGCGCTGAACTCGTGGATGCGCAGGTCGTAGATGAAGGAAAACAGGCCCGTGGAGCGGGTGAATGAGCTGTAACGATAGGCCTTGCCGTCGCGGGTCAGTTCCAGGTCCGCCTTGCCCAGGGTGAATCCCTTCATTTGCACGTCATAGCTTGCACTGAAGCCGCGAGGCAGCGCCTGGGCCGCGCCGCAGATCAGGAGCAGGGCCGCCAGTACAACGCGCGGCAGGAGGGCTCGGCGAATCGCTAAGCGAGTTCGGCGGGCGGTGAACTTCAGTATCAAGCAGGTACTTCCTCCCCGGCGTCCACCCGCGGAGGGGTATCCAGCGGGCGATCGTCGAAATAGACGGCGTCCTCTTCCAGGCGGATTCGTCCCTGGGCGATCCATTTGACAGCCAATGGATAGATTCGGTGCTCCTGGGCCTGGACTCTGGCCGCCAGCGTTTCCTCGGTGTCGTCCGGATTCACGGCCACGCGCGCCTGGACGATCACCGGGCCGGCGTCGAGCTCCGGCGTGACGAAATGGACGCTGCAGCCGTGATGGCGCCCGCCCTCCTCAAGAACACGCCGATGCGTGTGCAGGCCGCGGTAGTCGGGCAGCAGGGACGGGTGGATGTTGATCAATCGTCCCTGGTAATGGGAGACGAACGGGCTGCTGAGTATGCGCATGAAACCGGCCAAGACCACAAGCCCGGGTTCGAAGCGGTCGATCAGGGCCATGAGGGCGGCGTCATAGGCCTCGCGGGATTCAAAATCCCGGTGCGAAAGCACCTCGGTGTGGATTCCGGCGCGCTTGAGCACGCTCCAATCCGAAGGCTTCCGCGCGGTTGCTGATCACGGCGCGAATATCCACCGGTAAATCGCCGCTGGCCGCCGCGTCTATGAACGCCTGCAGGTTGGTGCCGCTGCCCGAGATGAGCACGACCATGGGCAGTTTGCGGATGCCGGTCATTCGCGCCCCTGGAATTCCACGCCGGGTTCTCCGGCGGTCTCGACGATATCGCCCAGCAGCCAGGCGTCTTCTCCGGCGCCGCGCAGCGTGGCGAGGGCTTGCTCGACGTCCTCCCGCGCCACGCAGACCACCATGCCCACGCCGCAGTTGAAGGTTCGGTACATTTCCTCGGTGCTGACTTCGCCGGCCTCCTGGAGCCACTTGAATACCGCCGGCCATTCCCAGCTCGCGGGGTCGATGCGGGCGGATGTCCCGCCGGGCAGCACGCGCGGAAGGTTTTCCGGCAGGCCGCCGCCGGTGATATGGGCGACTGCTTTTACGGACACCGCGGCGAATAGTTGGTTCAGCGCCTTGCAGTAGATTCGGGTGGGCGCCAGCAGGGCGTCGGCCAGGGTTCCTTGGTCCAGGGGCATGTCCAGATGGCGCGCCGGCCACGGCCAGCACTTTGCGGATCAGCGAGTAGCCGTTGGAATGGGGCCCGGTGGAGGCCAGCCCGATCAGGCAGTCTCCCGGCGTTACCTGGCTGCCGTCGATGATGCGGTCCTTTTCCACGATGCCCACGCAGAATCCGGCCAGATCGTATTCGCCCGTGCCGTACATGCCGGGCATTTCCGCCGTTTCTCCACCCACCAGCGCGGCGCCGGCGAGCTCGCAGCCGCGGGCGATGCCGCCGATAACCGAGGCCGCGACGTCCACGTCCAGATGTCCCGTGGCGTAATAGTCCAGGAAGAACAACGGCTCGGCGCCGCAAACCACCACATCGTTGGCGCACATGGCGACCAGATCGATGCCGATGCCGTCGTGGCGCTGGGTCTCGATGGCGAGCTTGAGCTTGGTGCCCACGCCGTCGGTGCCGGACACGAGCACGGGTCTGCGGTAGCGATCCAGCGGCAGTTCAAACAGGCCGCCGAAACCGCCGAGGCCGCCAAGAACCTCCGCGCGGTGGGTGCGGGCGACGGCCGGCTTGATGCGTTCCACGAGGGCGGCGCCGGCATCGATGTCGACACCGGCATCCCGGTAGGTCAGGCCGGATTTGGCGGGCGGGGTCTGTTCGGACAATGTGGGTACCTCTGCGCTGATCGGAGCGCCCGGGCTCACGCCCGGGTCGGTGAGGCGTAATGGTAGCCGAGGCGGTGTCTTAAGTTAAGGAGACGCTCGGGCAGGTGCGGCAATCGGGCCCGCGCCGAAACAGCCGGCTACGGATCGGGCGGCCGCTCGTGCTATTTTACAGGTCTTCGGTTGTGAGAAGATCCGTTTCCCGATTTGTCCGCGCCAAGACCGAGGAGGCTTGCGAACCCGATGAATGCTCCCAGGCGTCTTACCGACCCCCTGGCCCTGCTGCTGGCGTTGGTCTTGCTGGCGACCGCGTTCGGCGCCGGGGCGGTTCAGGTGAAGGACCTTTTCCAGGTGCAGGTGCCGGTGACGGGGCAGGACCAACAGGCTCGGTCGGCCGCCGTTCAGGAGGCCATGAAGGAGGTGCTGGTGCGCGCCAGCGGCCAGGGCGATACCGCCAAGCTGCCCGCGGCCGAAAGCATCATCGGCAACGCCGATCAGTACGTGCAGCAGTTCCGTTATGTGGACAACAGCGAAGCCCAGGGGGGGCAAAGCCTCTGGGTGAAGTTCGATAGCGGAGCCCTGCGTCGCGCCATGGAAAAGCAAGGCCTGCCGTACTGGGACGAGGATCGCCCCCGGGTGGTGGTGTGGCTGGCCCTGGAGCGAAACGGCGAACGCGATCTGGTGAACGGCGACCAGGCGCCGGAAGCGGCCGCGGCGCTGCGGGCCGCCGCCCAGCGGCGGGCCGTCCCGCTGCTTTTCCCGTTGCTGGATATAGAGGATCGTCGCAACGTCGAAATCTCCGACGTTTGGGGTGGATTCAGGGAGCCCGTGGTTCGGGCCTCCAAGCGCTACGGCAGCGACGCGGTGCTGGCGGGGCAGGCCTACCAGCAGGGCGGTCAGTGGCACGCCCGCTGGAGCTTCTATTGGCAGGGTAACGACCGCACCTGGCCCGTTCAGGCCGATCAATTGAACGATGTATTGGCGGCCGGCATCGAAGGTGCGGCCGATGTGCTGGGCACGCATCTGGCCGTCATGCCCGGCCACGATACCGGGGCAGAGCTCACTTTGCGGGTGATCGGCGTGAATACGCTGGCCGACTACGCGGCGGTGGAGAATTATTTCTCCGGCGTGGGGGGAGTGGGCAGCGCGCTGCCCACCCGCGTGCAAGGCGATCAGGTGGTGGAGCGTCTGTCGTTGGTGAGCTCGCCGGACCGGGTGCTGCAGATCATCGACGCCGGCAATCGCCTGGTGCGGGCGCCGGGCCCCCAGCCCACGACCAACGACAAGGGCGAACCGGTGTACGTCTACCGCCTACAGCGGTAAGCGGAGCCGCCGGCCGGGCCTGGAGGTCTCGCCGTGAACAACAACGCGGGCAAACACGGTGGTTTCACTTAGATCGCTGCCGAACCTGATTTCCCTGATCCGGCTCGCGTTGGTGCCGCCGGCGGGCTGGCTGATCCTGCACCAATATTTCGACGCGGCCCTTGCGCTGTTCTTCGTTGCCGGCGCCTCCGACGCGGTGGACGGCTTCCTGGCGCGTCGTTTCGGGTGGCAGACCCGTCTGGGCGGATTTCTCGACCCTCTTGCCGACAAGCTTCTGATTCTCGTGTGTCTGGGCATGCTGGTGCTGGGCGGGGTATTGCCCTGGTGGTTGCTGCTGGCGGTGGTGGCGCGGGACGCAATCATCGCCGTGGGCGCAGGGGCCTACCACTGGCTCGTGGGCCCCTTCGAGGCCCGGCCCAGCCTGCTGAGCAAATTCAACACCCTCTGCCAGATTGCGGTGGTGTTGGCGGCCCTGCTGGTCCGGGCCGGGTGGCCGTTCCCGGAGTCGAAGTTGGCTTGGTTGGTCTGGGCCGCCTTGGCCACCACCGTGCTCAGCGGCGCCGGCTATCTATGGAGCTGGGGCCGGCGGGCGTGCCTCAACTTTTCCAGCCGTAACCCAGGCTGAAGATATAGGCGAAGTCCTCTTTCTTGTTGCCGGGAATGGGGTCGTTGTCGTAGTCGTAGTCGAATTCCGCCGTGGCGTTGAGATTGCCCGCCAGGGGTATCCGGATCCCGGTTTTGGTAGTGATGATGTAGTTGTGGGAATTCTCCAGGCTCCAAAGCCCTTCCTGATCATGGAACAGGACGAGCTTGGTGTAGGGGATGTCCTGTTGGTAGTTGATCGCCCAGCGGCCGGCCGGCTCGCTCGTATCCGGCGCGCCCTTGTAGTCCTCGTGGATATAGTTGATGCCGGCTTCGGTCGAGAGTTTCGCGGTGTCGCTGTCCAGAAACTGGTAGCCCATGCCGATACCGGCCGTGGTCCTCAGGCTCAGATCCTTCATGCGGTCCCGGTGCAGGCGCATGTTGCTGTTCATGTACCAGCGTTTCGAGATGAAATGGTCGTAGCGGGTGTAGGCCGTTTCGTTGTCTTCGGAGACGCTGCCGTCTTCTTGCACCTTGTTGAATTCACCGCCCAGGCGGAAACGGTTCTTCTTGGTGCGGGCCGTGAACTCGCCGTCGCCGTGATAGTTCCGGTTCTCGGTATTTCCGCGGTTCCTGGTCAGGCCGATGTTGATGCGGCCTTCCGTGCGCAAGGCCTTTTTCGGCGGCGCGTCGCCCTGGCGAACTTCGGTGATCTTGTCGATTTGCACGGAAACGGTCTTGCCCAGATCCTTGGCTTCCAGGGCCATCGTTCCGCCGGGCGCGGCCACGGCGGTGCCCACGATTTGCGTGCCGTCTTCCAGCGTGACCCGCAAGGGCTTGTCGGAAGTGATGCCGGTTACCTGGTCCATGGGGATGGTGATCTTGTCGCCACCGTAGCCGGGTTGTAGCTTCAATTGGCCGTCGGCCAACTCCACGATGGTTCCGCTCAGGCGGTCATTGTTCTTCGTGGTGACGGTATCGGCCAGGGCCGGGGCCGCGGTGGCCGCGATAAGGGCGCAGGTCAGCAGAAGCCTTGATTTCGGCACGAACACCTCCCTGAAGCAGTGTGCTGCGATTGGTTCGGAACGAGCCGGGGAAGCGGCCCGAGAGCGAGAGGGCCCATTATCCAGTTTGGGGCCGCCGTGTCACCTGTTGGTCTCCATCGCCGGCTTTTCAAGGAATCGTATTGACGCGGAGCGCCGGCCCGGGAAGGATAGCGACATGATCGATCCGCACGAGATGTCGCCGCGCCAATTGCCCTTGTCGATTCGCTGGAACGATGCGGCCAGCCTCGAGAATTTCGAGGTCATGCCCGTCAACGAGCCGGCGGTGGCCGCGGTGCGGGCGCTGAGCGGCAGCCGCGAATTCTGCACCTATCTCTTTGGACCCGACGGAAGCGGTAAGAGTCACCTGGCCCAGGCCGCCTGCCGAGATGCTGCCCATGCCGGGCAGACCAGCTTCTACCTGCCTTTGCTCGAGGCCGAGCAGTTCGGCCCAGAGGCCCTGCAAGGGCTCGAATCGCTGGATCTGGTGGTTGTGGACGATATGGATGCGGTGGCGGGCCAGGCGGCGTGGGAAGAGGCCTTGTTTCACCTGTACAACCGGATGAGCGACGCCGGAGGGCGGCTGCTGGTTACGGCGTCGCACCGCCCCGATCGCGCCGGCCTGGCCCTGCCGGACCTGACCTCCCGCCTGGCCTGGGGGCTGGTTCTCCGGCTGGAGCCCATGGATGACGATCATCGGTTGCGGGCGCTGCGCCGGCGCGCCGCGTTTCGGGGCTTGGAGTTGGGCGACGAGGTCGGGCGCTATCTCCTGGCGCGGTGCCCCCGCGAGACCGCCTATCTGTTTGAGCTATTGGATCATCTCGACCGCGAGGCGCTGGCGGCTCAACGCCGCCTGACCATCCCTTTCGTCAAGGCCGTCACCGGCCTTTGACCCGGTTGCTCCGAGGGTTCCCCTCGGGTCAGCCGCACGTAGGACACCGCACCCGCGAAAAACAGCAGGCTGAGTACGATTTCGGCCGATCCCAGAAGGGTCTCCGGGCCGCCGCCCGGCACGTTCGCCACGCCGTGAACGAAGTACAACAGGCTCAGCAGGCTGGACCAGGCGTGGGTATAACGCCTGCCTTTGAGCAGTCCGTGCAACGGAAACAGCAGCGGACCGACCAGCAGCACGATGGTCAGGCTGATAACCGACGGTGGAGGGGGGGCCAACCAAGTCAGCCACGCCAGCAACAACGCGATCAGTCCCAGGTAACCGACCAGCGTAGCGGCGCGGGCCGCGCGTGCGTATGCCGTCATGATTCACGTCCCTTTTTCATCCACACGGCTGTCTGTGCGACGCGCCGGCCCAGGCTCAGGCACAGGGCACGCTCTTCCGCGCTGACGGCCCGATCGTTGTCGGAGCCGGCCACGTGGCTTGCTCCGTAGGGTGTGCCGCCGCTGCGGGTTTGCATGAGGTCGGGCTCCGTGTAGGGCAGGCCCACCAACATCATGCCGTGGTGGAGCAGCGGCAGCATCATCGATAACAGCGTGGTTTCCTGGCCGCCGTGCATGCTGCCGGTGGAGGTGAAAACCGCCGCCGGTTTGCCGGCGAGGCCGCCGGACAACCACAAGGAAGCCGTACCGTCGAGGAAATGCTTGAGCGCGGAGGCCATGTTGCCGAAGCGCGTGGGGCTGCCGAGAATCAGCGCATCGCAGCGGCGTAAGTCGTCGATCCCGGCATAGGGCGGTCCTGCCTCCGGGACGTCGGGTTGGGTTGCCTCACAGGTGGGCGACACAGGGGGAACGGTGCGCAGCACCGCCTGGGCGTTCTCGATTTCCTCGACGCCCCGCGCCACCAGGTCGGCCATTTCGGCGGTGGCGCCGTGGCGGCTGTAATAAAGGACCAGGACTTCTGCCACGCCGACCTCAGTTCTCGCGGCGCAGCAGCGCCAGCACGTTTTCCGGCGGCCGGCCAATGGCGGCGTCGTTGCCGGAGACCACGATGGGGCGTTCGATCAGCTTGGGATAGCGCGCCATGGCCTCCAGGGCCCGGTCTTCCGTAACGGTGCCCTGATCCAGGCCCGCTTCGGCGAACTCGGATTCCTTCCGCCGCAGCAGATCCGCCGCCTTCACGCCCAGCTTGGTGGCGATCGCCTTGAGCTCGTCGCGGGTCGGCGGGGTCTTGAGGTATTCCACCACCACCGGGTCAACCCCGTTTTCCCGGAGCAGGTCCAGGGTTTGCCGGGACTTGGAGCAGCGGGGATTGTGGTAGATAGTTACAGTCATCGTTCGTATCCTCTTTTGGGGAGGGCATTGTATCGTATCAGTGTCTTTCGGGCCCGCCATCGCGTGGATTGGCGGCTGTTTCAAGATTCGACTCTGAGATCCGGGCCCCGGGGAGACCCAGGCCGACAATAGCAATCCATATAACGATAACGGATCGGGAGGAGGTGGTTACGGTGGCAAGACGGATTTTCGGTGGGCGTTTGCTTGTGGTTGCTGTGCTGGCATCGCTGTTGGCAGGCTGCGCTTCGACGCCTCCCGTCCAGGAAATGAGCGATGCGCGGCAGGCCGTCCAGGCGGCGCGCCGCGAAGTGGGCGATCACGGTTCCCAACCCACTCTGGCGCGGGCGCAGACACTGCTCGACCGGGCGGAGCGGGAGTTGGCGGACGGCGATTATGACGGGGCACGCCAGTCGGCTCGGGCCGCCAAGCGGCTCGCCGAAGAGGCGCGTGTGCACGGCCGCTGACCGCGCCGCCTTGCCAAGGGACGGCCCGAGCGGGAGAGGCATGAACGCAATCGATACCGCCAAACTACTGGAATGGAGCCGTGTTGCGGCCCGGGAGTTCAAGGATTTCGTCTTCTATATCGGCGAGAGATTTGTCTCCGACAATTGCCTGAACAGCGCCGCCACGCTTTCCTACACGACGTTGCTTTCCCTGGTGCCGGTGTTCGCCGTGAGCATTTCGGTTCTGGCGCTTTTCCGGTGTTCGATCACATGATCGACCGCATCCAGGACTTCGTGTTCACGAACCTGGTGCCGGCCTCGGGGGCGGAGGTGCGCCAGAGTCTTCAGCATTTCGCCCATCAGACCACCGGTCTGACCATTCTGGGCACTATCGGGCTGGTCCTGTCGGCCGTGCTGATGATGGCCGCCATCGATCGCACATTGAACCAGATCTGGCGCGTACACGACCGGCGGCGCCCGATCCAGAGCGTTCTGGTGTACTGGACGGTGATCACCCTGGGGCCGATATTCGTGGCGGTGAGCTTCGCGGCGTCGTCCTATCTCTTTTCCCTGGCGAGCCCGGACAACGGCCAGACCGTGTCGCGGATCAAGGAAGTCGTCCTCAACGTCACGCCGTTTCTGTCCATGACCGCGGGCTTTACCTTTCTGTATTCGGCGGTTCCCAACCGGCGGGTTCCGGTCCGCCAGGCGCTGATCGGCGCCACCTTCGCCGCGCTGCTGTTCGAGTTCGCCAAGTGGGGGTTTGCCCTTTTCATCGCGAATTTTGGGGCTTATCAGGTGATTTACGGCGCCTTGGCGGCGTTGCCCATCTTCCTGGCGTGGATCTATCTGTCCTGGGTCGTGGTGCTGCTGGGCGCGGAATTCACCCAGGCGCTGGAAAGCTACCGGGAACGGCGCCAGGGTTCGCTGGGGGGCATACGGACACGTTTCATACTGGCGGTCCGCATCCTGTGCGATCTGTACCGGGCGCAACGGCTGGGCCGGGCTCTGGGGGAGCATGAGATCAATCACCGCGAACCGGCGGCGGGCGGGCCGGCCGTGGGGGAGGTGCTGCATGTGCTGCAAAAGGCGCGGATTATCCGGAGAACAGACCGGGGCGGCTGGATGCTGGCTCGGGATCCCTCGAGGCTGACCTTGCTGGATGTCTATCGGGCGCATACGTTCGTGTTGGCTCCCATGCCCGCGCGGCTGGAGGATCGCGATGACTGGAACCGGGCGCTTGCCCCCGTGCTCAGCGAGGCCGGGCGAAGTGTGGAGTCAATTCTGGCCGTGCCGCTACGGGATATCTTCCAGAGTGACGAAACGGAGGAATGAGGGCGATGGCGGCTTGCGTGCGGTACTTCGTTTCCGGCCTTGTTCAGGGTGTTTCTTTCCGGGCCAGCGCGCGGCATCAAGCTGCCCGCCTCGGTCTGGACGGCTATGCACGCAACCTCTCGGACGGCCGTGTGGAGGTGCTGGCGTGTGGAGACCAAGAGGCGCTTCGCAGCCTTGAGGAATGGCTATGGAGCGGGCCGCCGGCAGCCAAGGTCGATGATGTCGAATCCCGCTGCGAGCAAGGAGCGGATGCGCCCTCGGGGTTTCTGATTCGCTGACGCGAAACGGTCCACTGCGGCGTGTTTCAGTGCGCTCCCCGGTTCTATCCCCTTGATTTGGGCCGATGTTGGGTGCCGGATGCCCGCCGGTTCTTTACCCCGGGGGCGATCCATGAAAACATATGGCCCGCGAATCCACTCGGCCGAAGCGCGGCAGGGCGCAGCGGCGAGTGATGCGGGCTCGTGCCTCGGCCGCCGGGCCTCGGTTTGTATGGACACAGTCTTCCCCTTATCGAGAGAGAGCCGATGAGATCTAAAAGAATGCTGATCGCGGCCGTCGCGGGTGCGGTGCTTTTCGCCGCCGGTGCGGCGCAGGCCGCCGGAGATCCCGTGGCCGGCAAGACGAAGTTTTACACCTGTATGGGGTGTCACGGCGTCAAGGGCTACAATTCCGCATATCCCACGTTTCACGTTCCCAAGCTGGGTGGCCAGCACGCGCAGTACATCGTGCAGGCCTTGACGGAATACAAAACGGGCAAGCGCAGCTTCCCGACCATGCAGGCGCAGGCCAGTTCCCTGTCCAAGCAGGACATGGAAGACATCGCGGCCTACCTGTCCCAGCAGAAATAAGAACGCTCACCAGTTAGGGATAGAGGCTTCCAATGAAACAGTTTGCGACGGCAGCAACTCTTGTTATCGGGCTGAGCCTGGCCGCGGGGCAGGCGTGGGCGCTCGATACCGGCGACGCCCAGGCGGGTAAGGCCGCCTTTTCCCAGCGCGGCTGCATGGCGTGCCACGGCGCGGGCGGTCACAGCACCAACGGCCAGTTCCCGAAGCTTGCGGGCCAGTATGCCGATTACATCGTGCATGCCCTGACCCAGTACAAATCGGGCAAGCGCCAGAACGCCATCATGAACGGTCAGGCGGCGAACCTGTCCACCCAGGACATGGAAAACATCGCTTCGTATCTGGCCAATCAGGAAAAGACCACGCTGGTCACGCCGAAGCGCTGGTAGCAGCGCTTCTCGCCCGCGATTCCAATCCAGGGTCGCGGGTTTCGCTACGGTAGCCCCCCGGTTCGTATGAGCGGGGGCGCCGTGTCCCTCCCAAGGTTTCCCGGTGACGGTGAGTCGCTGGTCCTTCAGGAGCCGTTGGATTCGCCCAGCACTCGATTGCGCCCGGCATCCTTGGCTTGGTAGAGCGCTGTATCGGCCCGTTGGAAGACGCTTTCGGGGGTATCGTCCGCCGCGAAGGCGGCGACCCCGAATGAGATGGTCACCGGCACCCGGTGTTCGCCTGAGTGGAATGGACGGTCGGCTACGGCCTGGCGCAGTTTTTCCGCGGCCCGCAGAGCGCCTTCCAATGCTGTTTCCGGCATCAGGACCACGAACTCCTCACCGCCGTAACGGCCCAGGAAGTCGATCTCCCGTACATTCGCTTGCAAGGTGCTCGCTACGACCTTCAGCACCTTGTCACCTGCCGCGTGGCCGAAGCGGTCGTTGACGTCCTTGAATTGGTCGACGTCGCCGATCAACAGCGATAGCGCGTGGCCGTAGCGCTGCCAGCGCGCGTATTCGAAATCCAGCCGCTGTTCGTAGGCCTCACGATTGGCAAGCTTGGTCAATGGATCGGCCTGGGCCTGTTGGCGCTGGCGGATCAGCGTCTGGCGGAGCAGGTCTGTCTCCTGCTCGGTGGCCTCCAGGCGCTCGGTGAGGTCGCGCATGCGCTGTTCCGCGATTTCTCCCCGTTCCTTCTGCAAGCGCTGAAACGTCCCGATGCGTTGGACAATGGTGTCCAGTTGGCCGGTGACGGCGATTTTCAGCGTGTCCAGGTCGCCGGCGTCGCGGATGGATTCGTGAAGGTCGCGCACATGCCCCTGGATCGCCTGATCCAGGCGTTCGGATTCCTCTCGATGGTCTGCCTCGCCTTCACCGGCTTCCCTCAGGAAAGTCTGGATTTCGATAAGCCGGGAGGTGAGCTGCTTGAGAAACGATTCAAATTCCTCATTCTCCTCGCGGCTGGAATCGATCATCAGGGCGGCGATTTCCTCCAGCGTTTCCGGAAGCTGCCGGAGTTTGAGGTCGCGTTGGAGGCGACCCTTCAGGCGATCGAGCTTCAGTGAGAATTCGGAGGCGACCACCATCTGGTCCAGCAGGTGGAGCAGCGTTTCACGTACCTTCTCCGAGATCTCGCGGCTGCTGTCATCATCGATTTCGGCCCGATCCGCCCGCGGTTCGGTCTTGTCGGCATCGGCCCGGCCCCGAAACCAGCGCGTTAGCCGAGTTTCGCTCCGGCTATGGCCGTTGCCGTCGTCCTTGCGGGGGGTGGCCTCCAGGATCTCGGCCAGCCCCAGAAGGATCTCGGCGGCATCCGCGTGGCCATTGTTGAACAAGGCCCGCACCCGCTTGCGCTGTTCGGTGGGCAAGCCGGGCTGGTCCAGGGCGGCGGCCAGTCGCGCCGCGGCCGCCGGATCCATGCCGTTGCCGCGCTCCCGTCGCTTGTCTTCCAGGCGCAATACGGCCTGGGAGGCCTTTTCCACCAGGCGGTCGATATCCGCCGCACCGGCCTCCTGCCGCAAGGCCTCCCGGAGGGCTTCCAGGTGGGCATCCAGTTCCTCGGTCAGGCCCTGGCCGGCCAGGCTCACCCGCAACAAGCCTCTGCGCAGGCTCTGCAGGTCCTGCTTCAGTGATTTTTCACGGACTTCCGAGTCCCGCAGGTGGTCGAGGTACTTTTCCCGCCATTTCTTCTGCTGGGGTTCTTCATCGGGATGCTGCATGGGCTACTCTGGATTTGTTCTAATTGGGTGCCGTCGGGCTGTTGCGATCGTCGACCGCTTTAGGGCGGATTCCTGCCCGGCTCCGGAATAATAGTGCAAGACCGTTGGTCGTCCAGCAACCATTTCCGACGGGTTGCGTGCTGGGTCTGGGCGGCCGGGTGCCTTACCATGGGCGCAGTTCAGCCACCAAATGAGCCGTTTCCATGCGCCACCTTCTACTGATCGCTCACGGCAGCCGCCGTCCCGAATCCAACCAGGAGGTCCGCGCCCTGACCGAAGCACTGCGCCAGCGTGCGGGCGACCGGTTCGACGAAGTGCGCTGCGCATTCCTTGAGTTGGCGCAGCCAAACATTCCCGCTGCCATCGATGCCTGCGTGGCGTCCGGAGCCTCGCAGATCCTGGTGGTGCCGTATTTTCTGTCCGCGGGTCGGCATGTGGCCAAGGACATTCCGGCCGAACTGGATGCGAAGCGAGCCGAGTACCCGAGGGTCGAGATCCAGCTCGCCGATCACTTGGGCGCCATGGCGGGGATAGCCGATCTGATCCTTGAGCGGCTCTGATGGCCCCGTTCTATCGGGTGCCTGTCTTCGCTTTCGATCAAGGCCCGGTATCCCTCCCGGTAGGTGGGGTAGCGGAAGCGGTAGCCGCTGGCCAGGAGCCGGCCGTTGTGGCAGCGCTTATTGCTTTTGGCCCCACCGGAGGTTCGTGGCGGCCGCGGCAGCCCCAGCTCATCGGACAACCAATCGGTGAGTTCGGCCTGGGTGCAGGGCGCGTTGTCCACCGCCAGATACAGCTCGTCCGGCGCCGCCAGGCCCGCGATGTGTTCGAGCACGCCCACGCAGTCTTCCCGGTGGATGCGGTTGGTGTACCAGGGGGGATCGTCCGCCACGGGTTCGCCGGCACGCACCTTGCGCAGCATACGCGTCCGCCCGGGCCCGTAGATCCCGCCGAAACGCACCACCGTGCCGGGGATCGGACTGGCCCGCAGCACCTCTTCAGCCTCCAGGACCCGCCGGCCCGAGAATCCCGCCGGACGGGTCGGGCTGGATTCGTCCACCCAGCTGCCGTCGTCCTGGCCATAGACGGCGGTACTCGACACGAACACGACCCGCCGCGGCGGTGTTGCCGAGAGCCGGGCGAGAAGGTTGCCCAACCCCTCGCACGTAGGCCTTCCGGTAGGCTTCGTCCTCGTAGGCGCCCGGCGTGGCGAGATAGAACACCAGATCCAGATTGCCGGGGAGGTCGGCCAGCGTCTCCGCCACGGTCAGGTCGGCCCGGAGCCATTGGATGGGGCCGCTGCCGGAGGGCGGATTGCGGCGCAGCCCGAAGACCGTATGGCCCTGTTCGGCCAAATTGCTGCCCAGCTCCGTGCCCAGATCGCCGCAGCCGGCGATGAGTATGCGTTGTACGGTCATTCGCTGGTGCTCCCCTGGGTGATCACTTCGGGCGGCTTGAGAGGCGTCGTGGGATGTGTCGCGGGTCGGTCATTGGCCGGGCGGCAACCGCCAGCGGCCGCCACGGTAGGCTCGGATACAATCAGGAGCGCGTCAAGCGGAACCGGATCGAGGGAGATATCCGCGATTCCAGCGGTTGCCGTGTTCGGACGGGAGGCGGGGCGCCCTATTGCGGAAACCAGCGCCGCCGCAGGGCCTCGTACACCTTCAGCGGATAGTGGTTGCTGCCTGTGCTGCCGTTGTAGCGGGCCAGGGCCCGGGTCACGTCGCCGTGTTCCACCTGCAGGTAATGCTTGAGGATGGCGCAGCCGATGCGCAGGTTGGTGGTGACGTGGAAGAGGTTGTCTTCGGGATGGCCGATTTCGTCCAGCCAGAACGGCATGACCTGCATGAGGCCCTCGGCGCCGGCCTCGGAAATGGCGTAGCGGTTGAAATTGCTCTCCACGTCGATGACGGCCAGCACCAGTTCCGGTTTCAGCCCGGCGCGGGTCGCCTCGTGGTGGACTTGGCGGAGCAGGGTCAGGCGTCGGTCGGGTTCCGGGATACGCCGGGCCAGGCGCGTGGACATGTCCATGAGCCAGACCTGCGCGATGTACCGGTTATCGAAGCTGCGCGCCTCATTCACCGTCCGCCGGACGGCCGCCACGAAAGAGGCGTCGGGCAGCTTGACGGCCCCCGAGGCGGGTGCCGCCAGGCAGAGCGCCACGCACAAGGCGCTAACGAGTTTCCAGACGCTCCCGAATGAAGGCACCGGCCTGCTCCACGGGGATTTCTTCGTTTTCGGATGCCGTGCGGGCTCGATATTCCACTACGCCGCGTTCCAGCCCACGCTCGCCCAGGGCGATGCGGTGGGGCACGCCGATCAATTCCATGTCGGCGAATTTCACGCCGGGACGGGCGTCGCGGTCGTCCCAAATCACGTCCACGCCCGCCGCAATCAGCTCGTCATAGAGCCGGCGGGACGCCTCCGCCACGGCCTCGGACTTGTCCATGTTGATGGACACCAGGGCGACCTGGAATGGGGCCAGGGGTTCCGGCCAGACGATACCGTTGCCGTCGTGGTTCTGCTCGATGGCGGCGGCCACCACCCGGGAAACGCCGATGCCGTAGCAACCCATGGTCAGCACGGCGGCATTGCCCGATTCGCCCAGTACCGTGGCGTTCATGGCGCGGCTGTATTTTTCTCCCAGCTGGAAGATGTGGCCCACCTCAATGCCCCGGGTGATATCCAGGCGGCCGTCGCACTCCGGGCAGCCCTCGCCCGCGCGCACAGTGCGCAGGTCCGCGGTCTCGGGCAGAGCCACGTCCCGGCCCCAGTTCAGGTTCACCCAGTGCCAGTCGGCGCGATTGGCGCCGCTGGAGAAGTTGGGAATGGCCGCCGCGCGTTCATCCACAATCACCCGCAAGCCGTCGGGCAAGCCCTTGGGACCGATGAACCCCCGGGGGGAGCGGGTGGCCGCCTGGGCTTCCTCGGGTTCCGCCAGACGGATGTCGTTGGCGCCCAGGGCCCGGAGTGCCTTGGTGAGATTCAGTTCGTCGTCGCCCGCCACGAACAGGACGGCCGGCTGGTCATCGGCGACGACCACGACGCTTTTGACGACCCGATCCATCCCGATGCCCAGCATCTGCGCCTGTTCCGCCACGGTCTGGATGCCCGGGGTATGTTTTTCCTCGGCATCCGCGGGTGTTTCATCGGCAGGGGCGGCGGGGCGGGAGCGCGCCAGTTCCGTGTTGGCCGCATATTGGCAGGCATCGCAGGCGGCGATGGCGTCCTCGCCGGAATCGGCCAGGACGTGGAATTCGTGGGAGACGTTACCACCGATGGCGCCGGTATCGGCCTGCACGGCCCGAAACCGCAGGCCTGCGCGGGCGAAAATCCGGCTGTAGGCCTCGTACATGAGGCGATAGGTCTCCTCCAGGGAAGCGGCGTCCAGGTGGAAGGAGTAAGCGTCCTTCATCAGGAACTCGCGGGCACGCATCACGCCGAAACGGGGTCGGATCTCGTCCCGGAATTTGGTCTGGATCTGGTAGAAATTCACGGGGAGCTGCTTGTAGCTCTTGAGCTGGCGGCGAACCAGGTCCGTGATCACCTCCTCGTGGGTGGGGCCGAAGCAGAATTCGCGTTCGTGCCGGTCGCGCAGGCGCAACAGCTCCGGGCCGTATTGCTCCCAGCGGCCGGACTCCTGCCACAACTCGGCGGGCTGCACCGCAGGCATCAGTACTTCCACGGCGCCTGCCCGGTTCATTTCCTCGCGGACGATGCGCTCCACGTTGCGCAGCACCCGCAATCCCAGCGGCAACCAGTTGTACAGGCCCGCGGCCAGCTTCTGGATCAGGCCGGCACGCAGCATCAGCTGGTGGCTGACGATCTCCGCGTCGGCGGGGGTCTCCTTGCTGGTGTAGAGGGGGAAACGGCTGGCTCGCATGGATGCTCCCTGGCTATTCGAACTCGCGGTTTGTCGGAAAACCGCTAAGCGTACACTACTCGCCTTTCAAGAAGTATTTCCAGATCGCGGGGCCGCTGAGGCATGGGGGTACCTGCTGAAAGGCTGGCCCGTCTTTGGAAGATTCGTAGAGGAGGCGCCGACCGTGTCGACGCCTCTCAGCCGGTCGCCTGTTGGACCAGTCCTACTTCGAGCAGAACTGGTCGACGTAATCCTGGGCGTCCTTGATGCGTTTCTGCCGGTCTTCCTCGCTGTAGCGGACCACATTGCCGTCGGCGTCGCGAAAGCGCTTGACGCTGTTGTTTTGCAGTACCGCCAGATTCTGCTTGGCGATCTTGCAGTTCTCCTTGATGGTCTCGGCGTTTTTCGCCAACGGCCCTTCGTCCTTTTCCGGGGAAGACGCGTCCGCCTTCTTGTCGGTGCCGCCGGGGGGCGTCGAGTCCGCGTTCGCCGCGCCGGGCCTTGGGCGCTGGCGGGGCCGCCGTGGACGGTCACCTCCTCGGCATTGCTGTTGAGGGGCGGATTGGCGCCGTAGTGGATGCCGCCCTGGCCGTCCACCCACTTGTATATCTTGCTTCCCGCGAACGTGGGCGGTGCGGCCATCAGCAGGATGAGCAGCAGTGGGGCGATGATTGTCTTGTACATTTTGTTCTGTTCCCCGGCACGGAAGTTCAGGCCCCATTATGCGCGAGCGCAATGGCGAGACAAGAGGAACGCGTCACACTGGCGCAAGCGGGTTTTTCGCGCCTCAACTTGACCTGTTGTTGAATCCTCAGTAGTTTTCCACCCTTTCCCCGCGCGCTCCCGTTTCGGGTGATGGACAGGCCCTTACTGAAGAGCAACAAAACAGCTTATGCGACACATCATCTCGATCCTGGTGGACAACGAGTTCGGCGCCCTGTCGCGGGTCGCCGGCATGTTCTCGGCCCGCGGCTATAATATCGAGTCGTTGACGGTTGCGCCCACCGATGACGAGACGCTGTCGCGCATCACGCTGGTGACCGTGGGCAACGACCGGATCATCGAACAGATCATCAAGCAGCTCAACAAGCTGCTCGACGTGGTCAAGGTCATGGACATGACCGAAGGGCCGCACATCGAGCGGGAAATGATGCTGATCAAGCTCGCCGCGGGCAGCAACGACGCCCGCGAGGAGTTGAAGCGGCTGGCGGACATCTTCCGCGGCCGCATTCTGGACGTGACCGACAAGATCTACACCATCGAACTTACCGGCGCCAGCGGCAAGCTGGACGCTTTCCTTGACGCGGTGGGCGAGAGCGCCGTCATGGAAGTGGTGCGCTCGGGTGTGATCGGTATCGCGCGCGGCGACAAGGCGCTGAGAATTTAGATTTTTCTGTATCTCAACCAACGCACACACAAGTTCCGAACGGGGGAACGATGAAAGTCTATTACGACAAAGACGCCGACCTTTCCATCATTCAGGGAAAGAAAGTGGCTATCGTGGGTTACGGCTCCCAGGGCCATGCCCATGCCAATAATCTCAAGGAATCGGGCGTCGATGTGGTGGTGGGCCTGCGGGAAGGTTCCGCGTCCGCCCAGAAGGCCACCAACGCCGGCCTGAATGTCGCCTCCGTGGAGGAGGCCGTCAGCCAGGCCGATCTGGTGATGGTCCTCACGCCCGATGAGCACCAGGCCCGCATCTACCGCGAGCAGATCGCCCCGAATATCCGCCAGGGCGCCGCGCTGGCCTTTGCCCACGGCTTCAACATCCATTTCGGACAGATCGAGCCGCGCAAGGATCTCGACGTGGTCATGATCGCGCCCAAGGGTCCGGGTCACCTGGTGCGTTCCACTTACGTGGAAGGCGGCGGTGTGCCCAGTCTGATCGCCGTCCATCAGGATGCTTCCGGCCAGGCCAAGGAGCTGGCGCTGTCCTATGCCTCTGCCAACGGCGGTGGCCGTGCCGGCGTGATCGAAACCACCTTCCGCGAGGAGACCGAGACCGATCTGTTCGGTGAGCAGGTGGTGCTTTGCGGCGGCCTTACCGCCCTGATCCAGGCCGGTTTTGAAACGCTGGTGGAAGCCGGCTATTCGCCGGAGATGGCATACTTCGAGTGCCTGCACGAGACCAAGCTGATCGTGGACCTGATCTACGAGGGCGGTATCGCCAACATGCGCTACTCCATCTCCAACACGGCCGAGTACGGCGATTTCACGCGCGGCCCGCGCGTCATCACCGACGAGTCCCGCAAGGCGATGAAAGACATCCTCAAGGAGATCCAGACCGGCGAATTCGCCAAGGAATTCATCCTTGAGAACCAGGCCAACGCCGCTACCCTGAAGGCGCGGCGCCGCATCTCCGCTGAGCATCCCATCGAAGTGGTGGGGGAGAAGCTGCGCGACATGATGCCCTGGATCAAGAACAAGCAGCTGGTCGACAAGACCAAGAACTGATTGTGCGGGCCGGGGTCGAGGCCCCGCGCCGAATGCAGCATCGAGCCGGATGGTGCCCCCATCCGGCTTTTTTTTCGCCGGCGCCCGTCTTATGCTCTCAGGGCTGTGACGCACGGCTCAGGCCGCGGACGGCTTTGAGCCGATTCCTTCAGTAGTTCTCATCTGGTGGGAAATGCCCGACTCGATATCCAATCAAAACGGCAACGGCAAGAAGCGGCGGCGCGGTATCTATCTGCTGCCGAACCTGCTGACCACGTTCGGCCTTTTCTTCGGCTTCTATGCCATTGTCGCCGCCAACAAGGGCGATTTTGAATCGGCGGCCATCGCCATATTCCTGGCCATGATCATGGATGGCCTGGACGGGCGCGTGGCGCGGCTCACCAATACCCAAAGCGATTTCGGTGTTCAGTACGACAGCCTCTCCGACATGGTGTGCTTCGCCGCCGCGCCGGCGCTGGTGGTGTTTCAGTGGTCGCTGTCGGGCATGGCCGAACTGGGCCCGGCCTGGGGCAAGATCGGCTGGCTGGGCGCGTTTACCTACGCGGCCTGCGGTGCGCTGCGCCTGGCGCGGTTCAACATCCAGGTGGGTGTCGTGGACAAGCGCTATTTCCAGGGGCTGCCCAGCCCATCGGCGGCGGCTGTTCTGGCGAGCATGGTTTGGGTGGGCCAGCACCTGGATATTCCGGGCGCCGACGTCAGGTTCGTGGCGTTGGTGATCACCGTGGCCTCAGGAGTGCTGATGGTCAGCAATTTCCGCTACTACAGCTTCAAGGAGTTCGATTTCCGCTACCGTGTGCCCTTCATCGCGGTGGTGGCGGCGGTATTGCTGCTCGCATTCGCGGCGGTGGCGCCGCCGGTGATCCTTTTCGCGGCGTTCGCGGGCTACGCGGTTTCCGGTCCGGTCATCACGGTCTGGGGGCTGCGGCGGCATCGCCGCTTATCCCGTCACTGACGGGAATGGTAAAGTGACATGATCGGCCGGGCGCCCGCGGGCACCCGGCCGGCTGATTTTGATCGAGGCGCCGGGAGCGCCGAAGCAGGGCGGAATGCAGGCATGGCCGAAAAAGAGAAACTGATAGTCTTCGACACGACGTTGCGCGACGGTGAGCAGAGCCCGGGCGCATCGATGACGCGCGAAGAGAAAATGCGCATCGCCAAGGCGCTGGAGCGCATGCGCGTGGACGTGATCGAGGCGGGCTTCCCGGCAGCCAGCAACGGCGATTTCGAGGCTGTTCAGGCGGTGGCGCGGCTGATCAAGGACAGCCGGATCTGCGGCTTGGCGCGGGCCCGGGGCGAAGACATCGACCGAGCCGGCGAGGCCCTGCGCGATGCGAACGCCGGCCGCATTCACACATTCATCGCCACCTCGCCTATCCATATGAAGATGAAGCTTCAGATGGAGCCGGATGAAGTGGTGGAACAGGCGGTATGGTCCGTAAAGCGTGCGCGCCAGCTCTGCGACGATGTGGAATTCTCGCCGGAGGATGCCGGCCGCTCCGAAACGGACTTCCTGTGCCGCATCGTCGAGGCGGCCATTGACGCGGGCGCCACCACCATCAACATCCCGGACACCGTGGGCTATAACGTGCCGGAGCAGTTCGGGGCCCTGATCGCCACTTTGCGCGAGCGCATCCCCAACTCCGACAAGGCGGTGTTTTCAGTGCATTGCCATAACGATCTGGGGTTGGCCGTGGCCAACTCCCTGGCCGCGGTTCACCAGGGCGCCCGGCAGGTTGAGTGCACCATCAACGGCCTGGGCGAGCGGGCCGGCAACGCCGCTCTGGAGGAGATCGTCATGGCCGTTCGCACGCGCCAGGACGTATTCCCCTGCGATACCGGTGTGGACGCCCGCGAGATCGTTCCGGCGTCCCGCCTGGTGGCCAACATCACCGGCTTCAACGTGCAGCCCAACAAGGCCATTGTCGGCGCCAACGCCTTTGCCCACGAGTCGGGGATCCATCAGGACGGCGTGCTCAAGAGTCGCGAGACCTACGAGATCATGCGGGCCGAGGATGTGGGCTGGGCCACCAACCGCATGGTCCTGGGCAAACACTCGGGCCGTAACGCCTTCCGCACCCGGCTCAAGGATCTGGGCGTGGTGTTCGATTCCGAGGAACACCTCAACGAGGCGTTCTCCATGTTCAAGGATCTCGCCGACAAGAAGCACGAGATCTTCGACGAGGATCTGCAGGCCCTGGTGACCGAGGCCAACCTGGAGTTGGAGAACGAGAGCATCCGCCTGGTCGCCCTGCGGGTTTGCTCCGAGACCGGAGAGACGCCCGAGGCGCGCGTGGTGCTGCGGGTGGACGACGAGGAAAGGACGGCCGAGGCGGCCGGCGGCGGTCCGGTGGACGCCGCTTTCCGCGCCATCGATCAGTTGGTGGCCTCCGGCGCCGAGTTGCTGCTGTATTCGGTGAACAACATCACCAAGGGGATCGATTCCCAGGGCGAAGTCACCGTGCGGCTGGAGCGCGGTGGGCGGATCGTCAATGGCCAGGGCGCGGACACGGACATCGTCCTGGCCTCGGCCAAGGCCTACATCAACGCCCTCAACAAGATCATGCACGGCGCGGATCGTACTCACCCGCAGGTGGGCAACGTCTAGTGGTCCGTTGGGCTAAAAGCGCGGCCTTCGTTATTCCCGGGGAAGCTGGAAACCAAGCCTTTGAGTACTGCGATGGATTCCGGCTCTCGCGGGAATGACGGGAATGGGCAATATTCCGGAAATGGCGCGCCACCCGGCACAAACACCATCCGATGAGGCCCGTCGCCGGCTCTACCTCCGGCGCATGGGCATCGACGTTTGGATGCCTCGGGATCCGGCGGAGCCGGGACCGACAACAGAAGACGTGCCCGCCGAGCCGGTGGCTGTGGAGGCGGATGAGAACCGGGTGGGCGCGGTACGCTCCGCCGCAGACGCGCCGCTTCCGGTGGATGCCCTGGACTGGGATGCCCTGGAAGCCCGGGTTGCCCAATGCCGGGCCTGCACTCTTTGCGAGACCCGCACGCAGACCGTATTCGGAGTGGGCAACCGGCAGGCTGACTTGCTCGTGATTGGCGAGGCGCCGGGCGCCGACGAGGATCGCAAGGGCGAACCCTTCGTGGGCCGGGCGGGCAAGCTGCTGGACAATATGTTGTTCGCGATGGGCCGCCCTCGTGCCGAGGTCTTCATCGCCAATATTCTCAAGTGCCGCCCGCCCAATAATCGCGATCCGCTGCCGGAGGAAGTGGCGGAGTGTGAGCCGTATTTGCTGCGACAGATCGCGCTGTTGCGGCCCAAGGTCATTCTCGCCGTGGGCCGGGTCGCCGCCCAGAATCTGTTGAAGACCGATCGCCCTCTCTCGGCCCTGCGCGGCCGGGCGCATCGCTACGGTGAGGCGGACACGCCCGTCGTGATCACCTATCATCCCGCCTACCTCCTGCGCTCCCCCCGCGACAAGGCGAAGGCCTGGGCCGATCTGCGCCTGGCCATGGGGCTCCTGGCCGAACGGTAACGCTCGGTGGGCCCGGTGCCCGACCGGCGGAACCGGTAGCCCGACCACCGATATGGCCCTGACGGGGCTGGGATTGCTATCCTGTCAAGCAGGAACCGTTTCGGGTTGGACTATGGTGATGAGCGCCGTTGCCTCACACGCGATCCCGGTCATCCGGCCCATGACCGACGCCGACGTGCCCCGCGTCATCGAAGTGGAGCACGCGGGTTACGATTTCCCCTGGACCACGGGCATCTTTCGCGATTGCCTGCGGGTGGGGTACTGCTGCTGGGTGGCCGAGGACGCCGATGGCATGCTGGGGCATCTGGTGATGTCGGTAGCGGCGGGAGAGGCCCATATCCTCAATGTTTGCGTGCATCCCAAGGCACAGCGCCGGGGGGTGGGGCGGCATTTGATGGAATACGCGGTGCCCGCGGCCCGGCGGCTGGGAGCCGCCGTTCTGCTCCTTGAGGTCCGGCCCTCCAATACACCGGCCATCGGCCTCTACCGCGCCTTGGGGTTCGAGGAAATCGGCCGGCGGCGGGGATACTATCCCTCGGAAGACGGCCGGGAGGACGCCCTGGTGTTTGCCATGGCATTGTGACGGCGCCGGATCAGCGCCCTTGCCACGTCACCTGGTCTACTTTCCATATACCGTCTTCCTTCTTCAGATTCACCTTGCCGGCAAGCACCTTGCCCGAATCCGACGCCTGCAGGGTGAGGACGGCACTGTCGCCGTCGATCTTCGAGTTCACCACCTGATATTGCCGCGGCGACGCGGTCTTCATGAGATAGACCGCCTTGCCTCGGAACTGGGGCGGGAATTTCTGCTCGAATTCCGCCCGGGCCCGGGCGGTGAAGTAAGGTAGTACGGTCCGTTCACTCAGGCTGTGGCGAAGGCTTTTATGGAACTGGGCGTAGGCCTCGGCGGGGCTCTGGGCCGTGTCTTCTGCGGCAACCGGTACCGCGAGGCAGACCGCCAGGATCGTGAGGCCGGCCAATCGGAGCAATTTGGACATGTTATTCTCCCCACCGTGCGGGGTGTGCCGACAGGTCTTGTCTATTCGTCTCTATCGGCCCCGGTAAGTTCCGGGTAGTCTTTTCAATAATATAACCAACATAGACCAGCGCTTGCCCGCAAGGCAACTGCCGTGCGTCGCGCCAATAAGGAGAATTACGGCGGCATGGTTCGAAACCCGGCAACGACCAAGGGGGTAATGGTGTCGTGGGCCCTTTACGATTGGGCCAATTCCGCCTTTGCCATGGTGATGATCGCGGGCTTTTTCCCGCTCTTCTTCGTCAAATATTACAACGCAGGGGTGCCCGCCGATGCGGCCAACCTGCGCCTGGGCGTCGCCAACTCCGCGGCGGCGCTATCGGTGGTCATTCTCGCGCCGGTGCTGGGTGCTGTTGCGGACGCCGGCGGCCTGAAGAAGACCTTCCTTTTGCTGTTCGCCGCGGTGGGCATGCTGGGTACCGCCGCGCTGGCCCTGGTGGGCTCGGGCCAGTGGCTGTGGGCCGCCGCGCTGTACGTACTGGCCAGCGCGGGGTTCATGGTGGGGAACGTGTTCTACGATGCCTTGCTGGTCAGCGTGGCCGAGCGCGGCCGTTGGCATTTTGTTTCGGCACTGGGCTACGGCCTGGGTTATCTGGGCGGGGGCCTCATGTTCGCCGTATGCGCTGTGGCCGCGAGCAAACCCGCCCTGTTCGGCTTCGCGGACGCCGCGGCGGCGGTGAAAGCCAGTTTCGTCGCCACCGCGCTCTGGTGGGCCGTGTTTTCCGTGCCTTTGCTGCTGCGGGTGCGAGAGCCTACCCGGTCCCAGGCGGCGGACGCCGAGGCCGCCATGCCGGCGGGCTTCCACCAGTTGCTGCGTACCTTTCAGCGAATCCGCAATTACCGCCCGGTGCTTCTTTTTCTGCTTGCCTATTGGCTCTATATCGACGGTGTGAACACAGTGATCCAGATGGCCGTGGCCTACGGCGCTTCGCTGGGGCTGGGATCGCAGCATCTCCTCATGGCCCTGTTGCTGGTTCAGTTCGTGGCATTCCCCTCGGTGCTGGTCTTCGGCCGGCTGGGCCAATCGTGGGGTGCCAAGCGTGCCATCTATGTGGCGCTGGGGGTGTATGTCGGTGTCTGCGTCTGGGGCTTTTTCCTGGATCAGACCTGGGAGTTCTACGGTGTGGCGGTGATGGTCGGCCTGGTTCAGGGCGGGGTGCAGTCCCTGAGCCGGTCCCTGTACGCGGGGTTGGTGCCCGCGGCCTATTCCGGGGAATTCTTCGGTTTTTACAACATGTGGGGCAAGTTTGCGGCGCTGATGGGGCCGCTGCTCTTCGGTTTGTCCGGCTATATCGCCGGAGACGTACGTTACTCAATGATCTCGGTCATTGTTCTGTTCCTGGGGGGCGCGGCTCTGCTGGCGCGGGTGCCCACGGAGGAGGGCGCCGCCGACGCCCATCCGAGCCCCGGCCTTTCTTAGCGGTATACTACGGCGCATTCCCCACTGCGATAGAGGTTGTCCCATGAGCTCCGATGAGCGCCAGCAAGAAGACCCCCGCCAGGACCGCAACGCCGAGAAATCCCCGGGCCTGAAGCAGATCCTGATCAGCATCCTTGGCGCCGCCTTCGGCGTGCAGAGCGAGCGGGTGCGTCAGCGTGATTTCGCCAAGGGCCGGCCGGCGGTGTTCATCATCGGCGGCATCGCCTTCACGATCATCTTCGTGCTGGTGTTGATTGTGGTGGTGAATCTGATTCTGAAGTCCGCCGGACAGTAAGCAGCCGGCCGTTGCCGCGGGGGCCGTCGTATCGAAAATGACGCCATCTGCCAGACCCTCGCTTCGATTTCTCCCCGGGCCCGATGAACTCCCTAGCTGCTGGTTGCCGGCGTTGCGAGGGTGTCTATCGACTCCGCCGGGGCGGGGCGGCCGAACAGGTAGCCCTGATGCCGGGTGCAGCCCAATCTGATCAGGCTGTCCCGTTGGGCGGCGGTTTCCACTCCTTCCGCGATGACCGCCAGATCCAGGCTGGCGCCGAGCGCCAAGACGGTTTTGACGATGGCTTCGTCGTTGGGATCGGTCAGAAGGTCGCGAACGAAGGACTGGTCGATTTTGAGCTGGTCCAGGGGAAGGCGCTTGAGGTAGCTCAGGGACGAGTAGCCCGTCCCGAAATCATCCAGGGAGAAGCGCACGCCCCGTGCCTTCAGGACCCTCATCTTCTCGATCAGGGTTTCGATGTCGTCGGCCAGCAGGGTCTCGGTGAGTTCCAGTTCCAGCAGATGGGGGCTGGCGCCGGTGGTATCCAGAGCTGCCAGCACATCGGACACGAAGTCGGGGTGATGAAATTGGCGCGCGCTGACGTTCACCGCAAGGGTCAGGTGTCGAAGCGCCGGGTTGTTGGACCAGATCACCAGTTGCATGCACGCCATATGCAGAACCCACCGGCCCACTGCCAGGATTTGGCCGCTGGTTTCAGCCAGCGGTATGAAGGCGCCGGGCATAATTACGCCTTTCTCCGGGTGTTCCCAGCGGATCAAGGCCTCGGCACCGAACACTGTGCCCGCGCTGTCGACCTGGGGTTGATAGTGAAGCAGCAGGTGCCCCTCCTCCAGGGCCATCTGCAGGTCGGTTTCCACGGTTGCCCGGGCATCCAAAGAGGCCTGCATCCGGGGGTTGAAGAAGCGGACGGTGTCGCGCCCGCCGGCCTTGGCTTCGTACATCGCCATGTCCGCGCGTTTGAGCAGCTCGTCCACATCCTCCGCGGTGTCGGAGAACATGGCCACGCCCACGCTGGCGGTAATGCCGTACGATCGGTTTTCCAGCGTGAAGGGCTCCTTGAAGCAGTGCAGGATTTTTCGGGCAAGAAGGTCTGCATCGCGGGTGACCTGATCCCCGTCGCCTCCAAGGTTCTCCACCAGGAGGACGAACTCATCGCCTCCCAGTCGGGCCAGGGTGTCGTTGTGGCGGATCGGGGCCCTGAGGCGCTCGGCGACCTGTTGTAGCAGGCGGTCGCCCTGGCTATGGCCCAATGTGTCGTTGAGCACCTTGAAGTTGTCCAGATCGACGAACAGCAGGGCGCCCTCCGAGCGGGTTCTTTGGTAGTTGGCCAGGGCATGTTCGGCGCGATCCAGCAGCAGCCGGCGGTTGGGCAGGCCTGTCAATGAGTCGTAGAACGCCAGTCGGTGGATCTCTTTCTGGTCCTGCTTCTGTTCCGTGAAGTCCGTGGAAATGCCGCACAGGGCATAGACCCGCCCCGACGCGTCCCGTAGCGGCTGTTTGATCGTCAGGAACGAGCGCGTGATGGTGCCGTCCTTGTCCTGCACCTCCTCCTCGTAGGTGGCGCGCTCGCCCCCTTGGAGAATGCGCTGGTCGTCGTCGCGGAGCCGGCGGGCGGTCCCGGGGTCGAACAAGGCCTCGTCCTTGCGACCCAGTACGTGCTTTCGGGAGAGGCCGTGCAGATCCGCGACCTTGCGGTTGACGTACTGATAGCGCAGATCGAGGTCCTTGATGTAGATGTAGGCGTCGATATTGTCGAGAATCACCGACAGCTTGTTCTCGCTGATCCGCAGGTTCTTCGCCTTCTCCTGTACCTGGCGGCGTTGCAGGAATACCGCCACCAGGGCCAGCGCGAGCAGGCTTCCCAGGCCGGCTATGCTCCACCAGATCGAATCGGGCACCCCGTTCCGTTGGGGCGCGACCCGCCAGTCGTTGAGTACCCGGTAGTACGGAGAGCCCGAATCGGCCTCCCAGGGGCCCAGGTAGCCGTCGATGGTGTCCAGCAAGCCGCCTTCGCCCCGCGGGCCTGTGGCGAAGAACAGCCGGGTGGCCTGGAACAGGATCGGGGTTTTGTCCAGATGATGGACGGGTGCTTCGATATCGCCGTAGAAGTTGTTCGCCACCGTGGCGTCGGCGCGCCCCTCGGCCGCCATTTCGAATCCCTGGGAAAGGCTTTCCACCGGGACCAACCGCACCCCCCGCAGGCCGAAACTCCCGATCATGTTCTTGAGATAGCTTTCCTGGACGGAGCCCGACAGCACGGCGACCCGCTTGCCCTGCAAATCACGGATGGAGGCGAGGTTGACGCTGGGGTTTCGGTAGACTTCGGACCAGCTGTAGAGGGCGGGCACTTTGCCGAACCGGAAGACCTGGGCGCGGTGTTCGCTGAAGGCCACGTCGGGCATCAGGTCGATCTCTCCCGACCGCAACAGGGTTAGGCAACGATGCCAGGCGCAAGGGACCGGCTTCAGAGTCCAGTTCGCCCGCCCGGCGATTTCCCGCAAGAGATCGCCGAAAATGCCGGAAATCCGGCCGTCTTCAAGGAAGATCTTGGGAGGGTTCTGGTAGACGCCCACCCGAACCACCCGCGGATTCGCTTGTGCGGGTGCAGTCGGAGCAAGCAGGAGGGACGCCGTGAGGAGTACCGGCAAAATAGAGGCCGGACGCCAAGCTTGCCGCCAGCGTCCCTGCTCGCCTGTGTCTGCGCAAGGCATGCGGTCTCCTAAGCCGGCCCGGGACGGGCGTGCGCTGAATACCCCATGGGACAAACTATAACGGAAATCGGGGGCGGCACCTGACAACCGGTGCCGAGTCAACGGATCACGGTCTCTCTAGCGCAGCTGACTGTCCTTGCTGCCCCGCCTGTTATAGCCGCTGTAGGCGACATCCTGTTTGTCGCGTTCGCTTTGGCAGGCAACGCACAGGCGAACTCCGGCCACGGCGTCTCGGCGTGCCTGGGGGATTTCCTCGCCGCATTCCTCGCAGTGATGGAGGCTCTCGCCTGCCGGCAGCCGTTGGCGAATCCTCTCGAGGGCATCCTCGACCGTGCGGTCGATCTGGTCCTGTACCGCGCCGTCGCGCGCCCAGCCGTTGGCCATGATTCACCTCCGCGTGAAGCTCATGGACTGTACTGGAGCCGTCGCAGGCCCATTCCAAGAGCCCGGCGGACGCGTGAATAAATCAGTGTCTCCCTAGAGCCGCTCCAGGCGCTGGAACTGTTCGTCCAGCTTTGCCAGTGCCGATTCCAGCTCCCGGGCCTTGTCCCGTTCCTTTTCCACCACGGCTTGCGGAGCCTTTTCGACGAAACCGGCGTTGCCGAGTTTGGCGTGAATCCGTTCCAGCTCCTTGGCGCGCTTGTCGCGTTCCTTGGCGAGCCGGGCACGCTCGGCTTCCACGTCGATCAGGCCGGCCATCGGCACCAGGATCTTCATTTCGCCCACCAGCGCGATGGCGGACTCCGGAGCCTCTGTGCCCGGTTCCAGCCAATCCACCGATTCCAGGCGGGCCAGGGTGTCCAGGGAGTCGCGGTTGCTGTCCACGCGACGACGGTCGTCGGCGGAGTGGTTCTGCAGCAGTACCGGCAGCGCCTTGCCGGGGGCGATATCCATTTCCCCGCGGATGCGGCGCACGCCCAGGATGAAGCGCTTCAGCCATTCGATCTCCGCCTCGGCCTCCGGGTCGTGGCGTGACTCGTCGGCCTGGGGGTAGGGCTGGGTCATGATGGTTTCGCCCGAGCGGCCGGCCAGCGGGGCGACTCGCTGCCAGATCTCCTCGGTGATGAACGGCATCAGCGGGTGGGCCAGCCGCAACACGGTCTCCAGCACCCGGACCAGTGTGGCGCGGGTGCCGCGCAGCGCGGCCGGGTCCTGGGAGTGCCAAAGCACCGGCTTGGACAGCTCCAGGTACCAGTCGCAGTACTCGTCCCAAATGAATTCGTACAGCGCCTGGGCGGCCAGGTCGAAGCGGTATTGCTGGATGCTCTGGTTGACAGCCGCTTCGGTGCGCTGCAGCCGGGAGATGATCCAGCGGTCGGCCAGGTTCAGGGTCAACTCGCCGCCATCGGCGCCGGTGTCCTGGTCTTCGGTGTTCATCAGCACGTAGCGGGCGGCGTTCCACAGCTTGTTGCAGAAGTTGCGGTAGCCGGCCACCCGGCCCATGTCGAACACCACGTCGCGGCCGGTGGTGGCCTGGGCGGCGAAGGTGAATCGCAGGGCGTCGGTGCCGTGGGCGGGGATGCCGTCGGGAAACTGGCGGCGGGTGGCCTTCTCGATCTTCTTGGCCATCTGCGGCTGCATGAGGCCGCTGGTGCGCTTTTCGACCAGCTCCTCCAGGCCGATGCCGTCGATGATGTCGATGGGATCCAGCACGTTGCCCTTGGACTTGGACATCTTCTGGCCGTCGGCGTCGCGCACGAGGCCGTGTATGTAGATCTCCCGGAAGGGCACATCATCCATGAACTTCAGGCCCATCATGATCATCCGGGCAACCCAGAAGAAAATGATGTCGAAGCCGGTGACCAGCACGTTGGTCGGGTAGAAGGTCTTGAGGGCCTCGGTATTGTCGGGCCAGCCCAGGGTGGAGAAGGGCCACAGGCCGGAGGAGAACCAGGTGTCCAGCACGTCTTCGTCCTGGGTCAGCGCCACGTCCTTGCCGTGATGCTCGCGGGCCTGCTCCCGGGCCGCCTCCTCGGTGCGGGCGACGAAGATGTTGCCCTGGTCGTCGTACCAGGCGGGGATGCGGTGGCCCCACCAGATCTGGCGGCTGATGCACCAATCCTCGATGCGGCGCATCCAGTCGTAGTAGGTGTTCTTCCAGTTGTCGGGCACGAAGCGGATCCGGCCGGTCTCCACCGCCTCGATGGCCGGTTTGGCCAGGGGTTCGGCCTTCACGAACCATTGGTCCGTGAGGTAGGGCTCGATCACCGCACCGGAACGGTCGCCTCGGGGAACCATGAGCTTGTGGTCGTCGATCTTTTCGATCAGCTCGGCCTCGGTGAGGTCGTGGATCACCAGGTCCCGGGCCTCGTAGCGGTCCAGGCTCCAGTAGCGCTCGGGGATCAGCGGACGGTCGTTTTCATCGCCGATGTTGGCGATGCAGGCGCTGGGATCGAAGATGTTGATCAACCCGCCCAGCGGGACCGCTCGGATGGCGGCGCTGTCTTTGTGCCGCTGCCACACACCGTAGTCGTTGAAGTCGTGGGCCGGGGTGATCTTGACGCAGCCACTGCCGAACTCCGGGTCCACGTAGTCGTCGGCGATCACCGGGATTTCGCGGTCGGCGATGGGCAGGCGCAGGGCCTTGCCCACCAGGTGTTTGTAGCGGTCGTCGTCCGGGTGCACGGCCACGGCGGCGTCGCCCAGCATGGTCTCGGGGCGGGTGGTAGCCACCACCACGTGGCCGCTGCCATCGGCCAGGGGGTAGCGCATGTGCCAGAGGTGGCCGTTTTCCTCGTTCGACTCCACCTCCAGGTCGGAAACGGCGGTGTGCAGTACCGGGTCCCAGTTGACCAGGCGTTTGCCGCGGTAGATCAGTCCTTCCTCGTGGAGTTGGACAAAGACCTCGCGCACGGCGTTGGACAGGCCCTCGTCCATGGTGAACCGTTCCCGCGACCAATCCACCGAGGCGCCCATGCGCCGCAGCTGGCGGGTGATGGTGCCGCCGGATTCCGCACGCCATTCCCACACGCGATCGATGAACCGCTCCCGGCCCAGGTCGTGGCGGGTCTTGCCCTCGGCGTTGAGCTGGCGCTCCACCACCATCTGGGTGGCGATGCCGGCGTGATCCGTGCCGGGCTGCCAGAGGGTGCGGTCGCCGCGCATGCGGTGGTAGCGGGTCAGCGCATCCATGATGGTGTCCTGGAAGGCGTGCCCCATGTGCAGGGTGCCCGTCACGTTGGGTGGCGGGATCATGATGCAGTACGGGTCGCCGTCGCCGCTGGGCGCGAAATGCCCCTTGTCTTCCCAGGTCTGATACCAGCGCTGTTCGATGGATTGGGGGTTGTAGGTCTTCTCCATGGGCAGTCGGCGGCCTCGATTTTCAGCTTGGCGTATACGTGAAAGGGGGACGGATTATACCCGTTAATTAATGGTCCTGCGGGCCCTTGGGCTTTGCCTCGGGCGGCCGGCGCAGTTTTTCCCGCAAGCGCTCCTGCAGCAATTGGCGGGCGGTGCGGGTCACCTGTTCGGTGACTTCCGGCATGATCTCGTCGATGGCCCGGTTAATGCGCAGCTCGATGTCCTCGATACTGGGCTTCGCCGCTGGCGCCGATTCGGCTTCCGTCTCCTCGTGCACGGCGCGCCCGCGGGGCAGCCAAACGCCCGCAGGTTTGAGGTAATCCCCGGGGATTACCACGTCGAACAGCATGGGCGGTTGCGGATCGCCGGTTGTGGGCTGATCGGTCATGCTCACGGCTCCAGTTTATGGCTGGTCGGTTCCAGACCCTGATCCCGATAGCCGCGGAACCGCGCGCGGGCGCGGCTCAGCGTATCGGGCTGTTGGTCGGTCACCTCGGCGATCCGCTGGAACTGCTTGTATTCCGCGGGTACGTCGGGGCCGAAATTGATCAGGACGTCGTCGGCGCCGGCCGGAATGGTGCCCTCGCCGATGATGATGGGTTCCCCCTCGGCCTGGTCGAGCAAGGCGTGGGGCAGAAAGCTCCCCTGCCGGAAGGTCCACAGCAGTTCGTTCAGCAGTGCGGCCTGATCGCGGTCCTCGGCGCGGATATGGATGCGATGGCCGCGGCCGAAGGCCTTCTCCACCAGTTTGCAGGCGAGCATTTCGCGGGCCCGCGCACCGGTGCCTTCAAGGATATAAAAATCGACCTGGGGCATGCCTGTCTACCGCGAGGCCTCCGCCCGGTCCAGCAGGAACTGGGTCAGCAGCGGGACGGGCCGGCCGGTGGAGCCCTTGTTGTCGCCGCCGTTCCAGGCGGTGCCGGCGATGTCCAAGTGCGCCCAGTGGAACTTCTTGGCGAAGCGCGAAAGGAAACAGGCGGCAGTGATGGTCCCCGCGGAACGCCCGCCGATATTCGCGAAGTCGGCGAAATTGCTGTTCAGTTGCTCCTGGTATTCGTCCCACAGGGGCAGTTCCCAGGCCCGATCGTTGGTGGCGCGCCCGGCGGACAGGATCTCATTGACCAGCGGATTGTGGTTGCCGAGCAGGCCGTGTGCCTGGTTGCCCAGGGCGATGATGCAGGCCCCGGTCAGGGTGGCGATGTCCACCACGCTCTCCGGCTCGAAGCGTTCCGTGTAGGTGAGGGCGTCGCACAGCACCAGCCGGCCCTCGGCATCCGTGTTGAGGATTTCCACCGTTTGCCCGGACATGGTGGTGACCACGTCCCCCGGTTTGGTGGCGCGACCGTCCGGCAGGTTTTCGCTGGAGGCGACCACGCCCACCACGTTGATGGGCAGTTCCAGTTCGGCACAGGCCTGGACGGTGCCGAACACGCTGGCGGCGCCGCACATGTCGAACTTCATCTCATCCATGGCGGCGCCCGGTTTTAGGGAAATGCCACCGGAGTCGAAGGTGATGCCCTTGCCCACCAGAGCGTAGGGCTTGTCCTTCTTGCCCGCGCCCCGGTAGTTCATCACGATGAGGCGGGCTTCCTCTTCGCTGCCCCGGGACACGGAAAGCAGTGAACCCATCCCCAGCTTCTCCATCTGGGCCTCGTCGAGGATGTCCACGGACAGGCTCTTGAACCGCTTGCCCAGGGCCTTGGCTTGGTCCGCCAGGTAGCTGGGCGTGCAGATGTTGCCGGGCAGATTGCCCAGATCCTTGGCCAGGGACATGCCGGAGGCGATGGCCTTGCCGATGCGCACCGCTTCGTCGCCGCCGCTGAGGTCGCGCCGGCTGGGGACGCCGAGAATCAGTTTGCGCAGGGGGCGTCGTGTCGTATCCTTCTTGCTCTTGAGGCGGTCGAAGCGATACAGGCCGTCTTCGACGGTCTGAACGGCGTCGCGAACGCGCCAGGCCACGTCGCGGCCCTTGACGTTGAGTTCGGTGAGATACACAACCGCTTCGGTGGCGCCGGATTCATTGAGTTTGGCGGTCATGGTAGCAATGGCCTTGCGGTAGGCGCGGTCGCCGAAGTCGCGTTCGCGGCCCAGGCCCACGAGCAGGACACGATCGCAGAGCACGTTGGGGACGCCGGGCAGCAGCAGAGTCTGGCCTGCCTTGCCTTCCATGTCGCCGCGGCGGACCAGTGCAGAGAGGTATCCGTCGCTGGCCTTGTCGAGTTGGCTGGCGGCAGTGGACAGGCGACGGGTCTCGAACACACCCACCACAACGCAGGCGGAACGTTGTTTTTCGGGATTGCCGCTTTTGACGCTGAATTCCATCTGCAACTCCTCTGGTTCTTGTCGTGCGACCGGTGGCCGGGTTCGGGTGGTGGCAACGGCGTTTTCGACCGCCGCCCTGGCAATGAGCGCTCCGGGGAGCCAGCCCCGAAATGCGGAAAGCCGATAGTCTAATGCAAGAAACAGGTATTTTTGCAGTTTCGCGAACTTTTCAAGCGGCGACATTCCCGGAAACTACCCGGGATGGCGTCTTCGAGGGGGTTCATGCTGGGTTTTCGCGGGTAAGCGGCGCCGTCTGATGGTTCGTATCGTCAGCCGCTATATCATGCGCGAAGTTGGCCAGACGTGGCTGGCCGTGACCACAGTGCTGGTGGTGGTGATGTTCGCCAACCGGCTGATCCGGTACCTGGGCGACGCCGCCAGCGGCCAGCTTCCCGGCGGCATCATCCTCACACTCATGGGCTACAAGGCCCTGACTTTTCTCTCCCTCGTGATTCCCGCGAGTTTCTTTCTCGCCATTGTGCTCGCGATGGGGCGTCTTTACCGGGATAACGAAATGGCGGCCCTGGTCGCTTGCGGCATTGGCCCCCGGGACTTGTACAAGGCGCTGATGCCGGTAGCCGTGGTCCTGACCCTGCTGGTGGCGCTGCTGTCGTTCTATATCGGCCCGTGGGCCGAAGGGCAGGGCCGGGTGGCCGAGCTCAAGGCCCAGGAGAATGTCGAGCTGCAGGGTGTGCGCGCCGGGCGCTTTCTGCAGTCGGACAGAACCAACGGCATGTTCTACGTGGAGAGCCTGGGGGGAGCCGACAATCTGATGCACGGCGTCTATCTGCAGACCGAGCAGAAGGGCAAGCAGATTCTGGTGACGGCACGAAGCGGTAAACGCGAGGTGGATCCGGCCACGGGCGCTCAGTTCCTGATCCTCTACGACGGCCGCCGCTACGACGGCGTGCCCGGCCAGTCCCAGTGGAAGATCATGCAATTCCGCAAGCACGGTGTGCGGATCGCCGAAGGCGACGCCAAGGTGGTCAACATCAAGCGCCGCGGCATGAGTACGGCGACACTGCTGGCGATGGACACCACGCAGGCGTGGGCGGAGATCCAGTGGCGCATCGCCCTGCCCATGATGACCCTGTTGTTGGCATTCGTAGCGGTGCCGCTGAGCAAAAGTTCGCCGCGCGAGGGGCGCTATGGGCGGTTGATCGGCGCCGTGGTGGTCTACGCCGCCTACTCCAATGCCCTGTCGCTGGTGAAGCAGCTCCTGGAGGACGGCAAGGTGCCGGTGGATGTGGGGCTGTGGCCGGTGCACGCGGCGGTGCTGGCGGCCGGCGTCGCCTGGTTGGTCATGCAGTACGGCTGGCCTCGTCGGCATCGCTCCGGGGAGCGGGCCTGATGCGCATTCGGATTCTGGATCGCTATATCGCGGTCAATGTGATCGCCGGCTCCCTGGCCATGCTGCTGATCATGGTGAGCCTGGAGATGGTGTTGGACTTCATCGACGCCAGCGGCGACGTCGGGACCGCGGGCCAGACCTTCGGCTTCGTCGTGGTCGAGGTCCTGCTCAGCGCGCCCTACCGGGCCTACGAGGCCTTCCCCTTCGCGACCCTGGTAGGCAGCCTGTTCAGCATGGGAGGGTTAGCGGCCCGCTCGGAGCTGGTGGTTATGCGCGCCGCCGGTGTTTCCGTGCTGGGGATATCGCGCGCCGTGCTGGGTGGTGGGCTGATCCTGGCGTTGGCGGCCATGGCTCTGGGGGAATGGGCCGTGCCGCCCGCCCAGCAATATTCCAAGCAATTGGAGGCCGCCGTGCGCACCGACCGCATCTCCGCGTTCAAGGGCGGCGGATTCTGGGCCCGCGACGGCGCGCGTTTCGTCCACGTGGGCACGGCGCGCAGTGCGCGTTTGCTGGAACAAGTGGATATCTACAGCTTCGACGACCAGGATCCCCAGCGATTGCGCCAGATCATTCACGCCGCCAGGGCGCGTTTCGACAACGGCGACTGGAAACTCTCCGACGTGGTGGTCAGCGATTTCGCCGATGACGGCCGCGTGAGCAGCGATCACCAGAACAAGATGGTGTGGAAATCCGATCTGCGGCCGGACGTGCTGGACGTGGTCGTTGTCGATCCCCGGGATCTCTCGCTCACGGCGCTTTCGACCTATATCGGCTATCTCCAGCGCAACCACCTGGAGAGCGACCAGTACCGCCTGGCCTTCTGGCTGAAGTTGGCCACGCCATTGGCGGTGCTGGTGATGTTGCTGCTGCCGGTGCCGCTGGCCTTCGGATCCCTGCGCAACGTGGGGGCGGGCCAACGCATCTTTGTGGGGGTGATCGTCGGGGTGGTGTTTTTCCTGCTGAATCGCGCCTTGAATTACATGGGATTGATCTACGGCTTCCCGCCGTTTCTCAGCGCGATGCTGCCGCCGCTACTCTTCCTGGGAGCGGGGTTGTTCTTCGCCGCCCGAGTCCGCTGACTGCGCCTTGCCGGCCTTGACCGGCTTTTCAAAGATCAGGTCGGTCTCCGAGATCCGGTCGTGCCAGGTGCGCTTGCGCCGGTCCAGCAGGCTCCAGAGAAAACTCAGCACGACGACGGCGAAGCAGGCATCCCCCAGCACAGCCTGGGCTGTTCCGCCCTGGGGCAGCGAGTAGATCGCCCCGGCGAGCAGTACCGGAGTCGCCACCGCGAGGAAGCGCAGCAAGGCCTGCCACAGTGTCACCGCGCTGCCGTCGACGCGACGCAGGCGCAGATGCCAGGCCTTCATGCCCAGGGTCTGGCCGCCGTAGGTCCAGAAGGCAGCGAAATAGATGAACGTGATCAGGACCAAATAGACCTGCCACAGGTGATTGCCGGGCTCCAGGCCCTTGTGGCGGATTGCCACCACGGCGATGCTCGATGGGATGTAGATGGCGAAAAACAGGATCAGGCAATCGTAGAAGATCGCCGCCAGGCGCCGGGGAAGGGCTGCGGGGCGGGGAGACGTTTCTCGCTTTTGCATGCCGGCAGTGATTGTTCTCAAAGTGGCCGCGGGTGCTCCGGGCCCTTGGCGGCCCGCGCCGGGTCGGGCGGGAATAATGGCGCTCCCAAGGGGATTCGAACCCCTGTTACCGCCTTGAGAGGGCGGCGTCCTAGGCCTCTAGACGATGGGAGCGGCTTTTCGACCCGCATGTTGCCTGGATTTGCGTTCACTCGCCAGGTCTTTATCGCGACAACGCATTTTCCACGGTGGGCGGTATTCGCGAGAATACGCCATGCCTGCGAAAAATCCCCTGAGGCGGTAAATCCCGGCGCGGTCGTCACGCAATTTGGCGCACGATGTCGGTCAATGACGCTGTGCCCTGGGCCCCGCTTGCATCCTTTCTGAAGCGATGATTCTGCAAGGCCGGACAGGGGGTGGTATTATACGCGCTCCCAAACTTTGCTCAAGTGCGCGAACGCAGTGGCGGATAACCAAACCGAAACCCAATCACAGACCACCGAGTCGACGATCATCCCGCGCTCGGAGCATGGCATCTCCCGAGCAAACATCAGCGAAAACGCCCTCAAGGTGCTCTACCGGCTCAAGAATGCCGGGTACGAGGCCTACATGGTGGGCGGCGGTGTTCGGGACTTGTCCCTGGGGCGCGAGCCCAAGGATTTCGACGTGGCGACGGATGCCAGCCCGGAGGAGGTCAAGGACCTGTTCCGCAACTGCCGGCTGATCGGCCGGCGGTTCCGGCTGGCCCACGTCCACTTCGGACGCGAGATCATCGAGGTCGCCACATTCAGGGCGCTTCACGACGGTGATGCCGGCGAGATCGACGAGGAGGCCGACGTCCAGATCGAGGACGGCCGCATTCTGCGCGACAACGTCTACGGTACGCTGGAAGAAGATGCCCTGCGCCGGGATTTCACCATCAATTCCCTCTACTACAACATCGCCGATTTCTCGGTGGTGGACTACACCGGGGGCATGGATGATCTCAAGGCCGGCCTGATCCGCCTGATCGGCGATCCGGAAACCCGCTACCGCGAGGATCCGGTGCGCATGCTGCGCGCCGCGCGCTTCGCCGCCAAGCTCGGCTTCCGCATCGATGAGCACACCGCCCGGCCCATCCCCGAGATGGCCGCGCTGCTGGAGCACATCCCCCAGGCCCGGCTGTTCGAAGAGGTGCTGAAGCTGTTCATGGCCGGCATGGCCGTGGAGACCTTCGAAGTGTTGCGCCACTATGGATTGTTCCGCCAGCTCTTTCCGGGCACCGAGGCCTGCATTGACGGCGACGAGACCGGCGCCTGGATGCAGTTCGTGGCCTCGGCGCTGAAGAACACCGACGATCGGATCGCCGAGGGCAAGCCGGTGACCCCCGCATTCTTGTTCGCGGCCCTGCTTTGGCCGGTGGTCCGCGGACAGTTCGACGCCTTGCTGGCGGAGGGCTGGAACGAAGTGCCGGCGCTGCAAAAGGCCGCCAGCGAGGCGATCGATGCCCAGGTGCGCCGGGTGGCGATTCCCAAGCGCTTCAGCATTCCCATGCGGGAGATCTTTACGCTGCAGCCGCGCTTCGAAAAGCGCAACGGCCGGCGGCCGTTCCGGCTTGCCGCGCATCCCCGCTTTCGCGCCGCCTACGATTTTCTGCTGCTGCGCGCCGAGGTGGACGACGCCGACGCCGAATTGGCCAAGTGGTGGACCGATTTCCAGCAGGTGGACGAGGGTTCGCGCGAGACCATGATCGATGCCGGTCCGCGTCGCGGGCGCCGTCGCCGGCCCCGGCGGCGCAAGGCCCCGAAGCCCTCGGAGTGAATGGCGTGGCCCGCCGCCGGGCCGAGTCCCTGGTCCATGTGGGCCTGGGGAGCAACCTTGACGCTCCCCTGGAGCAGGTGCGTCGTGCGGTGGGCGAACTCGATGCCATTCCCGGAACCCGGCTCACCGCGTGTTCCAGCCTGTATCGCAGCCCTCCCATGGGCCCCCCGGATCAGCCTGACTACATCAACGCCGTGGCCGCCCTGCGCACGGCATTGGAGCCCGAGGCGCTGCTGGACGCGCTTCAGGCCATCGAGTCCGCTCATGGCCGGCGTCGGCTCCGGCGCTGGGGAGCGCGCACCCTGGACCTGGACATCCTGCTGTGGGGCGAGCGCCGCGTGGCCACCTCGCGCCTGACGGTTCCCCATCCCGGCTTACACGAACGCGCCTTTGTCTTGTATCCTCTGGCAGAACTGGACGAGGCCGTTGCGGTGCCCGGAGGGCCGGCCTTGACGGAGCTTCTGGCGCGTTGTCCGCGGGGCGGGTTGCAGCGGGTTGCGCCGCCGCCGTAGTGCTCTTTCAAGGTGATATTTACGCATTCAGTTGGTCTGTCAGTGTTCCTGGCAAGGCGCGGCTTGCAGCCGAATGGCCCGGTCCTTTGCAAGAGCCGCAACACGGCCAGGGGCGCTGAATGCGTAAATATCACCATGAAAGAGCCCTAGGCCGCGGTCAGGCCCTGGAGTCGAGACGAAGAATGACAGACGAATATCCGCGATACATCGTGGTGGAAGGCCCCATCGGCGTCGGCAAGACCAGTCTGGCCCGGCGCCTGGCGCAGACCCTGGATACCGAAATTCTGCTTGAAGAGGCGGAAAAGAACCCGTTTCTGGAGCGGTTCTACAGCAACCCCCGAGACGCGGCGTTCGCCACCCAGATGTATTTCCTGATGCAGCGAGCCGATCAGCTGCGCCGATTGCGCCAGGGGGACATGTTCGCGCCCGCCCGGGTCGCCGATTTCCTGTTCGACAAGGACCGGATGTTTGCCGGCGCCAATCTGGGCGAGGAGGAGTTCCGACTCTACGACAAGGTCTACCAGGCGCTTGCCCCGGAGGTGGGGCCGCCGGACCTGGTGATCTATCTGCAGGCGCCGGTGGAGGTGCTGCTGAAGCGAATCGGCAAGCGGGGCATCGCCTACGAGCAGTCCATGGATCCCGCCTACCTGCGACGCATCTCCGAGGCCTACGTCCAGTTCTTCTATCATTACGACCGCGCGCCCCTGCTGATCGTCAACGCCACGGAGATCGATCTGGTCGACAACGAGGCCGATTACCAGCTGCTGCTGGAGCACTTGCGCACGGTGCGCAGCGGGCGGCACTACTTCAATCCCACCCCTATCGCCCTGTGATTGGCGGCGAATCCCCGCTGGGGTCGATCAAAAGCGGATTTCAACCACAGGGACACAGAGTTTCACAGAGGGGAAGCGATGGTTGCCTTTCTCCGTGGAGCTCCGCGTGCTCTGTGTTAAAGAGGTTTCCCGTTTGAAGTCGCCGCGCCCCTGAACCGTGGCAAGTTGCCGAGAACGTTAGTAACCTATCCGCCCCCGCAGTCCGAGGGACTGCGTCGTCCTGGAGATTCCGCATGTACGCAGGCGAATCCGAGAAGCGGCCGTCCAAGCCGGTAACCGTGGCTTCTCTGGCCAAGATGAAGAGGGAAGGCGAGAAGATCGCCTGCCTCACGGCCTACGATTTCGCGTTTTCCCGGCTTCTGGACGATGCCGGCGTGGACGTGCTGTTGGTGGGTGATTCCCTGGGTATGGTCATCCAGGGGCGTTCCACGACCTTGCCGGTGACCGTAGACGAGTTGATCTACCATGCCCGCTGCGTTGCGCCGGGCTCCGAGCGTGCCCTGCTGATGGTGGATATGCCGTTCATGAGCTATGCCACCGTGGCTGACGCCCTGCTCAACGCCGGCCGTCTGATGAAGGAAGGCGGCGCGCAGATGGTGAAGCTGGAAGGTGCCGGCGATCAGGCGGAAGTCGTCCGCCACCTGTCTCGGGCGGGCATCCCGGTGTGTGCCCATCTGGGGTTGCAGCCCCAATCCGTTCACAAGATCGGCGGTTACCGGGTGCAGGGCCGCGACGAGGCCGCCGCCGAGGCGATGGTGGCTGATGCCCTGGCCGTGGAAGAGGCGGGGGCTGACGTGCTCCTGCTGGAATGCGTGCCGGCGGAGCTTGCCGCCGAGATCAGCGGACGCCTTCGAATCCCGGTGATTGGGATCGGCGCCGGCCTCCGGTGCGACGGCCAGATTCTGGTGGTGCAGGACATGCTCGGGTTTACCCCGGGTCGACCGCCGAAATTCGCCCGAAATTTCATGGAGGGGGCCGCCTCCCTGCAGGAAGCCGTGGGCGGCTATGTCGCTGCGGTGAAGGATGGTAGCTTTCCCGCCTCGGAGCACAGTTTCTGACCATGAAGATGATCCACGAAATCGCCGAAATGAGGGAGTTGGTCGCCGGCTGGCGCCGAGCCGGGGAAACCGTTGCCCTGGTGCCGACCATGGGGAACCTGCACGCCGGCCATGTCAGCCTGGTGGAACAGGCCAACGGCATGGCCGACCACACCGTGGTGAGCATTTTCGTCAATCCCATCCAGTTCGGAGAGGGCGAGGATTTCGACGCCTATCCGCGGACCCTGGACGACGATCGCAAAAGCCTTTCGGATGTCCGCGTGGATGCCATCTTCGCCCCCAGCATGCGGGAGATGTACCCCCGCGGCGTCCAGGAACTGACCCGCGTGGCGGTGCCGGGCCTGGGAGATATCCTGTGCGGGGCTTTTCGCATCGGGCATTTCACGGGGGTGGCCACCGTGGTCACCAAGCTCATGAATATCGTGCAACCGGATGTAGCCTTGTTCGGCAAGAAGGATTACCAGCAATTGGCGGTAATTCGGCGAGTTGCAGGCGATCTCAATATCCCGGTGGATATCCGCGGCGGTGAGACCGTGAGGGAGGACGACGGTCTGGCAATGAGCTCCCGCAACGGGTATCTTTCTCCGGCTGAGCGCCGGAGGGCCCCCGTCGTCTACCGCACACTTCAGGCCGCCGCGCGGCGCCTGGAGGAAGGCGAGACGGACTACGCGAGTGTTGAGAAATGGGGGCGCAAGGCGCTGGAAGACGAAGGGTTGAGTTGTGACTACTTCAGCGTCCGCCGGCAGGCGGATCTGGGGCGGCCCGAGGCCGGAGACGAGGCGCTGGTTGTGCTGACCGCCGCGCATCTGGGCAAGGCGCGCCTGATCGACAATTTGGAAGTCCGATTGAATTCGCCGGGTTAGTTGAGGAATAATATGTTGCTGTGCAATATGAACCCGGTGGGCTGTTAAGGGGACATAGCCCCTAGATGTGACCCGTGAGAGCGGGCTTTCCAAACAACCCGGAAGACGGGGACGGTGAACGCTTATGCATATGAACATGCTCAAGTGCAAGCTCCATCAGGCCTGTGTGACCCACACGGAGCTTGAATACGAGGGCTCCTGCGCCATCGACTCGGATCTGCTGGAAGCCGCCGGCATCCTGGAGTACGAGCAGATTCATGTTTACAACCTGAACAATGGCGAGCGGTTCTCCACCTACGCCATTCGCGGTGAGGCCGGTTCGGGGATCATTTCCATGAACGGTGCGGCCGCGCACAAGGCGAACGAGGGCGATCGCGTGATTATCTGCGTGTATTGTTCCGTTTCCGAGGCGGAGATGGCTGAGTACCGCCCGACCCTGGTCTATTGTGATGCGGACAACCGCATCATCAACCGCCGCCACGCCATTCCCCTGCAGGTTGCCTGATCACTCGGCCAGCGCCGAGGCACGCCACGCAACGATCTCCCTTACCAGGGGCTTCATGAAATAGCTGTCCTCGGGCACGAGCTTCGGTTCGTGCCCGAGCAGACGCAGTTCATCCGCGGCCACCGGCCCCACGGCGGCGATCAACGCGCGGGAAAGCGCTTGATGGAGTTCCTCCAGGCGGCCGGCGCCCCGGGCGACGTCCGTCAGCCGTTTGACCTGAGTCTTGCTGGTGAAGGCGATGGCGTCCACGGCACCGTGCGCCAGGGCATCGATCAGGGCCAGCACGTCGGGATCGTCCACGTCGTCCGCATAGACATAGGGAGCCACCGGGTCCGGTTCGGCTCCCGCTCCGCGCAACGCATCCATCAGGAGTGGATTCGGCTCCGTTCCGTAGAGCTGAACGCCCACCCGATGGCCAGTCAGGTCGATCTCCTCCAGGCATTGAATGACGCCCGGCGTCGTCGCCGGTTTGGCCACCAGGGCCGGTTTCCGGTGCAGCGGCCGCAGGGCGCGACCGGGTTTGGGACCCCGCGCGATAATGCGGGTCCGCCCCAGCGCGGCCACGAACGGTTGTTCCAGATCGGCGCGCTGGGCGAAGCCGAGCAGTCTGTTGAGCCCTTCGCCGGTGAGCAGAATCAGTTCGTCCGGCGGCGTTTCGATGAAACGGCTAATCCAGGCGATCACGGGCCCGGGGTCCGGTGCGTCGCGGATGTTCACAAGCGGGCAGCGCAGTGTCCGGGCGCCACGTTCCTCCAGCATTCGCGCGAACAGGTCCAATTCCCGGCTTTCGGGAACCGCCACCGTCAGGCCGTCCAGGGGTGCGTTCATTGGCGATCCTCCGATGTTGACGCCGTACCGTCCGGGGCCAGGCGGTTCAATGCCCAGCGCACGTGTTCGCGAACCACCGGGGACGGGTGGTCCGAGCGGCGTCGCAGGGCGGCCACTGCCTCGGTGGACGCGGGGCCGTTGCCCAAGGCCACGGCGATGTTCCGCAGCCAGCCTTCATAGCCGGCGCGGCGAATGGCGGAGCCTTCCGTATTCTTCAGGAATTCTGCCTCCGACCACTGGAAAAGCTCGGTCAGGCCGGCGGTATCCAGATGCGCCCGGGGGCTGAAATCCGGTTCCGCGGTGATCTGGGCATACTTGTTCCAAGGGCAGGCGATCTGGCAGTCGTCGCAGCCGAAGATGCGATTGCCCATCAAGGGGCGCAGCTCCGCCGGGATGGAGCCGCGCAGCTCGATGGTCAGATAGGAGATGCAGCGACGTGCGTCCACCTGGTAAGGGCCGACAATGGCCCCCGTGGGGCAGGCGTCCAGGCAACTGCGGCAGGTGCCGCAGTGCTCGGCTGCGGGCTGGTCCACGGGCAGCGGCAGGTCCGTATAGAGTTCGCCCAGGAAGAAATAGGACCCGGCCTGTCGATTGATCAGAATGCTGTGCTTTCCGATCCATCCCAGGCCCGCCTTTTCGGCCAGCGCCTTTTCCATGACCGGAGCGCTGTCGACGAAGGCCCGGTAGCCGAAGGGGCCGACAACCTCCGCAATCCGATCCGCCAGGCGTTGCAACCGCTTGCGCAGGACTTTGTGGTAGTCCCTGCCCAGGGCGTAGCGTGAGACGAAGCTGCGGCGGCCGTCGTCGAGGGTCTTGCCGGCTTCGTCTGCTTCTCCGGGCCAGTAGTCCATGCGAACGGAAATGACCCGCTGGGTGCCCGGCACCAGCTCGGCCGGGCGGGTGCGTTTGCTTCCGTGCCGAGACATGTAGTCCAGTTCGCCGTTGCGGCCGGCCGCGAGCCAGCCGTTCAAATGCTGCTCGGCTTCGCTCAGGTCGGTATCGGTGATCCCCACCTGTTGGAAACCCAATTCGCGGCCCCAGTCCTTGATGCGCCGGGCTAGGCCCGCCAGGTCGATTTCACGGCTGCGATCTTGTTGCCTTTGCGCGGTCATGGCGCCATTGTAACGCTCCAAAGCGGGCCTTGGCGCCCCAGCAGCCTGGATCGGGGTGAGGGGATCCCGCTCCAAGGGCTGTTTTCAAATCAGGGATCAGCGCGGACGGATCGCCCAGTGCCCGCCATGGGCATGCGGTCGTGTCGCTTGCAAAGGAGGAACGCCGATGATGCAACTGCCGAGAGACCTCTACAGGCCCGAGCAGGTGGGTGAAATGGACCGCCTTGCCGTTGATGAATTCGGGATGCAGGGGCTCACGCTCATGGAACGGGCGGGCGGTTTCGCCTTCGAAATGCTTCGCGCCTACTGGCCCGACCCGCGACCGCTGGCCGTGGTCTGCGGCACCGGTAACAACGGCGGCGACGGCTTCGTCATCGCCGAATTGGCCCGCCAGGCCGGATGGCCGGTAAGGGTCCTGCAGATGGGAGATCCCGAGAAGATCTCCGGGGACGCCCGGACTGTTGCCGAGCGGTTTCTGGATGCGGGCGGCGAGCGCCTGGCGTTTCGTCCCGAATTGCTTGAGGACAGCGAGCTGGTGGTGGACGCCATTTTCGGTACGGGGCTGTCCCGCGAGGTGGAGGGCGCTTACCGGGACGCCATTCTCGCGCTCAACGACAGCGGTCTCCCCGTGCTGGCCGTGGACGTGCCCTCCGGACTGCATGCCGGTACCGGCATGGCGCTGGGCGTTGCCGTGCATGCCCAGCTCACGCCTACGTTCCTGGCGCTCAAACGGGGTTTGTTCACCGGTGAGGCGGCCGATTATTGCGGCCAGATTCAGTTCTACGACCTGGGCGTGCCGGCCCAGCTTCTTAAGCGCATGGAGCCGGCGGCGTTGCGTATGGATTACACCGGCGTGTGCCACCTGCTGGCGCCGCGCTCAAGGATCGCCCACAAGGGTGCTTTTGGCCACGTGCTCGTGGTGGGCGGGGATCACGGTATGGGCGGGGCGACGCGCATGGCGGCTCAGGCCGCGGGCCGGGTCGGTGCCGGTCTGGTCAGCGCGGCTACCCGGCCCGAGCACTGTGCGCCCATTATCGCGGGTCAGCCGGAGATCATGTGCCATCCGATGGATGTGGCCAAGGCCTTGGAGTCATTGCTGGGCCGGGCCTCGGTGGTGATTCTTGGTCCCGGACTGGGGCGCAGCAACTGGTCTCGCGCGCTGTTCGAGCAGGCGCTGTCCTTTGACGGGCCCATGGTAGTGGACGCGGACGGCCTGAATCTGCTGGCGGAAAAGCCGCAGACGAGATCGAATTGGGTGCTGACGCCGCATCCCGGCGAGGCCGCCCGGCTGCTTGGTGTTTCGGTCTCCGATATCCAGTCCGATCGCTTCAATGCCGTGGCCGAGATCAGCCGTCGCTACGGCGGAACCGCTGTCCTCAAGGGGGCGGGGTCGCTGGTGCGGCGGAACGGGGAACCCCCATGGCTCTGCACCGTGGGCAACCCGGGTATGGCCTCCGGGGGCATGGGCGACGTGCTCAGCGGCGTGATTGGCGGTCTGCTGGCCCAGGGCATGGACTTGATGGAAGCTGCCGGCACCGGGGTCTGCCTGCACGGCAGCGCCGCCGATCGAGTGGCCGAGGAGCAGGGCGAGCGCGGCATGCTTGCCACGGATCTGCTGCCCAAACTGCACCGCTTGGCCAACCCGCTATGAGTGTCTCCGTTCATCTCGTCGATACCCACGCCACCGAGGCCGCCGGCGGAGCCCTGTGGCTCTGCGTGCCCCATGACCGCCGGTTGGTCGTCTACCTCCGGGGCGATCTGGGTGCGGGGAAAACCACCTTCGTCAGAGGATTGCTGCGCGCCGCCGGGCACGAAGGCCCCGTGCGCAGTCCGACGTATACGCTGATAGAGCCCTACGCGCTTTCCCAGGGCTCGATCTGCCATCTTGATCTGTATCGGCTGGCGGACCCGGAGGAATTGGAATACGTGGGAATTCGCGATGTCGTGGACGGTCCGGTTCTGATGCTGGTCGAGTGGCCTCAGCGCGGGGTGGGCATGATCCCCCCGGCTGACATCGAGGTGGTTCTGGACTATGACGGCAAGGGCCGGCGCCTGGAGCTGGACGGCTGTACCGATTCGGGCAAGGCAGTGGAGGGTCGTTTTAGCGGCGCGGAAACGGATCTCCATAATTGATGTTGTTTCAAGGTTTGATCTCTATCTCACTGCCTGAATAGGGATTTGTTCTTGCCTTTTCTGCTGTTTTCGGTATATATAGAGACAGAATCAAGAGCTCTCGGGGGAAGGCCGAGCCGGCCATGACGCGGTTTTTCTGTCTAATTTTGGTGCTGGTGACCAGTGTTGCCCAAGCCGGTGAAGCAACGGTGGAGTCCGTGCGCACCTGGGCCGGGCCCGGTCGAACACGCGTGGTGTTCGATCTCAGTCGGCCGGTACAACACAACGTGTTCACCCTCAGCTCCCCGGATCGTGTGGTCATCGACCTCAACGGCGCGCGGCTCGCCAAGGGCGCGGCCAGCGAGGTGGACGAAAAGGGCGTGGTGGATCGCATCCGCAGCGCGCCCCGGCATCACAGTGATCTGCGGGTGGTTCTGGACCTCAAAGGCGATGTCCAGGTCAAGAGCTTCCTGGTCAAACCCAACCGCAAGTATGGGAATCGGTTGGTGGTGGACCTGCGGGCCAAGGACAAAGGTGCCGAGAAGCCCGTGATCAGCGCCGCCCAGGAGAAGCCCCGCCAGTTGCTGGTGGCGATAGACGCGGGCCATGGCGGCGAGGATCCAGGCGCCATCGGCCATCACGGCTCCTACGAAAAGAACGTGACCCTGGCGGTGGCCCTGAAGCTGGCGCATCTGGTGAACGCCGATCCGGGCATGAAGGCCATCCTGACGCGCAAAGGCGACTACTACGTGGGCCTGGCCAAGCGCCGGGAAATGGCTCGAAAGCACCACGCGGATTTGTTCGTCTCCATCCACTGTGATTCCAGCGCCGCGCGTAGCGCCCGCGGCACGACCGTCTACACCCTGTCGCGCCACGGGGCGACCACCCAGGCCGCCCGGCTGTTGGCCGAGCGGGAGAACTCCGCCGATCTGATTGGCGGCGTGTCCCTGGACGACAAGGACGATCTGGTGAAATCGGTGCTGGTGGATCTCTCCCGCGCGGCCACCGTGGAATCCAGTGTCGAGCTGGCCGACAGCATCATCGCCCAGATGGGCCAAATCGGCGAACTCCACCGGGACGATGCCGAACGAGCGGGCTTCGTGGTTTTGAAGTCTCTGGACATGCCTTCGGTTCTGGTGGAGCTGAACTACATCTCCAACCCCTCCGAAGAGCGTCGCATGACCACCAAGAGCTATCAATGGAAGGCGGCCCGCGCCCTGTTCGCCGGGGTACACGACTACGCCGCCAACCACCTGCCGCCCGGGGTCCGTGTGGCCGCGAGCCAGGAGCACGTCGTGCGCCGGGGCGAGACCCTGAGTGGGATCGCTGATTCCTATCAGGTCAGCTTGCATGAGCTTCGCCAGGCCAATGATCTCAATAGCGACCGGATCCTCGCTGGAACCACGCTGGTGATCCCCAACTAGCGAGGCGCTCATTTTCCACCCGGTGGCATGACACGGATTTCCGTGTCCCCCTGGCCGGACGTCGCCGTCCGCGAGCTCAGAATTTCCCTTATTGGCTTGATTGAGAATGCGATGGCGCTTCGTGCGCGGACGCGTAATCGAGTTCTTCCTTCCTGCGCTGGTTAACCTCCCCTCGATCTTTGCGCATAATGGCGGTTTGTTCGCTACCGGCCGTTCGCTTCATGCCCTTAAGAATTCACCAGCTGCCGCCTCAGCTCATCAATCAGATCGCCGCCGGCGAAGTCATCGAGCGCCCCGCTTCCGTGGTCAAGGAACTGGTGGAGAACAGCCTGGATGCCGGTGCCGGGCGGGTCGATGTGGAGATCGAGGCCGGTGGAGCACGCATGATCCGTGTGCGAGACGACGGTTTCGGTATCGCCCGGGACGATCTGCCCCTGGCACTGGTGCAGCACGCCACCAGCAAGATCGCCAGTCTGCAGGACCTGGAACGCGTCGGCAGCCTGGGTTTTCGCGGCGAGGCGTTGCCCAGTATCGGCTCCGTCTCACGGCTGCGAATCACCTCCCGGGAGCGCGGCGAGGAGCTGGCCTGGGAGGTGGCCACCGACGGCCGGGCACTGGTTGGCGACCCGGCACCGGCGGCGCACCCGGAAGGCAGCACCGTCGAAGTGCGCGATCTCTTCTTCAATACACCCGGGCGCCGCAAGTTTCTGCGGACCGAGCGTACGGAGTTCCAACACATCCAGGACGTGCTCAAGCGCATGGCCTTGAGCCGGTTCGAGATCGGTTTCGGCCTGCGCCACAACGACCGGGAGATCCTGCGGCTGGCACCCGCCGATGACGAGGCCGCCCAGGACCAGCGGGTCGCGCAACTGCTCGGCAGCAGCTTCGTGGACAACGCCCTGCGGATCCGGGTGGAGGCCTCGGGCCTGGTGCTGTGGGGCTGGATGGGCTTGCCCACCTTCGCCCGGGGCCAGCCGGATCTGCAGTACTTCCACGTCAACGGCCGGGTTGTGCGGGATCGGATGGCCAACCACGCGGTGCGCCGCGCCTATCATGACGTGCTGTTCAAGGACCGGTATCCGGCGTACGTCCTGTTTCTTGAGGTGGAAGCCGATCAGGTGGACGTGAACGTACACCCGGCCAAGCACGAGGTCCGGTTTCGTGACGGCCGGTTGATCTACGACTTCGTGTTCCGGCATCTGCATCGGGCCCTGGACGAGATTCGGCCCCGCGACGCCATGGAGGGGGCCTCCGCCCCGGCTCCCAAGCCGGCCGCCGCCTCCTGGCCTTCCCGCGATCCGGAAGTCCGCCCGGAACCCCGCCCGCAGCAGTCCATGGCGTTCCCGGTGGAGGAGGCGACGGCGCTGTACGGCCAAGGGCCCGCTGCGGAGCCGCTGCCGCCGTCACGTGGCGGGGCCTTGCCCGATATCCATAGGCGGCCGCAGCCCGAACCTGTCGAGCCGGGCCATGATCAAGGGCCGCCCCTGGGGTATGCCCTCGCGCAGGTGCATGGCATCTATATCGTGGCTCAGAATGCCCGGGGCATGGTGCTGGTGGATATGCACGCGGCCCACGAGCGCATCGTCTACGAACGGCTCAAGGCACAGATGGCCGAATCGGGGATCACCACCCAGGCCATGCTGGTGCCGGTGAGCGTGGGCGTGGCGCCCGCGGAAGCGGATCGGGCCGAGGAACACGCCGACGAATTCCTCCGGCTGGGGTTCGAGCTGGACCGCTCCGGGCCGGAAACCCTGCTGGTGCGCAGGGTCCCCGTACTGCTGCAGAACGCCGATATCCCCCGTCTTATCCGCGACGTATTGGGGGACCTGGGGGTGAGCGGCGATGCCGGCCGCCTTCAGGGTGCGGTCAATCACGTATTAGCGACCATGGCCTGCCACGGCTCGGTGCGCGCCCGTCGCGCCATGACGGTGCCGGAGATGAACGCCTTGTTGAGAGAGATGGAATCCACCGCCAACAGCGGCCAGTGCAATCACGGCCGGCCCACTTGGACGCAGCTGAGCATGGATGAATTGGACCGCCTGTTTCTGCGCGGGCAGTAGTTGCAGGCGTGCAACCGTGTAACGCGTCGTCTTGTGGCGCGATTGGGAGTGCTAACCACAGAGGCACGGAGTTCACAGGGAGGCGCAACAACGCATGTTGGTGTCTGTGTCTCTGTGGTGAGAAGGCTTTCCGGTTGCCAGTCCTTGTGTCACCCCGCCCGTCGGGGGGCGGGCATCCGGGGCTTTTGCCAAAGTCGCTGCGGGGGCGCTATAATTGTTGCAATGCAAAAAAGTCCGCCCGTGATCTGCCTGATGGGGCCAACGGCCTCGGGCAAAACCGCTCTGGCGGTGGAATTGGTGCAGCGGTTTCCGATGGAGATCGTCAGTGTTGATTCCGCGCTGGTCTATCGGGGGATGGATATAGGCACGGCCAAGCCGGACGCCGAAACGCTGAGCCTGGCGCCGCATCGGCTTATTGATATCCGCGATCCCGCTGATGCCTATTCCGCCGCCGAGTTCGCGGCGGACGCGCGCAGGGCTATCGCCGATATTCGCGCCGCCGGCCGTGTTCCCCTGCTTGTGGGCGGCACCATGCTGTACTATCGCGCGCTGCTGGACGGGCTCGCCGAGATGCCCGCGGCGGATCCCCAAGTCCGCCGTCGCATCGAGCGCGAAGCCGCGGAAACGGGCTGGGCCGTTCAGCATGCGAGGCTGGCGGGCTTGGATAGTGCCGCCGCCGCCCGCATACATCCCAACGACAGCCAGCGCATACAGCGCGCGCTGGAGGTCTATGAGATTACCGGTCTGCCGCTCAGTGAGTGGTGGGCTCGCGCTCGCAAAGAGGGCGCGGAGTTCGCGTACGAGAAATGGGTGGTATCGCCCATGGATCGTTCGGTACTCCACGAGCGGATCGAGCAGCGCTTCCGCGCCATGGTGCGGGAGGGATTCGTTCAGGAGGTGGCCTCACTGCGCGCCCGGGGCGATCTGAATCTGGGCCTTCCGTCCATGAAGGCGGTGGGCTACCGTCAGGTGTGGGAGCATTTGGATGGGGAATTCGGATTTGACGACATGGTTCGTCGGGGCATCGCGGCCACACGTCAGTTCGCCAAGCGCCAGCTCACCTGGTTGCGCGGCGAGCGCGAAGCGAAATGGTTTCAGGGAACACCCCGCCAAAGCCTCGACGAGGCCCTGCGGCGGGCGGGGCAACTGATGAAATAGGGGCCGTTGGAGCACCGCTTTTGGGGGTGCTTGATATGGCATGCGGTTGGTAGGCGTGTGCTACACTTCGTGGCTGAATCCGCAGGGTTGCGGCCTCGGTCGACGGAAGAACGCCTGCCAATAACAACAAATTGAGTGTTAGTACGAGGAGTCACGGAAATGTCCAAAGGGCAATCGTTGCAGGAACCTTTTCTCAATGCGCTGCGCAAGGAGCGGGTTCCGGTCTCCATCTATTTGGTAAATGGAATCAAGCTGCAGGGCCAGATCGAATCCTTCGACCAATTCGTCGTGCTTCTGAAGAACTCGGTGAGTCAGATGGTCTACAAGCACGCGATTTCGACGGTTGTGCCCGCGCGCAACGTTCGCACCATGCCGACCAACGGCGATGCTGACCGGAGCGGTCCAGAATTTGGAAATGTTTGACCGGAAAGGGGGCAGGCGCGGCGCGCTCGACTAACGTTGACAGGCCCTAGAACCTCCGAGACCCAGCTATTTGATCGGCCCGAGGGAGGCGAGCGGGCCGTTCTGGTGCACCTGGACCTCACGGGCGCCGATGCCGACTCCGAAGAATCGCTCGACGAGTTGGAATCCCTCGCCGTTTCGGCGGGCGCCACTGTGGTGGAACGTGTTGTGGGCCGGCGAAATGCCCCCGACCCCCGGACGTTTCTCGGCAAGGGCAAGGTCGAAGAGCTGGCGGAGGTAATTGCCACCCGCGAGGCCGACCTGCTCCTGGTCAACCACGAGCTTTCCCCCAGTCAGGAACGCAATCTGGAGCGCGCGGTGAAGTGCCGCGTGCTGGACCGTACCGGTCTGATTCTGGACATCTTCGCCCAGCGGGCGCGGACGTTTGAAGGCAAGCTGCAGGTGGAGTTGGCACAGCTCCGCCATATCGCCAGCCGCCTAGTGCGGGGATGGTCGCATTTGGAACGCCAGAAGGGCGGTATCGGCTTGCGCGGCCCGGGCGAGACCCAGCTGGAAACGGACCGCCGCCTGTTGGGCGTGCGGATCAAGCAGTTGGAGAAGCGGCTTGCCAAGGTCCGCCGCCAGCGTGAACAGGGCCGGCAGGCCCGGCGCAAGCGCGAGCTGGCCACCGTTTCCCTGGTTGGGTACACCAACGCCGGCAAATCCACGCTATTCAATCGGCTCACCCATGCGGGCGTATATGCCGACGATCGCTTGTTCGCGACTCTGGATACCACGCTCCGGCGCTTGGAACTCCCCGACGGCGAGCCCGTGGTCCTGGCCGATACAGTGGGATTCATCCGGGATCTGCCTCATCAACTTGTGGCGGCGTTCCGCTCCACCCTGGAAGAAGCGGTGGAGTCTCAATTGCTACTGCATGTGATCGACGCCGCGGACCCCTTGCGGGAGGAAAGCATCCGGCAGGTCGAATCCGTATTGGCCGAGATTGGTGCTGATGAGCTGCCGCGGCTTCGGGTTTACAACAAGATCGATCTGGTGGCGCAGGAGCCGCGGCGAGCCCGCAACCCGGAAAGCGAGCTGGATGAGGTCTGGATATCCTCCCATACGGGAGCCGGGCTGGATCTGCTGCTCGAGGCCATCGAGGAACTTGCCGGCGAGGAGCGCGTGCATGGTACCGTGCGTCTCGATCCGGAAGAGGGGCGTCTGCGGGCGCGCTTTTTCGAGCTTGGCGAGGTTCTGCGCGAAAGCCCCACCGATGGCGGCGGCTCGCTGCTGGAGGTGATCGTTCCCCGGCGGGACCTCAACCGGCTCTATCGGAAAGAGGGCCTGCATCATCATCTGGAGCCCCTGAGCGGCTCCTGATCGTCCAACACGGCCGCGTTTGGCACGCGAAGCGTACAGATACTCTCAAACATGGAAATCTGCGGGGGAAGGTTAGTACAATCCCCGGGTTTGCATTTCGCCCGGAACGCCGGCAGCAGGACGGAACAGCGGGCTCCCTGCCACGCTCGGAGCCGTACGGCGTTTCGACGACATCGTTGAGTCCAACGGAGCACGAATATGGGGTGGAATGAACCTGGCGGTGACAGGGACCCTTGGGGTGGGTCGCGTAACCAGGGACCGCCGGATCTCGACGAGATCTTCCGCAACCTCCGCAAGCAGTTTCAAAGGTTGTTCGGTGGCAAGCCCGGTGGACCCGGTGGTGGCGGTGGCTTCGGCGTTGCCGGCGTGCTCGTGGTATTGGTCGTGGTGCTGGTCGCCTGGCTGGCTTCGGGCTTCTACGTGGTCAACGAGGGGTCGCGGGGCGTCGTGACGCGTTTCGGTGCCTACGTGGGCACGGTGAATGCCGGTCCCCACTGGCATCTGCCGTATCCCATGGGCGCCGTGCAGCGGGTCGATGTGGAGCGCACGCGCACCATCGAGATTGGTTATCACTCCACATCGCCCAGCACGGCTACTTCGGTTCCCGACGAGGCGCTGATGCTGACCCAGGACGAGAATATCGTGAACGTCCAGCTGGCGATCCAGTATCGTGTCGACAATGCCGTCCAATACGCCTTCAATTTCCGCGATCCCGATCAGACTCTGAAACAGCTCGCCGAGAGCGCGCTACGCGAGATGATCGGCAAGAATCGCATGGAGGATGTGCTGGTGGGGACTACGGGCGAAGCCAAGGATGCCATCAGCCGGCGTGAGCAACTGGCCCAGAATATAAAAACCCTGATCGAAAACACTCTCAAGCGCTATGGCCGGCCGGTGAACCCGGAGGCGCCCGGCGTGACGCCGGTGGCGCCCGGAGACCTGGGGCCCGGAATCCAGGTCAAGCGGGTCCTGGTTCAGGATATCCAGCCCCCCGAGCAGGTTCAGGAGGCCTTTGCCGACGCCATCAAGGCCCGGGAAGACGCACAACGCTACATCAACAAGGCCCAGGCGTACCGCAGCAAAGCCATTCCCCAGGCCAATGCCAAAGCGGTGGAGATCGACCAGCAGGCCCGGGCTTACAGGGAAAGCCGGATTCAGGAGGCCAACGGCGATACCGCCCGGTTCCTGGAAGTGCTGGCGGCGTACAGCAAGGCGCCAGCGGTCAACCGCGAGCGCATGTATCTCGATGCCATGCAGCAGGTGTTGAGCAAGTCCAGCAAGGTCGTGGTCGACGTGCCGGGCGCCAACCCGCTGATGTATCTGCCCCTGGACAAGCTCGGCCTGGGCCGCGGCAGCCAGGACCGCACGGCCGCGCCCCCTTCGGGGGCGGCCGGCGCGTCGGATAATGCCAGTTCCGGGGAGGCACGATGATGCAAAGACTCGCTACCATTTTCCTGATCGTCGTTGCAGTCGTGGTCGCAGGGGCCTATTTCTGCACCTATACCGTGCGTGCCGACCAGCGTGCAGCCAAGTACAAGCTCGGCAGCATCGTGGAGACCGACATCCGGCCCGGACTGCACCTGAAATGGCCGTTCATCAACACGATCCGCAAATTCGATGCCCGGGTCCAGACGCTGGATTCCCAGCCAGAGCGGGTGTTGACCAGCGAACAGAAGAACCTGTCGGTGGACACGTTCGTGAAATGGCGGATCCACGATCTCAAGACCTATATCACCCGGGTCGGGGGTAGCCCGGACCAAGCCAACGGCCGGCTCAGCGAGATCGTGCGGGATGCGCTCAAGAGCCAGTTCAGCCAGCGCACCATCCGCGAGGTGGTCTCCGGCGAGCGCACCGAGGTGATGCGCAACCTGACTCAACGCACCCGCGACGCCGCCGAGGGCATGGGCGTCGAGGTCGTGGACGTTCGCATCAAGCGTATCGATTTGCCGCCCGCAGTGCAGAAATCCGTGTTCGCCCGCATGCGCACCGAGCGCGAGCAGGTCGCCGAGGGTTTCCGGGCGCGCGGGCGTCAGGAAGCGGAGAAGATCCACTCGGAGACGGACAACGAGGCCCAGGTGATCGTTGCCAAGGCCCGCGCCAAGGCCGCGCAGTTGCGGGGCGAGGGCGAGAGCCTGGCTGCGGAGACCTACGCCAAGGCCTACAGCAAGGATCCCGATTTCTACGCCTTCTACCGCAGCATGCAGGCGTATAGGGAAACATTCACGGATCCCGGCGACGTGCTCGTTCTTTCCCCCAAATCGGAATTCTTCCGCTATTTCCGGGACAAGCAGGGGGCCGGGAAGTAGGGCGCCGGGGCCAATGGATGCCGGGCAACGCGGTTGTCCGGCTTTTTTGTGAACGTCGCACATGATCAAGGATCTGTTTTCAGCCCTCGCGTTGATGTTGGTGTTGGAGGGCATTACGCCCTTTCTCAGCCCGCGTCGGATGCGCAAGATGATCTTTCAGGTGGCGACCCTGAACGATAAGACGCTGCGTTTGGCGGGGCTTGCGGCCATGGTCGTTGGTGTGGTGCTGCTCTATGTCTCGCGCCACGCATAACGGAGTCGACTCATGAACGAGACCCAATTCTCCCGGGACAATCGCTGGTTGCTGCCCGAGGGGGTGGACGAAGTGCTGCCGCCCGACGCAGGGCGCCTTGAGGCGTTGCGTCGAGACGTGCTGGATACCTATCGGCAGTGGGGTTACGAGTTGGTGATTCCGCCGGTGATCGAATACCTGGAGTCACTGCTTACCGGCACGGGGCACGATCTGGACCTGCAGACCTTCAAACTCACCGACCAGCTGACCGGCCGCCTAATGGGCGTGCGCGCCGACATCACCACCCAGGCCGCGCGCATTGACGCACATCGCCTGCGGCGCGAAGAGCCCGTGCGCTTGTGTTATATCGGCACGGTGCTCCAGACCCGTCCCGAAGGCCTGGGCCGTTCGCGCAACCCCGAGCAGGTGGGGGCGGAGCTTTACGGCCACGGCGGGGTCGAGAGCGATATCGAGATCATCACCCTGATGATGGAGACCCTGGCGCGGGCCGGCGTCGACAATCCTTATCTGGACCTGGGCCACGTGGGCATCTTTCGCGGTCTGGCGGAGGCCGCGGGGCTTGGCGGGGAGGCTGAGAATCGCTTGTTCGATGCACTGCAGCGCAAGGCCTCCGGCGAGATCACCGAACTCCTGGACCACTACGGGGTGAGGGGCCGGCTGCGCGAGCAGTTGGAGGCTCTGTCCCGCCTGAATGGGGCCGTGGATGTGCTGGACCAGGCCGGCGAGTTGCTCTCCGACGCGCCGGAGTCCGTCCGGGATGCCCTGCAATCGTTGTGGCGTATCGCCTCCTCCCTGGAGCGGCGGTTGCCCAACATACCGCTGCATTTCGATCTCGGCGAATTGCGGGGCTACGGTTATCAGACCGGCATGGTCTTCGCCGCCTTCGCGCCGGGCCATGGCCAGGAGGTCGCCCGCGGAGGGCGCTACGATCAAATCGGGCGGGTCTTCGGCAGCCTGCGGCCTGCCACCGGCTTCAGCGCCGATCTCAAGACCTTGATGGCCCTGGGCAATGTGCCGGAGGAGGAAGCGGCCGGGGGTGTTTTCGCGCCCTGGTCGGATGATCCGGATTTGCTCAAGACCATCCGCCTCCTGCGTCAGGACGGCCGGCGGGTCATCTGTGGATTGCCCGGCCAGAAGGGCGACGCGCGCGCCATGGGCTGCGATTCGGAATTGCGCGAGACCAAGGGCGGTTGGGTCGTGAAGCCGCTTTAGGCGGCTGCAGCCCGCGTCCAAGCCATACTCACTTAAACGCCACTTTCATACTCGGGATTAGGAATGGCCAAGAACGTCGTTGTGATCGGGACCCAATGGGGAGATGAAGGCAAGGGCAAGGTCGTGGACCTGCTCACCGAGCGCGCGGAGGCTGTCGTCCGGTTCCAGGGCGGTCACAACGCCGGCCATACGCTGGTTATCGGTGGTGAAAAGACGGTCCTTCATCTGATTCCTTCCGGCATCCTGCGGAACCATGTGCAGTGCTTCATCGGCAACGGCGTGGTGTTGGCGCCTGACGCCCTGATGACGGAAATCGAGGGTCTGGAGGCCCGCGGCGTACCGGCTCGGGAGCGGTTGCGTATCAGCCCCGCCTGTCCGTTGATCCTGCCGTCCCACGTGTTGCTGGATCTGGCCCGGGAGCGGGCGCGCGGCAAGGAAGCCATCGGCACCACTGGCCGGGGCATCGGCCCGGCCTATGAGGACAAGGTGGCACGGCGTGGGCTTCGGGTCGCCGACCTGATGGACGAAACGCTGTTCGGCGCCAAGCTGAGCGAGCTGCTGACCTATCATAATTTCGTACTGGAGCGCTTCTACGGCGTGGAACCCGCCGACGTGGAACAGGTGCGTGACCAGATGCTGAAGCTGGGCGAGCAGGTCCTGCCCATGGTGGAAGATGTTACCCGGCTCCTGCACCACCACAAGGCGGCGGGCAATCGCATCCTGTTCGAAGGCGCCCAAGGTGCGCTGCTGGACATCGACCAGGGGACCTATCCCTTCGTCACCTCGTCCAATACCACCGCCGGCGGCGCCGCTTGTGGCACGGGTATGGGGCCGAGGGATATCGACTACGTACTGGGCATCACCAAGGCGTATACCACCCGCGTGGGCGCCGGCCCGTTCCCCACGGAGTTGCACGACGAACTGGGCCGCTACCTGGCTGAACGGGGCCACGAGTTCGGCTCCACCACCGGCCGGCCCCGCCGCTGCGGATGGTTCGACGCCGCCGCCGTGAAGCGCACCGTTCAGGTCAACAGCGTCTCGGGTCTGTGCATCACCAAGCTCGACGTGCTGGACGGCCTCAAGACCGTCCGTATCTGCGTGGGCTACCAGTGCGGCGGAGCGTGGTACGACGTGCCACCGGTGGGTGCGGAAATGATGGGCCAGTGCGAACCGGAATACATCGAGATGTCCGGCTGGGAGGGTTCCACTGCCGGCATCACCGAACGCGATCAGCTTCCGCCGGAGGCTTCCGCCTATCTGGAGAAGCTGGAAGAACTGGTCGGAGTGCCCGTGGACATCATCTCCACCGGCCCGGACCGCGACGAAACGGTGATGATCCGGCACCCCTTCGACGCCTGAGGGTGTAGGTTTTCCGCACACGTTCGCGGCGATGAGCGCCCCTCCTACGGCACGCTTCGTAGGAGCGGCCGTCCCGACCGCGAATCCATCTACGCTTCAGGACACGAAGAGCACGAAGCAGCCACGAAGGCCATGAAGTACCACAGGCCGAAGCCTTCGCGTTCGCTCAAGCGAGTCCAGTCTTCCTGTAACCTTCGTGTTCTTCGTGACCCGAAATGCTCAATCATTCGCAGTCGGCACGGCCGCTCCTAAAGGAAACCGACTTGTGGGAGCGGCGCTCACCGCCGCGAATCTCCGGCTCCGTTTCGCACTCCCTCGGGCTTTGGCAGAGCCGTACGTACTATTGCGTAGTGCGGAACCCCGGTGATTGGTGGCAGTCTAGGTAGCAAGCCCTGACAGCAGCTACCGGTGTCGATATGCTGATCCGTATCCCGCGTCCCTGGGACGTCAAGCCTTCGGAGATTACCGACGAGCGCGTCTATCGTGCCCGTCGGGAGTTCATGAAGACCGCCGCTGTAGCGGGGGCCGGCTTGGCCCTGTCGCCCTCGTTGGTGGCCGCGAAACCACTGGACCGACTCAAACCGCTGAGCCCCATCGTCGATGGCCCGTACAGCACGGACGAAGAGGCCACGTCCTACAAGGACATCACCAGCTACAACAACTTTTACGAATTCGGTTACGACAAGTCCGACCCGGCCCGCTACGCGCCCAAGATGAAGGTGGACCCCTGGTCCGTTGAGGTTGCCGGCGAGGCCGAGGTCACCGGCAAGTTCGCATTCGAGGATCTGGTCAAACCCGTTGCGCTGCAGGAGCGCACTTACCGTTTTCGCTGCGTGGAGGCGTGGTCCATGGTGGTGCCATGGGTGGGCTTCCCTCTGGCGGAACTGATCAAACGGTTCAAGCCCACTTCCAAGGCCAAGTTCGTGGAATTCACCACGCTGTACGACCCGACCCAGATGCCGGGCCAGCGGCTGGGCAGCACCATGCCGTGGCCGTACAACGAGGGGTTGCGAATGGATGAGGCCATGAATCCGTTGACGCTGATGGTCGTGGGGCTCTACGGCAAGGAGCTGCCGGGCCAGGATGGCGCGCCCATTCGCCTGATCGTGCCGTGGAAATACGGTTTCAAGAGCATCAAGTCCATCGTCCGTATCAATTTCCGCGAAACCCAGCCCAGGACCACCTGGCACACGGTGGCGGGCAACGAATACGGTTTCTATGCCAACGTGAACCCCAACGTGGATCATCCCCGCTGGAGCCAGGCGAGGGAGCGCCGTATTGGCGATTTCTTCAAGCGGGATACACTGATGTTCAACGGCTACGGCGAACAGGTCGCCCATCTGTACAAGGGCATGGATCTGCACAAGTATTTCTAACCCGAATAGCCATGAACGCCCGAACGGAGATGATCGACGCGGATACGCGCAAACCAGCGCCCCGGCTGTCGGCCTTGAAGCTGAACCGCCGCACGGTGGCCTGGCTCAAGGTGCCAGTCTGGGCGTTGTGTCTGGTGCCCTTCGCCCTGGTGTTCTGGGACGGCTTCCACGGGGGGCTGGGGGCCAATCCCGTGGAAGAGGTGATCCACCGGATGGGCGACTGGACCCTGCGGCTGCTGTGCGTGACCTTGGCGATCAGTCCCCTGCGCGACCTCACGGGTTGGGCGTGGCTGGTGCGTTTCCGGCGCCTGCTGGGGTTGTTCGCCTTCTTCTATCTGATGCTGCATTTCACCACGTATTTCGTGTTCGACCAGAGTCTGAGCCTGCCCCGGGTGGCCGAAGATGTCGCCAAGCGGCCTTATATCCTGGTGGGCTTTACCGCGTTGTGTCTGCTGGTGCCCCTGGCCGTGACTTCCACCCAGGGCTGGATGAAGCGCCTGGGCAGGCGCTGGAAATCCCTACATCGGCTGGTCTATCCGGCGGCGATCCTGGGGGTTGTGCACTACTATCTTGAAGTGAAAGCCGATATCTCCCAGCCGCTGATTTATGCCGCTATCCTGACGGCGCTGTTGGGATTCCGGTACTACCGCCGACGACAGCGATCCGCTTGACCGGGAACGCATCGGCGGATGGAAGCCGCGAGCTTCCCTATGCGCCCGTTTTGAATTTCCCGGTACTCGAGTCTGATCCCCCGAACCGATGCGTTCTTTCTCCCAGGGCCGCTGTGCTAGGATGCCAAACAGTTCAGGGTCGGCGTACGCGGCCGCCCCTTTTTGGGTCGTTCATTACAGACGGATAAACAGACACCCATGACCATTGCAGTCGATTGGCTGGCGAAACGGGCCAGCCTCTCTCCCACCAAGGTTGCGCTTATCGACGCGGCCGCCGGCCGGCGGATCACCTATCAGGAGTGGAACCAGGCGGCGAACCGGACCGCCCGGCTGCTCACCGAGCTGCTGGGCCTCGCCAAGGGCGACCGGGTGGCCATTCTCGCCAGCAACTCGGTGGAGTACCTCGATCTGTTTTTCGCCTGTAACAAGACGGGCGTGATTATCCAGAACCTGAACTGGCGCCTGGCACCGCCGGAGCTGGAACAACTGATCGAGCACGCCCAGCCCCGGGTGTTGGTCTACAGCGGCGAATTCGTGGACAAGGTGCGCCGGCTCAAGGTGCGCGGCGGCTGCCAGTCCGTGCAGCGGTATGTGGCGCTGGACGAACGGGTTCAAGACGCCGATCTCGCCTTCGCCGAGCGCGAGGCGCTGAGCGAACGCGATCCCGTCTTCCCGGACCTGCATCTCACCGACCCGTGGGCCTTGTGTTACACGGGTGGAAGCACCGGTTTGCCCAAGGGCGTCATCATGACCTACGGCAACATTCACTGGAACGCCGTCAATACAGTCATGGCCTGGGGGCTGGAGGATACCGATACCGCGCTGCTGGATTCCTCCCTGTTTCACACCGGCGGCCTCAACGTCTTTACCACGCCGCTGGTCAACGTCGGCGGCACCAGCGTCATCTGCCGGGAGTTCGACCCCGATACGGTCTTCGACTGGGCCGCCTCCGGTGAACTGAGCATCTATTTCGGCGTGCCCACCATGTTCACCAAGTTGCAAATGCATCCACGCTGGAAGGATGCGGATTTTTCCTCGCTACGGTTCGTCATGAGTGGCGGCGCGCCGTGCCCGGATCCGGTGTTTCGCCGGTTCTGGGAAAAAGGGGTGGACTTCAAGACCGGCTACGGCCTCACGGAGGCGGGCCCGAACACCTTCTGGCTGCCGCCGGACGAGGTGGAGGCCAAGCCGGGTGCGGTCGGCTATCCGCTGTTCCACATCGAGGTGAAGCTGGTGGATACCAACGGCGGCGAGGTCAGCACGCCCGATGTGGTGGGTGAACTCCACATTCGGGGTCCTCACCGAACTCCGGGCTATTGGAACAACCCGGTTGCCACCGCCGAGGCCATCGAGGACGAGGGCTGGCTGCGTACCGGCGACCTTGCCCTGTGCGATGCCGATGGCGCTTATCGCATCGTCGGCCGGGCCACGGACATGTTCATCTCCGGCGGCGAGAACGTTTACCCGGCCGAGGTGGAGAGCGTGATCTACGGCCACCCTGCGGTGGTGGAAGCGGCGGTGTTCGGGGTGGCCGACGAAACCTGGGGCGAGGTGGGCCGGGCCGTGGTGGTTTGCCGCCCCGACGAAGCCGTTACGGCGGAGGATCTGACGGATTACCTGCGCCGCAACATGGCCCACTACAAGGTGCCCAAGTCGGTGGTGTTCGCGGAGACGCTGCCCAAGACCGGCGCCGGCAAGATCGACAAGCGCGGGCTGCGCGAGAATTACGGCGACCTTTGACGACAGGCCTTGGAATGGCCTGAACAACGGACCCTGGGATAAGAAATTATGACCATTGCTGTGGACTGGCTGGCCAAGCGGGAAAAACTATCCCCCAACAAAGTGGCCCTGATCGACACGCTCAACGACAACCGCCGGATCACCTACAAGGAGTGGAACCGGCAGGCCAACCGCACCGCGCATTTCCTGCGCGAGCGCCTGGGCATCCAGAAGGGGGACCGGGTGGCGGTGCTGGCCTCAAACTCCGTCGAATACATGGATATCTGGTTTGCGTGCAACAAACTGGGCGCCGTTCTCCAGAATCTGAACTGGCGGCTGGCGGTTCCCGAGCTGGAGGAGCTGATCAAGGATGCCAAACCCAAGACGCTGGTCTATTCCACGGAATTCAAGGACGCGGTGAACAAGTTCCGTGTGCGCCAGGACATCCCAAGCGTGAGCGGCCTGGTGGCGCTGGACGACAAGGCCCACGACGACGACCTGCTGTTCTCCGAGCGCGACGAGTTCTCCACGGACACGCCGGATCTGCCCAATCTCAGCCTCGATCATCCCTGGGTGATCTGCTACACGGGCGGAACCACGGGCCTGCCCAAGGGCGCCATCCTGACCCACGGCAATATCACCTGGAATTCCATCAATACCGTGATGAGTTGGGGCGTCGGGCCCAACGATACCGCCATTCTCAATGCGCCGCTGTTCCACACGGGTGCGCTCAACGTGTTCACCGCCCCGTTGGTTCACTGCGGCGGCACCAGCATCGTGTGCAAGGGCTTCGACGCCGATCAGGTGTTCGCGCTGGTCAATTCCGGTGAGGTGACCTGCTTCTTCGGGGTGCCCACGATGTTCACCATGATGCAGAATCACGAGCACTGGGAGCAGGCCGATTTCTCTCAACTGAAGGTGGTGATCAGCGGCGGTGCACCGTGCCCTCTGCCGGTGTTCGAGCGGTTCTGGGCGCGAGGTGTGGATTTCAAAACCGGCTACGGTCTCACCGAGGCCGGCCCCAATACCTTCTGGCTGCCGCCCGAGCAGGTGCGCGAGAAGCCCGGCGCGGTGGGTTATCCGCTGTTCCAGGTGGATTGCAAGCTTGTGGACAAGGAAGGCCGCGTTGTGACCCAGCCGAACAAGGCCGGCGAGCTCCTGATCCGAGGCCCCCACCGGACGCCCGGCTATTGGAACAATCCCCAGGCTACCGCCGAAGCCATTGACGACGAGGGTTGGCTGCACACCGGCGATCTGGCCGAGTGCGACGAGGATGGTTCATACACCATCGTAGGCCGAGCCAAGGACATGTTCATTTCCGGCGGCGAGAACGTCTACCCGGCGGAGGTGGAGAGTGTGATGCATAGCCATCCCGCGGTCTCCGAAGCGGCTTTGTTCGGGATACCCGACGAGAAATGGGGAGAGATCGGTCGCGCCGTTGTCGCCTTGAAGAAGGGCGAAAAACTGACTGAGCAGGACCTGCGCAGCTTCCTCAAGGAGCGCATGGCCAGCTACAAGGTGCCTCGTTCGGTTTATTTCGTGGACGAACTGCCCAAGACCGGCGCCGGCAAGATCAGCAAGAAACAGCTCAAGGAGCTGTACGGCAAGTAACAACGCCACGAGGGCGGCGATGGCTTTCGCCGCCCTTGCCCATCGGCCGGGCTACCGCTCCTCCAGCCGCTGTCGTCCCGAGCGGTCGCGGGCGAACTGGTAGGCCACGCGCCCGCTGCGCGAGCCCCGTTCCAGGGCATAGCGCAGCGCCTCTTCCCGAATGAGCTCGGCCTGGCTGCAGTCGGCGCCCAGGCTCTCCAGCCAGGCGAAGACGGTCTCCAGATAGGCGTCCTGGCTGAAGGGGTGGAACGACACCCACAGGCCGAAGCGCTCCGACAGGGAGATCTTTTCCTCCACCGCCTCGCCGTGATGGATCTCGCCGTCGACGATACGGGCGCTTTCGTTTTCCTTCATGTACTCGGGCAGCAAGTGCCTGCGGTTGGACGTGGCGTAAATCAGCACGTTGTCCGGGGGTGCGCTGATGGAGCCGTCCAATACCGCCTTCAGGGCCTTGTAGCTGGAATCCTCCGCTTCAAAGGACAGGTCGTCGCAGAACAGGATGTAATGTTCCGGGCGATGTGCCAGCCGTTCAACGATTTCCGGCAGGTGGGTGAGTTCGTGCTTGTCCACCTCGATGACGCGCAGGCCCCGGTCGGCATATTCGGTGAGCAGGGCCTTGATCAGCGACGACTTGCCGGTGCCACGGGAGCCCCACAGAAGCGCATTGTTGGCGGGGTGACCGCCGATGAACTGGCGGGTGTTGCGATCCAGCAGCCGTTTCTGGCGTTCGATGTTGTGCAGGTCCTTCAAGCGCAGGCGGTGAGGATGCATGACGGGATGGAAGCGGCCGGGACCATTGCCGGCCGGGCGCCAGCGGAAGGCCACCGTGCTGGCCAGAATGGAGTCGTCGTCCGGTCTCGGCGCCGGCAGGATTCCCTCCAGGCGGTCCAACAGCGCGTCGGCCCGTTCCAGTACCCGCTCCCATTTTTCCATCGCGCATCCCCATCGCACAGCGTATTCGGCGGATCAGAGTTTACCAGAAGCTGTGACGCCGATACGGTCGCCGCCGGCTTGGTATACTGGCCGGGGACAGGCCGCGCCGCGGCGTCAGACAACAAGGAGATTTCGTGCCCACGGCTCGAATCAACGGGATCAATCTGTTCCATGAATCGTTCGGCCAGGGGGAGCCGGTGGTCTTTGCCAACGGCATCCTCATGACCACGCAGTCCTGGTCGTTCCAGACCCGTTTCCTGCAGCGGCACTTCCGCTGCATCCTCTACGACATGCGCGGTCAATTGCGCAGCGACAAGCCCGACGAGCCGTACTCCATGGAACAGCACGCCGACGATCTCGCGGCGCTGCTGGATCACCTGGGCGTGGATCGCTGCCACCTGGTCGGGACGTCCTACGGTGGTGAAGTCGGGCTCAGTTTTGCCGAGCGCCACCCCGAGCGCCTGCGAAGCCTGTCGGTGATCGCATCGCTGGCCCGCTCCGAGCCGCTGTTCCAGGCCCAAGTGGCGAGTTGGCGGGATGTGGGCCTGGCCGCGCCACGGGCCTTGTTCGGCGTGACGCTGCCCTACTACTTCTCCAACGATTTTCTGGCCAGTCACGGCGCAGCGCTCCGGGCCCGGGACGGCGACATCTCGGATCAGCCGCCGGCGTTTTTTCGTGGCTTCGCCCGGCTGTGTGACGCGCTGATCGAATTCGACATCAGCGAGCAGTTGGCCCAAATCACCACGCCCACGCTGGCGGTGGCCGCCGAGTTTGACCTGATCAAACCGCCGGCATGTTCGGAGTTCATCGCCGAGTCCATCCCTGGTGCCGAGCTTCTGGTGGTGCCGGACGCCGGTCACGCGGTGATCCTGGAGCGTCCCGATGAGGTGAACACCGCGATCTACGGCTTTCTTCAGAAACACTCGGGCATGGATTAGGCAGTGCCCAGTCGACGCTCCATTCTGCGTTATCTGGCGCTGGCCGCGGCGGGCACCATACCCGGCTGCTCCATGCTCTGGCCGACGCGCAAGCCCATGCCGGCGTTCGACTACAGTGTCGAGGAGGGGCCGCGCGATCGGCTTCTGATCTTTCTGCCGGGCATCGACGATTCCGCCGGGGATTTCTCCCGACGGGGATTCGTCGACGCCGTGCGCCGGCGCTGCCCCGGCGTCGACATGATCGCGGCCGACGCCCGCTATAGCTACTACGCCAGGCGGAATGTGGTTACGCGGCTGCACGACGATGTGGTCGCTCCGGCGCTGGAACGGGGATATCGGGATGTGTGGCTGGTTGGCGTTTCCATGGGCGCCCTGGGCTCGTTCCTGTATGCCCGCGACTACCCGGATCAGGTCGGTGGCCTGGTCTGGATAGCCCCTTACCTGGGCGAGGAACGGATCGTGGAGGACGTCGCGGCAGCGGGCGGCCTGGCGGCGTGGAGCCCGGAACAAAGCCGAGTCCGAGGTTATCAGCACGACTACTGGGCGTGGCTCAAAGGCTATGTGAGCAGCCAGGCAAGGCGTCCGCCTTTATACCTGGCCTATGGGGAAGGTGACCGCTACGCTCAGGGCCAACGGTTGCTGGCCGGCGCGTTGCCGGATCGGCGGGTGCTGACGGTGCCGGGCGGGCATCAGTGGGAGACGTGGCAGCGGCTGTGGGATCTGGCCCTGGAGCGTTGGCCGTTGTCCGGCACGGCGCCTCGGCGAACTGCGGATTCCACCGACGGTTGAGCCCCGCCGCATCGGTTCGGACCTGGCCTCAGGGGTGCGGCGCCCCCATGTACCGACAGGGCAACGGGAGAAATTCATGCGTATTGGCGTGATCGTTGGATTATGTCTGCTCGCGGTGGTGACGGTGTTCGCGTTTCAGAATACCGAAGTCGTCACCTTGCGTTTCCTGTTTTGGCAGTTCTCGCTGTCCCGCGCGCTGCTGGTGTTTGTGCTGCTGATCCTGGGGATGGCGGCCGGTTGGTTGCTTCGCAGCTATCGGCTGCGGCGGGTACGCCGGGCCGCGGAAGGCGGTTCCACCGGCACCGGGACGCAGGGCCCTAGTTCGTGACAAAGGAGAAAACGATGGTAACGGCAATTGTCCTGATCCACGCCGAGCGACACCGGATCAACGCGTTGGCCGAGGAACTGGCGGACATCGACGGTGTGTCGGAGGTCTATTCCGTGGGCGGCGGCTTCGATCTGGTCGCCATAATCCGCGTTCGGCAGAACGAGGAGCTGGCGCGGCTGGTTACCGAACACATGGCCAAACTGGAGGGGATCGTGAGCACGGAAACACTGATCGCCTTTCAGGTGCATTCCCGCCATGATCTGGAGACCATGTTTTCCGTCGGCCTGGAGGAAGGCTGAAGCGCACAAAAAAAGCCGCCGGGCTGGCCCCGGCGGCCTTTTCGCGACAGGACCGTCGGCTTAAGCAGACTTGCGGGGGCTGCTCTTGCGCGGGGTCTTGGTCGTGGTGGCTGACTTGCTGGCGCTGGCGGCCTTGGTCGAAGCGGGCTTGCTGGCGGCCGCAGGCTTCTCGGCCGGGGTCGCGGCGGCCTTCGGGGCGGCCGGCTTCGGAGCGGCCGGTTTGGCGGCAGCAGCCTTCGGGGCAGCCGGCTTCGCGGCCTGACCGAACTTCGCCACGTTTTCCTGGGCCAACTTCTGGACCTCGGCGGTGAAGTCCTTGTTCAGGGCGGCCAGGGTATTGACGTCCTTGGTCACCTTGTCGCCCACGGTCTTGGCGACCTTGCTCTGGCTGGAGACGTAGTCCTGGAAGCTCTTGGCGTCGCCGACGTTCTTGACGGCGCGCAGCTGCTCCAGACCCAGATCCGTGTACGCGCGCAGGGCGTCCAGCTGGAAGTCGGCCAGCTTGGTGAAGTGATCGACGACCAGGCCCTGGAACTTGCGGGCGGGGGCGATCAGATCTTCAAGCTGAGCGGTGCTTTTTCCGAAAAGTTCCTGATACATGGGGTGTCCTCCGTTTCGAGATCCGAATGCAATTAAGCCATTTTGTGCTGCGCAGCATAGCACTGGCTTTGATGCGTTGCAACATTCGGTGCGTCCCTAGATCATCGTCTCCCTAGGAATGCTTGGGCCTGGCGCCGCAGGTACTGACGCCCAGCAAGGTGTACAGCGGGCAACTGCCCATTAGCCCGGTGACCAGGGGGATGATACCGAGCAGGCCCCACAGCGACTTCGGGCCGACCACGACCAGGCTGAGAATCGCCAGACCGGCGACGACGCGGATAAGCCGCTCGATGTTGTGAACGTTTGTGGGCAAGATGTTCATGAATCGATCCTTGGTAGTGGTCGATGACAATCACCGACCGTCGAACAGAATGGTAGAAGGCTTTCATGGCACTGCGGTTGATGGAGATCATCGTTCCCGCGAAAAGCGCGCCGAACGTGGCTGAGTTGCTGGCGGAGCAGCCGGTCGGCGGCGTTCTGGCAGGAGAATGTGTCCGAGGGGTACGCCATGCTCCGCGTGCTCCTGCAAACCGAACAGACGGAGGCCGTCTCGGATCTGGTCAGCGGGCAGTTCTCCCACTTGGAGGGGTTCCGGACCATGTTGTTCACCGTGGAGGCCACGCTGCCCAAGCTGGAACCCGAAGAAGAACCGCCGGAACCGGAACCGGAAGAAGGCGAAGAGCGGAAACCGCCCACCCGCGCCCGGATCAGCCGTGAGGAACTCTACGCCGACGTCTCCAAGGGCATCCAGCTCAATCTGGTCTATCTGGTGACGGTCTTATTGTCCTCGGTGGTGGCCGCCATCGGCCTGATGCGGGGGGACGTGGCGGTCATCATCGGGGCCATGGTCATCGCGCCGCTGCTCAGCCCCAACGTCGCGCTGTCCCTGGCCGCGACCCTGGGTGACCTTGACCTGGCGCGGGCGGCGGCCAAGGCCGGTGGCGCGGGGCTGATTACGGCGCTGATCTGTGCCGTGGCCATCGGCCTTCTTTTCCCGGTGGACCCGTCGGTTCACGAGATCGCCGTGCGCACGGAAGTCGGCATGGGCGACGTAATCCTGGCGCTTGCCGCCGGCAGTGCGGGAGCTCTCGCCTTCACCACCGGGGTGCCGGCCGGCATGATCGGCGTCATGGTGGCGGTGGCTCTGTTGCCGCCGCTGGTCACCGCCGGGTTGTTGGCGGGGCAGGGTGACATGCAGCCGGCGCTGGGTGCTGCGCTACTGTTTGCGGCCAACGTCGCCTGCGTGAATTTGTCCGGAATCGTGACGTTTCTGGTACAGGGCATCCAGCCCCGTTCCTGGTGGGAAGCGGCCCAGGCCAAGCGCGCCACGCGGGTCGCGATTGGTTTCTGGGTCGGACTTCTAGTGGTGTTTCTGACGCTGATCTACCTTCACGCTCAACGCTACTGACCATTCCGCGCGGTCTACCGCCTGCGGACGCCGAGCTGCGCCGCCGGCAGAGTTCAGGGGAGCTCCACCAGGGATTCCGCCAGGGCTTTGCGATGGGCGTCCGGGCTTTCGTCCGGATAGCCGTACCAGAACAGGCCCACCACCGTCTCCAGTTCGGGGTCGATCCAGGTCGCGTCGTAGAAGGCTGGTTCCCGGGTGATCGCTCCGGTGCTCCATTTCATGCCCACGCCCCGTTCCCAAAGATAGAGGGCGAGATTCTGAACCGCGCAGCAGCAGGCGGCGTAGTCTTCGCGCTGGCGCAGCGTGTCCGACGACCGATCGCAGGTGACCAGGAGCCAACCGGGCATGGACTCCCAGCGTGCCCGCTTCTGGCGGGCCGCCGCCTCGCCCTTGCGCTCGGTGATCAGCGCGCTGTTGAGATCGATAACCGCGGCGCGTGTCTCCGGGCCCAGGAGATAGAAATGCCAGGGCTCGGTGAGGTGATGATTGGGCGCCCAACAGGCCAGTTCCAGCCCTTCGAGTATCACTCGCCGCGGTGGCCGTTCCGGGAGGAAGCGGTTGATGGTGCGGCGCTCCCGAATGGTCCGGGCGATCGCGTCCTGTGTCATGCCAGTGGCCTCCGACTGTCGATTGCTGCCTGGGCGGTTATTGTACAACCCTTCTCCGCGCTGGGGTGGCGGGCCGGAAGGCAGGGCGTGTGCTAGTCTTAATCGCATGGGCAGACCTCGGTTTGCCTTCAAGAAAAACAATGACAAGGAGTCGATACGGACTCGGTTTTCCGCCCCTGCGCCGGTCCCGGACAGAGGCCGGGGTATGGTTGTGGTCGATCGACCGGTGTTGGCCGGCTCGCGTGGGCGGTTAAGGAATCGGAGCCTGCGGCCGTTAACCTCGATCGAGGTCCATTGGCTTTCCTTGCGGCCCCCTCCATCCGAATGTCGGCCCTGCGCCGCTTCGCGACGGGGTGGGCCCGGGCGCAGGGTCCGTCGTATCGACATGGGACGATGAATGCAAGAAGGCAAAGACCCGAGATTGTGGGTTAAGGATCTGGCCAGCAGCGAGACCTTCGCGCAAGCGCCGGAGGCTCGCAAACGGCTTGTCCATGCCGCCCATATCCGAATCTTCTACGAACTTTCCCATCTGGCGGCGCTGGTCAGCCTGGTGGTGGTCATTCTCGTGGGGCTGGCGTTCCATGATCGGGTGGACGCCCTCGACCTGTGGCTGTGGGGGCTCATCACTACCGTTATCGCCGCCGCCCGATATCTGGTGTCCCGGCACTTCATGCATTCCGTGCCGTCCGATTCGGAGTTGCCCTGGTGGGGGCGTCTGGCCGTCACCGGCAGTTTCCTGCAGGCGGTCGCATGGGGAGGGCTGGTGTTTCTCGTCAGTGGGCGAGGGGCGGAGAGCGATGTATTCGTCGTCCTGTTCGTGCTCTGCGCCTTCAGCTTCGGTGCCTTCGCCACGTTGGGTTTTTACCTTCCCGCCTATCTGAGCTTCGCGGTTCCCATCTTCGCGGCGATCCTGGCCTGGTTCTATGCCGAGGTGCCCGAGGTATCGGTCTGGATGGGACTGTTGATGGTGGTGGCCATCGTCGTCATGAGCCAGGCGGGTGCCCGCGCCACCCGGGTGTTGCGCGGCGCGCTGCTGCTCAGCTATGAGCGGGATGCCTGGGCCCGCCAGCTCAAGGAGGAGAAGGAGCGCATGCAGGTGACGCTGGGCGCTATCGACGACGGCGTAATCAGTACCGACACGGACGGCTGCGTGCGCTATCTCAATGCAAAGGCCGAGCGACTCACCGGCTGGCGGTTCAGCCAGATCGAGGGACGGCCGCTGTCGCAAATGCTCAAATTCAAGCCGGACCCGGACGGTGAACCGGTTCCGGATCTCGTGGCCGGTTGCCTGGGCCGCGGCGAGCCGCTGGTTGTGCCCCGCGAGCAGACCCTCGCCGTGTCCGAGCACGGCGAGGATTCACTGGTGCAGGTCAAGGCCTCGCCCATCAAGGATCCGGATGCGGGAATCATCGGCGCGGTCGTGGTCCTGCATGACGTCACCGAACTCAGCGGAATGGCTCAGGCCATGTCCTACCAGGCCCGGCATGACGCCCTCACCGGTCTGTTGAACCGCAAGGTCTTCGAGGGGTGCCTGGCCGAAGCTCTGGAATACGCGGGCTACGATGGCCAGGGCCACGCACTGTGTTATCTGGACCTGGATCAGTTCAAGGTCGTGAACGACACCTGCGGCCACGTCGCCGGCGACGAACTGCTCAAGCACGTGGCCGAAGCCCTCAAGGAGCTGATCCGGGAGACCGACGTCATGGCCCGGCTCGGCGGGGACGAGTTCGGTATTCTGCTGTACCGCTGTTCCGCGGAAAAGGCGCGGGAAGTGGCCGATACCTTCGTGGCTATGATCAGGGACTTTCGCTTTACCTGGGAGGACAAGGTCTTCAACGTGGGCGTGAGTATCGGCGTGGTCCCCGTGGACGCCGACGGCAGTACGCCGACCCAACTGCTGGCCGCGGCGGACGCCGCCTGCTACGTGGCGAAGGACCTGGGGCGCAATCGTATCCACGTTACCGCGGCCGACGATACCGAGGTGGCAAGCCGGCACGGCGAAATGCAGCTCACCAGCCAGATCCAGCGGGCACTGGATGACGGTGGCTTTCGTTTGCGGTTCCAACGCATCGTGCCCTTGGGCCATGATGCCGACGGCCCGGTCAAGGTGGAGCTGCTTGCCAGCATGCGCGGCAAGGGCGGCCAGCTGTTGCCGCCGGGCGCGTTTCTCCCCGCCGCCGAGCGCTTCAGCATGATGCACCGCCTGGATCGCCATATCGTCGCGATGGGCCTCGACTACGCTGTTTCGGGGCTTCCTGAACTGAAGGACGTGGCGATCTTCTCGATCAATCTGTCCGGTCAATCCCTGGCCGACGACGGATTCCTCGCTTTTGTCACTGGCGAGTTCGAGCGCACCGGCGTGGATCCCACCCGGATTTGCTTCGAAATCACCGAGACCGCCGTGATCACCAACCTTGATCGTGCCATGCAGCTCATTGCCGGGCTTCGCGCGGCGGGCTGCAAGTTTGCCCTGGATGACTTCGGCAGCGGTTTGAGTTCCTTCGGCTATCTTCGGCGGCTGCCGGTGGACTATCTCAAGATCGACGGCCAGTTCGTTCGGGACATGTCCATCGATCCGGTGAACCGGTCCATGGTGCAGGCCATCAACCAGGTGGGGCAGATCATGGGCTTGAAGACCATCGCCGAATTCGTGGAGGACGAGCCCACCATGGCGGTGCTGAGGGAAATCGGCGTCGACTTCGGTCAGGGCTACGGGATTCACAAACCGGAGTTGCTGCCCGAGCTCCATCTGGAGCGTGCCGAACACACGTTTCGGGTGCGATGACGCTTGACTGTTTTGGTCGGGCCGGGCAGGTTTAAGGCCAAGAGGCCCAATGCGGGGGGGTTGGCACTCACCCTTGCAGCGGGATGGACTTGGCACCGCCTTGGGCAAGGGAGAATACCTATTGGATGGATACCAGTTTAAGGTTGATCTGGGGGTGAGGGATTACGAGTGCGATTTCCAGGGGGTGGTAAACAATGCCGTCTACCAAAACTACCTGGAACACGCCAATCACGAGTTCCTCAAGCGCATGGACCTCGACACCGTCGAGCTCCAGAGCAGGGGCTACAGCCTCATTATTTCCCGCATCGAGATGGACTTCCGCCAGCCGCTTCGCCCCGGGGATACCTTCTCGGTCTGCATACGCGTTGAGCGTGCCTCGCGCCTGCGCTACGTCTTCCACCAGAATATATACCGCCAGCCCGACAACGCCCTGGTCCTGACCTCGCGGTTGGTGACGACATCGGTCAACGCGGCCGGGCGGCCGGAGGTGCCGCAGTTCATCGAGGAAAAGATCCTGCCTTGGTGTGGACTGGTGCGCGAGCACGCCAACCCCGCCGAGGCGCCCGGGGCCACCGACGGCAAGCATGTGGCCACGCACCGGCGCAGCACCTGAAGGTCCGCGGCATCCCGTTTCAGGCGGAATGCCGCCGACGGTCTTCGGTCAGTTCTTCTTGGCGGCGGTCTTCGGAGCCGAACTCTTGGAAGGACCGCTCTCGAAGCTGGCAAGCAGGCGCTCACGCGCGACTTCCGCCTGCTTGGCGAAATCTTCCCAAAGCTTCGTGAACGCCTTCTGCGCGTCCTGGGCATTAGTGGTTCCGCCGAAGTCCTGCAGCTTGAGGCTGCGGGCCTGCTGAAGCCACGATTCCCACATCTGCGCGCGGTTCTCCAGCATCGCCTTGGTGGTCTTGCGGACGTTTTCCAGGAATCCCTTGAATTCATCCGGCGTCCGGCCGCTGCCTTCCAGGCTGTCGTACCACTGGTCCATCCACTTGGATTCGGCCTCCAGGGCATCCTTGATCATCTTTTCTGCGAGATCGAGATTCTGTTTGAACAACTTGTCCATCTCGGGTGCGCCTGTCTTCATGTCGGCGCCTTGAAACGCCTTGCTCCACTCGTCCCAAAGCCGCTTGTTGGACTCGGTGATGGTCTTGAAGAAATCCGTAAACTGCTGGCTCATGGTCTACTCCCTGTGTCGATTTGGATGATCCGGTCGGGAAGCGCCGGCCGTCCAAACGTTACCGGGAAGCGCTTTCCCCTCGGTCCGACATGTCGGCCGAGTCACATGAATACCACTGGGGAGGTGGGGCTGATTTGACCGGGGTCAATGGCGCCCGTCTACATCAGGTCCTTGAAGAAGCGCAGAAACCGTTCCGTTGCGCTCCTCGATTCGCCATCGCGGCTTTCCCCGTCCCGTTCCTGAAACAGAACCTGATCGATGTCGATGATCCGGGAGCTGACCTGTTCCGTTTCGTAGTCGATTTCGCTGACGATTTGCAGGCCCGGGTCCGCCGCGCGGTAGCGCGCCGCAAAACCGCTCCGATCGGCCACCACCTTGCGTCCCAGCCGAATCAGCTTGTCCACCAGATCGCCCAGGGGGAAGCCTTCGTCCGCGATATGCCCCGGCTTGAGCAGCCGGATTTCGTGGTACACCGCCGCCGGATTGAACTGCTTCAGCCCCAGTTTAAGATCCACGGCAGAGTTCCCCCGCGACTGGTCAACGCGATCTCGCGCATGGCGAGATAGGCCATGATCTCCATGTTGATCGTGGTGTTCTGGGCGATCTCCTCGATGCGATCGGCCACATCGTCGATTTCCGGACCCAGGTCGCGGCGTTCCTGTTGAATCAAGCGCACCAGAACCACTTCGTCGCAGCCCTCTCGGAATAGATAAACGAAGGGCGGATTGCAGGTGTAATAGCCGTCCCAGTAGAGGCCGTCGCCAATCTCGACGGGGTTGAACACCCGTGGGTGGGCCACGGAGGCGTAGACGCTCTGAAGCGAGAGATCTCGGATCACCTTGCGTTGATCCGAGATCGCAAAGCGCTCGAACTTCCGGATCATGGCGCGATTGTTGGTGAAGTAGTGTGCGACCGCCGTGCGCACTTCAGTGGCCGCGACTGTTACGTAGGGCCGGGAGGATTCGAACAGGACCTTCTCCGGATCCTTGGGAAGGCTCGGCGCCGCGGCGTGGATCATCTGGTCGACCAGTTCCAGCAACTGGCTGCGCAGTTTGGGGCTGGTGTGGACAGAGGCGGAGCCGTCGCCGAACATCCGCCGGCTCATGCCCACCAAAGTGGCGATAACCTCGTCGGGAACCAGTTGCAGGGCCTTCACCCGTTCCTTGAGCATTGTCTCCAACCGGTTCAGGCGCCACAGGCGCTGAACGTAGGTCAGTGGGTTCGTTTGCTTCTCGTGGATGGCCCATCCGAGCAGGAGTGCGTTCAATGCGCCCCCGGATGTTCCACCGATGGAATGGATCTGTTCCGGAGCCAGGAATCCCCGGCGCTTGTCCATTAGGGCGGTGAGAACACCGGACGTGAATGCCGCATAGGAACCGCCTCCCTGAAGAGCCAGGCCGATATTGGAGCCTCGCATAGGATCTTTCCCGGTTGTTGGAAGTGTGCGATGGTTCGCCGTCATAAGCTTTGGGTTCAGGCCATTATGGCAGGCGACAGTTGCGGTTGCCGTCCGCCACCGGCAAACCGGAACTCACAACAGCATCTTCCTGGGCACAGGGATCGGTCGCCCCGCAATCAGCACAACACGGCGGTAATAGGGTCGGTTGCGGCCTGGTGCAATGGCAGCAGACCTTGCGTCGCCGCCGCCCGGGCCGATATGGCGGCCGGCTCCTGGCCCGGAGTCGCGCGAGCCTGAAAAAGAACACGAATTTTCCAAAGATCAAGAGAAGGGCTGTCCGCTGATCGTCATGACTCACCAGACCAGAGCGTCACGTCCGCGACCGGTATCGCGGGCCAAGTGGTTACCCTGGATGTTCGCCCTGTTGGCGAGCGCGGTGATCTGGTGTGCGTCCGCCATTGTCGTGAATCTGGAGAGCCACGGTGTTCTGACGGTGCTCCGCCGTCAACAGACTTCCCTGATAAGGCACCTGGCGATGCGGGTGGACCAGGATCTCGATCTGTACCAGAACACATTGAAGGGGTTCGCGGCCGACCTGCCGTTGGGACTCATCAAGCAACCGGACAAGCTGGAAGCCTACCTGCGCGGGCATTCGGATCTTCGCACTTTATTCGACGATGCGGTCGGTGTTGTCGGCCCGGACGGTGTCATCATCGCGGATTACCCCCGTCTGCGCCGAGGTGTGGACCTGTCCTCGCGGCCCTATTTTCAACAGACCTTGAAGCGGCACGGACCAGTGATTTCCAAGCCCCTGAGCGCCAGCGTAACGGGCACGCCCGTCGTTGTCATGACGGTCCCCGTCTATGACCGCGAGAAGGGCCTCGTCGCCGTGATGGTGGGTGCGCTGCGGCTGGACCGCGCCAACTTCATTGGCCGGTTTGGCGACGAGGCGGTTGGACAGAACGGCTATTTCTTCCTGGTTACCCGGGATCGCCTGGTGGTGGCTCATCCCGACCAGCCGGAGGCTGCCCGGGCAGTGTTGCCCGATGGCGAAGCCAGTGTGTTGGATCAGGTGGCCCCGGGAGGCGTGCTTTCGGCAACAGGCCGGGATGGGCAGGGCCGGGACGTGCTTTTCAGCTATGCCGGGCTGTCCGGCGCCGACTGGGTGCTTGGGGCCGCCTTCCCCATGAGCCAGGCGCTGGCCCCGGTTCATGAGCTGCGGACCGAGGTGTGGATCGGTTCCGCCGTTTTGACCCTCTTGTTCTTCCTGATGGCCTTGATCGGAAACAAGGCCATCGCTGCTCTGCGTGCGGGCCAGGACCGCTATCACGCCATCAGCCGCCTGACATCGGATTGGTACTGGGAACAGGATTCACAGCTTCGCTTTACGCGGATGAGCGGCGATCTGCTGACGGACACGGGGCTGGATCTCCGCGAGTATCTTGGCCGCCGCATGGAGGATCTGCCCTTCCAGTTCACCGGCAAGACGCTGGCCCAATATCATGCGGCAACGGACAAGCGGGCGGCGTTCCATGAATTGGAGCTTAACCTCAGAGGAGCCGAGGGCAACGAGGTCTGCCTGTCTCTGAGCGGTGAGCCGCATTTCGACGGGCGGGGCCGCTTCGTCGGCTATCGTGGGGCGGGATCGGACATCACCCAGCGCATGCAGGCGGCCCAGGCGGTGCGCGAGGCGCGGGACGACCTGGAACAACGAGTGCGCGAGCGGACCCGCGAGTTGGTGGCGGCCAACCGGCGGCTTGAATCAGAGATTGCCGAGAAGGAAAACGCGCGCAAAGAATTGGCCGAAACACAGAGCCGTCTGGAACTGGCCCTGGACTCCGGCGGGATCGGTCTCTGGGACTGGGATATCGCCGCCGACACGGTCTATATGTACCGCCCGGGCCGAGAGAGTAAAGAGCTGCGTCCGATGGAAGGTCTGCTCTCACGGGTCCATCCCGACGACCAGCCCCGTGTGCGCCAGCGGGTTACCGAATACCTGCAACACCCGGGCGACCGGCTCTACGAAAACGAGTACCGCTACCGCCTTCGGGACGGTTCCTACGTGTGGGCGATGGTCCTCGGGCGGGTGCAGGAGCGCGACGAAAACGGCGAACCCCTGCGGATGACGGGAACCGTGCAGGAGATCACCCGGCGCAAGGAAGCGGAGCAGCGGGTGGAGTACATGGCCCACTACGATTCGCTGACCAGCCTGCCCAACCGTGTTCTATTCTACGATCGGCTGCGCCAGGCGATTCGCCGCGCCTCCCGCAGCGAGAGTCGCCTCGGCCTGTTGTTCGTGGATCTCGATCATTTCAAGAACGTGAACGACTCGTTGGGGCATCACGTGGGCGATATCCTCCTGCAGGCGGTGGCCGCGCGTCTGGGAAATCTGATCCGGGACGTGGATACGCTGTCCCGGCAGGGTGGCGATGAATTCCTGATTCTGTTGCCGGATATTGCGGCCACGGAGGACGCCGGCATTGTGGCGGAGAAGATCATCGCGGCGTTCGACGCCCCCTTTGTCGTTCAAGGACATGAGCTGCACGTCTCGCCCAGCGTTGGAATCGCCGTCTATCCGGATGACGGTGACGACGAGGCGCAGTTGATCAAACATGCCGATATCGCCATGTACCAGAGCAAGGCGTCGGGCCGGAATCGCTACCACTTCTTCCGCCCCAGCATGGACGACCGTGTTGCCGAGGTGATTACCGTCACCAACGATCTCCGCTCGGCTGCCGATCGCGGCGAGCTGTTTCTCCTCTATCAGCCCCAGGTCGATATTGCCACCGGCCGGATTGTCGGCGTCGAGGCCCTGCTTCGATGGAACCACGCCCAACGTGGCATGATCAGCCCGGGGGTATTCATTCCCATCGCCGAGGATACGGGTCAGATCATCGCCATAGGCGACTGGGTTCTGCGCCAGGCCGTGGATCGGCTCAGGCGATGGGCTGAGCAAGGGGTGGACGGTCTGTCCATGTCGGTGAATATCTCAGCCCGCCAGTTGCAGACCCGCGAGCCCTTGTCGCGTCGAGTCGCGGAACTGTTGAGCGCGGCGGGCGTTCCCGCGGAACGGCTGGAGCTGGAAGTCACGGAAAGTTCGTTCGCCCGCCAGGCGGAGACTGCCCTGGCCGAACTGCACCAGATCGGTTGCAAGATGGCCATCGACGACTTCGGAACCGGGTATTCCAATCTCAGCTACCTGAAACGTTTCCATATCGACAAGCTCAAGGTGGACCAGGCGTTTGTCCGCGACATCTCCTCGGATCCGGAGGACGCGGCCATTGTGGAGGCGGTGATCAGCCTTGCCCGTTCGTTGGGGATGCGTGTTACCGCCGAAGGTGTGGAGACGCGTGAACAGTTGGGTTTTCTGCGGGACAAGGGATGCGACGAGGTGCAGGGTTTCCTGTTCAGCCGCCCGCTCGCCGAGGAGGATTTTCTGCGCCTCTATCGACAGAACCAGGGTTTGCTGCCCTTGGCCCAGGACGCTTAGCGTCGCTGATCCATTCCCGTGTCCTCGAGTGAATCGATCAGCGTCTCCGTAGGGCGCACTCCGCGGTCCGATTCGCATTCCCGCTTATGAACGCACCGTCAAGTATGGTAATAATTGAAAGGCCGGAACGGTCCGGCGGCGAAACCGGAGCGCCGCGCGTGTAACCAAGAACAACCAAGAACGATACAAGGCCCGCCCCATGAGCCAATCGAGCCAGGCCGACCTCGAACAGGAGCTGGAGGAGCTCAAGTCGAGGCTGATGGAATCGGAATCCCGTCTCGCGGCTGAGTTCCGTGAGAACCGCCTGCTGCGCGGGATCAGCCAGTCGCGTGACTTGAACGATCTGCTGGATTTGATGGGTGAGCAAATCGCGGGGGTGGAAGGCGTCTGCGGATATTTCATCACCCTGATCGATGCCGACCGCGACAATCTGGTTTGCGAAAAACTCAAACTTCCCAGCCAATTCAGCGGTGTCGAGGAGGTCTACCGGAATCTGCGCTTTCCCGTGGATTCCGACGATCCCAACGTGCATTGCTATCGGGAAGGCCGTTCCCTGATGCTGGACCAGCAGGCCCTCGAGGCGGATGCCGCCCAAAGCACGACCGGTGTTCGCTTCGAACGCTGGCGCATGACCGCCCTGGCGATCATCCCCATCTCCACTTCTACCCACTGCATGGGAACTATCTCGGTTTTCCGCGCCGAGGACTCCTTTCAAGCGAATACCGTGGAACGCGTGGAGGCGGTGGTGCCGCTGTTTACCCGGCCCATCGGCAATGCCCTCTATCATCGCAATCTCAAGCAGAAGGAAGACGAGCTCAACGCCGCCATCGCGGCCCAGAATCAGTTCCTTCGATTCATTGCCCAGGTCAACAGCCTGACTTCCACCGAGTCGATCTACGACATGATCTCCCGGGAATTCCTGGGCCGCTTCCCGTTCGATCTGGTGGGCGTGCTGACCCGCACGAATGATCGGATTGTGCTTCGCCGGATCACTGCGGGTTCGGAACGGTACCGGCCCGTGGAGGAGCGCCTGACAAAGTATTTCAACGATCGCCCCTATGACTTGACCGAGGCAGACGGCGCTTCCCCCATGGTCTACCTCAAGGACAGCCCCCTCTACTTCCAGGATGCCACCACCATCATGGATCTGCCCATGTCGGCGAAGGATCGGGGCAGCCTGGAGATCATGGAAACGCCGCGGACGATTTTCATCCTGCCCATCCGTCGCAACCACGAGCCCATCGGCGTCCTGTGGCTGGTCAGCCTGTCGGAAGTCGTGCCCCTGGGGGCCAGTGATCGGGATTTCGTGGAGCTGTTGTGCTCGTTCATTGGCACCGCCATGGCGAACGCCGAGTTGTACGCCATGGTGGGAACTCAGAAGGCTGAAATCGAACAACTCAATCACGAACTCCAGCGCAAGGTGGAGGAGCTTCGCCGCCTGGCTTCCCGTGATCCGCTGACGGGTTTGGCGAACTTCCGGGCTTTCGAGGCCGAGCTCGACCGCCGTCGGGCCGAATACGATCGGCAGGATAAGCGGAAATGGCTGTCCATCGTGATGTTCGACGTGGATCACTTCAAGCGGTTCAACGATACGTACGGCCACCTGGCCGGCAACCTTGTACTGCAGGAAGTGGCGCAGCGGCTTGTTGGAGCCGCGCGGGCCATGGACGTGGTGTGCCGTTACGGCGGCGAGGAATTCGTGGTGATCCTTCCGCGCTGCACCCTCGAAGGCGCCGCCATATTCGCCGAGCGGGCCCGTGCCGCGGTGGTCGACATGCCCGTGGAGTTGGGAGAGCGCGGCGTCGTGGTGACGGTGAGTGCCGGGTGCACGACATACGAGCCCGGCGAGTCCTCTCAGAGCCTGGTGGCCCGGGCGGACCAAGCCCTGTATGCGGCGAAGCGCGGCGGTCGCAACCGGGTGGAATGCGCGAGCTAGCCCCTTCGCCTCCCGCGCACGGTCGGTAAGTGCCTAGTGCGCCAAGCAGAATTCCGCTTTTCCACAAAACCTGTGGATAATTCTGTGGACAAGGCGGGAACAGAGTTGCCAAATGGCCGCCTGTATTGCGATTTTCTTATTTCGGTCATATTCTGCCCTGATTTAAAAGCCTATATAAAACAAAAGCTTGATTTGCTCTTGCGGTGATGAGGTCCGTTGCGGACCTGGGTCTCATTGGCGCGATGCACAATTGTGCACAAGTCCTCTTCGCCGTCTGTAAATCGGGTGAAAGTCAAGCGCCAAAGGAGTAAGACATGACGGGCGATTACCGGGACTACGATGCCTTGGGCCTGGCCGATCTGGTTCAGCGCGGCGAGGTCAGTCCGCAGGACTTGTTGGAGGCGGCCGCCACGCGGGCCAGTGAGGTCAACCCGCGCATCAATGCGGTGATAACCCCGATGTACGAGGAAGCCCGCCGCGTGCTGGCGTCGGGCGAATTGCCAGCCGGGCCTTTTGCCGGAGTGCCGTTCCTGCTAAAGGATCTGATGCAACCGGTGGCCGGTGTTCCCATGAGTGGGGGGTCCCGTGCATTGCGGGACACCGTCCCCACCGAGGAAAGCGAACTGGTGCGCCGTTTCCGTCGAACGGGGCTGGTGTTCGCCGGCAAGACCAACACGCCGGAGCTGGGATTGCTGGCCATTACGGAGCCGGTGGCCTTCGGGCCTTGCCGGAATCCGTGGAACCCGGACCGGACTCCGGGCGGTTCCAGCGGTGGCGCCGCGGCCGCCGTCGCCGCCGGGATCGTGCCCATGGCCTCGGCCAGCGACGGTGGCGGTTCCATCCGCATTCCCGCTTCCCACTGTGGATTGTTCGGCTTCAAACCCTCGCGTCGCCGGGTGCCCCCCGGCGTGGATCACTTGGAGGGCTGGGATGGCGCTGTGGTCGATCACGTGGTCACGCGTTCCGTGCGCGACAGTGCCGCGATGTTGGATTGCCTGGGAAGCGGGGTCGACATGCTGGCTCCGCCGGAGACGCCGTATCTTCAACTCAGTCAGCGGGAGCCGGGGCCGCTGCGCGTGGCCCTGGACGTGAGCGCGCCGTTGGGCACGCCCGTTTCGCCGGAATGCGTGGCGGCGGTGTACGACGCCGGAGAACTGCTGGAGGGCCTGGGGCATCACGTGGAAGAACGCTCCCCGTACTTGGACGGCGAGCTCCTGACCGGCGCTTATCTCACCATGTACTACGGACAGGTGGCCGCGGAGGCGGAGCGGATTCGCCGCCAGTACGGCGTCCGGGCATCTCGACTGCTGGAGCCGGAAACCCGCGCGTTGGCGGCCATTGGCCGGGCCGTGTCCGCGGCGGAATACGTGCTGGCGCGATGGGCCTGGGGCGAGTTGTCCACCCTGATGGAGGTGTTTCACCGGGATTTCGACGTCTATGTCACGCCCACCACCGCGTCACCACCCGTGCGAATCGGCGAACTGGCGGCGAGTGCCGCGGAGCGGGTGGGCATGAGGCTTGCCGATCGGTTGAACGCCGGCAAGCTGCTGCGCGCAAGCGGCATTGCAGAGAAGCTCGCCCGCGAGAATCTGGCGAAAACCCCGTTTACCCAATTGGCGAATCTTACCGGCCAACCGGCCATGTCGGTGCCTCTTTATTGGAGCAAGGAGGCATTGCCTGTGGGCGTGCAGTTCATGGCGCCCTTGGCCCGGGAAGACGTGCTGTTCCAACTGGCGGGTCAGTTGGAACGGGCCCGCCCGTGGTTCGACCGGCTGCCGCCCGAACCCGAGGCTGGGTAGGGTTTAGCCAGAAAGGTGTCAGGAACGCACGCGGCGCACGTTGGCAATGCCCAGATCGTCCAGCGGAATGGGTCGCTCTATGCCGAAGCCCTGGGCGTAGTCCACGCCCAGTTCCTTTAGGCGGTTCAGGACCCGGTCGCTTTCGACATACTCCGCTACGGTCTTTTTGCCCAGGTGGTGGGCCAGATCGTTGATGGACTTGACCATGGCGTAGTCGGTCGTGTCCCGGTCCAGATCGCGGATGAATTCGCCGTCGATTTTCAGGTAGTCGGCGGGCAGATTCTTGAGATAGGAATAGGAAGAGAGCCCGCTGCCGAAATCGTCCAGGGCGAATCGGCAGCCCAACTGCTTGACCTCGCGAATCAGGTCTGCTGCCTTGGCCAGATTGGCAACCGCGGCTGTCTCCGTGACCTCGAAGCAGATCTTGAACGGCGGCACACCGGAGTGTTCGAACTGCTCCGCGAGGAAGTCCAGGAAACCGGGATCGTTGAGGCTCTGGCCCGAGAGATTGATGGTCAGGGCGTCTATGGATTCAACCCGCCCGGGATTATGCCGGCACCACGCCAGGGCCTGCCGCACCACCCAGCGGTCGACTGCGGGCATGCGCCCGAACCGCTCCGCCGCCGGGATGAAGTCCTGGGGGCGGATCACTTCGCTGTCGCGATCCTTCATCGTGATGAGCACTTCATACAGCGGCCGCGCGGAGGCGTCTCCGCTCAGCGGGATGATCCGGTGACAGCGCAATGCCAGCATGTCCTGTTCCAGGGCGCGATCCACGCGGCTGGCCTGGCTCATGCTCTTGCGCAGGTGATTGACCTCCTTGTCGCCCGGCTGGAGAACGTGGATGCGGTTTCCTCCCGCGCTCTTGGCGGCGAAACAGGCCCCATCGCCGTCCTTCAGCAATTCCTCGAAGCTGTGGGTCTCTCGAGAGAAAGCCACCACGCCCACGCTGCAGGCAACGCTCACATGATCGTCGTCCACCGGGAATGACCGTTCTCCGATGGCACGGCGTTGCGCTTCGGCGAATTCCTCGCCCTCCACCGGATCGCTCTTGATCAGCAGGACCGCGAATTCGTCTCCGCCCAGTCGCGCGACGAACCCGCGGCGGCCCGCACCTTCGAGCAGCATCCGCCCCACGGCCTTGAGCACCTGATCCCCTGCAGAATGGCCGAAATTGGTGTTTACCAGTTTGAAGCCATCCAGGGCGAAGATGCACAGCACATGCTTGCCGCCGTCGCTGGGCGGGTGCTCCAGGGCCTGACGCAACCGGCGTTCCAAGGCCTTTCGGTTCAAGGTCTGGGTCAGCGGGTCGTGGGTGGCGTGCTGGACCAGTTGCTTGTTGATGTCCACCATCATTTCCTGCCAGCGGCGCTCGCTGACCGGCTCATCCCGGTTGCTGCCCCATTCCGCCGTGCTGTCGTCCAGGAGCTGGGCCAGCTGCAGATCCGATTGGGTCGCGGCCTGCCGGCCCACGGCGTCGGTGAACACGAAGCGGCTCTTGTCGTGATTGATCCAGGACAGGCGCAGGGCGCGGGGCTTGTCCTCGTTCTTGAACATCACCCAGTCGCCGATCCGTAGCAGCTTCACCTGCCCCAGGGCCTGTTGGGAAACGGCGGTGGGCGCGGCCCGGGGCGCAGGTGCGGGAACCTCGATCCAGGTCAATTCCGGGCGGGATTCCGCGGCCGGGTCCAGTTGGGCCCGGAGCTGACTGATCAGTTCCTGGACTTGGCGCGGTGATTGGCTGATCTGAGCCAGTTCGGTCTCCACGGTCTTGAGCAGGTCCCTGACCTGGGAGGCGGAGAGCCCGTCGCTGTCGTGGCGTCCCAATGTGGCGCGCAGGTCGTCCAGCAGACCGATGGCCTTCTTCCAGCCTGGGCCGTTCGCGCCTTCGCGCAAGTGCTTTAGAACCAGGACGCGGCGCCACCCGCCGTCCAACAGATCCATCAGAAGACGCGGTATGCGCTGGCCGCCAAGGCGATGGTCCAGTTCGGCCTTCACCTCCTGCTCGGCGCGCTCGATCTTGTCGTGGCCTTCGTTGGTCTGCCGGACCCGTTCCAGATTCGCTTTACGGACCCGCAACGGTTTTTCCAGCATCCGCCGGACTTCCGTTGCGATGGCCTGCAATACTTCCGGGTCTTCGCGGAACTTGCTGACCGCCTGCTCCACCAGTTGTCCAGCGCGCTTTCCATGCTTGCCCGTTCCTTGGTCGGGGCATCGGCCATTACGGCGCCGGCTTCGTCCAGTCCGTCGATCAGCTTGTGGATCGGGTGCTCCCGGTTATCCAGAAAGCCCTGGTCCTGGAGCTGGACTCGCAACGCCAACACTGCGAGTCGGCTGGCCCACCGTTTGAGAAAAGCGGCGCCGGCCCGGCCGTCTTCCAGTTCGCCGAACCACTGATCGACCACGTCGACGGTTTCCAGCTGATCCGGCGCCAAGTGCTTGTCCTTGCCGCCGTCGGTGCTCCGCAGCACATTTACCAAGCGTTCCTTCAAGGTCGCCGCGCCGCCTTGAGCGGGCGGCGGCGACTGACTCTGCAGTTGGTCAACCGCGCCGAGGATTTCGCCGGTTTCGAAGGCCGGTCCCGGGGCCGCCGCCGCCTCGCCGGCGGATTGCTCCGCGGTGGGGCCGGAACGGGTGTTGAGCCTGCGGGCAAAACCCATCAGGTCCCGGAGGCCCGAATAGAGGCCGCCAAACGCGGAGCGCCCAGGGCCGCTTGGGCCGTTCGATGGAGTGCCACCGTCGCCGGAATGGTCGATCGCGCCGGCGTCGGTGGCCGTTTGATCGTTCCCGCCGCGTCGGGGCGTGGCAGCCGTGCGATAACCCAGGCGGCGGATCTCCGGCTTCTGCTGTTCGAGATCCGGGAGCACGCCTTTGCTTCGGAGTTGTGCGTTCAGCGCGTCGTAGAGCAGGGCGATATGTTCCAGAACCACTCGCCCGAACACGGGATAGATGACCTGCAACGGGCCGTGGTCCAAGCCGATCCGTCGGACTACCAGGGCGAATTCGGTGCATACCGCGGCCGGGGAAAGCGGGTCGGTGGTTTCATCGACCGCTTCGCCGGTGAGGTGCGACAGTCGCTGTTCCAGCAGCCGCAGCCTGCGGATGGAACGGGATTCGGCGCGGGTGATGAGCTCCGAACGGGCGAGCCAGTCCTCAAATTCCTGGTCGTCGACCAGGCTCAGCTCGTCTTCCTCGGTGGCCTCCCGATCCAAGTCGGGTGTTCGGTACCGGCCGAGCTTGCCCCAGTTGCCGACGAGAGTGGTCTTTAGGCCGTCGGTAAGTTCCGATTGTCGTGCGCGGAGCAGCTTCTGTGCTTCGAAATAGGCAATCTGCTTGCGGTGATCGCGGATTTCGCCGGCGGCCTCGAATACGGCTTCGCCAGCGTGGGCCAAGAAGTTGTCCAGACGCTGTTGGAAGTATTCGTCGACGATGGATTTGCACGCTGCCAGGGCGGACCGTGCCGAGGGTTGACGGCCCTGGGTGCGCGGAGCTTCGGGCTTGTCCATAGCCTCGCGCTGTTTTCGCGAGATATCCATTAGCGCCGCGACGGCCTTGGGAAATTCGCCCTTGAAGGCGATGCCGATACCGGTTGCGCCGCTGCGGGCAATGCGGCCACGGCAGTCGAAGCGGGTTTTATGGCCGGGATCCTCGAAACGTATCGATACCTCGGTATCGATACGGGCACCGCGGTGCATGGCGCGTCGGGTGGTCTGTCCAACGGGCGCGAGAAACAGTCCGCCCTCACAGGCGTCGCGGATTTCCAGCGGCCAGGGACCGAAATCGGGGCCTTTCAACTGTGCGTCCCAACGGAGTGCGTGTCGGGTGTAGGCCCGGCGCTCTGTGCCCATTACCGCTCCCGGATAGTCCAATCCCTTATCGGGTGATGGTTTGTCGATTGTGAGTATACGGTCTTGCAGACGATTGCCGTGCCGCGAGCGCAGCCGGCGCGATCGCATGCGCATTCATGCACGGACGCGCACCCATCCATTAAAGTCGCTACGTGCCAGGCCTTGCAAGGAGAATTCGAGTGCGATTTGACCTGAAGCCTTCCGGATGGGTTCGAGCAAGAGGCTGAGTTTGCCCCAGCGCGGCGGTGAGCCGGTTGACGCCGATCAATCCTGAGCTTCAATTTCGCGACGACAGGCATGGTGTTCACGGTTGTGATCGATATCATGGTGGCATGAAACCGATACGCTCAATAGTTCGGGGATTGGCCTCGGCGGTGTTTGCCCTGTGGCCGGCGTCAGCCGCCTTTGCGGCGCGTGCGCCCAAGGAGTCCTATTTCACTCTTCCTCATTGGACCGTAGTAGTCGCCACCGGGGTGCTGGTGGCCTTGGCCGTGCTGGTTCACTACGAGGCGCTGGGCGTGTTGACCGCGGTGCTGAGGCGGCTGCAGATCCGTCGCCGACCCCGCATTCTTCTGTTGATCTATTCCATCCTCGGGGTGCACATTTTCGAAATCTGGCTGTTCGGCAGCGGCTACTTCGTGCTGTTGCGGGATTCCCGCTTGGGTACGCTGGCGGGTCTGCCCTTGGTCGGATTGCCCGACTACGTCTATTTCTCCGCCGTGGTCTATACCACGCTTGGATTCGGCGACCTCACGCCCGTGGGGCCCATCCGCTTTCTCACGGGCACGGAGGCGCTGACGGGGCTGGTGCTCATTACCTGGTCGGCGTCGTTCACGTTCCTGGAGATGGAGCGGTTCTGGCGGGACAAATAGTGCCGCGAGCGGCCTTTCAGGCCGTAATGCAGGCGTGTGAATAGATTCGGCGTCTGCCTAGGACCCCATGTAACGCGTGGCGTTGAATCGGCGCACCCATTGCGGCCGAAAGACCACCAGGGTCGTGACGGCGATTCCGTTGATGACCCCTTCCGGGAAACTGGTCAGGAGAAGAATGGTGCGGGTCTGGCCCAGTACCGCGGCCGGATCGCCCGCGCCGGCGAGGATCAGATAGCCGGCGACCAGCACCCGGGTCAGCGCGGCGGCCATGATGGCACCGAAGAAGCTCACGCCCAGTATGAACACGAAGGGATTCTTCGGCAGGAATCGCTCGACGATCCACAGCGCCAGAGCGCTCAGGCTGGCGGGTACGGCGCCCAGCAAAAGCGCCTCGTAGGCGACGTTGGTCCAGGGTTGAAGGTGGACCGCGGCGGTACATACCGAAGCCAGAACGGCGGCCACCACCGCCAGCGGCCAACCCAGGATCAGCGTCACCGCCGTCATTCCCAGGAAATGCACCTCCATCCCCGGAGCGGCGGCGCCCGCGCAGCCACCACAGGACCGCCACCAGCAACGTTGTTGCGTAGAACACGTGCTGAAATTCCGGGCGCCGTTTGAATTCGCGGTAGGGGACCAGGGCCAGAGCCAGGATCACCACGCCGGCGCAGAGGCCCTGGGTGGCCCAGAACAGGATCGTGGCATAAGAAGCGTGGGGAAGCGGCATCATCGGCGGCACCGGGTGTTTGCGGCGAACAGCGTCCACTCACAGTATACGACGCGTGGCCGGACCGGGGGTGGGGCGTCCGGGAATTTCCCGAGCCCGGGCGCACACGCCTGTGCGCCCGGACGCGAATGTTGGCCTAGTCGATTCGCGCCCGGGCCAGTATCGCGTCGATGTCCGCCGCCGGAGGGAGGCTGCCGTAAACGTAGCCGCCGTCGCCGTCCAGCCGGGTGGCGCAGAAGGCATCGGCCACCGCCGGTGGGGCGACGCGGACCAGGAGGCTGGCCTGCAGGCACAGTGCCATGCGTTCGGTAAGGCGGCGCGCACGCAATTGGGGATCCTCGCGTCGGGACAATTCCTGCTTCAGCTCGTCCAGCGCCCGATCCAGGCGGGCATCGGCACCCCGGGCAGCCTCGAGCTCGGTCATGAATGCCTGCACCGCGGCCGGCTCCCGTTCCATGGCACGCAGCACGTCCAGGCAGATCACGTTGCCCGAACCCTCCCAGATGCTGTTCACCGGCGCCTCCCGGTAGAGGCGGGGCAGGATGTTCTCTTCCACGTAGCCGATGCCGCCCAGGCACTCCATGGCTTCATAGATGAATTGGGGAGCGCGCTTGTTGGTCCAGAACTTGGCAACGGCGGTGGCCAGTCGGGCGAACATCCGGGCCTGGTCGTCGTCATGGCCTTGGTCGAAGGCCCGGGCAATCCGCATCACCATGGCCGTGGCGGCCTCGCACTCCACGGCCAGATCCGCCAGCACGTTCTTCATCAGCGGCTGTTCGATCAGCACGGCGCCGAAGGCGCGGCGTTGTTGGGTGTGGTGCAGCGCCTGGACCAGGGCCTGGCGCATCATGCCCACGGGGGCCGTCGCCGCGTCCAGTCGCGTCTGGTTCACCATCTCGATGATGGTGCGCACGCCGCGCCCTTCGTCGCCCACCATCCGTGCCCAGGTGCCGCTGTATTCGATTTCGCTGGAGGCATTGGAGCGGTTGCCCAGCTTGTCCTTGAGGCGTTGGATGAAGAAGGGATTGCGGCTGCCGTCCGGGCGCCAGCGCGGCACCAGGAAGCAGGAGAGGCCGCCATCGGTCTGGGCCAGCGTCAGAAAGGCGTCGGACATGGGGGCGGAGCAGAACCACTTGTGGCCCGTCAGCTCGTATTCGGTGCCCGGCCCGCCGGCGCCCAGTGCATCCGCGCGGGTGGTGTTGGTTCGCACGTCGGAGCCGCCCTGCTTCTCGGTCATCGCCATGCCGAAGGTGACCCCGGTCTTTTCCGGCGCCGGTACGCAGCGCGGGTCGTAGCTGGTCGGCGAGAATCCGGGGCTCCCATTCGGCCGCCAGTTCCGGCTGTTGCCGCAGTGCGGGGATGACGGCATGGGTCATGGTGATGGGGCAGCAGAAACCCTGTTCCGGCTGGGTAAGAAGATACATGCCCGCGATATGGGCCACGTGGCCGCCTTCGCCTTCCCGTTTCCAGGCGATGGAATGCCAGTCGTTGTCGATGGCCAGCCGCATGAAGGCGTGGTAGGCGGGGTGAAACTCCACTTCGTCGATGCGGCGCCCGTAGCGGTCGAAGGTCTTGAGCCGGGGCGTGTATTCGTTGGCCAGGAAGCCCAGTTCCATGTATTCGTTGCTGCCCACGGCGGCGCCCAGCTGGCGGCACTTGGCGTCGACCCAGTCCGGGCCTTCGCGGCGGACGGCTTCGGCCAGCGCCCGGTCGGTTTCGTAGGCGTTGTAGTCGCCCGGTAACTGAGGCTGGTTGGTGACGGTGTGGGTGGGCAGTTCGGTGATGGGATCACGCGGTTTCATGACAGACCTCCGCGGTGGAGACCGCTCGGACACAGAATTGGGCAATATGAGCGATGACGCGTTCGGCGCCCCCCTCGACGGCTTCGTGGTCCGGCGCCAGGGGGCCCGCCAGGGCTTCGGACAACGCGCCCACGAGGCAGGCTGCGGTCACGTTCGGGTCCTGGGCCGGGAGTTCGCCGGCGCGGATTCCTTCGTGGATCAGGCGGCTGAACACCGAGGCATAGGATTTCCGGTAGCGCAGCCGCTCGGATTCGATGGCCGGATCGATGGGTTCGACCAGCAGGGCAAAGGCCAGCCGGGGGTTCGCCATGGCCCGTTTGGCGAAGGTGTTGACCGCCGTTGCAATCCGGTCCGTTACCGGGCCCCGCGTATCCGCCACTTCGCCGACCACGTCCACCTCCCGCTGGACCACTACCCGGAATACTTCGGTAAACAGATCCCCCTTCGACGGGAAGTAGCGATAGACTGTGCCGGTGGCCAGGCCGGCCGCGGCGGCCACGGCGGCGATGGGCGCGTTGCGGAACCCGCCCTCGGCCACCAGCGTGCGCGCCGCGTCGATAATGCGGCGGCGGTTTTCGGCCAGCCGCGCCTGGATTCTTTCAGTGCGTCGGTAAGCCACGAGGTTGCTTGTTCCCGTCAAGTAATGAACTATGATTCATTCCTTTAGTAAAGCATCTCGAATCGCACTCTACAAGGCAAGCCTGGCGGTTCTGGCTACTTTGATTTCGGCCTGCGGCACGGCGCCGTCATCGGGCCAGGCGGGTGACCGCCTTCATCACCTGGAGTTTGGCGGCCGGGATCGGACGTTTATCGTGCATCGGCCGCCCGCCCGATTCAGCGGAGCGCTGCCGCTGGTTATCAATTTTCACGGCGGCGGAGGGCACGCCGCGGCCCAGCAGCAGTACTCCGGCATGGACACGCTGGCGGACCAAGCCGGGTTCGTGGTGGTCTACCCCAACGGCACCGGTACGCTGTCCTCCCGTTTGTTGACCTGGAATGCCGGCGGGTGTTGCGGCTATGCCCAGGACCACGACGTGGACGACGTGGGGTTCACGCTGGCGGTGATCGACCGACTGGTCGCCCAAGGGGTTGTCGACGATCGTCGGGTCTATGCCACCGGCCTGTCCAATGGCGCCATGATGGCCTATCGGCTGGCCGCGCGCGCGCCAGGGCGTATTGCCGCCATCGCACCGGTGGCCGGGGTCAATCTGACTGCGCCGGCGCCCGATGCCGCGCCCGTGGCGGTGATGCACATCCACAGCGTGGACGACCCGCGGGCCCTCTATCACGGCGGTCTGGGGCCGCCGTTCCCCTTCACCGACCGCCGGGTGGACCATCCGCCGGTGGAGGAGGGCCTGGAGCTTTGGCGCCGACACAACCACTGCGACCCGGTCCCCGTGGAGGGTGAGCGCATGACCTGGACCGCGCCCTCGGGAAGGGCCCACGGTGCGACCCGCGTGGCATATCGCCATTGCACCCCCGGCGGGGAGGTGGTGCTATGGCGCCTGACCGGAGCCGGCCACGTCTGGCCCGGCGGGCTGCCGGACTACTACCCGCGCCTGCTGGGGCCGGGCACGGCCGTGATCGACGCCAACCGGCGCATGTGGGATTTCTTCCGGCGCCATTCCCGGCGCTGAGAGATTGTGTACCATTTCCGCCCATGCCCGTGGGCGGCCCTAACCACTGAATATCGGAGGCAGACAACATGGAATACCTGCACACCATGGTCCGCGTCAGCGATCTCGAACAGTCCCTGGATTTCTACTGCACCAAGCTGGGGCTGGTGGAGATCAATCGCTACGACAATGAAAAGGGCCGGTTCACCCTGGTTTTCCTGGCCGCGCCCGGCGATGAGGAAAGGGCGCGCGCCGACAAGGCCCCTATGGTGGAACTGACCTACAACTGGGACCCCGAAGACTACGACGGCGGCAGGAACTTCGGCCATCTGGCCTACCGGGTGGACGACATCTACGCCCTGTGCCAACGGCTCATGGACGCCGGCGTCACCATCAACCGCCCGCCGCGCGACGGCCGCATGGCCTTTGTCCGCTCACCGGACAACATCTCCGTGGAACTGCTGCAGAAGGGCGATGCCCTGCCGTCGGCTGAACCGTGGGCGTCCATGCCCAATACGGGAACATGGTAGCTGCGCCAACCCTCAAGGCCCCGACCGAGGCGCTGCCGCCGGACTTCGTCGCCCGGCTCCGGCGCCTGCTTGCGCCCCACGAGTTCAGCCGATGGGAGGCCGGCCTCGGCGTTGACGGGCCGACCGCCTTCCGGGTGAATCCGCTGCGGGGCGACCCGCAAGCCACGGCGGACGAGCTGCGCAGCCAGGGGTTCGCCCTCGAGCCCGTTCCCTGGCTGGACAATGCCTATTGGATTCCGGCCGACCAGCGCCGGGGATTGACCGAGTCGCCCGCCTTCGCGCGCGGCGCCGTGTATATCCAAAGCCTATCCAGCATGCTCGCCGTGCTGGCCCTGGCGCCGCGAGCCCGGCGAGGAAATCCTGGATCTCTGCGCCGCTCCCGGCGGCAAGACCCTGCTGATGGCGGCAATGATGAACAATCGCGGCCGCATCGGCGCGGTGGAGAAGTCCAAGCCCCGCTTCTTCAAGCTGCTCAACAACGCCAAGGCCCAGGGTGCGGAAATCGTGCGGTGCTATCACCGCGACGGCGCTGGCGTGGGGCGGAAAACGCCGGAGCGCTTTGATCGGGTGTTGGTGGACGCGCCCTGTTCATCGGAATCGAGAATCACGCCCGCCGATTCGGCCACCCACGCCTATTGGAGCGAAAAGAAGATCCGCCAGATGGCGCGCTCCCAGCGGCGCCTGCTGTTCTCCGGATTCCAGGCACTGAAGCCCGGCGGCGTGCTGGTCTACTCCACTTGCACATTCGCGCCGGAGGAAAACGAGGCCGTGGTCAGTGGTTTGCTGGAGCGCTTTGGCGACGTCCTGGTCGTGGAGCCCGTGGAACTTGCCCGATGTGGATTGGAAACCGGGGCTCACCGCCTGGGCCGATAGCGCCTATCACCCGGCAGTCGCGGACGCAGTGCGGGTTCTGCCGGGGCCGTCCATGGAAGCGTTTTTTCTTTGCCGACTTCGCAAGACGGATCCGAGCGGGTGAGCGCCTTCAGCGCCGACGCGCTGCGGGATAATAGTAGTCGAAGCAGACGGGGCACAGTCCGTGGCTGGTATTTGCCGGGAAGTGCTCCACCCACTCCGGGATCCATTCCCATCGCTCCGGGTCCTGCGGGGAACGCACGCAACGGCAGTGAGCGCATTGGGTGATCAGGCCGTTGGCGTCCTGGTAGTCCTGAGGCCGGCGCGGAACCGCATCGTGATCGTGAATGATGCGCGGTGCGTTGACCACCAGCAGGTTCCCCGTGGGCTCGACCGGATAGATCGACATGACGAAGAGCCGGAACTGCTCCGGACTGGAACATTCGTAGGCGAACTGTATGGGGGTGCGGCGATGACGCTCGGCAATGGCCCGCTGATACAGCGCCAGGTAGAACTCCCTCAGCACCTGGGGCACGGCGTCCATGATGGAGGCGCCTTCCCGCCAGCGATCGAAGAAGGCCTGGGTGGCGCCGTTGTCCCGGGCAAAACGGAACCATGCCGGATTCATGTAGGTCAAACGAAGGTCCGGGGACAAGGCATAGGCGCTGCCGGGATAGCGGGCCAGGGTATCGACTTCGAAGTGTCCCCATGGCCGTAGACGAGGGCACGTCGACGGGTTGAAAGCGATGGTTCATGAAAGTCCTGTTTCGAGGTCCGGCCGAAACGCGATCAGGCTGATGTTCCCTCATAGGTTAACAACCCAAGTATATCCCCGGCATGCGGGCGCCCGACGGCCGGGGAGGGCCAGCGCTGGGGTTTTCCCGGGTGCCTTTCTCCCGCCCCGGCGGCATAGCATAATGTTCGAGTGGAAACACCCGCCCAACGGGTGAACAGAGGTCTCAGGGAAGCCGTGAACGAGTTGAAACAGGACAGGATGTCGGCCATTGCCCGTTTTGGTTTGCCGCGCAGATTCGGCGCGGGAGAAAGGGTGTTTGGCCTGGGAGACTCAGGCGATAGCCTGTTTGTCGTCACTTCCGGGGTTGTGCGGGTGGTGCGTGACCCGGACGGGGAGCAGCGCCTGTCGGCCGGCGATTGCTTTGCCGAGCTCGCCGCCGGCGCGGGAGCGCAGCGGCGTGCCGCCACCGCCCACGCGGAATCGGACTGCCAGTTGCTGGAACTGAGCCTGGACGAGGCGCGGCGGCTGCTGCGTGAATCGCCCGATCTGTTCGGTGCCGGCCTCAGCGAGCCGTGCCGGCGGCTGGTTCGTTCCGGCATGCCTCTGAACGCCGACCTGCGGCGCAAGAGCCGCGAGCTTCAGGACGTGATCGACCATCTCCAGAACGCGCGCCTCCGGGTCGCGGGAGGCGGGCACACGGAACGGACCGATGATCTTACGGGGCTGTTCAACCGCAGGGTCTTGGATGGCCAGTTGGCTGAAGCCCTGCGGCCGGATCTGGACGGAACGGTCCCCGTCGGCTTGATGCTGGTGGAGGTCGACGCCCTCGATACCCTGAGCCGTCGCCACGGCCGCGCAGCCGTCGATGAGGTGCTCAAGCGGATCGCCGGCATCCTGCGCAGCTTGTGCCGGGATACCGACCTGGCTTGCCGAATGAGCACGGATCAGTTTGCCGTCTTCCTCCCTGGCTGCGACAGCGAACGTGGACGGGCGGTTGGCGAGCGAATTCGTCATGCAATCGGCGATGGCCCACTGCGGGTCCAGCAGCGGGAGGTGGAAGTCACCGTAAGCATCGGCGGCGTGGTCAGTGCGCCCGGCGATACGCCCTACGCGGTGCTGGAACGGGCCGACCGCAGCCTCTATCAGGCGAAGCAGTCCGGGCGGGACCAGGTGGTCTGGTCCGTCTGACGGTTTCTTCCCGATCCACTGGACACCGTTACGTTCGTTGCCGACTCCCGAAAGGAGGGTCCCGTGCCGAATTTCGAAACCTTCCATCGGCAGATGGAGCAATTGTTCGCCTTCCATCAGGAGGCTCTGGTTTGCGGTGACCTGGGCCTGGCCGGTCGCTACTTGGCTCTTTACCGCGCCGCTCTGCGCCTGCATATCCAACAGGAAGACACTTTGCTGTTGCCCCGCTATGGCGCTTTCGATTCGGGCTACCCGTGGCCGGCCCGGGTCTATGAGGGCGAACATCGCAAGCTGGAGCGCCAGCTGAAACGTTGTGTCAATCGCTTTGCCGACTTGTGTCGCGATCCATCCCCGGTGGGGCTCGTAGGCCTTTTGGAGGCGGAAAAGACCTTGAAGCACCTCTCGGAACATCACCATCAACGGGAGGAAGAGAGCTTGTTTCCGGCTTTGGCCCAGCACCTGGACGGGGACGAATTGCGCGAATTGGAGCAGACGTTTCGCAATCAGTGGAACCATTTGAACGCCGCCCGGCCCGGCGTGTTGAATCGCTTGCGCCGCCGCCTTGGGCGCAGCGAGTGGGCCGGCCGTGCCGCAACATCAGGGGAGGTACCGCAATGAGCAAGGACTTGATGTCCCGTCCGCCGAATGCTGACTTGCCGGCCGAGCGCGAGGTGCCGAAGAATCCGGCGCCCTGGCTCAACGCCTTTCCGTGGTTGAGTCTCGAGGTCTCCCATGCCGAGATCCGCATGGATGGGCATTACGCCCGCGTCTCCGGGGCACGCAGCCGGCTGGAAGACGGCAGGCTGACGACCGAACGCTTCGACGGCGTGGTGGATCCGGAGGTCTTCGAAGAGGCGGTTCATCGGCTGCAGGAGCAGATGTTTGCCTGGTCGCGCCTCGTGCAGGATCAAATGCGGCTGTTCATGCCCTGGTTGTAAGCCGCTGAAGGCGACGACCGATCGGCCTTAGCCGGTCGCCGAGCGGCTTCGCCGAGGCCAGTTGCGACCCAGCGCCTCACTGAGGCTCAGTCCGAACATCTCCCGGGCCGCCCGGGCGAGATGTGCTGAATCGCTGAATCCGGCGCTCAGCGCCGCATCGGTCAGATTCGCGCCCCGGCCCACCGCCTTGGAGACCTGCCGCATCCGTTCCCAAAGGCGATATCGGCGGATGGGGACCCCGGTATTGTCTTTGAACAAGTGCAGAAGCCGCGGTTCCGAGAGCTCGGCGACGGCGGCCAGGTCGGCCAGTGGAATGTTCTCGGCCGGCGTCTCCCGGATCATGGCCGCAACCCGGGCCACCCGGGAATCCACCGACCACGCCGGCGTTTTGCCGGGCAGCAGGGCTTCGAGACGTGCCGCCAGTTCGGGAGCGCCGCCGCGCGCATCGATTCCCCGGAACAGCGAGCGCAGCTCATGAGCGGGCAGCGATCGCGGATCTTCGGAGAAATTCCGGGCCAGCCGCCGGTACACTCCCGTTATCGGGCTGAGAAACAGAACGGCCTGGGCGTGACCGCCGAAGGCCATGGCGGGGGCCGGGCTATCGGCCGGGATAAAAATCGCCGCCGCCCGACCGCAGCCGTTTACCGGCGGCTGGACCCGGAAATCGTCCGCCAGCGAAGTTACCAACGCCCCCACGGGGTGGCGATGGGCTTCGATATCCGGCAGCGGTCCCCGGAACAAAAGCCAGTCTTCGCCGACCTCGATGACGGGCTCCGAGAATACGTCCGCGGTCAAACCTTCCTCCCGTAGCAGCTTATTACAAGCCTGCTGCCCCAATATGCTTCACTATTCAACAAACAACGGTTCCTCGGGAAGTATGCACCCGTGAGAGCTCGACTGGGATGGAGAGAGCATGTTTGACTATCTTATCGTGGGTGCGGGCTCCGCCGGCTGCGTTCTGGCCGAGCGGCTTTCGGCCCAACCCGGCACACGGGTCTGCCTGTTGGAGGCCGGGCCGCCGGACACCCATCCGCTGATCCACATGCCCTTCGGTATTGCCTGGCTGATGTGGAGCAAGCGCCTCAACTGGCAGTATTACACGGCCCCCCAGCGGAACCTGGACGGCCGGCGCCTGTTCTGGCCCCGGGGCAAGACCCTGGGCGGCAGCAGTTCCACCAATGCCATGTGCTATACCCGGGGCCACCCCGGGGACTACGACGATTGGGTCCGCATGGGTAACCCGGGGTGGGGATACGCGGACCTGCTGCCCTATTTTCGCCGCTCCGAAAACCGGGAGCGCGGGGAGACTGCGTATCACGGCGTGAACGGGCCCCTGAACGTGGCCCCGCTGCGTTCCCCCAATCCGCTGAGTCTGGCGTTCGTGGAGGCGGGTGTTCAGGCCGGCTACCCACGCAACGACGACTTCAACGGGGCCAGCCAGGAAGGGGTGGGCCTTTACGAGGTGACCCAAAAGGACGGCCGGCGCTGGAGCGCGGCCCAGGCCTATCTGCGTCCTGCCATGGATCGCCCCAATCTCACCGTTATCGCCGGGGCTCGGGCCACGCGGGTGCTGTTTTCCGGAAAGCGGGCGGTCGGCGTGGCGTATGCCCGGGGCGGGGGCGAAGAGCGGGTGGAGGCCGGGGAGGTGATTCTGGCCGGCGGTGCGATCAACTCCCCGCACCTGCTTCTGCTGTCCGGAGTCGGGCCCCGGGAGGAACTGCAGCCCCACGGGATCGACCTGCGGCACGAGCTGCCCGGGGTCGGCCGCAATCTGCAGGACCATCTGGACGTGCTGGTGGTGTCCAAGTGCCGCAAGCCGATTTCCTACGGCTTGTCGCCCCGCAGCTTTCTCCGTTCGGGCGGCGAATTGCTGGACTATTTCCGGCGCGGCCGGGGCATGTTCACCAGCAACGCGGCAGAGGGCGGCGGCTTCGTCCGAAGTTCCGGGGAGGAGGCGCGCCCGGACCTGCAATTCCATTTCACGCCCGTGCGCCTGGACGAGCACGGCCGCAACCTCTCCACTTTCATCGGTCACGGCTACGCGCTGCATGCCTGCGATCTGCGGCCCCACAGCCGCGGGCGCATCGGCCTGGCCAGCGCCGATCCGCTGGCCGATCCGCTGATCGACCCCAACTACCTGGACGAACCGGCCGATCTGGACAAGTTGGTCACGGCTGCCCGGGTCGCCCGGCGGGTATTGAGCCAGCCGGCCTTCGACGATTTCCGGGGCGAGGAGATCTTTCCCGGTGAAGACGTTGCCAGCGATGACGAGGAGGGGCTGCGGGCCTTCGTTCGGCGCAAGGCCGGCACCATTTATCATCCGGTGGGCAGTTGCAAGATGGGCAACGACGACGAGGCGGTGGTGGACGCGGCGCTGCGTGTTCACGGACTGGAGGGCCTGCGCGTGGTGGACGCTTCCGTGATGCCGAAACTCATCGGCGGCAATACCAACGGCCCGGTTATCGCCATGGCCGAGCGGGCGGCGGATCTGGTGATGGGGCGGAAGCCGCTGGCGCCGGCTGCGGAGCCGGACAGCGCTACGGCTACCGCGTAAGAGGAGGAGCAGCCACGATGGAACAGGCGAAACGAGCCGAACGGCCGCACGCTGAGCGTGAACGAATGCACGGACTGCTGGAGCGGCAGAGGGAGGCGTATGGGTGACGCTGGACCCGACCATCCAGCAGCGTCGCGCCGATCTCAAGCGGCTGCGCGAGGCCCTGGTGCGTCATGTAGACGAGCTAGTGGCGGCCATTTCCGAGGACTTCGGCAACCGGGCCCGACAGGAGACCCTGTTCGCCGAGATCATGCCCCTGTTGCTCAATATCGACCACGCCCGCCGACTGCTGCCGCGCTGGGCCCGGCCGGACCGCCGGAAAGTGGGAATGCTGTTCCAGCCGGGGCGCGCGCATGTGCACTACCAGCCCCTCGGGGTCATCGGCATCATCGTTCCCTGGAACTATCCGCTTCAACTGTCGATCGGCCCGCTGATCGGCGCACTGGCCGCCGGCAACCGGGCCATGATCAAGATGTCGGAGTACACTCCCCACTGCAACGAGGTAGTGACCCGGCTCGTTGCCGAGGTGTTCGAGGAAGACCACGTAGCCGTGGTGACTGGGGACGCCGAGGTGGCCGCGGCATTTTCGGCGCTGCCGTTCGATCACCTGTTGTTCACCGGGTCCACGGCCGTGGGCCGACACGTCATGCGTGCGGCCGCGGAAAACCTTACGCCGGTCACGCTGGAGTTGGGCGGCAAATCGCCCGCGATCATCGATCCGGAAGCATCCTTGGACTTTGCCGCCGAACGGATCTGCTTCGGCAAGTCCCTTAACGCCGGGCAGACTTGTATCGCGCCGGACTACGTGCTGTGTCCGCGGGGTCGTGAGAGGGAGTTCCTGGAGTTCTACCGGCGGCATTTTTCTCGGATGTACCCTCGTCTTCGCGATAATCCGGACTACACCAGCATCATCAATGAGCGCCATTTGGGCCGGCTGAACGCGTGGCTGGAGGACGCCGTCGGGAAGGGCGCGGAAGTGGTGGAGATCTGAATCCGGAGGGCGAGGGTCTTGCCGGCAGCGGCAAGCTGGCGCCGAAGGTGGTCTTTGGTACGTCGCCGGAGATGAAGATCCGCTGTGAGGAGATCTTCGGTCCTATCCTCCCGGTCATTCCGTATGAGAGCTTCGATGAAGCCCTGGCGTTCGTCCGGGCCGGCGAGCGGCCGCTGGCCCTCTACTACTTTGGCCCGAACGGCGATAACCGCCTACGCGTTCTGACGGAAATACACGCCGGCGGCGTGACCATCAACGACGCGATGCTGCATTTTGTTCAGGAGGATCTGCCCTTCGGTGGCATCGGCCAGTCCGGCATGGGCCACTACCACGGCTACGACGGTTTTCTGGCCTTTTCCAAGGCCAAGGCGGTCTATACCCGCGGGCGGCTGAATCCCCTGCGGGTCATTTATCCGCCATATCGCGGCATGCTCCAACGCCTGCTGATCTGGTGGCTGATCCGCTAGGAAGACGTAAGGCCGTCTGTCGGGAATCAATGAATTTCGAGCAGCCCGGACACGGAAAAGGTGGATGGCGGCCACATGTTGCTGCTATATATCATCAATACTGATCGCTGCCTGAGTCGGCGCCCACCCGCAGACATCTCCCGCCATGTTTTATAAAGCGTTGATCGACCAGATGCAGGACGGCGTGTTCCTGGTCCAGGGGAACCGGATCGCTTTCGTGAACGGCGCCTTGTGCCGCATGCTCGGGTATACCGAAAGGGAACTTCTGGGCCGGGAGGTCGGAGAGGTGCTGGCGCCGGAAGACCGGGACTGGATGATGGAGCGCCATGCCGCGCGGCTTCGCGGCGAGGATGTGCCCAGCCATTACCAGTTCGACGCACTGCGCAAGGACGGCAGCCGCTGCACCATGATGATGAGCATCGGCTTCCTGAAGCTGGACGACGGTGGTGTCGGCGCCGTGGGATCGGTCAAGGACCTGAGCCGGGAGCTGGAAATCTCTCGGCGGCTGCAGGAAAAGGAACTGGAGCTGCGGCGCATCCTGGATAACCTGCCCGATGTGTTCTACCGCACCGATGAAAGCGGGCGGCTGACGATGGTCTCTCCCGCCTGCAAGGATCTCGTCGGTTATGAACAGGAGGAAGTCCTCGGACGGAACCTGGCGGATCTCTACGCCGAGCCCGAGGCCCGCCAGACGACTCTGCAGGAGTTCCACCGCCGTCGCGGGCAGTCCGTCCACGTGGAGACGGCATTGCGCCACAAGGAAGGCCACGTGGTATGGGTGTCCACCAACGCCTACGCCCGCTACGACCGGGACGGCCGGTTTATCGGCGTGGAGGGCATCACGCGGGACATCACACCGCGCAAGCAGCTGGAAAACCAACTTCGCTACCTGGCCGACCACGACTATTTGACGGGGCTTCTCAACCGCAAGGGGTTCACCGAGCAACTGGTCCGCGCGGTGGCGGCCTGCCGGCGGGAGTCTGAACAGCTGTCGCTGGTCTACATCGACCTGGATGGTTTCAAGGGGGTGAACGATCGCCTTGGCCATCGGGCTGGGGACCGGGTGCTGGTGGACGTCGCCGGGGCCCTGCGGGACAGCTTTCGGGAGGCCGATGCCGTTGCCCGGATCGGCGGAGACGAATTTGCCGTGCTCCTCCAGGGATCACCCGATGCGCGGCAATTGAACAATCTGGTGGAGCGCTTTTCCGCCACCTTGGCGCAAACCCTGGACCCCTCGGGCGAGCCGACCCGGCTCTCGGCCAGTGTCGGCGCCGCCCGCTATCCGAGCGATGGGGTTACCGCGGATGAATTGCTGCTCTGTGCCGACGCCAACATGTATTCCAGGAAACGCCGATCGGCCGTGGTGGGGACGCGCCAGAGCTAGGCATGAATCGGCCGCGCGACAGAAGTGGATATTCCCGATTCGTTGCATTGACTGGCGACCCCAATTCGCCGCAAACGATCAATAATCAACCCTCGCCCTCTATCGTCTTGATCCCGCCAAGTCCGAAGGGCTCCTAGGTCGATGCCGATGCAGACCCTTTGATGCGGCGGTCGGCGCGCAGATACTCGGCAAGACCGCCGATCAGTGCCGCCACGGAGGTGAAGCGGGCCAGCCAGATGGCGTCATGGTATTTGCCGTCATGATCGAAGAGCATTACCGCCGCGACCACCAGCAGGCCCACAAAAAACAGATGCGGTCCGGGCCGCAGGCCCCATCGCCAGCGTCGAGCCAAGGCAACGCCCAGCCACACGCAAACGGTTCCGCCGCACGCGCCAGCCAGTACGTCCGCCGGCCAGTGCACGCCCACCATAACGCGGCTCAGGCCCACCACGCAGGCCCACGCCACCAAGGCGGCCCGAGCCAGCCCCGAGCGCAGGTAGCAAATCCATACCCCCGCCACGGTAAAGGCCGTGACCGTATGCCCCGAAGGGAATCCGCCGTGGGTGTGAGCCGGGCCGATGATGTGGATATCCCGGCCGGAGAACACTGCCGGCGGGCGAGCGGTGTCCAGGCCGTGCTTGAGGAGATGGGCATACAAGGCGCCAAATACGGCGGCCAGCATAGCGGCCCAGACCACCTCCGGATTCCGGCGGGCCAGGGGCAGGAAGATCGCCAGGGCGAACAGGGTATCGCCCATGGACGTGAAGTTCGCCCAAAGGGCGGGCGGAAGGTTTTCACCCCACCGATTCAGGGGAAGGAAGACGCCGTGGTAGCCGCCGACCGCCATGAGTACGGCCAGCGCGATGCCGGAAACCAGAATAATCGTGGCCAGCCAGGCGGCGTGGCCGGGCGCGGGCGCGGCGGACGCAGCCGCCAAGTCCGCCTTGAGCGAGGCGAATGCGGCGCTCAGCCGTTGCCCGACCCGCGTCAGCCACCGGCGCTCCGGATCTTCAGCAGCACGATACCTCCTTCCCTGAAGACCATGCCGACCCGGCCGCCGGGGAACATGTCCTTGAGCTCGGCCACCCGGTCTATGCGCGTGAACACCAGCTCGCCCGGTTTGGGCTCACGGTGAGGGGTGATCGCGCCGCGGTAGACGCTGAAGCTGGGCATGCGGATGCGGTAGGCCACCGTGGGCAGATTCAGCATCTTCGCCTCGGCGGCGGCATCTTTCACCGGGGCTTGCTGAAGGGCCCCGGCCGCCTGCATCACCGCGCCGTTCAGGGCCACGGAGGCGAGCACGCCGACGGCCGTCAGTACCAGCCACGGCGAATGCTTGCGCCAGGCGATGGCCGCGGCTACCGCCAGCGCCAGGCAGGTACCGACGATGGCCCGGTAAACCCAGCCGAACACCTCCGGGCCTCGCGCCAGCAGGGCGGTTTCATAGCTGTGCTTGGCCTTTTGCGCGGCGAAGGCGACCAATTCCGGCAGAAACAGGTACAACACCAGGAGCAACACGGCAGGAACGAAGGCCAGCCAGCGGCTGCGCAGGGCCTCGCGGTGGCGCGCCATGAGGATGAACAGTGGCGTGGCGCCGTAGAGCATGTAGTGGGGCAACTGCGTCTGCGACAGGGAGAAGAACACGAACACCACGCCGAACCAGCACCACAGGTAGCGGTCCAGCGGATCGGCCAGTCCCTGGCGGAACCGGGCGAGAATCCGGATCAGCCAGCCGGTGAACGGAAGCAGTGACAGCGGCAGAACCCATAGGTAGTAGAAAACGCTGCCGCCATGGCTTTCCATGGTGGAGGAGAATCGACCCAGGTTCTGTTTCAGGTAGAACGCCCGGAAGAATGCCGGGCCTTGGTCCAAATACAGCGCCAGGTGCCAGGGCAGTGCCACCACCAGGAAGATCAGCCAGCCCACGGGGTTGAATACCGCCCGCAGCCACGGCTTCATGGCCTTGCTGCCGGCGAAGAACACCAGGCTCACCACCAGCGGCAGGAGGATGCCCACCGGCCCCTTGGTGAGCATGGCGAAACCGAACCAGAAGTAGACCCGCCAGATGTGGCGCCGCGAGGGCTGTTCGTAGTAGCGATAGATGTCGAAGAAGATCAGCGCCAGCCACATGTTCAGCAGCGCGTCTGCCGTGGCTGCGCTGCCGATGATGGACACCACCAGCACGTTGCACATCACCAGAGTGGCCACCGCGGCGGTGTCCCGGCCCAGGCGGGGTTTTACGAACTGGAACAATGCCAGGGCCCAGACGGTGGCCGCCACGGCCGAAGGAAGGCGGAACGCGAATTCGTTCTTGCCGAAGGCCAGCACCGAGACGGCCTGGAACCAGTAGATCAGGATGGGCTTGTCGAAGCGCGGCGCCCCATCCAGATAGGTCATCAGGTAATAGCCGCTGTGCAGCATCTCCCGGGTGGCTTCCGCGAACGCCCCTTCGTCCAGATCGAACAGCGGCACAAAGCCGATGCAGAGGTAGAACGTGATCAGCAGGGCCAGTGCGATGAACCAGCCCGAGAGCAGATACTGGTCAAGTGGTTTCCGATTCACGCGAAGTCTTCCCTGGCGATGCGTCGGGTTTGCCGGCCGGATGCCAGCCGTCATCGTAGCCCTCGTCGCTGGAGGCGATGCTGTGCGGGCCGCCCGTGGCCGAGGAGCCGAAGAAGGTGCGGCTGACCATCTCCGCCAGCACGCCCGTGGTGAGGAACTGGATGGAGGCCACCACCAGCAGGATACCGATGAAGAACAGGGGCCTTGAACCGATGTCCTCGTCGAAGCCGAACTTCACCACCGCCAGCCAAGCCATGATGAGCCCGCCGATGAAGCCGAACACCAAGCCGATGGAGCCGAAGAAATGCCCCGGCCGGCTGCGGTATTTCAGGAAGAAGAACACCGCCAGCAGGTCCAGGATGACCCGGAACGTGCGGGAGATGCCGTACTTGGATTGGCCTGCGGTGCGGGCGTAGTGGCGCACCTCGGTCTCGCCGATGCGCGCCGGCGAGGTTACGCTGGCGACCCATACCGGGATGAACCGGTGCATCTCCCCGAACAACTGGACCTGCTTGAGCACCTCCGCCCGGTAGATCTTCAGCGAGCAGCCGTAATCGTGCAGGCGCACGCCCGTGACCCGGCCGATGAGGCGGTTGGCGATGCGCGAGGGGAACTTGCGCAGCCAGTTGTCCTGGCGTTCCCTGCGCCAGCCCTGGAGCAGATCCAGGTCGCGCTCCAGCAGTTGTTCCACCATGGCGGGAATGTCGGCGGGGTCGTTCTGCAGGTCGCCGTCCAGGGTGGCGATCAACTCGCCCCGGGCCGCGTCGATGCCCGCCTGCATGGCGGCGGTCTGGCCGAAGTTGCGGCGGAGTTGAACCACGCGCACGTGCTTGCCGTAGTTCCTGGCCTCTTCCCGCAGGACCCGCGGCGTGCCGTCGGTGCTGCCGTCATCCACCAGAATCAGCTCCCACGCGCCTGGGTAGTCCTTGAGGCCTTCGTGAACGCGCGCAAGCAACGGCGCGGCGTTCTCCACTTCCTCATACATGGGGATGACAACGGACAGGCTTTTGTTGTGCACCGGTTCGGCCATGAGCTAACACGCTGTGGAACGGGGAAATGCCGTGAAGGCCGCATTATACGCACTGGCCTTGGGAATGCCATGCGGGGGCGGACGGAAGCGGATGGCCGCGAAATTGCTAAAATTACTATCGGGAACGAAAACAATAACGAAGGAGGAGCAATGGATAAGGAGAGACGCGAGGGCGCAGCGCCGGTTCCGGGCGATCTGGACGGCCGGCTGACCATGGATCAGCGCCTGGAACTGCGCAAGTGGGAGAATTTCGGTTGGTGCATCGCCTTTGTGCGCCGGCCGTTGTTCCAGGACATTACGGTGGTGTTGAAAAGCGGTGATGGCAGCCAGCTCGGCGTGCTGGAGCCCGACGGCGAGTTGAACATGGAACCGGCCATCGCTATGCGGTAGGCGCTTGGCGGCGCGACATCGGATTCGCCGGCGTCTGATTGTTTCTCGCCAAGGGAACCAAGAACGCCAGGAACCCGTAGGGCGCAATAACCGAAGGGCATTGCGCCGCAAGGAGGTCAATTGACCCGCCTCTCTCCCCGCCACAATCCCAAAAGGCGCGAGGGCATTGCGCCGCTGTGGAAGAGTCGCGCTTCGCGCGGTCAATGGATTCCCCTCTCCCCCGGCCCCTCTCCCACAAGGGGCGAGGGGAGCTCACGCCCCGCCGTCAGGTCGATGCCGCGTGCCGCGGCGGCGCCGGAATGAACCATCCCAGTCCGCCCAGCAGCACGGTACACCCCAGCAAGAACAGATGCAGGTTCACGGCGGCGGTCAGTGCGGCGCTTTGGGAGACTCCCAGGGGCAGCAGGGCGATGGTCATGGCGGCTTCGTAGCTCCCGGCGCCCGCCACGCCGTGGATGGGAAGCACACTGCTGAGCTCGGCACCGACGATGCCGATCAGCGATTCCCAGAGCGGGATATTGATGAAGTGGCCCACCACTAGCGCGAAGGCCACGAACTTGAAGCCCCAGCTCAGGGCCGTCCATCCCCAGATGCGGATGATCCGGGCGGGTTCATGGGGCATCTCCGCCAGCGCGGTGCGCATCAGTCCGGCAATCCGCCCGGGTCGGTCGGCGAGTACGCCCCACAGCCAGCCACGGCCCAGATGCGCCAGGGCCAGGCCGGCGATCCAGGCGGCGGGCAACAGCAGATACAGCGTCGTGCGCCGGTCCAGGTACAGGGCGATCAGGGCGACCAGGCCCACCAGGTGAAGATCCAGCAGGCGGATCCAGAACAGCGACAGGCCGCTACGGGCGAGGCTTTGGCCGAAGTAGCGTTTCATCAGCAGCGGGAAGGCCATTTCGCCGGCGCGCATGGGCAGGAGGTTGTTGGCCGTGTTGTGCAACAGGCTCAGGCGCAAGGTGGCGGGGAACCGTCCCCGCGTCTCCTCGATGAAGTAGTCGTAGACGCGCAGGGCGCGTGCCAGGTAGCTCAGGGCGACCAGTGCGACGGCCAAGGCCAGGGTGTCCGCCGGCATGGAGGTCCAGGCCGAGAGCAGTGGCTTCCAACCCACCGCCCACGAGACCCAGGCTACGAGCAGGACGGGCAGGAGCAGGGCGATCAGCCAGCGCAGCAGGGGATAGCGGGGTCCAGGCAACGGTTTCTCGTCCGTGGCGGCTCGGGTGGCCGCCATTTTGCCCGCCGTCGCCGCGTCAGTCCACGGACACCGGTGGGTCCAGGTCCTCGTCCCAGCCGGGCCTGGGTTCCGGATAGCGTTCCAGCCAACGTTCCAGTTCGGCCACGTGTTCGGCTTCCTCTTCGGCGAATTCCTCGGCGGCCGCCCGGATAACGGGGTCGTCCACACGACCTGCGACGCCGGCGTAGAAATCACGCGCGCCGCGCTCCGCCTTCATGGCCAGCTGCAAAGCGTGGTGCGGCGTCATGAGGTAGTGGGATGCCTCCACGGGGCCGCTCTCCGGGCTCTCGCCGGTGCCCCATTGGTATTCCCAGGGCTTGAGTTCCGGCAGGCCGCCCGCGCGCTGGGCCCGCTCGGTGGCTTCGGCCAGATGGCGCCTGGAGTAACCCGCCATGCGGCGGAACAGGGCGGCCACGTCCTCGTTGTGGTGAACTTCCATGGCGGCGGCCAATTCGTCGTAGCGGTCGGCAGCCTCTTCTTCCACGGTGACCGCGTGGGCCAGGAATACTTCCAGTGTTTTCATGACTCCTCCCTCGGGGCGTCGACAGCGAAGCGCGAGGAAATGGCTTCCAGGCTGGCCGCCGGGGCGCTGTCGGGTTGGTAGGCCGGGGCGCGGCCGCGGTAGACAACGCCTGTGGTCATGTGGTCGTCGTCCAGCAGGCGGATGAAGGCTTGGCGGCGGTCGTCGGTGGGTTCGAAACCTTCCTGGACGACGTTCTTGTACTCCATCTGTTCCGGGCGGTAGGTAATGCAGGGGCTGAGAACCTGGATAAATGCGAACCCCGGGTATTCAATGCCCTGGGCGATCAGATGCGCCAGGCCGTTGGGATCCCCGGAAAAGCCCCGCGCAATGAAGCCGGCGCCGGCGGACAGGGCGATCTCCAGCGGCCGGAAGGAGGCGATATGTGTGCCGTCCGGGGTGAGCTTGCTGCCGTGCCAGTCCGGCTCGGTGGTGGGCGAGGCCTGGCCCTTGGTCATGCCGTAAACGGCGTTGTCCATGACCACATAGGTAAAGTTCACGTTGCGTCGGCAGGCGTGCAGGAAGTGATTGCCGCCAATGGAGAAGCCGTCGCCGTCACCGCCCAGGGCGAGTACGGTCAGCTCCGGCCGGCTCACCGCCAGGCCTGTGGCGACCGCGAGCGCGCGGCCGTGAACGCCGTGAAAGCCATAGGTGCTTGCGTAGGCGGGAAGCCGCGAGGAGCAGCCGATGCCGGAGATCAGCGCCACGTTTTCCCGTGCCAGTTCCAGTGCCGCCAGGGCCTTGGTGATGGCGTTGAGTACGCCGAAATCACCGCAGCCGGGGCACCAGACGGGTTTGACGCCGGATTTGAAGTCTTTGGCCTTGAGTTTGGTTTCAGTTCTGGCGTCCATCATGCGGGGACTCCTTCGGCCAGCAAGTCCAGTTGCGCGAGGATTTCACCGGGTCGCAGAGGCAGCGGCCCCGGCCGGGACAGCGTATGAACCTCCTCCGGCAGCTGGTACCAGGCGCGCAGGAAGTGCAGGAACTGTTGTTCATGGCTCTGTTCGACCACCAGGACACGGTCCACGCCGGCCAAAGCCGAGGCGAGGGCCTCCGGTCTGGCGGGAAACAGCAGGCGCAATGAAACCAGGCGGGCGGACAGCCCTTTCGAGCGTGCCCTCGCCAGGGCTTCGCGAACCGCTTGCGTGGTGGAGCCCCAGGTGATGACGGCGATTTCGCCGTCTCCTTCGACATCCGCCCAGGACTCGCCGTAGTCGTGGTTGCGCAGCTTGCGGCTGCGTTTTTCGAGCTGGGCCTGGTGGTGAACGGCCTGGGCGGACGGCGTGCCCGTGTCGTTATGCTCCAGTCCGTCGGCGGTGTACTCCCGGTTCGGCGTCCCCGGGATCGCCATGGGGGAGATGCCGTCGGCGGTGACCGCGTAGCGGTGGTATTCGCCCTCGCCGGCTTCCGCCCGGACCCGGGCCGCCTTGAATCCGGCCTCGGGAGGACGGTCCAGCACCGCGCGAGCCTGGCCCATGAACTGGTCGCTGAGGACGATGGTTGGGGTCTGCAACTGTTCGGCCAAGTGAACGGCCCATTGGGCCGTGAACAGGCAATCGTCCACCCCGTTGGGCGCCAGCACCAGATGGGGCGCGTCGCCGTGCAGGCCGTACACGGCGATGTTCAGGTCCGATTGTTCCGATTTGGTGGGAATGCCGGTGGACGGCCCGCCGCGCATCACGTCAATGACCACCAGTGGGGTCTCCGAGGCCACCGCCAGGCCCAGCGCTTCCGTCATCAGGGACAGACCCGGGCCCGAGGTGGCCGTGACGGACGGCGTTCCGCCGAAGGAGGCGCCGATGCACATATTGATCGATGCCAGTTCGTCCTCGGCCTGAACCAGCGCACCTCCGACCCGCGGCAGATTGGGGGCCAGCCATTCCAGCACGTCGGTGGCGGGGGTGATGGGATAGGCCGCGCAGAAACGCACGCCCGCCCGCAGCACGCCCAGCCCCGCCGCTTCGTTGCCGCTGATGTTCCAGCGCGGCTCGGTGGTTTGCCGGGGCTCGGCCAGGTGCGCGACGTCCGGAACATCGGTGGCCAGGGCCAGGCCCGCGGTCAGGCACGCCAGCGCGGCGGCCTGGGAGGCTTCTCCCTTGCCCGAGAGCACCGCGCAGATGCGCTCTTCAAGCGGTGCCCTGGGTAGCCCCAGCACCCCCGCGACCACGCCCAGGCCGACCATGTTCACACGACCGCCGTCTATGGACTTGGCCGTCTCCGTCAGGGGCACCGTAAGGATTCGCGCGCCGCTGCGGGCGATGACCTCGGGGATTTCCCCCTGGGCCGGATCGGCAAGGACAACACTGGATTCCGCCAGGGGGATTTCGTCCGCGAAGCGTTCGATGTTGCCCCAGTCGAAAGCCAGCAGCAGCTGGTAGGCATCGTCTCCGCACTGCACGGGGTTGATGGACAGCCGCAACAGCGCCGCGGCCTCGCCGCCGCGGATCTGGGGGCCGAAGGCGCGCCCCATCAGGCCGTACCAGCCGGATTGCGCGGCGGCGTGCAGGACCATCTGGCCGACGGTCATCACGCCGCTGCCGCCGCTACCCGTCAGTGCCAGGGAATATGACTCGTTGCCCATAGGGTGGCCTCGTGTGCGATGGATGCGGGCGTATTTTCCCCGTTGAAGCGGGTCATGCATTTGATCTGGCGCAAGAGACGGGCGAGGCGGTGGCCTGGGAGCCGGTGGTTTGGGCAAAGAGGCTCTTGTCGGGGTGATTTGCGGTCGTGTCGACCGCTCTTGCGCTGGGTTTGACCGCCCGTGGGTGCGGCGTTCATGCCGCGGCTTCCTCAACTGTTGACCTTTCGGTCAAAAAGATTCAGTATTTAACCATCCGGTCAGTTAATTAAATTTGGAGTGACCATGAGCGCAGTCTCAGGCGCAAGAAAGAGTGAACCCAAGTGGCGGCGTCGGGCCGATGCCCGCCCCGAGGAGATCATTGCCGCGGCCACGGCCGTGTTTACCGAGAAGGGCTTCGCCAACACCAAGTTGAGCGAAATCGCCCAGGCGGCGGGCGTGACCAAGGGCACGCTGTATTACTACTTCGACGGCAAGGAGGCCTTGTTCAAGGCCGTGATCAAGGAATCCATCGTGCCCAGCCTGTTGCTGGCGGAAGATGCGGTGGGCCGGTACGACGGTCCGACCAGCGAATTGCTGAGTGAACTCGTCATGGCCTGGTGGGAGAAGCTGACCGGCAGTTCCATCTGCGGACTCACCAAGTTGATCGTGGCGGAGGCGGCCAATTTCCCGGAGCTCTCGCAGTTCTACATGGACGAGGTGGTGGCCCGCGCGCGGAACATCTACGCCAGCGTGATCCGGCGCGGCATCAAGCGCGGCGAGGTGCGTGACGTCAATGTCGACTGGCTGGTCCGCGAGTTGACCTCGCCGGTGCTGTTCACGGCGATCTGGATGAAGTCGATGGATGCCTTCGAGCGCAAACGCCTGGACTACGACGACTACATCCGCACCCATCTGGATATCGTATTGAACGGGATACTTACGAAGGACTCCGATAATGGCTAACAGCGTTGCACTGAAGACGGCCCCCGAGGCGGACGAGCAGCAGTCGACCGAGCCGGCTGCGGAGCAGGCACAGCAGGGTGGCGGCAAGGGCAAGAAAGTGATCCGGTTGCTGTTGCTGGTGGGGGCGCTTGCCACGGCCGGTTGGTTGGGCCACGCCTGGTGGTACGGGCTGAGCCATGTCACCAGCGAGAACGCCGAGGTGGAGGGTCATATCGTCCCCGTCCTGGCGAAAGTGGGCGGTTACGTGACCGCCGTGAACGTCCAGGACAACCAGCGGGTGAAGGCCGGTGACACGCTCGTGCGCATCGATGACCGGGATTACAACGCCCGACTCAAACAGGCGCGCGGAACTCTGGCCGCATTGCAGGCCCAGGTGGGAACCGAGGGCCACACGGGACAAGCGGTCGCGCAGGTAAACTCGGCCCGGGCCCAGGCCGCTTCGGCGCAGGCGCGGGTTGCCGTCGCCGAGGCCAATGCGGACAAGGCCCGCCGGGAACTAAAGCGTCTTCAGGAAATGGCGGACTCCCACTATGCCAGCCAACAGCAGCTGGACAGCGCCGAGGCCGCTGCCAAGGCCGCTGCCGCCGACGTGATTGCCGCCAAGCAGGCGGCGCGGGCGGCGAGAGACCAGATCGCCGTGGCCCAGGCGGGCCTGCGCGCGGTGGACGGCCAGTTGCTGGCTGCGCAGGCGACCGTGGATCAAGCTTCGATCCAGCTGGACGATACCCGGCTGACGGCTCCGGCCGGCGGCGTGATCAGCAAGAAGAACGTGGAAGTGGGCCAGCTCGTCCAGCCGGGCCAGCCGCTGATGAGCGTCGTTCCCATGGACGATGTCTGGGTGGTGGCCAATCTGAAGGAAACCGAAATCCGCGATGTGAACCCCGGAGACAAGGTGGACTTCAGCGTGGATGCGTATCCGGGCGTGCACTTCCAGGGCACGGTGGAGAGCCTGGCCGCGGCCACCGGTTCGCAGTTCAGCCTGCTTCCCCCTGATAACGCCACGGGCAACTTCACCAAGGTGGTGCAGCGCATCCCCGTGAAGATCCTGGTGGACGGCGGCCAGAATCCCGACCATCCGCTGCGCCCCGGCATGAGCGCGGTGGTCGATATCGTCACCCGGACCAACGGCTGACCGGCCATGTTCAGTTCCGGCCCGATCACCACCTTCACGCCCGAGGAGGTCTACCGTAATCGCTTCATCATCGCGATTACGGTGACTTTGGCCTCGGTGCTGGAGCTGCTGGATACCAGCATCGTCAACGTCGCCATTCCCCACATGATGGGCAATCTGGGCGCTACTCTGGACGAGATCGCCTGGGTCTCCACCGGCTACGTGGTGGCCAATGTCATCGTGCTCCCCATCAGCGGCTGGTTGTCGGACAATTTCGGGCGCCAGCGCTATTTCGCGGCGTCCATCATTCTGTTCACCGTGGCGTCATTCTTCTGCGGCAGCGCTGAATCGCTGGAGAGCCTGGTGTTCTGGCGCATCCTCCAGGGCATCGGCGGCGGCGGCCTGCTGTCCACCGCCCAGGCCACTTTGTACGACGTGTTCCCACCCAAGGAAGTGGGCATTTCCATGGCCATCTTCGGCATGGGCGTGATGGTCGGGCCCACCCTTGGCCCCACGGTCGGGGGCTACATTACCGATGCCTATTCCTGGCACTGGATCTTCTTCATCAACGTCCCGCTGGGTGTCATCGCCCTGTTGATGACCCTGGCCTACGTGCCCGATTCCGAGCACGCCGAACGCGCCGTGCGGGTGGATTTTCTCGGGCTGCTGTTATTGGCCGTGGGGGTCGGTTGCCTTCAGACCATGCTCGAGCGCGGCGAAGGCCAGGGCTGGTTCGATTCCCGGGAAATCATCACCTACGCCATCGTCAGCGCCAGTTCCCTGATCGCCTTCGTCTTCCATGAGCTGGCGGTCGACCATCCCATCGTCAACATCCGCATCCTCAAGGACCGGCAGTTTGCCGCCGGCGTGGCTTATGCCTTTCTGCTGGGAACGGCGCTGTACTCCACAGTCTTCATCTTCCCCGTCTATCTTCAGACCCTGCAGGGCTTTGATGCTTGGCAGACCGGTCTCATGATTTTGCCGGGGGCGCTGGCCAGCGGCGTCACCATGGGCATCATGGGGCCGCTCATGGGCAAGGCCCAGCGCCTGGACCCGCGGTTGATGATTGTCTGCGGCGTGGCCATCTTCGGCCTATCCATGTGGAAGCACGGGCACTTCACCACCATGAGCGGCATGCCGGACTACTTCTGGCCGCTGATCCTGCGCGGTATCGGCCTGGGCATGATCTTCCTGCCCCTGAATGCCCTGGCCATGGCCAATCTGCAGCCGCGCAACATCGCCGGCGGCAGCGGGGTTTTCAATCTGACCCGGCAGCTCGGCGGCAGCGTGGGCATCGCGCTCAGCGCCACCTTTCTCACGCGCTTCGAAACCATGAATCGGGCCAACCTGCTGCAGCACGTGACCCAGTATAGCGATGCCACCAACAGCCGTCTGGGCATTCTTGAGCGGCTGACCGGCGGCGATGTGCAGGCCGCCCTGAAACTGCTCAGTCAGCAGATTCAGGGGCAGGCGATGATGTTGTCCTTCGAACAGCTGTTCCTGCTCTTCGGTGTGGGTATGGCTATTGGATTGCCGCTGTTGTTGTTCATGACGGAACGCAGCAAACGCTTCAGCGTGGCCGACGCCCACTGACGCGCCGCGAGTACGACCGCCCATTCGCTTTGCAAGGCGACTGTTCCCCTCCGGACACGGACGTCCAACTCCTTCCTCCCGACCGCTACACGCCCAAGCCATTTCCGTTATAGTAGGATGCAAGGATCGCGGACAGCGGATCCCGTGAGGCCGGAGCGGGCTGCCGCGGGTCAGCAACCTCGCCGAAGAAGCGTTGGAGCGCCCCCGGATGTGTTGTTCAGCCGCCCGCCGTAAACCGCCAATTACAAGAAAACCCAAATGCCGACTTCCGTAGTCATCTGTGACGATTCCGGTATGGCCCGCAAGCAGATTGCCCGCTCGCTGCCGGCCGACTGGGATATTGATATCACCTTCGCCGCCGACGGCGAGGAAGGGCTTGAAGCCGTACGCGCCGGCAAGGCGGAAGTCCTGTTCCTGGATCTCACCATGCCCGTCAAGGATGGCTTCGAGGTCCTGGAGGCCATAGAGGACGAGGGGCTGGAGACGCGGGTGATTGTCGTTTCCGGCGATATACAGCCCGACGCCCGTCAGCGAGTGATAGCGTTGGGCGCCCTGGATTTCCTGAAGAAGCCCATCGATCCGGATACGATGAGCACCGCGCTCAAGGAGAACGGCGTCATCAACCCCGGTTCCGATGCGGACGCGGCGGCGGTGCCGGTCGGACGCCCCGAGATCTCCATCAACGTCGACATGCGCGATTGCTACCAGGAGGTCGCGAACGTGGCCATGGGCCAGGCCGCGGACCTGCTCGCGCGCCTGCTGGATGTGTTCGTGATCCTGCCCGTGCCCAACGTGAATACGCTGGAGGCCGGTGAGCTTCACATGGCGCTGGCGGCGACTGATCAGTACGACACCATTTCCGCGGTATGCCAGGGCTATATCGGCTCCGGCATCGCGGGGGAGGCGCTGTTGCTGTTCAACGATGCCAGCTTCAGCGACATCGCGCGGTTGATGAAATACAAGGGCGAAACCGATTCCGGCGTGGAGTTGGAACTGCTGATGGATGTGGCCAATATCCTGATCGGCGCCTGCCTGCAGGGTATCGCCGACCAACTGGACATCCACTTCAGCCAGGGCCACCCGGCGGTGCTGGGCCGTCATTGCAAGGTCTCGGACATCATCGCCGCCAACGCCTCGCGCTGGCGCAAGACGCTGGCCATTGAGATCAACTACGCCATCGAGGACTACGATATCAACTGCGATTTGCTGCTGTTGTTTACCGAAGACTCGATCGACGCCCTCAACGGAAAGATTCAACATCTACTCTGATGGATACAGCGAAACAGGAAATCGATCTCGGCGAGTTCCACTGGATGATGGAGATGCTCCAGAACATCGACGTGGGGCTCGTGGTTCTGGATCGCGAATACCGGATCAAGGTCTGGAACAGTTTCATGGCGAACCACAGCGGGCTGCGGCCCCACTATGCCGTGGAGAAAAATCTCTTCGAGTTGTTCCCGGAAATCCCGGAGGAGTGGCTGCGGCACAAGGGCGAATCGGTATTTCTGCTGAAGAATCGCGCCTTCACGATCTGGGAACAGCGCCCCTTCGTGTTCAAGTTCAAGAACTACCAGCCCATCACCGGCACCGCCGAGTTCATGTACCAGAACATGACCATCATCCCGCTGGCATCCGTGACCGGCGAGGTGAATCACATCTGCCTGATCATCTACGACGTCACCGACACGGCGGTGAACAAGCAGGGCATGGCAGTGGCCAATTCCCAGCTTGAGCAGCTCAGCCGCACGGACCGCCTCACCCAGCTCAACAACCGCGGTTACTGGGAGGAGTGTCTGGTCAACGAATTCAAGCGCTTCAAGCGCACGGGGCAAAACGTCTCACTGGTGATGTTCGATATCGATCACTTCAAGCAGGTGAACGATACCTATGGTCATCAGGCCGGAGATGAAGTGATCCGGGTGATTTCGGATATCCTGCGCAAGAATCTTCGCGAGACGGACATCGCCGGCCGCTACGGCGGCGAGGAATTCGCGGCGATCCTGGTGAATACCGACGCCAGCAGCGCCGCGTTCTTCGCCGAGCGGCTGCGGCGCAGCGCCGGCAAGTGCATCGTCTCCCACGACGGCCAGGACATCAATTTCACCATCAGTCTGGGCATTGCCGATCTGACAGAGGACGTCGAAGACCATCAGGCCTGGATCGAGCGCGCCGACCAGGCGCTTTACCATTCCAAGGAGAGCGGGCGGAACCGGGCGACCGTGTTCGACGGCAGCTTGGTGTCCTGAAACAGCCGGAACACCGGCGGTGACGGCAAAGCTAGCGTTCTACCTTCGCCGAATCCTCTGTGTCTCCCATCTGACATTCTGAACCGATTGAAGCTTTATGACTCTCGCCAAGAGCGCCAAGGAATCAGGTGTATCTTCTTCTCGGTATCCCCTGGGCCTCGGCGAGTAAACATCTCTCTACCCACCCCGTTGATTCTAAAAGGACCGAAAAGCCGTTGCCGGGCACGCGGCAGCAGTCCGTTGCCGCTATAGAACAGGTAGGGCGGCCGTCCCGGCAGGAGGGCTAACCACAGAGGGCACAGGGTTTCACAGAGGATAAGGCAAATCCCTGATTTTCTCTGTGTAACTCTGTGCCCTCTGTGGTTTAAATCCAGATCGCGTAGGGCGCAACCAGCCGAAGGGCATTGCGCCGCATGCCTGACCCGCCGGGTTCGCGGGCCGGTTGCTGCGCGACAGCGCGCCGCCAACCGCGGGGCGTAGACTCTGTGGTGAATGCTTCTCAGGCCCCGTCTGACCGGGAAAAACGCGAACCCCCTCAATCCATGGTCCAGACGTATTGAACGGCCCGCCGTTATCTATCCCGCATCCAAGCCAAGCCTTGCTCCGTCCCGTTCCTGGGGTTGTATTCGCAGCCGACCCAGCCGTCGTAACCGATGTCGTCCAGTACCCGGAAGATGTGGGCGTAGTTCACCTCTCCGGTGTCCGGTTCATTCCGGCCCGGCACGCCGGCGATCTGAACGTGCCGGATCAGGTGTTTCAGATCGATCAGGTGGGTGGTCAGGTCGCCTTCCATGATTTGGCAGTGATAGCAGTCGAATTGCAGCCCCAGGTTGGGCTCGGCCAGCTCCTCGATGAGGGCGCGGGCATGGTGGGTGTCGTGCAGGAAGTAGCCCGGCATATCCCGGGTATTGATGGGCTCGATCAATACGTCGATCCCAAAGGGCTTTAACGCACGGCAGGCCTTGCGGATACTGGCTTTGTAGATTTCCTCGTTGCGTGCGGTGGGGTCCGCGATGCCGGCCATGCAATGAACCCGCGTGCAGCCCAGTGCCGGAGCGTAGCGCAACACCTCTTCGATGCCCTGTTCGAACTCCGCCTCACGCCCCGCCAGCGCCGCCAAACCGCGCTCGCCGGCAGCCCAGTCGCCCGGCGGCATGTTGAACAACACCTGCTCAAGGCCGTTCAGGTCCAAGTGCCGGCGGATTTCATTCGGCGGGTACAGGTAGGGGAAAAGATACTCCACGCCACGAAAACCAGCTCCGGCGGCGGCCTCGAAGCGCTCGGGAAACGGCACTTCGGTGAACATCATGCTGAGATTCGGAGCCAGTCGGACCATGGCGAACGCTCCCCAAGGCGGTGCGGACGTGTGAACAAATCAGCGTCTCCCGCGCGATTGATTCTCCGAGAATAGCATTCCACTGCCTCGGGGCGGCCCCTCGCTACTTTGAGTCCGGGCCCGGATCGGCCTCGAACAGGTCGCGCAATTCATCGGCGGCATCCTTGGTCGACTGGATTAGCGCCGCTTCGTCGCCGCGCAGTGAATACTGTTTTTCCAGCGTCGCTTCGTCGTGCCGACGAAAGGTCGTGACGGCGAATTCCGCCTGCTGTTTGCTGAAGCCCAGACCTTTGAGTACCTCGGCGCCGGTGTGCAGGCTCGAAAAGAACAGCTCACGGGTGATGATCCGGGCTCCCGCATCCATCAGCCGATGAGCATGATGGCGGTTGCGGGCACGGGCATATACCGTGAGATTCGGAAACTGTTCCCGCACCGCATGGGCCGTCTCCACCGAGGCCTGGACGTCGTCGATCGCCAGCACCAGGACCTTGGCCCGCTCCGCACCGGCGGCCCGCAGCAGCTCCGGCCGCGAGGCGTCCCCATAGTAGATCTTGTTGCCGTAGCGGCGCACGAAATCCACCTGTGCGGGGCTGGCTTCCAGCGCCGTGAAGGCGATGCCCTGGGAGCGCAAGAGCCGGCCGATGATTTGGCCGTAGCGGCCGAATCCGGCGATGATCACCCGGTGGTCTTCCGGGTCGATGGTGTCGAACTCAGGTTCGGTGGCGCGGGTGAACAGCCGTTCGATGACCCGTTCGTCGACCAGGTAGAGCAGCGGGGTCAGCGCCATTGAAAAGGTAACCGCGAGGATCAGCAGATCCGCCGTTGGCCGGTCGATAATGCCCCGGTTCACGGCGGCGGTGAACAGCACAAATCCGAATTCGCCACCCTGAGCCAGGGTGAACGCAAGGCGCCGCGCCGCGTTGCCCGGCAGCCGCATGGCCTTGCCGACGATGAACATGGCAAGCCATTTCAGGCCTATCAGGGAGGCCGTGACGCCGGCGACCAGCAGCGGCGCATGCATGACCAGGCCCATGTTCGCCGACATGCCCACGGCGATGAAGAACAGCCCCAACAGCAGTCCCTTGAAGGGCTCGATGTTGGCTTCGAGTTCGTGGCGGTATTCCGAATCGGCCAGCAGAACGCCGGCCATGAACGCGCCCAGGGCCATGGAAGCGCCGATCCAGTCCACCGCCAATGCGGCGCCGATGACAACGAGCAGCGCCGCGGCCGTGGAGATTTCCGGCACCTTGACTCCGGCCACCATCCGGAACGCCGGGCGCAGCAAATAGTGCCCACCTGCCACCAACAAGGCGAAGAAACCCAGACGCCAAGCGAATGTCACGAGGGCGGCGCCGACCCCCAGATCCAGGCCAAGCCCCTTGTTCGCCAGCAGCGGCAGGGCCGCCAAAAGCGGGATAACCGCCAGGTCCTGAAACAGCAGAATGGCGAAACCCGCCCGTCCGTGATGGCTGGTGAGTTGATTCTTTTCCGCCAGCATCTGCAGCACGAAGGCGGTGGAGGAAAGCGCCAGGCCCAGCCCGATCACCACGGCCGCACGCGGCGGCAGGCCGAAGGCCAGAGCCGCCAGGTACAGCGCGCCGCCGGCGACGCCCACCTGGGCCGCGCCCACGCCGAACACCCATTTGCGCAGCGCCCAAAGCCGTGAAGGCTGCAGCTCCAGGCCCACGATGAACATCAGGAACACCACGCCAACCTCGGAGAAATGGAGGATGCTGTCCACGTCCGTGACCAATCCCAGCCCCCACGGACCGATGGCCAAGCCCGCCGCCAAGTAGCCCAGCACGGAGCCGAAGCCCAGCAGACGGCACAGCGGCACGGCGATCACCGCGGCCAGGAGATAGATGGCGCTGTCTTGGAGGATGGACATTCAGGGGCCCCCGGAGGTGGAAACGGTCCGTGTTGGCGATGGCGGAATTGTACGCACCTTGCCGCTGAGTTTGTCAGCTTTCGCGGCCGGGACTCGCGGTTTCCTCCGGGGCATCGTATTGTTTTCCCATGAGGCAATCCGTCGCGCTGATCGTCGTCGCCGAACTCCTGGGTACATCGCTGTGGTTTTCCGCCAACGCGGCGGCGGGGGATCTGGCCAGGCAGTGGGGCCTGACTACCGCCGAACTGGGTTATCTGACCAGCAGCGTCAATGCCGGCTTCATTACGGGCACACTGATCGTTTCGCTGAGCGGCCTGGCGGACCGTTGGCCGTCCAGCCGTATTTTCACGTTCTCGGCGGTGTTCGGTGCTTGGGCCAATGGTGGGTTCGCCTGGTTGTCGGGTGGCCTGGACGGCGGCTTGGTGTGGCGATTTCTGACGGGGCTTGCCCTGGCCGGCGTCTACCCGCTGGGCATGAAGCTGGTGGTGAGCTGGGAGCCGGAGGCCCGGGGGCAGGCGCTCGGTTGGCTGGTGGGCATGCTCGTGATCGGCACGGCGCTGCCCCACTTGCTGCACGCTGTCGGTGGAACGCTGGATTGGCGATTGGTGGTCAGCGCCTCATCGCTGCTGGCATTGGTCGCCGCCGCCATGGTTGCCTGGCTCGGCGAAGGGCCTCACGCGCATCCGGCGGGACAGCGCCGGGCGGGTGGTGTTCTGGCCGCCTTTCGCGATCGCCGGTTCCGGGGCGCCGTTTTGGGCTATTGGGGCCATATCTGGGAACTCTACGCCGTCTGGACCCTGACCCCGCTGATGGCGGCCCTGGCGCTGGGCCGGTCGACCACGGATTCGCCCGCGGTATCCCTGTTGTCCTTCGGCGTGATTGCCGCCGGTGGCATTGGCTGTTTCATGGGGGGACGCGTGAGCCGCCGGGTGGGCTCGGCGCCGGTCGCCTTCGTGCTGCTCAGCATTTCCGGACTGGTGTGCCTGTTCTATCCCGTGTTGGCACCCATGGTGGGCTGGCCCACCGTAGCGGTCCTGCTGCTGTGGGGCTGGTCCATCTCGTCCGATTCGCCCCAATTCTCCAGCCTGGCGGCTTCCACCTGTCCGCCGGCCTACGTGGGCAGCGCGCTGGCGATTCAGAACGCGGTGGGGTACGCCATCTCTATTGTGTCCATCCAGTTGCTGACCAGCGCATGGCCCGCCTGGGGGCCCCGGGCCATCTGGCTGCTCGTGCCGGGGCCTGTGTTCGGTTTGGTGGCGATGACCGGGTTGTTTCGTTCGGGCGGCAAAACGTCCGGCCCCGGGGCGCGCCGGGAGACGGCAACCTGATCGGCCGTTGTCTTTCATGGCCGAAAAAAAAGCCGACCTGGGGAAGGCCGGCCAAACATAAGGGAGGAGAAGCAAACTGATCAGGGAGATGCCCTCGATCATTGGAACCAAGCTTACCTGCCGAACGGCGCTTGAAAATCCTGGCGAGCGGCATAGGATTTATTCCCAACATTCACGAATCCTGGAGCCGTCATGGACAAGACCGCTGAGATGAAGATCTTCATCGGCGCCGTGGAGCAGGGCAGCTTTTCCGCTGCCGGCCGAGCCCTTGACCTCACGCCTTCAGCCGTCAGCAAGCAGATTCAGCGTCTGGAGGATCGCCTTGGCGTTCGGCTCTTCAATCGCAGCACCCGGCATATCCACCTCACCGAGGCCGGCGAGTTGTTCCACGAACGGTGCAAGCGTATCGTCGACGCCATCGAGGAAGCCGAGGAGACGGTCGCCTCTCTGCGTGAGCAGGTTCGCGGGCGCTTGAAGGTCAGCGCCACGGCGGCTTTTGCCCGTGGCGAAGTGCTGCCTCGGCTCAATACGTTTCTGGAGCACTATCCGGATCTGGAATTGCAGATCGAACTCACCGACCGGCCGGTGGACGTGGTCGAGGAAGGCTTCGACGCGGTCATCCGGCTGCAGGAGCAGGTGGATGACCCCAGCCTGATCGCGCGCAAGCTGGCCGTGAACCGTCGGATCATCTGTGCGGCCCCGGCCTATATCCAGGCCCATGGGATGCCCAAGTCGCCGGAGGACCTGCTGAACCACAATTGCCTGACGCTATACACGGTATCCCGCTTCAACGACTGGGAGTTCGAGGGCAAGGAGGATAGCCGCGTGCTGCACGTCTCCGGCAACTTCCAGGCCAATACCGCCGACGCGCTATATGCCGCGGCCCTGGGTGGAGCGGGTCTGGCCCGGCTATCCACATGGCTGGTGGCGCCCGACATTCGGGCGGGCCGGTTGGTGCCTGTGCTGCCCCAGTACACCCATGAGAAGTCCGCCTATTACGTGCTCTATCCGCACCGGCGGCACCTGTCGCCCAAAGTGAGGGCGTTTGTGGACTTTCTCGCCGAGCAGTTCACGCCGGTGCCGCCCTGGGAACGGGAGCGGGCGGCCTGAAGTGGAGCTAAACTTATACAGCCTGAAGGGGCCGGCAAGATGACGCCGATGGAGGGAGAGAGCATGAGTGAAGAGATTTTTGTGCACAGATTCTGGCAGGGGCGCGGGCGCCTGTGGGTGGTGTATTGGTTGTACGGTGTGCTGGGTAGCGCGATTCTGACGGCGCTGCTGGCCGCGCCGGTGGCGTTCGCCGGCATGAGCGCGATTTACTACCTGATCATGTTGGCGGTGGTGGCCGTCTACACCGTATGGATCGTGGTATCGGTCTGGCGCTGCGCATTCAATGTGGACCGGGAAATGTGGGCGTATCTGGCCCGCGGCCTCACCGTATTCTGGGCGTTGAATGTGGTGCTGCTCAGCGTTTTTCTGGGCCTTGACCTGGTGGCCGCGGCCGTCCGCTGAGCGCAGGCTCGACTATGGGTTGTCCGGGTCCGCCGGGCCCACTTCCTCCCAAACCCCGTCCACGCACCGCAGCAGCGCCGAGCCGCTGCGGACGTGACTGCCCGCCGGGTAGGCCTTGTCGTTGAAGTAACAGGCGCCGCCCGCAAGGGCGTCGTCCAGGGTCTCCGGCCGCTCCTCCTCGTCCATGGGCTGCATGATCGGCGAGTTACGGCGTTCCGGGTCGGGACTGCCGACGTCGGGTGTCTGCGCTTGCCGGGTCATTGCTGGCGTCCTCCCACGAATGCCTGTCCGTTGTTTTTACACCTGCCGGTGGCCTGGCCTCTTGATCTGAGGCAAGACCATGGGCCGGGCACCTGCCGCACAATGAGACGGGAAGGCAGGAAGCGTGTCCCGGCTTGAGCGGACCCGACAGGAGCGCGATTACGATATGACCATGATTGAACAGTTGAGAGCGGAGCATCGTGATGTCCGCCGCATCCTCCAGGTGATCGATGAACAGCTCGACGCCGCGGAAACGGAAGAGGATGCGGACTACGAGTTGCTACGCGACGCCATGCACTACATGACCCAATATCCGGATCTGTTCCATCACGTGCGGGAGGACCTGCTGTACCAGCGGCTGGTGCAACGCAACCGGGACGCCACGCGCGTGGTGCGGGCGCTGAGCGCGGAACACGGCGAGCTACGGCTGCTGGGGCTGGAGTTCCTTGAGGCCGTGGAAGACGTGCTCGACGGTGCGGTGGTCGGTCGCGACCTGTTGGTGAACCTGGGCCATGCCTATATGGCCAAGCAGTATCATCATATGGAGCGGGAAGAGGCCGAGGTGTTCCCGAAGCTGGAGAATGACCTGACCGCCGACGACTGGCAGGAGTGTGAAACGCTGGTGGAAAAGGCCGCCGGCCGGGGGCTCAATGCCCACGCGCGTGAACGGTTCGTGACCCTGCGCGAGTACATCGGCTGAGAAGCCTCGGGTCTACTCCACAGCGGCGGGGAATCGCTCCGCATAATCGCTCAGCGCGGCATTGATGACCGCTTCCGCATGGAGGCGGCCATAGATTTCGCCCACCCGGACGTTCGACTCCCGGCCGGGGATCAGTTTGTACGTCGAGAAGTAGTGCAGTAGTCGCTGGGTCAGGGCCAGCGGGATATCATCGATTTCCTTCACGTGGCCCCACACATCGTCGTTGCGCAATACGGCGATGATCTTGTCGTCTGCCTCGCCGTCGTCGAGCATGGGGATGCCGCCGATCACCCGGGCGTCCAGCAGCACCTCCGCTCTATCAATGGGGCGCTCGCTCAACACGCATATGTCCAGCGGGTCATTGTCCCCGCGCTCGGCCCCGGCCATCAGCTTTCCCACACGCTCGCCGGCGAGAGTCCGGGGAATGAAGCCATACAGAGCCGGCGGCAGCGATGATGTTCGCTGGGGTCGGTCCACGCGGAGAAAGCCCGACGCCTTGTCGATCTCGTACTTGATCAGATCGAAGGGTGTGATCTCGATGAAGGCGGTGACCACGGTGGGTGCATGGGCTCCGGGGCCGAGCCCATGCCACGGGTGCGGCCTCCATTGGGCGAACGTTGCCTTGTTGCTCATGGTTTCTCCCAAGGGATTGAGTTCGGAGGCTGCCGACCGGCGGCTCCGGGACGGCGTCGCCGCCCCTGGGGAGATGCGTCCGTCGCGGCATTTCTCAATACGCCGGCCCGAAGACGCCGCACCGGCTGGTTCGAAACGCTTGCGCGGTGGCACGCCCCGTGTTTGTTTAGTGCCACTCATACCCGCCCGGAGGCCCTATGGACGCCCACGTGGAAACCACGCTCCAGGATTACGTTCTCACCATCCGCTTGTCCCGGCCGGACAAGAAGAACGCGCTGACCCAGGACATGTACGATGCCGTCTGCACCGCCCTGGCTTCGGCCGCCTCCGGCGAGGTTCGCACCGTGCTGCTGGCGGGTTCCGGCGGCAACTTCACCAGCGGCAATGATCTGGCCGATTTCCAGCAGGTGGTGCGGCAGGGCACGGGCCTGGCCGAGCTGCCGCTGATCCGTTTCCTGCATCTGGTGGTGGATTTTCCGAAGCCGCTCGTGGCCGCCGTTGAGGGCAATGCCATCGGCATCGGCACCACGGTACTCATGCACTGCGATCTGGTGCTGGCTGCCTCGGATGCTACCTTTGCCCTGCCGTTCGTGCCCTTGGGCCTGGTCCCGGAGTTCGCCAGTTCCTACCTGCTTCCCCGCATGGCCGGACACGCCGCCGCGGCGCGGGCATTGATGCTGGGCGAGCCGTTCGATGCCGAACAGGCCCGGCGGCTTGGCATCGTGGGGGAGGTCTGCGCGCCCTCGGAACTTGAGCGCCGCGCCGCCGCCGTCTGCGCCCGGCTTGCCGGGTTGCCGCCGGAGTCCCTGGCCGAGACCAAGGCCCTGATGAAGCCCGAAGCCGAACGCCGGCGCCTGCACGGGATTATCGATACCGAGGCAGCCGCTTTCGCCCGGCGTCTGGCCTCGCCCGAGCATCGGGCCGCCGTGGAGGCGTTCTTCGCGTCGCGTCGCTAGGGAGACGCTGAGTTTATTCACGCGTCCGCGCTCAGGTCTGTTTTGGTCATCTGGGTAGGCGCGGTGGCGGTCGCGTAGCCGTCGCTACGGGGCCGGTGGCGCAACACCGCCAGGGGCCAAAACAGGGCTGAGCCCTTCGGGTTACGGCCTGAGAAGCCGCCCTGGGGTGTTGCGCCGCTTGACCGTAGAGCGACTATGGCGCTGCGCTGCGCTGCGCGGCGCGCCTACCATGCCGGCTTCTCAGGCCGTAACGCGGCCGTGTGAGTAAATCAGCGTCTCCCCAGAACCCGGTGCAACCGTCCGTCGCATCGCTGAGACAGGTGAATTCGCGCCCCCGATCCGTATAGTGCTCCGCCAGGGCACACGGGCAATCGGAGGCGCCATGGATGAAATCCTGGTTTGGCCGGAGACGGGCGGTCAATGAGTAATGCAACCTGGTTCACCCTGCTCGGCTTGCTGTTGCTGGCCGTGGGGTTTTCCTTCTGGCTCTTGAAGCGGCTTCCGGTCACCACCGCCATGGTCTACCTGGTGGTGGGCCTGATCGTGGGGCCGACCGGCCTTTATCTGTTCCATTTCAACCCGCTGAAGCAATCGGCCGTGCTGGAGGTGATTGCCGAGGGCGCGGTGCTGGTATCGCTGTTCAGCGCGGGGTTGAAGTTCCAGCTTCCTCTGAAGTACGCGCGCTGGCGCCTGCCGATCCGGCTGGCGCTGATCTCCATGACGGCTTCCGTGGGGCTGATGGCGGCGTTCGGCCATTGGCTGATGGGCATGTCCTGGGGGGCGGCCGTGCTGCTGGGTGCCATCCTTGCCCCCACGGACCCGGTGCTCGCCACGGAGGTGCAGATCCGCCATCCCCATGACCATGAGCGCCTGCGCTTCGGTCTGACCGGCGAGGCCGGGTTGAACGACGGCACCGCATTTCCGTTCGTGATGCTGGGGCTGGGCCTGTTGGGGTTGCACGAGATCGGCCCGTCCGCCATGCGGTGGCTATGGCTGGATGTGATTTGGGCCTGTGCGGCGGGCGTGGCCTTCGGCGTGGCCGGCGGCCGAATCATGGCGCACGCCATACATCGGCTGCGGTCGCGCCTGGCCAGCGAATGGCTGCCGGATTTTCTGGGGCTGGGCTTCGTGGGCGTGGTCTACGGCGTAACCGTGCTGTGCCACGCCTACGGCTTTCTTGCCGTGTTCGTGGCGGCCGTGACATTGCGCCAGACGGAACAGCGCCTGATGCGGGACGACCCCGGCGGTCGGGGCGGCACCATGTCCATGTCGGGGCACGCCCTGACCTTCAACGAACAGTTGGAGCGGCTCAGCGAACTGGCGCTGGTGGTTCTCATCGGCGGTAGCCTGTTCGCGAATTCCTGGAGCTGGCGGGCCGTGGCGTGCGCCGCCTTTCTGTTCCTGGTGGCTCGACCCGTCAGCGTTGCCCTGGGTCTCGCCGGCAGCGCCGCCCCGGCCCGAACGCGGCAAATGATGGCCTGGTTCGGCGTGCGGGGTATCGGCTCGCTGTACTACCTGATGTTCGCCATCCGGCACGGCGTGCCCCAACCCGTAGGGCTGGACATCCTTTCGATTACCCTGATCGTCATCACCTTGTCGATCTTTCTGCACGGCTTGTCGGCAAGGCCATCGATGGCATGGTATTCACGCCGCACGGCTACAAGCCGTAGTGCCTCGCGATGAATTCCCGGTGGGCACCGAACTTTTCCATGGGCAAGGTCAGGAACAGGCCCTGGGCACTGGTAACCACAGTGCCATCGGTGCAGCGGATCTCGCCGTAGGTGTAGATCTTGCGGCCTTCGGTGCGCTCGATCCAGGTCTCAAGCACGGCTTCGTGTTCCAGCGGCATCAGGCTGCGGTAGTCGATGCCGATGTTGACGGTGACCACGGGATGTTTGTTGAACCAGGCCATGACGCCCATGGCCTCGTCGAGTATTGCCGCCAGCGCTCCGCCGTGGGCGAAATCCGGCGGCCCTTCGGCTTCCGGGCCGAACCAGATGTCCGCGAACAGGTGCCCGTCATCGTCCCGGAAGTAATACTGAATCCGCAGGCGGTTTTCGTTGGTCTCTCCCGTTACGAAGGACCGTCGATAGAAACTCATGTCGATGCGTCGCAGGCGGGGGTCGTTGTCGAAGTCCATGGCAGCCTCGCGTGGTTGGAGGCCGGCCATTATGCGCTGCAGTGCACCAATTATGAAACAGGGGCCCCGGAATGGGGAGGACCGGGAGCCCGGTCTTCATACACATGGTCGGCTGCGACTGGGGAACTTGCGATGCGGGCCGCATATCTAATGGATGCCGACTTGGTTCGGCGGACAGCCCGCGTTTCCCGGGGCACTTTTTGGGAGTGTGGCGATGGAAGGTTTCACTGTGGTGCGTATTCCCAGGGGCGCCTCCCGGCGCTTCGTGTCGTTTCTGGCGTTGTTTCTGTCCGCCTTGCTGCTAACGGCCTGTTCCAGCTACGGCGAGAGGGTTGCCCCCGTTCCCTTGCCCGAATCCCGTGCCGACGCGGTGGACGTGGACGGAGCAAAACTGATCGCCCAGGCCTATGTCGATCCCGATCAGGCCAAGGCCGCGCTCGGTTTCGACGCGCGGGGAGCCGGGCTGCTTCCCGTTCGCTTCGTGGTGGACAACAAGAGCGGAAAGACCGTATCCGTGGACCCGAGCCAGACCTTTCTGGTGGACAACCAGGGTAATGCCTGGCCGCTACTGACGTCCGACCAGGCCTATCAACGGGTCAAGAGCAACGTCAGCGTGGGTTCCACTTTGAGCGGCGGGGCGAAGTCGTCCGTGCTGCTGGGGGCCGCCGGTGCGGTGGCCGGTTTCGCGGTGGGCGTACTGACCGGCCAGAACATCGCGGAAACGGCGGGCAAGGGCGCGGTGGCCGGAGCCAGCGTGGGCGCGATAGCCGGCGGAGCCAAGGCGAATCAGGAATTGGGTGATCGCATACGCGGCGATCTGGCCCGCGAATCCCTGCAGAACCAGCGCATCGGGAACGGCCAATTGGCTTACGGCTACTTGTTCTTCCCGGGAAAGGACGAGGCCAAATCGGCGAAAATGCTGCGGTTGGCCGTGCAGGTGGGAGGCCGGATGCACGTGGTGAACCTGCCGTTGTGATTGGACGCGGACTAAGGGATCGCCATGCAGTCATGGAGGCGGTTTACGCCGCAAGAATCGGGGCGGTCGCGTCAACGCCGCCCCGACAGCACTATTTTTCAGTGGTGAAGCCCAGATGGGCCGTCATCTTGTCGCCCTTTTTGACGTCCTTGACGGTGGGCGGCGGGTAATGAAGGCGCAGCGTGCCCAGTCCGGTCTTGAGTCGCAGCCAGCCCGTCTTGTGATCAATGGAAGTGACCGTGCCGGCCATGGTGTGCTGCCCCATCGTCTGCATCTGTTGCCCCGAATCGCTCCCTTCCTCCGCCATGGCGGTGCCGGCCATTCCCAGCACCAGCCCCATGGTCAGAGCCATCGTCGTCAAAAGCCGTGTCTTCATGGCTGTTCTCCTTGAACCGCTGAAGTCCTTCTAATCCCGATGCCGCGCGACCGGCGGCCGCGGACAGGACAAGGATTGGGGCGTCGGCAAGCGTTGCAAGCCCCGTCTCGCCGTATTCGCTGCCCATGACCTCCGTCAATCGGCGGGGTCCGCGCAGTGACTATGCTGGATTGAACAAAGTCGGCAGTCACAGCGGCGGATGGGGGATACCGGAATGCGGATGCAGTTCCTGGGAGCGGCGGGGGAGGTCACGGGCTCCTGCTACCTGCTGAGCGTGGGGCGATCGCGTGTGTTGGTCGATTGCGGCCTGGTTCAGGGCGGACGCCGGGATGAGGAACGCAACCGAGAGCCTTTTCCCTTTGACCCGGCGAGGATCGACGCCGTGATTCTTACTCACGCGCACTTGGACCATTCGGGCCGCCTCCCGCAATTGGCCGCCGCGGGTTTCCGGGGCCGCATTCATACTCATCGCGCCACGCGTGATTTGTGCCGCATCATGCTTGCCGATGCGGCCTACCTCGCCGAGCGGGATGCGGAGATCGAGAATCGCAAGCGGGAACGGAAAGGTCTGAAGCCCGTGCAGCCGCTGTACACCCGTCAGCAGGCGGACGATACCATGCACCGGTTTCGCGGTCTGGATTACGGTGCGCGGGTCGAGATTGCGCCCGGCGTCGAGGCCCGGTTCAATGATGCCGGCCATATTCTGGGGTCGGCGGTGGTCGAAGTGTGGGCCTCCGAGGGCGGCGTGACCCGCAAACTGGCCTTCAGCGGCGACCTGGGCCATCTCGGCGCCCCCATTCTGCGGGAACCGACTCTGCTGACGGACGCGGATCTGGTGATCATGGAGAGCACCTACGGCGATCGCGAGCACCGCCCCTGGGAGGCGACCTGGGATGAGCTCGCCGGCATTCTCCAGGACGCCGAGCAGCGCAAAGGCAATATCCTGATTCCGGCATTCGCCGTAGGCCGGACCCAGCAACTGCTCTACGTATTTCGCCGGCATTTCCACGAATGGGGAATCGATCGCTGGAGCTTGTTTCTGGACAGCCCGATGGCCATTCGCGCGACCCAGGTCTACGGCCAGCATCGTGATCTGTTCAACGCCGATGCCGACGCGGGCCTCGCTCCCGGCGAGGAGCCCTTCGCACTGCCCAATCTTCGGTACACGGTATCAACCGAGGAATCGATGGCGCTCAACCGCATCCGCTCGGGGGCGATCATCATTGCCGGTAGCGGCATGTGTTCGGGCGGCCGTATCCGCCATCATCTGAAACACAACATCTGGCGAGAGCAGACTCACGTCATCATCGTCGGCTTTCAAGCCCGGGGCACCTTGGGTCGCAGGCTGGTCGAAGGGGCATCGCGGATCTCCCTGTGGGGGGAGAGCATGCGGGTGGCCGCTCAGGTCCATACCGTGGGCGGCTTGTCGGCGCACGCCGGCCAGAACGGATTGCTGCGCTGGTATGGCGGTTTCCACGATCGTCCACCGCTGGTGTTGACTCATGGCGAGGAAGACGCCATTGCCACCTTGGCCGGGCGGGTGCGGGAAACCTACGGTGTCGATGCGCATCAGCCGGGCCGTGGCGACCTGTTGGATCTGGTTTCCCTGCGCCCGGTTTCGTGAAGATCTGGCGGTCTGTTTCGCCTGGCGGTTCAAGTGTGGAGATCGCCTGACGATCGGTACCCCGGGAAGGCTGCCGACCCATGGGGAAAGATGGTACCGTGTCAAACCCAAAGGCCGGTCGCGCCCGGCCGGCACCGTTCGGGCCCCGCACGGCCCGCTCATGTTGGGTGCTCCCCGGGGTGAGGCAGGCCAGGCCAGTGAAACCAAGCGTCCGATTTGAACAGAAACCGGATTTGCGGCCAGTCAGGTTGGACTTCCGCAATCCCCACCTGGAGCGGTCGTTTCGGCATGACTACGGCCGGCGCACGCTGTCCCAGAGCCGGGTCGCATTGTTGCTTGGCGCCTTCCTCTATCTTGGCCTGGGCATCCAGGATCCGTGGTTCTTCCCACATGCCTACGGTCGATCTGGTTCATGCGCCTGGCGGCCACGGGCCTGATTCTCGGCGTATTCGTCTCCACATTCCGACCCCTGTTCCGCCGGTTCGGACAGGAATCCCTGCTCGCCGTTGCCCTTGTGGCGGGCTTCGGGCCGATCGGCATGATATTGCTGGGTGACGCCGACGTGGGAAAGTCCTACTACGTGGGCCTGATTCTCGTGGTGGTCTGGGGTTACAGTTTTTCGGGTTTGCGATTCGCCAACGCCCTGGCCGCCAACCTCCTGCTGGTGGCCGGTTACGCCGCCGTCGTACTGGACTCGGCAAATCCGCCGGCGATCTGGCTGTTCACCAATCTCAGCAATTTGGTGGCGGCCAGTCTGCTGGTCGGGTTCGCGGGATACCTGATCGAGTGGCAGCGCCGGGCGTTGTTCTTCCAATCCGTGCTGATCGAGTCGGAACGACGCAGCCACGAGCAGTTGGCCCTGTCCGATCACCTCACCGGTTTGCCCAACCGGATCTATCTGGAACGCCGGATGGAGGAGGCCATCGCCCGCGCGCAGCGCCATCGTCAGGTGCTGGCGGTGTTGTTCATCGATATCGACGGTTTCAAGCCGGTTAACGACACCTACGGCCACCGGGCGGGCGACAACGTTCTCTGTGTGTTGGCACGGGGCCTGGAGGAGGCGCTGCGTGCCAACGATACCGTGGCGCGCGTCGGCGGCGACGAGTTCGTCGTGCTGCTGGAAGACGTCGCCAACCGTGACAAGGCCAACAAGGTCGCCGAGAAGATCGGCGAGGCGCTGGCCCAGCCCGTGGTGGTCGCCACTCGGGGGGGCGGCAGCGCCACGGTGCAGGTTACCGCAAGCATCGGTGTCGCCATGTTCCCGGCCGACGGCGATTCCGCGAAAGTCCTGATCCAGCAAGCCGATCAGGCCATGTACGAAGCGAAGCGGGGTAAAGGAGCCGACGAGGCGGACACGGCCCGTTTCGCATGAAGGAATGGAGGATCTGAATGCCGGCGATGAACGTGGGCGAGCTTCAGGCGTTTCTGGACGAACATTTCCCCCAGGGCGTGGGCACGGTGGAGGAAGTGGGCCACCGCACGGCGCGCATGCGCTTGTCCACCTCCGATGAGCACCTGCGCCCGGGTGGCACCGTCTCAGGGCCGACCATGATGGGACTCGCCGACTGCGCAATGTACGCGGCCTTGCTGGGCGAGATCGGGCCGGTGCCGCTAGCCGTGACCACCAACCTCAATATCAACTTCCTGCACCGGCCCAGCCCCGGCGATATCATCGCCGAAGCCCGATTGTTGAAAGTGGGGAAGCGGTTGGCGGTGGGGGAGGTGTCGATCTATTCGGAGGGTAGCGAGGACCCGGTGGCCCACGTGACTACGACGTATTCGATTCCGCCCCGGTGAGGGGTGCTAAATATCATTTAATCGGATTGGCGAATCGTTTCCGACCGTACGGGGTTGCCTGCGTGATCTTCGGAGCCGGTTAACCACAGAGGCACAGAGTTCACCGAGAAAGCCAAAGGACGATTCGACTATTCTCCGTGTACTCTGTGCCTCTGTGGTGAGAGTCGCATAGGGGATTCCCCAATTCCACTTCGCTTTATCCGGGCTACGCCGCTGGCCGTCGGCAGAGACGTCACAGCCTCCGAAAGTATTTAAGGTGGATCGGTTGATGCCAGTCGGTTTGGCTGAGAGCAAGTCGGCATCGTGCGCAGGCATCAATCCGCAAGACGTTCACCACAGAGGACACAGAGTTACACAGAGGAAGGAAAAGAAGATTGCCTTTGCCTTCCTCTGTGTAACTCTGTGGTTGAACCCCGGTGGATTTGTCGGCTTGCGCTCAGCTCCAAGGGCGCCTGGCTGCGTGGAAATACCCTGGATTGCACTGCGTTTCATCCAGGCTACGACTACTAAATAGCATTTATTCGGATTGGCGAATCGTATCCAACCGTACGGGTTTGCTTGGGTGATCTTCAGAGCCGGTTTAACACAGAGGCACAGAGTTCACAGAGAAAGCCAAAAGGCGATTCGAATATTCTCCGTGTACCCTGTGCCTTTGTGGTGAGAGCGATGGCGGCTTCACCGGAATGTCGGAATACGTTTGGCCAATCCGATCTGCATGTGTGCGGTTGATGGTTTACGCCACCGTGACCGGAATCTTCCCGATCTTGGCGCGCCACTCGGCCGGCCCCGTCTTGTGCACGGATTCGCCCTTGGAATCCACGGCCACGGTCACCGGCATGTCCTCCACCTCGAACTCGTGGATGGCTTCCATGCCCAGATCCTCGAAGGCCACCACGCGGGATTTGCGGATGGCCTTGGAGACCAGGTAGGCGGCGCCGCCCACGGCCATGAGGTACACGGCCCGGTGCTTTCTGATGGCCTCGATGGCGGCGGGGCCGCGTTCGGCCTTGCCGATCATGCCGAGCAGGCCGGTCTGGTCCAGCATCATCTCGGTGAACTTGTCCATGCGGGTGGCGGTGGTGGGGCCGGCGGGGCCGACCACCTCTTCGCGCACCGGATCTACCGGGCCCACGTAGTAGATGAACTTGCCCTTGAAGTCCACGGGCAGGGGTTCGCCCTTGGCGAGCATGTCCTGGATGCGTTTATGGGCGGCGTCGCGGCCGGTGAGCATGGTGCCGGAGACCAGCAGGCGCTGGCCCGGCTTCCAGTTGCGCACGTCCTCGGCGGTGACCTCGTTCAGGTTCACGCGAAGCGCATCGGGCCCGGCTTCGCGGGTGATCTCGGGCCAGTCTTCGAGCCGCGGCGCCGGCAGATCGGCGACACCGCTGCCGTCCAGTTCGAAGTGCACGTGCCGGGTGGCGGCGCAGTTGGGAATGATGGCCACGGGCTTGTTGGCGGCGTGGGTGGGGTAGTCGCGGATCTTCACGTCCAGCACCGTGGTCAGCCCGCCCAGGCCCTGGGCGCCGATGCCGAGCTGGTTGACCTTCTCGAACAGCTCCAGGCGCAGCTCCTCAGCTGTGTTTTGCGGCCCGCGGGCTTGCAGCTCGTGGATATCGATGGATTCCATGCAGGCTTCCTTGGCCAGACGCATGGCCTTGTCGGCGGTGCCGCCGATGCCGATGCCCAGGATGCCCGGCGGGCACCAGCCGGCGCCCATCTTCGGCACCTGTTCCAGCACCCAATCGACGATGTTGTCCGACGGATTGAGCATGGCGAACTTGGACTTGTCCTCGGAACCGCCGCCCTTGGCGGCCAGCTCCACTTCGACCTTATCGCCCGGCACCAGATCCATGTAGATCACGGCGGGCGTGTTGTCCTTGGTGTTGATGCGCTTGCCGGCCGGGTCGGCCAGAATGGAGGCGCGCAGCTTGTTGTCCGGGTTGTTGTAGGCGCGGCGCACGCCTTCGTTGACCATGTCCTCCACGCTCATGTCGGCGTCCCAGCGCACGTTCATGCCGATTTTCAGGAATACGGTGACAATGCCGGTATCCTGGCAGATGGGACGGTGGCCTTCGGCGCACATGCGGGAGTTGATCAGGATCTGGGCCAGGGCATCCTTGGCGGCCGGGGACTCTTCCTTCTCGTAGGCCTCGGTGGCCGCCTTGATGAAATCGGCCGGATGGTAGTACGAGATGTATTGGAGGGCATCGGCGATGCTTTGGATCAGATCGTCCTGGCGAATGGTCGACATGCAATACTCCTGCTGATGCGGGCAAGTGCACCGGAAATGACGGGTGCACTTTATATCACACTTTCATGGGCTTGAGGCGAGGGAGCCGTGCTGGCCCGGACGGAGGAAAGACCATGAACAGCGAATTTTCCGAGGCGGATCTGGAGGCTCTGGCCGAAGCCGTGCGGCAGGCCTGCGTGGACGAGGCCGTGTCGGCCTATGAATACGGCGGAATGAGCGGCCTGTGCGTGGAAGGGCGCTGGGATCTGGCGATGGACCGGCTGCGCAGCCTGGATTCCGGGGTGGTGTTGCGGGAGTGGCTGGCTTCGCGCAAGCGCTGACCGGAGAGAGCGCCGCCGGCCTCAGGCCGACGGCGCCGATCGGCTATTTCTGATTGGTGACGGGCACCTTGATTTCGTCCGGTTTGATTACGCGGACCAGTTTCGGCACCACCCAGGCGACCTTGGGTTCGTTGACCAGTTTGGTCTGATACATATTCTGCATGGCCTGATGGTCTTCGGGCCGGATATACATCTCCCCCTTGGGCGACTGGAACTTCAGGCCCTCGAACGCCTTGATCAGCTTTTCCGTGTCGGTGGAGCCGGCTTTCTTGATCGCCGCCACGATGGCGATGGCTTCGCTCATGCCCTGGGCGGTGAAGAAATCCGGCGGCTCGTTGAAGCGCTTCAGGTGCTCCTTGACCAGCCAGTCGTTGACGGGGTTGTTCGGCAGCTCGTAGTAGTAGGCGATGGCGCCCGTGGAGCCCGCGAAAGGATGCATCTTCTTCATCACCGGGAGGATGTTGCCGCCGGTGCTGATGGTAATCCCGTATTTGCTCGGATTCTGGGCGAGAATGGCGCCCAAGGGGTTGCCGCCACCGGCCCACAGCGGCCAGATGTACTTGTGGGTGCAGCCCTTGGCACCACGCAGGGCTTCGATCAGGCGCAGTGCCGGCGCGGTGGTCTCCTTGGCGTCCATGGCCACGTATTCCTCCTGCACGATCCGCCCGCCGGATGATTCCAGGGCATTGCGGAAGGCGCCCACGCCCTCATGGCCGAAGGCGTAGTCCTGGGCGATGGTGCCCACGCAACTGCCCTTGCCGCCAATGGCCACGGCACTGGCGATGGCGTCCTGGGTGGAATTGCGTGCAACTCGGACCACGTAGCGGTTCCAGTGGCTGCCGGTGATGGAGTCGGCCACGCCCTCGGGTATGATGATCCGCTTGTAGCGCTCGGCCACCGGGATCATGGCCAGAGCCACGGCCGAGGAGGCCGGTCCCACCACGATGGCGGCATCGTCGTCGCCATAAGCCTCAGCGGCGAGCGCCCGGCCGCGGCCGGGCTTCAGATGCGTGTCCTTGTCCAGCACCTCAAGGGGCCGGCCCAGTACCTTGTTGGTTCCATTGGTGGCGTATTCGAAGCCAAGCTGCATGCCTCGCTTCAACTGCTGCGCATACGGGGCGAACGGTCCGGTGATGCCGAATACGTGTGCGATCTTGATCGGCGCATTCTGTGCGCCGGTCGCGGTTCCTGCGACGAGCAGCACGCCTGCCGCGACCAATCCGGGGAATCTCTTCATGACTACTCCTGCTCCTCAGTTCCGATCAGGCGCCGCCCCATGCGCATTTCCGCGCAAACGGGCTGGGCGCCCATTGGTTTTGGTTCTTCTCCCTTGCAGCGCTCGTTAGAGCGGCTGCGTCAGGCAACGTTAGGCGAGGGTGGTTACCGGCCGGATACCCGCCGCACGGCGCTGCGCTCGCTCCGGGGGGCATTACTTCTGCACCAGCGAGCAGCTGGGAGAAGGCGGGGCAAATGCCTTGCTGCCGGGGATGACCCGCAGGACTTTCAGATAGTCCATGAAATGCGGCTGGTCGTTGGGGGACTTGACCTGAGTGAAATACACGTCGTGGATCATGCGGCCGTCCTCGCGGACGTAGCCGTTGAGGGTAATGCCGTCCTGAATCGGCATCTTCTTCATGGTGTCGACCACCGCGCGGCCGCGGTCGGTTCCCGCTTTTTCCACGGCCTTGAGGTAGTGCAGTGTGGCCGCGTAATCGGCGATCTGGGCGGAGGATGGCATGGTGCCCATGCGTGCGCGGAAGCGCTGGGCGAATGCCCGGGAGGCGGCGTTGGCGTTCCAGTAGTAGGGAGCGACGAAACGCATGCCCGCGGCGGCATAGAGGCCCACCGCACGGACGTCCTGCATCAGGGTAAGAATGCTGACCAACCGGGTGCCGTTATTGCCCACCCCGATTTCCTTTGCCTGGCGGATGAGCTGGTCCAGCGTCTTGCCGGCGTTGCCCACCGCGATTACGTTGGCGCCGCTGGCCAGGGCCCTGTTGAGATACGGGTAGTAGTCCATCTCGGTGAAGGGATGGTAGGCGGCGCCGACGATGTGCCCGCCGTACGGCTCTATGGAAGCCTTGACGTCGTTGTAGATGCTGCGGCCGAAGGCATGGTCCACGGTGATGACGAACCATTTCGAATTGGGGTTGTCCGCCGCCATGGCTTTGGCCACCGAAGCCAGGGCGTGGGTGTTGTACTGCCAGTGGATGCTGGTGGGAGAGCAGAAAGCGCCGGTCAGAAGCTCGGTGCCGGCTCCGTTGTTGATCATGACCATCTCGGTGGTGCGCGCGTACTTCTGCACCGCGAGCGACATGGCCGATGAAGGCAGGTCCGTGATCATGTCCACGCCCTGGTCGTGCCATTGCCTGGCGATCTTCACCGCGGTCGCGGGATCGTTTTTGGCGTCGGCCAGCAGCACCTGGATGGCGGCGCCGTTCACCTGGCCGCCGAAGTCCTCCACGGCCAGTTCGACGGCGGTCTGGGAGCCGATTCCCGAGGAGGCGGCATAAGGGCCCGTGACGTCGGCCATCAGGCCGATCTTGATGATGCCGTCCGTAATCTCGGCCGATGCGGCGCCGGAGCCGAACGCCAGGGTCGCGAAGGCGAGCGCCAGGACCGATTGACCGGCGCAGATACACCTTTGTTTTCGTTGTCATTGTTGAACCCTCCACTAAGGCTGCTGTCGCGGGGCGGCCGGGGTGTTGGCGTCGGCCGCCCTTTACGCGAGAATCGCGCGCAGCAGTTACAGCGGAGGTACCGGCTGGAGGCCGGGCGCGCTGCCGTTCAGCCGACCTGCGCTTTCTGGTGCCAGTGGCGGTATTGTTCGCGAAGATCGCGCTTCATCAATTTCCCGGTGGAGGTGTGGGGCAGCGACGGTACGAACACCACGCCGTCGGGAATCCAGAACTTGGCGAACTTGCCGCTGAGCAGTCCAGCAGCTCCTCGGCGGTGACCTCCACGCCCGGGCCGCCGGACCACGACGGCCAGCGGCCGTTCCTGCCACCGGGGGTGGGGCACGGCGATCACGGCAGCTTCGTCCACGCCGGGGTGGCCCATGAGCTCGTTTTCCAGTTCCTGGGAGCTGATCCATTCGCCGCCGGATTTGATCAGGTCCTTGGTGCGGTCGGTGATGTGAATGAAGCCTTCCGGGGTGACCGTGGCCACGTCGCCGGTCCGGAACCAGCCGTCGTCGGTGAACTTGTCGGCGTCGACCTGGCCGTGGTAGCTGGCGGTGACCCAGGGAGAACGGATCTGCAGTTCGCCCTGGGCGTGGCCGTCCCATGGCGCCGGCCCTTCATCGCCGACGATGCGGATGTCGAACAACGGCACCGGCAGGCCGGCCGAGGCCCGGTATTCGTTGCGCCGCTCGGCGGGCCAGTCCGCCATCTCGGGCTTGAGCTTGGCCAGGCTGCCCACGGGAGAGGTTTCGGTCATGCCCCAGGCGGCGATCACCCGGCAACCGTGCCGGTCGAAGGCCTCCATCAGCGCCACGGGCGTGGCCGCGCCGCCCGTGACCAGGCGCAGACCGGGGACCAGGTCCCACGTCTTCTCACCGTCGGTGAGCACCTTCAGCACCGCATGCCAGACCGTGGGCACGCCCGCGGTCATGGTGACCTTCTCGCGCTGGTACAGATCCAGAAGGCTTTCGCCATCCATGTGCGGCCCGGGGAAGACCAGCTTGCTGCCCGCCAGCGCGGCGCTGTAGGGCAGGCCCCAGGCGTTGACGTGGAACATGGGCACCACCGGGCAGATCACTTCGTCCGCGCCCAGGTCCAGCACGTCCGGCAGTGCGGACACCAGCGAATGCAGCACGGTGGAGCGGTGGGAATACACCACGCCCTTGGGCCGGCCCGTGGTGCCGGAGGTGTAGCACATGCCGCAGGGATCGTTCTCGTCCGGCTGCGGCAGGCCAACGGTTTCGTCGGCCGTGGCGAGGAAATCCTCGTAGCTCTCGTAGGACGCCGGCACCTCGCCGCCGAAGGGGACCACGAAGATGCGTTCGGCGCGGATCTGGTTCACGGAACTGCTCCAGCAGGGGGACGAGCACGTCGTCCACGATCAGGAAGCGGTCTTCCGCGTGGTTGGCGATGTAGGCGATGTCGTCGGCGTGCAGGCGCAGGTTCAAGGTGTGCAGAACGCCGCCGGCCAGCGGGATGCCGAAGTAGGCCGCCAGATGCTCGTGGTGGTTCCACATCAGGGTCCCCACCCGGTCGCCTTTCTTCAGCCCCGCCTTGACCAGAGCTTGGGCGAGCTGGCGCGCGCGCCGGGCCACTTCGCCGTAGGTGCTGCGGTGCAGGCTCTTGTCGGGGCGGCGGGAGACGACCTCCACCTCGGGAAAGAAGGTCCCGGCACGGTTCAGGATCTGATTCACCGTCAGGGGCATGTTCATCATGGTTGAGTGCATGGCGAGATCCTCCGCGTTTGCGATCGGCCCCGTATGTGCGGGCGGGGGCCCGCGTTGATGGAACCGACCGGGCTCCTTGATTGGAAACAGTAGGTATTTTTCCGAGAAGCTAGCGAAGAGGGGTTACCGGCCGGGTACCAGCCGATGGGGAGGAAGAGGGCGAGGGGAACCGGTGGTTCCCCTCGCCGCTGGGGCCGCGTTTAGCGGTGCTTGCTCTTGAAGAAATTCCAGATGATGGAGGTGGAGTCGGGCCCGTCGGCGTCGGTGAATAGGTAGCTCTCGTCACCGCCGCTGATGGCGTGGTTCATTCCATCCACGTTGTATTGGATCGCCAGCGTCTGGCCGTCGTAGTTGTACTGCTTGACGGTGTAGGTATGGCCGCCGGGAACCGCGCCCTGCCAGCTGCTGGTGGGCGAGTAGGCAACCGTATTGTTGTCGTAGCCGTCGTCGGCGTAGTCGCTGGTCTGCAGAAACTGCTGAGTGACCTGATCGGCGTTGCGCGGGTTGACCACGATATCGGAGTTGCCCTGGAACACGATCACCGGCGTGAGCAAGTGTCGTTTTCCGCCGCATGACCAGGCATCGTAGCCGCGCTGGTTGGGGTCATAAGGACTGCTGACCAGCATGGCCGCCGCCGCTGTTATGGGACCCACCGCGGCCTTGTACATGGGCCCGGCTTCCACGGCTCCCGCGGCGAACACGTCCGGGTAGCAGGCCATCATGATCGAAGTCAGTGCAGCGCCGGCGGACACACCCATTACGTACATATGATGGGAGTCCACGGAATAGTGGCTGCGGACCCAGTTGACCATTTTCATGACGGCGGCGGGTTCACCCGAGCCGCGCGACTGGTTGATCGTCAGCATGAAGTTCCAGCACTGCGACGGATTCGCCCAGGTGGCCTGGTTGGGATAGACCACGATGAAGCCTTCCTGGTCGGCCTTCTGGTTGAGCCGGCTCGCGCCCGCGAACTGGGAGGGGTTCTGCAGACAGCCATGCAGGCCGAGGACCAGTGGCATGGGCTGGCCCGGCGTGTAACCGTCCGGAATGTAGACGTTGTAGTCGCGGATACCCCACAACCAGTCCCAGGATGTCTTGCTGAGCCATTGCCCGGCTTGCGCCATCCCCGATACGGAACATCCGAATACCAGCAAAAGCGAAAGAAGGCCCAGGCGGCGTTTGCGCCCGGCAGTATTTCTCGTAGCGTTGCTCATGGTTTACTCCTCCAAACGAATCTATTTTTTTATTGGGTGACGCCGGTTCCTTGGCGCTGCCACGGGATAGCGCGGCGTCCGCCCGCGTGGCGATAGGTCGGTGATTTTCTTGGGTGCGTGGCCCTCCTTGTTGCTTCGGATTAGTCAGTTGATTCGCAAAGGCGATATTCAGGCGGTTTCCGTTGCCAGGAAGTCCGCCACGATCCGGATTTGATCCTCGCTGACCAGCGGCGGAGCATGGCCGCAGCCCTCGATTTCCACGACGGTGGTGCCCGGAACCTGCCTCAGCTTGTCGGCGACCTGCGGGCTGACGATGGGGGATTCGGCGCCTCGCAGCTCCAGCACGGGGCAGCGGATGGCCTTGTAAAGATCCCAGACATCCAGGCCCCCCGGGGGGGAGTCCTGGGTGTCGATGATCTTGGGGTCATAGGCGCTTTCCCAGCGCCCGTCGGCGGTACGTTGCACGCTGTCCAGGGTGAATTTGTGCCACTGGGCCTCGGAAAGCCGGCCGAGCCCGCTGTAGGTGGCACGGTATTTTGCTTCGGCCTCCTCCAGCGTGGCGAAGGTGTGGGGGAAGGCGCGGGCATAGTCGGCAATCCCCTGCAGCGCTTCTTCCGAGACCTCGGGCGGCGCGTCGTTGAGGATCAGTCGGCGCACCGGGGTGCCCGGCTGGGAGGCCAGTGCCATGCCGATCAGTCCGCCCATGGAGGTTCCGAGATAGTCGATCTCGCTGGCGCCAACCTGCGCCAGCAGGCCCAGGATGTCGCGGACGTAGGTGCCCAGCTGATACTGCTCCGCGGATTCGGCCCAGTCCGAGTGGCCGCGGCCGATCATGTCCGGGCAGATCACCGTGTAGCGGTCGCTGAGGTGTTCGGCCAGGGTGTCGAAGTCCCGCCCATTGCGGGTCAGACCGTGTACGCAAAGCAGGGTTTCCGGCCGATCGCCCCAGACCCGGTAGGCCATCTTCAAACCGTCGGCGGTCACGAATTCTCTATCTTTGTGTGGTGTCATCAGTCTCTCCGGGCACCTTGGGTCCAGGCCCGCAAATCCGCGGGCACGGCGTTATGGGAAGTCCATAGCCTGACGCTACGACAGGGGGGTTACCGCCGGGATACCCGGCGGCAAGTTGTTGATAGTCAGGAGAGAAGAGTGGCGAACGTGGTGGCTTGGTCAGTCATTGTCGCCGAGGAAGGCTGATGGCAGCAGACCCCAGGCCAGGGCGCCCCAATACTTCTCGCCCACGAAAATGGGCATGGAGAAGTCCACCAGCACGTCGCCGTTGTCGCGCAGGTAGGTCTGAAGCAGGAACTCCCGCTCGGACTGCAGCCGGCGGAGCTCGGTTTCGGTGCTTGCGTAGAAGCGTTCCTGGCGGCTGAAGCGCAGGTCCTTGTCCGGGTCGCCGGTCATGGGCTGGCTCATCTCCCGGTGATGGACGGCCAGGTAGCCCTTGGCGTCCGCGAACACGCAGTAGGCCGTTCCCGGGACTTCCTTGCGCCATTGGTCGATGAGGTCCTGGGTGCGCTCGCGAAGGGGCGCGATGTAGGTGACCGTGTATTTCTTGGGCGTGGTATTGGGGACTTCGCGATAGTCGCGGTCGAACACGTTCACGCCCTGTTTCACAAGTTCGTCGAAGATTCCGCTCATGGTATCCCGCCGCTGGCGCATGCGGTTGAGGATTTCGTCGAAGCGGCTGTGGCCCAGCGACAGCGTGGAGAGCTGGGACAGGGTGGTCTCGGTGGCCTCCCGCAGGACGGCCGACTGGCGTTCCGAATTCGACATGTCCGCATGAATGACCTGGCCCAGACGCCCGATTTCCGCGGTCCGTTCGTTGACTTCGCGGTTGGTGGCCGACAGTTCCTCCAGGCCGGAGCTGATGAGCTCCAGATCGGAGTGGGTGGACTCGAAGTCCTGCACCATGGACGTGAACTGGCCGGCGACTTCCGTCAGCGCGTGCCGGGCGGCCTCGGATCTGGTCGGCGATTTCCCAGGTGCCCTGGGCGATCTCGCCGATCACCGAGTTCATGGAGGACACCTGGGTGCCGATCGCTTCGGCAGCCTGGCGTACCTTCTCGGCCAGGTCCCGCACTTCGTCCGCGACCACGGCGAATCCCCGTCCCTGTTCGCCGGCCCGGGCCGCCTCGATGGAGGCGTTCAGCGCCAGCATGTTGGTCTGCTTGGAAAATCCCTGAACCGTCTGCAGCACTTTCTGCACGGATTCCGAGGTGCTCAGCAGTTCCTGGACCGTGGTCTGGAAATCCTTGATGCGGCTGTTGTTGGAGGCGATGTTGGTCGGCGGTCTCGTTGAGCCCTTGCTGGGATTCGCGGGCATGATCCAGATTCCGGGAATTGGTACTGGTGATGGTGGCGGTTCTGGCGGTGATGTCGTCGATGGCCGTCGAGGTCTCCTCGCTGGATCGGGAGATCTGGTCGGCCAACTGCTCCTGGCTTTCCACGTTGGTCTGGCCGTCGGTAATGACTTTGCGCATATGGGCCGCGGCCAGCGCCACCCGCAGGCCGTCTTGCTGCAGCGCGCCCACCGAGTGCTCGAGGTTGCTCACCAGTGCGTCCAGCGATCCGACGGCTTCATCCGCCGTCGCCGGATCATGAGCCAGCCGCGCCGCTACCGCCCGAAGTCGTTCGAGGGGGCGGACGGCGCGCGCATGGAGCAGCGCAGCGAGGACGATAGCGGCAACGGCGGCCACAATGGCGAACAGGGCGGCGGGCAATGCCCACGACCCGATGGGTTCCGCCGCCGCGACAAGAATTCCCGCTGCGATATTCAGCGCCGCCGCGGCCGCCAGCACCGGTCCGGCAAGGCGGCGGTTGGCGGGGCGGCGCATGATTCCCGATCGTCGCCCGGCGGCGTAGGCCTCAGCCGGTGGCATGCTTGTCATGGCGGCATCTTCCACGTCTGGTTACCTATTCGATAATTGCCAACCAATAGAGAAGAGTGGTTACCCGATGGTTACCATATCGGCCGGGTGAGTCGGAACTTGCGTCGCCGCTGGTAGACAGGCACATAATTGGGGCATGGACTGGCCGGATTCCCTATTGCTGACCAAGATCACGCCACCGGCGCCGTCGGGCCGGTCGGTGGTCCGGCGTGACCTTTTGCGGCGCCTGGCGCGGGTTGTGGATTACCGGCTGACATTGGTCCACGCCGGTCCCGGCTACGGCAAGACGTCCATTCTGTCCGATCTGGTGCGCGGCGAAGCACTGGCCGGCATCGCCTGCTGGTACAGCATGGATGAGTCCGACAGCGATCCGCGCCAGTTCCTGATCCATCTGGCCGCCGCCATTGCCCAGCGGCAGCCCGATGCCGCGGCGCCGGCCCAGGCTCGGCTGCGGGAAATGGAGGGGTCGGCGGCGGAGCCGGAATGGAGCCGCGTTCTCGATGCCTTGATCAACGGCGTGAGCAGCACGCTTGCCACCGACCTGGTATTGGTGCTCGATGATTTCCATGCCGGAGCCGCTGATGGTCCGGTGCGGGGGCTGGTCAACCGGCTGCTCACCCACCTGCCGGCTCAACTGCACGTGTTGATTCCACCCGCGTACAGCCGGATCTGCCCGGGCTGATCGGCTGGGAAGCCAAGGCACAGGTGCTGCGGTTCGAGAGCGAGGACCTGGCGCTTACTCGTGGAGAGATCGAGGACCTGTTCCGGTCGGATGCAGGCGACGGGCTGACCGACGCCGAGCTGGATCAGGTGTGCCGGGTCTCCGAGGGTTGGCCCATTGCCGTGCAGCTGATCTGGCAAAGCCTGCGGGGCGGCGATGGCGGCCACCGGAGACCGGCGGAACTGTTCGAAGGCGGGCCGGCCGGCGCTGGTCCGCTGTTCCGATTCCTTCTGCAGGAGACCTTCGAACGCCAGGACCCGGACCTGGCCACGTTCCTGCTTCACACCTCGGTGCTGCGCGTGGTCACTCCCGCTGCCTGTGAGGCCGTGGTGGGCGATGCCGATGTGGAGCACAACCTCCAGCGCCTGCGGGAGCAGGGGTTGTTTGTGGTGGAGTTGGGCGACGGCAGCTACCGCTACCATCATCTGTTCAGGGAATTTCTGCAGGAGCGGTTGCTCAAGGTCCCGAAATTGTTCCAGGCCTGTCATGTTGCCGCCGCCGACTATTTCGACGCCGCTGGGCAGGCGGAGGAGGCCATCTACCACAGCTTGAAGGCGGGGGATTACCGCCGTGCGGCGGAACGGATCTCCGCTGTGGCCCCGGCCGTGCTGACCGCCGGGCGATTGGGAATTCTGCAGGAGTGGTTGGGGCTGCTGCCCAATGATGCCTTCGCTTCGGATCCCGCCATTCTTCTGGTCCGCGGTGCCTTGTCCCGGCTCACCGGACGCTACGAGCAGGCCTTGGACGATCTCTCCGCGGCCGAGGCATTGTGGCGGGAGCAAGAATCCGACGAGGGCGTGGCGCGGGCCTTGCGCGGGCAGGCCATGGTCTACCTCGACACCGTCCGCCCGGCCCAGGCCGCCGACCTGCTGGAGCAGGTCCTCGCTTTGACCGACAAGGCTGCGGCGAATCGTCCGGGGCTGCTGGTTCAGCTTGCCGAAAACAAGCTGAACCTGGGCTTCCCGGAGGAGGCCGAGGCGCTGCATCGCGAAGCAGAGGCGCTGGGCGGGGAGACGGATGCGACCGAGATCCTCCAGGCCCGCATTTTGTTGCGGATGGGGCGTGTGGGCGAGTGCTCCGCGCTGCTGGAGAAGCGGCTGCGGCGAGAAGAGGAGGAACAATCCCGAGGCGAGCGGCGGCCTCCCCACTCGCATCGGGAAACGGTATTGATGCTGTCGCTGCTGCGTTCGGTCCAGGGTGACGCCGGGGCGGCGAGGTCATTGGCCGAACAAGGCGTGGAACTGGGGCAGCGGCTGGGGTCGCCTCTGGTGACGACGGTTGCGTATGCCCGCCTCGGGCATGCCTGGCAGTTGATCGCCGACCGCCACGTGCTGGAGGATCGCGTGCCGCCCAACTTCGATGCGGCGGCATGCCATGAATCGGAACAGTGCTACGAGTTGGCCGTGCGCTTCGGAGACGAACTAGTGGTCCGGCGCATGCGCGTCGAGGCCATGATCGGCCGGATACGCGCTCTGGGCGTGGTGGGGGATATCGATGCGGCCCGCCGCTGCGCCCAGGAAGGCGTGGAAACCGCCCGCTGGGCCGGCGACCGCTGGGTCGAGGCCGTGGTCGATCTGTCCCTGGGCGGCGCGCTGGTCTTCAATGGGGACGGCGCCGGTGCCCGGGAGTGCCTTGCGGCTGCGGAGCAGGGGTTCGAGCACTGCGGGGACCGCCTCGGCCATGTGTTGGCATTGCTCTGGCATGCCTTGGCCGAGTGGCCGGAGCCGGCGCGGCGGGCAGAAACGCTGGAGCTCTTTGGTCAGACTCTGGTTCGCTGCGAGCAGCAGGGCCTGGATTTCCTGTTTCTTCGCCCCACCCTGTTCGGCCCGTCCGATCCCCGGTGTTTCGTTCCTCTGCTGTTGGCGCTGGAAGAGACGGGGAAGCAGGCGGCCTACGTGCGTTATTTGCTGGGAGAGCTCGGGTTGGGCCGGATTCGCCATCATCCCGGCTATCGCCTTCGCGTCCAGCTCCTGGGGGGCTTCTGCGTCTGGCGGGGCAGGGTGGAGGTCACGGCCAGGGAATGGCGGCGCGTTCTGGCCCGCGAACTGTTCGAGCTGCTGGCCAGTCACCCGGGCCGCTGGTTCCAGCGGGAGGAGATCATGGAACACCTGCGCCCGGACAGCAATCCGGATGCAGCCGCGCGGGATTTCAAGGCAGCGCTGAACAGCCTCAACCGCGCCCTGGAACCGGACAGACCGCCGGAACGCCCCTTTTCCTATATTGAGCGCGACGGCGCCTCCTACCGGCTGCGCCTCGACGGCGATATCTGGATCGACGCCCAGGCCTTCGAGGCGGCAGCGCGGGAGGCGCTGCAGTTGTCGGCGGACGGGCCGGCGGATGCCGTGCTGGAGGCCTACCGCAGGGCCTGGTCTCTCTACGGAGGGGATTATCTGTCCGACGCCACAGCACACGATTGGGCGGCGCTGCCACGGGACCGGTTGAGTGAATTGTTCCTGCTCGTGGGCGAGGGCCTGGCGCTGAGTCTTTTGGACGCCGGACAGGCGGTGGAAGCGCTGCAGATCTGCCGCCGCGTAGTCGCCCAGGACCCATGCCGGGAGGAAGCCTACCGCCTGATGATGCGTATCCACGCGGAACAGGGCGAGACTTCCCTGGCTTTGCGTGCCTATGAGCAGTGCCGGCAGGCCTTGACCCGTGAACTGGATGCGCCGCCTTCCCCGAAGACCACGGCTCTGCGGGATCAGATCCTGGAAAACGCCAATGCGGGCGCCGGCGCACCGGCCCGTCGTTGAACCCGAACCATCGCTTCTTTTAATTGGTAGCCCCGTGGTAACCGACCCCGCCTAACCTCCTCGCAAGCGTTTCAAAGTGCCGGATCAAGTGCGCCCCAGGGTGCCCGGCCGCGAGGAGAATAATGAATCATTCCAACGTTCAGTGGATCTGTCGCGAGGAAGTTGCCGGTGCCGAGCCGCGCCAACGCTCGTTCCTGAACGCGGATGGCCTGCGGGTTTCGTACCGCCTTTGGGGCTATGGCCGACCGCTATTGGTCTGTGTACATGGGCTGCTGCGCAACGGTTGCGATTTCGACGCCTTGGCCGAAGAGCTGTCCGACGATTACACGGTGGCCTGCATCGATCTTGTCGGCCGGGGCGATTCGGATTGGGCCGCCGACATGGGCGTGTATACGGTGGAGACCTATGCGCGGGATGTTCGCCGTCTGATCTCGATGCTCGGGGCCTCCCGCGTCAGCTATCTGGGCACCTCTCTGGGCGGCCTGGTGGGCATGGCCGTTGCCGCGGCCGCCGATTCCCTGGTCGAAAAACTGATCCTCAATGACGCGGCGCCGGAAGTGCCCGAGGAAGGATTGCAGGCCCTGCGCCATCGCATGGATGAGGCGCCGATTCATTTCCCCTCGCTCGCCGAAGCTCAGCGCTATTTCCGGGAAGCGTACGCCGGTCTCGGTCGTCTCAGCGACGAGCAGTGGGCGAAATTCACCTTCGACAGCGTACGCCCCGAACCCAGCGGCTGGCGGATGCATTACGACCCGCGCCTGGTGGAAACCCAAGCGGTTCCATCCGGCGGCCTGAATCTGTGGGAGCTTTACCACCGCATCGAATGCCCGGTGCTGATCATGCGCGGCGGCGATTCCGCGATTGTAACCCCCCAAGTCGCTGGCCGGATGGATCGACTGCCGAACACCGCGGTGCTGGAGGTGCCCGGCTGCGGGCACGCGCCGCCCCTGGTCGAGCCCTGGCAGATCCGGCCCGTCCGCAACTTTCTGGCTTCTTGAGGAGCATTGCATGGATATCCGCGTTTCCCCAGAACTGTCCGTCGAGGTCTCCGGCCCAAGCGCCCGGGAGAGTGTGCACGTTTCGGACTGGCTGGATGTGACCCAGGCGATGGTGGATGAATTCGCTCACGCCACCGGCGACAGCCAGTGGATCCACACCGACCCGGCGCGGGCCGCCGCGGAATCCCCGTTTGGCGCCACCATTGCCCACGGCTACCTGCTGCTGTCCCTTTATCCCAAGCTGCGCGGCTTGTTCGCGCCGGAGCAGCAGCGCCGGCGGCAGGCCCGTTCGGTCATCAACTACGGCCTCAACAAGTGCCGGTTTCCGTCGCCGGTGCGGGTCGGCCGCCGCATTCGTGGCCGCAGCGAGCCGATCGCCGAGCGCGAGATTCCGGGAGGGCTGGAGATCGTGGAACGTTTCACGATTGAGATCGAGGGCGAAGAGAAGCCCGGCTGTGTGGCCGAGGTTCTCATTCGCTACTACGACTGAGTCCGTTATGCACTTGCGCCGAGTCCTCCCCTGTTTGGCCGCCAACCATGTAGTCGTCGGGGTTGCCTACCCGCTGATGCCTCCTCCTCCTGGCGTGGTTGGCGGCCGTTTTTTGAGGAGTCCCGCTGGCGCGGGTGACCGATTGTTCGTTTTACCGGCCCGAGGGAGCCGGGTGGCGTCGCACGGCGGCCATCGAATCCCCAGGAGAGCACCATTCCAATAAGAGAGGAAGATGAAAAATGATGAAGCGAATGACCATTGCGCTGGCTGCGGTCGGCGTCGCGTGTCTGCCGTTGGGGGCGAGCGCAGCGTCCGCGCAGTTTGGCGGTGACTATAGCTGGTCCGGGTTCCGCACTGACACCAGTTCTCTGAAGGACACCGCCAGCGACAAGTACCAGGCCGTCAAGTTCAAGACCGGCTACAACCAGCTGCTGCGCCTGAAGGGTGCGCTTAAGAACGACGACGGCGTTTCCCTGAACTTCCGCCTGAAGCTGTCCGACACCAACTGGGAAGGCGACACCCACGCCACCAACGGCATGGCCGGCCCCTACACCAACCAGGCCTCTGACCTAGTCAGCCTGGACTACGGGTATGTGCAGTTCCCGCTGGCCGGCTGGACGATCCGAGTGGGCCGCCAGGAAGCCAACTGGGGCTTCAACTTCCTGACCTCCGATGACCGTCGTGACCGCATCCTGGCGCTGCGCAAGTTTGGTGGCGTGACTGTGTTGGGCGCCATGGACAAGCGCCAGGAAGGCTCGCTCACCAATGACAAGGATGACGGGGATCTGGTTGCAGCTGGCGCCATCGGCGTGACCAACGGCTGGCTGTGGGGTATCCTGCCCGGCTATTTCTATGGCACCAAGAAGACCGACGGCGGCGGCTTTGCGTTCTCCGATATCGCGCTGATTTCGGGCTTCGCCAAAGGCAAGGTCGGCCCCGTGGAACTGATGGGAACCGTCAATATCGTCGGCGGCGCGCCGGATGGACAGGGCTACTTCGAGACCACCGCCGAATCCGAGTTTGTGCGCGTGGGTTGGAGCACCGGGCCGGTGAAACTGGAGGGCCAACTGGTCGGCGTGCAGCACGGTGGCCTGATTGCCGGTGGGTTTGACACATTCTCCACGCTGATCAATAACAACCCCGACAACATGCAGAGCAACACCAACGTTGCGAACATCGGCAGCGCTGCTGTCACCGATGTTACGGATAAGCTGACTCAGTGGCTGCCCGCCGTTAGGGTGACTGGCAAGGTCGGCGACAAGGTTACGCTGATGGGAGCGGCGGGTGACTTCATCTCCAAGAACGACTCCAAATTCAGCAAGGCCGAGTTTAGCCGGTACTTCCTGGACTTGCAGGCGCACTATCACGTGACTCCGTCGTTGGAGACCTATGCAACTTTGGGGTGGCTGAGCGGCGACGACAGCGCCAAGGACAACGCCGGCACCAAGACGAAGTTGAGCGACCAGGCTGCCTGGACCGTTAACCTGAGCGCCAATTTCTGACCACCGAGAGCGGGGCTGAGCGAACACTCGCTCGGCCCCGCGTACCGTTTACGCCAAGTAGGTCTCGGCGTCGGGTTGTCATAGTGGGCTAAGATCGACCAGCGAAAGAGTGGAAACCGGTCTGAATCCCATGAATGAACAACGGCGTCGCTTCCTTATGGGGGCCCTGGCGGTTTCCGGCGGGCTGCTGCTCAATCCCTTGGCCGTCGTGGCCGCGCCTCGCGGTGTAGGCGCCTTGAGCCTGCACAATCTCCACACCGGCGAAAGCCTGCATACCGTCTATAGAGAAAGCGGTCGCTACGTCATGGCCGCGCTGACGGAGATCGACGAGTTCCTCCGTGACTTCCGAACCGGCGACGTTCACCGCATCGATCCGAAGCTGCTCGATCTGCTTACCACCCTGCGCGACGTTACCGGCGCTCGCGGGCCCTTCCAGGTGATCTCCGGCTATCGTTCGCCTGCCACCAACGCCATGTTGCATGCCCGCAGCTCGGGCGTGGCCAAACACAGCCTGCATATGGACGGCCAGGCCATAGATATCCGACACCACCGCATCGACACCGCAACCCTCCACCGTGCGGCCTTGAGCCTCAAGCGCGGCGGCGTGGGCTTTTATCCCCGCTCGGATTTCGTCCACGTAGATACCGGGCGGGTTCGGTGGTGGAACGGTTAGTCCCCTGCCTGGTATCCGGCTGGTAACTCACCCTCGCTAACGTCGCCCGGACGTTGTTATGACAACCGGGTCCTGGGTTGGACCCATAATAGTGACGGGGGAGTCCAATGACGATCAGCAATAAGCTTTTGCCGCGGCGTTGCCGCACATTTGTCGGCGTGGTTTCGCTGGGATTGATGACGGCCGCGACCGCCTCGCACGCGGCGGGTATTTCCGGCGATGTCGTGAAGATCGGCATGATGACCGATATGTCCGGCGTCTATTCAACCTTGTGCGGTGAGGGGTGCGTGGCCGCCACCAAGATGGCGGTGGAAGATTTTGGCGGCAGCGTGCTGGGCAAGAAGATCGAGGTGGTCGTCGCCGACCATCAGAACAAGCCGGATATCGCCTCTGCCAAGGCCCGGGAGTGGATTGACGAGGACGGCGTCGACGTCATTACCGAGCTGCTGAATTCGGGCGTTGGCATCGCCGTTCAGAAACTGGCCTCCGCCAAGAAGGTCATTACCATCAACACCGGCGCGGGCTCCACCGCGCTGACCAACAAGGATTGCACCAAGTACGGCATCCACTACGTCTACGACACCTACTCCTTGCCGGTGGGCACCGCGACCGCCATGGTCAAGGAAGGCGGCAAGAAATGGTTCTTCATCACCGCGGATTACGCTTTTGGTCATTCCCTGGAGGCGAACACCAGCCGCGTTGTGAAGAGTCTGGGCGGCACGGTGGTCGGTGACGTGAAAGCGCCGCTTGGCACCACCGATTTCTCCTCGTATCTGCTGCAGGCCAAGGCCTCCGGTGCACAGGTGATCGCCCTGGCCAATGCCGGCGGTGACTTCAATAACGCCATGAAACAGGCCAACGAGTTCGGCATCGTGCAGGGCGGCCAGAAGTTGGCCGGTATGCTGGTATTCATCAATAGCGTCAAGGCCCTCGGCTTGAAGGTGGCGCAGGGGCTGCAGTACACGGGCGCCTGGTATTGGGATCAGAACGACCAGACTCGGGCCTTCGCCCAGCGTTTCGCCAAGCGTACCGGCGGCAACATGCCCAACATGGTGGAAGCCGGCTTGTATTCCGCGACCGTCAACTACCTGAAGGCCATCGAGGCAGCTGGCACCGACGACAGCGATGCTGTACGCGCCAAGCTGGGAAGCATGCAGATCGACGACGTGTTCTCCAAGGGACACATCCGCAAGGACGGCCTGTTCCAACACCCCATGTATCTGTACAAGGTCAAGGCTCCCGCCGAGTCCAAGAGCGAGTGGGATCTCGTGGACACCGTGCGGAAGATTCCCGGCGACGAGGCCTTCATGTCCATCGCCGAGGGCAGCTGCGCCATCGCCAAGTAGGCGCGTTTTATTGTCGCCCGCGAGGCGCCGCTTCTCGGAGAGGCGGCGCCTCGCTTTGCTTTCCCCTCGCAGGTCTTGGCGTCTTTCTCCGCTTGCCGGTTACACTTGATACGCGTTTCCGACAACCGGCAACTGGAACAGCCCATGGCCGAAACCGAAGGCGTCATCAAGTATCGGCTGGATTTCACCCGTGGCCCCGCGTCGCCGCGGTCCCTGATCGATTCCATCAACGCCTGGCGCCGGATTCTCTATCAGCTCGAGTTGGTGGGCAGCGATCCCAACCGCTACGGCGGTCTGGGGTTCGGCAACGTCAGCCGCCGCGTGCGCGCGGGCGAGCCGGCGTTCGTTATCAGCGGAACGCAAACGGGCCATTTGCCGGCACTCGGCCCCGCGCATTATTGCCTCGTCAGCCATTGCGATCCCCACTGCAACGCCGTGACTGCCCAAGGGCCGATCCGGCCGTCCTCCGAAGCGCTGACCCATGGCGCCCTCTACGACGCCGATCCCGGCATTCAATGCGTGCTCCACGTCCACAGTCCTGATATCTGGAATCAGGCACAGCGGCCTCGGTCTTCCTTCCACCCGCCAGGATATCGAATACGGCACTCCCGAAATGGCCGCGGAGGTGGGGTCGCTGGTGAGCAGTCCCGAGGCGCAACGCCTGGGTGTGATCGCCATGGCGGGGCATCAGGACGGTGTTCTGGCCTTCGGGGGCGACGACGATCAGGCGGGATTGGCGCTGGTGGCCGTTCTGGCGCGCTCCTATCGCTCTTGAGGCCGTGGGTCGTCAACGGGCAACAAGGGCTAATACCCATAAAAACAACAAGTTGTGATCCTGACTCCCCGCCCGTGTCGGGTCGCGGGGACAGAGTGGCCTTCTCAGGCTGCGGCGGAGGTTCGTGAAACCCAGTCACGGCTTGCGCTGCGGCGCGTTGGCACGATGCTTGCCTTTACCCTGTTGTCGGGGCCGCGGATCGGCCTCGGGTTCATGGACAGATGCACGGGTTCCACCGTGCATCGCGCGGGATCCCGGGCCGTTTCGGTAAAACGCGGATCCCCGTCACTGTCCCAAGCAGCTAAGGAGGACTGTGCCGTGAAGATCACCAAGATAGCCACCGCGACGTTTGTCGCGCTGATGCTGGCCGTTGGTCTTGCTGGATGTGGTCAGCAGGGCGGGTCTTCGGACAAGAGCAGCCAAGGAATACAGCAAGGCAGCAACAGCATGAACAATGGCAGTTCAAACACCGGCGGCTCGACCATGGGTAATTCCACAATGGGCAATTCGAGCGGCAGCAACACCGGTGATACCGGAACGACCAGCGGGCAGTAGCAAAACCCCGCACTGTAGATCGTTTCAATTGCTCCTGAGAAGTGCATCAGCCGCTTGCGGCCGCGCGCCGGGTCTGTACCCGGCAAGCGGTGCGATCGATGACTGAGGAACTGGTTAAAGACTGGAATTAAGGAGGGTCATTTTGAATATTTCAAAGATTTTCGCATCCATGCTGGTCGCCATCATGCTGGCCGGCGGGATCGCCGCCTGCAGTCAGGATGAAGGCCCGGCCGAGAAGGCCGGCAAGAAGATCGACAACGCCGCCGAGCAGGCGGGTGATGCCGCGCAGAAGTGCTGCGGACAGCGCTGGTGATGCCGTAGACAACGCCGGTGACACCGTCGAGGACAAGACGGACTGAGCCGTCGCGCTTCGCGCAGCCGCTCCGGTATGGGGCGGCTGCGCGTGAATGGTTCAGCGTCTCCTCTCAGCATTCCACCCGATTCCTGCCGGCCTCCTTGGCCCGGTACAACGCTTGGTCCGCACGCTCCAGCAACTGGGCGGCGGTCTCTCCACTGACGCAGGTGGCGCAGCCCGCGCTTATGGTCACATCTTCGTAACCCCCCGCCGCGCCGCCTACGAAGAACGGCGTTTGCGCGACCTCTTCGCGCACCCGCTCGGCAAAGCGCGCCGCCCCTTCGGCATCGCAGTGGGGCAGGATCACGACGAACTCCTCTCCGCCGTAGCGGCACGGAAGGTTCACGTCCCGGCTCACGGAACGAACCCGGCGGGCGATTTCCTGCAGGGCGCGATTGCCCGCCAGATGGCCGAAGCGGTCATTGAATCGTTTGAAGTGGTCGACGTCGAAAATCACCACCGACAGCGGGTTGTCTGTGGCGCGCCGATATTCGGCGACCCGCCGCTCCAGTTCCTGTTCGAAGAATGCGAAATTGTGCAGGCCGGTCAGGCGATCCGTGTTGGCGGCCACCGCCAGGTCGGTCACCTGGTCGCGGAGCTGCTGGTTGAGTTCCTCGATGGCGCGGTTTTGCTTCCCGGCCAGTTCGTAGAGCTGGGCGTTGGCGATGGCAGTGCCCGCGAAATCAGCCAGGAGCACGATCAACTGCTGGTCCGATGGAGACAGGGGCACCACCTCTGCGAGGCTGACCAGCCACAGTACGCCCACCGGCTCACCCTTGCGATGGATCGGGACCATGAACAGGGTCCGCGCTGTCTCCATCCGCTCCAGCGCTTGCCGGTCCTTGTCCATCAGCGGGACCTCACCCACCGCCTGAATATCGTGGAACAGCAAGGGTGCGTTCTGCAGGAACACGGCGGGCAGCCCGCCATCGGCAATATCCAGGCGGAAGCGGGTGTTGAGGTAGAACGACTCCACCGCCGGGAAACGCTCCTTGAACGCGGGGTTGCCCAGCGTCAGCTTGCGAACCACCAATTCTTCGCCTTCCCGCAGGGCGATGCCCACCATGTCGAACGGAAAACGACGGATGAACTCCCTGGAAATGGCTTCGTGAATCTGGGAGGTGGATCTGAGGTCGTTGATTCGGGCGACGAACCGGAGGAATTCCTGCTGATCCGCCTCGGCGTGGCGCAAGGCCTCGTCGCGACGCGCCATTTCGGCGGATTGAAGGGCCGCCGGCAATTGTCGGCCGAGATAGCCGATCATGGTTGTCAGATCGTCCACCGTCTCGGGGGCAATGACACCGCTCTGTTGGAAGATTACAACCGTGCCCAGGCAATCCGGTGTGGCAAGGATCGGAAAGGCCACGATGCTGCTTACGCCCAGCATCTCCAGGCGCCTCTGGGTGGCTTCCGGATAGTCGCCCATGGTGCTGGCGTCCACCTGCAGGGTGCGGCGGGCGCGGAAACTGCCGGCGCTGAGATCACTGCCGTCAATCGGGAAGGGCACGTTCAGCATGGCGGCGGTGACGTTCCGATAGGCCGTCGGGCAGATGCAGCCGCCGGCAGACGAGGTGTTCGCCGTCGGAATCCACCAGATTGATCATGAAACCGTCGAAGCGCGCCGTCAGTTCCAGTTCGTCGACGAAAGCATCCAACAGTCGATCCAGATCGACCAAGCCGATCAGAGCGCGCAGCAATCCCGTCTCCGTATCGATTTTCGGGGAAGTCGGCGGAGTCGGTCCGCCGGGGGCGGGCTTTTCTTCGTCTGCGGTCTTGGCCTTGGACACCGGGGTCTCCTGCCAGGGATACCCCTTAAGGCTAAACGGAATCGGAGCCGGGCGGAATGACTTCCGTCACGGATTGCCCCGGGTGGCTGCTAACCCGTCTCCCGGGGCACGCTGCGCGCTTGCAGGGGAAGACGGATCAACCCACGTATCAGGGCCATGGCACCGAGGATCACGGCGAAACCGCCCCACTGGATGGGCCCCAGCTGTTCCCCGAGGATCCACCAGGCGGCCAGCACAGTCACCACCGGCCCAAACAACACCGCGAGGCCGGATTCGGAGGCGCCCGTACGGCGGATACCTTCGAACAACAGGAGGAAGGGGATTACGGTGCAAAACAGCGTGATGGCCGCTACCCAGGCAAACGCCTCGGGGCTGAAGGCGAGATCCCGCGTGCCCAACCGAGGCGCCAGCACGGCAAGCATGAAGATCATGGTGACGGTGTTCGAGGCCGCGGTGAAGCGCATGGAGCCGATGCCCCGGGTGACATGTTGGCTGCCGACCCAGAACACGGCGTATGAAGAGGCGGCGCCCAAGGCGTAGACCAGCCCCAGCGGGTCTACGCGGGTCTGGCCCGTCCCGATGGCCGGTGCGAGGACGAGTACGAGGCCGGCATAGCCCAGGCAGAAGCCGATCACTTGGCGGAGCGGGGGCCACTTCCGCATGAGTACCGCCTGAATTGCGATCACCATGGCCGGGAATGTGAACAATACGATACGCGACAACGCGGCGCCCACCAGGGCGATGGCGTTGAAGTCGCAATAGGCGGACATGGAGAACAGCAACCCGGTGGCCGCGCAGCGTCCCCAGTCGGCGCCGGTCATTGGGCGCTGTTCAACCCGGCGCAGGGCGAACGCGGCTGCCCAGAACAGGGGCACCGCCATGATGAACCGCAGTACCAGCAGCATATCCACGGTCATACCCGCCTGGTAGGCGAGGCGCGCGAGTATGCCCTTGAATGCGAGGCCGATTGTGGCGGCGATCACCAGCCCGAGCCCGATGGGAGAGGATTGTTCTGGCATTAGCCCGATTCTTGCAAAGGTTCCGGATGGGTGTGCTTCCCACGATAACGCCCGCTGGAGTTTCATCAAGTGAAAGATCAAACTAGCAGATATCAGAAAATTGGATATATGTTGGACATGGATCTCAAGGAACTACGCAGTTTCATCCACGTAGCCGAGCTGGGCAGTCTGGTCCGGGCCGCCGATCGGCTGGGTTTGTCGCAGCCGGCATTGAGTCGCCACGTACGTATTCTCGAAGAGGAGCTGGGCGTACGCCTTCTGCGGCGGACCGGGCGCGGCGTGGTGCCGACGGACAGCGGCGAGATCGTTGCGCGCCATGCGCGGGAAGTGCTGGACCACGTGGCACGGATGTCGGACGAGGTTGCCGCGCGCCGTGCGGCGGTTACCGGGCGGCTTGCCTTCGGGCTGCCTCCCAGCGTGGGCGTGAGCGTGACGGGTCCGCTGGTGGAGGCCTACCGTGCGGCTTACGGCGCGGTTGCGCTGCAGGTGATCGAGGACCTCAGCGGCGCGATTCAGGACCGTCTGCTGACCGGTGAGCTGGATCTGGCGATCCTCTATGAAGGCGCCACCAGCGCCAGTCTGGCCACGCGGCAGGTTTTCACGGAGGAGCTCTGGCTGGTGGGCGCTCAGGGCGGGGGGCTCGCCGAGGCCGAGTCCATTCCGTTCGAAGCGGTGAGCGGCTATCCCCTGATTCTGCCCGGCCGGCGCCACGGCCTGCGCGCGGTGATCGAACAGCACGCCTTTCGTCACGCGGTGACGCTGAGAACGGATATTGAAGTGGATTCGCTGCGGGCGCAGTTGGACCTGGTGCGCCGGGGCCTGGGCTACACCATTCTGCCGCGGACAACCCTTCAGGTCGGCAACAACTCCGAGGGGCTGGTGGCCGTGGCCATCGCGGAACCGCCGTTGTTGCGGTCCTGGGTTCTGGCCTGGCCCCGCGATCGCAGTCTCGGCCGTCCCGCCGCCGCCTTGTCGGAATTGTTGGTCGCCCGTATTCCCCAGTGGGTTCCATCGGACCTGCGCGAACCCCAGAGTTAAGGAAACGCTGGTCGATTCAGATGGGCGCGTGAATCGATCAGCGTCTCCTAGAGATTGGCTGCTCAAGAGGGACGAGCATGTCGGGCATGAAGCGTTACCCGGTGGCTCCCGCCCCGGCTCGATTCGACGAGGCATTGGCGGCCCGCGTGGCCGAACGGTGTGTCGAGGGCCGGGTGGAGTACGTGCGCATGCGCACGGACCGTGGTGACATGCCCCGGGGTGCGGTGCGGGTGGATGGCCGCGTCGTTCCCGACTATCCCCGCATCGCCCGAGTCTTCGCCCTGGAAGCGGGCATCGGCGAGAACGTCGACGGCGCGTTTTACGCCGAGGAGAAGATCGACGGTTACAACATCCGCGTATTCCGCAGCGGCGGCGTGACCCTCGCCATCACGCGCAACGGGACAGTCTGCCCCTTTACCATGGACCGCCTTCCGGACTTGGTGGAACCCACCGCGCTGGAGGCGTTTTTCGCCGAGCATCCGGACTTGATCATTTGCGCCGAGATCGCCGGGCCCGGCAATCCCTATACGCGGATGGATTCGCCGCGCGTGACCGGAGACGTTGGCCTGTTCGCCTTCGACCTCATGCGCTACGACAGCGAGGAATTTCTCCCAGTAGAGGAGCGCCGCGCCATCCTTTCCGGATTCAATATTCCCCAGGCGCCCGATCTGGGGCGGTATACCATCGAGGACATGGTGGAGCTCAAGCGGCAGGTGTTGCGACTGGACAGCGAAGGCGCCGAGGGAATTGTCATCAAGCCCCCGGCCGGCGGGCTGCGGCTCAAATACGTCACGCCCTCCATCAACATCGCCGATGTGGCATCCGACGCACCTCTGGAGATGGAGCTGCCGGGCGAGTTTTATGTCCACCGGGTCGTCCGGCTGGTCACGTCGCTGCGTGAACTCGGCCGTCGGGAACGGGAAATACCCATGGCCGAGCAGCTGGGCCGCGCCCTGGTGGCGGGGTTCAGCCGGGCCCTGGACGAGGCCGAGGCCACCGGTGAGCTGGCGGAGACCTATACTGTTCGCCTGCGCCACCGGGAAACGGCGGACCGTCTGCTGACCCACTTGGGGGGAGGCTCCCGCACCGTGCGGGTCTACGAGGTGCGGCGCCGGCGGGACGGCGACTATTGGGAGTTGGTCTTCCGAAAGGTCTATCGGCGCTCAACCGGGAAGTTGCATACCCTGTTGGGCGGTGGTGCGATTTCGACTAGGTTGTGACCGCCGCCGGCTGCCGGCCGTTTGGCGTCGCGAATCGTGGGTGTATTCGTGGCGGGCCCCTCAACCTACTTCGGCGGCGGCAGCAGTTCCGGGCGATGCACCACGTAGCCCTGGGCGTAGTCCACGCCCAAGTCCGTCAACGCGGACAGAACCTCCGCCGTCTCCGTTTGCTCGGCCACGGTCTCCAAACCGAGATGGCGTGCTATGTCCGTGGTCGCGCGGAGCACGGCCTGCTGGATGGGGTCGTTCAGCACGCGCCGGAGTGACGAGCCGTCGATTTTCACGAAGTCCAGTCGCAGTTGACGCAGGTGTTCGAATGCGGCCACGCCGCTATTGAAATCATCAAGCGACACCAGGCAGCCGAGGGTCTTGAGGGCGTTGACGAAGGCCCGGGCGCTGTTGGGATGCCTGACGACGGCGTTTTCGGAGATTTCCAGGCACAGACGGTTCGCCTCCAGGCCGCAGCGATCCAATTCCTCGGCGATGAACGCGGGCAAATCCGGATCCTCCATCGACTGCGGGGAAAGATTCACGGAGACGAGTACATCCGGATCCAGGGTGCCGGCGTGCGCCAGGGCCAGGCTGAGCACGTGCCGGTCCAGCGCCTTCATCAGACCGCTTCGCTCCGCCGCCGGCAGGAACGCTCCGGGGCCGACGACTTCTCCATTTTCGAGCTCCAGCGACACCAGGAACTCCAGCATGCGACGCCCGCCCTTGAGCGGGCGCAGCCATTGCCCGCGCAGCCGCAGGCGGCCTTGTTCCAGTCCGCAGCGGATGTTTGCGGCCCAATCCATCGCCTCGGCAGGCGCGGGTGTTTGCTGTGAGTCGGCCCATGTGCACCCGGCCGCGTCCCGCCGCTTTTGCCCGGTAGCAGGCGGCATCCGCGGCGTTCATCAGCGTGTCCAGGGGTTCGGCCCAGGTCCATTTCCACCATGCCGATGCTGACGCCGACACTGTGGTTTTTCCCTTCCCAGCTGAAACGATAGCCGCTTACCGCTTCGCAAATGCCTTCGCAGATCTGCCGGGCCTTTTCCGGCGGGCAGCCCCGCAGCAACAGGGCAAATTCGTCGCCGCCCATGCGCGCGAGCAGGTCCGTCTCGCGAATCCGGCCACGGATGAGTTCCGCGATCTGCTTGAGTAACTCGTCGCCGGCCGCGTGGCCGCAAATGTCGTTTACGGGTTTGAACCGGTCCAGATCCAGAAAACACAGGATTTGGCTCGGGGAGTTCGGGGTGCCGGCCTCCAGGGTCTGCTGTAGCTGGTGGGTGAATTCCCGGCGATTGGCGAGACCGGTCAGCGGGTCGTGGCTGGCCTTGTAGCTCATGGCGCGAGCCGTGCCTCGCAGGGCGGTCACATCATGCATGACCACCACCAGGCCTGCCACCCATCGTCCTCGCGGATGGGCGATGCGCTGACCTCCACGGACAGGCCCGGAGTTCCGTCCCGGTCCACCAAGGCGGCTTCGCGGTCCAGCACCATGGGAGCAGCGTCTTCAAGGGCTTGCCGGTACCAGGCCTTGACGGGGCTGCCGTCACGCTCGTCCACCAGGGCCAGGACCTCATCCAGATCGCGGCCGGCGCCTTCGGCGCTGGTCCAGCCCGTGATGTGCTCGGCCACCGGGTTCAGATAGTCCACCCGGCCGGCCGCATCCACCGTGATCACGCCGTCGGCGATGGCATGCAGGGTGACCTGGACGCGTTCCTTCTGGTGGCGCAGATCCGCGACCAGGTCGCGATTCTGGTAGGCCAGCAGCAGGGCGCCGCGCAGTCCGCGATTGGTGTTGGCGATGATTCCCAGGATGGTGATGGGCCAGATGGTAATGGCGATCCAGGCCCAGGCGTCCAGGCCCGTGACCATCGTCTGCCACCCGAACCAGCCCCAGATTCCGACCACCAGCGGCAGCACGAAGCCCGCGAAGGCTGGTGTGTAGTAGCTCAGGCCGGCGATGCTGCCGAAGGCGATGGCTGCGAGCAGGTAGATGACCAGCACCAGATCCACTGCCGAGCCCGAGCGCACGGCGATCAGTATCAGCGGGGTCCAGGCCAGGCCCTGGATCAGCATGAGCACGGCCGTTGCCCGCAGCCACCCTTCCATCTGTCCGGCGGACGGCTTGTGTCGGTCAAATGCCGTGACCATGGCCAGGCGCAAACTCAGGACCACGATGATGCCGGCCAGCCACCAGCCGGCCCCGCTCCGGTCCATGAAGTGGAGATACAGCAGAACGGCGTATACGGCGCTGGCGACGATGCCGTATTTGGCTGTTTCGAACAGGGTGTGGGTGAGGTCGGCACGTACCTGGCGCCGCAGGTCGGGGGAGGCGCTGCGCAGGTATTGAGGGTTGCTGACCCGGCGGACCCACTCGACCGCCTGATTGTTCTCGTTCATTGATTACAGCCGTGGGTGTGACGCAAGGCGTTGTCTTCCGTTGACAATATCACAGTCGCGCGGCCTGTCGCCCCGGCGGGCGGCGGGCGGAGCGCTTCCTGGTCACCGCGTGGTAACTCCTCAGTGAATACTGGAGGCGGGAGAGCCCATGCCGACACTTGAACTTGAAGACGTCACCTTGCACTACGAAGACCGCGGCCGCGGGCCGGCCTTGGTGTTCATTCATGGGCTGGGTTCCAGTGGCCTGGACTGGAGCCACCAGATCGAGCACTTCTGCCGGGATTTCCGGGTCATCGCCCCGGACCTTCGCGGCTATGGACGCTCCACTCGCACCGCGGCGGACTACACCATTGGAGCGTTTTCCCGGGACCTCGCCGCCCTGGTCGAGCGCACCGGTTGCGGCCCCGCCCACATCGTCGGTATTTCCCTCGGCGGCGCGGTGGGATTCCAGCTGGCGGTGGACCGGCCGGACCTGGTGTGCAGCCTGGCCATCGTCAACAGCGCCCCGGACATGATCTTTCGCAGCCTCATCCACCATCTCGTATTCTGGCAGCGCATGCTGGCCGTGCGGTGGGGCGGCTTGGAGTCATTGGGACGCATGCTGGCCTGGCGGCTTTTCCCCCTCACCACCCAGAGTGATTTGCGGGAAAACTTCGTTCGCCGGTTCGCACAAAACAGCAAGCCGGTTTACCTGAAGACCCTTCTTGGCATGCGCGGGTGGACCATTGCCGACCGGTTGGATGAGATACGCTGCCCGGTGCTGGTGGTCACCGCGGACCACGACTACACGCCTGTGGCGCTGAAAGAGGCGTACGTCCGAAAAATCCCCCGTGCGGAACTGGCGGTCATCCAGGATTCGCGGCACGCAACCCCGCAGGACCAACCAACGCGACTCAACTGTACACTGCGGGGCTTTCTCTCCAGAGTCGGTTGATGAACCCGGCGCCAATCGGTCGTTGTTCCAAGCGGCCTTGTCGCCTTAGCCGGCAACCGTCCCCCGTGCGTTTTCGACTAGGCCGGCCATTGCGTGGAAGCGGTGGTGTCGACCTCGAATTCTTTTTGAGCTTCGTGTCATGAAGGAGGGGAATAGTCCACGAAGAGGCGTGTACCCAAATTCTTCCAACACCGGTCTCATCCACACATGAGTTCCTACGTGTGTGCTCTGTGTGCCAAGTGGGCTGATGCGTTGAATCATGCGCGGTCGGCCCGACCGTTCCTAGGCGTCCGCGCCCCCGATCAGATGGTCCAGCAGGCCCCGCAGCCGCTGAGGAGGCATCAGCCGGAGCCCGACTTTCTCCGCCCAACGGGTCAGCCCCTGATCGGCCGAGCACACCGCTCCACCCAATTCCACGGCAAGCAGAATGACGTCCAGATCCTCGGTGGAGTCCAGCAGGCCCGTGCGCAGGGCCTCCCGGTAGCGGTCGCGGAGCCGGGCGATGGTGCGGTCCACACTCTCGGGCTGCACCTCACGCACGGCCCGCTCGGCGACGCGCAGGCCGCGGTCCATCCGGTTGCGGATGTCCTCGATCAATTCGTACAGAAAATGCCCCGGCACCATGACGTTGTGCCGCCCGGGTGCCTGCAGGTGGATGACCAGTTCCAGATCGGGCGGCAGGCGCTCGTCCTCCACGAAATGGCGTAGTTCCTCCATGACCGACGGTGGCATGTAGAATCGGATTCGGGGGGCGACGGCCCGCGCCAGGTCCACGAACGCGTTCAGCGCTTCGGTCGTGCCTTTGCCGAAACTCTCCGCAACGGCGGGGTTCGTGAAGACGCTGGTGTCCAGAACCACGTGATCCGGTGCCTGGTCTGTCACATCGAGCCCTCTTGTGGTGGATCCCGGCCCGCGCCGGGCCGGTTGTTTCAACGTTAGCGCTTTGCGGGGGCGCCTACCAGGGATGTCGGGGCCGATTCCCCGGTTACCAGCCTTGGCAGACTCGGGTAAACGCCTTGCACGGTTCGCCCGCTGTGCAATCATCCCTGCTGGGTATGGATTCATGGGGCGGTGACAGTGGCGCAGGAAGAACCGCGGGATCTGGAGGCGCTGGGCCGGAGGCTGTTCGAGGCGGCGGGGAATGCCGATCACCGGCGCCTGGTGGTGTTGGTCGGCGGCCGTGAGTGGGCGGTGGAGGCGGCCTTGCGGATGGTTGGCGGCCGGCTCGCCCAGTGCCTTTGGGTGTCCGATCATTCCCCGGAAGAGGTTGTGGCCCTGCCCGCCGCCAAGGCCGGCCGCGCCTTGGGCCGGGAGTTTGCGGCGACGGTGTTCGATGCCCATGCGGGTTTTGATCCCGACGCCTTCGGCGCTGTCTCCGGGACGGTGAGAGGGGGCGGCTTGATGCTTTTGTTGGCGCCGCCGCTGGACGCCTGGCCGGAGTTCGCGGACCCGGAAAAGGAACGGATTGCCGTCACGCCGGTTCCGGCGGAGCAGGTCACGGGCCGGTTTCTTCGTCGTTTGGTTCGGCAGATCCGGGCCGATCCCCACAGGCTGATCATCGCTGAGGGAGAACCGCTGCCCGAGCTCGGCGTGTCCTCGGCCCGGCCGGCCCCCGCCGTGCCCGCGGAGGCGCCCTTCCGAACGGGGGACCAGCAGCGGGCGGTGGACGCGCTGATCAAGGTGGTGCGCGGGCATCGGCGCCGACCGGTAGTGCTGATCTCCGATCGCGGCCGGGGAAAGTCTTCGGCCTTCGGGATCGCCGCTGCGCGGTTGCTCAGCGATGGCGTGGATCGGGTCGTGATCACCGCCCCCTACGCGGACGCCGTCGAACCGGTGTTTGAGCTTGCCCAACAAATGTTGCCCGGTTCCGAGCGTCACGGTTCTGTGCTGAGCCACGGCGGTGCGCAGTTGCTGTTTGTGCCGCCCGACCAGCTTCTGCGCGACCCCCGGGATGCTGCCGCGGTGTTCGTGGACGAGGCCGCCGCCATCCCCACCCCGATGCTCGAATCCCTGCTCAGGCGCCACTCCCGGATTGCCTTCGCCAGTACGGTTCATGGCTACGAGGGCACGGGGCGGGGGTTCGCGCTTCGTTTTCGTGACGTTCTGGATCGGCTGACGCCTCGCTGGCGGCGACTTACCCTGACCCAGCCCGTCCGCTGGGCACCGGATGATCCCCTGGAGGCTCTGGTGTTCAAGGCCTTGGCGCTGGACGCCGCGGCGGTCCCGGGCAGCCGGCTCGACGGTCTCGAGCGGGAAGATGTGGTGGCGGAGCGCCTGGACCGCGATGAGCTTGAGCGGGACGAACCGCTGCTGCGCCAAGTGTTCGGGCTGCTGGTTCTGGCCCATTATCGGACGCGTCCCTACGATTTGCGCTATCTGCTGGACGGGCCCAACGTGGGTGTCCATGTTCTGCGGCGGGGCGGGGATGTGGTCGCAACGGCGCTGGTAGCAGAGGAAGGCGGGTTGGATGCCGAGGTGGCCGAGGCGGTCGCGGCAGGGCGCAGGCGGCCGCGCGGGCATCTGATCCCGGAGTCTCTGGCGTCGCACCTGGGATTGGCCGAAGGCGCCCGGCAGCGGTGCCTGCGGGTGATGCGAATCGTGGTCCATCCCGCGGTTCAGGGCCGTGGACACGGCCGCCGCCTGCTGGAGGCATTGGCGGATGGCGGGCGGGAGCGGGGATTCGATCTCATCGGTTCCAGTTTTGGCGCCACCACGGAGTTGCTGCGCTTCTGGGGCGGCGCCGGCTTTGCTCCGGTACGACTGGGGACCCAACGATCCGCGGCCAGCGGAACCCATTCCGTAATGGTGCTCCATCCGTTGTCTCCGGCGGGAAGCGAACTGGTGGATCAAGCCCACGGCTATTTCGGTGAGCAGTTCCCCCATCAGCTTGGGGACAGCCTGCGGGATCTGGAGTCCGATCTGGTGGCGGAGATTCTTGGCCGCCTGCGCCGGTGCGAAATTGAGTTGGGTGACCTGGATTGGCGCAACGTGCGGGCGGTGGCCGGGCAGCTCCGCCGCTACGAGGACTGTCCCGCCTCCCTGTACCGCCTCGCCTTGCGAAGTCTGATGGGCACGAACCTGGTGGCGGAGCTCGACGCCGTCGCGCGCGAAGTGCTCATCGGCAAATTGTTGCAGCGTCGCAGTTGGCCGGTGTTGGCGCGGAGAACAGGCCTGTCCGGGCGTGCGGCGGTGATCTCGGCGCTGCGCGCGGCGGTGGGCGAAATGTTGGCCCGGGACGCGGGCTGAGCGGCGCGGCTGGGCCATTCCCGGCCCCGAAGCATGGCTTTACGCGAGAGAACCGCTGTAGAATGCGCGGGACAAATTCCGCGTTGACGAGTTTTTGGATGATTGATCAGGATCTTGGTGCCTACGATGAGGCCGCCCGCCAGACGGTGGAATTGGGCAATCGCATCGCCGACGATGACGAGCAGGCCGACATCTGGGACATTGCCGACGGCTTGTTGGCCGGCGCCATTCAGTACTGGCTGTATTCCCGCCAGCCCTGCGGCGATCCCACCTGTGAGGACTGCGCCTCACTCGCCACCGCGGAAGCCAGGCTGGCGGAACTGAAGCAGATCACCGAGACCTTCGCCCGCGAGAGCGAGTATTTCCACTCCCCCAACGACAGCAACGCCGGCCGCGCCTAGTGTAAGTGCCAAATATTACGACGCACTAGAACTAGGATGAATCGGCCGCGGCGCGTTGCTTGCGCTCGTCGGCCTTCACCCGATTCCTACCGCCGTGTTTTGCGCGATACAGGGCGGCGTCGGCCCGGTCTATAGCCTCGTCCAGCGGCTCATTGGCAGCTACGTCGGCCAGTCCGATGGAGACGGTCAACCGAAGGTCGGCTGCGATATCGCTCAAGGCGCAATCCGCCACCGCCGTGCGCAGCCGTTCCGCCACCATCCAGCCTTCTTCCATATCCGCGCCGGGCATCACCACCAGGAATTCCTCTCCGCCGTAGCGGCCGATGCCGTCGACCGTGCGAAGGGATGCGTCCAGCGTTTCCGCCACCCGGCGCAGCACTTGATCCCCTGCCGTATGGCCATGGTTGTCGTTGACCTGTTTGAAATGGTCCAGGTCCAGCAGCGCAATCACCAGGGTGCTGTCGGTGCGTTGTGTGCGGCTATGTTCGTGTTCCAGCATTTCCATGACGAAGCGCCGGTTATGGAGCCCCGTGACCTCGTCGTACAGAGCCAGCTCGCGGATTCGGTCGAAGGCCTGCTGCAGGTTTTGATTGCTTTCCGACAGGCGGTGACGCAGTCGGCTGATGTAGCCGCCCACCAGCGCGAACCAGGGCAGGACACTGGCCAAAGCCACCCACTGAACCAGCTCGAGGTGCAATTCCAGCGCCTGCGGCCGATTCGCCGCGAGCAGGCCGATGACCACGGCGTAGCCGGCGAGCCCCGCGCCCTGAAGCACGAGGAACTGCCGGGTAGTAAGGCGGAATATACCGAAAACGAAGGTGGCCAGGTAAAGCAGGAGCAGGGCGCCGCGGCCTTCGTCCACGGAATATAACGTCAGCATCAGCAACGCCGTGGCTACCAGGATTTGCTGCGCGGTCAGGCTGGGGTCCCGGAAGCGCCGGTTCAGCCCGCTCCGAAGGACGATATAGACCACGCCGTTGACCCCCAGCATGGTGGCTACCACCGCAAGATAGCGGTCGACCTGCATGAACCCCTGCCACGCGTAAAACCCCATGAGGACCAGGGAGCCCATATACGTGCCGAATGCCATCAGGAAGCGGCGCACCCGCAGGCGCTGCTTGGGGTCGTCGCGAGGAATGATCGGTGGGAAGCTCACGACCGTCCCGTTGAACGGTGGCAAGTCGAGCGATTACAGATGGTTGCTGCGGTCAATGCTCTTGCCCCCTGGCCCTGGGCATCTAATTGTTATTTCGAAGGCGCGGCGAGTGCGCCTGATCAGCTTGCCACAAATTGGTGCACCGGTGCCAAGAAGATATTGGTGGGCGACGCCGGCAGGATTCCCTCGGTGCGGAAAGTCTGCCGCTACGGGATCAGAACAGCCCCCGGAGCCGCGCCGTGAAATAGGGCGCGCCTCCGGTAGCCAGCAATGCCAGTATCCAGATGCGACCCCGGAAAATGTTGTAGTCGGCCACCAACTCGGCCCAGGGCTTGTGCACGACCCAATGGCCGAAGCCGAATTCGAAGCCGACGGTGAGCAGCAGCCAGAGCAAACCCACGGCTACGGCCCGGGATCGGGACGCTGGGTCTATCCAGCCGATCGTTGCCCAGCTGAGCAGCACGATCAACAGGCACAACAGCAGTGTACTGACCGCGTGACCCCAGCCGTCGCCGAGGCGGGGGTTCAATACGGCCACGCGGAAGGTGCCGTTGGCGATGGCCACGGCCACCATGGCGAACCATACGATCAGTGCGCGAACGATCATTGCCTGATGCGGTTACGGAATTTGTCCGCTCAGTCTAGGTCGAGCGTCCGCCGCCGCGCCAGAAGATTCGATTGTGGCCCGCCCTGCAATCAGTAGGGCATGTCACCCCGGGCTATGGCCAGATGATGCACGCCGTGGTGGGTGCCGTAGACCATGACTCCCATGAAGCCCAGCCCTCGGATCTTGGCGGTCTCGGCGGGATCGTCCGAGCGTACGGTCAGAATATCGCCGTCTTTCGTTGGCGAGGCCGTCACGTGCCAGCCAAAGCGCCCGTCCATGGTTCGAGCGTGCATCCGCAGCATGCGATGAATCGCGGCCAGGGTTCGCCCCGTTCCGGTAACGCGGATGCGCACGCCGCCCGGGATGTCCGTGCTCTGTGCCTTGGCCTTCAGCGCCACTTCGTTCATGTCGATCAGATGCTTGCGCAGGGCGTCGATGTTGACTCGCGACCAATCGGTGTCCGGAGAGGCCTCCAGGATCCGGATGATCTCGCCCACTGTGCCAAATATCTCCTGGCCGGACTCGCGGGGCATTTCGCCGCCGGCGGCATGGGCACCGGGTTGATGGTTCATGTGCTGCATCTGGTCGCCGTGAGCGGGCGGCTCGGCGGGTGCGCTGCGGCCCGTCAGCGGGACGAGAAGAACAGCCATGGACAGAGGTAACAGAGCGAGGGCGCGCATGAGGTTCTCCGGGTTGTTTGATGCGAACAGCCTATCCGGACGAACGGAAAAGGCGATATGATTTGAATCATATGAGTGCGTCGTTGGGAAAGAAATCCTCCCACTGGCTTCTCTCGGTCGCCGGCGCTGACGCCGGCCGGCGGGAAATCCGGGCTGGAGATGCCGTATTCCGCCAGGGTGAGAGTGTGGCGGCCATATTTGTGGTTGAGGCGGGAAGAGTACGGCTGGAAAGGGAACTGGAGGATGGTTCGCTGGTGACGGTGTATGTGGCGCGGCAGGGCGACGCCTTCGCCGAAGCCGCCGTGTTCGCCGATTGTTACCACTGCCACGCCATCGCCGAGGCGCCGACAAGGGTGCTCGTGGTTCCGGTTTCCGCTCTGCGCGTGGCCATTGAGCGCGATCCCGACAGCCTGCGCGATGTTCGCCCGGACGCTGTCGGCGCAGGTGCGGGAGCTTCGCGCGCAACTGGAGTTGCGGAACATTCGCGGCGCTCCGGAACGCCTTCTGGCGTGGCTGCGACTGCGTGCCGGCCATGTCCCCGCCGAGGTGGTGACGGACCGCCCCTGGACGGCGGTCGCCACGGAACTGGGGTTGGCCCAGGAATCCGTCTATCGTGCGCTGGCGGAACTCCAGCGTCGGGGCGCGATCGAGCGGCACGGCAACCGCGTCAAGACTGCTCGCGGGAGCGTGACGCAGGATTCAGCGCTTGATGTGCCGATGTCGTCGTGGTCCACCAGATTCCACTCGCCGCTGTTGCGGTAGAGCCGCTTGGCCAGCCGCGGATAGTCGCCGACGTCCTGTTCCAGGCGCTGGCCGATCACCAGGCACACCAGCGTTTCCTCGCCATTGTTGAACATGTCGTGAGCGACGCCGTTGACCGGGCAGCCGATGAAATCCCCCGGGCCGACCGGCTGGCGTCATCGCCCAGTGTCGCCACGCCGGTTCCGGAGAGCACGTAGATGCATTCCTCTTCATAGTGGTGGACGTGGTATTCGGTCGAATAGTGGCCGGGTTCCACCGAAATCATGTGTACACCCAGGTGTCTTCAGGCCCACGGCATCGCCCAGGGACTTGTTGATCCGCTTGGCCCGAGGGTTGAGGAAATGGGTCTTCCTCACGCCTTCCATCGCTTCGATGTCCTTGGCGGAAAGGTACATGGCATTGTCTCCTGTGAACTAGACGCTTGGCCGTGGGCCGGGAATTATGGGTCTCGTCGCCGACAAGGTTGATCTCGCGCTTGCGCACGCCACGGTAGGACGCCTCGACGGCGAAGGCCAGTCCGACCATGCCCGCCAGCACCCATAGCCGTGAGGGGTGATCCGTGGCGGTACGCCACACCAGCGCTGCCAGGGCACCGACGCAGCCGGCCGCCGCGATCCCGGAAATCCAGGCGGCGGCGCCGGTCTTGTTGCGCAGGCGGATATTGGCGATGTTCACGGCTGCGAAGATGATCAGAAACCCGGCGCTGCCGATGGTCGAAATGCTGGACAGATCCAGGCTGTTGGCGATGACCACAGTCATCAGCGTGGTGATCACCAGGCCTTCCAGCGGCTTGTTCCAGATCTTCTTCTCCAGCACCTCCGGAAGTTCACCGTCCTTGGCGATGACGAAGCTCAGGCGGGCCGCGCCGTACAGCGTGGCATTGATGGCCGATGCGGTGGACAGCAGGGCGGCAACCGCGATCAGAGTGAACCCGGCGTTCCCAAGGAAGGGCTTGGCGGCGGCTGCCAGGGCGTAATCCTGGGCCGCCACAATCTGGGCCACGGGCAGGTTCCCCACGGTTACGGCGGCAATCAGCAGGTACAGGATAATCACGCCGACTACCGAGATGTAGAACGCCCGCGGCAGTGTACGGCCGGGGTCGCGCATGTCGCCGGCGGTATTCGCGATCAGTTCGAATCCTTCGTAGGCCAGGAAGATGATCATGCCCCCGGCTACCAGATTGACCGTGGGCGCCCAGGTGGCCGGCGCCAGGCGTTGCGGTTCGATGCCCGCGAAACCGACGGCGATGAAAACCACGAGGATCAGCAGTTTCAGTCCCACGATCCAGTCTTCGGCGCGGCCGATCAGATCCGCACTGAACATGTTGAGCAGCCCGATCGCCAGGATCACGCCCGTGATCAGCCCATGTTTGGCGATCACCTCCGTTCCTGCCGGGAAGAAGGTGGCGCCATAACTGCCAAAGGCGTAGGCATACAGCGAAAGCATGATGATGTAGCTCAGCCACAGCAGGACGTTGAGGCTGCCGGTGAGCAGCCCCCGGCCGAACGCGTGGTTCAGGTACGATACCGTGCCACCCTGGCCGGGCAGGGCCACCGAGAGTTTGACGTAGGCATAGGTGGTTAGAAGGGCGACGGCTCCGGCGATGGCGAAGGCGATGATCGTGCCGCCGTGGGCCATGGACACGGCGAGCCCCAGCACCGCGAAAATCCCTCCTCCCACCATGCCTCCAACGCCGATGGAGGTGGCTTCGAGAACGCCGATGCCGCCTTTGCTCACGGAACGTCCCTCCTCACGGTGACACCGATTTGCGGGTGGGCGGGTTGGCGACAGACTTGGTGCACACCTGTTCCATGAGCCGGGCGTAGACGGGTCTTGCCACCTGCGCAAAGCCGCAGATCGCGATGAGTGCCCTTGGGGTGCGGTTACGAATACGGGTCTCGAGTTCCGTCACAACTGCACGATGTCCCGCCGGCTAGTGCGAGCAGGCGCGGTTGAGGGCGGGAGCAAATGACTCCAGCAGTTGCTCGAATCGGCTGAAGTGTTCAAGCGCTTGCCGGGTCTTTGCCACGCCCGCGGCCTCAACCGCGGGCGAAGTGGGCGGCTCCAAGGCATCTCGCAACTGCGCGGCCACCGCGCGCAAGCAACCCACGTCCCGGGGCAGGCCGTGAGTCATATGGGCGTCGTCGCTGATCTCCGTCAACCATGAGCGGACGATAAGCTCGTCGTCTGATCCGGGTTCGCCCATGGAAGCCTGGAGTTTCCAGAAGTCGCGGCGGCCGTTCGCCGGAATCGGCCTCAGGCTGGCATGCTTTGCGGCGATCTTGGCCTGAACCATTCCCCACATCAGATTGAACCGGTTCGCGGTGGCGGCGGTGAGCTTATCGGGCGCTTGCCCGTCGTGCCCGATGGCGCACCATGCCTGAATGGTGCCCTGGGACAACGTAGGGGCCGGATCCGCGTAGACGGCGGATATGCCCAGCAGCGAAAGGGACAAGACCGCGATTCGAAGCATGCCCTGAGTCTCCCGTCTTTGTTGTTGGACCGTCGTCCTTTGTTGATCCGTAGCGTCGGCGCTCCCTGGCATACTGGCCATGCGGAACAGGGTGAACCGACTCGCCGTCTCTCTGCCTATTGTTGACCCTGGGAGGGTGGTCTGCCAAGCGGGCCGTTTAAGTCAGCCATCCGTTGGCAGGGCGGGCGGACTCATGGCGGCGGTTGGCACTGTTCACAGACCACGGCGAAGCGCCCCGCAACCTTGATCTTCGACAGGGGTGCAGAGCAGCGGGGACACGATGAGCCATCGCCGCGTCGGGGAGTAAGAAAGGTTGAGGGCATGCGCTCCGGCTCGGCGCCGCATTCAATCGCCTGGCTCAGAATTGCGCGCATGGTGCGGTACAGCCGACCTTGTGCCTTATTGCTCAGACTGTCGGTGTGCATTGCAGGGTGCAAGCGGGCCTGGAAGAGGATTTCGTCCGAATATTCGTTTCCGATGCCCGCCATGACGGACTGGTTCATCAGGAAGGGCTTCACCATTCCCCGCCGGCTGCGGATCAGGCTGAGAAATTCATGTTCCTCCACGGCCAACGCATCGGGGCCAAGCCCGCGCTTTTCGACGGATTTCTCCGGGTCGTCCACCAGGCGGACGCAGGCGAGTTTTCGCCGGGCGTTGAGAGCCAGGGTGTAGTGATTGGTGAACAGCAGTCGTACGGCATCGAAGGCGGCCTCGCGCCCGTCGGGTGCCCCCTTGTAATAGCGCAGGAACCCGGTCATGCCGAAATGCACGTCCAGCCAGCGTCCGTTATCGAGTTCCGCGAACAGGTACTTTCCCCAGCGGCGGGTGGAGGTCATCCGACGGTGCGACAGAGCGCTTCCCAGTGACTGGGGGGAGCAGTTGCCCAGGACCTTCTCGTCCAGGCATTGCACCTGGGAAACGGTCTTGTTGAGCGCCGTGGCATCCAGATAGCGTCGGAAGCTTTCGACGTTGGGTAGTTCAGGCATGGTGTGCCTCCAGTCCCTGCAGCATGGCGTGGTCCCTGTTCGCCTCGCCTTGCGGACGCGCCGACGGCGGCGAGTGGACGGATTTGCTGCGCGCTCGCTCCATCTCGAATAACGGGAACTGGTGGCGAAGTGCGCCCCGGAAAAGGGCTGTTCGAAAAGTTGGCCTGGCAGCGGTTGTCGGGCGACGCGGATATCGGGTGTTTCGCCCGCGCTGTTTACTCGGCTCGTGTCACGATTCCGAGCCCCCGTTCATAGCGGGCCAGCATGTCCTCGTCGGATTCCGCCGGCGTGTCGCTGTCGGTTGTGGCCCGGCGTGTCGGCCAGCCGGAGCGTGTTCGCGTCGGCGACGCGAACGAATCCAGAGATGCCGCTGCGTGGCGAGGCATCCAGGCGCCCGGTGTGCTCGCCGCTCGCCATGATCAGGAACGAATTCAGAACTCTCCACCATGCGTTGTATCGGGACATCCGATGGGCGCTCGGCGCGATCGGAACAAAAAAGCCCCGGCGCATGGCCGGGGCTTGCCGAGTTGCAGACGGGAGCGGGAGATCCCCGCTCGCGTGTTACTGCGAGCAGCTACCGATCACGAAGTAGCCCGAGGACGTTTCCGCCAGCGTGGAGGTATAGAACAGGTTGTTGTATCCCATCTGCTGGTTGGAACCGTTCGCGCAGGCGTACATGTTGAAGGAGCCGCAGGCGTGGGCGCGTCCCGCCTGTATGTGGGCGTAGTTGCTCGCCGTGGTTTCCGTGCAGGAAGACGGCGTCTGATCCGTCGTGCCTTGCACGGAGGCCTGGGCGGACTCGTTGCCCGTGGTGTCGTAGGCCAGCACCGCCATCGTGTACGTGGTGTTCTGGGTCAGGCCCGAGAACGTGTACGAGGAACCGCTGACGCTGGTGACCTGACTGCCGTTAAGGAACACCTTGTAGCCGGCCAAATCGGACTCGCCGTTGTCCGCCCAGTCCAGGGTCAGGCTGGTTTCGGACGTGCCGGTGATGTTCAGGCCGGAGGGCACGGCCGGCGGCGTGGTATCGCCACCGCCCTGGGAGGCCTGGGTGGTCCCCTGAACCGCACCGCTCAGCGCCGACTCGTTGCCGGTGGTGTCGCTGGCCGATACCGCGAAGCTGTAGCTGGTATCCGCGGCCAGGCCGGAAACGGTGACCGTTGTGCCGGTGGTGGTGGTGTAAAGGCCGCCGTCCTTGTAGACGCTGTAGTGGTCGAGGTCGGCATCACCCACCGCATTCCAGGCCAGCGAAACGCTGCTGCTGGAGCTGCCGGTGACGGCCAGCCCGGCGGGTACCGCCGGCGCCGTGGTGTCGGTGCCGCTGCTGAAGTCGGCGCGGCGGTTGTTGTTGAAGAAGAAGGCCGACAGGAAGGCCGGGTAGTCGATGGTGCTGTGGTCGGTATAGGAACCACCGCCGGAGCTGTCGCTGCCGGCCGGCCAGGCGTGGCTCATGCCGCTGACCATGATCTTGGAGACCCGCACGCCCTGGCTGTCGCTCCAAGTTTCTTCGGTGCCGCCACCGGAGATGGAGTTGGAGCCGCTGTTCTTGCTGGCGCCGTAGATCTGGGCCATGGCCTGGGCGTCCACGTCGGCGTAGCCCTGGGCGACGGTGTAGTCGGAGGTGCCGGCCACCACGGAGGTGATCTGCGTGGCGAAGGAGCCCTGGTTGCCGTTGTCGGCGAAGCCCTGGCAGGTGCTGGCCGCCTGGCTGGCGCTGACCGCCACCGAGCCGATCTGACCGGAGGTGGTGCCTACCGCCGGGCCGGCGTTGATGCCGATACCGGCGAAGATCTCCGGTGCCAGGCAACCCATGACCATGGTCTCGCCGCCGCCCGAGGACAGGCCGGCGATGTAGACCTGATCCGGGTCGATGTTGAGGTTGGAATCGGCCATGAGGGCCTGGGCCAGTTGCACCAGGTTGTCATCGTGACGGCCCGGGTTGGCGCGGCTGTGGTTGCTGTCGTAGTAGTCCCAGCAACCGGCGATCACACCGCCGTTGGGCGCACCCGGTGCAGCGATGACCATGCCGTACTGGTCGGCCTCGTCTTCCCAGCTCCAGCCGTTCTTCACGTCATCCTTGGTCTGCGAGCACCCGTGCAGGGCGATCATCAGCGCACGCTTGCCGTTGGAGGTGGAGCTGGTCGGCGTATAGATGTTCACGCCCATGCCGGCCAGGCTGGAGTTGGTGCTCCAACTGCCGGGCGTGGTGCCGCCGCTGCTCGACGTGCTGGAACTGGTTGACGTGCTCGAGCTGCTGGAGCTGCTCGAGGAGCTGCTGCCGCCGGAGCCGCCGTTGGGGTCTTCGTCGGTCCAGGAGCCGTCCTGCAACTGCCACAGCGTGAACGTGTCGATGTAGCCGTACTTGTTGCCGTAGGCGATGTACTCGTTGGTGTCGATGCGGCCGGCGTTGTAGTGCCCGGTGGCCGTGTCGGTGGCGCTGGGAGCGACATATTCCAGGGCCGTGGTGGTGAAGCTGACGGTGGCCGACGGGCCCGACTCGTTGCCGCAGTTGTCCACCGCGGTGGCATAGACCTGGTACTGGGTTTGCGGCGACAGCCCGGAAATCACGATGGTCTCGCTGGTCACCGCCGACGGCGTCAGCGCCGTTCCGTCCGCCTTGTAAATCTTGTAGCCCTGCAGGTCGCTCTCGGAGTTGGCATTGACCAGCAGTTGCACGTATTTGTCGTGTACTTCCGTCGGCGCCAGTCCCGTGGGCGTGGCCGGGGCGGTGGAGTCACTGCTGCATTCCGGGGGCGGTGCATAGCCGTTCAGAGAAATCGGCTGGAAGAACGACCAGATATGCTGGGAGGCGCTGGGACCGGTTTCCTTGGCCCACTTGTCCTGGTTCTCGTCGTCGCCGGTCCAGTAGTGGCCGTGGCCGTAGGATGCTTCCTTGGCGGTCAGGCCGTCGTAGTACATGGTCTCGACCAGCGGGTGACCGTCGGTGCCGTTGTATGTGGTCAGGGTGCAGTGGATGCCCTCGTAGGTGCAGTCCTCAGTACCGTCGGCGTTGAGGTCCGCACCCCATACGGTGAGCTGGGAATCGCGGATCAGCTGCATGGCCTGGGGCATGACCACCGTGTCGTTGGACGACTGGATCACCAGCATGGGCACGGGGCGGTCGTAGTTCAGCTCGGCGTTGATCTTGTCGATGTAGGTCTGCAGCGACTGGAACTGATCCGAGGTGACGGATGATGACCAATCGCCGTAGGGCAGGCCCTCGGCCGGGGCGGCAGCGGCCCAGTAGTCGTTGTAGGCGATGGCTTCAGCGACCGCCATGCCGCCACCGGAGGAAATGCCGGTGATGTAGCGGCGCGAGCCGTCGATGTTGTAGTTGGATTCGACTTGCTGGGCCAGGCCGTGCAGGTCGTCGGCTTCGCCGCCGCCTCCTTCCTGGACATGGTTGTCAAACCAGTAGCCCCAGCAGTTCTCGTTGCGCATCTCGGAGTAGCTGGTGACGAAGGGGAAGACCACGATCACGTTGTGCTGGTCGGCGATCAGGTCGAAGTTCCACAGGTTGCGCGCGTCGTTGTGGTCCATGGCGCAGCCGTGCAGGGCAAAAATCATGGGTACGGCCGTGCTGCCGTCGTAGGACTTGGGCACATACACGGTGTACTCGCGGTCGCGAGAGCCGTGGTAGGTGTAGTTGTAAATGTCTCCGGTGCCCGTCATGCCCGCCGTCGCGTTGGTAGCAACGGCCAGCATCAGAAACGCCAAACTGGCGATTATCGTTCTCATTGGGTAATACCCCCGGTTACGGGGTGATCCGCAGTATCTCCGGCTGCAAGACCACCGTTAAGCTGAATGCAAATCGCCGCCGCCGGCCGCAAGGCCGGGGAGGGAACATCGCTGGATCAGGACGGCAGGCGCGGCCGTCTGGGTGGGGTGCATCCGATGCGGATGGATTGACGCGCGAGGCCTTGGTTCTGGCTCTTTGGTTTCATGGGTTCCTCCCCCGTTTTGCGAGGCACACCGTCCGTTCCGTGTAGGTGCTTCCTCGACACATGCCGGCTGGTTGCCGGTCTGAATCACCTCCAGATGGAGGTGGCCTTTCCCGGTACGACCTCTTGGGTGGGCCTTTGCCGGTGAATCTTGTGCCCGGTGGCGGCGCTCAAGGCGCCGATCCGTGCGCAGTCGATTGGTTTGTTTTTGTTAATACCGAATCGCAGCGAACATTGGTGAATATGATATCGAAGTCAGTTCGGGATCAAGTCGCAGCGCAGCATTTAAAGGCGGGAAAACGTCCTTTCTCGATGAATTCGAGCGATGGACAAGTGTGCTCAGTGTGAGCGATTCATATTTAAGTTGTTGGTTTTATTTAAATCTTGTTGGATGTGCGGGGGCGTGTATATGGTTTCCCCTCTCTCGCTGGGAGAGAGGGGAAACCGACGAGCGGTATCGCTTGGCGAGTATCCCGGTCCTGCGCCGGTCAGTCCAGAAGGTCCAGGTTTCGAACCGCGCCCTTGTCGGCGCTGGTTGCCAGCTTGGCGTAGGCCTTGAGGGCGGTGCTGACCTTGCGGGTCCGATGGATGCTCGGTTTCCAGGCCTCAGCGCCCTTGGCGTCCATGGCTTCGCGCCGGCTTGCCAGTTCCTCGTCTGAAATATCGATACGGATCACCCGGTTGGGAATATCGATCTGGATGGTGTCGCCGTCCTGGATCAGGGCGATGTTGCCCCTCTCGGCGGCCTCGGGAGAGACGTGGCCGATGGACAGACCGGAGGTGCCGCCGGAGAAGCGGCCGTCGGTGATCAGGGCGCAGGCCTTGCCCAGCCCCTTGGACTTCAGGTAGCTGGTGGGGTAGAGCATTTCCTGCATGCCCGGGCCGCCGCGAGGGCCTTCATAGCGGATGATGACCACGTCGCCGGGTTTGACCTGATCGCCGAGGATGCCTTCCACGGCGCTGTCCTGGCTCTCGAACACCCGGGCCGGGCCTTCGAACGTCAGATTGCTTTCGTCCACGCCCGCGGTTTTCACGATGCAGCCGCGCTCGGCGAGGTTGCCGTAGAGCACGGCCAGGCCGCCGTCGCGGCTGTAGGCGTGCTCGAGGTTGCGGATGCAGCCCTTTTCGCGGTCGGCGTCCAGGCTGGGCTAGCGGGTGGCCTGGCTGAAGGCCTGCTGGGTGGGAATGCCGGCGGGTCCGGCCTGGAAGAAGGCGTGGACGTCTGCGTCGTCCGTACGGATCACGTCCCAGCGGTCCAGGGCGTCCTTCATGGTGGCGGAGTGGACGGTGGGCACGGAGGTGTCCAGCAGGCCGGCGCGGTCCAGTTCGCCCAGGATGCCCACCACGCCGCCGGCGCGGTGCACGTCTTCCATGTGGTACAGCGGTGTGGAGGGCGCGACCTTGCACAGGTTGCGGCACCTTGCGCGAGAGGCGGTCGATGTCCTCCATGGTGAAATCCACTTCCGCTTCCTGGGCGGCGGCCAGCAGGTGCAGCATGGTGTTGGTGGAGCCGCCCATGGCGATATCCAGGCTCATGGCGTTTTCGAACGCGGCCTTGGTGGCGATGGAGCGGGGCAGGGCGGATTCGTCGTCCTGCTCGTAGTAGCGTTTGGCCAGCTCCACCACGCGACGGCCGGCTTCCTTGAACAGGCGCTCGCGGTCGGCGTGGGTGGCGAGCATGGAGCCGTTGCCCGGCAGGGACAGGCCCAGGGCCTCGGTCAGGCAGTTCATGGAGTTGGCGGTGAACATGCCGGAGCAGGAGCCGCAGGTGGGGCAGGCGGAGCGCTCGTAGACCTGCACATCCTCGTCGCTGACGTTCGGGATCGGCGGCGGCGACCATGGCGTCCACCAGATCCAGGTGCACTTCCTTGTCGGCCAGGCGGGTCTTGCCGGCCTCCATGGGGCCGCCGGAGACGAACACCACGGGGATGTTCAGGCGCAGGGCGGCCATGAGCATGCCGGGGGTGATCTTGTCGCAGTTGGAGATGCACACCAGCGCATCGGCGCATGTGGGCGTTGCACATGTATTCCACGCTGTCGGCGATGATGTCGCGCGAGGGCAGGGAATAGAGCATGCCGTCGTGGCCCATGGCGATGCCGTCGTCCACGGCGATGGTGTTGAATTCCTTGGCCACGCCGCCGGCCTTTTCGATCTCCCGCGCCACCAACTGGCCCATGTCCTTGAGATGAACGTGACCCGGCACGAACTGGGTGAAGGAGTTGGCCACGGCGATGATGGGCTTGTTGAAGTCGTCGTCCTTCATGCCGGTGGCGCGCCACAGGGCGCGGGCGCCGGCCATGTTGCGGCCGAAGGTGGAGGTTTTCGAACGGTAGCGGGGCATGGTCCATCCTCGTTGGGAGTCGCGGCTCGGGGCGCAGATGTTGGTCAAGCGAGGCGCTGAATCGAGTCGCGCGGCCACAACCCGAAGGGCTCAGTGCGCGTGTGGACGAATTCAGCATTTTCCTCGAACGAGCAAAAGTATCCAAAACGGCGGTTAGCGGCAAGGTTGGCGATCATCGGGTGGGGATTCCCGACGGGCGGAAAGGGTCTGGTAGCGGCCTTTCCGCAGTGTGTTTCGGATCACATTGCGGTAACGGCGGCTGTGCTACTTCTATGGCAAAGAAAAGCTGGAATCAGAACGGACAGGGGTGGGAGGACTTATTCATGTAGGAGGGTCAAGGCTGCGCAGGCCATGACCCGGTAGGCATGAATAGGCCCTGGCCCACCGGGATGCTCCTTGAGGCGCACGGTGAGACCAGTGGCGTTTAGGAGCTTGGAATGGACAGTATCTTTTTGGCATTGGGTGCGGTGGCGGCGGCGACGTTCGCCTTCGTGACGGCGCTGGCGACTGCCGTGTTTTCCGCCACGGATGATCGTGGTGACCCGCAGCGGCAGTTGGGACGCCACATTCGCGCGGCCAGCGTGGTCAGCGGTGTATTCATGCTGGGTACCGGCGCCTTGTACCTGGCATCGTATCTGAATCAACCATCCTTGATGGATCCGGCCTACCGCCTGGCCCTGTTCAGCGGGCTGCTGGCGGGCCCCGCCTATATCGTGCTGCATCACACGCTGATGGGCGAATCGTTTTATGCGCGATGGCTGGCTCCCCGGCTTTACGGTCTGTCAGTGATCGCCGGTCTTCTGTTGGTCGGCACCGGTCCGTACTTCGTCATCGCCGACAGCGGTTGGGACCTCTGGCGGGGCAACCCGCTGCCTCACTTTGGCCTGGGGCTTTGGATATATGCCGTGATTGGCGGCTGCTTCACGGGCTACATGGCGGTACAGGCGGCGCGCATTGTCCGCTTCAAGGGCCGTGACGCGTTCTGGCTGCTCTACGGAGCGGCCCTGGTGGTGGCGTGCCTGGCCGCCGGTGCGGACCTGATGCGCCAGTTCAAGGCGTTCCCGGTGGGGGTGCCCACGCTGTGGCTGGGGCTGCTGTTGTTGCAGATCAGCGCGTTTGCGCTTTTCGCCCGGCAGTTCCGGCTGCTGCGGGACGAGCGCCGCACCATGGCAGAGAAACTGGAGCGGCTTCGCCGGCTGCTGATTCGCGACGGGCTGACCGGTTTGTACACACGCGCCTATCTCGAAAGCGTGGTCCGCCACCATCTTGCGCGGATGGGCCGCGATGGCCGCGAACTGGGCGTGCTGTTCCTGGATGTGGATAACTTCAAGGGCATCAACGATCGCTTTGGGCACAGCCAGGGCGATGTCGTGCTTCGGAAGGTGGGTGAAGTGCTGAGGACCACGGTGCGGGGCGGTGATTTGCCGGCCCGTTGGGCCGGCGACGAGTTCGTGGTGTTGCTGCCCGATACCCGGGGCGTGGAGGGTCGGCGGGTCGCCGTGCGTATTCTGCGCGCCATTCGCCAGACCGATTTCGGCCTGGGCGAAGAGGGCGGCGTGACGGTGAGCATGGGATATACGGTCGTTCGCCCCGACCTGGAACCGGATTGGAGAACGATCCTGGAGCAAGTCGATCGGGCCATGTATCACGCCAAGTCACGAGGCAAGAATCGGGTTGCCGTCAGCCTGGCCGGCCGGTCGCGCCCGAGTATCCCCACGTCAGCGAAACGGAGGGCCTCCGGAGGCGGCTAGGGGCGCGGTCTGACGCAAAATGCGAACTTCGTCACGTTGTTCTGGCGTGGCCGGCCTAACGTTGTATGGATAGGGATGGTCTCCTCCACTTGCTGGTGCTCGCGGGTAGGGCGCCAGGAGGGCATATATGGACGGTATCGTTGTTGCCCTGGTCGCGGTCGCCGCCGCCGCCTTCGTGTTCGCGACCGCGCTTGCGGCCACGGTGTTCTGTGCCACAGTGCGGCGCGACGACCCCCATCGCGCGCTGGTTCGGCATATCCGGAATGCGAGCCTGGTCAGTGGCGCCTATATCCTCTGTACGGGCCTGGTCTACCTGGCTTTCGCCTGGGGCCGGCCGTTGTGGATGGAAGTCGCTTACCGGGCGGCGCTGGTATTCGCGCTTCTGAACGGCCCGGCCTATATCGTCCTTCACCATGGTCTGCTGGGAGAGTCGGACCGCGCGCGGACCTGGAGCCCCAGGCTCTACGGCGCCGCCGGCCTGGTGGGCTTGCTCCTGGTGTTTTCCGGGCCCTACGCGGTGTTTCGCGATTCCGGTTGGACGCTGTACTTCGGTCATCCGCTGCCCCACTTCGGCCTGGGTTTATGGATATACGGCGCGGCGGGTGCCGCGCTGGCGGGCTACATGGTGGTTCAGGCCTTCCGAATCGCCGTGTCCAAAGGTGGCGATCGGTTCTGGCTGGTCTATGCCCTGGGGCTGGTCATCGCATGCGCGGCATCGGCTGCCGACATGTTGAGGCAGTTCCACGCCGTTCCGTTCGGCCTGCCCACCATGTGGATTGGCCTGTTTCTGCTGCAGTTGACGGCGTTTCTTCTGTTCGTCCACGAATACGTTCTCATGCGCGAGGAACAGCGCTCCCTGACTGTGACGGTGGACCGGCTGCGGCGCCTGTTGATTCGGGATGCGCTGACCGGGCTGTATTCCCGGGCCTATCTGGAAAGCGTCATCCGCCGTTTCCTGGCCCGCATGCGGCGCGGCGGACGGGAATTGGGCGTGGTGTTTCTGGATGTCGACCACTTCAAGGCCGTCAACGACCGCTTCGGGCACCACTACGGGGACGTCGTGCTCAAGAAACTGGGCGGCATCCTGAGGCACACCCTCCGGGAAGGCGATCTGCCGTGCCGCTGGGCCGGGGATGAATTCGTGGTGCTGCTGCCGGATACCGGCGGCGTGGAAGGGCGGCGGGTAGCAGCCCGGGTGCTGCGAACGATTCGCGAGACGGACTTCCAGCTTCCGGATGGCGCCGGCATTACGGTGAGCATGGGGTACACCATGATTCGTTCCGGAGCGCAGTTGCACTGGAAGGACATTCTGGAGCTGGCGGATCGGGCGATGTATCGGGCCAAGCAGCGGGGTAGGGACCGGATCGTGGTCTCGGTAGTGGGGAAATCCGTTCTGCCCGGCAAGATTCGGGGATGGGAGGCGCCAGGGGATCTGCGAGAAGGGTAGCGGCGAGCGCGGGCCACAAAAAAAGCCGGCCGCGCGAGGCGGCCGGCTTTGCAGGTACGGACTATGGTGATTAGTTGGAAACTGGTCCGTAGTAGTAGCTGTTGGCGCAGCCGGTACCGGTGCAGGTGGTGCTCAGCATCTTGTAGATGATGGTGCCGGTATTGTTCTTGGCCTTGAAGTGGCCCACGCCGTCGGTGTCACCGCCGCCCATGTTGGTGGGGGACGCCGTCGCTCCAGTCCCAGTCGTATTGCGGCGCATAGGAGCCGGCGCCGACGTTGAGCTGGGATTTCACGTTGGAGTAGTTGTTGAACAGTGCACTGTCACCGCAGCTGCTCCAATACGTGGTCGTGGAGCAGAGCACTTCGTCATGCTGGCCGGCGCGGATGGTGTAGTACCGCGTGCCGGAGTTGTAGGCCGGCTGTTGGCGCATGCTCTTGGAGGTGCCCGTGCCGGTCCAGTCGTTGTTGACGTAATAGCCCCAGTACCAGCCCTCCGGGAAGAACCCGAAGATGTAGGAATTGTAGTAGTTCTGGGAGCCGCAAGTGGGGGCGTAGGCGTTGGCATAGCCCGTGTAGTAGCACGAGTTCAACCCTCGCAGGCCGCCGGAGATGCCCACGAAGCGGCGCACGCTGCTCTGGATGCCGTAGTACTTCAACGTGGCCAGAGCCAGGGACACGCCCATGGAATGGCTGACGATGTCCACCTTGGATTTGCCGGTGTAGGCCTTAACCGCGTCAATGAACTTCTTCAGGATCTGCGTACTTCGACGGCTGGTGATAGTTGTAGGCCGCCGCGGAGCTGCTTTGCTCGCTGGAGCTCAGCCAGGTGACGCCGAACAGCTCGCAGTCGTTGTAGCCGTGGGCCTTGAATTCGTCGTAAACGGAACGGGGAGCCGTGGCGTAACCGGGTACATTGGCCGGGGGCATGTCCCAGCTGGTGGCATGGTCGCCGTTGCCGTGGACGAAGACCACAGGGGTATGGGAAGCGGAGCAATTGCCGCCGCCGAAGCCGCCGTAGCCGGTACCGGGATTGAACCCGCCGGCATACTGGGTGGCGGTACCTTGACACTCGGTGCCGTCGTTGCTGCCGCAGGACAGGGCCTGGGCGTTATTGGTAAAGGCGAGGCCGCCGGCAACCAGGGCCGCCGAAGGCAGCATTCCGATCACACCCGCAACCAGGGACGCACAAAGAGAGCCCAACAAGGCGATACGTTTCATAGACTATCCTCCTCCTCCAAGGATATTTATTAAGTAGCTCCTGCTGGTTTCTTTTATTCCGGTAGGTGTTTCTAATAATTATCTTGTTTTTATGTTGCGCTGCGGAAAAATAGCCCAACCGCCAAACGCTTAGGCTAGGGTCTATGAAGGTGATGTATCTGTCAACTCTTTCCTCCGGCGAACCGACGACCGGTTCAGGTGGGTGTCCAGGATACGAAAACCACAGTGGATTGGCGGCAACGAGAGCTGCCTGTCGTAGATACAAAAAGGCCGGCCCCGAATGGGGTCGGCCTTCCTTCGTGCGGTTTCTTGCGTCGGGCTTCTTACTGTGAGACGGGTCCGTAGGAGTAGATGTTGGCGCAGCCGGTGCCGGTGCAGGTGGTGCTCAGCATCTTGTAGATGATGGCGCCGGTGTTGTTCTTGGCCTTGAAGTGGCCCACGCCGTCGGTGTCGCCGCCCCCTACGTTGTAGGGCAGGCCGTCGGTCCAATCCCAGTCCACCTGATCGGCCTCGGAACCCGCGCCCACGTTGAGCTGGGACTTCACGTTGGAGTAGTTGTCGAACAGCGCGCTGTCGGCACAGCCGCTCCAGTCACTGTAGGTGCTGCACAGCACTTCGTCGTGGTAGCCGGCGCGGATGGTGTAGAAGCGGATACCGGTGTACTGGCCGGGCATCTGCCGCAGGCTGTAGGAGGTGCCGGTGCCGGTCCAGGGGTTGGTCACCCAGCTAGCCGTAGTACCAGCCCTCCGGGAAGAACCCGAAGATGTAGGAGTTGTAGTAGTTCTGGGAGCCGCAGGTGGGGGCATAGGCGTTGGCGTAGCCTGTGTACCAGCAGGAGTACAGGCCGTGCAGGCCGCCGGAGATGCCGACGAACCGGCGAATGCTGCCCTGGATGCCGTAGTACTTGATGGTGGCCAGAGCCATGGAAACGCCCAGCGAGTGGCTGACGATATCCACCTTGGACTTCCCGGTATAGGCCTTAACGGCGTCGATGAACTTCTTGATGATCTGGTATTTGGCGGGTTCGTGGTAGTTGTAGGCCGCCGCCGAGGTGGTCTGATCGCTGGAGCTGAGCCAGGTGACGCCGAACAGCTCGCAGTCGTTGTAGCCCATGGCCTTGAACTCGTCATAGACGGAATGAGGGGCAGTGGAATAGCCGGGCACGTTGGCGGGAGGGGCGTCCCAGCTGATGGCGCGGTCGGCGTTGCCGTGGATGAAGACCACGGGGGTATGGGTCGCGGAGCAATTGCCGCCGCCGAAGCCGCCGTAGCCAACGCCGGGGTTGAAGCCGCCGGCATACTGGGTGGCGGTGCCAGTGCATTCCTTGCCGTCGGTGCTGCCGCAGGTCAGGGCTTGAGCGGTATTGGTAAAGGCCAGGCCGCCGATAACAAGTGCGGCGGATGGGGCCAAGCCGATCACGCCGGCGATCAGTGATGCGCACAATGAACCGAATAAAGCGAAACGCTTCATGATGAACTCCTCCTCCAAAGGATTCTTCTTTAAGAGCGGCTCGGTTCGGCTTCCGGTCTTCCGGTGATTTTCTGGTCTATTTCGTAATTTTTATGTTGCGCCGCCGCAATAATCCCTTTTGCAACTGACACTTGCGTCAGTATTCAGGATTATCACACGTCTGTCAAATAGGCTGGACGCCGCCCGTCAGAAGGAGGTAGGGCGGTTCTTGGCGCTGCGTTTAGAGGGGGTGACGGGTTTCGCTGCGCTCCATTCATCCTGCTGGGCCCTTCAGAAGCATCGGGCCTCGGAAGGAGATGAGGCTCTCGCCAAGGCGCCTTGGCGAGAGTACAAGAGCCGCTTCGGGTTGGAGCATCAGGTCCGTAGGTTGAGTAGAGCGCAGCGAAACCCATCCAACTATTCTTCCGGCTCGTAGCCCAGGTTCGGAGCCAGCCAGCGCTCGGCATCGCGAAGGCTCATGCCCTTGCGCCGGGCGTAGTCCTCCACCTGATCGCGGTAGATCTTGCCCAGGCCGAAGTAACGGGAGTCCGGGTGGCTGAAGTACCAACCGGAGACCGCCGCCGTGGGGACCATGGCAAAGGAGTCGGTGATGTGGATGCCGGCGTTGGCTTCCACGTCCAGCAGTTCCCACAGCAGGCCCTTCTCCGTGTGGTCGGGACAGGCCGGATAGCCGGGCGCCGGACGAATCCCCCGGTATTCTTCCTTGATCAGGTCTTCGTTGGCGTGGTGCTCGTCGGGCGCGTAGCCCCAGAATTCCTTGCGAACCCGCTCGTGCAGGTGCTCCGCGAAGGCTTCGGCCAGCCGGTCCGCCAGTGCCTTGACCATGATGGCGTTGTAGTCGTCGTGGTCCGCCTGGAAGCGTTTGACGTGCTCATCGATGCCAATGCCGGCGGTGACTGCGAAGGCGCCCATCCAGTCGTGAAGGCCGCTGGCCTTGGGGGCGACGAAATCCGCCAGGCAGAAATTGGGACGGCCGGCGGGCTTTTCGTTCTGCTGGCGCAGGTGGTGCAGAACGATCAGCTCTTTCGAGCGGCTTTCGTCCGTGAACAACGCGGTGTCGTCGTCGTTGATGGTATTGGCGGGGAACAGGCCGAACACGCCGCTGGCCCTGACCCACTTCTCGGCGACCATCCGTTCCAGCAGTGCCGTGGCGTCGGCGTGGAGCTTTCGCGCCTGTTCGCCCAGCTTCGGGTCGTCCAGGATTTTTGGATAACTGCCGGGCATTTCCCAGGCATGGAAGAAGGGGCTCCAGTCGATGTAGTCGACCAGGCGCTCCAACGGATAGTCGTTCAAGGTATGGATGCCGGGCTGCCTGGGCGCCGGTGGCTCGTAGTTCGTCCAGTCGATGGGCGGCCGGTTGGCGCGGGCATCCTCGATCTTCAACCACTTCTGCTTCTTCTGGCGGCCCTTGTGCTGTTCGCGGACCTTTTCGTATTCCTCGCGAATGCCCTGGGCGAAGCTTCTCGTAGAGCGTGTCACTGAGCAGATTGGAGACGACGCCCACGGCGCGGGAGGCGTCCTTCACGTAGATGGTGTCGCCGGAGTAGCCGGGGGCGACCTTCACCGCCGTATGCACCCGCGAGGTGGTGGCGCCGCCGATCATCAGCGGAACCCGGAAGCCCTGGCGCTCCATTTCCTTGGCCACGTTGACCATTTCGTCCAGCGACGGCGTGATCAGGCCGGAGAGGCCGATGACGTCGCAGTTCTCCTCGCGGGCGGTCTTGAGGATCTTTTCGGCCGGGACCATCACGCCCAGGTCGAATACCTCGTAATTGTTGCACTGGAGCACCACGCCCACGATGTTCTTGCCGATGTCATGCACGTCGCCCTTGACCGTGGCCATGAGAATACGGCCCTTGGCGCGGTCGCCTTCCTGTTTTTCCGCCTCGATGAAGGGCAGCAGATAGGCCACCGCCTTTTTCATGACGCGGGCGCACTTCACCACCTGGGGCAGGAACATCTTGCCGGCGCCGAACAGGTCGCCCACCACGTTCATGCCGTCCATCAGCGGGCCTTCGATTACCTGGATGGGCCGCTCGTGGGCCTGGCGGGCCTCTTCCACGTCCTCTTCCACGTAGTCGGCGATGCCCTTGACCAGGGCGTGCTCCAGGCGCTTGTTCACCGGCTGCTCGCGCCAGCTCAGGTCCTCCTTCCTCTCCTTGCCTTCCTTGCCCTTGACTGTCTCGGCGAACTCCAGCAGGCGCTCGGTGGCGTCGTCGCGGCGGTTGAGGATCACGTCCTCCACACGCTGCAGCAGTTCCTTGTCGATCTCCTCGTAGACCTCGAGCTGGCCGGCGTTGACGATGGCCATGTCCAGACCCGCCTGGATGGCGTGGTAGAGGAAGGCCGAGTGCATGGCCTCGCGCACGGCGTTGTTGCCGCGGAAGGAGAACGACAGGTTGGACAGGCCGCCGGAGATCCGGGCGTGGGGCAGGGTGGCCTTGATCCGCCGGGTGGCTTCGATGAAGTCCACGGCGTAGTTGTTGTGCTCTTCCAGGCCTGTGGCGATGGCGAAAATATTGGGGTCGAAGATGATGTCTTCCGCCGGGAACCGCACGGTTTCGGTCAGGAGCTTGTAGGCGCGGGTGCAGACGTCCACCCGGCGCTGCAAGGTGTCGGCCTGGCCGTCCTCGTCGAAGGCCATGACCACGGCGGCGGCGCCGTAGCGCTTGAGCAGCTTGGCCTGGCGGATGAACTCGGCCTCTCCTTCCTTCATGGAGATGGAGTTGACGATGCCCTTGCCCTGGATGCATTTCAGGCCCGCCTCGATGATCTCCCACTTGGAGGAGTCGATCATGATGGGCACCCGGGCGATGTCCGGTTCGGCGGCGATCAGATTGAGGAAATCGACCATGGCCTGCTTGGAATCCAGCATGCCTTCGTCCATGTTCACGTCGATGATCTGGGCGCCGCTGTCCACCTGTTCCCGGGCCACTTCCAGGGCGGTGTCGAAATCGCCTTCCTTGATCAGGCGGCGGAAGCGGGCGGAGCCGGTGACGTTGGTGCGCTCGCCGATGTTCACGAACATGGCGTCCGGGCCGATGTTGCAGGGTTCCAGACCGGACAGACGCATTTCCACCGGCCGTTCGGGAATGGCGCGCGGTGCCAGGCCCTCCACCGCCTGGGCGATGGCCGCGATGTGCTCCGGGGTGGTGCCGCAGCAGCCGCCGACAATGTTCACGAATCCGCTTTCGGCGAATTCCTTGATCAGCCCGGCCATGTATTCCGGCGACTGGTCGTATTCGCCGAATTCGTTGGGCAGCCCGGCGTTGGGGTACACGCAGACGAAGGTGTCGGCGACCCGGGAGATCTCCTTCACATACGGCCGCATGTCCTCGGCGCCCAGAGCGCAGTTCAGGCCCACGGTGAAGGGCTCGGAATGGCGCACGGAGTTCCAGAACGCCTCCGTGGTCTGGCCGGACAGCGTGCGGCCGGAGGCGTCGGTGATGGTGCCGGAGATCATGATGGGCAGTTTGCGGCCCAATTCCTCGAACACTTCGTCGCAGGCGAACAGCGCCGCCTTGGCGTTCAAAGTATCGAAGATGGTCTCGATCAGGATCAGGTCCGCACCACCGTCGATCAGGCCTCGGGCGGCTTCCTTATAGGCCTCGCGGAGCTGATCGAAGCTGGTGTTGCGATAGCCCGGGTTGTTCACATCCGGTGAGATGGAGGCCGTACGGTTGGTGGGGCCGATGGCGCCGGCGACGAAGCGCGGGCGGTCCGGCGTGCGGGCCTCCATCTCGCGGCAGCAGTCCACCGCCAGTTTGGTGGCCTCCAGGTTCAGCTCGTAAGCCAGGTGTTCGCACTGGTAATCGGCCTGGGCGATGGTGGTGGAGCTGAAGGTGTTGGTCTCGATGATGTCCGAGCCGGCCTCCAGATTCTTGAAGTTGATCTCGCGGATGATGTCCGGCCGGGTCAACGCCAGCAGGTCGTTGTTGCCCTTGAGGTCGCAGGGATGATCCTTGAAGCGCTCGCCGCGGAAGTCCGCCTCGCCCAGCTCGTAGCCCTGAATCATGGTGCCCATGGCGCTGTCGAGCAGGAGGATGCGTTGTTCGAGTTCGCGTTTGAGCTGTTCGGTACGTTCCGTCATGAGGTTCCTTGGCGATGGCTTCCGGGTGCGAGTAAACCGCACATTATAAGCGACATGGCAAGACAGGCGAGGGCTGGTTCCCCGCCGGGCTTGCGGATGCGATCAAAAAGAAGTACAAAGTATACATCTTCAAGCCCGCCGGAGTCGACGCCATGAATGAGATGCCCGTTCACAACCCTTCAACCTATCCCTTCGATGCCCGGGCCGTGGCGAAGCGCTTCCGCCATGCCGCGATTTTTGGCGCGCTGGATGCTCTCACGCCGGGCGAGACCATGCGGTTCGTCAATGACCATGATCCCATTCCGCTGATCCATCAGATCACCGGCCGCTACGGCGACGCCGTGCAGGTGGAGTACCTGTTGCGGAACGAAGGCCAGATCGTGATCGATTTTCATCGGATGACGTAGCCGGAAAGGCAGGCAAGAGCCGCACCGGCTGAGACCGTCTCGGGACCTGGCCTCCTTCGATCGGTTTCCCAGCGCCCCACCTTTCGGTATGCTTGGCATAGCCGCGTTTTACTGATGAAGAACAACGAGATGGGGGTGGAAACGGTGAGTCAGTTCCTCGGAAGTGAGGAAGTCCAGTTCAGCCTCGGTTTGGACGACGTGTCCCGCGACGACGTTGCACCGATCCCCGAGGAGCAGGGAGTGGACGACCTGCTCCCCGAACTCGAGGCCATCCGCGCGATGCTGACGGACAACCCAGACGGTTCCCGACCCGGCGAACGGAACTGATCCCGCAAGCGCGCTCCATGCGCCGTACCCTTGTGGTGGTCAACCCCCGTGCAGGCTCCGGCCGCGCTGAGCGGGTTTGGAGGCGGCTTGTTTCCCAGCATCCCGAGCTTGCCGATGCGTCCGTGGTCCATGTGAACGACCCGACCCGGGCGGATGAGTTGGTGCGCGCCGCCCTCACCGGTTTGCCGGAACGGTTGGTGGTGGTTGGCGGCGATGGGACTCTGCACCGTGTAGTCAACGTTCTTAACGACGCGAATGCGCTAAGCGGATTGGGCGTCGGCCTGATTCCGGCGGGCACCGGTTCTGATATGGCGCGGTGCCTGGGCCTGCCCGCGGAACCGTCGGCCGCTCTTGTGCGAGTGTTGAACGGCAAGCATCGTTTGGTGGATCTGCTGGATCTGACGTTTGAAACCGGCGCCCGACGCCTGGTCGTCAACATCGCCTCGGCCGGGGTCTCCGGTCCGGTTGCCGCACGTATCAATGCCTTGCGCCACCGCTGGGCGGGCGCCTATCTCGCCGCCGCGCTGCGGGCGCTGTTGGGTTTTCAGGCAGTTTCCTGCCGCATCGATCTGGACGGCCGCCCATGGTTCGAAGGTCCGATGGTATTGGCCGCCTTCGCCAACGGTTGCGCGTTCGGCCGCGGCTTGCGGATAGCGCCTGAGGCGGAACCGGATGACGGCCTGATGGATGTGGTCGTTGCGGAGAACGAGCCGCTTCGGCGGCTGCTGCCCGCTGTCCCACGGCTCTACCGCGGAACCCATCTCGATCTTCCCTTTGTGCACCACGCCCGCGCCCGGCACCTTTCGCTCCGCCCCCTGGGGCCGATGCCGCCACTGGAAATGGACGGCGAGACCCGGGCCGGGGAGGCCGTCACCATCCAGGTGCGGCCGAAGGCGTTGACGCTGCTGGGTTGACACCATTCCGGCATGCCGAGCCGATCGGCGCCAGTTGCCCAATTGGCGCTAGCCGCCTTGTGACGCCCCTTCCCGGGCGCAGTCCACCAGCTTTCGGAACAGCCGGTGCTGTTCCTCGCGTTGAGGCAGGTATTCCGGATGCCATTGAACGCCGAACACGCAGGGCAGGCGCACGTGTTCGATCGCCTGAATGACGCTGTTGCTCTCAAATGCCACGGGCCGCAACTCATCGCCGGGTTCGCGTATGGCCTGATTGTGCAGGGAATTCACGGCGCAGTCCGTGGTGCCGAGAACATGGGCCAGACGGCTGTCCGCGGCCACGCGCACCCGCTTCAGGGGCCAGATCGTTCGCGCATTGGGGGTCTCCACATAGAAGTCCGAGAGATCCTGATACAAGGAACCGCCACTGACCACGTTAAGCATCTGGGCGCCGCGACAAATGCCCAGAATCGGCAGACCCTGATTCAAGGCGGCGCGCAGCAACCGGCTTTCCAGGGCGTCCCGGGTCTTGTCGCCGCCGGAGCCTCGATGGGTGCTCAGCAGCCGGCGGGACAGGTAGATCAGGGGGAATAACGCCAGATGGATGAAAAGGCGCCCCAGTGACGGCTCCCGTCTTCGCAGGGCGCGCAGCGGCTGCCGCACCTGCTCGCCGTAGAGGCCCGGGTCCACGTCGGCGCCGCCGCCCACCACGAGGCCGTCGAGGCCGTCCAGGTCACGGGGGCGGCCCGGGCGGATGCGCACCGCCGACCCGCCCGCGCGGCGAATGGCGCGCTTGGTGAAATACCAGGCGGCGGTGCCGCCGCGATCCGGTCCTGTAACGCCGATTACCGGTTTCATGCTCGCGCGGCCGCAGTCTACAGCCAGTGCCTCTCAAGCCGGTCGAGCCAGGATGGATCCACCAGCGGCAGAGCGTCGCGCTTGTGACCCAGATAGTCGCGGCTCATGGCGCGGATGCGCTCGGGGTCCTCGGCCAAGCGTTCCACCGCCAACCACCCCCGCCATTCGTGTTCAACGCTCCAATCGGCTTCGTCGATGCGGCAGTTGGGCAGGCGGTAGTGGAAAGTGGGGCGCGCATTGACCAGATGCAGGTCCTCCACGCCTTCCAGGGCTTCTATACCCGCAATCTCGGCGAACAACGGCAGCATGTCCAGCGGCCGGTTCCGGGTGGGGTTGAAGCGCACGTAGTCGGCGATGATGCGCTCCATGTCCGCCGGGTAGTCGGTGCCCAATACGTAGCGCCGGTAGTCTTCGGGAAACTCGTTGATGAACGGGGTAATCCGACGGGAGATGTCCGTGTGCCCTACCGCGCGCAGCCAGTCCTCAAGCAGCAGGAATGCCCGCAGGTAGGCGAGGATATCCGCCGCCGCCAGGGAAGGCACCTCCGGATTGAGGTGCAGGCCGAAGGCATAGAAGACGCCGGCGTGGGTGCCCAGGGCCTGGCGGCGGTGAAGCAACTCGCGCAGGGCTTCGATGTCGTCCAGCCCGGTCATGGGCACCGGCGGGCACACGATTTCGTGAGGCACCACCGTGCCCGCGATCCGGCCCAGCAAGTCCTCCACTCGGCCCCGCCAGCCGCCCGAATCGATGTCGACCCCCAGCTTCCGCAGTACGGTCTCGTAACTGCGGTCCTTCAGGATGACGGTATCAATCTCGACGGCGAAATCGCCAAGTCGGGTGTTGCGAACATGGTGCAGGTAGGGATCGGAGCCGAGGTGTTCGCCGCCGAACAGCTCCTGAATCGCGGAGCAGGCCTGGGCCAATTCCATTCCGGCAAATTCGAATTCGACGCCGACGCGCCGGGTGTTTCCTTCGGGATTCCTGATCCTGCTGGGGAGCTCAAATGTCATCGTTTCCCGTGCTTCGTTTGCGCGGTCGTGCCGGCGCTTTACTACAACTCGCGGCAACAAGGCGCGCAGCGTTTCGCTGAAAAGAAAAGGCCGGCGCCGCAAGGGGGGGTAGCGGCTGGCCGGCCAACCCCGCTGGGAGGGGTACCTTGAAATCCGGTCAGGCGGGCTCTCCATGGAGCCCGTATGTGTTCATGCCTCGCTCAGCGCTCCGATAATCTCCCGGCAGAACGCGGGGAGGTCGCTGGGCACGCGGCTGCTGATCAGATTGCCGTCGCGTACGACCTCTTCGTCCACCCAGTCGGCTCCGGCATGGATCATGTCGTCCTTGATGGACCAGAACGACGTGAGCTTGCGTCCCGACACTATCCCCGCGCTGGCCGCCACCCATCCGGCGTGGCAGATGTAGGCAATCAGACGGTCCTTGGCGTTCATGGCGCGCACAAATTCAACCAGCGGCTCGTGAGTACGCATCTTGTCCGGCGCGTAGCCGCCGGGAATGACCACGGCGCTGTACTCTTCCGGCTTGGCTACGTCCACGGTGCCGTCCACCGGCACCTCGTAGCCCCTCTTGCTTTGGTACGACTCCTTCCCGGTGCCGAGCACATGTACTGTCGCGCCCGCCTCGGTAAGCCGCAGCTTGGGGTACCAGAGCTCCAGGTCTTCGTAGATGTCCTCTGCGAGAATCGCCACGCGCGTGCCGGACAATTCCATGAAAAAATCTCCATTCGTTCGAGGCAAAGTGCCCTCGTCTGGGTGCTTCCTTACCTAGCCGTATGGGTATGGGGGGAGCCGAGTTCAAGCTCTTATACGGCGCGGATCCGAGGTGTGCGCCACGCCGGGATTTCCGGTTTCGAATCGGCCGGCCGCGGCGCGGGTGGCCGGGGGCATTGTTTCCACCGTCCCATGGCGTTGTAATGGCGCTCGGTACGCCTACCGAACGACAACGAACAGAGGGAGAAGCGTTGTGAAACTCGAAACCTTGGCGATTCACGCGGGCTATGAGCCCGAACCGACCACCAAAGCGGTGGCCGTGCCCATCTACCAAACCACCTCTTACGCGTTCGACGACACCCAACACGGTGCCGATCTGTTCGATCTGAAGGTGGAGGGCAACATCTACACCCGGATCATGAATCCCACCAATGCCGTGCTGGAGCAGCGCGTGGCGCAGATGGAAGGCGGCGTGGGCGCGCTGGCGGTGGCCTCCGGCATGGCCGCCATCACCTATGCCATTCAGACGATCACCCAGGCCGGCGACAACATCGTCACCACCAGTCAGCTCTACGGTGGCACCTACAATCTGTTTGCCCACAGCCTGCCCCGGCAGGGCATTGACGTTCGGTTCGTCTCCCACGACGACTTCGAAGGCATGGCCGCGAAGATTGATGCCAACACCAAGGCCGTTTTCTGCGAGTCCATCGGCAATCCCTCGGGCAACGTTGTGGACATCGAGAAGATCGCCGAGCTGGCCCACGCCCGCGGGGTTCCCTTGATCGTGGACAACACCGTGGCCACGCCGTATCTGTGGCGGCCCTTCGAACACGGCGCGGATATCGTGGTCCACTCGCTCACCAAATACATGGGCGGCCACGGCACCACGGTTGCCGGCGTGGTGGTGGATTCCGGCAAGTTCCCCTGGGCCGACCACAAGGACCGGTTCCCCATGCTCAACGAGCCGGACCCGTCGTACCACGGCGTGGTCTACACCGAAGCCCTGGGCGCAGCCGCGTTCATCGGCCGCTGCCGCGTGGTGCCTCTGCGCAACACCGGCTCGGCGCTGTCTCCGTTCAACGCCTTCCAGATCCTGCAGGGCATCGAGACCCTGGCGCTGCGCATGGACCGCCACTGCGACAACGCCCGCAAGGTGGCCGAATACCTTCACGGTCACGACCAGGTGACCTGGGTGAAGTTCGCCGGCCTGTCCGACAGCCCGGATAACCGCCTGGCGCAGAAGTACATGGGCGGCCGGGCCTCGGGCATTCTCAGCTTCGGCATCAAGGGCGGCGCCGAGGCGGGCGCGAAGTTCATCGACGCGCTCAAGCTGGTCGTGCGCCTGGTGAACATCGGCGACGCCAAGTCCCTGGCCTGTCACCCCGCCACCACCACCCACCGCCAGCTCAACGACGACGAACTGGCCACCGCCGGGGTCACCCGCGACATGGTGCGCCTGTCCATCGGCATCGAGCACGTGGACGATATCCTGGCCGATATCGAACAGGCGCTGTCCGCCGCGAAATAGGGCATTCGTCCCGCCGGGGGAGCGGTTCTGCGGGCCGCTCCCCGCCTCCCAATTGATCTCCGTTAAGTTTGGTTTCAGCTTGGCCCTTTACTCTTTCGTGTGAAGAGTGGCCGGCGCTCCTGCCGGCCCGTCAGAGCAGGGGGTTGAAAACATGGCCAATCGCGATTGGGTGAAGGTCTGGGATCCATTTGTGCGCATCTTCCACTGGACCCTGGTGGTGGCGTTCTTCGTCGCCTATTTCACCGAGGGCGAGCCCGAGTGGTTGCACAACTGGGCCGGCTACATCATCGCCATCCTGCTCGTGGCGCGCGTTGCGTGGGGCTTTATCGGCAGCGAGCACGCGCGATTCTCGGATTTCGTCCGCTCGCCATCGACCGTCATGGCCTACCTCAAGGAGAACGTGGCCGGCCGGGCAAAGCGCTATATCGGCCACAATCCCGCCGGCGGCATCATGATCGTGCTGATTCTCGCGTCGCTGCTGATCACGACGGGCTCGGGCATGGTGTTGTTGGCCGCCGAGGAAGGCGAAGGTCCGCTGGCGGGCTGGCTGATCACCGCCCCCGCCCACGTCGAAGGTGCCGCGCAAGTACCCGGGATGACCGGCGAACAGAGCGCCGGCAAAGCGGCCGCGGTGGACGAGGAAGACGAGGAGCACGAGGAACACGGTGAAGGGCATGACGAGAGTCCGCTGGCCGAATCGATGGAGGAAGTCCACGAATTCTTCGCCAACTTCACGTTGTTCCTGGTGATCGTGCACATCCTGGCGGTATTCGTGGAAAGCGTGCGCCATCGTGAAAACCTGCCCCGGTCCATGGTCACGGGCCTGAAACGGCGTGAAGAAGACTGAGGGGAAGGTTGTTCATGGTCTGGTTCTGGCCCTCGCGCTTGGTGCGGGGGCCGGAGCCGTGTCTGCGGGCGTGGATCATGACGAGGCCCGCAGACTCCGCGAACAAGGCGTGATCCTGCCCCTGCCGGCAATCCTCCAGAAGGCGACGGCCGCCCATCCCGGCCGGGTGCTGGAGGTGGAGCTGGAGCACAAGAAGCGCGACGGCTACATCTATGAGGTCGAAATCATGGACAGCCGCGGCACCGTCTGGGAACTGCGCCTGGATGCCGCCGACGGGCGGGTGCTCGATCGGGATGACGAGGACTGACCCGCCCCATGCGCCTGCTTTTGGTGGAAGACGAGGAAACCCTGGCGCGCCGGCTGCACGGAGAGCTGGCGGACGCCGGCTTTGCCGTGGATGTCACGGGAGACGGGGTTGAGGCCGAGTTCCTGGGCGGCGAGGAGCCCTATGATGCCGTGGTTCTGGACCTGGGCCTGCCCGGGCGCTCAGGGCTCGAAGTGCTGCGCAACTGGCGCGCCGGCGGCAACCGGGTTCCCGTCCTGATCCTGACGGCTCGCGATGCCTGGCACGAGAAGGTGGACGGCTTCAAGGCCGGTGCCGACGACTACCTGGCCAAGCCGTTTCATGTGGAAGAACTCATCGCCCGGCTCAATGCCCTGATCCGCCGGGCCAAGGACCAGCCTGGAGGTGAGCTGCAGGCCGCCGGGCTGATCCTCGACGAAGAGCGACAGGTCGTTGTGCTGCCCGGTGGCAAGGAGATCGCGTTGACCGGAACGGAATTCCGGCTGCTGCGCTATTTCATGCTGCATCCGGGCCGGATTCTGTCCAAATCCCGGCTGGCCGAGCACGTCTACGAATACGACGACGACAAGGACAGCAACGTGATCGAGGTGTACGTCAACCGCCTGCGCCAGAAGCTGGGCCGCAGCCGCATCGAGACCCGGCGCGGCCAAGGCTATGTGTTCGTCCCCGATGCGTCCCCGCAGCCTTGAGGCCCGCCTGCGGCTGGGGCTTGCCGCCGGCGTGATCGCGGTTGCGGCGGTGGCTGCCCTGGCGTTGGGCGCGGGGGTGCGGCAGCTCGCCGACCGCTTCGTGGGCGATCGGCTGGAACATGACCTGGAAACGGTGGTGGGCCAGCTCACGTTCGGTCCCGGCGGCGACGCGGCGGTGGCGGGAGACCGGCTCACACTGGTCTACGAACAGCCCTATTCCGGGCACTATTTCCAAGTGGATCTGCCGGGCAAGAAGCCCGTGCGCTCCCGCTCGCTGTGGGATGCGGCTTTGCCGGTTCCCGATCTGGCACCCGGCGAGGTGGCGGAACACAGGGTGGAGGGTCCCCGCGATGAACCGCTGCTATTGCTCGCGCGCGGCGTTGAGAAGAGTGGGCACAGCGTTGTGGTGGCCGTTGCCGAGGACGTGGGCCCCCTGCAGCGGGCGGTGAACTGGGTCTATGCCGGCGTGGCCCTGGGCGGCGCTGCGATGCTTTTGATTCTGCTGGTGGTGCAGCATCGGGTGGTTCGCGGTGGCATGGCGCCTCTGGAATCCCTGCGCGGCAGCCTGCGGAGGCTCGAAAGCGGCGACCAGAGCTCCCTGGATACCGCCGGCGTTCCCGCCGAGGTGCTGCCGCTGGTGGAAGAGGTCAACGCGCTGCTGGAGATGTTGCAGCAGCGGCTGGAGCGCTCCCGCAAGACGGCCGGCAATCTCGCCCATGCGCTGAAAACGCCGCTGACCATCCTCGGCCAACTGCAGCGCGATTCCGCCCTGGACGATCATCCGACATTGCGCGACGAAATCGACACCGAGCTTCGCAGGCTGGAGGCCATCGTCGAGCGCGAGCTGAAGCGGGCCAGGCTGGCCGGTGGCAGGACACCGGGTGTTCGTGTTCGGGTGGCCGAAGAGATGCAGTCCCTGGCGGAAACTCTCACCGCGCTGCACCGGGATGAAGGCCTGAATCTGCGCAGCGATATCCAGCCGGGCTGTGTATTTGCCGGAGATCGGGAGGATTTCCTGGAATTGATGGGCGTATTGATGGACAACGCCTTCAAGTGGGCGGATACCGAGGTCGTGGTGCGCGTCGAGGCGGGCGCGGCGGGGTTGATCGTCACCCTGGACGACGACGGCCCCGGCTGCCCCACGGACAAGTTGAATCTGCTCATGAAACGCGGCTGGCGCCTGGACGAGACCAAGCCCGGTTCAGGCCTGGGGCTGGCCATCGCCGGCGATATCGTTCGCCAGTACGGCGGCAGCATCGACTTCTCCCGTTCGATCCTGGGGGGGCTGGCGGTTCGGCTGGTGCTGCCCGGGGAAGCGCACATGCCGGACTGACGCTCGGGAACCGTTGGTTCGGGTATGCGTCCCGATCCGGGGATGGAGGTAAAAAGGGCCCGGCGCGGTGCCGGGCCAATGCGGAAGTACCGCGCGTGGAATTACGGGTCAGTCGTCCTCCTCGCCATTCAGCGTCTGACCGGTGCGGGCATCCAGATACACCTTGTGCATCTTCTGGTCGCGGTCCCGGACTTTAACCTCCCAGACCTTGCGGCCGTCTTCCCGGTCCAGTTCGGCCTCGGTGACTTCGCCGGCGTACTGGGCGCGGGCTCGCTTGGCCGCCTCTTCCATGCTGATCAGCGGGGCTTGGCTGGTGGTGGCGTCGGCCCCCATGGGCTTGCCCCGGGCCTGGGCATCATCGGCAGCCCAGGCGGCGGTGCCTCCGGCCAGCCCGGTGAACAGATAGGCGCCCAGAATCAGTTTCGTCGTGCGTCTCATGGGGTGATCTCCCGTTTGGTTTGAAGTGGGTGCCATGATAGGCAGCCTTGCTGAAACCAAGCTGAATGCGTCGCGATCCAAGAACACCGCCGGTACACTGGCCCGACATCCGCACAGGGAGCCGCCAAGAATGAGTGACACGGGTGAGAACCGGCCGCGCAGCGACGCTCCTGTCCGCATCCCGCGCGGTATCTGGGCGCTGGGCCTGGTGAGCCTGCTCATGGACACCTCCTCGGAGCTCATCCACAGCCTTTTGCCCGTGTTCCTGGTCTCCGTACTGGGCGCCAGCACTCTTTCGCTGGGCTTGATCGAGGGCGTGGCGGAGGGGACCGCCGCCGTGGTGAAGGTCTTTTCGGGCACACTCAGCGACTATCTCGGCCATCGCAAGTGGCTTGCGGTGGCCGGCTACGGCCTGGCGGCGCTGACCAAGCCCATGTTTCCTCTGGCCAGTTCCGTGGGCTGGGTCTTTGCCGCGCGGTTTCTCGATCGGGTCGGCAAGGGCATCCGCGGCGCTCCGCGCGATGCCTTGATCGGCGATCTGGCGCCGGCGGAGATCCGCGGCGCCAGCTACGGTCTGCGCCAGGCCCTGGACACGGTGGGCGCCTTCGCGGGGCCCCTGCTGGCCATGGCGTTCATGTTCCTTTTGAACGACCGCATCCATTGGGTGTTCTGGATCGCGGTGGTGCCGGCCGTGCTGTCCGTGGTGGTGCTGGTGTTCGGTGTGCGCGAACCCGAGGAAACCCGTCCCGACCCCAAGGCGCGAAGCCCCATCCGCATGGCCGATATCCGCGGGTTTGCCCCGCGCTACTGGGTGCTTCTGGGCATCGCGGCATTGCTGATGATGGCCCGCTTCAGCGAAGCGTTCCTGGTCATCCGGGCCCAGGACGCCGGACTGCCCATCGCCTGGGTGCCGGCGGTGATGGTGGTGATGAGCCTGGTTTATTCATTGTCCGCCTATCCCGCCGGAAAGCTTTCCGATGGCGTGGGCCGTCGCGGGCTGCTGGCCTTGGGCGTTGCGTTTCTGGTAGCCGCGGACAGCGTGCTGGCCTTCGCCAATCATCCGGCGTTGGTGTTCGTGGGGGTTGCCATCTGGGGCTTGCACATGGGTTTCAGCCAGGGGCTGATGGCGACCATCATCGCCGACGCCATCGAGCCCCGGCTTCGGGGGACGGCGTTCGGCCTGTTCAACCTGGCCAGCGGCGCGGCCATGGTGGCCGCCAGTGTCCTGGCGGGGTGGTTGTGGGAGGCCTATTCGCCGGAGGCCACATTCCTGGCCGGGGCGGCGTTCGCGCTGCTAAGCCTGGTGGGGTTGGGTGTTTATCGGGAGAATTGAGTGATCTGTGGCTTCTACGGTGGGAGGTGTTCGCGGCGACGAGCGCCGCTCCTACACGGGGCCCACCGTTCGGTAGGAGCGGCGTTCATCGCCGCGAACCCCCCGCGGATGCAAAGCCGGCTCACTCGACCCCGCTCACCGCGTCGCTTCCAAGCGCTTCGACTTTGGCCCGAATCGTCTCCAGATGCCTGTCGGCTTCCTCCCGGTCGAAATCCTTGTGGATCTTCTTCTTCACGCCGAGCCGGCTGAGATCCACGTGCACGTCAGGCACGATCCCGTGTCGGTCCAGGCAATGGCGGGCGCAGTGCAAGGGGCAGCCGTCCAGGGCCACGATGGGGCGCCCGGAACGGGCGATCCGCACCAGGCCCGGCACACCGCCGCCGACTCCCGCTATGCAGGACATCTCGGCGACGCCCAGGCGGTCCAGTGCCAGGGCGATGTGGTTCGTCATCTGGGCGGCGCTGGAACAGCCGGAGCAGGAATAGACCAAAGCCTGAGTGACGCGCTTTCTTGGCATAACGGCGCCTAGCCTTTCAGGTGAGGGGCTTCAATTCCTTGATCTCGGACAAGCGACTCGCGGAATGCCGCTTGAGCAATTCAACGAGACCCCGTCGCCGCGCGACCGGCGGGGGCTTGCGAAAGAAGCCCGCCGGCCTCAAAAAATAGAAGACCGAAACCGCACCAGGGATCAGGCATGCGTCGCATCTTTATTGTCACTGCAATGTTTCTTCTCGTGGGTTGCGCCACCAGTCCCACGGGGCGCAGTCAGTTGAAGTTCTTCCCCCAAAGCGAAATGGCGCAAATGGGGGACACCGCCTACAGCAAGCTCAAGGAGGACACGCCGGTCTCCAAGGACCCCCAGACCAACAAGTACGTTGATTGTGTGGCCCATGCCGTCACCGCCGTGGTTCCCCAAGGGAAAGCCACACCCAAGCAGTGGGAAGTCACGGTATTCAAGAAGGACGAGGTGAATGCGTTCGCGCTGCCGGGCGGTAATATAGGGGTATACACGGGCCTGCTGAAAGTGGCGAAGGGGCAGGCCCAATTGGCCACCGTGCTGGGTCACGAAGTCGGCCACGTTCTGGCGGACCATAGCAATGAGCGGCTGTCCATGGTCTACGCTACAAATACGGGGTTGCAGCTTGTCCAGGCCCTGAGCGGCAAAAATTCCTCGTTAAACGGGAATTCTGTGATGGCGTTACTGGGTTTGGGCGCTCAAGTGGGTATATTGTTGCCGTTCAGCAGAGCCCAGGAGAGCGAAGCGGACCTGATTGGCCTGAAGCTGATGGCGAAAGCGGGGTTTGATCCCCATGCCAGCGTCGATTTGTGGCGAAACATGGAAAAGGCGGGCGGCAAGCAACCACCGGAGTTCTTGTCCACCCATCCGTCCCACGAATCCCGAATCGATGAACTCAAACAGCACATGGACGAGGCCGTGAAGCTTTATCGGCAGGCAAAGGCCGAGGGTCGAAGCCCCGATTGCCGTTAAGGAGGAATCAGATGGCAGATGCACGCCGCGCGGAGCGGGAAATAATAAATTACTACCTGCAAGTGTTTGATCGGGCGGGTGATCGGCTTTTGGGCTACTTGGCGGACGTGACGCCGGCCGGCCTGATGCTTCAAAGCCGGGAACCGATTCCGGAGGGTCAGGACTTCGATCTGCGGCTGGAGTTGAATGCCGAGATCGAGGGCAGGAAAAGCATCGACCTGAAAGGGCGCAGTATCTGGACCCGCAAGGAAAAGACATCGATCTTTTTCCACAACGGTTTCGAGCTGGTCGAGGTGGACGCGGATCAGCGCCAGTTGATCGAAACCCTCATGGAGAACTTCAAGCTTTCCGACGCCCGCGAAACGGGATGAGGAAACGCGTGGCAGGCCGGAGGGGATAAGCCTCCGGCCTGTTCTTCAGCTCGTCAGACTTTCCACCCAGCGCAGAAACCCGCGCAGATCCATGGCCCCCGCCTTTCGGCCCACCTCCTGACCATTGCGGAACAGAGCCAGAGTGGGGATGCTGCGAATCCCCATCCTTCCCGCCACGGCCGGCGCAGTTTCCGTATTGACCTTCACAAGCCGGACCCCCGGTTCCAGTTCCTTGGCGGCCTGCTCGAATACCGGCGCGAACATTTTGCACGGCCCGCACCAAGGCGCCCAGAAGTCCACCACGACGGGGATGTCGTTGCGGCCCAGGTGCTTGTCGAAATTCGCTTCAGTCGCCTCCAGCGGTTCGCCGGTGAACAGGCTGCTCTTGCACTTCCCGCATTTGCCGCCACGGCCGAGCTTTTCCCAGGGAAGACGGTTCACGGCGTCGCACTGCGGACACACCAGATGGACGGATTGGGGCATAGGGAACTCCCGGTGTTGGGTTTTGCACTGATGGTGATATAGGGCGCGTCGGAGGGATTTACCAGTCCCGCGGAAGGGCATCTCCGCATGCACAAAAAAGCCCCGCATCCGGAGGCCGGATGCGGGGCCTGTATCGGCCTTGGCCGGGAAGGAGGCTTTAGTACGTCCCGTCGGACGCCTCACCGACCGGCAGGCTGGGGTACTTGATGCCGGACATCTCCTGCATAACCCGCATCACCTGGCAGCTGTAGCCGAACTCGTTGTCGTACCACACGTACAGCACCACCTTGTCGCCGTTGACGATGGTGGATTCCGAATCCACGACGCCGGCGTGGCGGGAACCCACCAAATCACTGGAGACGATCTCCGTGGAGGCCGTATAGTCGATCTGCTCCTGCATGTCGGAGTAGCAGGGCGACGTCGCGCAGGTAGTTGTTCAGGGCTTCCTTGCTGGTCTCGCGGTTCAGGTAGAGGTTCAGCACGGCCAGGGATACGTTGGGCGTCGGCACGCGGATGGCGTTGCCGGTGAGTTTGCCCTTGAGCTCCGGCAGGGCCTTGCCGACGGCCTTGGCGGCGCCGGTTTCGGTGAGCACCATGTTCAGCGGCGCGCTGCGGCCGCGACGGGAGCCCGTGTGGTAGTTGTCGATCAGGTTCTGGTCGTTGGTGTAGGAGTGCACCGTTTCCACGTGGCCGTGGAGAATGCCGAATTCGTCGTTGATGGCCTTGAGCACCGGGACGATGGCGTTGGTGGTGCAGGAGGCCGCGGAGATGATCTTGTCGTCCGGAGTCATCTCGTTGTGGTTGATGCCGTAGACGATGTTCTTGAGATCGCCCTTGCCCGGAGCGGTCAGCAGCACCTTGCTCACGCCCTTGGCCTTGAGGTGCAGGCCCAGGCCGTCCTCGTCGCGCCACTTGCCGGTGTTGTCGATGATCAGGGCGTTGTCGATGCCGTACTTGGTGTAATCGATGGTGTCCGGCGAATCGGCGTAGATCACCTGGATGAAGTTGCCGTTGGCGATGATGGCGTTGGCATCGTTGACCACGTGGATGGTGCCGTTGAACGGGCCGTGGATGGAATCGCGGCGCAGCAGGCTGGCGCGCTTCTCGAGGTCGTGGCCCTTGCCCTTGCGCACAACGATGGCCCGCAGGCGCATCTTGTTGCCGCCGCCGGTCTTTTCGATCAGCAGCCGGGCAACCAGGCGGCCGATGCGGCCGAAGCCGTAGAGGACGACGTCCTGGGGTTCGTCCAGCAGGTCCTTGCCCTTGCCAATGATGTCGGCCAAGCGGCGCTTGAGGTAGTCCTCGATGGAGGTGTCCTCGTCGGCTTCCTTGAGGTAGCCCGTGGTGAGCTTGCCGAGATCCAGGCGCGCGGGCGAGAGATCCAGCTTCGTCAGCGCTTCAAGCACCGGGAAGCTGTTATGGATCGACAGGCCTTCGGGTTCGTACTGCTTGACGAAGCGGTGGGCCTTGAGGATGTCGATGGTGGAGACATTGATCAGCGGACGGCCATACACCCGCAGGACGACACCGTGGTCACGATAGAGCGTGCCGATCAGGGGCAGCATCCGTTCGGCCAGTTCCTGGCGCTGTTTCCAGTCGTTGAGGTAGGTGTCTTGGCTTCGCTGATTCATGGGGGCTCCGTGTCGAGACGTATTGCGTAACAGCAACTTACGGGCACGCGGCGGCCGACGTGCCGCGCGGGTCGGCGCGAATCTTACTTGAAATCAGGTTGTTAGTCATCCGCGAAGGGAACGATTCAGGTAATCCGCTCGATGCTCGCCTGGTCGCGGGTCCAGTGGGACCAGGTCCGGCCCACGTGGTACCACTGCAGGTAGTAGGCTTCAATCAGCAGCCGAATGACGTGGTAGGAGGAAAGCCGCCAGTGGGTCTCGGCCGCGCAAAGCCGGTGTTTCAGGCCGAGGCCCTGGGCCATGGCCTGGGTGCGGGCCAAGTGAAAGCGGCTGGTGATCAGGGCAAGTTCTTCGGGCTCACCGGCCGCTTCCAGCATGTCCCGGGCGTTGCGGAGATTTTCCAGGGTGTGCCTGGACCGGTCCTCGGCGGCGACGCGGTCGGCGGGGATGCCGCTGTCGATGAGGTATTCTCGGCCGATTCGGGCCTCAGTGTCGGTATTGCCCGGTGTTCGGCCGCCCAGCACCATGATCCGGCGCAGCTGTCCCCGGCGAAACAGCGTTACTGCCCGATCCAGGCGGGCCCGGAAACGCGGCGCGATGCGATCGGTGTCCAGGCGCATGCCCAATACCAGTGCCGTGTCGCAGCCGTCGACGCTGCTGGGCGTGTCGCGGGCGAGTCGATAGGCGCGCAGCAGATAGACGATCAGCGACACGCCCGCGCTGCCGAGCAGCAGAAGATTGGACAGGAATAGCATCTTGAAACCATTCCGGCCGATCATTTCCGGTTTCGAGTAGCGGTGGACGTCGTTCACGGCGAAAAGAATACCGTGTCTTCAAACCCGGAGGAACGCAATGCGCCGTCAATTGCACAATCAGACCCGGATCGAAGCGCCGGCCGCCGCCGTGTGGGCGGTATTGATCGACCTGCAGGCATACGGCCATTGGAATCCGGTGGTGACGGCGGCACAGGGCGATGTGACGCCGGGATGCCGCCTTGCGCTGACGCTGCGCTTGCCCGGCCATGGCCCCAAGGCCGTGTCCGCGAGCCTGCTCCGGGTCGTGTCCTGCCGGGAAGTGAGCTGTGTCGTGCGCACGGGTCCCGCCGGCCTGCTGGACGTCCTCTACGAGGTGCGGATGGATCCGAGCGAGTCTTTGGAGGTCGAGTTGCTCCAGAGCGTTACCGTGAGCGGAATCCTCATGCCATTTTTCTGGCTGCGAAGAAGGGATTCGCTTCGGCGCGCATTGGCTGATTTTGGCGCGGCGCTGAAGGAGCGGGTGCGCCAGCAGCCTGGGGAAAGTACGAGTTTCGCTTTGCCATACAGCGATTAAGCTTAAGTGAGGGCAGGAGATCAAGAACGCGGAGAGGGGGCGCCGCCGATTGCGCGGCTGGCAGACCGGCACAACATGGATGGAATCGGAAGTCCGACACCACCGGGCCGCCAGAGGCGAATTCTCTACGCGGCGCTCTTGTCCGTCTGGACCGCAGCCGTGGTCTTGGCGGGCGGGCTCATTATTCTGGGCGAGCTGGGCGACTCCCGGCAGTCGTTTTCGGCGTATGCGGATGCCTACTACCACGATATCGCGAACAAGCTGCATACCAACGAAGCCCTGCTGGACGGCATTACCGCGGTCTTGAGGGCGTCCGGGAACAACGGAAACAAAAGCGCCACGGTCTACGCGAACCAGATTATTGGGCCGGTACCCGTATATTGCCCGCATAGAAGTGTTCCGCCGGGCCACCCGGCGCGATCGGGATTCACTCGTCAAGCAGATCAGCAGCGACTTCGGCCGTCCGGTCAAGGTACGCACCTTCGACTTCGACAAGCAGCGAACCTGGCGACCGGTGGGCGACAAGAAGGTGTACTACCTGGCAACCTTCGAGGCCCCCACGGCGCCGGACACCACGCATTCGGTGCTGGGGCTGGACGCCTATTCCGTGCCGTTCATGAAAGACGCCGTGAAGCAGGCGCTGAACCGGCAGACGGCGTACGCCACGCGCCCCTTTCGGCTGCTGGGCGGGCAAACGGGCTACATGGTGCTGTCGCCGGTCTTGTCGACATCCGGGCCGGCGCCGGCGATTGTCGCGCTGGTGATGCAAGGGGATTCACTGCTTCCTTCTTTCCAGGAGTCATTGCCGGGCCTGCGGAGCCGGTTGTTGTGGTGGCCCGAGGGTATCGAGGGCTCGGGCGAGCCGCTTTACGCCTGGACGGGCAAGCCGCTGTCCTTTGTTCAGCGCGCGGGGTTCCCGGTTGAGCACTATCAGCGCCGATTTCATGTGTCCGGCCAGCCGTTGGTTTTGCAGATGGAGCAGCAGCTGGGCTGGTTCATCATCCCCTGGCCCTTGCGGGCGGCCTATACCTTTGGAGCCGTTCTGCTCCTGTTCGCGCTATTCGCCTACGGCGAGCAGCGCCTGCGCCGCAAAGCGGAGCGCGAGCGTGCCGCCCGGCGGCTTTTCTACATGGCCAATTTCGACAGCCTCACCGGCCTTCCCAATCGCAACCTGTTCCGGGATCGGCTCAGTACCGCCATTGCGCGGGAACGCCGTCAAGGCGGGCGGCTTGCCGTTATCTTCCTCGATCTGGACGGTTTCAAGGCCGTCAACGACACCGCCGGCCATGAAGCCGGGGATTGGCTGCTGGCGGAGGTGGCCGAGCGACTCAGGAGCGCGGTGCGGGAGGAGGATACCGTGGCGCGCCTTGGCGGCGACGAGTTTGTCGTGCTTTTGGAGGAGGTCCCCTCGGCGGAGGGCGTCGTGGAGCTGCTGGCCAAGCTCAAGAATGCGCTGGAGCAGCCGTACGTCATTCGCGAGAACGAATTCCACGTGGCCGTGAGCGCCGGAAGCGCCCTGTTCCCGGATGACGGGCTAGACGCCTCCGACCTGCTTCAAGCCGCGGACCATGCCATGTACACGGATAAGCGTTCCGGTTGGCGCCGACGGGCGCTAACGGCCGTCTCAGTCGAAGCCCCCCGTTCGGGGGGTGACCCCAATCTCCCTGACGTCTATAGATGAAAGCCAGGTCTCCCTAGAAGCTGACGAACGCACCACCGTTAACCGGCACATTGGCGCCGGTGACATAGGAAGCGTCGGGCGAGGCGAGGAACGCGGCCACCGCCGCAATTTCGTCCGGGTCGCCCATGCGGCCGGCCGGAATCTGGGCGATGGCGGCCGCCTTGATGTCTTCCGGGATCTTGCGGGTGAGTTGGGAGTCCACGTAGCCGGGCGAGACGGTGTTGACGGTGATGCCCTTGCGCGCCGCCTCCTTGGCCAGGGCCATGGTGAAGCCGTGGACTGCGGCCTTGGAAGCCGAGTAATTGCATTGCCCAAAATGCCCGGTCTGGCCATTCATGGAGGAAATATTGACGATCCGGCCGTAGCCACGTTCGCGCATGCCCTCGATGACGTTTCGAGTCATGTTGAACACGCCGTTGAGGTTGACGTTGATGACGGCGTCCCAAGTGGCTCGGTCCATTTTGTGGAGGAAGCTGTCCGCCGTGATGCCCGCGCAATTGACCAGGATATCAATGGGGCCGTGGCGCTGTTCCGTCTCACGGACAGCGCGCTCGCAGTCTTCCCAGCTGCTGATGTCCGCGAAGACGACGTCCCCGCTCAGCTCTTGCTCGGCGAAGAGGGCGCGATACTCGTCAGCGCTGGCGCGTTCGATTTCCAGACAGGTGGAAATCACGGTGTTGCCGGCGCGGGCCAGGCGAAGCGAAATCGCCAGTCCGATGGCGCCGGTGCCTCCGGTCACAACAGCAATGCGTTTTTCCATCGCGGCATCTCCTTGGTGGATGTGTTGCGGATCAGGTTTCAAAAAGATAATTATTTAGATTAACAAACGCAATTATTCAGTCCCTCGTGGGACGGGCATTTCGAGAAAATACTGGATAAGGGGTGCGCCCGGTTACGGGTGGTGCCCCGGGGGAGAAGACAATGGACCTTGGAACCCTTGTGACACGACATGGCCGTTATCGCCCGGACCATACAGCGGTGGTCTTCGGCGATCAGCGCTTTACCTGGGAGGCGTTCAACCGCCGCGTGAATCGGTGCGCCAATGCGTTGCGGGCGGCGGGCGTCGTCAAGGGCGACCGGGTGGCGGTCATCCTGCCCAACCGCCTGGAGTTGCTTGAGCTCTACTGGGCTTCGGCCAAGCTCGGCAGCGTGGTGGTTCCTCTGAGCCCGCTGCTCCAGGAAAACGGCATCCAGTCGCTGCTGGCCGATTCCGCGCCGAAGGTGCTGGTGACCGATTCCGTCACCGCGCCAATGGTGGAGAGAATCCGGCCACGGCTGGATTTCGGTGCGGAACTGGAGGTGTTGGTGGTGGCCGGCGGCGCCGCGCCGACCCGTGTGTGCAGCTACGCGGAAGCTTTGCGGCAGGCCTCGGAGGATGAGCCGCCCCCATCCGGTGTCACGGGGGAGGATTTGTTCAATATCTGCTACAGCAGCGGAACCACCGGGCTGCCCAAGGGCATCACACACTCCCACAACGTCCGAGCCAACTATGGCGCCCATTTCGCCGCCGCGTTCCGCATGACCCCCGAGAGCGTGGTCCTCCATTCCGGTTCCATCGTGTTCAACGGCGCGTTTGTCACCCTGATGCCCAGCTTCTTTCTGGGTGGTACCTACGTTTTGCAGGGGCAGTTCGATCCCGCGGAATTCATCGCCACGGTGGAGCGCGAGCAGGTGACCCACGTGATGCTCGTGCCCTCCCAGATCATCGCGATTTTGACGTCACCGAAATTCTCCGCCAAAGCGCTGCAGTCCCTGGAAATGATCCTGTCTCTGGGGGCGCCGCTGCATCATCGTTACAAAGAGATGCTGCACGAAGCATTGCCCCATCGCCTCTATGAGCTCTACGGCCTGACAGAAGGTTTCGTCACCATCCTCGACCGTACCGACTTCCGACGTAAGATGGATTCAGTGGGGGCATGCCCGCCGCTGTTCGAAATCCGCATCTGCGACGACGAAGGCAACGACCTGCCGGTGGGCGAAGTGGGCGAAATCGTCGGCCGCGGTCCGATACTCATGCCCGGCTACTACAACCGGCCGGACCTGACCGCGGAAGCCATTCGCGACGGCTGGTTGTATACCGGCGATCTGGGGCGTCTCGACGAGGATGGATACCTGTACCTCGTGGACCGCAAGAAGGACATGATCGTCTCGGGGGGTGTGAACGTTTACCCGCGGGATATCGAAGATGTCCTGTTCCAGCATGAATCGGTTGTGGAAGCCGCGGTTTTCGGTGTCGACGACGAGAAGTGGGGCGAGGTTCCGGTGGCCGCCGTGGTGCTCGGGGAAGCCGCCGTGGAAAAGGATGCCGAGGGCATCCGGGCCTGGGTGAACGAGCGGGTGGGCGCCAAGTACCAACGCTTGGGGGAAGTGGTTATTCTGGAAGCGATGCCTCGCAATGTTGCCGGGAAAACGCTGAAGCGCGAGCTTCGCGCCGACTACGAAAAGAACAACCAACGGGGCCGGGCGCGCCGATAGCGCGTCTTTCATGCCCAAGGCGGGAAAATGAGTCGCGGCAGAGAACATTCGCAGCCACGCATACTGGCGCCGAAATTGAGACCGCCGGAAAGCCGCATTCAACCGGTCGGCCGGCCCAGGCTTCTCGAAAGCCTTATGGCACGGGAGCGCTATCGCCTTGCGGTCGTGGCGGCGCCGGCCGGCGCCGGAAAGACTACCCTGCTGTCCCAGCTCTACCACGGCTTGGAAGACCGGGGAGTGCGGGCCGCCTGGTTGTCGTTGGACGCCTACGACGACCGGCTTCATCGCTTCCTCAGCGGGCTTTCCGCCGCGCTGCAGATGGCAGATCCGTCCCTGGGGGCGCAGACCCGCGGCATACTGATCAACAATCCGGATCCGCCGGTGCGCGACGTGCTGGCCAGCCTGATCGACGAGTTGATCCAGTTCGATCAACCGCTGGTGCTGATTCTGGACGACTATCATGAGATCCGGAATCCGGAAATCCACGAGGCCCTGGAGTTTGTCGTGCGTTACCTCCCGGGCAAGGTCAACCTGATATTGGGCGCCCGGAGCCAGCCGCCCCTGGCTTTGTCCCGCTATCGCCTGCGGGGCTGGTTGCTGGAGATGGGCTGGAACGATCTGCGTTTCAGCGACGACGAAACCTCGGTGTATCTGCGCGACGTCCAGAAGCTCGAGCTCTCCGATGAACAATTGGACCAGCTCAATACCCGCGCCGAAGGGTGGATTGCCGGGTTGCAGCTGGCGGCCATGAGCCTTCGTGGTGGTGGCCAGGACGCCGGTACCTTCGTGAACGCCGTCTCCGGCGGTCAGGCCGCGATCGCCGACTATCTGCTGGAAGACGTGTTCGAGCGGCAAAGCCCGGAAGTCCGGGATTTCCTGCTGCGCACGTCGGTCTTGGACCGGCTTTCCGCGCCATTGTGCAACGCCGTCCTGGAGACCGAAGACAGCCAGCGGTTGCTGGAGGAGCTGGATCAGGCGGGCCTGTTCATTTTCCGGCTGGATCAGGGGCGCACCGTCTACCGCTACCATCACCTGTTCAGTGATTTCCTTTTCAATCGTCTTCGAACCGAAAGGCCGGGGGAAGCGGAGGAGCTGAGCCGTCGCGCCAGCCGCTGGTACGAAAGCCAGGGACGTTCGTTCGAGGCCCTGGCCTATGCCGTCCGCGCCAAGTGGTTCGATCAAGCCGCCGAGTTGCTGGCCTCCAGCGGAATGGAGCTGTTGTTCCGCGGTGATTTCAAGGAGTTGCACCACTGGATAGACGAGCTGCCCACCGAGGTCGAGCGTGCACGGCCGCGTCTGTGCGTACTGCACGGCTGGGCGCTCGCCTACCTGGGTGAATTCGAGGAAGCGCGGCGGCGGATACGCTGGATTCGCGAGACCGGCGCCGACGGGGAGTCGGAATCCCGGCTGGACGCGGAGATTCAGGTGCTGAAAACCGTGATATCCGTCATTCAGGTCGACGAACCCGAAGACCCGTTCCTCGATCCCCATCTCCCCGATCGGTTCGATCACGACGAATACGGGCTACGCGCCCTGGCCCACATCATGGTGGCCTACGCCTGCCGCGCCCGCCATCGGCTCGAGGAAGCGCTGAGCCACGTCGAGGAAGCGGTGCGGCTGTCCGATGGTGAGGACGCGCCCTTGGTCAACATGCTGGCCCGTTTCAATCACGGCGCGGTTTTCAACCTGATGGGCCGCTTCGTGGAGGCCGAGCTGAACCTGCGCGAGTCCCTGGCCCTGGCCGCTGAACGTCACTGGACCCGAAGCATGGGCATGGCTTTTTGCCGGGTGCAGCGAGCCGTGGCCTTGCATGGCCAGTATCGGCTGCCCGACGCCATGCAGGAGCTGAATCAGGCCATCCGATTACTGGAAACCACCCGCGCCTTCGGATTCCTGGGAATCGCCTATACCGAGCGCGGTTTCGTGGCGCTGGATCAAGGTCACCTGGAGGCCGCTCGGGACGATGCGCAGCGGGCCGGCTCCGTCGCTCAGGCCCATGAAGTCCTTCGGGTTCGCTTCCGTCGGGCCCTGCTGGAGGCGCGTATCGCACTGGCGGAGGATGATCCGGAACACGCCGAAACCATTCTGGCCGGTTACCGTGAGCAGCTTTTCTCGGGCGAGATGCCGGACGTGCTCACGGAGAACCAGGAACTGCTCCTGTTGGCCGATTTGGCGGTCCTCAAGGCTCAGGGCCGCGGCCACGAGCTGATCCGCCTGGCCAGCCACGGCGCCAGCAGCGCTCACGCCGCCGGTCGCATCCGCACTCTGGTGGAATGCGTGGTTTTTCAGGCCATGGGCTGGGATATGGCCGGGGCCGCGGGCAAGACATCCGACAAACTGGATCAAGCGTTGAGCCTGGGCGAATCCGGCCGGGTGGCCTCACCGTTTTCCCTCGTGCCCAGAAGCTGGCTCGCCGCAGCCTCCAAGCGTGGCAATGCCTACGCCACGCGTTTGCTCGATATCCTGGCCCGCTATGGCCCGGGCTCAGGCAATGGTGCGGGTGGGGCTCATCAGCCCGAGCTGCACCCGCGAGAAGTGCAAATCCTGCAGCTGGTGGCGCAGGGGCTTCGCAACAAGGACATTGGAGAGAGGCTTTTTCTGTCCGAGGAGACCGTGAAGTGGTACCTCAAGAAGCTGTACCAGAAGCTCGACGTCCGCAGCCGGACCCAGGCCGTTACCCGCGCCCGCGAGTCGGGGCTGATCGCTTAGGCAAGCGATCAAGCTGCGAAGGGCGTTGAGAGTACCAAGTCAGCGGCGCGCGGGGAGCAGGAACGCCCATTCAAACAAACCCTCCCAATTCACTCCCCTCGTCCCTGGCGGGAGAGGGGCCGGGGGAGAGGGGGAGATCACTCGGCGAAGCCGCAATCGCGTACTGGAGAGTCCTGGATTCCACTGCGTTTCATCCAGGCTACGAGGCTGGAGCCCGCAACTTTCGCTGTTATTCCCGCGCAGGCGAGAATCCATGCCTTTGAAAAGACTGGATTCCCGCCTGCGCGGGAATGACGGGGTCGTGCCAAGGCAACGTTTCCTCAAGGCGGAATCTCGACCTCGTCAGTCGCCTCGCCCGCCGGCGTGAAAGAGCGTCATGGCCTTCGAAGACATAAAAGGGGGATTTGTTTCCGCAAAGCCTTCACCACAGTGGACACGGCGTTACGCAGAGAAGGCCAAAGGCGATCTTCTTGGCCTTCGTGTAACTCTGTGGCCTCTGTGGTTGAACCCCGGTCGATTTGTCGGCCTGCGCCCCGCGCCAAGGCGGCCTGGCTATGTGGGAATATCCTGGGTTGCTACGACAACTGGCATTCAGGCGGAGAGGTGTAACCCATGTTCCGATTGCGCAGGGAGGAGGGGAAACCGTCCGACGAAGCCGCAGCTCCGCCGTCTGCTTCGAACTCTAGCCGATCTACCCCCAACCCCCGATTTCCCCTCAAACGGGGGGTGACCCTCACCCCGTCGAAACCTATGTTTGGCGGCAATACTGTAGGAAGGGGTAGTGTTTCCCCTGCCTGAATGGATCTGGAGAGAACGTGTACGCGAATCTCGCAAACCTGCTACTTCGCGCCGGCAGTCGGGCCGGCGAGCGCCCGGCGGTTGTTCACGGAGACCAAACCGTCTGGAACTACGCGCAACTGGCCGATCGCACGGCCGTGATTGCCGCGAACCTGCGCGAACACCTCGGCCTCGCCGTCGGCGACCGGGTGGCGCTGATCATGCGCAACGTGCCTGAGTACGTGGAGCTGCTGTTTGCCTGCTGGCATGCCGGCGTGGTGGCGGTGCCGGTGAACGCCAAGCTCCACCCCCGGGAGTTCGCCTACATCCTGGACAACTCACAGGCTCGGGTCTGCTTCGTCACCCCGGATCTGGCGGGGGCCCTCAATGAGGCCCTGGAGTCCGTCCAGGGCGTGGAAGCGGTGATTGAAGTGCGCCGGTGCCGATTACCAGCGCCTGACCCGCGGTGCGGGCGTGGCCGCCGAGCCGACCCGGGCCGACGATTTGGCGTGGCTGTTCTACACCAGCGGCACCACCGGCAAGCCCAAGGGGGCCATGCTCAGCCACCGCAACCTGATGGCGATGACGCTGTGCTATTTCGCCGACGTGGACACTGTGGCGCCCACCGACTGCATTTTGCACGCCGCGCCCATGTCCCATGGCTCCGGCATTTACATCCTGCCGCACGTGGCCGCGGGCGCGGCCCAGGTTGTGCCGGCCAGCGGCGGGTTCGACGCCGCGGAGATGTGCAGCCTGTTGGAGACCCGGGCCGGGGTGGGCCTGTTTGCCGCGCCCACCATGGTCAACCGCCTGGTGGACCACCCCGGGATCGCAGACGCCAATCTCGCCAACCTCAAGACCATCGTCTACGGCGGCGGCCCCATGTACGTGGAGGACTGCAAGCGGGCCCGGAGCATCCTGGGCGACCGCCTGGTGCAGATCTACGGGCAGGGCGAAAGCCCCATGACCATCACGGCCCTGCCGAAATCCTATTATGCGGACGAAAGGCACCCGCGCTATGAGGCCCGGTTGGCCTCGGTGGGCCTGGCGCAGACCACCGTCCAGCTTCGAATCGGAGATGCCGAAGACCAGCCCCTGGCGCCCGGGGAGACGGGTGAGGTGCTGGTGCGCGGCGATCAGGTGATGCTCGGCTACTGGCGCAATGACGAGGCCACCGCCGAGAGCCTGCGCAACGGATGGTTGCATACGGGAGACATGGGCTGCCTGGACGAGGACGGATTCCTCACCCTCAAGGCCCGCAGCAAGGAAGTGATCATCAGCGGCGGCGTGAACATCTACCCGCGGGAGATCGAGGAAGTGATCCTGCAGGACGATCGCGTCGCCCAGGTTGCCGTAGTGGGGCAGAAGAGTCGGGAGTGGGGCGAGGAGGTGGTGTGCTTCGTCGTCGCCAAACCCGATGCTTCCGTCACTGTCGAGGATCTGGAGACAGCGCTGCCTGGACAACATGGGGCGCTTCAAGCGGCCCAAGCGCTACCACTTCCTGGCGGATCTGCCCAAGAACCACTACGGCAAAGTCGTCAAAACCGAGTTGGCCACCATGTTTCTTGAAGAGACGGGCTGACCGGCATTATTCCCCGGAGTCATCAGATGAACTACTGCACCGTAGGTTGGGCCCACAGCGCCTTTGGCAAGCTGGAAGGGCAGGATCTGGAATCCCTGATCGCGGAGGTGTCCCTGCGCGCCGTGGTCGATGCCGGCCTGGAGCCGCGTGATGTGGACGCCATCTTTCTGGGCAACTTCAACAGCGGCATGAACGCCCAGGGCTTTCCGTCCTCGCTGGTGCTGCAGGCCCACGAGGACTTCCGCTTCAAGCCGGCGACCCGCCTGGAAAACGCTTGTGCCACCGGTTCCGCGGCCATTCACGCCGGCCTGGATTTCCTGGCCGCCAAGCGCGGCAAGGTCGTGTTGGTGGTGGGCGCCGAGAAGATGACCGATGCCGGTGCGGCCACCGTGGCCGACGCACTGCTCAGCGCCAGTTACCGCCGCGAGGAAAGCGATATCACCGGTGGTTTCGTCGGCGTGTTCGCCCGCATCGCCCAGCAGTATTTCGACCGCTACGGCGACCACAGCGCGGATCTGGCCCGCATCGCGGCCAAGAACCACAAGAACGCGCTGGCCAACCCCTATGCCCAGTTGCGCAAACCGCTGGACTTCGATTTCTGCAATACGGTCTCGGACAAGAACCCCATGGTGGTGGCGCCGCTGAAGCGCAGCGACTGCTCGCCGGTTTCCGATGGCGCCGCGGCCATGGTGATCACCGATGACGCCACCGCCGCCGGCCTGCGCAAGCGGGTCGGGTTTCGGGCGCGCGCCCAGGTCAACGACTTCATGCCCATGAGTCGCCGGGACATGACCTTCTTCGAGGGCGGTGCCCTTGCCTGGCAGCAGGCGCTGGAGCAGGCCGGCATGAAGATTGGCGAGCTGAGCTTCGTGGAAACCCACGACTGCTTCACCATCGCCGAGCTGATCGAATACGAGGTCATGGGCCTGACCGCCCGCGGCGAAGGCGCCCTGGCCATCCGCGAAGGCTGGGTGGAGCGCGACGGCAAGCTGCCGGTGAACGTCTCCGGCGGCCTCAAGGCCAAGGGCCATCCGGTGGGCGCGACCGGCGTCTCCATGCACGTGATCTCGGCCATGCAGCTCACCGGCGAGGCGCCGGAAGGCCTGCAGCTGCCGGATCCCACCTGCTGCGGCATCTTCAACATGGGCGGCGCCGCGGTGGCGAACTACGTGAGCATTCTGGAGCGAATCGACTGACAGAGGCCCTTAGTAAAGGGCCCGGCGACGGGCGCAAGCGCCCGAACAACGACAAGAACCGAACGTGTCCCGGTACACGGCAGCCCCGGACAGCTGCACCCGTGCGGCCCCGCTGTGCCCGGAGTTTGGGGAGGAACCATGCTGGTAGAAAAGCGATTCAAGGAGCTGGACGAGCCCTTCGTGACCGAAGGCGGCGCCGTTCTCCGCAAACCCGTGGTGGCCTACGAGGAATACGGCAAGCCGGACGGCCCCGTAGTCCTGCTGGCCCACGGCGGGTTGTCCGATCAGCATGCCGCCGGGCGTTACGCCGACTCCGATCCGGCTCCCGGCTGGTGGGATCCGCTGGTCGGGCCGGGTCGGGTGATCGACACGGACCGCTTTCGGGTGCTGGCGGCCAACTCCCTGGGCAGCATGGCCGGAACCACCAGTCCCCGTACGATCAACCCCGATACCGGTTGCCGCTACGGCCCGCTGTTCCCGCAGATCACACTGATCGACACGGTTCGGTTCCACCGGGCCTTTCTTGACGCCATGGGCGTGGACCGCCTGCACCTGATGGCCGGGCCCTCCATGGGTTCCCTGCAGAGCCTGCAGATGGCGGCGCTGTATCCCGAATTCGTGGGCGGCGTGGTTTCCGTCGCCACCGCCGGGCGCATGACGCCTTCCGGCATGGCCATGCATCACTTCATGTCCAACGCCATCAAGATGGATCCGCAGTTCCAGGGCGGCTGGTACGACACCGACCGTCCGCTGCTGGCGTTGAAATACATCCACCAGGTGATGCGGATCTACTACACCCACGAGGACATCATCAAACAGGCCACCTGGGACACGGTGCCCGAAGGTCCGGATTCCCAGGATCGACGGGCCCGCGCGGTCAATCAGTTCCTGTCGGCCACCCCGGACGTGGACGTGGCCAACCGCGATCCCAATTGCTACGTCACGCTGCTGAACGCCATCAATACCTATGACCTGGGCCGCGACTGCGAAAGCTTCGAGGCCGGGGTCCGCCGGATCACCTGCCCCGTACTGCTGATGAACGTCGACACCGACTGCGAATTCCAGCCCCGCTGGGCCCAGGAGGTATTCGATGCTCTGGAAGCGGCGAGACCGGGGCAGGCGATGTTCGAAGTGCTCCGATCGCCCTGGGGGCACCTCGGCTGCATCAAGGAGTTCGACCAGATGGCCGAACACATGGGCGCCTTCCTGAAGAGACTTTCCTGAGTCTAAACAACAGCATAACGAAGCACGGAGAAAGCGATGAAGAGCATGCTAAAAGCCATCCTGACCGGCGTGTGCCTGACGGCCGCGGCGGTCGCGCAGGGGGCGGACAAGAAACCGATCATCATCGGCAACGCCATGGGGATTACCGGCCCGCTCAATTCCTATGCGGTGCAACTGCGCCGCGGCGTGGAACTGGGCTTTGAATACGCCACCCACGGCACCAACAAGATAGCCGGCCGGCCCATCAAGGTCATCGAGAAAGACACCCAGCTGAAACCGGGCATCGCCCGCGCCGCCATCGCGGAGCTGATGGGCGACGACAACGCGGATATCGTCTTCGGCCCGATCTCCTCGGGCGTCTCGCTGGCGGTGCTGCCGGTGGCCCAGCAGTACCACAAGATCATCATGCCCTGGGGCGCGGCTGATTCCATCACCGGCTCCCACTGGAACCGCTACGTGTTCCGCGTGGACCGAAATTCTTCCCAGGATGCCATCTCCAACGCCTTCGCCGTGGGCCACAAGGGCGTGAAGATCGCCACCGTGGCGCAGGACTATGCCTTCGGCCACGATTTCGTGAAGGCCTACAAAGCGGCGGTGGAGAAGCTTGGTGCCAAGGTTGTGCACGAGGAATACCCGGCCGCTCAGGCCAAGGATTTCACCGCCACCGGGCAGAAGGTGATCAACTCCCTTCGTGACCTGAAGGGTGACCGCTACATCTTCGTCTACTGGGCCGGCCCCAACAGCCCGGTGGCCAAGATTCAGTCCATGGAGCCCGAGCGCTACGGCATCAAGTTCGCCATGGGCGGCGGTGACATTCCCGGCCTGATCGGCCTCAAGCAGTTCCCGGGTCTGGAAGGCGCCATCTATTACTACTACGAGATTCCCCACAATCCCGTGAATGACTGGTTGGTCAAGGAGCACTTCAAGCGCTTCAACGCCCCGCCGGACCTGCTCACGGTGGTGGGTTTCGCCCAGGCCCAGTTGGTGGCCAAGGCCATCGAGAAAACCGGCGGCTCCACCAAGACCGAGGATCTGATCAAGGCCATGGAGGGGATGCGCTGGCAGACGCCGAAGGGTGAGATGTACATGCGGCCGCAGGATCATCAGACCATGACGGATATGTACGCGTTCAAGGTGAAGGTGGTGAAGGACAAGCAGTGGGCCGTGCCCGAGGTGCTTCATGTCATCAAGAAGGAAGACATGAACGTGCCCATCGAGAACAAGCGCTAAGCGCTGCAGCGAGAACAAGCGGGCCATCGGCGCCCGCAAAGACTCGCCGGCGGTCGGTCGGGATGAGAACGCCCCGGCTGCCCACCGTGGTGAGAATGGCAGTGATGCCTCTCCTTAGACTTGGCCCGGACTTTGTCCGGGCCTTTTTTGTTGGCGGAGCAAAGGGTTCGCGGCGGTGAGCGCCGCTCCTGCAGGAGGAGAATTATTTACGCTTCAGGACACGAAGTGCACGAAGGAGCACGAAGGTTGTGCTGTGGGAAGAATGCGGGTGCCTCGTCCTGAGGAACTTCGTGTTCTTCGTGTCTGCTTCGTGGTCTTCGTGACCCGAAACGTTCAATGATTCGCGGTCGACACGACCGCTCCTACGGGTGGATCTCCTGGTTGTAGGAGCGGTCGTGTCGACCGCGAACGGGTTTAACCCGCCAGCCGCTTGTACTTGATCCGATGCGGATTCAAAGCCTCATCACCCAGCCGCCGCTTCCGGTCCGCTTCGTAATCGGCGTAGTTCCCCTCGAACCAGGTCACCTGGCTGTCGCCCTCGAAGGCCAGGATGTGCGTGGCGATGCGATCCAGGAACCAGCGGTCATGGGAGATGACCACGGCGCAGCCGGGGAACTCCAGCAGCGCCTCTTCCAGCGCCCGCAGGGTCTCCACGTCCAGGTCGTTGGTGGGTTCGTCGAGCAGCAGCAGGTTGCCGCCGCTGCGCAGCAGCTTGGCCAGATGGACGCGGTTGCGCTCGCCGCCGGACAGCTCGCCGATGCGCTTCTGCTGGTCGGAGCCCTTGAAGTTGAACCGGCCGACGTACGCACGCGAGGGCACTTCGTACTTGCCCACCTGGATAATGTCCTGGCCGTCGGAGATTTCCTCCAACACGGTCTTGTCGCCGTCCAGGCTGTCCCGGCTCTGGTCCACGTAGGCCAGTTCCACCGTCTCGCCGACTCGCAGTTCACCGGAATCCGGCTGCTCGCTGCCCACGATCATGCGGAACAGCGTGGTCTTGCCCGCGCCATTGGGGCCGATAATGCCGACGATGCCGCCGGGGGGCAGCGTGAAGCTGAGCCCGTCCATCAGCACCTTCTCGCCGAAGGCCTTGCTGACGTTCTCGGCCTCGATCACCTTGTCGCCCAGGCGTGGGCCCGGCGGGATGTAGAGCTCGTTGGTCTCGTTGCGCTTCTGGTATTCCTGGGACTGCAGTTCGTCGAACCGGCGCAGGCGGGCCTTGCTCTTGGCCTGGCGGCCCTTGGGGTTGGCGCGCACCCATTCCAGCTCTTTCTTGATGGCTTTGCGCCGCGCGCTTTCCTGCTTCTCTTCCTGCTCCAGGCGCTTTTCCTTCTGGTCCAGCCAGGAGGAGTAGTTGCCTTCCCAGGGGATGCCGTGGCCGCGGTCCAGTTCCAGGATCCAGCCGGCCACGTTGTCCAGGAAGTAGCGGTCATGGGTGACGGCCACCACGGTGCCGGAGTATTCGTGCAGAAAGCGCTCCAGCCAGGCCACGGATTCGGCGTCCAGGTGGTTGGTGGGCTCGTCCAGCAGCAGCATGTCCGGATGGGACAGCAGCAGCCGGCACAGCGCCACGCGGCGGCGTTCACCGCCGGAGAGCTTGGTCACGTCGGCGTCCCACGGCGGCAGCCGCAGGGCGTCGGCGGCCTGCTCGAGCATGCGGTCCAGTTCCCAGGCGTTGGCCGCATCGATGGCGTCCTGCAGCTTGCCCTGTTCGGCCATCAGCGCTTCGAAATCGGCGTCCGGCTCGGCGAACTGGGCGCTGACTTCATTGAAGCGGTCCAGCAGGGCCTTGGTCTCGGCCACGCCCTCTTCCACGTTGCCGCGCACGTCCTTGTCGGGATCGAGCTGGGGCTCCTGGGGCAGGTAGCCGATCTTGATGCCGGGCTGGGGCCGGGCCTCGCCCTCGTAGTCCTTTTCCACGCCCGCCATGATGCGCAGCAGCGTGGATTTACCCGAGCCGTTAAGGCCCAGCACGCCGATCTTGGCGCCGGGAAAGAACGACAGGGAGATGTCCTTCAGGATTTCGCGGTTGGGCGGAACGACCTTGCCCACCCGGTTCATGGTGTAGATGTATTGAGCCATAGGGGATCTACGATTCCAGGTTCAAGAAAACAAACAGCACGGGTGCCGCCGACGATGGCGGCGGCAAGTGGCGACAACTGTAAACGTTGGCGTCCAAACTTACTAACCTCGTCAAGGGGCGATTCCACTGGCGCTGATGGGTTTCGCCGTGCTCCAGCCAGATCGGGAAGCGTTCACCACGGAGGTGCAGAGGACACGGAGACAGGGGAAAAGCTGTTATTCCTTCTCTGTGCCTCTGTGATTATTCATCCCGGACCCGTCGGCAGGCCGGGCGGGGCGCGGCGGAGCCATCGATCGGACGTCAGCCCCGGCCCCGGGTTCGCGTGGAGCGGCGCTTGGCGTTCTTCTCGATGAACTGGACGATGTTGCCGGCGATGTCCTTGTTGGTGGCGCCTTCGATCCCCTCCAGGCCCGGCGAGGAATTGACCTCCAATACCACCGGCCCGTGGTTGGAGCGCATGATATCCACGCCCGCCACGTTCAGGCCCATGATCTTCGCCGCGCGTACGGCGGTGGATCGCTCCTCGGGCGTGATTCGAATCGGCCGGGCGACACCGCCGCGATGCACGTTGGATCGAAACTCGCCTTCCTTCGCCTGGCGCATCATGGACGCCACGACTCGTTCCCCGATCACGAAACACCGGATGTCGGATCCACCGGCTTCCTTGATGAATTCCTGGGTCAGGAAGTAGGCCCGGAGCCCGCGGAAGGCGTCGATAACGCTTTCCGCCGCCTTGCCGGTCTCCGCCAGCACCACGCCCTTGCCCTGGGTGCCCTCCAGCAGTTTGACCACCAGGGGTGCTCCGCCCACCAGCCGGATCAGGTCGCTGTTGTCGTCGGGGGAATAGCCGAAGCCGGTGACCGGCAGGCCGATACCCTTGCGTGCCAGAAGCTGCAGGGAGCGAAGCTTGTCCCGCGAGCGGCTGATGGCCACCGACTCATTGAGGGAAAAAGTCCCCTGCATCTCGAACTGGCGCACCACCGCGGTGCCGTAAAAGGTAATGGAGGCGCCGATGCGCGGGACAATGGCGTCCACGTTGGTCAGCGGCTCGCCCTTGAAGTGCACCTCCGGACGATGGGAGCTGATGTTCATGTAGCAGCGCAGCGGGTTGATCACGCGCACCTTGTGCCCGCGCGCTTCGCCGGCCTCCACCAGCCGGCTGGTGGAGTACAGGGAGCGATTTCGCGAAAGGACCACGATGTTCAATGGGCCCGGATTGCTGCTGTCGCTGTTGTCGGTGCTTTTTTCGGTCACGTTAATCCGTCAGGGTTGCCAAGGTTTTTTTTGGGCGCTTCACATTGCCGCACAGGTAGGAACCTGCCGGATCCACTACGATATGGTTCCGCATGGCCCGTCTGCCAAGGAGCATGCGGAAACCCATGGAATCGCGATTGGTCAGTGTGATGTCGATGGGCCAGGTTTGTCCACCGACGCGGATCGGCGTGCGGATGACCAGCCGGTTTTCCCGATGGCCGGTGGAGCTGGTGACCACCCGTTCGTCCACAACGTCGGCCACGCAGGCCACGGTGACGTCCGTGCGCCGCTGCACGGGGTGGACCTCGAAGCGCACCCGAAGCTGTCCGTCCTCGCGGAAACGACGTATATGGATAGCGTGCAGGGCGGAGCTGAGCGCGCCGGTATCCACCTTGACCTTGACGGCGTCGATGCCGAGATCGGGCAAAGCCGCCCATTCCCGCCATCCCACGCAGATTCGCTGTTTTGGTCTTTTCATTGTCCGCAACTTTTAGGCGAAACGGCCCGATAACACAAGTCGGGAATGCGCTGGCTGGGCCTGGGTCCGGATCGTTCAACGATCATGCAGAATCCGCCGCGATCAGGTATCCTATGGCGCTTCCCGAAGCGCCTTTATATGGGAAACCGTTTCAGGCCGCTTCAAAGCACGGGCAGGCCGCCTCGGTTCCTGGTCCCCGAATTCGGGCAGGGCCGTTGGAAGCCGATCAGGGCCGCATCTTCAGAATCGCCGTCCAAGAGGAAGCCGCATGTTCTCCAGCGATATGACCATCGCCAGTTTCGATCCCGATCTTTGGGATGCCATCCAGTCCGAGACCCGCCGTCAGGAAGACCATATCGAACTGATCGCCTCGGAGAATTACGCCAGCCCGCGCGTCATGCAGGCCCAGGGCAGCGTGCTGACCAACAAATACGCGGAAGGCTATCCCGGCAAGCGCTATTACGGCGGCTGCGAGTACGTGGATCAGGCCGAGCAACTGGCCATTGACCGCGCCAAGGAGATCTTCGGCGCCGCCTACGCCAACGTTCAGCCTCATTCCGGCTCCCAGGCCAACGCCGCCGTCTATCTGGCGCTGGCCAAACCCGGCGACACCATTCTGGGCATGAGCCTGGACCATGGTGGCCACCTGACCCACGGCGCAAAGGTCAATTTCTCCGGCAAACTGTTCAATGCCGTCCAGTACGGGCTGGATCCGGTGACCGGGGAGATCGACTACGATGAGGTGGAAGCCCTGGCGATCGAGCACAAACCCAAGATCATCGTCGCCGGCTTTTCCGCCTACTCCCGTGTGGTCGACTGGGGCCGCTTCCGCCACATTGCCGACGAGGTGGGTGCGTATCTTTTCGTGGACATGGCGCATGTGGCCGGTCTGGTGGCGGCCGGGGTCTACCCCAGCCCGGTTCAGATCGCCGACGTAACCACCACCACCACCCACAAGACCCTGCGCGGTCCGCGGGGCGGCCTGATCCTGGCCAAGGCCAATCCCGAGGTCGAGAAGAAACTCAACTCCCTGATCTTCCCCGGTACCCAGGGCGGCCCGCTGATGCACGTGATCGCCGCCAAGGCCGTGGCCTTCAAGGAAGCACTGGATCCCGGGTTCAAGGCCTACCAGCAGCAGGTGCTGGATAACGCCCGCGCCATGGCCGACACGGTGATGGAACGCGGCTACAAGGTGGTGTCCGGCGGCACCGACAACCATCTGTTCCTGATCGATCTGATCGACAAGGGGATTACCGGCAAGGCCGCCGACGCCGCTCTGGGCGAGGCGAACATCACGGTCAACAAGAACACGGTGCCCAACGATCCGCAGTCGCCTTTCGTCACCAGCGGCCTGCGCATTGGTACCCCCGCCGTTACCACCCGGGGCTTCAAGGAAGCCGAGGTGCGTGAGCTGGCGAACTGGATGTGCGATGTGCTGGACGACATCGAGAACCGCGAGACCATCGAGCGGGTCAAGGGGCAGGTGCAGGATATCTGCCGCCGCTTCCCCGTCTACGAGGCCAACCGCGGCTGATGCGCTGTCCCTTCTGCCAGGCTCAGGATACCCGGGTGATCGACTCGCGCCTTGCCCGCGAGGGCGAGCAGGTCCGCCGTCGGCGCGAATGCGCCGACTGCGGCGAGCGTTTCACCACCTTCGAGCTGGCCGAGATCACGCTGCCGCGCCTGGTCAAGCAGGACGGCAGCCGCGAGCCCTTCGACGAGCGCAAGCTGCGCACGGGCATCCTGCGGGCGCTGGAGAAGCGCCCGGTGGGAACGGACCGGATCGAGGAGGCGCTCCACCGCATCGTCAAGCGCCTGCGGGCCAGCGGTGAGCGGGAGATCTCCACCCGCGATCTGGGCGAGTGGGTCATGGCCGAGCTGCGGGAACTGGATCAGGTGGCCTATGTGCGCTTCGCCTCGGTTTATCGAAGCTTCGAGGACGTCAGCGCCTTTCGAGAGGTCATCGAGGGCCTGGAAAAAGACAGCCCCCGCCCCCGCGACGACGCGCCCTCCGAGAGCTGACGGGAGGTTCCCGGTTTGGCTTCTGCAGCCGGCTTCAGCGCCGACGATCACCGCTTCATGGCCCAGGCGCTCCGCCTGGCGCGCCGGGGGCTCTATACCACGCACCCCAATCCCCGCGTGGGCTGTGTGCTCGTGCGTGACGGCGCCGTCGTGGGCGAGGGCTGGCACCAGCGCGCCGGCGAACCCCACGCCGAGGTTCTGGCCCTGCGCCAGGCCGGCGACAAGGCCCGCGGTGCCACGGCGTACGTGACCCTCGAGCCCTGTGCCCATCATGGCCGCACGCCGCCGTGCTGCGACGCCTTGATCGCGGCCGGCGTGGCGCGGGTGGTCAGCGCGGTGGAGGACCCGAATCCCCAGGTGGACGGCGGCGGACATCGGCGGCTGGAGGCGGCCGGTATTGCCGTGGCGATCGGTTGCCTGGAGGCCGAGGCGAGGGCACTCAACTGCGGCTTCATCAAGCGCATGCGCGCCGGCCGCCCCTGGGTGCGCTGCAAGCTCGCCATGAGCCTGGACGGCCGGACGGCCATGGCCTCCGGGGAGAGCCGCTGGATCACCGGCGACGACGCGCGCCGCGACGTGCATCGCTGGCGCGCCCAAAGCTCGGCGGTCGTCACCGGCAGCGGTACGCTGCGTGCCGACGATCCCTCGTTGACCGTGCGCGATGTGGAAGGCGCCGATACCTTGCCTCAGCCGGCGAGGGTGGTGCTGGACAGCCGGCTGCGGATGCGCGCGACGGCCGGGATGCTCGCCTTGCCGGGGCGCACCATCGTCCTGGGCGCGACGGATGCGCCCGACCGGCCCGATCTCGCCGACGCCGGGGCCGAGGTGATTCGCGTCGCCGCGGCCGATTCCGGCCTGGAACTCGGCGCCGTGCTGGATACCCTGGGTGCTCTGGAGTTCAACGAGGTGCTGGTGGAAGCGGGGCCCACGCTATGCGGAGCGCTGGTGCGGCAGGGCCTCGCCGACGAGCTAATCTTCTATGTGGCGCCGCATTTGATGGGGCACCAGGGCCGGCCGCTGTTTGCGCTGCCGGGGTTGGAACACATGAATCAGCGGTTGCCGCTGGAGATCTTCGAGACGCGCAGCATCGGCGCGGACCTGAGGCTCCGGGCGCGAATCGCTGCGAGCGGGTAGGTATGTTTACCGGAATCATCCAGGCCGTCGGCACCCTCTCCGAGCGCGAGGCGCGCGGCACCGACATGCGCGTGCACGTGGCTGCTGCCGATCTGGGGCTGGACGACGTGAACATCGGCGACAGCATCGCCGTCAGCGGTGTCTGCCTGACGGCCGTTACGCTGAGCGATTCCGGATTCTGGGCCGATGTCTCCGGCGAAACACTTGCCCGCACCGCGCTGGGCGCCGTGCCGGTGGGTGGCCGGGTGAACCTGGAGAAGGCGCTGACGCTGGCCACGCCGTTGGGCGGCCATCTGGTCAGCGGCCACGTGGACGGCCTGGGCGAAGTGCTGGAACGTCGTCCCGACGGCCGCTCCCAGCGTTTCCGTATACAGGCCCCGGAGCGATTGGCCCGATACATCGCCGAGAAGGGTTCGGTGTGCATCGATGGGATAAGCCTGACGGTGAATGCGGTCAGCGGACGGGTGTTCGACATCAATATCGTGCCCCACACGCTGGAATCCACCACCATGGGCGAATTCCGCGCCGGCCGGAAGGTCAATCTGGAGGTGGACCTGATTGCCCGCTATGTAGAACGCCTGATGCTCGGCTCGGACGCCGCGCGGGAAGGGGAGGGACTGACCCAGGATTTTCTCGCCCGTTACGGTTTCATCAAGGGCCGCTAAGCCGCGGAAGGTACCTATGTCTTTCAACACCATAGAGGAAATCGTCGAGGATCTGCGCCAGGGGCGCATGGTCGTCATCCTGGACGACGAGGATCGCGAAAACGAGGGCGATCTGGTCATGGCCGCTCCCATGGTCCGCCCCGACGATATCAATTTCATGGCCCGTTACGGCCGGGGCCTGATCTGTCTTACGCTGACCCGCGACCGCGCGGAACAACTGCGCCTGCCGCTGATGGTCACCGATACCGAGCGCAAGCAGTCCACCAACTTCACCGTCTCCATAGAAGCCGCCCAGGGAGTGACCACCGGTATTTCCGCGGCCGACAGGGCTCGCACGGTACAGGCGGCGGTGGCGCCCAGCGCCCGGCCCGAGGATCTGGTCCAACCCGGACACATCTTCCCGCTGATCGCCCAGCCCGGCGGCGTACTGACGCGCGCCGGCCACACCGAGGCGGGATGCGATCTGGCGCGTTTGGCCGGCTTCGAGCCGTCCGCCGTGATTGTGGAGATCCTCAATGAGGACGGCACCATGGCCCGGCGGGACGATCTCATGGAATTCGCCCGCGCCCACGGCTTGAAGATCGGTACGGTGGCGGCGCTGATTTCCTATCGCGTGCAGAACGAGCGCACGGTGGAGCGGGTTGCCGACTGCGAACTGCCCACGGAGTTCGGCACCTTTCGCCTGCATGCCTATCGGGACAATGTGGACAAGGCCCTGCATTTCGCCTTGGTCCGCGGTGATGTGGACCCCGAGCGTCCGGCGCTGGTGCGCGTGCACATCCAGAATACGCTGTCCGATGCATTCGCCAGTGTCGGCCCCAACTGCGGCTGGCCCCTGCGGTCCGCACTGCAGCAGGTGGATGAGGCCGGCCAGGGGATTGTCGTGGTCCTGCGCAAGAAGGACGACAGCGAGGATGTGCTGCGCCGAATTCGCGATTACCAGCGCCCCAGCGATGCCCATGAGGAAGACGCATCCGCCCAGGCCAGCGCCGAGTTGCGCACCTACGGCCTGGGGGCGCAGATCCTGTTCGATCTGGGCGTACGCAAGATGCGGGTGCTCAGCGCGCCCAAGCGCATGCACGCGTTGTCGGGTTTCGGCATGGAAGTCGTGGAATACGTGGAGCCCGAATAGGCGCCGCGTGCGAAACCGGTTCGCGGCGGTGAGCGCCGTTCCTACAAGAGTTACAATCACCGTAGGAGCGGCGCGCAACGCCGCGAACAATCACAAGATTCCTGAATATCGAGCCGCTTCGGTTACCATGCGGCTCGGAATTCCCCAACAGCCTGAACGACAAGACAAGGTCTCATGATCAAAACCACCGAAGGTGATTTCACTGCAAAGGACGGCCGCTTCGCGCTGGTCGTCTCCCGTTTCAACTCCTTCGTCGTCGAGTCCCTGCTCGAAGGCGCGCTGGATGTGCTGCGCCGCCACGGTGTGCCGGAAAGCCGGTTGCACATCGTGCGCGTGCCCGGCGCCTTCGAAATGCCGCTGGTGGTCAACCGGCTCGCCCGCAGCCACGACTACGACGCGGTGATCGCGTTGGGCGCGGTGATCCGCGGCGGCACGCCTCATTTCGAATACGTGGCCGGTGAATGCACCAAGGGCATCGCCCAGGCGTCCATGGCCAATGATGTTCCCGTGGCCTTCGGCGTATTGACCGTGGACACCATCGAGCAGGCCATCGAGCGGGCCGGCACCAAGGCGGGCAACAAGGGCGCCGAAGCCGCCCAGTCGGCATTGGAAATGGTCAGCCTGTTGCGGCAGCTCTAGGGTCTGTCACCACGTCTGACGCGGGCTGCGTTGGGCCCGATAGGCGCCTCAGTCAGGCGCGAGGAGAGAAGTTTAGTGATTCCAAATGAACGACAAGCAACGCCGCATTGGCGCCTATCGGGCTCAACCCAAAGGGCCGAGTCCCTTTTGGCGCAATCCGGTGTTGGCGCTCGCTTATGTAGTGGAACCACACCGCGCTCACGCCGCCTAGGCTTGCACCAAAAGGGGCTCGGTGCAGCCCGCGTCAGACGTGGTGACAGACCCTAATGTCGGACTCATCTCGAAAAGGCGGTGCGCGCACCCGTCGCGAAGCGCGCAGGCGCGCCTTGCAGGCGTTGTATCAATGGCAGGTGGGCGGCCAGGATCTCGGCGTCATTGAAAAGCAATTCCTGGAAGACGAAGAGATGCACATGGATCGTGCCGACCAGGCGTACTTTCACGAGCTGTTGCACGCGATTCCGGCGCAGCTGGATCGCTGGGATGCGCAACTGAGCCCGTTTCTGGACCGCGCCGTGGAAAGCCTCGATCCCGTGGAGCGCGCCATCCTGCGCCTGGGCGTCTACGAGCTCAACGAGCGGCTGGACGTGCCCTATCGCGTGGTGATCACCGAAGCCGTGGAACTGGCCAAGTCGTTTGGCGCCGAGGCCAGCCACAAGTACATCAACGGCGTGCTGGACAAGGTGGGCCGAGGCAACGCCATGCGCGCGGCCGAGATCGGCAAGGCCTGATCCGCCGCGGTTGCATCCCGGGGGCTTATGTCACTGTCGGAATTCGATCTGATCCAGCGCTACTTCCGCGACCTCGCTCCGGGCCGCGCGGAGGTGGCGCTCGGCATCGGCGATGATGGCGCGGTGATCGACATCCCGCCGGACCGGCAAATCGTGCTCGCCGTGGATACCCTGGTGGCCGGTGTTCATTTCCCAGAGGACGCGCCGCCCGAATCAGTCGGCCACAAGGCGCTGGCGGTCAATCTCAGCGACCTCGCCGCCATGGGGGCCGAGCCGGCTTTCGCGCTTTTGTCCCTGACTGTCCCGGACGTGGACGAAGACTGGCTTGCGGGATTCGCCGCTGGTTTCGGCCGCCTGGCCCGCGGGCATTCCGTCGCCCTGGTGGGAGGAGACACCACCCGAGGGCCGCTGAGTATCACCGTTCAGGTTGGCGGTCTGGTCCCCAGAGGCCGGGCGCTGACCCGCGGTGGCGCACGTCCGGGCGATCGGATTGTGGTGACCGGCACGCTGGGCGATGCCGCGCTGGGGCTGGATCTGTGGCTCGGCGGGGAGCGGGGCGGGACTCCCACCCGCGAGGAACTCGTCCGGCGTCTGCACCGCCCCGAGCCGCGCACGGAGTGGGGCGGAGCCCTGCGCGGCCTGGCGCATTCGGCGATCGATATCTCGGATGGCCTGCTGGCGGACCTGGGACACGTGCTCGCGGCCAGCGGCTGCGGCGCGGTGGTGGATGTCGACGCCGTTCCCCTGTCCGCCGCCTTCCTTGCCGAATACAACGGCGAACGGCCGCCCCGGCAGGCCCTGAATGGCGGCGACGACTACGAGCTTTGCTTTACCGTCCCGGAATCGGAACTGGGCCGCGTGGCGGAGTTGGCCAAACTCCTGGACACGCCCATTACGCCGGTTGGTTGGATTGAACGGACGTCAGGGCTCAGGCTGGTGCGCGGCGACGGCGGCGCGTACGAGCCGGCGGCCGGCGGCTACGATCACTTTCGGAGCGGCGGCCGATGACGGACAGGGCCGAAGAACCGCTGCGGCGCCTGAATCTGGCCCATCCGTTGCACTTCCTGGCCTTGGGATTCGGAGCCGGCCTCGCGCGCCGGGCGCCGGGGACGTTCGGGACCCTGGCCGCCATTCCAGTGTATTTCCTGGTCCAGCTGTTGCCGCTGCCCGGCTATGCGCTGGTCACCGCCATCATGGCCCTGGCGGGGATTGCGATCTGCGGGCGCGCCGCCCATGACCTGGGCGTTCACGATCATCCCTCCATCGTCTGGGACGAAGTGGTCGGCTACCTGATCACCATGTTCGCCGCGCCGCCGGGCTGGGCCTGGGTGGTGGGCGGGTTCGTCGCCTTCCGATTCTTCGATATCCTCAAGCCCTGGCCCATCCGCGTGTTGGACCGGCGTATCGGCGGCGGCCTGGGCATCATGCTGGACGACGTGGTGGCGGGTTTCGCCGGGTTGGCGGTGCTCGGTGGCGCCCGTTATTTTTGGGGATGATTCGGTCGTCACGCCTGCTTGCGAAATGGGCCGGGTGAGCTAGGGTAACTAAAGGGGGCTGATGCCGAGCTTTATATTCCGCGACCCCAGGACTAATTTTGGCTTCGCTGGAGATTAGCTTTCCCTCGCCGGTGGTGAGAGAATACCGAACATCCTACTATTTGCGTGGGAATATCCCGGGGTGCCGACCCCGTGAACTGCTGAAGCCCGAGTTGTATATATGACGCAGAATGCACAAGTTGTCCGGCTCGGCGGCCTCCGAGTCGCTTGCACGGACTGCAGCCTTCGCGATCTCTGTCTGCCGGTCAGTCTAAGCTCGACCGATGTCAACTTGCTGGACGAGATCGTACAGCGGAAACGCCCCCTGTCCCCCGGTGATCATCTCTACCGCGCGCGTGATCGTTTTGGCGCCATCTACGCGGTGCGTTCCGGTTCATTCAAGACCTATACCCTCAGCGAAGACGGTGAAGAGCAGGTGGTTGGGTTCCATCTGCCGGGCGAGCTGATCGGATTGGACGCCATTAATTCCGGCCGCCATCCGTGTTCGTCGGCCGCTCTGGAAACATCCAGTGTCTGCGAGATCCCGTTTGAGCATCTGGAAGACCTGGCTACCCGTATTCCGGGGTTGCAGCGCCAGTTGCTGCGGCTGATGAGCAAGGAGATCTTCGAGGATCACGAAATGCTGCAGGCGTTGGCCAAGCGCACTGCGGAGCAGCGCCTTGCCATCATGCTGCTGAGCCTTTCCGATCGGTTTACCAAACGCGGTTTGTCGGCGACCCGCTTCCGCCTGCCCATGTCCCGCAATGATCTCAGCAACTTCCTGGGTTTGGCGCCGGAAACGCTGAGCCGCCTGTTCAAGCGTTTTCAGGAGCAGGGCCTGCTCAGCGCCGAAGGCAAGGAAGTCTGCCTGGACGACATGGAGGGATTGCGGGAACTCTCCGGCACCAACCCGCATGCGACCTCCGGCCGTTCTGGCACCGCGCCGAACGCTTGACGAAGCGGGGGCGGGATTCGCCGCCCCCTGAAGCCCATTCCTAGATCAGTCCGGCGCTCGGCGGCAATAGTCGCTGATGCCCGTCAATGGAACGCAAATCCTCCTGAATGATCTGTTGCCAAACGCGCGGCGCCTTCTCGCCGGGGTAGCGCGAGGCCAGGTTTTTCGTGCGCTTCTTGAGGGAAAGCAGGGCTTGAGCTTTGTCCTGGTTGGGATAGCTCTGAATCGCATGCCACTGATGGGCGACTTGGTGCAGGCTCTTTTGCAGTTCTTGGTGGGCTGAGACACCGGCGATAAAGCCGAAAACGGATAGCGCGAGCAGGAACTTCAGAAGTACGCGTTTCATTCTATTCCCCTTGCCGTGTAGCACCGGTCACGCCATGTGATCAGGGAATTGAATCGCGTCCCGCGACCGCGCGAGCCCGAATCTCCTCCCCAGGCGTGCCGACAGTTCTCCTCCTGTAAGTGTTTCGATAGGGCGGTTTGGCAGAAGTTCCATGGCCGACCCTAGGGGGCGCCTCGCCGGAGGTGCGTGGGCCCGGCCATGCTAAAGTGGCGGCTCGCCCCGCGTCGGGGGAGGAAAAGACATGGACCAACGGAGGACGAGATGAGCCGGGCCAGAGTGTTTTGGGGGGTGGCGCTGGTCGTCGTGCTGGCTGCTGCCGGGACGGTGGGAGCCAAGTACTACATGGAGCGCCAATGGCGCCAGGAACTGGACCAGCGGTTGGCCAAGCTTCAGCCGCTGAACGTGAGTTACGAGGGGGTGCGCGTATCGCTGCCTTTCTACCATACCCACATCACCAATATCCGCATCGCGGGTCAGGCGGGTCGAGGCCCCGTGACCGTGCGCGAGGTCGTCGTCGAGCGCATGGATCTCGAACATCGGGTCCCGCACTATCTTCACGCCCGCGTGGTTGGGTTGGAGGAAAGCCTTGAGAACGTGCCGGGGAGCAAGGACAACCTCTTCCAGAAGTACGGCTACAAAGAGCTTCACGCGAACTACGAGATCGAGTATGACTACGACGCCGATGCCAAGGTCATGGACGTGCGCCGCCTGATCGCGGATCTGGATCGGCGTGGGCCGGCTGGAAGCCCGCCTGCGTTTGCACGAATTCCATCTCTACGAGTCATCGAGCAACGCCACGCCCGCTCCGGACTTCACTCTCGCCAGCGCTCGATTGACGTATACCGATGCTTCGCTGGTGGATCGCATTCTCACGGAAACGGCTCGGGAGCAGGGGATGACCAAACAGGCCTATCTGCAGGCGGTAGACAAACAGCTCGAGGAGTCCGTAACCACGCAGTCCGATGCGCGAATGAAAGCGATCGCCGGTCAGCTCAAGACCTTCCTGGACAACCCCGGCCGTATCCATGTCGCGGTCAATCCTGAAAAGCCCGTGACGCTGCCCCAGCTCCTTGCGAAGGCCTCGGTCAGCCCGGCCGAACTTCCGAATCTGTTGATGTTGGACGTCCGCGCCGAGTAGTTGCCATCGACGGTCTCGGCGGAGTGGCCGGTGCTCGCCTCCGGTCTCCGCCGGGATGTCGCCTTTCCCGATTTCTCCCATCCGATTTGTAGTCGTGTAACGACAGTGCGGGTAGCCACCGCCAACCGCGCGGTTGAGCCATTTTCGGCCTCCGGGTTCGCGCGGAGTGAAAGAGCTGTTGCCTTGCGGCGACAGAATCCGCCTTGTCCAGTCGCCGCGCTACGGCATAACCCTATGTTTTCCTAGAGAAAACGATTGATGGCACGGGGCTTGCTATCTATATCTCCGGAAGCCGGCGAAAGCCGGTCCGCGGTCGAAAAGAGCGATTTGAAATGGAGGCAGTTCAATGAAAACCAAATGGATACTGAGCGTGGTCGCGGCTGGTTTCGCAAGTGCCGCTCTGGCGGGTGCCGGAAGCGACGGCATGAAGCAAAGCGCAGATGAAATGTACAAGCAGCTGGACGCCAACGGCGACGGCTACATCAGTGTTGACGAGGCCACTGCCAACCCGCAGCTGGCGGAGAAATTCAAGAGCCTGGACGCCAACAGCGACAACCGCCTGGATCAGGGCGAGTTCGCTCAGTTCGAAGCCAAGAAGCAGGGCGAGAGCGACAAGTAAGCGTCCGGTTTTGCACCGACTCACCGTGCCCACTAGGGTCTTTGGAGGCGCCTCTGGCGCCTCCCTTTCTATTCAGGAACCGGTTCCCCGGCCATGCGCCGGGCGAGCTGGGAAGAACGCCCGCGCCTCAGTTCATGGCAGTGGTGCTGGTGTCCGCCTCGCACTGGCCCAGCCACAAGGTGGGCGGGTCCATGGAGAAGCGGAACGGCGCCGTGCGGGTCAGGGCGCTCAGGCCCAGAATATTTCGGGTGCTGCCCGGAAAGACTGCGGCTTCGACGTTGTGAAGACTGCAGTTGCCGCCGATTTGCAGCTCGGAAATGCGGTAAATCGGCACCACCATCTGGCTGCCGTCGGCCAGGGTGCCGACCAGATTGCGCAGATAGCGGGCCTTGCCTTCCTTCTGCAGCTTTTCAAGGGTGGTTTCGCCGATGGTGGTGTGGCTGGAGCCTGTATCCACCAGGAAGTCGGCGTCGCCCCAGCCGGGCAGATTGACCTTCACGTAGAAGGTGGTGGAGCCCTGGTTGTGCATCGGCACTCCAACGGGCGGTGCCGCCGCGGCGGGGATGGCGGCTGCCAGGAGCAGCGGGGTGGCCAGAGACGCTATCCAGCCGGCCGGCCGGAGCTTGTCCAATATTTTCATAAAGTTGTTTCCGAAATCGGTCGTGGCGAGTGAAGCGGGCGTGGAGCAAATCGTGCCTGCTTAAGGGTGTATCACACACTGTCGCGACCGGACTACGGCGTGAATCACAGTTCTGAGGAAACGGTCGGTTTTTCGCCGACAAGAAAAACCCCGCAAGGCGGGGTTTTTTGTTTCAGCATTTTGACTTGATGCTGGTGCTATTTCTGCAGGTTATCCAGCCACCAGAACAACCGCTGCAGTCCTTCCAGCCCGAAGGGGCGGTCCAGACGCCAGTCCCTCGCGATGTAGTAGACCGCACAGACGTCCACGTCCAGCATGTAGTCGCTGGCCGTTCCGCATTGGTCGTAGCCGTCACCCGGATTCACGGGCAAACCGTGGCCCATGCCCACCATCTGGTAGGTTTCCACCAGCGGAAGGCCGTGGGGTCCGGTATACACGTTGTGGGGGTTGCCGTTGATCGTGTTGCTGAAGTCCGGCGTTTCGTCGATGCCCTGGACATTCGTCCATTCATCCAACAGTTCACCGGCGTTGGCGTAATTCACGAACGGATCCTGGTCGCCGTGCCAGATGGCGACCCGGGGCCGGGGCCCATCGTAGTCGCTGGCGGCGCGAACGGCATCACCCCACTCGGCGGGGGAACGGTCGACGCCGGGCTGCATGCAGCCCAGGCCGGTCATTACGTCGGTGGCGCAGCCGAAGGGCACGCCCGCGACGATGGCGCCCGCGGCGAACACGTCGGGGTACGTCGCCAGCAGGTTGCTTGCGGTGGCGGCCCCGGCGGAGAGCCCCATTACATAGACCCGGCGGGTATTCAGACCGTAGTCGCCGACCATGCGATCGACCATGGCCTTGATCGAGGCGACTTCGCCCGAACCCCGGGTGGCGTTGAACGGGAAGAACCAGTTGAAGCAACCGGCGTAGTTGTTGCTCAGCCGCTGCTGCGGGAACACGACGGCGAAGCCCCAACGGTCGGCCATCTTGGTCCAGCCGCTTTCGTCGTCGAACTGCGCGGCGGACTGAAGACATCCGTGCAGAGCAACCACCAGCGGTGCGTGCGGACGCAGGTGGTCCGGTACGTAGCGGAACATCTGGAGATTGCCCGGATTGGGCGCGAAGTCCGTGACTTCCTCCAGGGTGGCCGCCTGAGCGGCTGCCGTGAAGCCCAGCAGCAGGGCCAGGACGAATCCGAATCGTTTGCTAAAGGCTGTAAGGTCCCTGATGGTCATTGTTATTCTCCCGGTTAAGAAGGGGCAGCATTATTGTTTTTCCATGCAGCAACATCACACTGCACAACTGCCCAGAGTCGACTTTTACCCGGACAGCGTGAACGGAACGTGAACGAATCCTCATATTCGGAAACAGTGCTGGACCGTGTGTCGGAAAGTGCGGTGCGGGGCCCGCTCAAGGGCGAAGCGCTGCCGGCACAACCACGCGGGTTGTGAGAAGTGCTCAGTTAAATACCGCAGGGATGCCGAGATGCGGCTGCCGGTTTGGGGTTCCGGGGCTTGCGCGCTGATCGGCTTGATATCCACAAGGCCCGGGGTGCGACGGCCCCGGGCCCTGGGTACGTCTGCCTAAGCCGCCCGGCTTGGTGGCGCCATGAATTCCGGTCCCACCGGATCCTTCACGTTGCGGCTCAGTATGCGGTCGATCTCGTTCAGGGCATCGGCGTCGAGGTGCCAGCCGGAAATTTCGTCCACGGGGTCCAGCTGCTCCGGTCGGCGGGCGCCCCATAGCGCCGTGGTCTGCCCCGGTTGGTCCAGGACCCAGCGCACGGCCAGTGCGAGCAGGCTGACGTCGAATCGGTCCCGCGCCAAGTGCTTCAGTTCGTCCACCGCCGCCAGGTACTGGTCGAAGCGCGGCGGCTGAAACTTGGGGTCGTTCTTGCGCAGGTCGTCGCCCTCGAACGTGCGTTTCTTGCTCATCTTGCCGCTGAGCATGCCCCGGCACAGCGCGCCGTAGGTGATGGTGGCAATGCCGTGGTCGCGGCAGTAGGGCAGCACGTCCTTCTCGATGCCGCGTTCGAAGAGATTGTAGGGCGGCTGGTTGGTGTGCAGTGGCGCCGCCTGCCGGAAATGGTCCATCTGTTCCGGCGTGAAGTTGCTGACGCCGATCGCGCGGATCTTGCCCGCTTCGTAAAGTTCCTTCATGGCGCCGGCGGTCTCCTCGATGGAGACCAGAGGGTCCGGCCAGTGGATCTGGTAGATGTCGATGTGATCTGTTTGCAGGCGACGGAGCGAATCGTCGATTTCCTTCATGATCCGCTCCCGGGAGGCGTTGCGCCTGACGTTGCCCTGATCGTCCCATTCCAGGGCCACCTTGGTCGCCAGAACGGTCCGGTCGCGACGCCCGCCCTGGGCGAGGGCCTTGCCGACGATCTCCTCGGAACGGCCGAAGCCGTAGACCGGAGCGGTATCGACCAACCCGATGCCCCGGTCCACCGCCGATTGGATGGTGGCGATGGATTGCTGCTCGTCGGTGCCGCCCCACATCCAGCCGCCGATGGCCCAAGTCCCGAGGCCGACCCGCGTGACCTCGATGTCGGCGTTATCGATGGTCGCTTTGTCCATGAAACCTCCCGTCTTCCGGAAATCATGTCGGTACGTGTACCGGCGAAATGGGACCCTGGTGGTGGGTTTCAACCGCGGCCGGTTGAGGCGAGCCCCGTTGCCTGCAACAATGCCCGCTGGAAAACGTTGACAGGGAGTCACGCATGCAAGGGAATGCAGCGGGACGGCTGAGTGTCGTCCCTGGATTGATTGCGGGGTGTCTGCTGGGCGCCTCGTTACCCGCCCTCGGCAGCTCGCCGAAGATCTACCGCTGGACCGACAACAATGGTGTCACCCACTACGGCGATCGCCGGCCCCCCGAAGCCGTTGCCGAGCGGCTGCCGCCGGACGTGTCGTCATCGGGAATACGCAAATGGACCGATGCACAAGGCGTGGTTCACTACGGTGAGCGCGCACCGGAAGGCGTGGCCAGCACCGAGCTTCCATCCGGCCTGGACCAGCGCAATCTGGTGGAGGGGCTCACACCCGAAGAAAAGCGCCGGATGCGCCGCGCTCGCGCGCGGGAAGCGGAACAGGAGAAACGCCGCCGGCGGGCCCGCCGACGGTCCGCCGCGCGAGCCCGCGCCGCCCAGCGAAAGCGCGAAAAGCGTTGCCAACGGGCCCGGGAGTCCATCGATCACCTGGACGATTTGCTGCGCGCCGCCCATTCCCTGCGCCAGGATATCCGCTATAACCGCAAGAGGCGCCGCATGATGGACCGCCGCCGGCGCTATTGCAGATAGGGAAGAACCGCGGGAGCGCCGTTTCCGGGGTGAACACCGGCTTGGTACGTGCGAAAATTCCGCCCGATCATTCCGGAGCAAGGACCCCGCGCCATGTCGTCCACTGACAAGACCCAGGCCGCCGAACGGATTGCCGATCTGCGCCAGCGGATCAACCACCACAACTACCTGTACTACGTGCAGGATCGGCCCGAGGTGTCCGACGCCGAGTACGACCGGCTGATGGAAGAGCTCAAGGACCTAGAGGCCGAATTCCCCGATCTGGTTACCGCCGATTCGCCCACCCAGCGGGTGGGCGCCGCGCCGGCGGAGGAGTTCGGCGAGGTCCGGCACGGCATTCCCATGTTGTCCCTGGACAATGCCTTCGACGAAGACTCCTTCCGGGATTTCGACCGCCGTGTGCGCGAACGGTTGGAGCGTGACCAGGTGGACTACGTGGCCGAGCCCAAACTGGACGGCCTGTCGCTGAACCTGCGCTATCAGGAGGGCGTGCTGACCCAGGCCGGCACGCGAGGCGACGGCTCGGTGGGCGAGGACGTAACGGCCAACGTCCGCACCATCGGCAGTATCCCACTGCGGCTGCGCGGCAATGACGCGCCCGCGCTGGTGGAGATCCGCGGCGAGGTGGTGATCCGGGTCAAGGATTTCGAGCGCCTCAACCAAACCCGCCAGGACGAGGGCGAGAAGCCCTTCGCCAACCCCCGCAACGCGGCGGCGGGCAGCCTCCGGCAGCTGGACCCCAATGTCACCGCCAAGCGGCCGCTCACGTTTTTCACCTGGGGCGTCGGCGACAGCTCCGAGTCCGTGGGCGACAGCTACACCGGGATTCTGGATCGGCTGGGAGAATGGGGCTTCCGCATCAACGAATACGTGGAGACGGTGACCGGGGCCGATGCCTGTCTGGACTACTACCACCGGCTCATGGAGCAGCGGGACGATCTGCCCTTCGAGATCGACGGCGTGGTGTTCAAGGTCAACGGCCTGTCCGAGCGGGACATCCTGGGCTTCACCGCCCGGGCCCCGCGCTGGGCCGTGGCCTTCAAGCTACCGGCCCGGGAAGAGACCACGGTGGTCAACGACATCATCCCATCGGTAGGGCGCACGGGCGTGATCACCCCCGTCGCGGATCTGGAGCCGGTGCACGTGGGCGGCGTGATCGTCAGCCGTGCAACCTTGCACAACCTGGACGAAGTCCGCCGCAAGGACGTGCGGATCGGCGACACGGTCATGGTCCGCCGGGCCGGCGACGTGATTCCCGAAGTCACCACGGTGGTGATGGATAAGCGCCCGGCCGGCGCCGCGGAATGGGATATGCCCGAGCAGCTGTCCCGTCTGTGGCTCGGACGTCGTGCGCGAGGAGGATACCGCCTACCACCGCTGCATCGGCGGCCTGGGGTGTTCGGCGCAGCTCGAAGGCGCTGTGCTCCACCTGGCCTCGCGGCGGGCCCTGGACATCGACGGCCTGGGCGAACGGCTGGTGCAGCAGCTTATCAGCCGCAAGATGGTCGCCACCGTGGCGGACGTATTCCGGCTGACAAAGGATCAACTGGCCTCGCTGGAGCGCATGGCCGACCGTTCCGCCCAGAACCTGCTGGACGCCATCGAGCGCGCCAAGAACACGACCCTGCCGCGGTTTCTGTATGCGCTGGGGATTCCCCATGTGGGCGAAGTCACCGCCAAGAACCTGGCCGAAGCCTTTGGCGACCTGAGCCCCCTGATGGAGGCCTCCGAAGAAGACCTGGCGGCCATCCGTGACGTGGGCGGCGTAATGGCCGAGGAGATCCATCGGTTCTTCGAACAGAGCCACAACCGTGAGGTCATTGAAGCCCTGGTCGGCAACGGTTTGCGCTGGGAGCCCATCGAAGTGAGCAAGGGGCCGCGCCCGCTGGAAGGAAAGACCTTCGTGCTCACCGGCGCTTTGGACGATTTCACGCGCGACGACGCCAAGGCCGCCATCGAAGGCCTGGGCGGCCGGGTTACCGGCAGCGTCTCCAAGAAGACGGACTACGTGGTGGTCGGGGCGGACCCCGGATCCAAACGGGACAAGGCCGAAGCCCTGGGCGTGGAGTTGCTGGACGAGGCCGGCTTCAAGGAGCTGCTGGCGCGCCAGTGAGGCGGCGCTGCTTGCGACCTGCGCCCGAAGTGTCTAGCTTGTAAAGGCGCCGCATCGATGCCGCAGTGGCTCGCCTTTCAAAACCGGCTGTCCGGTCTCCGCAGTCCCGATGGCACGGCTTGACCGGCGGATCATGGGCGGAGGCCTCCACCTTCGGTTTGGGGCGGGAAGCCCCGGCCGCCAGGCGGAACCGACAGGCATCTCCCGCGCACTTTTCCGTCGATGTCTCCCGAGGACCAGCATGTCTCAAAGAATTGTCGTGAAGCTGATTGGCCTGGCCGTATTCGGCTCGTCCCTGCTATTGACGGTTGGCACCGCCTCCGCCGCGGGGCTCCTGCAGAAGGCGCGCGCCGACGGGATCACCGTCGGTATCGCCAACGAGATTCCCTACGGGTTCCAGGGCATCAACGGTCAGGTCGAGGGGATTGCCCCGACCATCGTCAAGAAGGTGCTTTCGGGCATGGGGATCTCCAAGATCGACTGGGAGATCCTGCCGTTCGGGCAACTGATCCCCGCAGCCAAGGCCCGCCGGATCGATCTGGCGGCGGCCAGCCAGAACGTGCTGCCGGCGCGGTGCAAGGAAGTCGCATTCTCGCGGGTGAATTCCAGCTACGGCGAGGGATTGCTCGTGGCCCGGGGCAATCCCCGCAACATCCACAGCTATGCGGACATCAAGAACAACAGCGCGCTGAAGCTGGGTATCGTGACCGGCGCGGATCAGCTCAGCTTCGCCCAGGCGGTGGGTATCCCCCAGAGCCAGATCGTCCTGATCCGCTCGAACTCCGACGCGGTGCCCGCCTTGTTGTCGCATCGCATCGACGCCTATGCCGCTACGGGGCTCACCGTGTCCCAACTGGAGAAGCGCAGCCCGGTGGTTGTCCGCGCGGAGCCGTTTACCCAGCCGACCTATCATGGCAAGCCAACCCGTTCCTACGGCGCGTTTTCCATGCGCAAGGCGGACAAGGCCTTCCTCAAAGCCTTTAATCGGCAGTTGGCCGAGGTGCAGAAGACCCCCTTCTGGGCGAACACCCTCAAACACTACGGATTGAGCGCGGAGGACATCGCCGCCGCGAGAAAGGCCAGCACTGCGAAGCTGTGCGGTGGTGAGTAGAGCGCGGGCCGCCGAGCTCGCCGGCATTGACGAAAGGAAGCCCGGCCGTTGAGCGTCACGGAGATTTTCTACAACCTGCTGCAAGGGCTGCAGATGACAGTCGAGCTCACGCTGCTGTCGTCGGTATTGGGCGCGGTGCTGGCCTTTGTCTTCGGGGTGGGCAAGACGGCGCGAGCCTGGCCCCTGCGGTGGATCTCCATCGGCTACGTGGAGGTGTTCCGGGGAACCTCGCTCATCGTCCAGCTGTTCTGGCTCTACTACGCGCTGCCGTTGCTGGGCGTCTCCCTCGATCCCTTCGTCGCCGGTACCGCGGCGCTGTCGCTCAATATCGGTGCCTACGGCTCTGAGGTGGTGCGCGGTGCGCTGCTGGCGGTGCCCCGGGGCCAGAGGGAGGCCTCACTGGTGTTGGGGTTCAGCCCGTTGCAGCAATTGATCCGGGTCATGCTTCCCCAGGCGATTCCGGAGATGATGCCCACTTTCACGAATCTGGCGATCCAGAATCTGAAGGACTCGGCCATCGTGTCGCTGATCAGCCTCTCGGACCTCACGTACTACGCCAACAACCTTCAGAACCTCACATTCCAGACTGTGCGGATCTACACCGTCACCCTGTTCATGTATTTCGTCCTGGCTTTGGCGCTGTCGTGGGCGCTCCGATGGCTGGAACGCTATCTGCGGCGCTGGAAGCCGCTAGGGAGGTAGGCCCATGTTGTTCGGCATACAATGGGATACCACCGGCGGCGCTCTGCAATTCGCGATCTCGATCCTGCCGATCCTGCTCATCGGCCTGAAAGTCACGATAGAGGCCACGATCCTGGGATTCCTGGTGGCACTGTTGCTGGGGCTGGTCCTCGCCATGCTGCGGTCGGTCCGTTTCCGCATCGTTTCCTGGCCGGCCTGGTTCGTAATCGAATTCCTGCGGGATACCCCGTTGCTGGTACAGCTCTTCTTCCTGTTCTACGTGCTGCCGCTCTACGGCGTGAGCCTGCCGGCGCTGGCGATCGGGATTATCGGTCTGGGCGGCCAATACAGCGCTTATTGCGCCGAAGTCTATCGCGGCGGGATAGAGGCCATCGGCAAGGGGCAGTGGGAGGCGGCGCGTGCGCTGGACCTGAGCCGCTTCACCATCTACCGCGACATCATCATCCCCCAAGCCGTTCCACGCATCATTCCCAGCCTTGGCACCTATCTGGTTTCCATGATCAAGGACGCGCCGCTGCTCTCGGCGATCAGCGTGCTGGACATGATGGCGGCGTCCACCATTATCGGTAACCAGACCTACAACTACCTCGTGCCGCTGACCATGGTGGGCCTGCTGTTCCTTTTGACCACGCTGGTGGTGTCGTTCCTGGTTCACAAGTTGGACCGCCGCCTTCCCAAGACCGGGATTCCGATGAAATGACTGCTCACGTCGTATTCGACAACATCATCAAACGCTACGATGACGCCGAAGTCCTTCGCCGCTTTTCCTTCTCTGTTGAGCGGGGAGAGAAGGTCGTCCTGATCGGCGCCTCCGGCTCCGGCAAGTCCACCGTGCTGAGGATTCTCATGACCCTGGAAGGCATTCAGGGGGGAGAGGTCTATATCGACGGTGAACGGCTTTGGCACCAGGGCCGGGACGGTCACCTGCGGCCCGCCGGCGAGGCCCATCTGCGCAAGATGCGAACCAAGGTCGGCATGGTCTTCCAGCAGTTCAACCTGTTTCCGCACATGACCGCCTTGCGCAATGTCACCGAGGCGCCAATCCGGGTGCTCAAGATGCCGCGCGCGGAAGCAGAGGCGCACGGACGCCAACTCCTGGAGCGCGTGGGTCTTGGCGATCGCTGCGACGCATTTCCCGCGCAGCTCTCGGGCGGGCAGCAACAGCGTGTCGCCATCGCCCGGGCCCTTGCCATGCGCCCTGAGGTCTTGCTGTTCGACGAGCCCACCTCCGCGCTTGACCCCGAGATGGTGGGAGAAGTCCTCAATGTCATACGCGAACTGGCCGAGGAGGGCGGGCTGACCATGCTGATCGCTACCCACGAGATGCGGTTTGCCCGGGATGTGGCGGACCGGGTCTGCTTCCTCGATCAGGGGCAGATCCTGGAAGAGGGCCCGCCGGAGCAGGTTCTTGAAAAGCCTGAGAAGGAACGGACCCAATCGTTCCTGCGCTCGTTGCTGGAGGAGTCGCGGTAGAATGGGGTTCGCGGCGGCGAGCGCCGCTCCTCCATCTTGATCGGGAAACGTCCGACGTCTGCCCTTTAAATCGGCGCGGGTTGTCGCCAGGATAGGTAGCTTCCGAATTAGTTGCTACCGATCCATGACCGAAGAGGACACTCGCAGTCGATTCCTCATTACCGCGGTCGTCATGCTGGCCGCGGTAATGCAGATCCTGGACACCACGATCGTCACCGTGGCCCTGCCCCATATGAAGGGGCAGCTGGGGGCGACCTCCTCCCAGATCGGCTGGGTGCTCACCAGCTATCTGATCTCCTCGGGCATCTTCATGCCGTTGACCGGGTTCATGACCGACCGCTTCGGTCAGCGGAACTACCTCATGGCGAGCATCGCGGGCTTCACGGTCGCCTCCGTGCTTTGCGGGGCGGCCGCCAGCCTGGATCAGATGGTCCTGTTCCGGCTGCTGCAAGGTGTTGCCGGTGCCGGGCTGGTGCCTTCCGCCCAGGCCATCCTGGTCAATGCCTATCCCGCCGAGGAGCGGGGGCGGGCCATGGCCATCTTTGGGGTGGGCGCCATGATCGGTCCCATCATGGGGCCGACGCTGGGCGGCTACCTCACGGAAGTTCTCAACTGGCGCTGGACCTTCTTCATCAACGTGCCGGTGGGCGCTCTGACGTTGTTGGGCGCCTGGCTGATCGTGCCCGACACCGAGCGCCGGGAACGCCATGCCGACTGGTTCGGCTTTGCCTACCTGGCGGTGGCCGTTTCCGCCATGCAGTACGTGCTGGATCGCGGTCAGGACCTGGGCTGGTTCGGATCGCACCGGATCCAGATCATGACCGCGGTCAGCCTGTTCGCCTATGTGTGCCTGATCCTGCGCAACTGGGAAATGGGGCCCAAGGCCATTTTCGATCTGCGCATTTTCAAGGACCGCAACTTCGCCGTCTCCGCGCTGATTCTGGCGACCTTCATGTTCAGCATGTATGGCGTGCTGGATCTGCAGCCACTGATGCTGGAGACCAGCCTGGGCTACCCGGCGTTCACCACCGGCCTGGTGCTGGCGCCGCGCGGTGTGGCGTCCATGGCCTCCATGTTTCTGGCGGGGCGCCTGATTACACGGATTGGCGCCAAGCCTCTGATCGTTGCGGGCATCGGCTGCACCTTGTTGGGAACCTTGGTCACCACCTGGTACACGCCCCAGGTGGACCCCTGGTGGATCATCTGGCCGGTGCTCATCCAGGGGTTCGGCTTGGGGCTGGTGTTCGTGCCGCTGGCGACCATTTCGTTCGCCACGCTTCCGCCCAGCCAATCGGCGGAGGCGGCCGGGGTGCGGCAGCTCTCCCGGACCATCGGCGCCTCTCTGGGTGTCTCCGTGGGGGGCGCCGTCATGGCCCAGCAAACCCAGGCCGCGTGGAATCAGCTGGGCGGACACATCACGCCGTTTTCCTCCGCCGCCCGCCAGTACCTCGAGCCGTTGGGGCTTTCACCCCACAGCGCCGCGGGCGGGGCCGTTTTGGGCAAGGTGCTGGGGCATCAGGCCCACTTCATCGGCATCCTGGACGCCTTCTACGTCATGGCATGGACCGTGATCATTGGGCTGCCTCTGTTGCTGCTGGTGAAGAAGGGTATCGGCCGCCATCGCAGCGGCGAAGCCACGCAATCATGAATAACGACAACGACGACGATGAACGGGGAAGGTATGAGCGAGCATAGCGAAAATCTGGGGCAGCTTCTGGGTAGCACCTCCCGGGCCTGGCGGTTCGCGCTGGACCGGCGGCTCCAGCCCATGGGGTTGAGCCGTGCGCGGTGGATGGTGCTGCTTCATCTTGTTCAACGCGCACGAGCCGTTGAGCCAGAAGGATCTCGCCGCGCGGGTTGGCGTGGAGGGTCCCACTCTGGTGGGGCTGCTGGACCGCATGGAGGATGACGGTTGGGTGAAGCGCCGCCCTTCGGACGAGGACCGGCGCAGCAAACGGGTCACCCTCACGGCACGTGCCCAAGAAGTCATCCGCCCCATCCGTGCCACCGCCGACGAACTGCGCGGCGAACTTCTCGCCGGGCTGTCACCGGCGGAAGTGGAGACGTGTATCAAGGTGTTGCGTCACATCAAGCAGGCGGCTGAATCCGCCCGATGAACACCGCTGTACATCCGACAGAGGAGCAGCCATGAAACGGATTGTGATGTGGGGAATTGTCGTGGTCGCCGCGCTGGCCGTGGCGATCGGAGGCTACTGGTATTACCAGCACAGCCTGCAATACCCCTCTACCAATGACGCCTATATCAAGGCCAGCGTGGTCAAGATCACGCCCCAGGTGGGCGGGCGCGTGGCCAGCGTGCCGTTGAGCGACCAGGACAAGGTGGATCAGGGGCAATTGCTGTTTCAAATCGACCGTACCCCTTACGAAGACCGGGTCCGGGCCGCGGAAGCCGGGCTCGCTCTGGCACGGCAGCAGGTGCGGGCCGACGACGCCGCCGTATCCGCCGCCAAGGCCAGCGTGGCCGACCGCAAAGCGCGGCTGAAGAACGCCCGCACCCAGTACCGGCGCGCCAAGACCCTGGCCGCCCGCCACGCCGGTTCCCAAGCCAAGCTCGATAACGCCCAGGCCCAATTGCAGAGCGCGCAGGCCGCGGTGCACCTGGCAGAGGCGAAGCTCCATCAGGCTCAGGTCAAACGCGGCAAGCCGGGCGAGGAAAACGAGCAGGTGCGCCAGGCCCAGGCCAAACTGGATCAGGCCAAGCTGGACCTGCAACACACCACCGTTAAAGCTCCCTGCACCGGCCAGGTGTCCGGGGTCGGCCTCAATGCAGGTGACGTGGTCGGTTCCGGGCAGCCCCAGTTCGCGCTGGTGTGCACGGATCGCTATTGGGTCTACGCCAACTACAAGGAAACCGCCATCACCCGCATCCGCCCCGGCCAGACCGCCGCAATCAATGTGGACATGTACCCGAACCGCACCTTCCACGGCATCGTGGAAAACGTGAACCCGGCCAGCGGCACCGCCTTCTCCCTGCTGCCGCCGGAAAACGCCACGGGCAACTGGGTCAAGGTTCCGCAGCGGGTGCCGGTGCGGATTCTGGTGGTGGATGCCGATTCGGACTATCCGCTGCGGGTGCAGACCAGCACGGAGGTGACGGTGGATACGGGGTCTGCACGAAAAGCCGCTGGGGCGTGCCCGGGGAGCAGGGACTGTCGAACGAGCAGGCGATGGAACTAGCGAGGCAGAAGCGTTTGGCCGCCGGTTCAGGACGCTGACGTATTCTGAAAAGACTCGGGGCCGGCGTTTTCCGCGGGCCCCGAGCCTTCAAGTCTTTCGGTCGTCTCGATCCGTTCCTAGAACGGTCCCACCGACGCCGAGGCGTACCAAGTGCCTTCCGTTACGGGCATCAGGCCGTTGTTGTATCCGGCCACCAGATCCCATTCGCTGGTCCCGGTAGTGGACGTGGTGCCCGCCGCGAAGAAGTCCTTGTAGTCCGTGCCGTAGGTGGCGCTGCCCGACGGCGTGGTCGGGGTGTACTTGGTCACCCAGCCACTCACCGATGAGAGGTCGGGGAAGGTATACGTGTACTGGCTCGACGATCCCAGCCACGCGGCGGTTTGGCGCACATCCCATTCGCCATCGTTGTTCTTGTCGAACAGATGGAAGCGGTAAACGTTCGTTTCCTGCCCCGACACGCCGGAATCCCAGGCGTCGAAGCTATAGCTGAGTCGGTTGCCGGCGGTGCCCATGCTCGGTGTCGGAGCGGCGGCGGGCGTGGGATAGGATGCGTCCACAGGACTCCGCGTGTACCCGTAGGCGAACCGCTGATCCTTGTGCGTGGCGTCGTCAACGTACGTGTTGTATTCGTACCGATCGTTGCTGCCCAGCTTGGCTGAGGGAAGCGACGCGTAGGTTAGGCTCGTCGACGAGCCTTGAGTGTAGAGGTAGCCGACCTTGGTGCGGTCCACTCTCAGGCTGTACGTGCTGAAGGCGGCGTAGTAACTCGACGGGATGTTGGTTGCCGTAATAGTGAAGTCGCCGCCGTTCGCCAGGAATTCGTCGGTAAAGTCCAGCATCAGCAGGGTCTTGTTCGAGTAGTCCAGACTGACATTGCGCTGAATGACCATGTTCGGGTGCCGCACCCCCGGTGTTCCTGTCCACAGCAACCAGCGTATAGGAACCCGGTGCGCCCGGACCGGAGACCGTGTAATCCGCCATGCCCGTTGGCAGCTTGGCGTGCGTCGCCTGCCAGGAAAGTGTAGCGTATCGGTGGAAGCGTTGTAGTTCGACAACGAGCCTGATTCGGTGGCGCTATTCTCGGAGCAGTTAAGCCATCGCGCAGTAACCTCATCGGCGGTTGCCTGGAGCATGTCTCCGGTGTACCCGCCGCCGGACTTGTTGCACACGGCGGCCACGCCGTACTTGCCGTCGCTGTCGGTTACGGTGAGTTCGTAGGTGTAGCTGATCAAGCCGGTGGTGCCGTCCGTGGAAGAGGACGTGGGCGCAACGGCTGCCCAGGTGCCGGAGGCGCCATCCTGAAACGCGACGACGCCGACATCGCTGCTCGTCTTGGCGGTGATGTCGTAGGTCACTGTTGCACTGGCTCCCCCGGAACTCGAGGTCGAACTGGAGCTGGAACTGGAACTGCTTCCGGAATCGGAGCTCGAACCGCCGCCACCGCAACCGGTCAAGGTCAGGGTGAGCACGGCGACCATCGTTGGGAGGATCGCATTCCTGCGCGTAATCATAGTTACCCCGCGGGTTCTTCTGTTCGTTCGTTTTCGGGATTCGCTTCCTAGGCCGGCAATACGAGGCGGCAAGAAGCGCGAGTAGGGCGGGGAATTGCTTGGGACCAAGCGTACACGCGGCGGAACCAGTCTTCCCTGACCCAGCATGATGTTTCCATCAGGTATGGATTATAAGCAGAGCCCAACATGGGCTTCCAGTCATGTTTCGTTTCCCCCCTTTGAATTGTTCACCGCAACATGAAAAGCCACGCTTCGCGGCGGAATCGATGACACATCGTTGACGCCTCCTCTCTAGCCTGATGGGGCTGACAAGACCGGGCCGAATCAGGACCCGGCGAAAAGCACAACGCCAAGAGAGCGAGGAGGAGATGTTCATGAGTAGCAACCGTCTACTGAGTACGGTCTTTGCGTCCGTGGCCGCCGCGTTGCTTGCGGGGCTTTCCAGCGTGGGTTCCACCGTTGTGGTGGCGGGGGCCGGTTTGGCGTTCAGCGCGCCGGCCCAGGCGCTGAGTTGTGGCAGCTATGACGGCAAGGTCTGTCATGGCAGTTCCAACCAGTATGCCGGAGGTTTCAATCCCGGCGTCGGCTACGGTGGGTTCGGCGGGGCGTCGAACTGCACGGCCACCCATACGCCGGTGGTGTTCATCCACGGCAACGGCGACAGCGCGCCGAGCTGGGATGTGCCCACCTCTCAGGTTCCGGGCTACGCCAAGCCCCCGCGTTCCATCTACGACGAGTTCAAGGCGCGCGGGCTATAAGGATTGCGAGTTGTTCGGAGTGACCTATTTGAGCTCCAGCGAGCGGGATCCTCTGGCCGCGGGCTTCAACTATCACCAGCCGTCCAAGTACAACATCATCCTGAGTTTCATCAACAAGGTGAAGCAGTACACCGGCAAGTCCAAGGTGGATATCGTTACCCACTCGCTGGGTGTATCCATGACCTTGGCGGCGCTGAAATACGGCAACATGTGGGGCAGCGTGGAGCGGTTTGTGTCCATCTCCGGCGGCATGCGCGGGCTCAATTCCTGCTACTACACCGGCTACGCCAATCCTTACGCGCCGTCGTGCGGGTCGGAGAACATCTACAACAGCTATATCTTCGGCTTCTTCCCGGAGGGCTGGTACGGCTGGGCCTACGTCTCCAACCGCTGGACCGGTAACAGCAGCACCTGGGGCATGCGCAACGCGCCGCAAAATCATTATGGTGTGCGCTTCTACAGCATCACGGCCATGAACCACGACGAGATCGCCTGTGCTACGGCCGTGTACTACAGCAACTGCGCTGCGACCACTCTGTTCAATCACAGTTCCAACGTGGAGGCACAGTTGAACGTGGGCGCCGGTTCCACCGCGGCCAGCGTGGACTGGGATTGGTCCGATGGCATGCCTTGGAATGTCATGGGTGGGGACACGGACGGCGTGGGTCATCTTCGTGCCCGCGACAACACCGGCGTGATCATCTACAACATGTTGACCACCGGCTGCACCGGCACCAGCTGTGCCAGTGGGTATTACTACGGGCCGGTTAGCGAGGAATAGCGCGAAATCCAATCGCGAGTCCAGGCCGGCGCGGATTCCCGCGCCGGCCTTTTTCGTCAGAGAGAAAATTCGTCTTCACCGTCCCGGCATACGGCCTTTGCGTGGGCCCGGAAGGCCTCGCTGAGACTTGCGAAGTGCGGGCCGGGTGCCTGAATCGCGCGCCCATCCACTTCACGCACGGGGATCAGTTCCGCCGCCGTTCCCGTGAGAAAGGCCTCTTCGGCGGTATACACGTCGTACAGCGTCAGATGGGCCTCCGCGGCGTCCATGGCCAGTTCATCGGCCAGCCGCAGCACCAGCCGCCGGGTGATCCCGTCCAGCCCGCCATCGGTGGGTGGCGGAGTCAGCAGGCGTCCGCCGCGGACGATGAACAGGTTGTCGGCGGTTCCTTCTGCCACGTTTCCCTGATGATTCAGCAACAGCGCCTCGTCCACGCCGGCGGCATTGGCCTGCTGCTTGGCGAGAATGGAATTGAGGTAGTTCAGCGTTTTTGCGCGGCCGTCCAGGCTGTCGGAACTGAGCCGGCGCACTCCGGCGGTAATCAGCCGGGCGCCGGCGGCGTAGACCTCCTCGGAGGCCAGCCGGATCGGTGCGGCAATGACGAACACAGTGGGCTTGATGCAGCGCCGCGGGTCCAAACCCAGGCCGCCTTCGCCGCGGGTGACCACCAGGCGCAGATAGCCGTCGCCCATGACTTCGGCCAGACGGCGGCAGGCTTGCGAGATCTCATCGATTCCGCGCGGCAGCTTCAAGTCCAGCAGCCGGCAGGAATCGGCGAGCCGTCGTAGATGCGCCGCCAGGTAGAACGCGCGGCCGTAATAGACCCGAATGCCTTCAAAGGCGCCATCGCCGTAAAGCAGCCCGTGATCCAGCACGGACACTCGGGCCTCCTCGGCGGCGCAGTAGCGTCCGTCAATCCAGCAGGTGGGCTTCTCCATGGGGCACTCCTTGTTATTGGGATACCCATCACCCTAAGAGATGATCCGAGGCCATAACAGATGTAGTGAATAGTGAAATGAATCGGTACAGTTAGTATGAATATTGATCTGTGCCGATTAACGGCCGCCCAACTGTACTGGAGAACCGCATGGTCACCCGCTACCGAGCTGTAGCCGATGAGCTGAAGCTGCGCATGGAGGAGGGCTTGTATCCGCCGGGCACGCGGTTGCCCGGGGTGCGTAAACTGGCGTCGCAGTTCGGGGTCAGCGTGTCCACGGTGATCGCGGCCGTCCAACTCCTGGAAGATGGCGGCCGGCTGCAGGCCCGCCCGCGCTCGGGTTACTTCGTCAAGCCCCGGCCGCAGGCGGCGGGCAACCGCTTGCCCGTATCCCGGCCGCCGCGTCGGCCCAATCTGGTCACCAGCCAGGCGCTGGCGCTGGAGCTGATGCGCGCCACCCACCATCCGGAGATCGTGCAATTCGGCGCCGCCGTGCCCGATACCCGTTTCTATCCTCAGGCGGCTTTGCGCCGGGCCTTCAGCCGCGCCCAGCAGCGCGAGGCGTGGGAAAGCCTGTCTTATGCGTTTCCGCCGGGCGTGCCCGAACTTCGCTACGAAGTCGCCCGGCGGCTGGCGGATTCCGGGCTCACCGTCTCACCCGATCGGGTGGTCATCACCGGCGGCGCCCAGGAGGCGATTGCGCTGGCGCTGCGCACCGTCACCGAGCCGGGCGACGTGGTGGCCGTGGAATCGCCCACCTTCTACGGCCTGCTGCAGGTGCTGGACAGCCTCGGGCCTGCGCGCGCTGGAGATTCCCACCGACGCGCGCACCGGTATCAGCCTGCCCGCCCTGCAACTGGCGCTGGAGCAGTGGTCCGTCAAGGCATGCGTGCTCGTGCCCAACTTCAGCAATCCCACGGGCTATCTGATGCCCGAGCCGGGCAAACGCGATCTGTTGGCGCTGCTGGACCCGGTTCGATGTGCCGTTGATCGAGGACGACGTCTACGGCGATTTGGGGCACGGTGCCATTCCGCGCCCGCCGGTGGCGAAGGCATTCGACGCCGCTGACACGGCATTTCTTTGCGGCTCGCCCAGCAAGCTGGTCTCCCCGGGGTTGCGGGTCGGATGGCTTGTGGCCCCGGAAGGGTTGCAGGACCGGGTGGAATACCTCAAGTACACGCTGAACTTCGCCACGCCCACCATCCCCCAACTGGCCCTGGCGGAGCTGCTGGCCCACGGCGGCCTGGATCGCCACCTGCGCCGGGTGCGGGAAGTGTATGCGGAGCAGACGGCGCGCATGACGGACCGCGTGCTGACGGCCTTCCCCGAAGGAACCGCAGTCAGCCGGCCGGCGGGCGGCTTCGTGTTGTGGGTGCAGATGCCCGCGGGCGTGGATAGCCGCGAGTTGCATCTTCAGGCGAAGGAGGAGGGGATCTCGGTCTCGCCCGGCGTGTTGTTTTCCGCGACGGGGAAGTATGAAAACTGTATTCGTCTGAATGCGGCGGTGCGCTGGGATGCGGCGGTGGACAAGGCGCTGCTGAGGTTGGCGGTGATGGCGGGGAAGATGGTGGGGTGATTGGGGTGGGTTCGCGGCGATGGACGCCGCTCCTACGGAACTCCGAACCTCTTGTAGGAGCGGCGTTCATCGCCGCGAACCTCCCGATTCAACCTTCCTGCACCAACACCCAAGGCGCCACCACCACGGACCACAGATCCGGATCGTTGTCCGCCCAATGCTGAGCGTCTTCGGGCGTGGTCCGCCGGACCTTGCCGCTGGTCAGCCACCGCTCCACCTTGGCCCGGTCGTCCTCGGCGAAGCGGGCGGCGACTTCCACCAGGTCCAGGCTCGTATCCACGGTAATCACCACCCCGCGGGCAAAGTGCCGCTCCAGTTCCTTCCAGCCGATCTTGCCGGTTTCGGCGTTGATTTTGGCGCGCAGTTCGTCGTTGTCTTCAATCATGGCTGGGGAGGTTAGCGTGTTTTTTCTGGAGCGCAAGCCGGAGGCCCATTCGGCCTCGGTGTCCCGGCGGCTCTTTTAGCCGGTGTCGCGGATCGCGTCCCGCAGGAGGTGCGCCAACGGCATGGGTTTGGCGATGCCGTAGCCCTGGGCATAGTCCACGCCCATTCGGCGCAGGGCGGCGATGGCCTCGGCCGATTCCGCGAATTCCGCCACCGTGCGTTTGCCCATCTCGTGGGCGATATCGTTGATGGAGCGGACGATGACTCGGTCCAGCGGCGTGTTCAACATGTCGCGCACGAACATGCCGTCGATCTTGATGATATCGACCGGCAGGTTCTTGAGGTAGCCGAACGAGGAGACGCCGCTGCCGAAATCGTCCAACGCAATGCGGCAATCCATTCCGCGCAGTTCCTCGATAAACGCCATCGCATGATTGAGATTGATGATGGCGGCGGTTTCCGTGATCTCGAAACAGAACTGATTGGGGCGCATCCCGGGACTCTTCGCGAACTCCTCGCGAATGATGGCCAGCACGGTCTCATCGGACAGACTCAGGCCCGAGAGGTTGATCGCGCAGGTGCCGACCTCGCGTATCTTCGGCCCCAGATCCCGCAGTTGCCGGAATGCCTCTTGGATCACCCACCGATCGATTCGGCCGGAGAGCTGAAAGCGTTCCGCGGCGGGCAGGAACTCGCCGGGCGGCACCAGGGCGCCTTTCTCGTCGCGCATGCGGATCAGCACCTCGAAATGGAGGCCGTTTTCCACGGTCTGCAGGGGGCGCAGGGGTTGCGCGAACAGCTCCAGGCGGTTGGATTCGATGGCGGACTCGATGCGGCTCACCCATCGCATCTGTCCGTGGTGTTGCAGCAACTCCTGCTCATCGTCCCGCCAGACCTGAATGCGGTCGCGCCCCTTGGCCTTGGCGGCATAGCATGCGGTGTCGGCATCGCTGAGTACTTTTCCCGCCTGAGCGGTGCCGTCGACGGCGGCTACGCCGATGCTCATTTGCACATGAAAGCGCTGCCCTTGCCACTGGAACCGAAGGGCGGAGGCGGCTTGCCGCACCGCCTCGGCGCGTTCCACCGGGGTTTCGCTGCCGCGCTGAGGGATGATGATGGCGAATTCGTCGCCTCCCATGCGGGCGATAGCGTCCGCCTCCGGCAGCGTTTCGCGCAGCAAATCCGCGAAGCTCAGAAGAAGGGCGTCGCCGGCGGCGTGGCCCTGGGTGTCGTTGAGAACGCGAAAGCGATCCACGTCCAGATACAGTAACAGGTGCCTTTCGTGCAGACGCGCGGCCTGCTGCGTGATGCGTTCCAGGACTTCCTGGAGGCCCCGGCGGTTGAGCAAGCCGGTAAGGCGGTCGTGCTGACCCAGGAACCGGAGTTCGTCGGTGTTGTCCTGGAGCCGGCGGGCCATCTGGCGGAAGTCCTCTTCCAGCTCCTGGAGTTCGTCGTGTCCCCCGACTTCCGGTGATACCGAAAAGTCCCCCATGGCCACGGCTCGGGTGGCGGAACTCAGCCGCTGTATCCGTTGCAAAAGGAGCCGGCGGAACATCCACCACAGGCCGATGCACAGGGCGATGAGCGTCGCCGAGTAGGGTATAGCCAGGATCAGGAGCTGGTAGTAGCGGTGCTTGGCGAGTCCCGTGAGATCCGTACTGAGCACCAGCCAAGCTACTCGGCGGGGCAGGAATCCCCGGGGGTCGGCGCGCATGCGAACGGGGAAGAAACCAACCTGGCGAGCCCTCCTTGCTGGGCGATCACATGGATTTCGGAACCTGCCAGAATCCCCCGTACCGTTTGCGGCGCCAGCCCGGGCAGCAACGCCAAGATCGCATTGCCTTCCTGGCTCGGGTCGGTCGCGGCAATGATGGAGCCGTTCTGTGCGACCAGTGCGATCGTCTTCAGGTATTGGGCGCCGGCGGCGCGTTCGATGGCGGCGTCGGCATCGC
>CAVQFO010000023.1:0-554140 GCA_963711725.1 uncultured Gammaproteobacteria bacterium | reverse complement strand
GCGTTCCCCGGGGACGGTCGCGGGGGATGATGAGGTCGCCGTTGGTGATATCGGTCCCGCCACGAACTGGGAAAAGGCGCTCGAAGGTGTCGACTGCGTGGTGCATCTCGCGGGCCGGGCGCATGTCATGAAGGAAGCTGCCGCTGACCCCGCCGCGCTGTACCGAAGTGTGAACACGGGGTACGCGGAACCTCGCCGAGCAGGCTGCTGCGTCTGGAGTGAAGCGATTTATCTTTGTGAGCTCGATTAAGGTCAACGGGGATGGCGGGGGAGAAGAGCCCATTCGGGTCGAAGACGAGCCGAAGCCGGCGGACCCATACGGGCAGTCGAAATGGGAGGCGGAGCGATGCCTCAAGGATATCGCGAAACGGACGTCGATTGAGGCCGTAATCATCCGTCCGCCGCTGGTCTATGGGCCGGGCGTGAAAGGGAATATGCGGCGGTTGCTGAAGCTTGCCGCTCGCGGGATTCCGATGCCTTTTGGTGCCGTGCGGAACAGACGTAGCTTGATCAGTGTGTACAATCTCGCGGATATCATAAGCACTTGCGTGGTATCGGATCTCGCTGCGGGGCTTACACTGCTTGTTTCCGATGGCGAGGACGTCTCCACGCCGGAATTGATCCGCTTGCTCGGCGCCAGCGTTGGCAGGAAGGCGAGGCTTTTCCCTGTGCCGCCGAGACTATTGCGCGCAGGGATGACGGCGATAGGGATGCAGAAGGAGTATGACCGGCTTTGTGGCAGCCTCACGGTGGATACTTCGGTCGTCGGCGAACACCTTAACTGGCATCCCCCGGTGACCCTTGCCGAAGGTTTGAAACGGATGGCTGAAGGATGACGCTTGCCCTGGTGCTCGCCGCGGCTGTCGTCGTGTCCTTTGCAGGGACTGCGTTCGCGAGGCGTTACGCGCTGAAGCGCCAATTGATCGACAACCCGAATCAACGCAGTTCTCATGCGATGCCCACGCCTCGTGGCGGCGGTCTGGCAATCGTGTTCTCGTTCGTTGGGGGCACGGCTGCACTGTGGGCGTTGGGGGTGCTTGACGAGCCTGCGATGCCGATCTTTCTGATCTCAGCGCTGAGCGTTGCGGCCATAGGCTTCTGGGACGATCATGGGCACGTCTCAGCGCGTTGGCGTCTGCTTGTGCACTTCATTGCCGCAGGGGCTTTGGTTGCAGTCGTCGGGCAAGCACCATCGATTACCATTGCCAGCCTGACGTTTAACCTCGGAACCCCGGGATTGGTGATCGCGGTGATTTTGGTTGTATGGGTTTTGAATCTGTACAACTTCATGGATGGAATCGACGGCATAGCAGCGGCTGAGGCTATTACCGCAGCTGGCGGTGCGGCGGTGATTTTGTTGATCGGTGGCCATGAACAACTTTCCGGGTGGCTCTGGTTGTTGGCCGCGAGCTGTCTTGGTTTTGCGTTCTGGAATAAACCACCGGCCAGAATTTTCATGGGGGACGTGGGTAGCGGGTTTCTGGGGTTCGTGCTTGCGGGTATCGCGGTTATTACGTGCGTAAGTGGGGCGATGTCCGTCTGGTCCTGGGGTTTGTTGCTGGGTGTTTTCGTGGTGGACGCGACTGTTACGTTGTTACGTCGTATGCTTCCGCGGCGAGCGGCTGTCGGAGGCTCATCGTTCTCACGCATACCAAATATTGAGTCGGCGTTTTGGTGCCCACGCGCCGGTCACTTTGGGTGTTACGATGATAAACATCATCTGGCTGGGCCCTTTAGCCGCGCTTGCGGCCGTATATCCCGCCTGGGGATGGTTGTGCTTTGTCGTCGGCTGGGTACCATTGGTCGTCCTTGTGCTCCGCGTAGAAAGGGCGGGGAGGCGGCAGGTCCAGGCCGGTCCTTAGCCGCGGGAATCATTGAGAACATTCGCATAATTGTTATCCGCAGCTTTAAAGTCTCGGAAGCAAGTTACAAGTTATCCGGTGAGGCGGTCTTAAAAACATGGAGCATTTTCAACTTTCTCAAGATGCGTCAACTACAAATTTATGCCTAAACTAAATAAGATCTGTTGTGTCGTCGGTGCCCGGCCGAACTTTATGAAGATGGCGCCCATCATGCGTGCGTTGCAGGCATGTGGGATCGAACCCTATCTGGTTCATACCGGGCAGCACTACGACGCGGCCATGAGCGACCAGTTCTTCCGCCAATTGGGGATTCCGGCTGCGCATCAGCACCTCGAAGTGGGGTCGGGTACGCACGCCGTGCAGACGGCCGAAGTCATGAAGCGTTTCGAATCCGTAGTGGATGAGCAGAAGCCGGATGCCGTATTGGTGGTCGGCGACGTCAACAGCACCGTGGCGTGCGCTTTGGTGGCTTCAAAGAAGAACGTTCCTGTCATTCATGTGGAAGCCGGTCTGCGGAGCTTTGATCGAGCCATGCCGGAAGAGATCAACCGTATTGTCACGGATCATCTTTCCGACATCCTGTTTGCGACCGAGTCCTCGGGTGTCGACAACTTGGCCCAGGAAGGCATCACGGGGTCCAAAGTTTCGCTGGTCGGCAACGTCATGATCGATACGTTGATCGCCAGCTTGCCCAAGGCTGTCCCGGCGGGTGAGGTGCTGGAGGGGGAGGGTTTGTCCGGCAGCCTGGTTTCCGCGCCCGAGGGGTACGGCGTGGTCACTTTGCACCGGCCTTCAAACGTGGATGACCCGGAGGTATTGGAATCGCTGCTGAACACCCTGCGAACCATCAGCAGCAGCCTTCCTCTGATATTCGTCTTGCACCCGCGTACCCGGTTACAGATCGAAAAACTAGGCTTGCAACCGCTTCTTGAGAAGTCGCGACTGTATTGCGTTCCTCCCCAGGGGTATTTTGAGATGCTGGGATTGAACAAGGGCGCGCGCGTTGTGCTCACGGATTCCGGTGGTTTGCAGGAGGAAACGACCGCGCTTGGGGTTCCATGCCTGACCCTGAGGGATAACACGGAAAGACCCATTACCGTATCAGAGGGAACCAACACAGTGGTCGGGACGGATTCCGAACGGGTGCTGGCTGCATTTGCTGAAGTCATGAAGTCCGGAGACAAGCGTGGTCGTGTGCCTGCGCTGTGGGATGGTAACGCGGCCGTTAGAATCGCAGAAGTTCTTTCTTCGTGGCGGGGATGACTTTAGCCGGTGAGCGGGAACTTCCCCTAATCGCTCCTCCGCAACCGGCTACCTGTGCCACTCTTCGTCTGGTACGCTACCCATTGACTGCGAACACTTGGTTTGTGCCCGTATCTTTGGGTGCTTGTATTTCAGAAGGTCAAAAATGAGACCGCGAGGGAGTTGTGGATAAGAATCGCTACGGGCGCGTATATGGACGCCTCAGCAGGCTGCCGAGGCGCGTAAAGCGCTTGATCATGGTCTCGGCGGATGCGGCCATGTTGCCTCTTGCGCTTTGGGCGGCGGTCGCTCTGCGGCTTGGAGAAGTTTTCCCGTCGGTGGGGCGCTTCTGGTGGCTGTTCGTTGTCGTCCCGCTGCTCAGTATCCCCGCTTTTGCCACGGTAGGCCTATATCGGGCCGTTATCCGATACATGGGGCCTCAAGCGGTCTTCGCCGTACTGAAGGGCGTTACGATATCGACGCTCATCCTCGCTTTTTTCGCGATCTTGAACGGCCAGCCGTCCGGAGTGCCCCGCTCCTCAATCATTCTCTACTGGTTGATTGCTCTGGTTGCCATTGGTGGCAGCCGCTTCCTGGTTCGGGCCTACTTCCAGGCGGTGGCGCGGCAGCGGATGAACAAGGAGCGCGTACTCATCTATGGTGCGGGCTTTGCGGGCGTTCAGTTGGCAACGGCGCTTGCGAGCGGGGACGATTATGACCCGGTCGCTTTTGTAGACGATGATCCGAACCTCCATCGCAGCGTGATCGGTGGAATCAAGGTCTACCCCTCCAGCCGGCTTGCCAGTCTTTTGGATAGTCTCGCCATTTCCCAGGTTCTCCTGGCGGTTCCTTCCATGAGCCGCACGCGTCGGCGCGAGATCATCGATCAGTTGGAGGCTCTGCACGTTCCCGTCAAAACCCTGCCGTCCATGTCCGATTTGATTTCGGGTACCGGCCGGTTGGACGAAGTGCGGGAGGTGGATATCGAGGATCTCCTGGGGCGCGATCCGGTGGCGGCGGATCAGACGTTGCTGGATGCCTGTATCCGAGGCAAGTCAGTGATGGTTACCGGCGCCGGTGGTTCCATCGGGTCGGAGCTTTGCCGGCAGATTGTCAGGCTCGGGCCCAGAGCGGCTGGTTCTCATGGAGCGGTCCGAGTATGGCCTCTATCGCATCGAGCGGGAGCTTCGGGCCGTGGCGGCGAAGGAAGGCCTGTCGGTCGAGGTCATTCCGCTGCTGGGTTCGGTGACCCACCGAAACCGTCTGCAACGGGTTATGAGGGCGTTCGGGGTTAATACCGTTTATCACGCCGCCGCTTACAAACACGTACCCATTGTTGAATACAACGTCCTGGAAGGCGTTCGGAATAACGTATTTGGCACCTACTTGACCGCTTTGGCCGCCCAGGATGCGGGCGTGGAAACCTTCGTTCTCATTTCCACGGACAAAGCGGTGCGGCCGACCAACGTCATGGGGGCCAGCAAGCGCTTTGCGGAACTGGTCCTGCAGGGGCTGGCGCAGGAAGGAGGCGGGACGCGGTTCTGCATGGTGCGGTTCGGCAACGTCTTGGGTTCATCCGGTTCGGTGGTTCCGTTGTTCCGCGAGCAGATCCGCCCCGGCGGGACGGTGACCGTAACCCATCCGGACATCACCCGCTATTTCATGACCATCCCCGAAGCCGCGGAGCTGGTCATCCAGGCCGGTTCCATGGGGCAGGGGGGCGACGTGTTCGTGCTGGATATGGGCGAGCCGGTGAAGATCGTGGATCTGGCCCGTAAGATGATCCATTTGACGGGCTACGAAGTCCGCGACGAGAAGCATCCCGACGGCGATGTGGGGATCCGCTACACGGGGCTGCGTCCCGGCGAGAAGCTGTACGAAGAGCTGCTGATCGGCGACAACGTGACTGGCACTTCGCACCCTATGATCATGCGTGCCGAGGAGACGTCGCTGTCGTGGGCGGAGGTGGAGTCGCTGTTGAAGCAGCTTGACCAAGCCTGCCATTCCTACGATTGCCGCAAAGCCCGGAACATTCTCCGGGAGGCCGTGGATGGTTATCAGGTTCAGGGTGAGATCGAGGATCTGCTCTGGAGAAATGGCGGTTCTTCCGCGGCGATGGTTAGCTCGGAGAGCGAGAATGTTACCTGGTTGAAGCACTAACGCTTCAGCGCGTGGTAACTGGGGTGGCCTGCGTTTCGGCCCGGCATTTCCGAGATTGCGGCATACACGCGGCCCGCGATTATTCCATTGTTTTCCTCCTGCGCAGCCGCGCTACACTAGAGCAATCTTTGTTGACGATCCGTAGTGCCGCCAGTGTGTCTGTGCGGATGAGATAAGGAGAGTCCATGCTTCACTCTGTGCTCCTTTGCGGGGGATCCGGCAGTCGTCTTTGGCCGGTGTCGCGGGGGCTGTACCCGAAGCAGTTTCTGGCGCTTCATGGGGCCAACACCCTGCTCGAAGATACGGTCAAGCGGGCGCGGGCAGTGGACGGCGAAGGCAAGGTCATTGCCGTGGCGAACAATGAGCATCGCTTCATGGTGGCGGAGCAGCTTCGCCGCGCCGGTGTGGACGAGCCCGCGATACTGTTGGAGCCGGTCGGCCGAAACACGGCGCCGGCGGTTGCCGTGGCGGCCTTGCAGGCGCTTGCCTCGGATTCGTCGCCTCTGCTGTTGGTCATGCCTTCCGATCATCTCATCCAGGATTCCGATGCTTTCTCTCAAGCCGTGGTCGCGGGCATGGAAGCGGCCGCCGAGGGGCGGTTGGTTACATTCGGCATTGTCCCGTCGGCGCCGGAGACGGGCTACGGGTATATCCGGTTTCGAGGCGAGTCCGATGGGCGCGTCCGGGACGTGGCGCAATTTGTGGAGAAGCCCGATTTCGAGACGGCACAAAGCTATCTCGGAAGCGGCGACTACCTTTGGAACAGCGGGATCTTTCTGCTGGACGCCCGGGCCTATCTGGAAGAGCTGGGCCGCTACCGGCCCGATATTCTGGAAGCGGCCGAGGCCGCGTTCACACGGGGCAAGCGGGATCTCGATTTCTTTCGGCTGGACGCCGAGGCGTTTGCGGCGTGTCCGTCCGAGTCCATCGACTATGCCGTGATGGAACACACCGACCGGGCCGTGGTCGTGCCGTTGGAGTGCGGGTGGAGTGATCTGGGGAGTTGGGGGCAGCTCCACGAGCTCAGCAAGAATGGCGATGACGGCAACGTCTTGATCGGGGACGTGATAGCGGAGGACACCTCTGACTCTTACATCCGATCGGAGGGCCGTCTGATCGCGACCCTGGGCGTGGAGAACCTGGTCGTGGTGGAGACGGCCGACGCGGTGCTGGTGGCGGATCGCGCTCGCGTGCAGGACGTGAAGCAGATTGTTGATCGTCTGAAAGCGGACGGCCGTGACGAACACAGTATCCATCGGCGCGTCTACCGCCCCTGGGGCGCCTACGAGGGCATCACCGAGGCTGACCGCTTCCAGGTCAAGCGCATCGTCGTCAATCCGGGCGGGCAGCTTTCTCTGCAGATGCATCATCACCGCGCGGAACACTGGGTGATCGTGAGCGGCACGGCGAGGGTGTATCGGGGCGACGAGAGCTTTCTGCTCTCCGAGGATCAGTCCACCTACATCCCGCTCGGCACCGTGCACCGATTGGAAAACCCGGGCGTGATTCCGTTGGAGTTGATCGAGGTTCAGACCGGCGCGTATTTGGGTGAGGACGACATTGTCCGGTTCCAGGACTGTTATGGGCGGGTGGAGGATTCGGCGGGGGAGTGAGGGCGTCGGTCGACCAGCCGTTCGTTGATGGGGTTTTGGCCGCGGGTGAACGCGGATGGACGCCCAGGCGACCGTCGGCGCTCAATTTGGAGTAGGAGCGGCGATCCTCGCCGCGAACGGTTGTGTCTTAAGGCATCCTTTTTGGGGACTGTTCTTTGCGGTCGGCCTGGCGTTCGCGCCAAAGAGGTTGTCGCTCGGGGTTCGCGGCGGTGAGCGCCGCTCCTACGGGCGATAGAGATTGAATTGCGTTCATCTGCGGCAAAAAACACAAAACGTTCGCGGTCGGCACGACCGCTCCTACGGTAGATGTGGTGGGTTTGGGAGTGCGCGGCGGCACGGTCGTTGTTTACCTTTTGCGGGTGGCGGCTGTATCCTATCGCGCACTTTCAACTTTGCCACCCCAGTCAAGTGCTTATGTCCCGCAAGGTCTACGTCAAAACCCACGGTTGCCAGATGAATGAGTACGATTCCGCGAAGATGGCGGACGTTCTCGTCAAGGATCGTGGTTTCGAGCGCGTGAACACGCCCGAAGAGGCGGATCTGATTCTGCTCAATACCTGCTCGATTCGGGAAAAGGCCCAGGAGAAGGTCTTTTCGCAGTTGGGCCACTGGCGGCCGTTGAAGGAGGCGAATCCGGATCTGGTGATCGGGGTTGGCGGTTGCGTGGCCAGTCAGGAGGGCGAGGCGCTGGTCAAGCGCGCGCCTTTTGTGGATCTGGTGTTCGGGCCGCAGACCTTGCATCGCCTCCCTGAGATGTACGACCGGGCTCGCTCCGAGCGGGTTTCGGTGGTTGATATCAGTTTTCCCGAGATCGAGAAGTTCGACCGGCTGCCGGAGCCGCGGGCCGAGGGGCCGACGGCGTTTGTGTCGATCATGGAAGGGTGCAGCAAGTACTGTTCGTTCTGCGTGGTGCCTTATACGCGGGGCGAGGAGATCAGCCGGCCGTTTGACGACGTGATTGCGGAAGTGGCCCAGTTGGCCGCCCAGGGTGTGCGGGAAGTGACGCTTCTGGGGCAGAACGTCAACGCGTATCGGGGCGAGATGGACGACGGCACGATTGCCGATCTCGGCTTGCTGGTGAACTTCGTTGCGGCGGTGGAGGGGATCGAGCGCATCCGCTATACCACCTCGCATCCGATGGAGTTCTCGGACAGCTTGATCGAGGCCTACGCCGAGGTTCCGGAGCTGGTCGATCACCTCCATCTGCCGGTGCAAAGCGGGTCGGATCTTATCCTCAAGCTCATGAAGCGCGGCCATGCGGTGGCGGAGTACATCGAGAAGATCCGCCGCTTGCGGGAGATCCGGCCCAACATCAGCATTTCCTCCGATTTCATCGTCGGTTTCCCCGGAGAGACCGAGGACGAGTTCGAGGAGACCATGGCGCTGATCGAGGAGATCGGATTCGATCAGTCCTTCAGCTTCATTTACAGCCCCCGCCCGGGTACGCCCGCGGCCGGGCTCGCCGACGGCGTTCCGCATGAGGTCAAACAGGCCCGGCTGAAGCGCCTGCAGGACACGATCAACGCCAACGCGCGCCGGATCAGCGAGAACATGGTCGGGACCGTCCAGCGCGTTCTGGTCGACAGCGTCTCCAAGAAGGATGCCCACGAGATTGCCGGGCGCACGGAAAACAACCGGGTTGTGAACTTCCCGGGGCATCCGCGTCTGATTGGCCACTTTGTGGATGTCCGTATTACAAAGGCCTTGTCGAATTCCCTGCGAGGCGAGATGATGGGCATAAGGAGCCTGCCGGAGGCAGGATGAATCGGCTGCGGAAGCGGAAGAGCGGTTCATGTTTTCGACAGACTCCCAGTGAAGCCGACGCATCCGCATGACATCGACGAGCCCGACATTATTTTGAAGAGCCATCCGGACTCCACAGACTTCACCCTCGAGCCCGCTGACAATCAGCGTCTCGCCAACCTCTGCGGTCAATTCGACGAAAACCTCCGCCAGGTCGAACGCCGTCTCGGCGTCGAGATCAGCAATCGTGCCCATCGATTCCGGGTGATCGGGGAACCCGCCGCCGTGGAAGCCGCCACGGTGGTGCTCAAGGACCTCTACAACGCCAGCGGGACCGAGGAGCTGAGTGCCGATCAGGTGCATCTCTACCTCCAGGATTCCGGTGTGGAATCCAAGCTGAAACGCCCGGAAGGGCCCACCGACGAGGTCATCATCCGCACCCGCCGGGTCGAGGTGAAAGGCCGCGGCGTGAATCAGCAAAGCTACCTGCGCTATATCCGCGACAACGACCTCAACTTCGGTATCGGCCCCGCCGGCACCGGCAAGACCTATCTTGCCGTTGCATCGGCCGTGCAGGCGCTGGAGGAAGAGCGGGTCCGCCGGTTGGTGCTGGTGCGCCCGGCGGTGGAGGCCGGCGAGCGGCTCGGGTTCCTGCCCGGCGATTTGGCCCAGAAGGTCGATCCCTACCTGCGGCCGCTGTATGACGCCCTGTTCGAGATGCTGGGTTTCGACCGGGTGGGTAAGCTGATCGAGCGCAACGTGATCGAAGTGGCGCCGTTGGCCTACATGCGCGGGCGCACGCTCAACCACTCCTTCATCATCCTCGACGAGGCCCAGAACACCACGGTCGAGCAGATGAAGATGTTCCTGACCCGCATCGGCTTCGGTTCCACCGCGGTTGTCACCGGGGACGTGACCCAGGTGGATCTGCCGCGGGGCAAGCCGTCCGGTCTTCGCGATGCCATCGAGGTCCTGAAGGATATCGACGGTGTCAGCTTCACCTTCTTCAACGCTCAGGACGTCGTTCGCCACCCCCTGGTGCAACGGATCGTGCGCGCCTACGAGAAGCACGGCGAGGCCTGATCCACGGATCTTCCGCGCAATCGGGAACGTTTCTTCATGCCCACTATTGATGTTCAGCGCGCCAGCGACATGGTCGAGCTGCCCGACGACGACGCGATCCGGGCCTGGGCGAGCGCCGCGTTGTGCGGGGAAAAGGCGGATTGGGAAGCCGTCGTGCGCATCGTCGATGAAGACGAGGGACGTACGCTGAACGGGCAATTTCGCGATCGGGACTATCCCACCAATGTGCTGTCCTTTCCCTATGAAGAATTACCGGGCATGGACAGCAGGTATTTGGGCGATCTGGTGATTTGCGCGCCGGTGGTGGCGCGGGAGGCATCCGAACAAGGCAAGGCGCTGTCCGCCCACTGGGCGCACATGCTCGTGCATGGGATGCTGCACCTGCAGGGCTACGATCATCAGAACGACGCCGATGCGGAGGAGATGGAGGCCCGTGAGCGGGAGATTCTGGCCGGCCTGGGGATCGCGGATCCGTATGCAGTGCGCTGAGTTTGATGGGTTTCGCTGCGCGCGGCCCATCCTGCGGCCTGCCGATTTGCGTTGCAGGATGGGTGGAGCGCAGCGAACCCCATCACTCATCCAACCATGGGCAACGGCAACCCGAGCCGCTAAACTTTGAAGACAGGCGTCCCCCCAAGGGCCGCGTGTAGCGTTTGTTTCTCAAGCAAAGGTGCGATTTTTTGGAGCCCATGAGCGAGGACCACTCTAGTAACGGCAGTCAACACCGATCCTGGTTTGAACGTATCGGCCAGGCTTTTTCCGGAGAGCCCAAGGATAGGGACGAGCTGCTGGAAATACTGCGCGACGCCCAGCGGCGCGAGCTGTTCAACGCCGATGCCCTGGCCATGATCGAAGGCGTGCTCCACGTCTCCGAGATGCAGGTCCGGGACATCATGATCCCCCGCTCTCAAATGGTGGTCCTGCCCCGGGACGGCGAGCCCCGGGAGTTGCTGAAAACCGTCATCGAATCCGGTCATTCGCGGTTTCCCGTGATCGGCGAGAACCGCGACGATGTGATCGGCATCCTTATCGCCAAGGACCTGCTGCGCTATTTCGCCGAAGAGGAGAACAACCGCTTCAACATGCGCGAGCTCCTGCGGCCGGCCTTCTTCATTCCCGAGAGCAAACGCCTGGATGTCCTGCTCAAGGAATTCCGAAGCAGCCGCAATCACCTGGCCGTGGTCGTGGACGAGTACGGCGGCGTTGCCGGCATGGCGACCATCGAGGATGTGCTGGAGCAGATCGTCGGGGAAATCGACGATGAACACGATTTCGAGGAAGACACCTACATCCTCAGTCACCGCCACGGCAGCAGCATCGTCAAGGCGCTGACGCCCATCGAGGATTTCAACGAACACTTCGGCACCAGCTTCAGTGACGAGGAATTCGATACCATCGGCGGCCTCGTCGCCCATGAATTCGGACACCTCCCTCGCCGGGGCGAATCCATTGCCATCGGAGATTTGCGCTTCGACGTGATTCGCGCGGACAACCGCCGCATTCACTTGTTGATGGTCATCAAGGGCGGCGAGCGCAGCGCCGGCCCCGCCCCCTCCGCCACGGAACAAAAACAAAGCTGAACCGGGTGAAACCTCAGGCCATAACGCGGCTCTTGGGATCGCGCTGGGGGCTGCTTGCGGCCTTGCTGGCAGGTCTCGCCATTCCCTTCGCATTCGCGCCCTTCAGTTGGGTGGCGGTGGCGATCCTTTCGCCCGCGATCCTGTTCCTCGTGCTGGCCAGCGCTCCGCGCCGGCGTGCCCTGTGGGCGGTGTTCATCTACGGCATGGCCTACTACGGCGCCGGTGCCTCGTGGGTGTTCATCAGTGTCGATCGCTACGGCGCCGGCTGGCTCGTGGGCGTGGTGTTCTGCGCCTTGTTGGCTGCCGTATCGGCGTTGTACTTCCTGTTGATGGGGTGGTTGTGGCGGCGTCTGCGGGGGCGGTCCGACTTCGTGGATGTGGCGCTGGGCCTGCCGGCCGTGTGGGTGGCCGTGGAGTGGTTCCGAAGTTGGTTCCTCACCGGCAACACCTGGTTGACCTTGGGCTACACCCAGACCGATAGCGCCCTTGCGGGGTATACCCCGGTGTTCGGCGTATTGGGGGTGAGTCTTGCCGTGGCCGTCTGCGCCGGCGCGCTGGCCTGGGTGGTGTTGCAGCCGAGCCGGCGCAACGCGCTGATCGCCGCGGCCCTCGTTGCAGCCGTCTGGCTGGGCGGATATGGGCTGGGACAGCTGACTTGGACCCGGCCGGCGGGCAAGCCGTTGAAGGTCGCTTTGGTGCAGGGTGATGTGCCCCAGGATCGCAAATGGGCCACGGACTTTCGGGATGAAACCCTGCAGCGTTACTGGGATCTGACCGCCGAGCACTGGGATGCCGATCTCGTCGTCTGGCCGGAGACCGCCGTCCCCGCGTGGCTGCACCAGGTCGCCGACGGCTACCTGACCCGCCTCTACCAAGCCGCGCGGGCCCACCATACCGATCTGCTGGTGGGCATCCCCGTATACGACCCGGCCGATCAGAAGGCCTACAACGCCGTCATGAGCATCGGCTCCAAGACCGATTTCTACTTCAAACAGCATCTGGTGCCCTTTGGAGAGTATCTGCCGCTGCGCAGCCTCCTGGGCCAGGCCCTGGATGTGTTCGGAGCGCCCATGTCGGATTTTGCCGCCGGCACCTCCTCCCGACCCCTGATGGCGGCGGGATACCCCGTGGGCGTCTCCATTTGCTATGAAATCATCTTCGGTACCGAAATCGCCCGGGAACTCCCCCAATCCCAACTGCTGGTCAACGTCAGCAACGACGGCTGGTTCGGCGACTCCCTGGGCCCTCATCAGCATCTGCAAATGGCCCGCATGCGTGCCATAGAAATGGAGCGGCCGGTGCTGCGCGCCACGAATACGGGGCTGACCGCCATCATCGACTGGCGCGGCCGGATCAAGAAGGAAGCGCCGCAGTTCAAGGTCGCGGCCATTGCCGGGACCGTAACGCCGCGGAAAGGCGCCACGCCGTTCGTGCGCTGGTTGAATTATCCGGTGTTGGGGATGGTTGGGTTGATTGGCATCGCGATGGTGTTTGTGCGTAGGCGCCGCAAGGACGTGATTTGATGTAGGAGCGGTCGTGTCGACCGCGAATTCTTTGGGAGAATCCTCCATGCCTCGGTTTCACGGAAGAAACCTAAGACGCGGTCGCGCGTCGATCCCAAACCAGATTTATCTGATCACGACGGTGACCGCGGATCGAACCCCGTTCTTCTGCGATTGGACGCTTGGTCGCTTCGTGGTAGAGGCTCTGCGTTTGTCTCGTGCCGAGACGCTATGCTTTGTTGTCATGCCCGACCACCTTCATTGGCTGATGCAATTGCCCAGCGGCCTTTGCCTATCGCAGAGCGTGCGGGCGGTTAAATTGAGCAGCGCGCGATGGGTCAACCGTCGTTTGGGGCGGACTGGGAGAGTCTGGCAGGCCGGTTTCCACGACTACGCTCTCAGGAGTGAAGAAGAGCTTTTACCCACGGCTCGCTATATCGTCGCCAATCCGTTACGGGCAGGCATCGTTCGGTCGCTACGCGAATATTCGTTGTGGGATGGGGTTTGGTTGTGAGGGATTCGCGGTCGACACGACCGCTCCTACAATTGAGAGCATTATTCGTAGGAGCGGTCGTGTCGACCGCGAACAATGCAGCCGCCAACCATTATTTCCCCGACGGCCGCTCAAACGTCGTCCCGCTGCACTCCGGGCACGGCGGAATGTGCCCGGTTTCGTGAAAATGCAGCACTTTCCCGCACTCCACGCATTTCAGTTCACCCGGGCCGGTGACTTCGCCCGTGTAGTACTTGCTGTATTCCTCCAACGATTCCCGAAATTGCAGCATCTCCAGCTTGGTCTTGTCGGCCACGGAGGTCAGGGTGTCCCACAGCCAGCTTTCCACCAGCGCCAGATCCATCTGGAACCAGGCGCCCAGGTCCTGGTCGCTTTCGGCCATGTAGCGGGCCGCGTCCTGTACGTCGCGGCGGACATAGTCGCCGATCCGTTCGGCCTCGGTCCGGGTGAGTTCCTCCAGTTCCACCGCGCGCTCCTTGGCATGGTCCACCGCCTCGCCCAGCTTCATCTGGCGCGGTGAATCCATCAGCGACTGGACCCGTTCCAGCATCTTCTCGTAGCCGCGCAGTTCATGTTCTTTTCGGTCGTGGGCCATGGCTGGTCTCCGTTGGTTGGCACTGCTTCTGAATGTGGTTGCCGGAGTTCGGCATTGCAACGTGTCCATCATACGGATCCGGCGCCGGCACAATTTGACCTAAATTAGGACCCAGTCGGTCAGGCCGGGCCACCGGGCGCTACACTCGCCCCCGCCCCCTACGGTATGCTTGCGTGTCCCGAATGGTGCAGTGCCCACCATTTGTCAGCCACATTGCAAAGAATCGAGTTCAATGGACGAGACTTACAAGCCGGAACAGGTAGAAGCCCAGGCCCAGACGTACTGGCGGGAGCAGGGTACGTTCAAGGTCGCCGAAGACCCGGAACGGGAGAGCTATTACTGCCTGTCCATGTTCCCGTATCCCAGCGGCCGGCTGCACATGGGCCATGTCCGCAATTACACCATCGGCGACGTGATCTCCCGCTACCAGCGCATGCAGGGCAAGAACGTGCTCCAGCCCATGGGCTGGGACGCCTTCGGCCTGCCCGCCGAGAACGCGGCCATGCAGAACAAGGTGCCGCCGGCGCGTTGGACCCGGGAGAACATCGCCTACATGCGCGGCCAGCTCCAGCAACTGGGCTTCGGCTACGACTGGGATCGGGAGCTGGCGACCTGCGATCCCGAGTACTACCGCTGGGAGCAGTGGCTGTTCACGCGGCTGTTCCGCAAAGGCCTGGTCTACAAGAAGACCGCCACGGTGAACTGGGATCCGGTCGATCAGACCGTGCTGGCCAACGAGCAGGTGATCGACGGCCGCGGCTGGCGATCCGGCGCCATCGTCGAGCGCCGCGAGATTCCCCAGTGGTTCCTGAAGATCACGGCCTACGCCGACGAATTGCTTGCCGATCTGGATCAACTGCCCGGCTGGCCCGAGCAGGTGCGCACCATGCAGCGCAACTGGATCGGGCGTTCCGAAGGCCTGGAACTGCACTTCGGCGTGGAGGCGGGCAGGAGCCGCTGGTGGTCTACACGACCCGGCCGGATACGCTGTTCGGGGTGACCTATGTGGGGTTGGCGCCCGAGCACCCGTTGGCCCGCAAGGCCGCGGAAGCCGATCCGGAGTTGGCCGCGTTCATCGAGGAATGCAGCCACGCGGCGGTGGCCGAGGCGGAAATGGCCACCATGGAGAAGAAGGGCCGCGATACCGGCCTCAAGGCGATTCATCCCCTGACCGGTGAGCAGGTGCCCATCTGGGTGGCCAACTTCGTGTTGATGGAATACGGCTCCGGCGCGGTGATGGCCGTGCCGGCTCACGACCAGCGGGACTTCGAATTCGCGACCAAGTATGCCCTGCCCATCAAGCCGGTGATCGTGCCGGAGGAAGGCGTATCGCCCGAAGTCGGCGACGCGGCCATGACGGACAAGGGCTATCTGGTGAATTCCGGCGACTACAACGGCCTGAGTTCCGCCCAGGCCTTCGATGCCATAGCCGATCACATGGAATCAACAAACCAGGGCCGGCGCCGGGTCAACTACCGCTTGCGGGACTGGGGCGTCTCCCGGCAGCGCTATTGGGGCGCGCCCATCCCCATCATCAACTGCCCGACCTGCGGCGAGGTCCCGGTGCCCGACGAGGATCTGCCCGTGGCCCTGCCGGAAGAGGTGGAGTTCGACGGTGCCGGTTCGCCGCTCAAGCGCATGCCGGAATTCTACGAGACCACCTGCCCCGGTTGCGGCGGCAAGGCCGAGCGCGAGACGGACACCTTCGATACCTTCATGGAGTCCTCCTGGTACTACGCGCGCTTCGCCTGCCCGGACAATGACGGCGCCATGCTCGACGATCGCGCCCGCTACTGGCTGCCCGTGGATCAGTACATCGGCGGCATCGAGCACGCCATCCTGCACCTGCTGTATTCGCGCTTCTACCACAAGCTGATGCGCGACGAGGGCCTGGTGGGGTGCGACGAGCCGTTCCGCAATCTGCTGACCCAGGGCATGGTGCTCAAGGACGGCACCAAGATGTCCAAGTCCAAGGGCAACACCGTGGACCCCCAGTCGCTGGTGGAGCGCTACGGCGCGGATACGGTGCGCTTGTTCACCATGTTCGCGGCGCCGCCGGACCAGTCCCTGGAGTGGTCGGACAGCGGCGTGGAAGGGGCCTATCGCTTCCTCAAGCGCCTGTGGCACCTGGCCCGCCAGCATGTGGAGCAGGGCGCCGTTGCGGAGCTGAAGCCCGATGCGCTCAATGACGAGCAGCGCGAGCTTCGCCGCAAGATTCACGAGACCATTCAGAAGGCGGGCGACGACGTGGGCCGCCGGTTCACCTTCAATACCGCCATTGCCTCGGTCATGGAACTGGTCAACGCCATGTACAAGGCTGTGGACGATGGTTCCGAGGCCGGCCGCGCTCTGATGCAGGAAGGCCTGGAAGCGGCCGTCCTGATCCTCGCGCCCATCGTGCCCCATGTAACGCACGAGCTCTGGAACGCGTTGGGCCACGAAGGGCCTGTGGTGGACGCCACTTGGCCGGAGCCGGATCCCCGGGCCCTGCGTCAGGACAACCTGCAACTGGTGGTTCAGGTCAACGGCAAGCTGCGCGGCCATATCCAGGTCGATGCCGCCGCCGACAAGGCCTCCGTGGAACAGGCCGCGCTGGCGGAGCCCAACGTACAGCGGTTTATCGAGGGCAAAACCGTGCGCAAGATCATCGTGGTTCCCAAGCGCCTCGTGAACCTGGTGGTGGGCTGATGACCCAGGCACCGCGCCGACTCGCCCTGGTGGTGCTGGCCGCGGCGATGCTGCTCAGCGCCTGTGGCTGGCACCTGCGCGGCGCCGGCGCGGGGGCCGTGAGCCTCGACGGCCAGGCCCTGCGCCTCACCGCTGAGATGGGTCAGGGCGATCTGAGCCGGGCGGTACGCAACGCGCTTCAGGTCTCCGGCGCGAAGCTGGTGGATAGCGCCGAGGCCAAGGTGCCGGAGCTGGTCCTGGTCACGGAGAATGTCTCCCAGCGCGCCAAGACCATCACCGCCCGTACCGAAGTCAGTGAATACGAGGTGGTGGATCAGGTGACCTTCCGGCTGCTGGACGCCGAGGGCAAGCCCTTGATCGATACCCGCACCATTCGCCGTTCTGGCGTCTATAGTTACCAGTCCACCCAGGTCCAGGTCAGCGAGTCGCGCCGTGCGCAGCTGACCGAAAACCTGCGGCGCGACATCGTCAGCCAGATCCTCGCCCAGATGCAGATCGCCCTGGGCCAGAAGAGTCAGTAGATGCCCATTCGGCCCGACGAACTGGACGGTTTCCTGAAGAACCGGGGCTTGCCGCCCGTGGCGTTGGTCAGCGGCGAGGAGCCGCTATTGACCGGTGAATGCCTGGATCGTCTGCGCCGGGAGGCTCGCGAGCAGGGGTTCACCGAGCGTGAAGTCCTGAACGTGGAAGCCGGCTTCGACTGGGGCCGGCTTGCCGCCGCCGCCGACAACTTGTCGCTGTTCGGCGATCGGCGCATCGTGGAACTGCGTATTCCCTCGGGCAAGCCCGGCCAGCCGGGCTCCAAAGCCTTGGTGGAGTTCTGCGGGAAAGCGCCGCCGGACGTGGTGCTGATCGTCAGCACCGGGCGCTTGGACCCCGCCCAGCGCAAGGGCAAATGGGTGCAGGCCATTGATCGGGCCGGGGTAGCGGTGCAAGTCTGGCCGATTGAACGTGACCGGCTGCCTCGGTGGCTGGGTGCGCGTGCCCAGCGCTTGGGGCTGCGGCCGGACCCGGAAGCGCTGCAGTTGTTGGCGGAGCGGGCGGAAGGCAATCTGCTGGCGGCGGCCCAGGAACTGGAGAAGCTACGTCTGCTGGTGGGTGAGGGGGCGGTGGGCGCCGACACCGTGCGCGAGGTCGTGGCCGACAGCGCCCGCTACACCGTGTTCGACCTGTCGGAGGCAGTGCTTGCGGGTGATGCCCGGCGCACCCGCCGGATCCTTCAAGGCCTGCGGGAAGAGGGCGAGGAGCCCGTGCTGGTGCTGTGGGCGCTGAGTCGGGAGGTGCGGACCATCGGCCAGTTGTCCGCGCCCGGCGGGCCGGGCGCCACCGAGGGCTTTTTCCGCGAAAACCGGGTGTTCGGTCCCCGCAAGAGTCTGGTCCAGAAGGCCGCCCGCCGGGGGCGCCCCGCCGAGTGGCGGTCCGCGCTGGCGCGCTGCGCGGAGGCCGACCGGGTGATCAAGGGTGCGGCACCGGGCAGTCCGTGGGACGAATTGTTACAATTGGGCATATCGATAGCCAACATTGGCGCCGCCAAACGCGGCGCCGCGTGACGATCTGGAATAGCGGCATGAGTGTGACAGCGGAACAACAGCTCGGCGACATTCGCCAGTACATGGAAACGGTGGGCCAACAGGCCCGCGCGGCGGGCCGCGCCATGGCCCGCGCCGAGAGCGGCGCCAAGGACACGGCGTTGCGGGCCATGGCCGACATCATCGAAGCCCGCAGCGAGGCCTTGATCAAGGCCAACCGCAAGGATCTTCAGGCCGGTCGCCAGGCGGGCCTGGACGAGGCCCTGCTGGACCGTCTCGAGCTCACGGCCGCCCGCATCGAGGGGATGGCCGAAGGGCTTCGCCAGGTCGCGGCCCTGCCCGATCCCGTGGGCGCCATCACCGATCTCAACAACCGCCCTTCGGGCATCCAGGTGGGCAAGATGCGCGTGCCCCTGGGCGTGGTGGGCATCATCTACGAGTCGCGGCCCAATGTGACCGCCGATGCCGCGGCGCTGTGCCTGAAGTCCGGCAACGCCGCCGTCCTGCGCGGCGGTTCCGAGGCCGCCCACTCCAATCGCGCCATTGCCGAATGCCTGAGCATCGGTCTGGAACAGGCCGGCCTGCCCGCCACCGCCGTCCAGGTCGTGGCCACCACCGATCGCGCCGCCGTGGGCGAACTGATCACCATGGACCGCTACGTGGACGTCATCATTCCACGGGGCGGCAAGGGCCTGATCGAGCGCGTCAGCCGCGAAGCCACCGTGCCCGTGATCAAGCATCTGGACGGGGTGTGCCATGTTTACATCGACGATCAGGCGGACGTCCAGAAGGGGCTGAGCGTGGCCTTCAACGCCAAGACTCAGCGCTACGGCACCTGCAACACCATGGAAACCCTGCTGGTGGCCCGGGCCATCGCCGGCCGGATTTTGCCGGAGCTGGCGCAGCGGCTCACCGAGGTGGGCGTGGAGCTGCGAGGCTGCCCGGAAAGCCGCCAGCTGGTGCCCGCCATGACCGAAGCCACCGAAGCCGATTGGGGCGAGGAATACCTGGCGCCCATCCTGGCGGTCAAGGTGGTGGAGGGCCTGGACGAGGCCATCGAGCACATCGAGCGCTACGGCTCCCATCACACCGACAGCATCATCACCGAGAACTACACCCGAGCCCGCCGGTTCCTGCGGGAAGTCGATTCCAGTTCGGTGATGGTCAATGCCTCCACACGGTTTGCCGACGGCTTCGAATACGGCCTGGGCGCGGAGATCGGCATCAGCACCAACAAGCTTCACGCCCGCGGGCCCGGTGGGCCTGGAAGGCCTGACGACTCAGAAGTACGTGGTGCTGGGCGACGGCCATGTCCGCCAGTAGCCTGCCCTCGGGGAAGATCGTCGCCGCGTGACTTCCTCCCACGACACACTGCCGTTGCTGGGCATGTTCGGGGGCACCTTCGATCCCATCCACCACGGTCACCTGCGGCCGGCTCTGGAGATTCTCGAGGCCGGCGGGTTCGAGCAGCTTCGCCTCGTCCCCGCCAGCGTTCCGCCGCACCGGGATCAGCCGGCGGTTTCGCCCGCTCATCGCCTGGGGATGCTCGCCAGCGCGGCCGAAGGCGTCGCCGGGTTCGTGGTGGACGACCGGGAACTGCGGCGCGACGGCCCCTCCTACTCGGTGGATACCCTGGAAAGCCTGCGCCGGGAGTTTCCGGGGCACCGGCTGTGCCTGATCATCGGCATGGACGCCTTCCTGGGCCTGCAGTCCTGGGACCGATGGGAGCGGCTGGCGGAATTGGCCCATCTGGTCGTCATGGAGCGCCCCGGCAGCCAAGTGCCCGCCGGTGGCCCGTTGGACCGGTGGCTGGCGCCGCGTCGGACGGATTCATTCGAGGCCCTGCGGCGCTCACCGGCGGGGCGGGTGATCTTCCAGTCCGTAACCCAGCTGGAAATCTCCGCCACCGCCATCCGCGAAAGCCTTGCGGCCGGGCGGTCTGCCCGCTATCTGGTTCCCGAGTCCGTTCTCGCCTACATCCACAAGCATCGCCTCTATGGCACAACCGACGGTGAATAACCTTTTCGAAGGCAATTTAGTGGTCCCTCAAGGTGATATTTGCGGGTTCAGTGGGTTTGTCAGCGTTCCTGGCAAGGCGCGGCTCGCAGCGAATGGCCCAGTCCTTTGCAAGGGCCGTAACGCCGCCAGGGGCGCTGACAAACCCACCCTTCGGGCGCCCCTGTGGTGTCCCGCCGCGGCGTTGCGCTGCTTGACAAGGGTCCTGGCCATTGTCTGCGCAGCGCGCCTTGCGGCAAAACCCCACAGGGGCGCTGAACCCGTAAATCTCACCTTGAGGGACCACTAGTATGGAATTCGACGCACTGAAAAGCCTCATTCTCGATACCCTGGCCGACATCAAGGCGCTGGACCCGGTTGCCTTGGACGTGCGCGGCAAGACCGGCATCACCGACCTCATGGTGGTGACCTCCGGCAACTCGAATCGCCACGTCAAGGCCATCGCCGACCGAGTGGTGGAGGCCGCCAAACAGGCGGGCGAGCGACCGTTGGGGGTGGAAGGCGAGGCCGGCGCGGAATGGATCCTGGTGGATCTGGGCGACGCGGTGGTGCATGTCATGCTGCCGCGGGTGCGCGATCTCTACCGTCTGGAACGGATCTGGGGCGTTGAAGAGGAAGGCGAGGATCAGTCCTCTTCCTCCACGGCCGGCTAAATGCGGATTCGGCTGATCGCCATCGGCCAGAAGATGCCGGACTGGGTGGCCGCCGGGTTCGAGGAGTACCGCCGGCGGTTGCCGCGGGAGTTTTCGCTGGAGCTGGTGGAATTGCCTCTGGGCGGCAAGGGCCGCCACCGTGATCCCCAAACGGCCCGTGAGGAGGAGGGGGCGCGAATGTTGCGGGCCGTGCCGGAGGGCAGCCGGGTGGTGGCGTTGGACGTGAAAGGGCGGCAGCGCGACACGGAGGAATTGGCGGAGGAACTTCAAGGCTGGCTCCCGGAGGGGCGCGACGTCGCGCTTCTGGTGGGCGGGCCGGACGGCTTGTCGGAGACATGCCTGGCGCGCGCCGATCAGCGGTGGTCCCTGTCCCGATTGACCCTGCCGCACATGCTGGTGCGGGTGGTGCTGGCGGAACAGCTTTATCGCGCCTGGACGATCATAAAAAATCACCCGTATCATCGGTAAGGCGCGCGGTTTGAGGCGCGCCTCAATTTCTACGGACTCCAAGACGGTGAGGCGTGGCATGAAGCCCGACATTTATCTCGCATCCAGCTCTCCCCGGCGCCAGGAATTGCTCACCCAGATCGGTGTGCGCTACCAGCGTGTCGCCAATGAAGTTGACGAGGTCTGGGAACCGGGCGAATCCCCGGAGGTCTTTGTTATTCGTGTCGCCTTGGAAAAGGCCCGCGCCGGTTGGCGGGCGTTGGGCGAGCGTGAACCTCACCCGGTGTTGGGCGCGGACACGGTGGTTGTGGTCAATGGCGAGATGCTGGGCAAGCCCCGCGATCGCGCGGATGGGTTGAAAATGCTGCAGCGATTGTCGGGGACCACGCATCAAGTCCTGACGGGGGTGGCTCTGGTGGATGACCGCGAAGGCACCCGCATGAGCGTGAACAACGTGACGTTCCGCGAGCTTACGCCGCAGGAGTGCGAGCGCTACTGGGAGACCGGCGAACCGGCCGACAAGGCGGGCGCCTATGCGATTCAGGGGCTGGGTGCCGTGTTCGTCGAGCACATGGAGGGCAGCTACTCCGGGGTGATGGGCCTGCCGCTGTTCGAGACGGCCGATCTGCTGGACGAGTTCCAGGTTGACTATCGCCATGCCTGGCGGCGCCCATGAGCCAGGAAATCCTGATCAACGTCACGCCGCCCGAGACCCGGGTCGCCATTGTCGAGAATGGCGTGCTCCAGGAGGTCTGGGTGGAGCGCACGCGCCGCAAGGGGCTGGTGGGCAATATCTACAAGGGACGGGTGGTGCGGGTGCTGCCCGGCATGCAGGCGGCGTTTCTCGAGGTGGGGCTGGACCGCACCGCCTTTCTTCACGCCTCCGATATCGCCGCTTCCGGGGAAAGCGAGCGCCGTTCCGACAACATCGCCGAGCTGGTCCGTGAAGGCCAGGAGCTGCTGGTCCAGGTGGTCAAGGACCCCTTGGGAACCAAGGGCGCGCGGTTGACCACGCATATCACCATTCCCTCTCGCCATCTGGTTTATCTGCCCAACGGGGCCAGCGTGGGCGTCTCCGCCCGAATCGAGGACGAGGCCGAGCGTCAGCGCCTGCGGGAGATCTGCCAGAGTTTCGTGGACGAAGAGGACAACGACGGCGGCTATATCGTGCGCACGGCCGCGGAATCCGCCAACGAGGCCACTCTGCGGGCGGACCGGGCCTTTTTGCTGAAGTTGTGGGAGTCGGTCAATCAGCGGGTGCCGGACGCCAAGGCGGCCAGCCGGGTCCACGAGGATCTGCCGCTGGTATTGCGTTCGTTGCGGGATCTGCCCGCGGCGGAAGTGGAAAAGGTGCGCGTGGATTCCCGGGAAAACCACCAGCGCGTGGTGGCCTTCTGCGAGCAATTCCTGCCGGAGCTGGTATCGCGGATCGAGTATTACCCGGGCGAGCGCCCGCTGTTCGACCTCTACGGCGTCGAGGACGAAATCCAGAAGGCGCTGAATCGGAAGGTGGAGCTCAAGTCGGGTGGGTATCTGATCATCGATCAGACCGAGGCGATGACCACCGTCGACATCAATACCGGTGCCTACGTCGGCCACCGCAATCTGGAAGAAACCATCTTCAAGACCAATCTGGAGGCGGCCCAGGCGATCGCCCGGCAACTGCGGCTGCGCAACCTCGGCGGAATCATCATTATCGATTTCATCGATATGGAGGAGGAGGAGCACAAGCGCCAGGTGCTCCGAGCGCTGGAGCGCAGCCTCGAGCGCGATCGTGCCAAGACCCAGATCAGCGGCGTGTCCGCTTTGGGCCTGGTGGAAATGACCCGCAAGCGGACCCGGGAAAGCCTGGAACGTACGCTTTGCGAGGGTTGTCCCACTTGTGCGGGTCGCGGCACCCTGAAGACGCCGGAGACGGTTTGCTACGAGATCTTCCGGGAAATCATGCGCGAAGCCCGGCAGTTCGTGGACGCCCGGAAACTGGTGGTGCTCGCGGCCCGGGAAGTGGTGGATCTGATGCTGGACGAGGAGAGTATCAACGTCGCCGAGCTGGAGGCGTTCGTGGGGCGGCCCATCAACCTCCAGGCGGAGCCGCTCTATGCCCAGGACCAGTTCGACGTTGTACTGATGTAACAGCCCGGGTGTTTCATGAATTCACGCGCCCTCGCGATGTCTTTGAGCCCTCAAGCGCTTTTCCTCAATCGGCCGTATAGCGGGATACGGCGCTCAATCGGAAAAACGCTCGTGAACTCAAATCCATACGCGATCATCACGCGAATTCATGAAACATCCGGGCTAGCGGCGTATCCCACGTGAGCCACAAAACCCCGCGCAAAACCTTCTGGGGCTGGTGCCGTCGTTGCATCTGGGCGATCGTTGCCCGTTTGATCGTGTTGGCCGCCATCGGCCTGACCCTGTTCCGGCTGGCGGTGGCCCTGGCGCCGGACTACCGCGCCGACATCGAGCATCTGGTGGGGCAGGTTATCGGGCAGCGAATCGTCATCGGCTCCCTCGGCGCCGAGTGGCGCGGCGCCGATCCGCGGCTGGTCCTCCAGGACGTCCAGCTCGGCGGAACGGCGAAAAGCCCGGGCCTGCTGCTGGACCGGCTTACCCTCAGCCTGGATCTGATCGACTCCGTGCGGCACCTGGAACTGCGTCCGGCGGAACTCGCTGCCGCCGGCCTGACCATCACGGTTCAGCGCGACCGCGATGGACATTTCAGCGTGGTGGGTGTCGGCCAGCGTGGGCTGCGGTCTGCGGCGGTAGAGGCCATGCTCAATCTGTTGAGCCAGCCGGTGCGGCTGCGCCTGACCGATGCCGATGTCAACTATCTCGATCTTGCCAATGAAAAGGCCTATCACCTCCAGCACGTGAACCTTCTGGTCACGACCTGGCGCGGGCATCGCCAATTGGCCGGAGCGTTGAACCTGCCCGACGAACTGGGCCGCCAGGCCAGCTTCATCGTGCGCTGGCCCAGCCGGCCCGCCCGCGGCTGGAATCAGGGGCCGGTCGATTTGTACGTGCGGGCCGCAGGGCTGAAGCAGCCCGCCATGGCGGCCGTGTTCGGTTCCATGGGCCGCAAACCCGCGGTTTCCTTGGCCGGCGACTTCCAGGTTTGGGCGACCTTGCCCAAGGGCCTCGCAGGCGGTCTCCAGGCCTCGGTGACCTTGCAGGGACGATCCGGGGCGCTGGAGCTGGGTGACTTGTTCCGACGGGCGATTCCCTTCGATTCGCTGGATGCGCAACTGTGGTTCGAGGCCCGCGACGGCCATTGGCAGGTTCAGGTTCCCGAGGTTCGGGTCGCCAACGAGGATGCCATCGCGGCCGCGCGCGTGGCCGTTTACGGTGCCCGGGACGGCGCCTCGCCGTTTCTGGATCTGCGCGCACACGCCCGGGGCAAGCCCAATAATGGTGACCACGTGGCGCGCTATGTGCCGGCGGCCATTCTGCCGGACGATTTCGTCCACTGGCTGGATGGGGCCGTGCGCGGCGGCACCGCCACCCAGGCGGATGCCGTGTTTCACGGGCCTTTGAAGCATTTTCCCTATGATCATCACCGGGGGCGCTTCGCCGTCGATGTCCAGGTCCGCGACGGTGAACTGAATTATTGGCCCGGCTGGCCGGGTGTGAACGATATCCAGGCCCAGCTGAGCTTTCGGGGCCGCTCCATGCGTATTCGCTCGGAGCATGCCCGGGTCCTGGGCGGCCAGGTTACGTCCGCCGTGGCCAGTATCGAGGATCTCCATCATCCCGTACTGGACCTTCAGGGCCATGCCGATACCGATTCCGGCACCATGCTCAAGTTTGTGGAACAGATGCCCATCGCCCAGGGACTGCGGCCGTACGTTCACAGGCTGCGGGCCCGAGGGCCGGCGTCGCTGGATCTGAAGCTCCGGCTGCCCTTCCACCATATCGCCGATCTCAGCATCGACGGGCGTGTCCACGTCAACAAGGGTACCGTGAGCATCCCGGCCTGGGGGGTTGCGGCCACCGACGTCAGCGGTTCCGGGCGCTTCGACCAGGACGGTTTCGGGGTTCGCGAACTGAAGGCCCACCTGCTCGGCGGCGCCGTGGCCGCCCATGCCGAGACCACCGGCATCGGCGACGCCGCGCGCACCGTCGTCAAGGCCCACGTGGAAGACGTGCAGATGGCGGATTTGATCACTCATCTGCCGGGCCAGCTGCCGCTGACGGGCCATGCGGATGCGGATGTCGAGGTGAAACTGCCGGGATTCCGGGCGGGAAAGGACTTCTACCGGGTGCAACTCCAGGTTACGTCGCCGCTGGAAGACGTGGCCTCGAACCTGCCCGCACCCCTGGGCAAGGACGCGGGCCGGGCCCAGCCGCTGGTGATCAACACTGAATTTTCCTCCGCCGACCACACGCCACTGACTTTCGTATACCGGGGCGTGGGGGCCGGAACCCTGCGCCTGGGGAAAGACTATCGGCCGACGGCGGGCGCCTTGCTGTTCATGCCCCATGCCCGGCCGCCGGAGCTTGCTTACAAGGCGGGATGGAGCGTGGAGGGCAAACTCGATGCCCTCGATATGGACGGCTGGCGGGCATTCGTGAACCGTGTGCGGGGGGGTGGAGCCGGCGAGGCCCCGGAGCTTCGGCGAATGGATCTCACCGTCGGTACGCTGACCTTGTTCGGCAATGCCTTCCACGACTTGCGGGCGGCGGGGGAGCAGACATCCGGGCTTTGGCAGCTCCAGGTGTCCGGCCCGGAAGCCGAGGGCAGCATTCAGGTTCCCACGACCGGCAGCCTGCCGGTACCGGCCACGGTGCGTCTGCAGCGCTTGGAGCTTAGCCAGGAGCCGGGGGAACCTTCCGGCGGAACCTTGAGTCCGGCGGATTTGCCGGCATTTGTCGTGGACATCCAACACCTGGTGGTTCGCGACAAGGACTACGGCCACCTCAGCTTCAAGACCCGGCGGGAACCCCATGTCCTCACACTGGAGAACCTGAAACTGGACAATCCCCGCTTTCAGGTGGGCGCCAGCGGCGAATGGTCCGCCTACGAGGGCGGTAGCCGCACGCGCCTCGAACTGACCGGCAAGAGCTCCGATGTGGGCGGGGCCTTGGACTGGCTGGGCTATTCCGGGGTCATGATCGGAGGCAAGGGCAACGTTTCGGCAACCTTGGAGTGGCCCGGGGGCCCGGCCGGCCTGGATCTGAAGCAGCTCACCGGCAAGGTGCATATGGTGGCCGAGGACGGCGAGCTGCCTCAGGTGGAACCGGGAGTGGGTCGACTCTTCGGCCTGCTCAGCATCGCCACGCTGCCGCGTCGGTTTTCGCTGAACTTCAAGGATCTGTTCGGCAAGGGCTTCGCCTTCGATCGTATGGAAGGGCGGTTCCAGCTCAAGGACGGATTTGCCGACCCCAAGGTGTTGTACATGATCGGGCCCGCCGCCATTATCAGTGGGAAAGGTCGCGTCGACCTGGTTAATCGCCAGTACGACGAGACGGTGACCGTGATTCCGCAGACATCCTCCACCCTGCCGCTGATTGGCGGCCTGCTGGGTGGGCCGGTGGCCGGTGTGGTCCTGTTCGTGACCCAGAAGTTGTTCAGCAAGGATCTGGACAAGGTGGCGCAGTACCAGTACCACGTGACCGGCCCGTGGACGGACCCCAAGATCGAGGAAAAGTAGCCCCTATGAGCGATGCGTCCGTGCGAGACCGGTTTTCCGCCGCGGTCGTCCAACTGAACTGTCAGGACCAGGTGGGGCCTAATCTGGAGATGGCGGGGCGGTTGATCGCCCGGGCGGCCGAACAGGGCGCAGAGCTGGTGGCGCTGCCGGAGAACACCGTGATCATGGGGCGCACGGACCGCGACAAGCTGGCCCATGCCGAGGCCCCGGGCGATGGACCGTTGCAGGAATTCTTCGCCGAGCAGGCACGGCGCCACGGGATCTGGCTGGTGGTGGGGACCCTGCCCCTGCGGACGCAGGATCCCGGCCGGGTGCGGGCGGCCAGCCTGTTGTTCGATGATCAGGGCCGATTGGCCGCCCGCTACGACAAACTGCACTTGTTCGATGTTCGGGTTTCGGCCGAGGAGGCCTACCGGGAATCGGACACCCTGGAGCCCGGGGACGAGATCCGCGTGGTTTCCACGCCATTCGGCCGGCTGGGGATGAGCGTGTGCTACGACCTGCGTTTTCCCGAGCTCTTCCGGGCGATGGTGGACCGGGGTGCGGAGCTTTTCACGGTGCCCTCGGCTTTTACCACGCATACCGGGCGCGCCCACTGGCTGCCGTTGTTGCAGGCCAGGGCCGTGGAGAACCTCTGCTATGTGCTGGCCCCGGACCAAGTGGGTGTACACCCCAGCGGCCGTGAAACCTACGGCCACTCGGTGATCGTGAGTCCCTGGGGCCGTGTCATGGCGTCCGTGGCCGACGCGCCCGGTGTCGCCGTGGCCGAGATCGACCTGGGTGAGCTCCGCGCGCTGCGCGAACGCTTTCCCGTGCTACGCCATCGGCGGGCCGGCCTCGAGACCGGACATGCCGGTGATATGTAACAGTCAGAAACGCACAGAGATCAATTTTATGAGTGACACGAATCTGGAGATTGCCCGGCGACGAATCCTGGAGCCGGCCGACATCGGCGAAGGCGATCTGGAACGCATCTTCGGCCGCCTCATGGGCCCCTCGGTGGATAACGCCGATCTCTACTTTCAGGTCAGCCGCCAGGAGTCGTGGCTGCTGGAAGACGGGATCATCAAGCAGGGCAGCCACAACATCGACCAAGGCGTGGGCGTGCGCGCCATCAGCGGCGAGCGCAGCGGCTTTGCCTATTCCGACGAGATCGTGCTGCCCGCGCTACTGGAGGCCTCCTCCGCGGCCCGGGCCATAGCCCGCCAGCAGGGTGAGGGCCGGCTGCAGGCCTGGCGGTCGGATCAGATCCCCGCCCTGTATCAGCCCATGGACCCCCTCGACAGCCTCAGCGATGCCGACAAGGTGGAGCTGATGCGGCGGCTGGATGCCGAGGCCCGGCGGCAGGACCCGCGGGTCGAGCAGGTCATGGTGAGCCTGGCCGGCGTCCACGAGGTGGTGCTGATAGCCGATGACAGCGGAAGGCTCGCCGCCGACGTGCGCCCGCTGGTGCGCCTCAACGTCACCGTGCTGGCCGAGCAGAACGGCCGCCGCGAAAGCGGTACCTCCGGCGGCGGTGGGCGGTTCGGCTACGGCTATTTCCTGGAAGAGGACCGGGGTCTGCTCTACGCCCGGGAGGCGGTGCGCCAGGCGCTGGTGAACCTGGAGGCCGTGGATGCTCCCGCCGGGACCATGCCCGTGGTCCTCGGGCCCGGCTGGCCCGGGGTGCTGCTGCACGAGGCGGTGGGCCATGGCCTCGAAGGAGACTTCAATCGCAAGGGCACGTCGGCATTCGCCGGCCGCCTGGGCGAGCGCGTCGCCTCGCCGCTATGCACGGTGGTGGACGACGGCACCCTGGCCAATCGCAGGGGTTCGCTGAGCATCGACGACGAGGGCAACCAGACCCGTCACAACGTGCTGATCGAGAACGGCGTGCTCAAGGGCTATATGCAGGACAAGCTCAATGCCCGGCTCATGAACGTGGAGCCCACGGGCAACGGCCGCCGGGAGTCCTACGCCCATTTGCCCATGCCCCGGATGACCAACACCTACATGTTGGCCGGCCCCCACGATCCCCAAGAGATCATTCAAAGCGTGGAGCGCGGGATCTACGCCGTGAATTTCGGTGGCGGCCAGGTCGATATCACCTCCGGCAAGTTCGTGTTCTCGGCCAGCGAGGCTTATCTCATCGAGAACGGCAAGGTGACCCGCCCCGTCAAGGGCGCCACATTGATCGGCAACGGCCCCGAAGTGCTGAAACAGGTCAGCATGGTGGGCAACGATCTCAAGCTCGACAGCGGAATCGGCGTTTGCGGCAAGGACGGCCAGAGCGTCCCCGTGGGCGTAGGCCAGCCCACCCTGAAGATCGACGCCCTGACGGTGGGCGGCACCCAGGCGTAATCGTAATAGCCACAACGTGTTTTGTAGGAGCGGCGTTCATCGCCGCGAATCTTCGAGCCACGCTGTTCGCGGCGGCGAGCGCCGCTCCTACGTGAGAGATTCGAAAGAGGAAACCTTATGACAGTCAAAGACGCACCTGCCGCGGTGAAGCGCGATCTCCCGAGTCAGGACGAACTGGCGCGGCTGGTGGAAATGACCCTCGACGAGGCCCGCCGCTGTGGCGCCACGGCCGCGGAAGCGGCGGTCAGCGTGGGCAGTGGGTTTTCGGTGAACGTCCGACTGGGAGAGGTGGATACCCTGGAGCATCAGCGCGACCGGTCCCTGGCGGTGGGCGTTTATTTCGGCCAGCGCCAGGGCACCGCCAGTTCCGCGGATTTCAGCGCCGATTCGGTGAAAGCGACCGTGCAGGCCGCCTGCACCATCGCCAAGTACACCTCCGAGGACGAGGCCCAGGGCTTGGCCGATCCGGCGTTGCTGGCGCGGGACTACCCGGAGCTGGATCTCTATCATCCCTGGCACCTCACGCCGGAGCGGGCCATCGATATGGCTCGTGAGTGCGAGGCCACGGCCCTGGCCTTTGATGAACGCATCGATAATTCGGAGGGGGCCAGCATCTCCACCGGCGCCGGGCTGCGGGTCTACGGCAATACCGAGGGATTCATCGGCGGGGTGTCCGGCACCCGGCACAACCTCCACTGTGTCGTGGTGGCCCGGGACGCCGCGGGCATGCAGCGGGACTACTGGTATACCGCTGCCCGGGCGGCCGAGGACCTGGAGTCCCACGTCCAGGTGGGGCGCCGTGCGGCGGAGCGGGCGGTTCGCCGCCTGGGCGCCAAGCGATTGTCCACTCGCAAGGTGCCGGTAATGTTCGCCCCCGAGGCCGCACGGGGGGTATTGGGGCATTTCGTGGGGGCGATTCGCGGCGGCAGCCTCTACCGCAAGGCCTCTTTCCTGCTGGATCGTCTCGATACGCCCGTCTTTCCGGAGTTCGTTCAGATACGGGAGTATCCCCACTTGCCGAGGGGTTTGGGTAGCACACCGTTCGACAACGAGGGTGTGGCCACCCGCGAGCGCTCCGTCGTGGCCGACGGCGTGCTCAAGGGTACGTGCTGGACAGCTATTCGGCCCGCAAGCTGGGCATGGCCTCCACCGGCAACGCCGGCGGCGTCCACAACCTCACCATCGAACCGGGGCCTCTGGGCTATGAGGAACTGCTGGAGGACATGGGCGAGGGCCTGCTGGTCACGGAAATGATGGGCCAGGGCGTGAACATGGTTACAGGCGATTATTCCCGCGGGGCCTCGGGCTTCTGGGTGGAGAACGGCCGGATTGCCTATCCCGTGGAGGAAATCACCGTGGCGGGCAACCTCAAGGACATGTTCGCCGCCATCCGCCGGGTGGGCAAGGACGTGGACACCCGAGGCAATATCCGCACCGGCTCGCTGGTGGTGGACGGACTGACGGTGGCCGGAGAATAGAGGGCGGCTCCCACCTTGCCCGCAAACACGATGTAGGAGCGGCGCTCCCCGCCGCGAACGTTTGCCACGGGTGCCCATGGTTCGCGGCGGGGAGCGCCGCTCCTACATGGGAAGACTCGCCTCAACCCTCCCCGGGATGCTCCTTCTCCAGCCGTTCCAAGTGCTTGCGCGTCAGGTCGCGGAAGCGCGGGCCGATGCCCACGTCCTCGTAGATGGGATCGCCCTGTTCGTCTTCGGCGACGACCCGCTGGCCCTGCACGTAGGGAAATGCGGCTTCCAGGTCGTCCAGCGCGGCCGAGAGCAGGTCGGTGATGATGTCCCTCTCGGTGCGCCCCGGATACATCTCGGCCAGGGCCGCCAACTTGGCGGCGTCGTGGATCGGTAGGCGGGCACAGTACTCGCTGACGGTGCGCCGTTCGCTGGCCGATTGTTCCCAGGATTCCACAAGCTGTCTGATCTTCATGGCGATCCTTTCGGTTGCGTATGGCGGGCGGCGGCTAGCGGCCGCCGGAAATGCTTTCCCCGTCTATCTTAACCCCGGGAACGGGCGGATGCTCAAGGGCGCTGTCTCAGAATCCGGATTACGTAGGGCTCCCATGGCCTGCGTCCTGCCATGCAATCCAGGAGGTCTACAGCAGGAATATGGTGGCCAGGCCCAGGAAGGACATGAAACCGACTACATCGGTGACGGTGGTGAGCATCATGCCGCCGGCCAGGGCCGGGTCGACGCCGATCTTCTTGAGAAACAGGGGGATGGTGACGCCGGCCAGGGCGGCGCAGCACAGGTTGATCACCATGGCGCTGGCGATGATCAGCCCGATGTGGACGTTGTCGAACCACAGCGAGGCCACGGTGGCCACCACCAGCGCCCACAACACGCCATTCAGCGCCCCCACGGCCGCTTCCTTGATCAGCAGCGATCGCGAGTTGCTGGAGCCCACTTGGCCCAGGGCCAGGCCGCGGATGACCACCGTCAGCGTTTGGGTGCCGGCGATGCCGCCCATGCTGGCAACGATGGGCATGAGCACGGCCAGGGCCACGATGTGCTGGATGGTGCCTTCGAACAGGCCCACCACCCAGGAGGCCAGGAATGCGGTGAGCAGATTGACGCCCAGCCAGATGGCGCGCCGCTTGCTGGTGGGAAAGACCGGGGCGAACATGTCCGAATCCTCGCCCAGGCCGGCCATGCTCATGATGGAGCGTTCGGCTTCGTCGCGGATGACGTCGACCACGTCGTCGATGGTGATGCGGCCCAGCAGCCGTCCCTCCTGGTCCACCACCGGTGCGGAAATCAGGTCGCGGTCCTCGAACAGCTTGGCGACCTCCACGTCCTGCATGTCCACGGCGATCGGTTCCAGGCTGCGGTCGATGACCTCCGCGACGGTGAGATTGGGGTCGTTGGTGAGCAGGTCCCGCAGGCTCAGAGAGCCGAGGTAGCGATCGTCTCGGTTGACGACGATAAGGTTGTCGGTGAGATCCGGCAGCTCGCCGCGCAGGCGCAGATAGCGCAGCACCACGTCCAGCGTCACATCCGCCCGCACGGTGATGGCGTCCGTGTTCATCAGGCCGCCGGCGGTGTCCTCGGGGTAGGACATGACCGATTCCAGCCGCTGGCGGTTCTGCTTGTCCATGGAGCGCAGGACTTCGCCGATCAGCGTGGCCGGCAGATCCTGGAGGAAGTCCGCCAGGTCGTCCATGTCCATGCCTTCCGTGGCCTTGACCAGTTCCTCCGGGTCCATCTCCCGGATCAGCGCGTTGCGCAGCTCGTCGTTGACGTGCAGCAGCACCTCGCCATCGTTCTCGGAGTCGACCAACTCCCAGATGATATTGCGTTCGGTGGACGGGAAGGATTCCAGCAGATGAGCGATTTCCGCCGGATGCAGCGCGTTGAGCATCTTGCGCGCCTGCTGCACGGTGCCGCTTTCGAGGGCTTCGTTCAGGGCCTCGAGGCGGTCGACCGGCTTTTCCTCCGCTGCATGTTGCTGCATGGCGGCCCTCTCGGATTCGGGCGTTTCGACGGATTGCTGGGCAGGGATCGGCGGGCGAACAAGCGCGCTGTAAGCCGGTCGGTCACATCGCGCTGCTCCCGAATCGGCGGCTTGCGCCGCCCGGGGGACCCTCGAAAGGCCTGCTTTTTGGCGATGAACCCGGTTGTGACGGGGTTCCCGACGCCAGGGGGAATCTTATTACATTAGGCGGGCGGATTCCTACTGCCGGTTCCGTGGGCGGCCGGCACGGATTGCGGTGGGTGGGCCGCTATTCCGGTTCGTCGAAGCGGTTCTCGATCAGTTCCTCCAGGGCGCTGAGCGCGGGTTCGGCATCGGCGCCGTAGGCGGCCAGCTTGAGCTGGGTGCCCTTGCCGGCGGCGAGCATCATGACGCCCATGATGCTCTTCCCGCTGACGCGCTTCTCCCCCCGGCGCAGCTCCACGGTGGCGTCGAAAGTGGAGGCAAGGGCCACGAACTTGGCTGCCGCGCGGGCATGGAGCCCCAGCTTGTTGATGATGGTTACTTCCCGTTCGGGCATGCTTCCCAGCCTTGTTGTGTGTCAGTCTTGCCGGCGTGCTTCCACCACGATGATGCCGTCCCGGCCTCCCGTGACGGCCTTTTCGGCCAAATCGAACAGCGGGAGGTCCGGGTAATTGAGCACCCGCAGCAGCATGGGCAGGTTCAGGCCTGCTATGACCGCCACTTTTTCCTTTTGCGCCAGCCGGCTGGCAACGTTGCTGGGCGTGGAGCCGTAGGCGTCGGTCAGCACCAGCACCCCCGCGCCCTCGTCCAGTCGGTGCAGCAAATCGCTGGCGTCGTCATAGAGTTCCGCCGGATCGACCTGCTCCGGCACGCTCAGAACCCGGGCTCGCAGGGGACAGACGCTGAGCGTGGTCGTGGCGGTGTCCAGCAACTCCTGGCCGATCCGGTCGTGCGTGATCAGCAGAAGGCCAACGGTCATGAAAGCTCCCGATGTCTCACGGCCACGTTCTTGCGGCTGCCCCGGAAATGCTCCGCCAGGCGTTCGGCCAGATAGACCGAGCGGTGCTGACCCCCGGTGCAGCCGATGGCGATGGTGAGGTAGCTGCGGTTTTCCCGTTCGAAGAAGGGAACCCAGTGATCCAGGAAGCTGCTGAGGTCATCGAACATGCGCCGCACCCCGGGTTGCTCCTCCAAGAACTTGCGCACGGGCTCGTCGCGGCCGGTCAGCGGCCGCAGCGCGGGTTCCCAGTGCGGGTTCGGAAGACAGCGTACATCGAAGACGAAGTCCGCGTCGCTGGGAATACCGTGTTTGTATCCAAACGACTTGAACAGTATCGAAAGTTCCGTTTCCTGTCTGAGCAGCCGTTCTCTCACCAGGGCCCGAAGCTGGTGAATGGTGGTGGACGTGGTATCAATCACCAGGTCCGCTCTCGAGAGGATGGGTTGCAGCAGCGTGCGTTCCTGACGGATCGCATCGGCCAGCGGCGTCTCTCGGCGGCCCAGGGGATGGCGGCGGCGGGTTTCGCTGAAGCGCTTGATCAGCGTCTGGTCTTCGGCGTTGAGGAAAAGGATCTCGCTGTCGACGCCCAATTCCTCCAGTTCCTGCAGAATCTGCGGGAACCGTGCCAGGTCGCTGGGCCGGTTGCGGGCGTCGATACCCACCGCGTACAGGCTCTCCTCGCCGCCTTCCACGCTCTCCAGGTGATGGCCGAACGCACCCAGCATGGTCAATGGGAGGTTGTCGATGCAGTAGTAGCCCGCATCTTCCAATGTATGGAGCGCCACGCTCTTCCCTGAGCCCGAAAGGCCGCTGATGATGATCAGCCGGATCTTGTTCTTGTCCCTCGCCGGGCCCATCAAAGTTCCTTTTGTTTGCATTCCGCCGTTCGATCCGAGGCCCCGTTCAAGGCGATGGCCAGTCCGGTCTCGACCAGCAGCGGCATATTGCGTCCGGCCGCCACGGGCAGTTCGAGCCGGGGCACGGATACCCCCAGTATAGAGTGTTGATCCCATTGTCCATTGAGGCGGTTCCAGGCTGCCCATTCCCCGGTTGTGGGGCGGTGCAGCTTCACCTCCAGGGAGACGGGCGCCTGGTGGCACACAACCTTCTCGCCGAGGACTGCTGCCATCTCGATGATGCCCAGCCCCCGGACCTCCAGAAGGCCTCGCAGTCGTGCCGGGCATTGTGCCAGCAAGGCTCCGTCGGGGCCATGCCGGAGCCGTACGGCGTCGTCGGCCACCAAGCGGTGCCCGCGGTCCAGGAGACCCAGGGCCAGTTCGCTCTTGCCGGTGCCGCTGGGTCCGGTAATCAGGACACCATGACCGTGGATGGCGACGCATACGGCGTGTAGCACGTAGTCGGTTTCGGGGCGCTCCGCCGCCTCCGCGCCGCGGCCGAAGGAATCAGATGATGGGGGAGTGACCGGCGGAGTCGCGTGGCTCATGCCGTCGCATGTTTGGCTTCCCAGTCCGCCAGCAGCTGCCGCAGCGACGCTTCGTCGTGGCTCTCGCGCAGATGACGGCAAAGGGTCGTGTTGCTGAACATTTCGGCGAGAAGGCCCAGTATCTGGAGGTGCTCGTCGGTGAAGTGTTCGGGGACGACCAAGGCAAACAGCAGATCCACGGGTTCGTGGTCGAAGGCGTCATAATCGACGCCCTGGGGGAGTTTGATGAAGGCGGCGGTGGCCTTGCCCACGCCCTCCATCCTCGCGTGGGGCAACGCGACGCCGTGCCCCAGGCCGGTGCTGCCCAGTTTCTCTCGGCCTACCAGCTTGTTGAACACCGCGGTGGGCGAGAGGGTCTGGTCCTCCGCGGCCAGCAACTCGCTGAGCAACTCCAGGCTGCGCTTCTTGCTGCTGACGTCCACGTCGCACTGCACGCGGGTTTCCGAGATCAGATCGGTGATCTTGAGCATGGTGTATCAGGGTCGCGTTGCACCCATCCCGCCAAATTTAGCGGGATTCACGGGCGGGATGCTCCGACTATCCCAACGGAGCATCCAGTTGGTCCCACGGGCCGCCGCTATTCCTCTGCCCCCAGTTCCTTGGCTTGCGCCCCTTCGCTGCGGCGGTGATTGGTGAGCTTTTCCTTGTGCTTCTTGACCTGCCGGTCGAGCTTGTCGACGAGACCGTCGATAGCTGCGTACATGTCCTCGGCCGTGTGGTCAGCATACAGCTTGCCACCGCTGATGTGGAGAGTCGCCTCGGCTTTCTGGCGCAGTTTCTCGACGGTCAGAATGACGTGAACGTCCACGACATGGTCGAAATGGCGCTCGAGGCGCTCGAATTTCTCGTCCACGTAGCCGCGCAAGGCGTCGGTGATGTCCACATGATGTCCGGTCAGGTCGATTTGCATGATGCTTCCTCTTTAGGGCCTGTTAATATTCCTGCCGCGGGCTGCGCCGGGCCTCTCTTGGCGCAATCCGGTATTGGCACTCGATTATGTAGCGATGCTACACCGCGCTCGCGCCGCTCAAGGTTTGCGCCAAGAGAGGCCCGGCTCTTCGGGTTGGGCCTGACAGGCGACTATGCGGTGTTGCTTGTTGCTCATTCAGAATCACTAAACTTCTCTCCTCGCGCCTTGCCTGGGCGCCTCTCAGGCCCAACGCAGCCCGCGACAGGAACGCTAACAGGCCCTCTAGGCGATTCGCTTTCGCTCGTTGGAGGATGCGATGGACATGGCCTCTCGATACTTGGCCACGGTCCGCCTCGCGACATTGATGCCCTCGTTCTGCAACATCTCCGCAAGTTTGCTGTCGCTGAGGGGCTTGGCCGGGTTTTCGTCGGCGATCAGCCGGCGGATGCGCGCGCGGATTGCGGTGGCGGAGCATTCGTCTCCGTCGGCCGTGGTGACATGGCTGGAGAAGAAATACTTGAACTCCAGCGTGCCGCGGGGCGTGTGCATGTACTTCTGGGTCGTGATTCGGGAAATGGTGGACTCGTGCATTTCCACCTCCTCGGCGACTTCACGCAGAACCAGAGGCCGCATGGCTTCCTCGCCGTGCTCCAGGTACTCGCTTTGATGGTTGACGATGCACTGGGCCACCTTTAGCAGGGTGTCGTTGCGGCTGCGCAGGCTCTTGATGAACCAGCGGGCTTCCTGCAGGTGCTGCTTCAGCGTGGCGTTATCGGTGCTGTTGTCGGCGCGCCGCACCAGGCTGGCGTAATAGCTGTTGACCCGGATTCGCGGGGCGGCTTCGGGATTCAGGTCCACCCGCCATTCGCCGTTGGTTTTCCGCACGTAGACATCCGGCACCACGTATTCGGTGTCGTCCCGGGAAATCTGCGAACCCGGCCGGGGGTCCAGGGTGCGGATCAGCGCCAGGACTTCCTGAAGCTCCTCCTGACTGAGCTTGAGCTTGCGGATGAGTTGGGGCAGCTGGCGGTTCGCGAACAGATCCAGGTAGTCACCCACCAGGCGCCGTGCCTCGTCCAGCCAGGGCGTGTCCGGGGGGAACTGTTCAAGCTGGATCAACAGCGCTTCCTGGGGGCCGCGCGAAGCGACGCCAACGGGGTCGAACCGCTGGATACGGCGGAGTACCGCTTCCACTTCCTCGGGCTCGACTTCCCACTCCACCGGCAACGAAGCCTGGATCTCTTCCAGGCTGGTGCCCAGATAGCCGTCGTCGCGTATTGAATCGATGATCGCTTCGGCAATCGCCAGATCCCGCTCGGTGAACGGACTCAACTGGGCCTGCCAGCGGAGATGTTCCTGCAGGCTTTCGCCGCCGCCGCTTTGGGTTTCCCAAGGGTCGCGCTGGTCGTCGCCGCCCGCCGGCGCGCTGTAGGCGGTGGAGCCGTCGTAGATGTCGTCCCAGTCGGAGTCGACCGCGAGTTCGTCGGGAATGGCGTCCTCGGCGCGCTCGCGCTCGGTTTCCTCGGCGGTGTTGGAGTCCTTGGCTTGATCGTCCGGCTTCGGCGGTTCGGCGTCTGATTCCTGCTCGGCGAACTCGCCGTCCTCGAATTCATCGTCGAGATCCCCTTCGTCGGCTTCCAGCATCAGGTTGCTGTCCAGGGCCTGCTGGATCTCGGTGCGCAATTCCAGGGTCGACAGTTGCAGCAGCTTGATGGCCTGCTGCAACTGCGGGGTCATGGTGAGTTGTTGACCGAGCCGGAGCTGGAGAGACTGCTTCATGACTCGTTTATCGATTGTTCCGGCGAACGACGGCGGATGGCGCGGCCGATGCGCGCCGATGCCGATATGGGCCGCCAGCCCGTATCGGGCCTGGCGGGACCTGCCAGGATTGAGGGGAATGCTTTCATCATCAGGTTTGTTCGTGCCTGTGTTTGCAACGAACTCGCGACGCTCCGGCCCGGATCACTGGGCCCGGTTTTGCTGCGGAGGACCGGGATTTCGCCCTTGGCGATTCGCCCGGGCCTTCCTCTACGAATCGGTAACCCCAATCCTAGCAGTCCGCGGTGTTCAGGGGAATTGGGGCGATCGCCGCCGCGCCCGTCGGAAAAGCGTTGGCGCTGGCCGCACGGACGAAACCGTGTCTCCCTAGAGTCGGAAGTTCTCACCGAGATACACCTGTTTTACCTGTTCATTGGCCAGGATCGCCTCCGAGTTGCCTTCGGCGATCACCTTGCCGTCGCTGAGAATGTAGGCACGATCGCAGATTCCCAACGTCTCGCGGACGTTGTGATCGGTGATCAGAACGCCGATGTTCCGCTGCGTCAGGTGGCGGATGATCTGCTGGATATCAACCACGGAGATGGGGTCGACCCCGGCGAATGGTTCGTCCAGCAGGATGAATCTCGGGTTCGCGGCGAGCGCCCGGGCGATTTCCACGCGACGCCGTTCACCGCCGGAGAGGCTGACGCCGAGCTGCTCGCGCAGATGACCGATGTGGAATTCCTGGAGCAGTTCATCGACCCGTTCCCTGCGTTGCTCGCGAGTCAGTTCGCGGCGCAGTTCGAGGATGCCCATGAGGTTGTCTTCCACGCTGAGTTTCCGGAACACTGAGGCTTCCTGAGGCAGATAGCCGATGCCCCGGCGTGCGCGGACGTGCATGGGCAGTTTGGTGATGTCCTCATCTTCCAGCCGGATAAAGCCGTCGTCGGCGCGGATCAGGCCCACGATCATATAGAACGAGGTCGTCTTCCCGGCCCCGTTCGGGCCCAGCAGTCCGACGATTTCACCGCTGTGGATGGTGAGGCTGACGCCATCCACCACGCTCTTGCCGCGGTAGCGTTTGGCGATCTCCCGGGCCTGCAGGACGCTCATTTCTTGCCGTTTTCCTTTTTTTCGTCTTCCTTCTTGGGATAGAGCGTGATGTGAATGCGCTGATTGTTTCCGCTCTGAGCGTTGACCTTGTCGGCGGCCACTTGGTAGACGATATGTTCACCCGTAAAGGTGTTCTTACCCTGCCACAGTTTGGCGCCGTCCAGCAGTACGACCCGTTCCGGGCCGCCGGCGTAGTACTCCATGCGCGGCGCCTGGGCGTGGACCTTTTCGGTCTTTCCTTCCGGAAGCTGTTCGTAAGTGGCGGGCTGGCCGATCACGACCGCCTTCTGCAGTTGGTGCTGGGCGTCGGTGTGCACAGTCATCTTGTCGCCCCGGATGGTCATGCTGCCCTGGGTCAGGACGACGTTGCCGGTGTAGACGCTGACTCCGGTGGTGTTGTTGAGCTCTGCGTTGTCCGCGCTGAGGTGCACCGGCTGATCCCGGTCGCGGGCCGGTTGTGCCGCGGCCGGGGCGGCCGTGCAGACCGCCAACAGGCAGACCAGGAGTAGCGCTTTAGGGAGTATCCGGGACATAACGGCCTTTTACCTGCGAGAGGAGTTCAAGTTTCTGTTGATCCATATAGGCGCGGGCGCCGACGCCCGTCATTCTCATGCCGCCGCTATAGAGCACCGCCTTTTGGTCGGTAAAGGCGTAGTCGTCGTTGGGTTTGAGATGGAGGTCGAAGGTATCGACATTCATGGGACGGTTGGCCGGCCCCGCGGCCCGGCGGATGGCCACGGGCCCCTGCAACAGGATGTCGTCGCCCTCCGACCAGGCCTTGCCCTTTTCCGCGGTGACCCGCCAGGGTTCACCCGTCGTGGGGTAAAACAGCAGATGGGGCGCCGTGAAATGCCAGGTTTCGGCTTTGGGGTAGTGCTGCATGCTGCTGGCGGTCAGGCGGTATTCCACCTCGCCCGTGGGGCGGGTTGCAGTGACGGTGAAATCGTCGACAAAGTAGTCCGCCTGATCCTCGGTGGTCTGTTCCGGGGTGGGTGCTTCGGGCGCCCGTTCCACGAGTACCCAACCCACGATCAGAAGCAGGCCGAGCGTGACCAGGGGAAAGAGGCGGCGACGCTTACTGGAGGGCATAGTTTTCAAACAGCAGGTGCAACTTGCCCTGGGCGGCGAGGATGAGTTCGCAGACTTCGCGCACGGCGCCGTGGCCGCCCCGCCGTTGGGTGGCCCAGTGGGCGTGGCGGTGAACGAGGGGATGGGCGTTGGCCACCGCGACGGCGAGCCCGGCGCGGCGGAGCACGCCCAGGTCGATCAGGTCGTCGCCCACGTACGCGGCCTGTTCGGCCTCCAGGCCCAGTTCTTCCAGCAAGCCTGAAAAGGCCGTGGGTTTGTTCTTTTCGCCGGTGATCAGATTGGTGATTCCCAGTTCTTCCGCCCGGCGGGCCAGGGCTTCGGACCGGCGCGCCGTGATGATGGCCACCTGAATGCCGCTATCCAGCGCCATGCGGATGCCCAGCCCGTCCATGATGTTGAACGGCTTGAAGGCTTCGCCTTCGGCGCCGATGTAAATCGTGCCGTCGGTCAGCACGCCGTCCACGTCCAGTGCCAGGAGCTGGACGCGCGCGGCGCGCTCGAGAACCTCGTGCGGCGCATCGGCGAACAGGGCGTCATCCAGTTCATCCATCAAACCACCCCGGCCCGTAGCAGATCGTGCATGTTGAATGCGCCCACCACCCGGCGCTCGGCGTCGGTCACCAGCATGGCGTTGATCTTGTGGGCCTCCATCAATTGCAGGGCCTCGGCCGCCAGGGCTTCGGGGTTGACGGTCTTGCATTCCGGGGTCATGACCTCGGACACGGGGGTGCCGTGAACATCCACCGAGCGATCCAGGCTGCGGCGGAGGTCGCCGTCGGTGAAGATTCCCGCCAGCCGGCCGCCGGCGTCGACAATGGCTGTCATACCCAGTCCCTTGCGGCTCATTTCCACCAGGGCATCACCGAGCAGAGCCGATTCGGCCACCGCCGGGATGCCGTCCCCGGTGTGCATGATGTCCTCCACCAGCAACAACAGACGCCGCCCCAGCCGGCCGCCGGGGTGGGAGCGGGCGAAGTCCTCCCGGGTGAAACCGCGGGCCTCCAGCAGCGCCACCGCCAGGGCGTCGCCCATGGCCAGCGCCGCGGTGGTGCTGGAAGTGGGCGCGAGATTGAGCGGACAGGCCTCCTGGTCGACGTGGACGTCGATGTGCGCCGACGCCGCCCGGGCCAGGGTCGAGGCCGCGTTGCCCGTCATTGCGATCAGCGGCACGCCCAGGCGTTTGATCAGTGGCAGGATGGTGACGAGTTCTTCGGTTTCGCCCGAGTTGGACAAGGCCAGAACCGCGTCCTCCGGGGTGATCATGCCCAGGTCGCCGTGGCTGGCCTCCCCGGGGTGAACGAAAAATGCCGGCGAACCGGTGCTGGCCAGAGTGGCGGCGATCTTGCCGCCGATGTGGCCCGATTTCCCCATGCCGGTGACGACAATCCGCCCGCGGCAATCCAGCAGATGGCGGCAGGCCTTCACAAAGCCGGCGTCCACCCGCTGCTGCAGGGCGTCCACGGCCCTGGCCTCGGTCTCCAGCACCGCCCGGGCCAGTTCGCTGAGGCGCTGGTCGGTGATGCGCGCGCGCTGGGTGGGCAGGGCGCTGCCCGTCTTTTCGATCGGATTGGTCATGGCTCACACAATGATAAGGCGTTTGCGGTCAGATGCGGCCCATTGTTTGAAGATACAACAAGACTTGATAGGCGACATAGGCGGCAAGCAAGGCCGCGCCGGCCATTCGTCCCAGGTGCCCCGTGCGCCGTACGAAGCTCAGCAGCAGGAAGCCGAGGGTCAGCGCCACCATGATGGGATAGTCCCGCCAGAGTGTCGCCGGGTCGATCCGGGCCGGTTTGATGACGACAGCAATGCCCAGAACCGCCAGCAGGTTGAACAGGTTGGAGCCGATGACGTTGCCCACGGCCATGTCGTGCTCGCCTTTGCGCGCGCTGGCTATGCTGGCCGCCAACTCGGGGAGGCTGGTCCCCAGGGCAACCACCGTCAGTCCGATGACCAGGTCGCTGACCCCCAGGGCCTTTGCGATGCCCACGGCGGCCCAGACCAGCATCTGGGCACTGCCGAGCAGCAGCGCCAAACCGATGATGAGCTGAATCAGTGCCCGGGTCAGCGACATGTCGGTGGGGATTTCCGCTTCGAAATCGGCCACCAAGGGTTCTTCCCCCGCCTTGGAGCGCCGGGCGAGCAGTCCCATCCAGCTCAGCAGCGCGCCGAGGATTACCAACAGCGTGACGCCTTCCCATCGCCCCAGTATGCCATTGAGCATCATCAGGAACGTCAGGCCCATCACGGCGAGCAGTACGGGGGTTTCCCGGCGCAGCAGCCGCGAATGCACCGTTAGCGGCACGAGCAGGGCGGTGACGCCCAGGATAAGGCTGGTATTGGTGATGTTGGAGCCGATGGCGTTGCCGATGGCGATGCCCGGGCTGCCTTGCCAGGACGCCAGCGCCGAGACCAGCATCTCCGGTGCCGAGGTGCCGAAACCGATGATGGTCAGGCCTACAACCAGGGGGGACATGCCGAAATGACGGGCCGTGGCCGCCGCGCCCTCCACGAAGCGGTCCGCGCTCCAGGCCAGCAACACGAATCCCGCCAGCAACACCGGAATGTAGATGAACAGCGACATTCAGCGCCGGGGAGGTCTTGACGCGCGACCGCCTTCCCTCCGGGGGAGGGTGTGGCAGAGCCGTGGTTGTGGGTTCAACAGTGTCACCGGTTCTCCGGACTCCATCGCGCGTGAACGCCGCCGCTTGGGTGGGCGCCATGATAATGGTTGTGGGGTGAGGCACCAACTCCGCGCCGCGGCCCGGATGCAAAAGGCCGTCGATTTGACTCGATTTTCGGCTTGAATGATACTCCACCGCTTAATCGCAGCTTCTTCCTAGCGGCCGCCGGATTGGCGGCCTACCTCTGTCTGGCCGAGGATAATGGCAGCCGATCCGGTACAGAATGAGCCTGCGGCCCTGGTCGAAGTCCGCGATCTGTATTTCAGCCGCGGCGACCACAAGATTTTCGACGGCGTGGACATCACCATCCGCCGGGGCCAGGTAACGGCCATCATGGGGCCGAGCGGGACCGGCAAGACCACGCTGTTGGGCTTGATCGGCGGGCAGTTGCGCCCGGATGCCGGCCAGGTTCTCGTGGACGGCGTGGACGTCCACACCCTGGGGACAGACGCGCTGTACCGCCTGCGCCGCCGGATGGGAATGCTGTTTCAGAGTGGTGCCCTGTTCACGGATCTGGACGTCTTCGACAACGTCGCGTTTCCCCTGCGGGAGCACACCGATCTTCCCGAGGAGCTGATTCGCAATCTGGTCCTCATGAAGCTGCAGGCAGTGGGGCTGCGCGGCGCCCGGCACATGATGCCCAGCGAGCTTTCAGGCGGCATGGCGCGCCGAGTGGCGCTGGCTCGGGCCATTGCGCTGGATCCGATGATGATCATGTACGACGAGCCGTTTGCCGGTCAGGACCCCATTTCCATGGGCGTGCTGGTGCAGTTGATCCGGCTGCTCAACGATGCCCTGGATCTCACCTCGGTTGTGGTCTCCCACGACGTCAACGAGACGGCCGCGATCTCCGACTACATCTATGTGTTGTCGGACGGCAAGGTCGTGGAGGCGGGGACGCCCGAGGAGCTGCGTGATTCCAGTTCCGAGTGGGTGAACCAGTTCATGCACGCCATGCCCGACGGGCCTGTACCCTTTCATTATCCCGCGACCGACTACGCCGCGGATCTGCTAGGTTCCTGAGGAACGGCGATGCTCAACGCCCTGCAAATGCTCGGAGCATCCACCCTCGGCGCGCTAGGCCGGGTAGGGCGGTTGTTGCTGTTCTTTTTCCGCACGCTGGCGGCGGTGCCTTCGGTGCTGCTCCGGCCGCGCCTGGTCATCGCCCAGATCTATTCGGTGGGCGTGCTGTCGCTGGTGATCATCATGGTCTCCGGCCTGTTCGTGGGCATGGTGCTGGCCCTGCAGGGGTACAACACGCTGGTGGATTTCGGCGCCGAGCAGTCGCTGGGCGTGCTCGTGGCCCTGTCGCTGGTGCGCGAGCTGGGGCCGGTGGTGACCGCGCTGCTCTACGCTGGCCGGGCGGGTTCGGCGCTGGCGGCCGAGATCGGTCTGATGAAAGCCACCGAGCAGCTTTCGAGCATGGAAATGATGGCGGTGGACCCCATCAAGCGCGTCATCGCGCCGCGCTTCGTCGCCGGGGTCTTCTCCATGCCCGTGCTGGCCGCGATCTTCAGCTTTCTCGGCGTGGCCGGAGGGTATCTGATCGGGGTGAAATTGCTGGGCATCGATACCGGGGCCTTCTGGTCACAGATGCAGGCCAAAGGTGAGTTTCTACGAAGACGTGTGCAATGGCATCATCAAGAGCCTGGTTTTCGGCGTGGTTGCGACTCTGATCGCGGTGTTCGAGGGATACGACACCATGCCCACCTCGGAAGGGGTCGGTCGGGCCACCACGCGGACCGTGGTCAACACGTCGCTGGCGGTGCTGGCGCTGGATTTCATCCTCACCGCGCTCATGTTCGGCGGGTGAGCGAGCGGCGAAGCACGAGGGCTGACTAGCCTCAAGGGAACGGAGCGGACATGCGGAATCAACGAATCGTCGAAATCTGGGTGGGGGTCTTCGTCATCCTGGGGCTGGCGGCTTTGTTCGGTCTGGCCATGAAGGTCAGCAACATTGCCGTATTCCAACAGGTGAAAGGTTACGAGGTCACCGCCAATTTCCAGAACGTCGGCGGCCTGCGGGTCAGTGCCCCGGTGTCCATGGGCGGTGTGCAGATCGGCCGCGTGAAGGCGATTACGCTGAACAAGAAGACCTTCCAGGCCGAGGTGACCATGACCATCGAGTCCCGCTTCAACGATATCCCCACGGATACCAGCGCCAGCATCCTCACCTCGGGCCTGTTGGGTGAGAAATACGTGGGCCTTGAACCCGGTGGTGCGCCGGATAGTCTAAAGCAGGGAGACACTATCCAGCTCACCCAGTCGGCCGTCATACTGGAGCACCTGATCAGCAAGTTCCTGTTTAACAAGGCCTCGGGAAGCTGAGCCGGAAGGAGAACGAGCATGCGCAAGCTAATGACCCTATTCGTACCGCTGCTCCTGGCGTTGGCCGCCTCAGGAGTGGTGCGGGCCGGCGCCGGGCCCCAGGAGGTGGTGAAGCAGACCACCGATCAGCTGCTCAAGGCCATGGAGGGGCATCAGGACAGCGTTCAAGAGGTCGAGAAGCTGGTTCGAAAGATCGTGCTGCCCCACGTCGACAGCGAATTGATGGCGCGGTTCGTGCTCGGCCGTTATTGGCGGAGCGCTTCGGAGGAACAGCGCAAGCAGTTCACCAAGGAATTCACCACGCTGCTGGTTCGTACCTACGCCAAGCCGCTGACCTCGTATAACGGTCAGGCGGTCCAATACGATCCCCTGCAAGGCGATCAGTCCAAGGGCCGGGTGGCAGTGCCGACCCATGTTGCGCAGAAGGATGGGCCGTCGGTGCCCATCACGTATCGCATGCACAAGGGCGACGACACCTGGATGGTGTACGACGTGGTGATCGAGGGCGTGAGCCTGGTGCAAAACTATCGCACCTCGTGGGGCGATCAGATTTCCCGCAATGGCCTGGACGCGCTGATCAAACAGCTTGGCGAGAAGAACAAGCAGGCCGACGCGAGGCAGGGCTGACCGCCGATCATGGACGCCGAACTTCGCGCGGGCAATCTGGAAGGGCAGTTTCGGCTGGTGGGCGACCTGGATGTGGCCACCGTCTCCGGCGTCTGGCGCCAGGGGCGGGAGCTGTTCGACAGCTCGCCGCAGTTGAATATCGATTTGTCCGGGGTCACAAAGTCCGACAGCGCCGGCCTGGCTCTGCTGATCGAGTGGACCCGGCGGGCGCGTGGCGGGCAGCAGGAGATCCGCTTCGAGAATATCCCCGATCAGATGCTGGCCATTGCCCGGGTCAGCGGCCTGGACAACGTCCTCCCGTTTTTCCGAACGCCGTCCGCCGAGCGGTAGCGCTAGTGTCCTGCCGACATCGGCCGGGCCCGCTATAATCGGCGCGGCGTCAAATTCCATCCGTGTATTCGCTGGTTGAGATGTTATGCAAATTGAAGATATTGAACGGCTGATCCGCGAAGGGCTGCCAGAGGCCACCGTGCAGGTGGACGGCGACGGACGCCATTTCCAGGCGGTGATAGTCTCACCCGCGTTCGAGGCGAAAAGCCTGTTGCAGCGGCAGCGGCTGGTTAACGGCATTCTCCAGGAGCACTTCGACAGCGATGCCCTGCATGCGCTATCCATGCGCACGCTCACGCCTGAAGAATGGGCTCAGCAATCCCGGGAAGGCTGATGGAGAAACTCATTATCAAGGGCGGAACCCCGCTCAACGGGGAAATCCGCATATCCGGCGCCAAGAACGCGGCGTTGCCCATTCTGGCTGCCACCTTGTTGGCCGACAGCCCCATGACCGTGGGCAATATCCCGCATCTCCACGACATAACGACCACCATGGGGCTGCTGGGCCGCATGGGCGTGCGATTGACGGTGGATGAAAAGATGAATATCGAGGTGGACCCGTCCACCATCGAGGAGCTTTTCGCGCCCTATGACCTGGTGCGCACCATGCGTGCCTCGATACTGGTGCTGGGCCCGATGCTGGCCCGATTTGGCAAGGCCGACGTTTCGCTGCCGGGGGGCTGTGCCATTGGCTCGCGGCCGGTGAATCTGCATATCCACGGTCTGCAGGCCATGGGAGCGGATATCACCGTGGAAGGCGGCTACATCAAGGCCCGGGCCGGGCGCCTGCACGGCGCACGCATTGTTCTGGACCTGGTGACCGTCACCGGCACCGAGAACCTGATGATGGCCGCGACCCTGGCCGACGGCACAACCATCATCGAGAACGCCGCGCGGGAGCCGGAAGTCGTGGATCTGGCGCGCTGCCTGAACAAGATGGGCGCGCGCATCTCCGGAGCCGGCACCGACACCATAACTGTCGAAGGCGTGGAAACGCTTTCCGGCACCCGCTATGACGTGCTGCCCGATCGCATCGAGACCGGCACCTATCTGGTCGCCGCCGCGGTGACCGGCGGCAAGGTAAAGCTCAAGGACACCCGCCCCGATTTGCTGGAGGCGGTGCTGCTCAAGCTGGAGGATGCCGGGGCCCACATCGATACCGGCGACGACTGGATCGGCCTGTCCATGCCTCACGAAAGGCCCCGGGCCGTAAACGTGCGGACCGCGCCCTATCCCGCGTTTCCCACCGACATGCAGGCTCAATTCTGTACGCTTAATGCCATTGCCGATGGTTCCGGTACCATCACGGAGACGGTGTTCGAGAATCGTTTCATGCACGTACTGGAAATGCAGCGCATGGGTGCCGATATCCGGCTGGAAGGCAACACCGCCATCAGCCGGGGCGTGACCTCGATGAAGGGCGCGCCGGTGATGGCCACCGATCTGCGCGCTTCCGCGAGCCTGGTGTTGGCGGGCTTGGTGGCGACCGGTGAGACCCATGTGGACCGCATCTACCACATCGACCGTGGTTATGAGTGCATCGAGGAGAAACTGGCCCAGCTCGGAGCGGAAATCCGCCGCGTTCCGGCGTAATCCGACCGGCCCAACAGGTTGAACGAATGGCTGAAACACTGACCATCGCCCTTTCCAAGGGGCGCATCTTGGAGCGCACCCTGCCGCTGCTGGCGGAGGTGGGGCTTGAGCCGACGGACGATCCCGAGCGCAGCCGCAAGCTGTTGCTGGATACCACCCAGCCGGATGTGAAAATCGTGATCCTGCGCGCTACGGATGTGCCGACCTATGTGCAGTACGGCGCAGCCGATCTGGGCGTGGCGGGCAAGGACGTACTGATGGAACACGGCGGCGACGGTCTGTATGAACCCCTGGACCTGCGCATCGCCCGCTGTCGGTTGATGGTGGCCGGCAAGCCCGGTGCGAATAAGGGGCGGGGCCCGGTGCGTGTGGCCACCAAGTTCGTCAATATCGCCCGGCGCTACTACGCCGAGCGCGGGCGCCAAGTGGAGACCATCAAGCTCTACGGCTCCATGGAGCTTGCCCCGTTGGCGGGCTTGTCGGATCTGATCGTGGATCTGGTGGATACGGGCAACACGCTGCGCGCGAACGGTCTCGAGCCGCTGGAGCACATCGCCGACATCAGTTCCCGGTTGATCGTGAACAAGGCCTCCATGAAGATGAAGCACCGGCGGGTCCAGGGCTTTGTCGATGATCTTGCGCAGGTCGTGGCGGCTCGCTCAACGGGGAATTGAACATGTTGGAAATCGCGCGATTGAGTACCACGCAGCCGGACTTCTGGGACAGCCTGGAGCGGCTGGTTTCCTGGGAGGAGGGCTCCGAGTCCCGTGTCGAGACCGCGGTAACGGAGATCCTGTCCGCCGTCCGCCGTCGCGGCGATGCCGCGGTACTGGAGTTCACGAAGAAATTCGATCGCCTCAAGGCTAAGTCCGTTGCGGAGCTTGAGGTTTCGCCCCAACGCAGGCGGGACGCGCTGGCCGCGCTGCCCGAGCAGCGGCTGGCAGCGCTGAAGGAGGCCGCCGCCCGCGTTCGCAAGCACGCCGAGCACCAGCGCCTGGAGTCCTGGTCCTACACCGAGGACGACGGTACGGTCCTTGGCCAGAAGGTTTCACCGCTGGACCGTGTCGGGATCTATGTGCCCGGGGGCAAGGCCGCGTACCCTTCGTCGGTTCTGATGAATGCCATCCCCGCCAAGGTTGCCGGCGTGCCGGAGGTCATCATGGTGGTGCCCGCTCCGGATGGGGAGCTCGATCCCATGGTGCTGGCGGCGGCGGAGCTGGCGGAGGTGGATCGGATCTTCACCGTCGGCGGCGCCCAGGCCGTGGCGGCGCTGGCCTACGGCACCGATACCATCCCCGCCGTGGACAAGATCGTCGGGCCCGGTAACGCCTACGTGGCTGCCGCCAAGCGCCGGGTGTTCGGCCGGGTGGGCATCGACATGGTGGCCGGGCCTTCCGAGATCCTGATCATCTGCGACGGCCAGACCGAACCGGACTGGATAGCCTACGACCTGTTTTCCCAGGCGGAGCACGATGAGGACGCTCGTGCGCTGCTGGTCTGCCCGGAGCCGCTGTACCTGGATCAGGTGCAGGCGGCCATGGAGCGGCTTCTGCCGCAGATGGAGCGCTCCGAGATCATTCGCGAATCGCTGGGCCGCCGCGGTGCCTTGATCTGCGTGCGCGACCTGGTGGAAGCCGAAGATGTGGCCAATTACGTGGCCCCGGAGCACCTGGAATTGTCCGTGGCGCAACCGGAGCGCATGGCGCGCAGGATTCGTCACGCCGGCGCCCTGTTTCTGGGCCGTAATACCGCCGAGGCGGTGGGTGACTACTGCGCGGGGCCGAATCACGTCCTGCCGACCTCCCGCACCGCGCGTTTCGCTTCGCCGTTGGGCGTCTACGATTTCCAGAAGCGCAGCAGCCTGATTCAATGCTCGGAGCAGGGCGCGGCCGACCTCGGACGAGTGGCGTCCATTCTCGCCGAGGCCGAGGGCCTGACCGCCCACGCACGCTCCGCCGCATGCCGGGTCGACGCCTGGGACAAAGGCCAGCAGTAGGAGCGGTCGTGCCGGCCACGAACGGCTTGGAGCGCTAGGGGGGGGGCGGCGCGGCGTCCATTCGCGGCCGGCACGACCGCTCCCACACGGTGTTGACGCGGTATTCCGCGTGCGGCCGGCGTCAACTCTCCCGGTTTGACTGCCGGGGGCGCTCCTGGACTTTCACGTTCCAGTCTTCAGCCTTGCCCATGCGCGCGCCCCGGACATCCAGAGTGGAGCCAGGTTTGCGTTCCGTGATCAGGTAGAGCAGGTCCTTTACGCCGGTAACGGGTTTACCGTCGATTTCCTGAATGACATCCCCCGGACGCAGGCCGGCCTGGCCGGCGGGCCCGCCCTGGAGTACGCCGGTGACCACGACGCCCTTGGGCTCGTCCAGGCCGAAGGATTTTGCCAGTTCCGGTGTAAGTCCCTGGACTTCCACGCCAATCCAGCCGCGGATGACCCGCCCGTTCTCGATCAGGCTTTGCATGACGGTGCGCGCCAGCCGTGCCGGAATGGCGAAGCCGATCCCCAGCGATCCGCCGGACCGGCTGTAAATGGCCGTGTTGATACCGATCAGTTGTCCCCGGGTATCGATCAACGCGCCGCCGGAATTGCCGGGGTTGATGGCGGCGTCGGTCTGAATGAAATTCTCGAAGGTGTTCAACCCCAGATGGGACCGGCCGGTGGCGCTGACGATGCCCTGGGTGACGGTCTGGCCCACGCCGAATGGATTGCCGATGGCGAGCACCACGTCGCCGACCTGGAGCCCATCGGAATCGCCGATGGTGATGGTTGGGAGCTCGGAGAGTTGAACCTTGAGCACGGCGATATCCGTGTCGGGATCGGTGCCCACAACGGTGGCCTCGGCCGAGCGTCCGTCCTGGAGCAGGACCTGAATTTCGTCGGCGCCGTCGACTACGTGGTTATTGGTCAATACATAGCCGTCGTCACTGACGATCACGCCGGAACCCAGGCTGGTTTCGGTGCGCTCCCGGGGTCTGTTCTGTCCGCGCTCTCCGAAGAACCGGCGGAAAAACGGGTCGTCGAACAGAGGGTTGCGGCGCTGTTCAATTTTCTTCAGGGTGTAGACGTTCACCACGGAGGGAGCAGCGACCTTGACCGCTCCGGCGTAGGATGCAGGGCCGGCCACGGTGGTTGAATTCGCCGTGTTCTCGTGGAGCTCAACCACCGGGCGCTGATCCCGGAAGGCGCCGGGAAAAAAATAGGCGATGCCGACGGCTGCGGCGATCCCGATCACCGCGTAGGTGGCGACAAAGCGAATCAATCTGCGCATTTTCATCCGGGGTCGATCCTCGAGGCTAGCGAACAATCCGTAGTGCGATGCGCCGGCGGCTGGGCTGGAATTCGCCGCACTTTTTGGCCTGGACGGCACCCGATAATGATATCGAGGCGGTCCTTTCAGGCCACGGAACCGGCCCGCATCTCCCTGGCGGCCGGGCGCTAGGGTACCATGGACAGAGCATGTCGGACGAGCCGGAAAAGAGAGGGGAAAACGTGGCGGAATTGCGTGATCTGGTCGGCTACTGCGATCAACTGCTGGAAACACAGCGTTTTCAGGACTACTGCCCCAACGGCTTGCAGGTGGAGGGCCGGGACCGCGTCGAGCGCGTGGTGTCCGGCGTTACGGCATGCCAGGCGCTGGTGGACGCGGCGGTGGATCGAGACGCTGATCTGGTTTTGGTCCACCACGGCTATTTCTGGAAAGGCGAGGATGCGCGGGTTACCGGTATGAAGGCCCGACGCTTGTCGACGTTGCTCGGCGGCGGCATCAGTCTGCTTGCCTATCACCTGCCGCTGGATGCCCATGAAACCCTGGGCAATAATGCGGCGCTGGCCCGGGTGCTGGGCATCGAACCGTTGGGGCGGTTTGCGACCGGCACGCCCGTCGATCTGGGTTGGCATGGCCGGCTGGTGCAACCGATGGCTCCCGCAGGGTTTGCCCGGCACCTGGAGCGTGTCCTGGGACGGGGACCGGTCCATGTGGCTGCGGGCCGGGAGCGGGTTGAAACCATAGCCTGGTGTACCGGCGCGGCGCAGGGCTTCATCGATGCCGCCGCCAACCTGGGCGTGGATGCCTACCTCTCCGGCGAGATCTCCGAGCCCACGGTGCATGTGGCCCGGGAACGGGGCATCGAGTACTTCGCCGCCGGCCATCACGCCACCGAGCGCTACGGCGTGCAGGAACTGGGCGAGCACTTGGCCGAGCGCTTCGGAATCCGCCACGAATTCGTCGACGTGGACAGCCCTGCCTGATGCGCTCTTCGTAAGCCTGCGCGCCGCAAGGCTTTTCGGCGCTTCGCTTGACCTCTCCGGTGGGATGTAAGATCCTAATGCGCCGTGTCGGCCTGGGTAGGTCCCTAATACTTCCCGCAGCGATCGAGTCGGGCCGGAACTCTCATTTCCAAGAATTGAATCTAAAACCCAACCTAGGGGGTCGTTGGATGAACCAGGATGGCGCGGATAAGGGCAGACGCCGTTTTCTGACTACGGCTGCAACCGTGGTCGGTGGGGTCGGTGCGGCGTTTACGGCGGTTCCGTTCCTCGCCTATTGGAAGCCGAGCGCCCGGGCTCAAGCCGCCGGTGCACCGGTCGAGGCAGACGTGAGCAAGCTGGAATTCGGTCAGCGCGTGACCACTCAGTGGCGCGGCAAACCGGTGTGGGTGGTGCGTCGTCAGAAAGAGGTGCTGGAAAAGCTGCCCTCCCTGAACGACACCTTGCGCGACCCCTTGTCGAAAGTGGCGTCGCAGACGCCTCCCTACTGTCGCAATATTCCGCGCGCCATCAAGCCGGAGTATCTGGTGGTAGTGGCCATCTGCACCCATCTCGGCTGTGTGCCGCTCTACAAACCCTATCCCGACGATGAGGAAATGGGCGTGCCGTGGTTCGGTGGATTCTTCTGCCCCTGTCACGGCTCCAAGTACGACTTGTCGGGCCGAGTCTACCAGGGCGTTCCCGCGCCGATGAACCTGGAAGTCCCACCTTATCGTTATGCCAGCGACAACGTGATCGTCGTTGGTGAAGACAAAGGAGCGGCCTGATGAGCGAGAGCAAGAACAAGATCCAAGGCGGTCTGCTGGGCTGGTTCGACGCCCGCTTTCCGCTGAGCCAGTTGTGGGATGACCACCTGGCCAAGTATTACGCTCCGAAGAACTTCAACTTCTGGTATTTCTTCGGCTCCCTTGCGCTGCTGGTCCTGGTGATTCAGATCCTTTCCGGCATCTGGCTGACCATGAACTACAAGCCCGGTGCGGACACGGCTTTCGCCTCCGTACAGTACATCATGCGAGACGTACATTGGGGCTGGCTCATCCGGTATATCCATACCACCGGCGCCTCGGCCTTCTTCATCGTGGTCTACCTGCACATGTTCCGAGGCCTGCTCTACGGCTCCTACCAGAAGCCCCGTGAGTTGATCTGGATCTTCGGCATGTTGATCTACCTGTCCCTGATGGCCGAGGCCTTCATGGGCTACCTGCTGCCCTGGGGTCAGATGTCCTTCTGGGGCGCGCAGGTGATCACCTCCCTGTTCGGCGCCATCCCCCATGTGGGCGATGCGCTGGTGACCTGGATTCGCGGTGACTTCAACGTCTCCGACATTACGCTGAACCGGTTCTTCGCGCTGCACGTGGTGGCGCTGCCGCTGGTGATCATCGGCTTGGTCGTTGCCCATATCCTGGCGCTGCATGAGGTTGGTTCCAACAACCCCGACGGCGTTGAGATCAAGAAGAACAAGGATGAGAACGGCATCCCGCGCGACGGCATCCCGTTCCACCCCTACTACACGGTGAAGGATCTGGTGGGCGTCGTGGTCTTCCTGATCGTGTTCACCGCCATCATCTTCTTCGCGCCCGAGGGCTTCGGTCTGTTCCTGGAGTCGCCGAACTTCCAGCCCGCGGATGCCCTCAAGACGCCGCCGCATATCGCGCCGGTGTGGTACTTCACGCCGTTCTACGCCATTCTCCGCGCCGTTCCGAACAAGCTCCTGGGCGTTGTCGCCATGGGTTCGGCGATCGTGCTGCTGGGGCTGCTGCCCTGGATCGACCGCGGGCGTGTGCACTCCATTCGCTATCGCGGCTTCGCCTACAAGATCGCCCTGGCGATTTTCGCGGCGTGCTTCATTGGTTTGGGCTACCTGGGCCTCAAGCCGCCGACACCGGCCTACAAGACCGCCGCTCAGGTGCTGGGTACCGTTTACTTCCTCTACTTCGCGTTCCTGTGGGTGTACACCTACTTTGGGCTCGAGAAGACCAAGCCGGTTCCGGAAAGGGTGACGCACTAATGAGAAAAACTCTGATTGCTCTGCTGTTCGTACTGCTTCCCCTGTCGGCTATGGCCGCGGAGTCCAGTGTCGAGTTGATGGATGCGAACGTGGATGCGGCGGACACGGCGTCCCTGCAGCGCGGCGCTCAGATGTTCGCCAATTTCTGCATGGGCTGCCATTCGCTGAAGTACATGCGCTACAGCCAGTTGGCAGAGGGCATAGGCGCCGACCCCAAACTCGTGATGAAGTACATTGCGCCGGCCGGTGCCAAGGTCCACGAGCAGATAAACATCGCCATGGACCCGACAGAGGCCAAGGGTTGGTTCGGGGTTGCCCCGCCGGATCTCAGCACCGAAGTGCGGCTGCGGGGTGCGGACTGGGTCTATACGTACCTGAACACGTTCTACAAGGATGATTCGCGGCCATTCGGCGTCAACAACCTGGTATTTCCCAAGGTGGGTATGCCGCACGTGTTGTGGCAGCTTCAGGGCGTGCCCGAGCCGGTCTACCACGACGTCAAGTCGGGCGAGGGCAAGGACCATCTGGTGGTTACCGGTGTCCATGTGCCCGAGAAGGGCGGCCGGTTGACGCCGGAGGAATACCGTCAGGCCACCCATGACCTGGTCAATTTCCTGGCCTTCGTCGCCAAGCCCTACGAGCTGAAGTCTCGGCATCTGGGTATCTACGTCATCATCTTCCTGTTGTTCTTCCTGGGCGTTACCTATCTCCTCAAGAAGGAATACTGGAAAGACGTCCACTGAAGTGATTCGCCGGTGCGGGGTTTTCCCGCACCGGTCTCGTGTTGATTGGGAGAACGCCCATGGCGGCGGTGAGCAAACGTTCTGTTATGACCTTGTTTTCTGGGGAAACCTGCCCGTACAGTCATCGGGTGCGTTTCGTGCTCGCGGAAAAGGGAATTACCTACGAAGTCCTGCTGGTTGACCCGGATGACAAGCCGGAGGATCTTGTCGACCTGAATCCATACGGGACGGTTCCCACTCTGGTGGATCGCGACCTGGCGCTGTACGACACCAAGGTGATCACCGAGTATCTGGATGAGCGTTTCCCGCATCCGCCTTTGATGCCGGTTGATCCGGTGTCCCGGGCCAAGGCACGCTTGGCCTTGTATCGGATTGAAAAGGATTGGTACGGCCTCATGGAACAGATTGAGGCCGGAGACGATGCCGATTCCGCTCGCAAGCAGCTCGGCGACGGTCTCACGGCCAGCGACGAAGTGTTCGCCGCCAAGCCGTTCTTTCTCAGCGACGAGCTGACGGTGATGGACTGCGCGCTGGCGCCGCTGCTGTGGAGGCTTCCGGTTCTGGGCATCGAGCCGGCGGGCAAGCAGAACAAGGGTCTGCTTGACTACATGGATCGGCTGTTCGCCTTGGAATCCTTCCGCAAGAGCCTCACCGAGGCCGAGCGGAGTATGCGAAGTTAGAGGTTCCGCGAAAGCGGAGGGCGTGTCCTCCGCAATCAATTGAGCCGGTTAGACTGCCAGGAGGGGAAATGCCGTCGGTGCCTCCAGACAAACCGATGACATCGAGCCGGCCCTATCTGGTCCGCGCGCTCTACGATTGGATTCTCGACAACGATTGCACCCCCTATCTGCTGGTGGACGTGCGACGCGAGGGCGTGCATGCGCCGCTGGACTACGCCGATGGCGGTAAGCTGGTCTTGAATATCTCTCCCCGCGCCGTGCGGGACCTGGATCTCACCAACCAGGGTGTAACCTTCAGCGCCCGCTTCGGCGGCACGCCGTTCGATGTGCAAATCCCCAGCGAGGCGGTTCTCGCGATCTACGCTCGTGAAAACGGGCAGGGCATGTTGTTCAACGAACCGGACAATGGTGGCCCTCCCTCCGGGCCGGACGGCGACGGGTCGGATTCCAAACGTCCCAATCTGCGGGTCGTCAAATAGCCTTTCACTTTTCCCTCGGCCCTTGTCCGTGACGTTCTTCGCCCTCAGCGTTTTGTCAATCCGCCGAACCAAGGGTCAACGACATGATCGAGGTTATTCAAGGCGATATAACGCGCTTGGACGTCGATGCCATCGTCAACGCCGCCAACAAGAGCCTGCTTGGCGGTGGTGGCGTGGACGGCGCCATTCATCGCGCCGCGGGCCCTGAACTGCTTGAGGCCTGCCGGCCTCTGAACGGCTGTGATACCGGCGAGGCGAAAGTGACGGAGGGATTTCGTCTTCCGGCGCGCTGGGTGATCCATACCGTGGGGCCCGTGTGGTCGGGTGGTGAGAGGGGCGAGCGGGAGCTGCTGCGTTCATGCTATCGGCGCTCGCTTGCGCTTGCCTGTGAAAAGGGTGCTCGCAGCATTGCTTTTCCCGCCATCAGTACCGGGGTCTACGGGTTTCCGAAGGAGCCCGCCGCGCGCATTGCCGTGGAGGAGATGCGCGCCGCCGAGGGCGACTTTGATCGGATCGTTGCCTGCTGTTTCTCGGAGGATGACGCGTTGCTCTACCGGCGGGTGCTCGAGCAGGGGTGACGTTTGCGGCCGCCGCCGTTTCAATCGGTGTATTCAAACAGCCGGACGACCTTTGCCACGCCGCCCACGCGGCGGACCACGTCCGTGGCGGCATCCGCCTCGGCGTGGCTCACCAAGCCCATCAGATAGACAATCTGCCTCTCGGTGACCACTTTGACCCGGGTGGGATCGAAGCCGGGCAGCGTGCGAATTTCGAATAGCTTCGCCTTTACTTTGGCCGTAAGAAAACTGTCCCGGCTGCGGGAGATCAGGGAGCTTTCCGGCATGACGGCCAACTCGTTGTAGACGCGGCTGCTTTGCTTGAGGCCCTTGGCGTAGTCGGTGATCTGGACTGCCTGGGCCTGTTGGGAGACTTCCCCGGTCAGGAGGACGACGTGGTTATAGCTGGTCACGTTGACATGCGTCTGCTGCAGGAGCGAATCGTGGTCCAGGACGTAGCCCAGTACGTTCATTTCAACGCCCTGGTCGTCCATCATGGCGTTGAAACTCCGGCGATCGTGGGCGATGGCGGCTCCGCCGGCCGCTCCACCCACAAGCAACGGCGCGCAGCCCGTCAGCAGTGTGGCGGCAAGCACGACCCCAAGCGCACCGCGAAAGGCGGGGTTCATCCCATCGCCTCCGGGTTGAACAGCGACTGATCAATCAGGTCGCACAGGCAGTGGATGACCAGCAGGTGGACTTCCTGGATGCGGGCGGTCACGCTGGCCGGAACGCGGATCTCCACGTCTTCGCCGCTGAGCCGGGTGGCGACGGTGCCGCCGTCCCGTCCGGTCAATGCCACCACGTGCATATGGCGCTCGTGGGCGGCGTCGACGGCGTTCACCACGTTGCCGGAGCCCCCGCTGGTGCTGATGGCGAGGAGCACGTCGCCGGGCAGCCCGAGGGCCCGAACCTGCTTGGAGAATACCTCGTCGTAGGCGTAATCGTTGGCAATGGAGGTGAGCGTCGAGCTGTCGGTGGTGAGGGCCAGGGCCGGCAGTCCGGGACGCTCCATTTCGAAACGGTTCAGCAGCTCGGCGGAAAAATGCTGGGCGTCGGCGGCGGAGCCACCGTTGCCGCAGCTCAGGATCTTACCCTCGCGCTGCAGGGCATGAACCATCAGTTCAGCGGCGCGCACGATGACCGGCGCCAGCGGCTCCGCCGCGGCTTGTTTGGTTTGAATGCTGGCCAGGAATTGCTGGGCGACGCGTTCGTGTTTGTCCATAAATCTCTTTTCAGGTTGCGGTCCGTGCCCGGAGGCGGAGAGGCCGGCGCGGACCGGGTTTATTCCGCCGCATCGAACGCATTGGGGATCCAGCGAAGGGTCTCCCCGGGCCCCTCGATGCAGACCACGTCGAAGCGGCTCGGCCCGCGTGGACGCTCTTTCTGCAGATAGTCGGCGGCCGCCGATGTCAGCCGCCGCTGTTTGGTGTAATCGACGCTGCTCGCCGCTTCCCCGAAGCGCGCGCTTCGGCGGCGCCGCACCTCGACAAACACCGTGGTGCCGTCGTCGGTCATGATCAAGTCGATTTCGCCCCGCCGGGTTCGGTAGTTGGCCCTGCGAAATGTCAGCCCCTGGGCTTCCAGATACCGCCGTGCTCGCGCTTCCGCGGCCTGGCCCTGTTCCACCGAGCGCCGCCCCATGGTTCGGCTACGGTACCGTGGCCGGGCTCGCCGGCTCCTGTTCGATCAGCTCGGGCTTGCCGTCGACAAACCGGGCCGGCAGCAACTCCCGCTCGATCCGGCCCTGGGCGTTCATTCGCAGCTGCCCGGTCACGCCGTCCAGCCGCTGGTCCGGATACTGATACAGAATGTCCAGGTGCGGGACCAGGCGATAGGCGTCGATGCCAAGGGCATAAAGGCGGGGAAACCGGGCGACGCGATTTGGCCATAGGGCGGCCAGGCGGGCGCGGTTGGGGGCCTCGGGAACATTGTCGGCGAATACCCACGGCATGCCGAAGAACACCAAGCCGTCCATGTCCTGATCGGCGTTCGGATCGGGTGTGCCGGAGTAGGCCTGTGAGGTGGCGATCACCGGCAGGTCGATGCCGTGGTAAAAGCGGATCTGCGGTCGGATCAGGCGCGCCTCGCGGGGGAAGGCGCCGATGAACATGAAGTCCACGTCCTGGCGGCGACGGGCCTCGAATTCCACTTGGGCGCCAAGAACACGCTCCAGGCGCCGGTACCGCGCCGTGCTGTTATCCAGGTTGAGCAACTCCTGGATTGGATCGGAAAAGTCGCTGGCCCCGGGCGGATAGTCGGCGCTCTCCAGCACCGAGCCTCCCAGTTCCTGAAACCGCGTCGCGAAGGCTTGCCGTACCCGGTCGCCCCAGTCCCCCTGGGGGACCAGAACCACGGCGTGGCTGTAGCCGTGAGCAGCCCCGTATTGGGCCGCCTGGCGGGCTTCGTCCTCGGGCGGCAGGCCGAATTGATAGAGGCCCGAGGCAGGCTGCGCCTGGCCGGGCAGCGTGTTCAGGGCCAGCACCGGCACCGGTAGCGACGCCCCTTCGCTGAAGACCTTGACGGCGGGCTTGGTCAGCGGCCCCACCACCATTTCCGCCCCATCCTGGATGGCTTGCAGGTAGGCGGACCAGGGATCCCGTCCCTGTTCGCCCACGTCGTAGACCGTGATCACGGGGCGCTTGTCGGCGGGGACGCCGTAGTAGGCGGCCATGAAGCCGTCCCGCACCGCCTTGCCCGCGTCGGCCAGTTGGCCCGAGAGGGGGAGGAGAAGGCCGATGTGAGCGGGCTCCCGCAGTTTTTCCCGATAGAGCTGTAGCGTCTCGGGCACGATATTCTTGTTCGCCGGATGGTCCGGATAGCGTTCCTGCCACTTGCGGACGGCGGTTTCCAGTTCCGGGAAATTCAGGCGGTGGACTCGAACCAGGAATGCCAGCTCGAGCCATCCGCCGAACTGGTCCGGCGCCGGCGGCATCCGTTCGCGGAGCAGGGGCATGGGCGTCTGGTTCAGGGTTTCCCAGATGCGCTTGCGATTCCGTTCACGGGCCTGCTCGTCGGTGAGCAGTTTGTCGCGCTCCACCAGGGCCTCGGCACTGGGCAGAGGACGGTCGGTATCCTTGAGCGCCTCCGCCCGGACGGCCAGCACACGCGCACGCACCGCCGGATCCTCGGCATTGACGTTCGCCAGAAGCTGAAGGGCTCGTTCCGGTTGCTGTTGCTGGAGCACCAGCCGTGCCAGGACCACCTGGCGGCGATTCAGAAGGGCGGCCGGGAGATCCTTGTCTGGTATTTCCTTGAGGACTTCGCGGGCCGGATCGGACTGGTCCGCGTCCAGGTACTGCTCCGCACTGCTGAGCAGAAGCTGTTCTTTCAGCGGCGTGGTCGCATCCTTGGCGGCCTCGCGATACAGTAGCGCCGCCTGGGCATGGTTGCCCGCAGCCGCTGCCTGGTCCGCCTGGACCTCGGTCTGGGGCTTCTCGCGGGGTGCGTTGGTCGGCTGCGTCGCGCACGCGGCGATCAACGCAGTGACAAACAGCAGGCCGGCTATGCGGAGCGAACGCTTGGCTTGGGTGATCATAGATGTAGTGTGATGGGCATCCGGAGGGCTGGAGCCCTCATTCACTGAGCCAAGCAGTATGTTTTTCGAGGTGGCGGGTGTCAATCGAACCGGGTGTACTCTATGTGGTTGCTACGCCGATCGGGAATCTCGGCGATATCAGTGAGCGCGCGCTTTCCACCTTGCGCGAGGCCGACGTGGTCGCTGCCGAGGACACCCGGCACAGCAAGTCGCTGCTGGCTCATTTCGGCATTCAGCGCCGCCTGCTGAGCCTGCACGAGCACAATGAAGAGGCCCGCCTGAGCTCGTTGCTCGCTGAACTGGCGGCCGGTGCCAGCGTGGCCCTGATCAGCGACGCGGGTACGCCCCTGATCAGCGATCCGGGTTACCGGCTGGTGCGGGAGGCGCGCCGGGCCGGCGTGCGGGTGTTGGCCGTGCCGGGGCCCAGCAGCCTCACGGCGGCACTCAGTGTTGCGGGGCTTCCCACCGATCGATTCTGCTTCGAGGGCTTTCTCCCGGCCAAGGGAGAGGCCCGGCGCCGGCGGCTGCAGGCTCTGGCGACGGAATCGAGGACGCTGGTGTTTCTGGAGTCCTCCCACCGCATCGAGTCCATGGTTGCCGATTTGGCGGGCGTGTTGGGCGCAGACCGCGAGCTGGCGGTCTGCCGGGAGCTGACGAAGCAATACGAGACGGTGCTCTGGGGTGGGGCAGCGGAGATCGCCGAACGGATCGCGGGCGGATCCCCAGCAGCGCAAGGGCGAGTTTGTGGTTGTGGTGGGTGGCGCCGCCCCAGTCGAGGACGACGATTCGGCGGTGCAGTCGGCCGAGCGTGTATTGGGTTTGCTGCTCAAGGAGTTGCCGGTCAAGCGCGCGGTCGCGCTGGCGGTGGAATTGACGGGCCTGCCGCGCAATCGCCTCTACAGGCTTGCGCTGGATCTGGAGCGCGGCTGAGTATGCTATGATCCGCGCCGGGAGTCGGCCGTGCGGTCGCTGCCATCGTTTCGATGGTGGAGGAAAGTCCGGGCTCCATAGGGCAGGGTGCCAGGTAACCCCTGGGGGGCGCGAGCCTACGGCCAGTGCCACAGAAAATATACCGCCTAAGCGCCGTTCGGCGCCGGTAAGGGTGAAAAGGTGCGGTAAGAGCGCACCGCGCGGGTGGCAACATTCCGCGGCATGGTAAACCCCACTCGGAGCAAGACCAAATAGGGGAGCATGGGTGTGGCCCGCACCGCTCCCGGGTAGGTCGCTTGAGGCGCACGGTGACGTGCGTCCCAGAGGAATGGCTGCACACGACAGAACCCGGCTTACAGGCTGACTCCCACCTTTTCTTTTCTTCGCGACTGCGCGAATCCTTGATTAATTTGTTTTAATTTCAACAGCTTGAGGTTATTCGCCTCAGGCTGTTTCGACTATGATCCCCTAACCCGCTGATTTAACGATCTTTCTCCTTCCGGTTTTGCTTCCGGGTTCCCGGATTTCTGTGAATTGTTTCTAAGTATTTGTTGCGAAAGAAAGAATTGCCCCTGTTTCAGCTTGACAAGGTCGAGATGCGGTTCCTATAGTGTGCCGAGGTGGGACAAAGTGGCAGAAAATGGAAATTTAGGGGGTCGCGGGGCATATCGTGTTTCGGGGTGTTGCACATCTGAATCTCGACGCCAAAGGGCGGATGAGCTTTCCCAGTCGTTATCGGGAGAGCCTGATGGCCTATTGCGCGGGGGAAGTGGTTGTGACGGTGGATCCGGATCACTGTTTGCTGGTGTACCCGTTGCCCGAATGGGAGGAGATCGAGCAGAAGCTGGTTCGCCTTCCCAGCCTCAAACCCCAAACCCGCCGTTTGCAGCGCCTGTTGATCGGCCACGCCACGGAGGCGCAGCTGGACGGCAGCGGCCGGATTCTCCTGCCGCCGCCGCTGCGCTCGTTCGCGGGGCTGGACAAGAAGGTCGTGTTGATCGGCCAGGGAAACAAATTCGAGCTGTGGGACGAGTCCACCTGGTCGGAACGTTGCGATCAGTGGCTCGCCGAGGCGGCGGAGGACTTCGAGCTTTCGGAGGAGCTGGAGTCGCTCTCGCTTTAAATAAGGACAGTAACGACAGGCCCGACAGGTGCCAGGGGCGATAGCGAGGATGGACAACGATGCCGCTCACCGGCCCGTATTGCTGGAGGAAGCGCTATCCGGTCTCGCGGTGCGTGCCGACGGGCTCTACGTCGACGCAACTTTCGGCCGCGGCGGACACGCCGCGGCCGTTCTCGATTGTCTGGGGCCAGACGGGCGGCTGTGGTTGGTGGACAGGGATCCGGACGCCATCGCGGAGGCGAGGGAACGTTTTGCATCGGATGGGCGTTGCCGCCTGGTCCATGCCTCGTTCGATCGGCTGCCCGGCTTGTTGGATGAGGCGGGCCTCTCGGGCAGGGTCTCGGGTCTGCTCATGGATCTGGGCGTGTCCTCGCCCCAGTTGGATACCGCCGAACGCGGTTTCAGCTTTCTCCGCGAAGGCCCTTTGGACATGAGAATGGATACGACTCAGGGCGAGACGGCACGGGACTGGTTGGCACGGGCCGAGGAAAGGGATATCAGCCGTGTTCTGCGCGAATACGGGGAAGAGCGATACGCGCGCAGGATCGCCCGCGCCATTGTGCGGGTCCGCGAGGCCGGCGAGTTGCCCGCCACGACCCGCGCGCTGGCGGCACTGATCGACGCGGCGGCGCCGAGTCGAGAGCGGAGCAAGCATCCGGCGACGAGAAGTTTTCAGGCGATCCGCATGAAGGTGAACGGCGAGCTTGATTCCCTGGCGGCGTTGCTGGAGCGGGTCAACGACCTGCTGGAACCGGGCGGGCGACTGGTCGTTATCAGCTTCCATTCGTTGGAGGACCGGTTGGTCAAGCGGTTCATGCGGCGCAACGCCACGGTGCAGGATCTGCCGCCGGAGGTGCCTGTGGTGCCGCCGGAATTGCGCCCCAAATTGAAGCTTGTGAGCAAGGCGGTGCGTGCCTCCGAAGCGGAACTGGCGGTCAATCCGCGCTCGCGAAGCGCCGTCCTCCGGGTCGCGGAGCGATTGCCGTGAGGGCCGCCCAGGTTGTGGCTCTGGTGCTGGCTGGCGCAGTGGTTGGTTCCGCGGTGGCCGTGATTTATGCGCAGCACCAGTCGCGCCGCCTGTTTTCGGAGTTGGAAGCCCTGCATCGCAAGCGCGACGGGCTCAACGCGGAGTGGGGAATGCTTCAGCTGGAGCAGGGCGCGTACGCGACTCACAGCCGAATAGAGAGATTGGCTCGGCAGAAGCTGGACATGAAGATGCCGCGCCGCGACGAAATCGTGATTCTGCAACCGTAACGAGGTTGGGCGAGTTGACCAGGCAAGATAGCGATAATCGGTGGAGCCTTTCACGCTGGCGCTTTGCGCTGGTGGTGGTGGGCTTTGCCGCGCTGGCCTGCGCGGTGGTCGCCCGCGCCGTGGATCTGCAGGTCTTCCGCAACGATTTCCTGCAGGTGCAAGGCGACGCCCGATATCTGCGCGTGGTCGATATGCCCGCCCATCGGGGCATGATCCGCGATCGCGATGGCGAGCCGTTGGCCGTCAGTTCGCCGGTGGATTCCGTGTGGGCCGATCCCGGCCAACTGTTGGCGGCGTCCGACCAAGTGCCGCGGTTGGCGAAGTTGCTGGGCATCAAGTCCTCGGAGCTGCTGCGGCGGCTGCGCCGGCATTCCCAGCGGGAGTTCGTGTATATCGAACGTCACGTTACGCCGGAACTGGGCAAACGGGTCATGGAGTCTTCAGCTCCCCGGTGTCGCTCTGCAGCGCGAGTACCAGCGTTTCTATCCCGCGGGCGAGGTGGCGGGCCATGTGCTGGGCTTCACCAACATCGACGACCATGGCCAGGAGGGCCTGGAGCTGGCCTATGACAACTGGCTCTCGGGACAGGCCGGCGCCAAGCGCGTGATCAAGGATCGGCTGGGCCGGGTCGTGGAGGACGTGGAGCAGATCAAGGCACCCAAGCCGGGCCGGGATCTGACCATCAGTATTGACCGCCGCCTTCAGTACCTGGCCTACCGGGAGTTGAAGGCCGCGGTGATCCAGCATCACGCCCGCTCCGGCTCGCTGGTGCTGCTCAATCCGCACACCGGCGAAGTGCTGGCCATGGTCAATCAGCCGGCGTTCAATCCAAATCGCAGGGACGATCTCAAGGGCACCGACTATCGCAACCGTGCGGTGACGGATGTGTTCGAGCCCGGTTCCACGATCAAGCCGTTCACCGTGGCGGCCGCCCTGGAGTATGGCGCCATCAAGCCGCGCACCACCATCGACACCCGTCCGGGGGTGTTGCGGGTGGGCGGCCATCCGATCCACGATTCCCGTGATTTCGGGGTGATCGATATCTCCACGATCATTCAGAAGTCCAGCAACGTGGGCGCCGCCAAGATCGCCTTGAGCATGCCGTCGAATGTGATCTGGTCCATGCTCGGGCGTGTCGGCTTCGGCCGCCGCAGCGGCAGCGCCTTCCCCGGAGAATCCCCCGGCACCCTGCCGGTACAGCCGCCGCGCAGCGATATCGGCCGGGCCACCATGGCCTTTGGGTATGGGCTGTCGACCACCGCCCTGCAGTTGGCCCAGGCCTATTGCGTGATCGCCACCGACGGTCTGTATCGCCCGGTGACCTTCCTCAAGTCCGACGGCCCCGTTCGCGGCCAGCGGGTGATGGAAGCCTCCACCGCGAAACTCGTCCGCCGGATGATGCAGGGCGTCGTCAGCACCGAGGGTACCGCGCCTGCCGCCCGGATCGCGGGCTATCAGGTGGCCGGCAAGACCGGCACCGTGAAAAAGCCGGTGGCCGGCGGCTATTCCGATGATCGCTACAAGGCGGTGTTCGCGGGCATGGCGCCGGCCAGCGATCCCCAACTGGTCATGGCGGTGATGATCGACGAGCCAACCCGGGGTGGTTTCTACGGCGGCCAAGTGGCGGCTCCCGTGTTCGAGCGGGTAATGAGCGGGGCGCTTCGCCTGCTGAATATCCCGCCGGACAATGTGCCCGGTAGCAAGACTCTGGTGGCGGCCCGGGAGGGTGGCAAATGATGGCCGCCCAACGCATGTCCTCGGAGCCAACTCTGCGACGCCTGCTCGAAGGCATGGCCGAGCTCCTGCCGGGTCAGGACCGGGCCATCAGCGGGATGACCGAGAACAGCCAGGCCGTGGAGCCTGGTTTCCTCTTCTGCGCCCGCGCCGGCGAGAACCATCATGGCCTGGATTTCGCGCCCGCCGCGCTGGAGGCCGGGGCCGTTGCGATCCTGTGGGAGCCGCCATTGGCGGGCCGCGAGCCGGCGCTGCGGCGCTGCCGCGACGCCGGTGTGCCCTGTGTCGAGATGCCCGGCCTGGCGGCGAAACTGGGGCTGCTGGCCGACCGATTCTACGAGGAGCCGTCCGCGCGTCTGCAGGTGGTGGGCGTGACCGGTACCGACGGCAAGACGTCCGTGAGCCAGTTCCTGGCCCAGGCCCTGGGCGCCCCGGAGGCGCCATGCGCCGTCATGGGAACCCTGGGCTACGGCCTGTACGGAAGCCTCGAGGCGGGTGGTCACACCACGCCCGGTGCCATCGACGTTCACCGGGTGCTGGCCGAGGCCGCAGCCGGTGGCGCCCGGTTCGCCAGCATGGAAGTGTCTTCTCACGCCCTGGATCAGGCCCGCGTCGCGGGCGTGCGCTTCGCGGTGGCGGTTTTGACCAACCTGGGTCGCGACCACCTGGACTATCACGGCACTGTGGACGCTTACCGCGCTGCCAAGGCGCGCCTGTTTGAGTTTCCGGGCCTTGGCGCAACGGTGTTGAACATGGATGACGAATTGGGCCGGCAACTACTCGGCCGGGGCGGTCCCAAGGCGTGGAGCTATTCCGCCGCCGGCAAATCCGGTGCGGATTTCCGGTGTCAAAAGATCGAGCATCTATCCGAGGGGCTGGCCGTGGGTTTTGCAGGCCCGGGCGGCGATGAGCGCGTGGAGTTGCCGCTGCTGGGTGATTTCAACGTGGCTAACGTGCTGGCCGTGCGAGCTGTGCTGCACGCCTTGGGCTTTGATCCGGAGATGGCGCGGGAACGGTTGGCGCGCCTGCGGCCGGTTGCCGGGCGTATGGAGCGCTTCACCGCGGCCGGTCGTCCTCTGATCATCGTCGATTATGCCCATACCCCCGGTGCGCTGGAGGCGGCGCTTCGTGCCTGCCGCGACCACGTGGCCGGTCGTCTCTGGTGTGTTTTCGGCTGCGGCGGCGACCGGGATCGCGGCAAGCGTCCGTTGATGGCGGAGGCCGCCGAGCGCTGGGCCGACGCCGTTGTGCTGACCGATGACAACCCCCGCGGCGAAGATCCGGACCGCATCGTCGCAGAGATCCGGGCCGGTTTCTCCCGGATGGTTCCCCAGCTGGAGCGTGACCGGGAAGCGGCCATTCGTCTGGCCGTTCGAAGCGCCGCGCCCGGTGATGCAGTGTTGGTGGCGGGCAAGGGCCACGAGGATTATCAGTTGATCGGTGGTCGCCGACTGCACCTGAGTGACCGTGAAATCGCCGAGCGCGTGCTTGGGGAGGGAGCGTCATGATCGAGATGGCACTTTCCGAAGCCGCGCGGGTGTTGAACGGACGCCTGGAGGGCGCAGACGGACGTTTCTCCGCAGTGACCACCGACAGTCGCCGGGCCGAGCCCGGACAACTGTTCGTCGCCTTGCGCGGCGACCGCTTCGACGGCCACGGCTTCGTCGACGACGTCAGCCGCTTGGGCGCGGCCGGGGTGGTCGTGGATCACCTGGTGGAAACCACGCTGCCTCAGGTGGTGGTGGAGGATACGCGCCGGGCGTTGGGTCAGTTGGGCCGGGCCTGGCGGCAGGCGGCCGGCTGCAAGGTCGTGGGCGTGACCGGCAGCAACGGCAAAACCACGGTCAAGGAGATGCTCGCCGCGATTCTGGCGCGGGTCGCGCCAAGCCTCTCCACCCAGGGCAATCTGAACAACGAAATCGGCGTGCCTCTCACACTGCTGCAGCTCGATACCCGGCATCGCTTTGCCGTGGTGGAGATGGGCTGCAGCCACGCCGGTGACATCGCCTACCTTGCCGGCCTGGCCGAACCCGACGTCGGCCTGGTAACCAACGCCGGGCCTGCGCATCTGGAAGGCTTGGGCAGCATCGACGGCGTCGCTCGCACCAAGGGCGAGCTGTTCGAGGCCCTTGGCGCCACCGGGACGGCGGTCATCAATGCCGACGATGTCTACGCGCCGCTATGGCGGGAACGGGCCGGGAAGGCGCGAATCATCGACTTCGGTTTTCAGGAGTCCGCGGCGGTGCACACGGCCGGCTCCGCCGAGCAGCGACTGGTGGCGACGCCGGAGGGTACGTTCCCCCTGCAGCTCAACCTGCTCGGCCGGCACAACGTGCTCAACGCGCTTGCGGCGACAGCCGCCGCTGTGGCGCTGGAGGTTCCGCTTGCCGATATTGCCGCCGGACTGGCGAGCATGCGGGGTGTGGCGGGGCGGTTGGACCGACGTCGCGCCCAGTGCGGTGCGCTGGTCATCGATGACAGCTACAACGCCAATCCGGCATCCCTCGAAGCCGGGATCGCGGTGCTGTTGGAGCAGGCAGGCGAGCCGTGGTTGGTGTTGGGCGACATGGGCGAACTCGGCGACGAGGGCCCGCGCTGGCATGCGGGCGCCGGGCGTCAGTGCCGGGAGGCTGGTGTGAAACGGCTGTTCGCGCTGGGCGCTTTGGCGGCAGAGGCGGCCAAAGGCTTTGGCGAGGGGGCACGCTCGTTCACCGACTGCGACACCCTGATTCGCGTTTTACAGCGGGAGTTGAGACCGGACGTCGCTGTCTTGGTGAAGGGGTCCCGGCTCATGGGCATGGAGCGCGTGGTTGCCGCGCTAACCGGTCCCAGCGCCGCGACGCGGACGACGGAGAGCTGACGTGCTGTTGTATCTTGCCCAATACCTGGAACATTTCCATAGCGGATTCAACGTCTTCCAGTATCTGACGTTCCGCGCCATCCTGGGTGTGCTTACCTCCCTGGTGATTTCGTTGATGGTGGGGCCGGTACTGATTCGGCGGCTCACGCACTACCAGATCGGCCAGCAGGTCCGCGCCGACGGGCCCCAGAGTCATCTGTCCAAGGCGGGCACGCCTACCATGGGCGGCGCATTGATCCTGGTGGCCGTGACGGTGGCCACGTTGTTGTGGTCGGACCTGCGCAATCGCTATGTGTGGGTGGTGCTGGGCGTGACGCTGCTGTTCGGCCTCATCGGTGGCGTGGACGATTACCGGAAACTGGTCTTCGGCAACTCCAAAGGCTTGTCGGCGCGGGCCAAGTACTTCTGGCAGTCCGTCTTCGGTCTGGGCGCGGCGGTGATCCTGTTCGTCACGGCGCCCTCCGCCACGGAAACCCAGTTGGTGATTCCCTTCGTAAAAGGCGTGACGCCGGAACTGGGCTGGTTGTTCATTCCCTTGACCTACTTCGTGATCGTCGGCACCAGCAACGCGGTGAATCTCACCGACGGCCTGGATGGGCTGGCGATCAATCCCACGGTGCTGGTCGGGGGCGCCCTGGGGGTGTTTGCCTACGCCAGCGGCAACGTCAAGTTCGCGGCCTACCTGGGCATCCCTTACGTGCCGGGCTCAGGCGAGATCGTCATCTTCTGTGGTGCGCTGGTGGGCGCCGGCCTCGGCTTCCTCTGGTTCAACGCCTATCCCGCCCAGGTATTCATGGGAGACGTTGGCGCGCTGGCGCTGGGCGCGGCTCTGGGCACCATTGCCGTGGTGGTGCGACAGGAGTTGGTGCTGTTCGTCATGGGTGGAGTGTTCGTGGTGGAAACGGTGTCCGTCATTCTCCAGGTGGCGTCGTTCAAGCTCACGGGGCGGCGGATATTCCGAATGGCGCCGCTGCACCACCACTTCGAATTGAAGGGGTGGCCGGAACCCCGCGTGATCGTCCGGTTCTGGATCATCACGGTGATCCTGGTGTTGATCGGTTTGTCGTCGTTGAAGATCCGCTGATGCAGGCACTGGCAATGACAAATGAGCGCAAAACGGTGGTCGTCGGTCTGGGCAAGACCGGATTGGCCTGCCTGCGCTTTCTGCATGCGCGGGGCGTTCCCGTGGCGGTGACGGACAGCCGTGCGCAGCCGCCGGGCCTGGACGAGGCGCGCCGGCTGATACCGGGTCTGACGGCCGCGGTGGGCGGATTCGACCGTGACCTGTTGCGGGGCAGCGGCGAGATCGTTTTGAGCCCCGGCGTTGCGTTGACGGAACCCGCCCTGGCCGCGGCATCTGCGGCCGGCGTGCCCGTGGTCAGTGAGATCGAGCTGTTCGCGCGCCACGCCACCGCGCCGGTGATCGCGATTACCGGTTCCAACGGCAAATCAACCGTGACCACACTGGTGGGCGCCATGGCGGCTACGGCCGGTATTGAAGCAGGGGTGGGCGGCAATCTCGGTACGCCGGCCCTGGAACTTCTGACGGATCCCGAGCCGGAACTCTACGTGCTGGAGTTGTCCAGCTTCCAGTTGGAGACCACGCGCACCCTGGCACCCCAGGCGGCGGTAGTGCTCAATCTGAGCCCCGATCACATGGACCGCTACCCGACGGTGAGCGCCTATGCCGACGCCAAGGCCCGGGTCTATACGCGGGCGCGAACGGCGGTGGTGAATCTGGACGACGCGCGGGTACGGCCCATGGCCCCTGTGGGTCGGGCCATGATCGGCTTCGGTCTCGGTGCGCCAAGCCGAGCGGACGATTTCGGTCTGCTGGAACACGACGGCGAGACGTGGCTGGCGCGGGGGCAGGCGCCCCTGCTGCCCGTCGCCGAGCTCAAGATTCCCGGTCGGCACAATCAGGCCAATGCGCTGGCGGCTTTGGCCCTGGGTGTCGCCGCCGGCTTCCCTATGGAGGCCATGTTGGAGGCGCTTCGCGGTTTCCGCGGCTTGGCCCATCGCAGCCAGTGGGTCGCTGAACGCGCCGGGGTCCAGTACTACGACGATTCCAAGGGCACCAACGTGGGGGCCACCGTCGCGGCAGTGGCGGGGATGCCGGGCCCCCTTGTCCTTATTGCCGGCGGCGACGGCAAGGGCGCCGACTTTGCACCCTTGCGCGAGGCCCTGGCCGCCAAAGCCCGTCTGGTTGTCCTGATCGGACGCGACGGCCCATTAATCGCCAAAGCCCTGGGCGATGCCGTGCCGCATGTGTTTGCCGAGGACATGGAAGCGGCTGTAACGCGGGCGGCGAAGGACTCCCGCCCCGGCGACACCGTGCTGCTTTCGCCGGCGTGCGCCAGCTTCGACATGTTTTCCGGCTACGAAGAACGGGGCCGCGTGTTCGCCGAGGCCGTGGGGAGGTTGCCGGAATGAACCTGCAACTCACCGACATCATGGCCGCCCGCGGCTCCGGGGAACGCGCGCCGCCACTGTGGCCAAACATCGACCACCGCCTGCTCCTGGCGATCCTGGCCCTGGTGGTGCTGGGCGTCATCATGGTGGGGTCGGCGTCCATTTCGATTGCCGACCGCCAAACGGGCGACGAGTTCTATTTCCTCAAGCGCCAGGCGTTCTACGCCCTGCTGGGTGCGGGCGTAATGCTGGTGACGGTGCGTATCCGTCTGGAAGCCTGGGAGCGTTCCGGGACGGCGCTGCTGGCCTTGGCGCTGTTTCTGCTGGTGGCGGTTCTGATTCCGGGGATCGGCCGCCAGGTGAACGGCAGCACCCGCTGGATTCCCCTGGGCATCTTCCAGATGCAGGTGTCGGAATTCATCCGCTTTCTGGTGTTCCTCTATCTGGCCGGCTACGCCGTGCGGCGGGGCGAGGCACTGCGCACCTCCAGCCGGGGATTTCTGATTCCCATGGCGGTGTTGGGCGTGTGCTCGTTGTTGCTGTTGATGGAACCGGATTTCGGGGCCGCCGTGGTCCTGGCCTCCACCGGGATGGCCGTGCTTTTCCTGGCGGGTGTGCCGCTTTGGCGGTTTGGCCTGCTGGTGATGTTGGCTGGTGGCGCGGCCGGTGCCCTGGTGGTGGGCTCGCCCTATCGGTGGCAGCGGCTGACCGGCTTCATCAACCCATGGGCCGACCCCTTCGATTCCGGCTTCCAGCTCACCCAGTCGCTGATCGCCATCGGCCGCGGCGAATGGTTCGGCGTCGGTTTGGGCGGCAGTATCCAAAAGCTGTTTTACCTGCCCGAGGCGCATACGGACTTCGTCTTCGCCGTGCTGGCCGAAGAGCTGGGGCTGGTCGGGGTGGTCGTGGTGGTTGCCCTGTTCGGCTACGTGGTGTTCAGCGGCCTGCGCATCGGCATTCGCGCCGCCCGGGCCCAGCGACCCTTTGCCTCCTTCCTGAGTTTCGCGATCTCCATCTGGCTGGGACTGCAGGCGAGCATCAACATGGGCGTGAACATGGGATTGCTGCCCACCAAGGGCTTGACGCTTCCGCTGATGAGCTATGGCGGCAGCAGCCTGGTGGCGACTGCCTTCGGGTTGGGACTGCTGCTGCGGGCGGACTACGAAGTCCGCGTGGCCGGTGTGTCCGCGCGCCCCGTGGCCAAGGGGGCCGCATGAACCGATCGGCCGCTCCCGTACTGATCATGGCCGGCGGCACCGGGGGGCATGTGTTCCCGGGGCTCGCCGTTGCCCGCCAACTTCAGGATTGGGGCGTCCCCGTGGTCTGGCTGGGAACCCGCGCCGGCCTGGAGGCGCGCGTGGTGCCCGCGGCCGGCATTCCGCTCGAGTTTCTCAATGTCCGGGGCCTGCGTGGCAACGGCATGCTGGGGTGGGTGCTGGCACCTGCCGTGATCGCCCGGGCCGTCGCCCAGGCGGTATCCGTGTTGCGCCGTCACCGGCCCCGCTCGGTGCTCGGCATGGGCGGTTACGCTGCGGGGCCAGGCGGGGTGGCCGCGTGGCTGCTGCGCAAGCCCTTGTACTTGCACGAGCAAAACGCCGTCCCCGGCTTTACCAACCGCCTGCTCTCGCGCCTGGCCCGCCGCGTGATGACCGGCTTCCCGGTGTCGTTCCCGCGGGCGCGCCAGACGGAAGTGACGGGGAATCCGGTGCGGGCCGATCTGTTCGAGACCGCGGCCCCCGATCAGCGCCTGGCCGGGCGCACCGGTGCGCTGCGCATCCTCGTGGTCGGGGGCAGCCTGGGGGCTCAGGTATTGAACGAAGTGGTGCCCCAGGCCTTGGCCAACGTGTCCTCCCGGCTGTCATTCGAAATCCGCCATCAGGCCGGCACCAAGACACTGGAGACCGCCGAGGGCAACTATCGGCGTTACGGCGTGCCGGTTGTCCTGGAAGCGTTCATCGAGGACATGGCCGAAGCCTACGGCTGGGCTGATCTGGTGATTAGCCGCGCCGGCGCCCTGACCGTGGCGGAACTGGCCGCGGTGGGTGTGGCCGCGTGCCTGGTGCCGCTGCCGTATGCCGTGGACGACCATCAGACCGCCAACGCCCGCTATCTGGTCGATGCCGGTGCGGCGGTGCTGTTGCCTCAGGCGCAACTGAACGCGGAGCGGCTGGGGGCGCTGCTTCTGGAATTCGGAAACGATCGTGATCGATTGCGGATGATGGCCGCGCGGGCCCGGGAGATGGCCCGGCCGGAGGCCACGCGCCGCGTCGCCGAGCGTTGTATGGAGGCGGCCTGATGAGCAAGACCCACGCGAACGATTGGCAGCCGCACGGTCCCGGCGGAATGGGCCGGGTGCGCCGGGTCCATTTCGTGGGTATCGGCGGCTCGGGCATGGGCGGTATCGCGGAGGTGTTGCTCAATCTGGGTTATGAGGTGAGCGGCAGCGATCTGCGCGAAAACGCCGTGAGCCGACGGTTGGCGGATCTGGGCGCGCGGGTCGACTACGGGCACGACGAGGCCCACGTCAGCAGCGTGGATGCGGTCGTGATCTCCAGCGCCGTGGGCGAGGACAATCCCGAAGTCCAGGCCGCCCACCGCCGCCGTGTCCCGGTGGTCCCCCGGGCCGAGATGCTCGCCGAACTGATGCGCTTCCGCTACGGCATAGCCGTGGCCGGCACTCACGGCAAAACCACCACCACCAGCCTGGTGGCAAGCCTGCTGGCGGAAGGCGGCTACGATCCCACCTACGTGATCGGCGGTCGCCTCAACAGCTCCGCCAGCCATGCGCGCCTGGGCGCGGGACGATTCCTGGTGGCCGAGGCAGACGAAAGCGACGCCTCATTTCTGTACCTCCAGCCCATGATGGCCATTGTCACCAATATCGACGCCGATCATCTGGGCACGTACGGCGGCGACTTTGATCGTCTGCGGGGCACGTTTCTGGAATTCCTGCACCATCTGCCCTTTTACGGTCTGGCGGTGGTGTGCGTGGACGACCCCGTGGTCCGGGAGCTGATTCCCGATATCGGCAGGCCGGTGCGGACGTACGGCATCGAGCAGGACGCCGACCTGTTTGCCTACGACATCCACCATAGCCAGGGCCGTACTTCCTTCAAGGTGCGGCTGCCCGAGGGGGGGCAAACCCTGGATCTGGAACTCAGCATTCCGGGCCGGCACAACGTGCAGAACGCGCTGGCGGCGTTGGGTGTGGCCCACGAGCTGGGTGTTCCGCCCGAAACCATGACCAAGGCCTTGTCCGGATTCCAGGGTGTGGGCCGCCGCTTCCAGAGTTACGGTGAACTGCCCCTGGGCGACGGCTCCGTACTGGTGATCGACGATTACGGCCACCATCCGCGGGAGCTGGCGGCCACGCTCAAGGCGGCCCGGGCCGGTTGGCCGGAGCGCCGCCTGGTGCTGGCGTTCCAACCGCATCGGTATAGCCGTACCAAAGACCTTTTCGAGGATTTTTCCCGGGTGCTCTCGGAAGTGGACGCCCTGGTGATGACGCCGGTCTATGCCGCCGGAGAGGAGCCCATTCCCGGCGCCGACGCCCGGAGCCTGTGCGGTGCGATTCGCGCCCGCGGCAAGGTCAACCCCGTGTTCGTGGAGTCAGTGGAGGAATTGGTGGATACCCTGCCTGGGGTGCTGCGCCCCGGCGATCTGCTGCTGACCATGGGGGCGGGCAGCATTGGCGGCGCGGCGGCGGCACTTCAGACCCGGCTGTTGGGGGGTGGCCAATGATGACGGCTCCGAGTCAGGCCAATCTTCGCGGCGAATTGCGTGTGGACGAGCCCATGGCCAAACACACGTCCTGGCGCGTGGGCGGGCCGGCAGACCGTTTTTATCGTCCCGCGGACCTGCAGGACCTGGCTGTGTTCCTGGCGTCCCTGCCCCAGGGTGAACCGGTGTTCTGGTGCGGCTTGGGCAGCAATCTCCTGGTTCGCGACGGCGGGCTGCGGGGCACCGTAATCCAGACCCAGGGCGTCAGCGGACTTGAACTGACCGGCAAGACCACGCTGCGGGCCGAATGCGGAGTGCCCTGCGCGAAGGTGGCCCGCTTTGCCGCGAAACACGATCTGATCGGCGGTGAATTCCTCGCCGGGATTCCCGGCACCATGGGCGGTGCCCTGGCAATGAACGCGGGCGCGTTTGGAGGCGAAACCTGGGAGCGCGTGATCGCCGTGGAAACGGTCGATGCCGGTGGCCGTTTGCGGCGTCGCCCTGCGGGCGAATTCCAGGTGGGCTACCGCAGCGTCCGCGGCGCCGAGGGCGAGTGGTTCGTGGCCGCCGAGCTGGGCTTGCAGGTGGGCAGTGGCGCCGAATCTCAGGAACGCATCCGGGGGCTGTTGGCACGGCGGGCCGAGACGCAGCCCATGGGCAAGGCGAGCTGCGGGTCGGTGTTCCGCAATCCACCCGACGATCACGCGGCCCGTCTGATCGAGGCGGCGGGGCTCAAGGGAACCAGTGAAGGAAAGGCATGCGTGTCGGAAAAGCACGCCAATTTCATCATCAATACCGGCGGCGCGCGGGCGGCCGATATCGAAAACCTGATCGAGCGCGTGCGCGCCACGGTCGAAGACCGATTCGGCATTGCGCTGATTCCGGAGGTGCGCGTGGTGGGGGAGGCCCTGAGTCATGACGGCTGATGCTGCCATCAATGCCAAGGATCTGGGCCGGGTGGCCGTGCTCATGGGCGGCTGGTCCGCCGAACGAGCGGTTTCGCTCAAGAGCGGCGATGCGGTTCTTCAGGCGTTGCTCCGCCGTGGCGTGAACGCGGTTGGCGTTGACGTGGGCCGCGATGTGCTGGGCCACCTGGAAGGCCAGGGCTTCGACCGCGCGTTCATCGCTCTTCACGGGCGAGGCGGCGAGGACGGAGTCATGCAGGGCGCCCTGGAGGTGCTTGGCCTGCCCTATACCGGCACCGGCGTGCTCGGTTCGGCTTTGGGCATGGACAAGCTGCGGAGCAAGCAGGTTTGGCTGGGAGCGGGCCTCCCAACACCTCCGTTCGCCGTTATCCGGGCGCAACAGGATCTGGAGGCGGTGCCCGGCGTCGTCGGGTTTCCGCTGATGATCAAGCCCGCCCGGGAAGGCTCCAGCATTGGCATGGCAAAGGTGAACGATGCCGGTGCACTTGAGCGGGCCTGGCGGGCGGCCGCTGGCTATGACCGGGAGGTGCTGGCCGAGCGGTGGGTCCACGGTGATGAATACACCATCGCTGTGCTGGCGGGCGAGGCACTGCCCGTGATCCGGCTTGAAACGCCTCACGAGTTTTACGACTACGACGCCAAGTACCAGGCGGAGGACACGCTATACCACTGCCCTTGCGGCTTGCCGGCCGAAGAGGAACGGCAACTGCAACGGTTGGCCCTGGACGCGTTCTACGCGCTGGATGCGCGGGGTTGGGGCCGGATCGACGTGATGCGCGACAACAGCGGTGCCGTGTGGTTGCTGGAGCTGAACACGGTTCCCGGGATGACCGATCACTCTCTGGTGCCGATGGCGGCGCGGGCGGCGGGCATGGATTTCGAGGAGCTGGTCTGGAGGATTCTGGTGGAGACCATGGAGCGGAGTGCCTGAATGGTCCGGGAGCGCGCCAAGGTGAGGCGGCGCCAGCCCGAGGTGGACCGGCAACGGCCGGTGCTGCGTCACGGCGCGTTGGCCGTGATGCTGGTGGCCGCTCTGGCGCTGGCTGGCACCGGCGCGGCCTGGGGATGGCGGAAACTCACCGCGTCGACGGCTTTCCCGATGCGGGCCGTGCACGTGGACAGCCCCCTGCGCCACCTGACCCGGAATGAGCTCCGTAGCGCCATGGAGAGCCACCTGGCCCGCGGTTACTGGCACTTGGACGTGGACGCCGTGCGCGCGGACATCGAGAAGCTCCCGTGGGTCGAAAGCGCCTCGGTGCGGCGGGTCTGGCCGGGAGACCTGGAAGTGAGGATCCGCGAGCAGACGGCTGTGGCCACCTGGAACGGAAAAGCACTGGTGAATGAAGACAGCCAAGTGTTCGCGCCGGCTCGGGCGACTTGGCCGAAGGGGCTTCCCGCGTTGAGCGGAGGCGAAGGCCATGCGGAGCGCGTGATGGCGATGTATCGGCAGCTGCAGACGGCCTTCGGCAAGTTGGACCGCGTCGTTGTGGCCCTGCAACAGGATGAGCGCCGCTCATGGAGCGTCCGCCTGGACAACGGGGCGTTTATCAGTCTTGGCCGCAAGGACGTGGAGTCGCGGGTGCGGCGCTTCGTGGGCGCCTACCAGACCATCCCGGAGCGGCAGTCTCACCTGCTGGCCTCGGCGGATCTGCGGTACCCGAACGGTTTTGCGCTGCGTTGGGCCGACCCCGACAACAGTGGCGGGCAGCAGGGGCATTAACCATTGCCGGACGCGCTGAGTTGAGGCTGACAGGCGGCTGAGCAAGCCGCGAGGAGAGAACTTTAGTGATTCTGAATGAACGACGAGTAACGCCGCGAAGGCGCCGGTCAGGCTCAACCCGAGGGGCCGGGGCGTATCCGGCAATGGTTAATACGGCCTAACGGCGAGAGGAAGGCAGATGTCGAAGAAAACGGAACGCAACCTTCTGGTCGGCCTGGATATCGGGACTTCGAAAGTGGTCGCGATCGTCGGCGAGGTCACGCCGGAGGGGACGCTCGAGATCATCGGGATCGGCTCGCATCCGTCGCGGGGGCTGAAGAAGGGCGTGGTGGTCAATATCGAATCCACGGTGCAGTCCATCCAGCGGGCGGTGGAGGAAGCCGAGTTGATGGCCGGCTGCCAGATTCACTCGGTCTACGCCGGCATTGCGGGCAGCCATGTGCGCAGCCTGAATTCCCACGGGATCGTCGCCATCCGCGACAAGGAGGTGGGCGCCACGGACGTCGAGCGGGTCATCGATGCCGCCCGGGCGGTGGCGATTCCGGCGGATCAGAGATCCTTCATATCCTGCCGCAGGAATTCATCATCGACAGCCAGGAAGGAATCCGCGAGCCGGTGGGCATGTCCGGCGTGCGCCTGGAAGCCAAGGTGCACATGGTGACCGGCGCGGTCAGCGCCGCCCAGAACATCGTCAAGTGCGTCCGCCGCTGCGGGCTGGAGGTGGACGACATCATCCTGGAGCAGCTGGCCTCGAGTTACGCGGTGCTCACCGAGGATGAAAAGGAGTTGGGCGTATGCCTGGTGGACATCGGCGGCGGCACCACCGACATCGCGGTATTTACCGAAGGCGCTATCCGCCATACGGCGGTGATTCCCATCGCCGGCGATCAGGTCACCAACGATATCGCCGTGGCCCTGCGCACGCCGACCCAGCACGCCGAGGAAATCAAGATCAAGTATGCCTGTGCGCTGTCCCAACTGGCCGGGGCGGACGAGACCATCGAGGTGCCTGCGTGTGGGCGACCGCCCGCCCGGCGGCTGTCCCGCCAGACACTGGCCGAGGTCGTGGAGCCGCGCTACGAAGAGCTGTTGACGCTGGTGCAGGCAGGAGCTGCGGCGCAGCGGATTCGAGGATCTGATCGCTGCCGGCATGGTGCTTACGGGCGGCAGCTCGAAGATGGAAGGGGCCGATCGATCTGGCCGAAGAAGTCTTCCACATGCCGGTCCGGTTGGGGATGCCCACCCAGGTCAGCGGGCTGTCGGATGTGGTCCGCAACCCCATCTACGCCACCGGTGTCGGCCTGCTCCAGTTCGGAGCGCACAACCGGGGTGGCGGTCAGGTCACGCAGTTTGTTGGAGAGTCGGGTTTCGCCGCGCTTTGGGCGCGGATGAAGAGTTGGTTCCAGGGCAATTTCTGAGCCCTGGGCGGTTACGGGCAATACACAGCTATCGGGAAGAGCGATTCGCTGAGGAGGCAGTAAAGATGTTTGAGCTTATGGATTCGTTCAGTCAGAACGCAATGATCAAGGTGATCGGGGTCGGTGGCGGCGGCGGCAACGCCGTGCAGCACATGGTGGCCGCCGATATCGAAGGCGTGGACTTCATCTGCGCCAACACCGACGCCCAGGCGTTGAAGAACACGGCTGCCCGCACCGCGCTGCAGTTGGGCAGCAACATCACCAAGGGCCTGGGCGCCGGCGCCAATCCGCGAGGTGGGCCGCGAGGCGGCCCTGGAGGACCGGGATCGCATCCAGGAGGTCCTGGAAGGCGCGGACATGGTGTTCATTACCGCCGGCATGGGCGGTGGCACCGGCACGGGTGCGGCGCCCGTGGTGGCCCAGATCGCCCGGGACATGGGCATTCTGACGGTGGCCGTGGTCACCAAGCCGTTTCCGTTCGAAGGCGGCAAGCGCATGCGTGTTGCCCAGGAAGGGATTTCGGAGCTGAGCAAGTCGGTGGATTCCCTGATCACCATCCCCAACGAGAAGCTGCTGAGCGTGCTGGGCAAGAACCTCAGCCTGCTCGATGCCTTCAAGTCCGCCAATGACGTCTTGTTGGGCGCGGTGCAGGGTATCGCCGAACTGATCACCCGCCCGGGCCTGATCAACGTCGACTTCGCCGACGTTCGCACCGTGATGTCCGAGATGGGCATGGCGATGATGGGTTCCGGTGCGGCCTCCGGTGAAGGCCGGGCCCGTGAAGCGGCGGAGCGCGCCATCGCCAGTCCGCTGCTGGAAGACGTGAACCTGGCCGGTGCCAACGGCATTCTGGTCAATGTGACCGCCGGGCTGGATCTGTCCATCGGCGAGTTCGACGAAGTGGGCCAAGCGGTTCGGGAGTTCGCCAACGACGACGCCACCGTGGTGGTCGGTACCGTTATCGATCCGGAACTCGAGAACGAATTGCGGGTCACGGTGGTGGCCACCGGCCTGGGTCAGACCGCCATCCAGCCGCAGGAGCCGCAGCTCCGGGCCGTGGCGAAGAAGCCCAGTGGCGAGGTGGACTACGGTCAGTTGGATCGCCCGACCGTGATTCGCAAGAAGGCGGCCAACGAGAAGTATCCGGGCGCCAGCAGCGACATGGACTATCTGGATATTCCGGCGTTTCTGCGCCGCCAGGCGGACTGATCCGGACGCCGGATCGGTCCGGCTTCGGGCATGCGGGTCCAGGTCGGGCGCTGTGGCGCGGCCTCGCGGTTTGCGCATGAGACTGAGGTTGGGCGTTCGCGTGGTTGCCGATCCCGATGCCTCCCGGGGTCGGCGGCTCGCGACGCTGTCTGGAAGTCCTTGTTTATGGTGTTTTTTGTGATGAACGGCACGGTAGAGACTGGACGGCGCGCCTATGCTTCGCTTTAATTGGCGCCCACGTCTTGCGCAGCACGGGCACAAGCCTTATGTTGCGGCGCAGTATGCAAATTGTGTTCATTACATTAGAATGACACCGTTCGCCCATACGTCGGCGTATCGATGGGCAGGTCCGGAGCGCAGCCGATTAGCGGCATGCCCGGAAGGTTTATACGCAGTGCAGGAGTAAAGCACGGCGATGATTCGGCAACGCACACTGAAGAACATCATCCGCGCCACCGGCGTGGGCCTCCATACGGGCGAAAAGGTCTATCTGACCTTGCGTCCGGCCGCCGCCAATACGGGTATCGTCTTCAGGCGCGTGGACTTGCCGGAGCCGGTGGACATTACCGCTCGCCCCGAGAACGTGGGTGATACCACGCTGTCCACCTGTCTGGTGCAGGACGGTGTCCGGGTCTCCACCGTGGAGCATTTGTTGTCCGCGATGGCCGGCCTGGGCATCGACAATGCCTATGTCGAGCTGAGCGCGCCCGAAGTTCCGATCATGGACGGTAGCGCCGGTCCCTTCGTTTTCCTGATCCAGTCGGCGGGCATCGAAGAGCAGGACGCGGCCAAGCGTTTCATTCGTATCCGCAAGCCGATCGAAGTGCGGGACGGCGAGAAATGGGCCCGGTTCGAACCGTTTGAAGGGTTCAAGGTGGCCTTTTCCATCGAATTCAATCATCCGGTTTTCGACAACGGAACCCAGACCGCCGAGGTCGATTTCTCCAGTACCTGCTTCGTCAAGGAAGTCAGCCGGGCCCGCACTTTCGGCTTCATGCGCGACATCGAAGCGCTGCAATCCCGCCGCCTGGCGCTGGGTGGCAGCCTGGACAATGCCATCGTGGTGGACGACTACCGCATCCTCAACGAGGATGGCCTGCGCTACCGTGATGAATTCGTGAAGCACAAGATCCTGGACGCCATTGGCGACCTGTATCTGCTGGGCCACAGCCTGATTGGTTCCTTCACGGGCTACAAGTCCGGACATGCGCTCAACAACCAGCTGCTGCGAACGCTGCTGGCCGATGAAAGCGCCTGGGAGGAAGTGACCTTCGAGGACGTGAGCGAGGCGCCGATCTCCTTCGATCAGCCGATCCCGGTCGCCCAGTAGACTGGCCCGTTTGCGCGCCGGCCGCGATCCGCGGCCGGTTCAGTCCGAGTTTCCCTTTTTCCTCCCCGCGTGTCGTGACAACCGCCGAAGCGCCGATGCCAGGCGCTCGTCGTCGGTGCTTTGCGCCGCCGCCTTCAGTACGTTCCCTGCGTCGTCGCTGAGGCTTTTCCCGGGCGGGGTGGGTTGCCGTGCCGGCGGCGTTGTAACGCGAACGGTGAGCTTCGGCTGTTTGGGTCCGCCGTGGGCGGCTACCGTCTGTCGGATCAAAGCTCCGACGTAACGCAGCCGCGTCGCCCAGGCTGGTGAGTGCGCGTACAGAACCACCGCCTGGTCGTCCAAGCGGGCGAGCCGCCATTGACCGGTGAACTCCGGCGCCATCTCCCGCTCTAATAGGCGTTGCCACTTCAATAGCTCGCCGGCGCGCCGATACAGTGTTCCCTGGGGAGAACGGCTGGCGCCGATTAGTTGGGCCAGCAGTCTTGGGCGGCGTTTGATGTCGCGCATGAGTGCCTGCTTCGAAGCGGTAGACTAATACGTTATAGTACTCACCTTCTTGGGCCTGAGTCAGTCCCGCAGACCGTTTATGCCCCCTGGATCCTAGAGAATTCTATGCTAAGTGCCATCGCGAAAAAGGTTATCGGCAGCCGCAACGAGCGGCTGGTGCGCCGGATGCGCAAGTCGGTGGAGCGCATCAATGCGCTCGAGCCGGATATGGAAAAGCTGTCGGATGATGAGCTTCGAGCCAAAACCGACGAATTCCGCGCTCGATTGAAGGAAGGCCAGAGCCTGGACGACCTGCTGCCCGAGGCCTTCGCCACGGTCCGCGAAGCAGCGAAGCGCGTGCTCGGGATGCGGCACTTCGATGTGCAGATGATCGGCGGCATGGTCATGCACGACGGCAAGATCGCCGAGATGAAGACGGGTGAGGGCAAGACCCTGGTGGCGACCCTGGCGGTCTACCTCAACGCCCTGCCTGGCGAGGGCGTGCACGTGGTGACGGTCAACGACTACCTTGCCCGGCGTGACGCCAACTGGATGGGTCGGGTCTACCGCTTTCTCGGCCTGACTGTCGGCGTGGTTGCATCCGGTCAGCCGCAAGAGGAAAAGCGCGAAGCCTACCAGGCCGATATCACCTACGGCACAAACAACGAATACGGCTTCGACTACTTGCGCGATAACATGGCGTTCCGGCTGGAAGACCGGGTTCAGCGCAAACTGAAATATGCCATCGTCGATGAAGTGGACTCCATCCTCATCGACGAAGCGCGGACGCCGCTGATCATTTCCGGCCCGGCCGAGGACAGCAGCGAGCTCTACAAGTCCATCAATGCCCTTGTGCCCAAGCTGACCAAGCAGGAAGAAGAGGACGGTCCGGGTGACTTCTCCGTGGACGAGAAGGCCCGCCAGGTGTATCTGACCGAGGAAGGGCATCAACATGTGGAAGACTTGCTGAGTCGGGCGGGCCTGATTGAAGAGGGCGCCAGCCTGTACGACGCGGTGAACATCGGTCTGATGCACCACGTCAACGCGGCGCTGCGAGCGCACCATCTGTTCTCGCCGCGACGATCACTACATCGTCCAGGAAGGCGAGATCATCATCATCGACGAATTCACCGGCCGCGCCATGCCGGGGCGCCGGTGGTCGGAGGGCTTGCATCAGGCCGTTGAGGCAAAGGAAGGGGTTCGTATTCAAAACGAGAACCAGACCCTGGCTTCCATTACCTTCCAGAACTACTTCCGCCTCTACGACAAGCTCTCCGGCATGACCGGCACGGCCGATACGGAGGCCTTCGAGTTCCAGGAGATCTATGGGCTGGAAGTGGTGGTTATCCCAACGCACCGGCCCATGGTTCGCCAGGACATGAACGATCTGGTGTATCTGACGCCGGCCGAGAAGTTCGACGCCATTATCGAGGACATCAAGGAGAAACGAGACGCCGGGCGGCCGATTCTCGTGGGCACCGCCTCGATCGATACGTCCGAATACCTCTCCAATCTGCTCAACAAGGAGCGGATTCCGCACGAGGTGCTGAACGCCAAGCAGCACGAAAGGGAGGCGACCATCATCGCCCAGGCCGGCCGCCCCGGGGCCGTGACCATCGCCACCAACATGGCCGGCCGCGGTACCGACATCGTGCTGGGCGGCAATGTGGAATCGGAACTCGAAGAGCTGGGCGAAAATCCGGCCGAGGAAGCGGTGAACGCGCTGATGGCGGAGTGGCGCGAGCGCCACCAGGCAGTGCTGGATGCTGGCGGCCTCCATGTGATCGGTTCCGAGCGCCACGAGTCCCGCCGCATCGACAATCAGCTGCGCGGCCGCTCCGGGCGCCAGGGCGATCCCGGTTCCACGCGTTTCTACCTCTCTCTGCAGGACAGCCTGCTGCGCATCTTCGCCTCGGATCGGGTTTCGAATCTGATGCAGCGCCTGGGGATGCAGGAGGGCGAGGCCATCGAGAGCGGGCTAGTCAGCCGGGTGATCGAAAACGCTCAGCGCAAGGTGGAAGGCCACAACTTCGATATTCGTAAGCACCTGCTCGAATTCGACGATGTGGCGAACGACCAGCGTCGTGTCGTTTACGCCCAGCGCAACGAGCTCATGGAAGAAGAGGATATCCAGGACACGGTCTCGGCCATGCGCGCCGACGTCCTGAACCGCGTTATCGACGAATACATTCCGCCGGGTAGTATCGACGAGCAATGGGATGTGCCGGGGCTTCAGGACGCCCTGGAGAGCGAATTTGCCCTGAAAGCCGATATCCGCAACTGGCTGGAAACCGACACTTCGCTGCACGAGGAAGCCCTGCGCGAAAAGCTGCTGGAAGAGATGGAAGCGGAATACAAGCGCAAGGAAGAGCAGGTGGGCGCCGATGTATTGCGCCACTTCGAGCAAGTCATTGTGCTGCAGGTGCTCGATTCCCACTGGAAGGAACATCTGGCTGCCATGGACTATCTGCGCCAGGGCATCCATCTGCGCGGCTACGCTCAAAAGGACCCCAAGCAGGAATTCAAGCGCGAGGCCTTCGAGATGTTCTCGGCCATGCTGGAGGGCATCAAGCGCGAGGCCGTCAGCGTGCTTTCCCGGGTGCAGGTGCGGGCCGAGGAGGATGTGGCCGCGGTGGAAGCACAGCGCGCCGAGCAGGAACGGCAGCGCCAGATGCGTTACGAGCACGCTGACGCCAACGCCATGCCCGCCGAGGAATCCGCCAGTAGCGACGAGCACGAGCAGCCGTTCGTGCGCCAGGAACGCAAGGTGGGCCGCAACGAGCCGTGCCCCTGCGGGTCGGGCAAGAAGTTCAAGCACTGCCACGGGCGTTTGGCGGGCTGAGCATGGCGGTGGGTTCGGAAGATCTGCCGGAACTTACCCCGGTGGACGGCATACGCATCGGCACCACGAAGGCCGGTATCAAGAAGCCCGACCGCCGCGATTTGGTGGTCTTCGAGCTCGCGGAAGGAACGCGGTGCGCGGCGGTTTTTACGCGAAATCGTTTCTGTGCCGCTCCGGTGCAGATCGCCCGCCGGAACCTCAAGCAGACCGCCCCCCGCTACCTGTTGGTCAATACCGGCAATGCCAACGCGGGCACGGGCACCCCGGGCCTGGACGCCGCGTTGAGCTGCTGCGATTCCCTGGCGCGACTGACCGGTTCGGAAGCCGAGGCCGTACTGCCGTTCTCCACCGGCGTCATCGGTGAAACGCTGCCGGTACAGCGTATCCGCGAAGGCCTGCCTGCCGCGTTGAACGCCCTGGCCGACGACGGCTGGCGAGAAGCCGCCCAGGGCATCATGACCACCGACACCCGACCCAAGGGCGCCAGCCGAGGGCTGTCCGTGGGCGGGATTCCCGTTACCATCACCGGAATCGCCAAGGGCGCGGGCATGATCCGCCCCGATATGGCCACCATGCTGGCGTTCGTCGCCACCGATGCGTCGATTGCCCAGCCTCTGCTGGAACAGGCGCTAAGCCGTGCCACCGATGTTTCCTTCAACCGCATCACCATCGACGGTGACACCTCCACCAACGACTCCTGCGTGCTCATGGCCACAGGACGAGCCGGCGGTCCCGAAATCACAACGGATGGGGCCGAGTTTGAAGCCTTCGTCGCGGCCTTGACCGAGGTGTGCCAGCAGTTGGCCCAGGCCATCGTGCGGGACGGCGAGGGGGCGACCCGTTTCATCACGATCGAGGTGTCCGAAGCCGGCAGCCCGGAGGAGGCCGCGCGGGTTGGCTACACCATTGCCCATTCCCCTCTGGTAAAAACCGCCTTCTTCGCCGCCGATCCCAATTGGGGGCGGATTCTCGCAGCGGTGGGACGGGCCGGTATCGACGACCTGGACGTTGAAGGGGTCCGGATCTATCTCGACGATGTCTGCCTTGCGGAGCAGGGTGGACTCTCTCCCAGCTATACCGAAGAGGCCGGTCGCGCCCGCATGGAACAGGACGAAGTCACCGTTGGCGTGATGCTCGGTCGGGGCGATGGCCGAGCCACGGTTTGGACCTGCGATTTGTCCTACGATTATGTCCGGATCAACGCCGAATATCGGACCTGACCATTCATCGGGCAAGGCCGTGATCCATGTGGCCGCCGGCGTGCTGCGAAATGCCGAGGGCGAGGTCTTCGTGGCACGGCGCCACGACAAGGCCGACCAGGGCGGCCTCTGGGAATTCCCGGGCGGCAAGTTGGAGCCGGGTGAGACGGCCCGTCAGGCGCTGTCTCGAGAGCTGGAAGAAGAACTCGGTATACGCGTCCGCGATGCCCGGCCACTGGTGCGCATTCCCCATTCCTACCCCCATCGGCAGGTAGTCCTGGACGTCTTCGAAGTCACGGCCTTCGACGGTGAACCCCACGGCCGCGAAGGGCAACCGGTGCGGTGGGTGGCACAGGATCGTCTCAATACACTGGCGTTTCCGGCAGCCAACCGGGCCATTGTTGCCGCGGCCCGTCTTCCCGGCCGTCTTCTGGTCACCCCGGAGCCGGGACACGACCACGGCCGGTTTCTCGATGCCCTCGACCGCTCCATCGCCGCCGATCCCGGGATGGTGCAGTTGCGTGCCCATGGGTTGTCGCCTCAGGAATACCGAGCCTTGGCCGTGGACGCGGTGGCGATCGCGCGGAGGCATGGCGTGCCAATTCTCGTGAATGCCTCGCCGGAGACGTGTGGCGCCACGGGGGCAAGCGGCGTGCATCTGACCTCGACGGTCCTGGGGAAGTTGAAAAAGCGCCCGCTAGGTGCGGACTTCTGGGTTTCGGCCTCTTGCCACAGCCCGGCCGAACTGGATCACGCGGCCCGTGTGGGTGTGGACTTCGTAGTCCTGGGGCCGGTCCGCGCGACCGCCAGCCACCCGCAGGCGGTGCCCTTGGGCCTTGATCGTTTTCGCGACTGGGTGCGGGATGTGCCGTTGCCCGTCTACGCCCTGGGCGGCATGGCACCGGCGGACTGGTGCGAAGTGCGTGAGCTCGGTGGCCAGGGCGTCGCGGGCATCGGGGCGTTCTGGGCGACCTAGCCGCGGGGCGCTTAGTCGTTTGCCGGCGGGTCGTCGCCTTCGATCGTGACCAGGCTTTCCGGGTCCAGCTCACCGCCGGGAATCGCGCGGCCTTCCTCTATCCATTCGCCCAAATCGATCAATTTGCAGCGATGGCTGCAGAAGGGGCGGTATTTGGGTTTCAGCGACCAGTCCACGGGCGTTCCGCAGATGGGGCAGGGGATCTTTCGACTCATGGCTTACAACACACAGCAATAAAGTTCGAAGGGGACATCGTCCTCTGTGCGGACCGGGCGCTCGGCGGTGCTCGCCTGCTCCATGAATCTCACCGTCACGAACAAGCGGCTGCCGCTGATTTCCGGGAAGTATCGCAGCTCCCGAGGCAGCGCGACCCGGACCATCTGATACGGGGTGCCTTTCTCCAGGCTGCGCTGGTAAACGCCCTCCCGCGCCGTTTCCGAACTTGGGCGGGCACTGTCGCGGATCAGCCCGATCACCAGCTCGCTGGCTTCCTGGACCAGGCGGACTTCGTCGAACCACTGTTCAAGATCCTGCCGCCGGTCCGCCACGGGCTGTGACAGCCAGCGGTGGTACGCCGGCAAGTCGAATACGCAGGTTCCACCGGGGATGCCGGAGCGTTGAATGACGCTGTTGAGTAATTCGTCCTGCTTGAGGCGGGCGCCAAGTTGACCCTGCGCGGTCTTGAGGCGCTCGATGTAGCCTTCGCATTGGGACACGTAATAGGACAGGCTACGATCGTCCACACCCGGGTTTTCCCGGAGTGCGTTGAACGTCGTGGTGAGGCGTTCGAGCTCCTTGATGAGTTCGGTCTTGAGATCGCCTCGGCCGAACAGATCGAGCGTTTCCGCCAGCGTGGTCACCGCGATGCGGCTGTGCCATTCGCTGTCGCCTTCGAGCCCGAAGCGCCCCTGGGCCGCAAGGAATTCCACGCGCAGGAAGGTGCGAATCCGTTCGCTCAGCGGGTGCTCGTAGTGAAGCTTCTCGCTTTGATCAGGCATCCGTCGTGGCCGTTACTCCATGAAGCGGCCATTGTCGCTCAGAACGCCCCTGTGCTGAAAGCCCTGTCAGGATCGATTCGCCTCGGCCATTTCCAGGTAACGTTGGTGGAGTTGATGCACGTCGCGCCGCAGGTCGGTCAGGTCACCGTCGTTGACCAGCACGTCGTGGGCACGCGCGATCCGCTCCTCTCTGGTGGCCTGGGCGGCGAGAATCCCTTCGATTTCCTTGCTTGAGGCCCCGTCCCGTCTTGCCAGGCGCGTGCGTTGGCTTTCCAGTGGGCTGTCAACCACCAGGATACGATCCACAATATCGTCGAAACCCGTCTCGATCAGCAGAGGAACGACCACAATGGCATAGGGACTGTGCAAGGTGGACAGATCGTCCAGGACGCGGGCCCGGATCAGGGGGTGCAGGATCTCTTCCAGGCGCCGCCTCGCGGCCGGGTCCTCGAATACGCGCTGGCGCAGCCGGCTGCGATCCAGACGGCCGTCTTCGGTAATCACGGTCGGACCAAAGGCTTGCTGGACCTGGTCGAGGCCGGGTTCGCCGGGCTCGACCACTTTTCGAGCGATCACGTCGGTATCAACAATGGGGACGCCCAGCTCGGCAAAAGCGTCCGACACGGAGGTCTTACCGCTGGCGATACCACCTGTAAGACCGATTATCAGCATGTCATGACGGGATAGCAGGGGGTTAAGCCAGTCCGGCCCAATGTAGATAGCCATCGATGATGGGGGCGCGCCACAGCAATGCAATCCAGCCCGCCGCCGCCAGGTAGGGCCCAAACGGGATGGGGATGCTGCGATCCCGTCCCCGCGCGACAATCATGGTCACGCCGACAACCGCACCCACAAACGACGACAGGATGATGACAACCGGAACCGCGGTCCAACCCATCCAGGCGCCGAAAACGGCGAGCAGCTTGAAATCACCGTAGCCCATACCTTCCTTGCCGGTGAGCAGCCGAAAGCCCTGATAGAACGTCCAGAGGCTCAGATAGCCGGCGGCCGCGCCGATAATCGCCTGGCCCGGCGCCACGTACACGTTGCCCAAGCTGAACAGCAGGCCCAGCCAGAGGAGTGGAAGGGTAATGACATCGGGCAGGATCTGATGGTCGATGTCGATTGCCGACAGCGCAATCAGGCACCAGGTGATGGCCAGTGCCGCCGCCAGCGATAGCCCCCATCCAAAATGCCAGGCGACGGCGGCCGACAGGATTCCAGACAGCAGTTCCACCAGAGGGTAGCGGATGGAGATTCTCTTGCCGCAAGCGCTGCAGCGACCCCGCAGGAACAGGTAGCTCAGCACCGGGATGTTTTCCCAGGCCCGTATGGCGTGGTCACAGTGGGGGCAGCGGGAGCCGGGACGCACGAGACTGAATGGCGCCGAGTCTGCGTCCGCGTCCACCTCGAGTAGATCGCGGCATTGGGAGAGCCACTCATGCTCGAGCATTCGCGGAAGCCGTGCGATGACCACGTTCAGGAAGCTGCCCACGATCAAGCCCAGGATCGCGCAAACCGCCGTCAGTGCCGACAAGCTCCCTTGCAGGTAACTCAGGACCTCCATGCGTTCCCCGAATGCCGGTCCGCGGCGACGCCCATTAAACCACCGAGCCGAGTTTGAAGATCGGGAGGTACATGGCGATAACCAAGCCGCCCACCAGCACGCCGAGGACCGCCATGATCAGGGGCTCCAGCAAGCTGCTGAGGCCATCGATGGCGGCATCCACCTCTTCCTCGTAGAAGTCCGCGACTTTTGCCAACATCGAGTCCAGCGAGCCGGATTCCTCACCAATGGCGACCATCTGGACCACCATGTTGGGGAAGAGGTTGGCCATCTTCATGGAGGCCTGCAACTGCTGGCCCGACGAGACCTGTTCCCGCATCTCCCGCACCGCGCTGCTGTAGACGAAGTTGCCGGTCGCGCCGGCCACCGAGTCCAACGCTTCAACGAGCGGAACGCCCGCGGCGAACATGGTGGAAAGGGTGCGGGCGTAGCGGGCAATAGCCGCCTTGTTCAGGATGTTACCGACGACGGGGATCTTCAGCGACAGGCGATCCAGGAAATGGGCGAATGCCTCGGATCTTTTCTTGCCCTCGACGAAGGCAATGCCCAGCGCGATCAATCCGCCGAATATCATGTACCAGTACTGCTGGAAGAAATCGGAGAGATGGATTACGAACAGAGTGAAGGCCGGAAGGTCCGCGCCGAACCCCTGGAACAAGCTCTGGAACTGGGGGACCACGAAGATCAATAGAATTGCGGTGACTATGAACGCGACAATGATGACGGCCGTAGGATAAAACAGCGCCTTCTTGATCTTCTTCTTGATGGACTCGGTTTTCTCTTTGTACGTGGCGATCTTGTCCAGCAGCGTATCGAGTACACCAGCGGATTCCCCGGCCTGGACCAGGTTGCAGAACAGTTCGTCGAAGTAGCGGGGATGCTTGCCCAAGGCCTCGTTCAGGGAGGTGCCGCCCTCAACGTCGGCTTTGACCGCGAGGATCAGGTCCTGCATCTTCTTCTTTTCGTGGCCCCGGCCGACGATCTCGAACGCCTGGACCAGGGGGACGCCGGCGTCCAGCATGGTCGCCAATTGGCGGGAGAAAACGGCGATGTCCTCGGTGGTGATTTTCTTGCCGCCACCCGATCCGAACAACTGCGTCTTCTTGCGCACCGTCTTCGCGGCAATGCCCTGCCGGCGCAGTTCCGCTTTCATGCTGGTGACGTTGGAAGCCTGCCCCTCGCCTTTGACGCGGGCGCCCCGCTTGTCGATGCCTTCCCACGCGAACGTGGCGAGCTTCGCTGTTCTTTCCGCCATGGATTAATCCTTGGTTACGCGGTTGACTTCATCCAGGCTGGTGACGCCATTCTTGACCTTGATCAGTCCGGACCGCCTCAAGTCGTTGATGCTTTCCTTTTTGGCCTGGTCGGCGAGCTGCATGGAGTTGCCGCCTTCCATGATGATTCGGCCCATGGCCTCCGAGATGGGCATGACCTGGTAGATGCCCACGCGGCCCTTGTAGCCTTCGTTGCATTGCTCGCAGCCTTTGGGGCCGTATATCTGCAGATCCGCCAGATCCTCTTCGAGGAAGCCTTCCTTCAGGAGCGCTTCCTTGGGGATCTCCACGGGCTGTTTGCAGTTGTTGCACAGCCTGCGGGCCAGGCGCTGGGCAATGATCAGGTTGACCGCGGAGGCGATGTTGTAGGGCGGTATCCCCATGTTCGCCAATCGGGTCAGTGTCTGGGGCGCATCGTTGGTATGCAGCGTGGACAGCACCAAGTGGCCGGTCTGGGCCGCTTTGACCGCGATCTCCGCGGTTTCCAGGTCGCGAATCTCACCGACCATGATGATGTCCGGATCCTGGCGCAGGAAGGCGCGCAAGGCCGCCCCGAAGGTCAATCCGGCCTTTACGTTCAGGTTGACCTGGTTGATGCCGGCCATGTTGATTTCCACCGGGTCTTCCACGGTGGAGATATTCCGGTCCTCGGTGTTGAGGATATTCAGCGCCGTATACAGGGAGACGGTCTTACCGCTGCCGGTTGGGCCGGTCACCAGCACCATGCCGTATGGCCGGTGGATGGCGTCCAGGAAGCGCTTCTTCTGTTCTTCTTCGTATCCCAACTGATCGATGCCCAGCTTCGCGCTGCTGGGGTCCAGGATACGCAAGACGATCTTTTCGCCGAACAGAGTCGGGCAGGTGTTCACACGGAAGTCGATGGCGCGGTTCTTGGACAGGCTCATCTTGATGCGCCCGTCCTGGGGGACGCGTCGTTCGGCGATATCCATGCGAGACATGACCTTCAATCGCGCGGAGATTCTCGGCGCCAGCCCGATGGGGGGCGCCGCGACTTCCCGCAGCACACCATCCTGCCGAAAGCGCACCCGGAAGACCTTTTCGTAGGGTTCGATATGGATGTCCGACGCGCCCTTGTTGATCGCGTCCAGCAGCACCTTGTTCACGAACCGGACCACCGGCGCGTCGTCGGTTTCGGCTTCGCTGACGTCCGCGCCCCGGTCGTCATCGTCGCCGGCGGTGACATCGAGGTTCTCCAGGTCCTCGTCCAGGTTCATGTCGCCCAGGCCCATGCCCTTGTCCTGGGACTCCAGGGCGGTATCGATGGCTCGGGCGAGTTTGTCTTCCTCCACCAGCACGGCATCGGTGGTCAGGCCGGTGTGGAACTTGAGTTCGTCCAGGGCGTCCAGGTTCGTGGGGTCGGCAACGGCCACGAACAGCCGCTTGCCGCGCTTGATCAGTGGAAGGGCGTGGTGGTGTCGAATCAGCTTCTCGCTGACCTTGGCTACGGCCGTGGCTTCCATGTCCATGGCGCCCAGGTCGAATATGGGCACGCCGAATTCCTGGGATGCCGATTCCGCGATCTGGCGTGCCGAGACCATCTGGCTCTCCACCAGATAGGAGACGAGTGGCTTCTTGCGCTTCTTCGCCTCGGCGATCGCGCTGCGGGCATCCTCTTCGGAGAGATGCGCGTCCTGGATCAGGCGGCCGGCCAAGCCGCTGATCTTGATGGTCGGGTTTGCCGTTGCCATGCGTGGTGCCGCGTAGTCCTTGCCCGGGTTCACCCCAAGTCTGGTTGTCCGATTAGCGCCCGCGGGACGGTAAACCTTAGGTTCCGAAGGCACTTTTGAATATAAAGCATTCTATTTTCTATAACTAGCCGAGTTCGTGCGCTCCGTCACAGCCCGCGCGCTGGTTGAATGCCCGGTGTGGGATTGTTTGGCTGCACCAATGTGGGTCGTTTTGTGGGTTGGCCGCCCCATCGTAGTGCGTATGGCGTGCACCATGAGTGCGCGCTCGAGTGCTAACTATTTGATTTTATTGCACAGTGAAACGGGCACATTTTGTGCAAACGAGGCGCACTGGAATCGTATTGAGACATAAAGGGTCCTCTTCTATGCACGCAACCACCAGCGGGATCGATGTATTGTTCGTATTGATCGGGGCGGTAATGGTTCTTGCCATGCACGCCGGCTTCGCCTTCCTGGAGGTGGGCACCGTGCGGAGCAAGAATCAGGTGAATGCCTTGGTCAAGATCATCGTGGACCTGGCGGCCTCGACCATTGCCTATTTCTTCGTGGGTTACGCGTTGGCCTATGGGGTGAGCTTTTTTCACGGCGCCGAGGTGCTGGCGGCGGACAACGGCTACGCCTTGGTCAAGTTCTTCTTCCTGCTGACCTTTGCCGCCGCGATTCCCGCCATCATCTCGGGCGGGATTGCCGAACGCGCCCGCTTTTATCCCCAGTTCTGCGCGACCATGGTCCTGGTGGGCCTTCTCTATCCCACGTTCGAGGGGGTGGTGTGGAACGGCAACTTCGGGATTCAGGCGCTCCTGGAATCCTGGACCGGATTCCCATTTCACGACTTCGCCGGCTCGGTGGTGGTGCATGCCTTTGGCGGGTGGGTGGCATTGGCGGCGGTGTTGCTGCTGGGGCCCCGCCACGGCCGCTACCGCAAGGACGGCGGTATGGCGTCCCATCCGCCGTCCAGCATCCCGTTCCTGGCTCTGGGCGCCTGGACTCTTACCGTCGGGTGGTTCGGGTTCAACGTCATGTCCGCCCAGCACATCGCGGGAATCAGCGGTCTGGTGGCGGTGAATTCGCTCATGGCCATGGTCGGCGGGATCCTCACCGCCCTGTTCGTCGGGAAGAACGACCCTGGGTTTATTCACAATGGGCCGCTGGCCGGGTTGGTGGCGGTCTGTGCCGGGTCCGACATTATGCACCCGATTGGTGCATTGGTGACGGGGGCTGTTGCCGGTGCGCTGTTTGTCTGGTTGTTTACGCTTACCCAGAACCGCTGGCGCATCGACGATGTTTTGGGTGTCTGGCCCCTGCACGGTCTCTGCGGCGCCTGGGGTGGGATTGCCGCTGGCATCTTCGGCCAGGGTTGGCTTGGCGGTACCGGTCAGGTCAGTTTCGTATCGCAATTGCTGGGAACTCTGGGCGGAGTCGCCGTGGCCTTCTTCGGCGGCTTGCTTGTGTACGGGGTGATCAAGAAGCTGGTCGGCCTGCGACTGAGCGAAGAAGACGAATACGAGGGCGCCGACCTCAGCATTCATCGCATCAGTGCCACGCCGCCCTACGACAAGTAGAGCGTGGGCGAGGTGTGCGCCGCCGCAATGGGGCGCACGCTTTGTTCCCGGACCGAGTCGGTGCGCGGCAGCTCCGGGGACGCTGGCCTAGTCCCGCGGCGTCTTGCCAAGGCGATCCAGGACCTGCCGCTCAAGAGCGGTGCCCACTTCGTCGATCGTCGCGGAACTCACCAGATCCCGTAGCTGCGTGACTTCCAGCCCCGCGTAGCCACAGGGATTGATGCGGCTGAACGGTTCCAGGTCCATGTCCACGTTGAGACTGACGCCGTGATAGCTGGCACCCCGGCGAATGCGCAGGCCCACCGAGGCGATCTTGCGTCCGCCCACATAGACCCCCGGTGCCTCCCGCCGCGGGTAGCCCTCGATCCCGTAATCCGCCAGCAGCCCCACCACGGCCTCTTCCAGGGCGCTGACCAATGCTCGCACGCCCAACCCGCGGCGACGGACATCCACGAGGGGATACGCGATCAGCTGCCCGGGACCGTGATAGGTGACTTGGCCCCCACGGTCGACGGGGATGACCGGAATATCGCGGGGATCGAGAAGGTGCTCCCGCTTTCCGTTCAATCCCAGTGTGTAGACCGGAGGATGTTGCACGAGCCAGAGCTCGTCGGCGGTTTCTGCCGTCCTTCGCTCGGTGAATTCCTGCATGGCGCGCCAAACGGGCTCGTATTCCCGCAGCCCGAGCTGGCGGACGGTCAGGAGTGGCGGAGCAGCGTCGGGATCGGCCGGATTCCGGGTCACAGGGTCATCAGGACCTGTTCGTCGCCGTTGAGGTCCAGATAGATTTGGTCCAACTGGTCCTGGCTTCGGGCGGTGAATGTCACGGTCACGGAGACGAAGCTGCCTCGTCGGCTGGCCGTGGTGCGCAATTGATCGTCGGTGAGGTCCGGTACGTGGCGGCGAACGATCTCGAAGACGTGAACGGCGAAATCCCGATCCGCCCGGCCCATGGCCTTCACGGGGAACTCGCAGGGAAATTCCAGTACCGTTTCTCTTTCGTTCGGGCCAGCCATATCTTCTCGGACGGTTCGTGCACTATAAGCCGGGGGTCGCGATGCGGCCCCCGGCTGCGTGTTCAATGGAACATCAGAAGGACTTCGTCCACCATCTTGCGCCACAAGCCGCCTTCCTTGACGTTGTTCAACGCCACCAGCGGTTCCTGCTCGACGACACTGTCGCCCAGCTTCACCACGACCGACCCGTACGTCTTTCCCTTATTGACCGGCGCGGTGATCATTGTGTCCACGCTCATGGTTGCCTTGAGCTGATCGTAGCGGTGCTGGGGGATGGTCACCCACATGTCGTGGTTCAGGCCCAGGGGCACGGTTTCCTCGGAGCCCTTCCAGACCCGGGGCTTGGTCAGTGCTTCGCCGGCCTGATAGAGGCGATGGGTCTCGAAGAAGCGGAAGCCGTAGTTCAGCAGGGCCTGGCTCTGGTCGGCTCGCGCGTCTTCGCTGTCCGTGCCCATGACCACGCTGATCAGGCGCATCCCTTCCTTCTTCGCGGAGCTCACCAGGCAGTAGCCGGCGCTTTCGGTATGGCCGGTCTTCAGCCCGTCCACCGCATCGTCGCGCCAAAGCAGCTTGTTGCGGTTGTACTGGCTGATGTTGTTCCAGGTGAACTTCTTTTCGTGAAACAGCTTGTAGTAGTCCGGAAAGTCGTGGATCAGCGCACGGGCCAGCTTTGCCAGGTCGTGAGCCGTGGTGTAGTGCTCCTTGTGGGGCAGGCCGGTGGCGTTGGCGAAATGGGTGTGGGTCATGCCCAGCTGCTTGGCGTACTGATTCATCAACTGCGCGAAAGTGTCTTCCGTGCCTGCCACATGTTCGGCCAGAGCCACGCTGGCGTCGTTGCCGGACTGCACGATCATGCCCTGCAGCAGCTGCTTGACCTTGATGTGGTCCCCCACCTCGATGAACATGCGCGACCCCGGTTCCCGCCAAGCCTTTTCGCTGATGCGGACTTCGTCGTCCATGTGGATATGGCCCGACTTGAGCTCGCTGAATACCACGTAGGCGGTCATCATCTTGGTCAGACTGGCGGGCTCTTCCCGCTTGTCGGCGTCCCGGCCCACCAGGACCTGACCGCTGTTATAGGCCATCAGTACGTAGCTGCGCGCGCCGAGTGTCGGCGGCGAGGGCACTGGTACGGGAATATTCGCCGCCAGGCTTGAAGTGGCATATAGCCCAACGAGGCTTGCGATCAGAGATGCTTTCTTTATCCAGCTCCGCATTGTCACGCTTCCGGTTCTGTCGAGGTTTGGAGTATGAGGGCGACTCGCTTGAACGGCCGCTATTGGTCGACCACCACCTGGGGATCCGACACGCCGCGTTTTTTCAGTTGTTCGCTCAGACGGTCCACGGCGTCGACCGTCTGTACCGGGCCCAATCGAACGCGGTAGATCGAGTTCGCGCCGAGAACCCCGGCCTGTATTTCCACCGAGGCGAGCCGGTCCAGCTCGGACTTGAGCCGTTGCGCGTTTTCACGATCACGGAAAGCCCCCGCCTGAACATAGTATCGGACCTTGCCGGGGGCCGCCGGTTCCGCGGCCGGCGGTTTCTTGTCGGCGGCTTCCGGCGCCGACGGGTCGATGGCGTCTATCTCCACGGGCGCCGTGCCGGTGCCGAGCATATCGAGCTTGGCCGCCGCCGCGTAGGAAAGATCGATGATTCGGTTCTTGACGAAAGGGCCTCGGTCGTTCACGCGCACCACCACCGATTTGCCGTTATCCAGGTTTGTAACCCGAACGTACGTGGGCAGGGGCAGACGTTTATGGGCCGCCGTCATGGCGTACATATTATAGACCTCGCCGCTTGAGGTCCTCTTGCCATGGAATTTGGTGCCGTACCAGGAGGCGATGCCGCGCTGGTGGAAATCGCTGATGTCGTTGAGCACGCGGTATTCGCGCCCCGCCACCTGGTAGCTGGGCGGATTTCCATAACGGCTCGGCGGCTCCGCCCGGGGCACCGGTTCCTGGACACCGCTCAGATCGGGCGGGGCTTTCGGTGCACTGTCGCCGGAGCCGAATCTGGGTGAAGCGCAGCCGCTCAGAATCAACGCGCACACCGCCGCCGCGAGTGCCGGATGCGAAACCCGAATCACCGGCCGTTCTCCTCGCGCTCACGGGCGATGGCCTGGCCCAGTTGCGTCACGGCCAGGGCGTAAAGCGGGCTGTGGTTGTAACGGGTAATGACGTAGAAGTTGTGAAGGCCGAGCCAGTATTCCTTGCCGTCGCTGCCATCGAGTTCCATCAGGCTTACTTTGGTGTCCGCCGGCAGGGCAGCGGTGGGCTTGACGCCCAGGGCGGCGGCTTGCGCTACGGTCATGTACGGCTTCATGTCTTCATTGGCGCGGGCGACAACGCCCGGCTGCGTTGATTTGGCCGGCACGACCACGGCGTCGCCGGTGCGCCAGCCGTGCTTCCGGAAATAGTTGGCGATACTTGCCGCCGCATCGGCAGTACTGTTCAGCAGATCACTGCGGCCGTCGCCGTCGCCGTCCACCGCGTAGGCGCGATAGCTGCTGGCGATGAACTGGGGCATGCCCATGGCGCCGGCGTAGGAGCCCGTGAGGGTCAGCGGGTCCAGGCCCTGTTCCTTGCTGAGCAGGATGAACTGCTCAAGCTCGCTCTTGAAGAAAGCGCTGCGCGGCGGGTAGGCGAAGGCCAGTGTGGCCAGCGAATCCAATACCCGGTATCGGCCGGCATGCTGGCCGAAACGTGTTTCCACGCCCAGGATTCCGACCACGATTTCCGGCGGCACACCGTATTCCCGGTTGATGCGGTCCAAAAGCGCACCGTGGCTGTTCCAGAAGGCGACGCCTTCGGCGATCCGGGCGGGCTTGAGGAAGATTGGGCGGTAACGTGACCATGGCAGCGCCTCCGCCGGCCGAGAGATGGCGTCGATCACATCCTGTCGGTAGTGCGCCTGATTCAACAGTGCCGTCACCTGTGCGGCATTGATGTGGTCCGACCGGGCGACGTCCCGCGCGAAATCCGCCATCTGGTCGCTTGGAAGCCCGCGTCCCGCCGTCGCGCAGGAGGTCACGGCGATCAGAGGAAGCAACAAGAACAATCGTTTCAGCGTGGCTATGGCCATGGGATGGACTGCCGTTGATGGTTGGTCCGGATATCGATTCGGCTTTTCGCGGGAAGTTCGTGACAGGCCACTAGTGTCGTGTCGTCCATTGATTGTCGTGTTCAGTTGGTCTGTCAGCGTTCCTGGCAAGGCGCGGATCGAAGCCGAATGGCCCAGCCCTTTGCAAGAGCCGCAACACCGCCAGGGGCGCTGACAGACCAACCCTTCGGGCGCCCCTGCGGTATTTCCGCCGCCGTGTTGCGCCGCTTGCCAAGGGCCCGCCATTGCCTGCGCGCCGCGCCTTGCGGCAAAACCCCACAGGGGCGCTGAACACGGCAATCGATGGTTGACACGACACTAGGAGGACCAGAGTTTACGGTGCGTGTGGATGGACATGAGAATACCGAAACCGGCCAGTAGCGTCACCATGGATGTGCCGCCATAGCTGATCATCGGCAATGGCAGGCCCACGACCGGCAGCAGCCCGGAAACCATGCCCATGTTGATGAATACGTAGACGAAGAAGGTCAGGGAAATCCCGCCCGCCAGCAGCCGGCTGAACGTGTCCTGTGCCTGATTGGCGATGTACAGCCCGCGGACGATCACGAACAGATAGAGCACCAGCAGCAGGGCGGCGCCGGCGAGGCCGAATTCTTCGCTGAACACGGCAAAGATGAAATCGGTATGGCGCTCCGGGATGAAATTCAGGTGCGCCTGGGTGCCGTTCAGCCAACCCTTGCCGTAGAGGCCGCCGGAACCAATGGCGATGGTGGACTGGATGATGTGATAGCCCGCGCCCAGGGGGTCGCGCTGTGGATTGAGGAAGGTTAGCACGCGGTCCTGCTGGTACTGGTGCATGCCGAAGAACCAGAACAGGGGGGCCACGCCGGCGCCCAGGGCGACGGTGCCCACGATCAGCCGCCAGCTCAGTCCGGCGAAGAAAAGGACGAAGAAGCCGGATGATCCCACCAACAGCGCCGTGCCCAGATCCGGCTGCTTCACGATCAGTCCCATGGGCACCAGGATCAGCAGGCTGGCGGCGAGCACCCGCCAGATACGCGGCGGCAGCGAGTGCTCGGCAAGATACCAGCTCACCATCATGGGGATGGCCAGCTTCATCATCTCCGAGGGCTGGAACCGGAACACGCCGAAGTTCAGCCATCGTTTGGCGCCGCCGCCCACGGTGCCCATCACCAGCACCAGGATCAGCATGATCAGGCCCGCACCGAACACCCACGGGGTCCAGCGGCGCAATGTCTGCGGCGGGATTTGCGCCGCGCCCAGCATGACGCCGAATGCGATCCCCAGGCGTATAGCTTGTTTGTGCAGCTCGCCGATGTCCTGGTCGGATGCGCTGTACAGGATCATCATTCCCACCGCCGAAAGCAGCAGCAGCGCGGTCAGCAACTGGCCGTCCAGGTGCAGCCGACTCTGAAGGAAACTACGCCGCTGCGCGGAACCGTGGCCGTTACCCATCATCGCCATAATCTCCGTCGAGATAGGCCTTGAGCACCTTGCGCGCAATGGGGGCGGCTACGGAACTGCCGCCTCCGCCGTTCTCAACGATGACGGCTACCGCGATTTTGGGATGGTCCACCGGCGCGAAGGCAATGAACAGGGCGTGATCCCGCAGCCGGGCTGCAATTTCGTCCGGATTGTATTTCTCATCGTCTTCCTGGGACAGCCCGTAGACCTGGGCGGTACCGGTTTTGCCCGCCACCGAAAAATCCAGGCCTTTTTCGATGTGATGGGCCGTGCCGTGGATGCTGTGTACGACCTGGTGCATGGCGTTGATGACCCGGTCCCAGTTCTTGGGGTTTTTTAACTGGATGGGTGGCAGGCGTTTTTCCTGGTATGGCGTGACGTCGCCGGTGGCGGAATCGCGGGTCGCGCGCAGCAGGTGGGGCGGCACCCGTTTGCCCCGATTGGCCATGGTGGCCGTGGCGTAGGCGAGCTGCAGCGGCGTGCTCAGCGTAAACCCCTGGCCGATGCCCGTGATCACGGTTTCGCCGTCGTACCAGGAAGCGTCCTTTACGCGCCGCTTCCATTGCCGAGAGGGCATCAGGCCGGGGAGTTCCCCGTCCAGATCGATCCCGGTGCGTCGGCCGAAACCGAACTCAGTCAGGAATCCGTGAATATTGTCGATGCCCAGCTTGTAGGCGAGGTCGTAGAAGTAGACATCGCACGACTGGGTGATGGCCTCGGTCAGGTTCACGTGTCCGTGGCCCCAGCGTTTCCAGCAGCGGTATTTGTGGTCGTTGTTGGGCAATTGGAAGTAGCCCGGGCAGAACGTCTCGTGATCGATGGTGGTCGCACCCTTGTCCAGCCCCGCCAGGCCGATAAACGGTTTGACGGTTGAGCCGGGTGGGTATTGCCCGCGCAGGGCCCGGTTGAACAGCGGCTGGTCGTGGTTCTTCTGCAGCGATTCGTATTCGTCGTAGTCAATGCCGTTGACGAACAAATTGGGGTCGAACATGGGCTTGCTGACCATGGCCAGGACTTCACCGGTCGCCGGCGCTATGGCAATGACCGAGCCGCTGAAGTCCCCCAGCGCCTTCTCGGCCAGGGCTTCCAGGCGGCTGTCGATGGTCAGATAGAGGTCCTCGCCGGATTGGGGCGGCGTACGATCCAGCGTGCGGATGACCCGGCCTGACGCATTGGTCTCCACTTTTTCGATGCCGGCGGTGCCGTGCAACTGAGTCTCGTAGAAGCGTTCCACGCCGGTCTTGCCGATGTGGCTGGTGCCGCTGTAGTTTGCGGGATCCAGCCGGCGAAGTTCCTGCTCGTTGATCCGGCCCACGTAGCCCACCACGTGCACGGCGATTGGGCCCAGCGGATAGTGCCGGGACAGGCTGGCCTGGACTTCAACGCCGGGGAAACGTGATCGGTTTACCGCGAGATGGGCCACTTCCTTCTGGGTGAGCTTGAATTTCAGCGGGATTTCGTCGAACTGCCGCTTCTGCTTCAGCAGGGTTCGAAACCGTTCCACATCGGTGGGTCGCAGCTCCACCAGCTTGCCGAGCTGCGCCAGGGTCTCGTCCATATTGGGGACCTGCTCGGGTGTGACCACCAGCCGGAAGGAGGGGCGGTTCTCGGCGAGCACCACGCCGTTGCGGTCGTAAATCAGTCCCCGGGTGGGTGGCACCGGCAGGACCCGGACCCGGTTTTCCTGGGACAGCGTGCTGTAGTGGTGATACCGCACCACTTGCAGGTCGTACAACCGTCCCAAAAGCACGCCCGTCAGCAACACCATGCCCACGACCGCGATGACGGTGCGGTTCATGAACAGGCGCTTCTCCTGGGAGCGGTCTTTTATGAGAATGCGGGGAGCCATGAAGAAGGGATCGTAGCGTTCAGCGGACGCCGAAACGCCGCCGCATGTCACGCATTACTATAAAAACCCAGGGCCATAGCAGAGTCCCGATAATCGAGGGCAGCCAATATTGCCAATCGACTGGCGGACGCCCCACGAAGCCGCTGACCCACAGCTGAATCAGGCGGGCCAGCAAAAGCAGTACCAGCACGCTGAGCGCCTGCTGGGTCAGCGGATAAATTCGGATACGCTGATGGAGTTTAACGGTCAGGAAGGCCACGATTGCATAGGCTAATGCATGCTCGCCCAGAAGCGACGATTGCAGGGCGTCCTGGAACAATCCCACGGTCCAGCCCACGCCAACGGAAACCCGGTCCGGCATGGCCATGCACCAGTAAATCAGAATCAGCGTAGCCCATTGCGGGCGCGCCAACTCGGCCCAGTCGGGCAGGGGGAAGACGATCAGCGCATAGGCGATGATGAAGCTCGCGACGATGGCCCACCCGCCTTCATGCTTCTGAGTGGTCATTTCGCCGCCTCGCCCTTCTTCGGGGACGCCTTGGCGGATCTGCCCGCCTCGGTGGCGGGCGGTTCACGCCGAGTGCGAACCAGCAGCAGCTCCCGGCTGCGGTCCAGTTCCGCGGTCGGCACCGCCGTGATGTGCGCGAACGGTCGGCTGGGGTCGATCTCCACCTGCGTCACTCGCGCGACCGGATACCCCTGCGGGAAGCGCCCGCCCAGTCCCGATGTGACCAGCAGATCGCCAACCCGTATGTCCGCGTTATTCGGCAGGTGGGGCAAATCCAATTCGTGCAGGTTGCCCACCCCCAGCGCGATGGTGCGCAGACCGTTGCGGTTGACCTGCACCGGAATGGCATCGCTGGGATCGGTGATAAGGCGTACGGTGGACGTGTACCTGCCCACCTGGTCCACGTGGCCCATCACGCCCTTGGCGTCCAGAACGGGCTGACCGGCGAAGACGCCGCTGCTGGTTCCCTTGTCGATTTCGATGATGTGGGTATAGGGATCGAGGTCCACCCGCATCAGTTCGGCGATCAAGACGGATTCCTCGACCTCGTGAGAAGAATCCAGCAGATCCTGAAGGCGTATGTTTTCGCGCTCAAGTTGATCCAGCCGCTGCATGCGCGCCTCGTCGAGCAGGTGCTGGGTCTTCAGGCGGGTGTTTTCCTCAAGAAGCTTCTGGCGGCTAGACAACTGTTCGGAGAGATAGTCGCCCACCTCGAACGGAAAATTGACCACGTAGTGAATCGGTTGAACCGCCGCCGACAGGGCCGAACGGAGCGGGTCCGCGAGCTTCTGGCGGTGGTCCAGCGTCATGAGCGTTACCGAGAGCAGGCTGAACAAAACCAGCCTGGCCGTCAACGAGGGACCTTGTGCAAATAGCGGCTTAATGACCTTCCCCGGCTTTTCGCATGATTTCGTCGGCCCGGTTGTCGGGGGCCAACCTTCTCATCAGTATTGTGAGGTCTTGGATTCCGAAGCGCTCCGACGGAATAACTCCCGCCAGGCAGCCGCAATTCCGCAGACGACGTCTTCCAGGTTGTCCTTCAGCCGGGCTTAATGGCCCTTGCTTGTTCCATCTTGCCGCGGTGGCTCCCGGGTGCTGAGGCCTGCCGAGATCAATGAGAAGGCTGGAAGCCGCCGACTTCTAACCGGCTCTTCCGGCCGGTTGTCATGGCGTTTGATTATCCGCCCCGCGCGCGTGAACGCAAGGCGGAGTAGGCGCGAATTGCGACTTGGCGCACTTATTCGATAGTGAAAAGGTCCAGCCCTTGTTCGTCCATCAACTCCAGCGCGCGGCCGCCTCCACGGGCGACGCAGGTCAGCGGATCGTCTGCCACCACAACCGGCAGGCCCGTTTCTTCCATGATCAGCCGATCCAGGTTCCGCAGCAGGGCACCGCCACCGGTGAGAACAATGCCGCGCTCGGCCACGTCGGCGCCCAGTTCCGGAGGCGTCTGCTCCAGCGCCGTCTTCACCGCGCCGACGATGCCGGACAGGGGCTCCTGCAGGGCTTCCAGGATCTCGTTGCTGTTCAGCGTGAAGCTGCGCGGCACGCCCTGGGCCAGATTGCGGCCCTTGACCTCAATCTCCCGCACCTCGGTGCCGGGGAAGGCCGTGCCGATTTCGTGCTTGACCCGCTCGGCTGTGGCTTCGCCCACCAGAATGCCGTAGTTGCGGCGCACATAGTTGATGATCGCTTCGTCGAAACGGTCGCCGCCGATGCGTACCGACGCGGAGTAGACGATACCGTTGAGAGACAGCACCGCCACTTCGGAAGTTCCGCCGCCGATATCCAGCACCATGGAGCCCCGGGCCTCGTCCACGGGCATGTTGGCGCCAATGGCCGCCGCGCGCGGCTCCTCGATCAGGTAAACTTCGCGCGCCCCGGCACCCAGCGCGGACTCGCGGATGGCGCGCCGCTCAACCTGAGTGGATCCGCAGGGAACGCAGACCAGCACGCGAGGGCTCGGCTTGAAGAATCGCGCCTCGTGCACCTTCTTAATAAAGTGTTGCAGCATCTTTTCCGTGACCGTGAAATCGGCGATCACGCCGTCTTTCAGCGGCCGGATGGCGCGGATGTTGCCGGGTGTGCGGCCCAACATGCTCTTCGCCTCGGCGCCCACTGCGGCGATGGTCTTGTTGCCGCCGTCACGGTCCTGCCGGATAGCTACCACCGAGGGTTCGTTCAACACGATCCCCTGGCCCCGGGAGTAGATGAGTGTATTGGCGGTGCCCAGATCAATGGACAGGTCGTTGGAAAAGAGGCCGCGAATACCCTTGAACATTATGATCTACCTGCTTGGAAAGGCCGTTAATCTAACAACGGGTGGGGGTTTGGGCAAGCGGGTTTGTGTGGTATTTTCTACCGCTTCTCATTATCGGCTGGACTGGAGCCAGACTATGTCGCTTGGGCCCTCGGACGTCCGACAGATTGCTCACCTCGCGCGGCTATCCATCGACGAGAACGATATTCCCGAGTATGCCAAAAACCTCTCGGACATTCTCGCATTCGTCGAAAAGATGAATTCGGAGGACACCGCTTCCGTGGAACCGCTGGCCCATCCGCTGGAGATGAAGCAGCGCCTGCGCCCCGATGCGGTGACCGAAACCGATCAACGCGAACAGTTCCAGAAGATCGCGCCTTCCGTGGAGGCCGGGCTCTACCTGGTCCCCCGCGTTATCGAATAATCCTAGTCACGGACCGATTGAGCGTAACACGTGAGCATACACACAAAGACTGCCGCAGAACTGGCCGCCGCGCTGCGCGCCGGAGAGTATTCCAGCGTGGAGCTGACCAAGGCGTTCATCGAGCGAATCGAACGCCACAACGGCGATCTCAATGCCCTGGTGACGGTGACCGCCGACGAAGCCCTGCGTGATGCCCAGGCCGCCGACGCGCGGTTGGCGGAAGGGGACTCGGGTCCCTTGCTGGGCGTGCCGCTGATCCACAAGGATATCTTTTGCACCCGTGGCGTGCGCACCAGTTGCGGCTCCCGCATGCTGGACAACTTCGTCGCCCCCTACGATGCCACGGTGGTCGAGCGCCTGCGCGCGGCGGGCGCCGTTTGCCTGGGCAAGGCCAATATGGACGAGTTCGCCATGGGCTCCTCCAATGAAACCAGTTTCTACGGCCCGGTCCGCAATCCCTGGAATACCGGAACCGTTCCGGGGGGATCCTCGGGCGGCTCCGCTTCGGCGGTGGCGGCCCGGTTGGCTCCGCTCGCCACGGGCACCGATACCGGCGGCTCCATCCGTCAGCCCGCGGCGCTGTGCGGCATCAGTGGTCTCAAACCCACCTACGGGCGGGTCTCGCGGTACGGCATGATCGCCTTTGCCTCCAGCCTTGATCAGGGTGGGCCCATGGCGCGTTCGGCCCAGGATCTTGCGGTGCTGCTGGAGGCCATGGCCGGTTTCGACGAGCGGGATTCCACCAGCGTGGACCAAGTGGTGCCGCACTATGCGGAGACCCTGGGCGAGTCCATCAAGGGTCTTCGAATCGGTTTGCCCAAGGAATATTTCGGCGAGGGCCTGGATCCGGAGGTCGCCAAGGTGATCGACGCTGCGATCGAGCAGTTCCGTGAGCTGGGCGCCGAGATCAAGGAGGTCTCTCTTGCCCATACGGATCTGGCTGTGCCGGCGTACTACGTGATCGCCCCGGCCGAGTGTTCCTCCAATCTGTCGCGGTTCGACGGCGTGCGCTTCGGCTACCGCTGCGACGATCCCAAGGATCTGGAGGATATGTACAAGCGCTCCCGCGGCGAGGGGTTTGGCCCCGAGGTGAAGCGCCGGATCATGGTCGGCACCTATGCGTTGTCCGCCGGCTACTACGACGCTTATTACCTGAAGGCTCAGAAGGCGCGCCGTCTGATCCGCGACGACTTCCAGCAGGCCTTTGAGGAAGTGGACCTGATTCTCGGGCCCACGTCGCCGACGACGGCGTTCAAACTGGGTGAGCGCTCGAACGATCCGCTCAAGATGTACCTCTCGGACATCTACACGATTGCCGTGAACCTGGCGGGCCTGCCGGCCATGTCGGTTCCCGCCGGCTTCGCGAACGGGCTGCCGGTGGGCGTGCAGCTGATCGGCAACTACTTCCAGGAAGCGCGCCTGCTCAACGCCGCCCACAAGTACCAGCAGGCGACCGATTGGCACGAGCGCGCGCCGGAGGGGTTCTGAGCGTCGGCTAATTCGACAACGATTCGCGGCGATGAGCGCCGCTCCTACGGGGTTGATCTTGTGTAGGAGCGGCGCTCATCGCCGCGAACGCCAACAGATATCCAGATCAACGACCTAGGTTCTAGGAACAGCATATGGAATGGGAAGTCGTCATCGGGCTGGAGATCCACGCCCAGCTCGCCACTCGCAGCAAGATCTTTTCGGGGGCCTCCACGGCCTATGGTGCCGCGCCCAACACCCAGGCCTGCGCTGTCGATCTGGGGCTGCCCGGCGTGCTGCCGGTGCTCAATGCGGAAGCGGTGCGGATGGCGGTGAAGTTCGGCCTGGCAACCAACTGCCAGATCGCACCCTATTCGGTGTTCGCCCGTAAGAACTACTTCTATCCGGATCTGCCCAAGGGCTACCAAATCAGTCAGTACGAGCTTCCCATCGTCCACACCGGCGAGCTCTATATTGAGCTGGAAGACGGGGAGCGCAAGCGTATCGGCGTGACCCGCGCTCACCTGGAAGAGGACGCGGGCAAGTCTCTGCACGAGGATTTCCAGGGCATGTCCGGCATCGATCTCAACCGCGCCGGTACCCCCTTGCTGGAAATCGTCTCCGAGCCGGACATGCGTTCGGCCAAGGAGGCCGTGGCGTACATGAAGAAGATCCACAGCCTGGTCCGTTATCTGGAGATCTGCGACGGCAACATGCAGGAGGGTTCCTTCCGCTGCGATGCCAACGTCTCGATCCGGCCCAAGGGCCAGGAAAAATTTGGCACCCGCGCCGAACTCAAGAACCTGAACTCTTTCCGGTTTGTGGAACGCGCGATCAACTTTGAGATCGAGCGCCAGATCGACGTGATCGAGGGCGGCGGCGAAGTCGTGCAGGAAACGCGCCTGTACGATGCGGCCAAGAACGAAACCCGGTCCATGCGCACCAAGGAGGAGGCGAACGACTACCGCTACTTCCCGGATCCTGATCTGCTGCCGCTGGAGGTTGAACCTGCCTTTGTGGAAGCGGTGCGCGAGACACTGCCCGAACTGCCCGACGCCAAGCGTGAGCGGTTTGTGGCGGAATACGGGCTGAGCAGTTACGACGCGGGCGTGCTGACGGCTACCCGGGAGATGGCGGACTACTACGAGTCCGTGGTCAGCCATGCGGACGGCGAAGCGAAGCTGGCGGCCAATTGGGTGATGGGTGAACTGTCCGGTGCCCTGAATAAATCCGGCCAGGACATCACCGAAAGCCCGGTTACCGCCGAAATGCTGGGCGGCATGCTGAAACGGATCACCGACAACACCATCTCCGGCAAGATCGCCAAGGAAGTCTTCGAAGCCATGTGGGACGGTGAGGGCGACGCCGACCAGATTATCGACAAGCGCGGCCTCAAGCAGGTGACCGACACCGGCGCCATCGAGGCCATGATTGACGAGGTGATTGCCGCGAACCCGGGTCAGGTGGAGCAGTACAAGGCCGGCAAGGAGAAGCTGCTTGGGTTCTTCGTGGGGCAGGTCATGAAAGCGTCCCGTGGGAAGGCGAATCCTGCGCAGCTTAATGAGCTTCTCAAGAAGAAACTGTCCTGACTCTAACCTTTCATCGATGCCCGGCGATTCCCGCCGGGCATGTCCACAGCGAAATCGTCCATCATGTCCAGTTACGCCGACCGGCTTTCCCGTTTCGTATTCGAGGCCGCCGACGTGCGCGGCGAAATCATTCACTTGGATGAGAGTTATCGCCAGGTGATCAGTCGGCTCGACTATGCCGTGCCCGTACGCAACCTCATCGGCGAGGCGCTGGCCGCCGCCGGACTGCTCTCGTCAACCCTGAAATACGACGGCCTGCTGAGTCTGCAAATCCAAGGCGGCGGGCCGCTGTCGCTGCTTGTGGCCAATGCCACCAGTGACCGGCAACTGCGGGCCACCGCCCGCGTCGAGGACGCACTGTTGGCGGACGGCATGAGTCTCAACGAGCTGTGTCGCGACGGTTATCTGGCCATCACCATCGATCCCGAAGACCGCGAAGAGCGCTACCAGGGGATCGTGCAGCTCGATGCCGAGAATCTCGCCGGCGCCGTGGACCGCTACTTCCGGGATTCCGAGCAGTTGCCCACCCGCGTTTGGCTTGCGGCGGACGGTGAGAGTGCGGCCGGCCTGCTGCTGCAGCGCCTGCCCGGCGGCGCCGATGACGACGATGCCTGGAACCGCGCCGAGCACTTGGCCCAGACCATAACCTCCGACGAACTCCTCTCTCTGGAGGCGCCGAGAATCGTCCGTCGCCTCTTTCACGAAGAGGACGTGCGTTTGTTCGAGCCCGTCAACTACCGTTTTCAATGCACCTGCTCGCGCGATCGCGTGGCGTCGGTTATCCGTTCGTTGGGTCGCGACGAGGCCGAGGATGTGCTGCGCGAGCAGGGACGTATGGAAGTGCGCTGCGACTTTTGCGGCGAATACTATCGCTTCGACGCCGTGGATGTTGAACACATCTTTGCCGGCGCCAACTCCCCCACGGTGCCGCGCACCAGGCACTGATCCCGCCCTTCGCATTCTTGATTGTTTCGGGAAATAGCGACCGATGTCTGCCGTTCGTCGGATCGTCGGTTAAAATGTTGACTATCTAGTCACATTGAGTAAGTTAATAGTCACGGCCAAACATAAAACTAAAGATCCGGCCGAGAGGAGGAGAACCCACTGACTGCCCCGGATGGCACACCAGGATAAGGTGTCCAGGCGGAGCTGTGTCTGAAGTTCTTCTCTCCTCAACGCCGATAACGACGAAGGGGTCAGGCCGTATAACAAGGCCCCGCGTTGAAATGGAGGAGAAACCATGAGAGCTCTATCGACGACGCTGAGTCGCGTCGCCAAGGCGTCTGCCGGTGCTGTTTGCGCCGTGGCGCTGATGGCGGCCAGTCCCGCCCAGGCGGTTACCATCCACCAGGTTTCCAGCTTCGGTTCGAACCCTGGCGCCCTGAACATGTACACCTACGTACCCAGCAGCCTCCCGAGCAACGCCCCGCTGGTGGTGGCCATGCACGGTTGTACCCAGTCCGCCCAGGCGTACGCCGATGGCGCCGGTTGGCCCAAATACGCCGATCGGGACGGTTTTGCGGTGGTCTTCCCCGAAACGACCAGCAGCAACAACCAGAACAAGTGCTTCAACTGGTTCCAGACCGGCGACATCAGCCGCGGTCAGGGTGAGGCGCTGTCCATTAAGCAGATGGTGGACTACATGAAGTCCCACTACAGCATCGACTCCAGCCGGGTGTTCGTCACCGGCCTGTCGGCCGGCGGTTACATGACCCCGGTGATGCTGGCCACCTATCCGGACGTGTTCTCCGGTGGCGGCGTGATGTCCGGCGGCCCGTACAAGTGCGCCACCAGCATGACCAATGCCTTCACCTGCATGAGCCCGGGTGTGAGCAAGACTCCTTCGGCCTGGGGTGATCTGGTGCGCGGTGCCAGCAACTACTCCGGAACCTGGCCGAAGGTTTCCATCTGGCACGGTGACTCCGACTACACGGTCGACCCCAGCAACGCCACCGAAGACATGAAGCAGTGGACCAACGTCAACGGCGTTGATCAGACTGCCGACGTGAGCAACACGGTCAGCGGTGCGACGCACAAGGTCTACGAGGACAGCAACGGCAACGCCCGTGTCGAGACCTACATCATCCCCGGCATGGGTCACGGTACCGCCGTGGATCCGGGTAGTGCCGATGACCAGTGCGGTACCGCCGGTGCCTATATCCTGAGCCAGGGTATCTGCTCCTCCTACTACACGGGCCGTTTCTGGGGCATCGTTGCCGCCGCCGGTGGTTCTTCCAGCAGCAGCTCCTCGAGCAGCAGCTCGACCACCAGCAGCTCCACTTCCAGCAGCTCTTCGTCCAGCAGCAGCTCGGGCGGTACCGGTCCCTACTGCGGCACCGATACCAACCTGCACCACGAGCAGGCCGGTCGTGCCATCTCCTACGGCTCCAACCCGTACAACCCGTACTATGCCAACGGTTCGTACGCCTACATGGGCCAGGGCGACAGCACCCAGACCACTCTGAAGGAAACCAGCACCGGTTACTACACGGTGGTGTCCTCCTGCAACTGATCGGGTTGGTTAACGCGAATTGTTGAACGCCAAAAGGCGGGCCGACTGCTTGTCGGCCCGCCTTTTTCTTATTGGGCGAACGACAAGCCGTTGGGGGCAGACGGCACAGCAGCGCAGCGCCTGTCACGGCCGGTGTCCCCGACGGTAATGAAGGTTGTCGTGGGGGAAGCGGGCAATGGCTTCCGGCGCGGTGACGACGTCCGCCCGATCGAGCCTGACCGCCTATTGGCGAGCCGACGCCAGTCCCCCTTGTTCTCTGATCCATTTGCAATATGAATTCAGTCAGCTAGGCTGTATTAAGTAGGGAGTTGACTGACGAATCAGTCACTGCCCTATGGGTCGACCGCTCGGTCGGCTATCGCAAAGCAAGAAAGAACAGGGTGTGCCAAGGCATTTGGCGTTTCGGGACGGCCGGCAGGAAGCCGTGCCATTCCGGGCTTGCACCCGAAAAAGGAGGAGTAAATCGATGAAGAAGAAAGCGCACAAGCGCTGGCGGAGTGCTGTGTCCCGCCGATACCTCAGCGTCGTTCTGGCGTCCCTCGCACTGGTTCTGCCGTTGTCGGCCAGTGCCGTCACCATCCACCAGGTATCGAGTTTCGGCTCCAACCCTGGTGCTCTGCAGATGTTCACCTATGTCCCCAGCAGCCTGCCCAGCAGTGCGCCGCTGGTGGTCGCCATGCACGGTTGTACGCAGTCCGCCCAGGCCTATGCCGACGGCGCCGGCTGGCCCAAGTACGCCGATTCCGAAGGTTTTGCCGTGGTCTTCCCTCAGCAGACCAGCAGCAACAACCAGAACAAGTGCTTCAACTGGTTCCAGAGCGGCGACATCAACCGCGGCCAGGGCGAGGCGCTGTCCATCAAGCAGATGGTGGACTACATGAAGTCCCACTACAGCATCGACTCCAGCCGGGTGTATGTCACCGGCCTGTCGGCCGGCGGTTACATGACCCCGGTGATGCTGGCCGCCTATCCCGACGTGTTCGCCGGCGGCGGCGTGATGTCCGGTGGACCCTACAAATGCGCGACCAGCATGAGCGGGGCCTATACCTGCATGAGCCCGGGCGTCGACAAGACTCCGTCGGCCTGGGGTGATTTGGTTCGAAATGAAACGAGCTATTCAGGGCCGTGGCCGAAGGTCTCCATCTGGCACGGGGATTCCGATTACACGGTGGACCCGAGCAACGAGACCGAGGACATGCAGCAGTGGACCAACGTCAACGGAATCGACCAGACTCCGGAGGTCAACGAGACCGTCAAGGGCGTGGCGACCCACAAGGTGTATGAAGATGGCTCCGGTAACCCGTTGGTGGAGACATATCTGATCTCCGGCATGGGGCACGGCACGGCCGTCGATCCCGGTAGCAACACCGATCAGTGTGGCACCGCCGGTGCCTACATTCTTGACGTTGGCATCTGCTCCACTTACTACACCGCCAAGTTCTGGGGGCTCATCGGAGGTTCCAGCGGTGGCGGCAGTGGCGGCGGCGGTGGCAGTGGCGACACCACGGCGCCGACCGTCAGCATCACGGCGCCTTCATCCGGCGCTACGGTCAGCGGCACGGTGAGCTTTACCGCCAGTGCCTCCGACAACGTCGGTGTGTCCAAGGTGGAGTTCTATGTGGACGGCAGCCTGAAGTCCACGGACACCAGTTCACCGTATTCCTATAGCTGGGATACGACCGGGGCCAGCAACGCCAGCCATACGCTGATGGTCAAGGCCTATGACGCCGCCAATAACACCGGCAGCGACAGTGAATCGGTGACCGTGAGCAATTCCGGAGGCGGGAATCTGTACTGCGGCACGGCGAGCAACTACGACCACGTTCAGGCGGGTCGAGCCTACGACAGTGGCGGGTATGCCTACGCGGACGGTTCCAACCAGCAGATGGGATTGGACAACGTGTTCTACACCACCACGCTGCAAGAGACGAGTTCAGGGTACTACCAGATCGTCTCGTCCTGCCCGTAGCGGCAAGGACCTGATCGAGTTGAAAGCCCCGGCACCTGGCCGGGGCTTTTTCTACTGGGATGTCCCGCAGACAGGGCAGGCGGGGTCCCGGCGCAGGGCAAGAGTCCGCCAATCGCCGCTGGCGGCGTTATAGAGTTGGAGCCGGTTGCCCTTGGCGCCTTGGCCCAGAAGAATCTTGAGGGTCTCCACGGCCTGAAGGCTGCCGATGACGCCCGGAAGCGGCGCAAGAACTCCGGTTTCCGCGCACCGCTCCTCCGTTTCACCGGCCTCCGGGAAGATGCACCGGTAACAGGGCGCGTCATCTTGATCGGCGCGAAATACCGCCAGCTGGCCCTCCATCCGGATGACCGCCCCCGAGACCAGCGGCTTGCTGCCCTCGACGCAGGCCCGGTTGACGGAGAACCGTGTGGCGAAGTTGTCCGAACCGTCCACCACGACGTCCACCGTTGGCACCAACGCGGCGAGGTCTTCGGCTGTCAAACGCCGGTTAACTTCGTCGATGCGGACTTCCGGGTTGATATCGCGCAGGTGTTTCGCCGCCGAGGAGACCTTGGCTCTGCCGATGTCGGCTTGCCCGTGGATGACCTGGCGTTGCAGATTGGTGAGGTCCACGACATCGCCGTCCGCCAGAGTCAGCCGACCCACGCCGGCCGCCGCAAGATAGAGCGCCACCGGCGCGCCCAGGCCGCCGAGGCCAATGATCAACACATGGGACTCAAACAGCCGTTGCTGGCCCTCCAGGTCCACCTGAGGGAGCATGATGTGACGGCTGTATCGAAGGAGTTGTTCGTCGTCCAAGGGGGCAACCGTGATCGGGTTATGCTTCGGCCAGGGGCCTGTTCGGCTCAGAGTGAATCGACTGCGGAACCTCGCTCGCAATCCCTCGTGCGATCCCCGTAAGCCTGAAAGGCTCCTACAGATAGCGGCGCCAGTGAGGCGGGCGGCCGTCCCGGCACCCGTGCGGGCGGCGTTGGTAGGCCTTCACGAAGGCCTCCCGCGTGCGGGGCGCCCAGCTGTATTCCACATCCAGATTGGCGCGCTGAGTTTCCTCGCTATAGTACACCAACGCCCTTTGAACCCGGGCCATAAGGCCTTCGTCCAGACCGAAACCAAGCTCTGCAAGGGCATCTTCGATGACTTCCAGGGAGATGCGGCGGAGGTCGTACTGCAGTCTTAGGCGACCGGAGGCGCTGACCTCCACGGAGTCTACACCGTCGATGCCACGGAGCAGTTCGGCCGCCGCGGCGGCCTGGTCTTCGCCGGGGCGATTCTCGGTGAAATGGATCTCCCGTTCCTTGATGAATTCCGGGTCGGTGTCCTGCATGACGAGGATTTCGCTCCGACGGTTTGCGCCGCTTTGTTCCAGGATACGAACTCGCAGACCTTAAAGATAGCCCAGGCCGGTCGGGATTGGTTGTCGGCGCGTGACCGAGTCAATCAACGGCGACCCAGGGTGACCCGTCCGTGGCCCTGGAGGTCTTGTAGGCGTTGAATATCCCGGAAGCCTGCGGCGCGAAGCCGGGCCGCCACCGGCTCCGCCTGGTCGTATCCGTGTTCCAGGGCAATAAAGCCTCCCGCGTTCAGGTGTTCTGGCGCCGCCGCGATGAGTTCGGTCAGGCATTCCAGTCCCGTGGGGCCGGCCACCAGGGCTTCGGTAGGTTCGAAGCGCAGATCACCTTCGTTCAGGTGGGGATCATCCGACGCTATATAGGGAGGGTTGGAGGCAATGACGTCGAAGCGGGCGCCTTCCAGAGGCTGAAACCAATGACCCTGGTGGAATCGGACCGTCGCCGCGCAGCGGGCGGCGTTTCGCCTCGCGGTGTCCAGTGCATCGGCCGAACGATCCACTGCGTGGACCTCCGCTTTCGGGTGCTCGGCGGCAATGGCGATGGCGATAGCGCCGCTGCCTGTTCCGAGATCCAGAACACGTGGCGAGGCGCCGCGATCAAGGCGGGCCAGTACCGCTTCGACCAGTAGCTCCGTTTCCGGACGGGGAATCAATATCCCGGGGCCGACCGCCAGATCCAGCGTCCAGAATCCGCGGTGCCCGAGCAGGTAAGCGACCGGTTCGCCATCGGCCCGCCGTGCAATCAGGCGTTCGAAATCCCGATGTTCCCGGGCTGAGACGGGTTCGTCCGGGTCCGTGAAAATCCGCGTGCGATCAAGCCCCGTGGCCGCCAACAAGAGCTGCTCGGCGTCGACCCGGGGGGTAGGGGATAGGTGTTCGAGTCGGCGCGCGCCGGAATCCAGCAATTGGCGCAAGCGGCGATCATGGTTGGCGGTGGAACCCTGCGTGGGGTCGGGCATGAGTGTGCTTATTTGAGATGCAGTTCCTTGACCGGAATCGCCTCGCCTTCGAGCATCACCGGTATGCCGTCCTCAATTGGGTATACGCGCTCGTTGTTTTCCGTGATCAAGCCGTCCTTGAGCGGACGATCCAACGTGCGGCCGTCGAGATTCGCCAGCTTCCCGGCCTCGATCGCAAGATTGACGATCTTCAGCGAGTCTCGATTCAGAGGTCGCACGGGAGTCTTGGTGATGGGGCAGCAGAGGATGTCGAGGAGTTTTCGGTCCAGCGCCATGCTCGAATTCCGTGGGGCAGGTTTATTCAATTGACCAACTATAACACGAGAATTTCCGTGTGCACTGCGGGCTGTGTCTTAGAATCCGGGTTGCAAAATCGTTACAACTATAAAGGAGGCAGCCTGTGCTGCCGCTAACTAGGGTGAGGATGGCCTGTGTCCACAGCCGCGTTACAGCCTGAAAGGCCAGCATGCTAGGCGCGCCGCGCAGCAGCGTAATCCCGCTACGGTCAAGCGGCGCAACACCGCAGCGATCGCGGCTGCGGACACAGGCTATCCTCACCCTTGATACCGGCGTGAACCGGTATTCGAGAACGAACCGACAAGGTTCGCAGGGAGGCGCACCCGAACCCATGATTTCCGTGCTCACCGGAGGAGACCGAGAGGATTACGGCACGGAAACCCGACTAGGGCAGGTGACGTCATGACGAATCACAGAACCGGCAGGGGCTCGGTGAGCGGGCCCGGAGAAGTTCTGGCATGTTCTTTCTGCGGACATCGGCAGGACGAGGTCAATACGCTCGTCGCCGGGCCGTCCGTATTTATCTGTGACGGCTGTGTGACCCATTGCGACAGCCTGCTGGTGGATGAGTTCGGCGGGGGCGGTAAGCCGGACATTTCGCATATCCCCACGCCAAGGGAGATCCACGGATTCCTCGACGAATACGTTATCGGCCAGGACGACGCTAAGAAGGTGCTGGCCGTCGCCGTGTACAACCACTACAAGCGGTTGGCCTACGGCAACGCCCCCGACGGTGTGGAAATCGGCAAGAGCAACATCCTGCTGATGGGCCCCACCGGTTCCGGTAAGACCTACCTGGCGGAGACCCTGGCGCGCTATCTGGAAGTCCCCTTCGCCATGGTGGACGCCACTTCTCTGACCGAAGCCGGCTATGTCGGCGAGGACGTCGAGTCCGCAGTGGAGAAGTTGCTCCAGTCCTGCGACTACGACGTCGAGCGGGCCCGGCACGGCATCATCTACATCGATGAAATCGACAAGCTGACCAGCCGCTCCATGAATCCCACCCATGGTCGCGATGTGTCCGGGGAAGGGGTACAACAGGCGTTGCTGAAGATGATTGAAGGGCGCACCGTGCCCGTGACGGTGAAGGGGGGCAGCCGTTACCAGCAGGCCGAGCAGGTCCAGTTCGATACGCGCGAGGTTCTGTTCATCTGTGGCGGCGCCTTCGCGGGTTTGACGGATGTGGTGGCCCATCGCACCGCACCGCAGAGCATGGGGTTCACCGCCGGTATCGGCGGGCAGATGTCGGCCGATCAGCTTCGAGCCCACGTGGAACCGATGGACCTGGTCAGCTACGGCCTGATTCCGGAGTTCATCGGCCGGCTGCCGGTGCTTGCCAGTCTCGACGCACTGGACGAACAGGCGCTGCTGCGTATCCTCACCGAGCCCCGCAACGCGCTGGTCAAGCAGTACGCCGCTCTGTTCGCGCACGACGACTGCGAGCTGGAGTTCACCCGCGAGGCATTGGCGGCAATCGCGCGCGAGGCGTTGGCTCGCGGCACCGGGGCCCGCGGGCTTCGCGGCCTCATGGAGCGGACTCTGCTGGAGCCGATGTTCGAAGTGCCGGCCCGGTTGGGAGAGATTTCCAAAGTGGTGGTCAACAAAGCCGCTGCGACGGGCCGGGCTCTGCCGCTTTACCGGGAAGTTGTCGAGGAACGGCAAGCCATCGGTTAGCGGACTCTTCGGGGAAAGATTGGCGGCAAGGTACTGCAGCATCTTCGCGGGGGCGGGGGTCCCGGCCCTCGCTCAATCCGCTCCAAGCGGTGGGCCATCAGGCCGTATCCGGCCGACGCGCCGTATATCAGGCGTGGCCTCTCGGGATTGTGCGAGCTAACATGTTAGGTTTGCGGTAACGGGCAGCGATGAACAGCCCACCGCGAGCAACCGCCGTACCGAGCCGAGAGACATCATGGATACTGCAACCCGGACCGAAGACCCGGTCGAAAACCTCAACGTCGTAGCCCAGGAACTGCTGCCGACCCCGGCCCAGGTCCGCGAAAAACTGCCGCTGACGGACACCGCCCGCAAGACCGTGCTGGAGGGGCGCAAGGTCGTGGAGAACATCCTCGATCGGAAGGACCCCCGCCTGTTCCTGGTGGTCGGACCGTGCTCGATCCACGATATCGACGCGGCCAAGGATTATGCCGCGCGGCTCAAGAAGCTCGCCGACGAGGTCAGCGATTCCCTGTTCCTGATCATGCGGGTGTATTTCGAAAAGCCGCGCACCACCGTGGGCTGGAAAGGCCTGATCAACGATCCCCGCCTGGACGATTCCTTCCACATCGAGGAAGGTCTCTACAAGGCGCGGGAGCTCTTGCTGCACCTGGCGGAGCTGGGCCTGCCCACGGCGACCGAGGCGTTGGACCCGATCACGCCGCAGTATCTGTCCGACCTCATTACGTGGAGCGCCATCGGCGCCCGGACCACGGAATCCCAGACGCATCGGGAAATGGCCAGCGGCTTGTCCACGGCGGTCGGTTTCAAGAATGGGACCGACGGCAGCCTGCAGGTTGCCATCAACGCCTTGCATTCGGCTTCCAGCCCCCACAGTTTCCTCGGCATCAACGCCGAGGGGCAGTGCGCGGTGATCCGCACGCGCGGCAATCGCTATGGTCATGTGGTGCTGCGCGGCGGCAACCAGCCCAACTACGATTCGGTCAGCGTGGCACTGGCCGAGCAGGAACTGGAGAAGGCCAGCCTGCCGCGCAATATCGTGGTGGACTGCAGCCATGCCAATTCCAACAAGGATCCGGCCCTGCAGCCCCTTGTGCTCGATAACATCGGCAACCAGATCGTCGAGGGCAACACCTCGATTGTCGGCGCCATGATCGAGAGCAATCTGGGCTGGGGCAATCAAAAGCTCGGCAGTGATCTGTCGCAGTTGGAGTATGGGGTATCCATTACCGATGCCTGCATCGATTGGGATACCACCGAGGAAGCGTTACGGCGGCTGTCCTCGAAGCTCGGCAAGGCCTTGCCCGCGCGCATGCCCGAAGGCGAGCCGGGAGCTGCTTGAGGCGGATCGACGTTCGCCGGCCTCGTCTGAGGATTCGGTTTACGTCTTCCTAAGTTTTGCGCCGTGCGCCCGACGCTGATATAAATCGGAAATGTTGCGGTATTCACAATGCGTCCAATGTTCGGATGTTTGACGTGGGTCACGCAGTAGGCCGGCGGTTTCCGCCAGCATTAATTGGGTTGGGGATTCCCGCCTTGGTAGGTATTGGGTATTCCACGGAGGGTCGAAGGTCCAGCGAGGGGCTGGCGCCTGATCGGGCCGGTAACAGGTGGAGGAGATAGCATGGAACATAAACACAGGCTTCCGGTGGAGGGCTTCGCCCCCTACAAGGAAAAGAAGGGCGAGGAGTACATGAGCGAAGCGCAGCTGGAGCATTTTCGCCAGTTGCTGCTCGCGTGGAAAAAGCAGCTTCAGGAAGAAGTGGAGCGTACCGTCCACCATATGCGTGATGACGCCACCAACTACGCGGATCCCGCGGACCGCGCGACCCAGGAAGAGGAATTCGCTCTGGAACTGCGCACCCGCGATCGCGAGCGGAAACTAATCCGGAAGATCGATCAGACGCTGGAACAGATCCGCAAGGATGACTACGGGTTCTGCGAACAGTGTGGGATTGAAATCGGTCTGCGCCGCCTGGAGGCGCGCCCCACGGCCAACTTGTGCATCGATTGCAAGACCCTCGAAGAGATTCGGGAGCGCCAGCGCGTCGCCTGATCGCCGTCGCCGACCCGTGTTCGACGCAAAGCCTGCCCTTCAGGGTGGGCTTTGTGCGTTTTGCGGGCAAGCAAAGTGATGTAGATTAGCGCGTCGTGCAATAGCGCCTGTCAAAGCTCCAGCGACGTCCCGCCCAGCGCCCGGCGGACCCGACCGAAAGGGGCTGGTGCCGGAGAGTGGACAGGCCCCAAGGAGCCCCGACGTGATCCGACGACTGGCCTTTTTCTTAGTCATGGTGGCATGGGTGCCTTCGGTCTGGGCCGTTTCCCTCACCGTGGCAGTCAGCGTGCCTCCCCAGGGGTATTTCGTGCAGCAGATCGCCGGCGAGCGCGCGCAGGTGGAGGTTCTGATTCCCCCCGGCCGTTCCCCGGAGACTTATGCTCCGACGCCCCGGCAGATGGTGGCGCTGAACGAAGCCGCGATTTACGTGGCCGTGGGTAGCCCTGATTTCGTCTTCGAGCGGCTTCACCTCCAGCGCCTGCGACGCCAGAATCCGCACATGCAAGTTGTGAACATGGCTCAGGGGATATCCTTTCTGCCCAGTGCTGATCCCGCGGAAGGGGAAACTGATCCCCACCTGTGGCTTGCCCCCGATACGGTGCGGATCGCCGCCCGCAACATTGCCGATGCCTTGATCCGCGTCGACCCTGAAGCAGCGCCGGACTACCGCCGGCGCCTGGCCGCCTTCGAAGGCCGGATCGACCATCTGGACGGGCAGCTGCATGCGCTACTGGACCCCCTCAAGCACCGCAGCTTCGTGGTGAACCACCCGGCCTGGGGCTATTTCGCCAGGCAATACGGCCTGCGGCAGATTGCGATCCAGACGGGCGGCAAGGAGCCGGGGCCGGCCGATCTGACGCGGTTGGTCGGCCGCCTCAAGGCGTTGCACGCGCGGGTGATCTTCGTGCAGCAGGGATTCTCCCAGAAGGGCGCCGACATCATTGCCAGGGAGGTGGGTGCCCGGGTGGTGCCCATGGACCCGCTGGCGGCGGACTGGCCCGACAACCTGCTGCGGATGGGCCGTGCACTGAACGAGGCCTTGCAATGAACGAAGCGCCGGTGGTCAAGGTGTCCGGGCTGCGATTCGGGTACGATCGCTCGCCGGTGCTGGAGGACATCGACTTGGTCGTCCGCCCCGGCGATTTCCTGGCCATCATCGGCCCCAACGGCGGTGGCAAGACCACCCTGATCAAGCTCATGCTGGGGCTGCTCAAGCCCTGGGCCGGGCGGGTGGATTGGGCCTGGGCAGAGACGCCGGGACGTATCGGCTACGTACCGCAGTTCTCCACTTTTGACCGGGATTTCCCGCTGCGGGTGCGGGAGGTGGTCATGATGGGTGCCGTGGGTCGTCGCGGGCTGTTCCACCGCTACAATGCCGATGACCGTCGGCGCACGGACGAGGTCTTGGAGCGGCTTGAGCTGGCGGAGCTGGCCTACGAGCCGGTTGCGGAGCTCTCGGGCGGGCAGTTGCAGCGTGCGTTGATCGGGCGGGCTCTGGTCTGCGACCCCGAAATCCTGTTTCTGGATGAGCCCACTTCGTCGGTGGACTCCCGCAGCCGGGGCCTGCTGAACACGTTGTTGCGGGAACTCAATCAACGGATTCCGGTGGTGGTAGTCACCCATGACATCACCGCTTTCGCTGGAGATGTGAGACAGATCGCCTGCGTGAACAAGCGCCTGTTTTATCACGGTGGCGGCACCATCGATCACGAACAGCTGGAAGCTGTTTACGGCTGCCCCGTGGAATTGGTGGCCCACGATGTGCCCCATCGGGTATTGGACCGCCATGGTCACTGATCGGGGGCGTCGCCACGATGCATGACGTGATTACCCTGCTGGGTTACGAATTCGCGCGCAACGCGTTGATCGCGGGGATGCTGGCCAGCGTTCTGAGCGGCCTGATGGGTACCTTCGTTGTGGTGAAACGCCTGGTGTTCATCGCCGGCGGTATCGCCCACGCGGCCTTCGCCGGCCTTGGCCTGTGTTATTTCCTGGGCTATCCGCCGTTGCTGGGCGCGCTTGCCGTGGCGCTGCTGGCCGCGCTGATCCTGGGTACCGTCGGACGAAATCGTTCGGAGGACACGCTGATTGGCATGTTGTGGGCCGTGGGCATGGCCGTGGGTATTATCTTCATCGCCAAGACACCCGGCTACGCTCCCAACCTGATGAGCTATCTGTTCGGGGATATTCTCAGCGTCTCGGCGCTGGACCTGGAGCTGTTGGGTGGATTCGTAGCCATCGTCGTGGTGTGCGTGGCGCTCTTCTACAAGGAATTCGTCGCCATCGCGTTCGATGATGTTTTCGCTCAGGTGGCCGGCGTGCGGGTGCGGGTGCTGTATCCGCTACTGCTCATTTTGATCGCGGTGTCCGTGATCCTGCTGATTCAGGTGGTAGGGGTGATCCTGGTCATCGCCCTGTTCACGATCCCGCCGGTCATTGCGCTGGGACTGCGGAGCAGTTTTCTGTCGGTGGCGATGGTGGCTGTGGCGGTGTCCGCCGTGGTGACCGGTGGTGGGCTGGCTGCCTCGTACTGGCTCGATGTTCCTTCCGGGCCGGCGATCATTCTGTTGGGATTCGGTGTGCTGCTCGCCGTGCGCCTGGGCGTGCGGCTGCGCCGCGCTCGATAGGCAGGTGTGGATGCGTTCGCGGCGGGGGCCGCCGCTCCTGATATGGATTGCGTCGGGCCAATCGGGCCCCCCAACCAAGGTGCGGGCCTGGGTGCCTATCCCGGAATGTTCGCGGTCGAGATGGTCAACCGGACCGTAGGAGCGGCGCTCACCGCCGCGAACCGGCCATTCGAAGCCGCTGTCTGCTTATTGTCGCACCTTGTTTGCGGCTGCGCCGGATTGTTGGGTTACGCTTCGCTAACCCAACCTACATCCACTTGTGCACATCGCCTTTGGCGTGATCTAAAACCAGACCCCTTACACAACCCAGTGCACTTGACGGCCAAGACGGTATCTACAACACGCTTTACCGGATCGTAGGAGCGGCGCTCCCCGCCGCGAACAACGGCCGATATCAGGCGCTGGCCTTCGCCATGGCCGCCAGCTGATCCGCCTGGTCCTCCCGGATCAGGGGGTCGATGACTTGGTCCAGCCCGCCCTGCAACACTTCGTCGAGCTTGTACAGCGTGAGATTCACCCGGTGGTCCGTCACCCGCCCCTGAGGGAAGTTGTAGGTGCGGATGCGCTCCGACCGGTCGCCACTGCCCACCAGCAGGCGGCGTTGCTGAGAGCGCTCGGCGGTCTGCTTCTCCTGTTCGGAGGACAGGAGTCGGGCCTGCAGCAGCGCCATGGCCTTGGCGCGGTTCTTGTGTTGGGAGCGTTCGTCCTGGCATTCCACCACAATGCCCGTGGGCAGGTGGGTGATGCGGATGGCCGAGTCGGTCTTGTTCACGTGCTGGCCACCGGCGCCGGAGGCGCGGTAGGTGTCCACCTTGAGGTCGTTGGCGCTGATCTCGACGCCCTCCACTTCATCCACCTCGGGCAGCACGGCCACGGTGCAGGCGGAGGTGTGGATCCGACCCTGGGATTCGGTTTCAGGAACCCGCTGCACCCGGTGAGCCCCGGACTCGAATTTCAGCCGGGAGTAGACCCCCTGGCCGATCAGCCGGGCGATGATCTCCTTGAAGCCGCCGTGTTCGCCCAGGCTTTCACTGATGACCTCCACCTTCCAGCCCCGCTGTTCGGCGTAACGGCTGTACATGCGGAAGAGGTCGCCGGCGAAGAGCGCGGCCTCGTCGCCGCCCGTGCCGGCCCTGATTTCCAGGTACACATTGCTTTGATCGTGAGGATCTTCCGGGATGAGCAGGATCTGCAGCTCTTCCTCCAGCGACTGCAGGGTCTTCTCGGCGGCCCGGATCTCATCCTCGGCCATGGCCTGAATGTCGGGATCTGCGTCTTCCAGCATTTCGGTGGCGTTGCGCAGGTCGTTTTCCGCCTTGCGAAAGCGCCGAAAGCCTTCTACGACGCTCTCCAGTCTCGCGTATTCCTTGGACAGGTCCCGGAACCGGTTGGAGTCGGCCATGACCTCCGGTTCCGCCAGTAGCGAGGCGATTTCCTCGAATCGTTCCTGCAGTTGATCGAGCTTGTTGCGTATCGAAGTATCCACGGCTTATCTGTCTTTTCCGATATTCAGTAAATAGCGCGCCGCCTGGACCAGGTCGTCGCGACCCTGCTCGGCGGCGCTGCGAAGCTGGCTCGTGGGAGCGTGAATCAGCTTGTTGGTCAGCGTGTGAGCCAGGAAGTCGAGCACGGCTTCGGGCGAATCGCCCCGGTTCAGGCGCTGGCGGGCCTGATCCAGGACGGCGTCCCGGGTCTCCAGGCTCTGAGCCCGATAGCGCTTGATGTCTTCGGCGGTATCGAGGCTGTTCATCCAGCTCATGAACCGGTCGGTCTGGACCTCGATGATTTCTTCCGCTTGGCGGGCCGCCTCCTGGCGCGAGCGCAGATTCTCTTCCACCACCTCTTTCAGATCGTCCACGGTATAGAGGTAGACGTCGTCCAGGTCGCCAACCTGGGGCTCGATGTCCCGGGGCACCGCCAGGTCCACCATGAACATCGGTTTGTGTTTGCGCTGGCGCAGCGCAGCCTCAACGCTGCCCTTGCCGAGCAGGGGCAGGGGGCTGGCGGTGGATGCGGCGACGATATCCGCCTGCTCAAGCACCGATGGAAGCTCGCCCAGGGCGATGGCCCGGCCGCCGTGCCGCTCGGCCAACTCCCGTGCCCGCTCGACGCTGCGGTTCGCCACGATCAGGCGTTTCAGGCCAGCTTCCCTGAGATGGCGCACTGTCAGATCAATGGTTTCGCCGGCGCCGATGACCAGTGCCGTCTGCCGGTCCAGATCCCCGAAGATCTGCCGTGCCAGCGATACCGCCGCGAACGCCACGGACACGGGGTTTTCACCGATGGTGGTGTTGGTGCGCACATGCTTTGACACGGAGAAGGCGTGCTGGAACAGGCGATCCAGAACCCGGGAGACGGTGCCCGCGTTCATGGCTTCCATATAGGCGGACTTGGTCTGGCCCCCAATCTGGGGTTCCCCCAGGACCATGGAATCCAACCCCGGCGTGACCCGGAGCAGATGGCCCACGGCATCGCGGTCCCGATAGAAGTAAATGTGAGGAAGCAGCCAGTCGGCGTCCAGGCCGTGCTCCCGGCACAACCAGTGCAGCAACGTGTCCTCGCCGGTGTCGGCATCGGTGACCGCGTACAGTTCCGTGCGGTTGCACGTGGAGATGACCGCCGCCTCCTCGACTCCCGGCAATTCGGCCAGCCGCCGCAGCGCTGGTTGTATTTCCTCCACCGGGAATACAACGCGCTCGCGCACATCCAATGGTGCGCTTCTGTGGTTCAAACCTATGATGCAAACTGGCATGCTGTTTGGGAATCTGCCGGGAGCGCATGGATTTTCGCAGAATTCGGGTCGTCACGGCTAGGTGAGAACCGGTTTTGCTGCTCGACGATGTCCGCGGTGTCGATCATCGCAGCCCTTGAATATACGTAATCGGGGGCCGCACCGTCTTTGAACCGATTCGCTCCCTGGGGGTCGAATCCCGGGCGGCGCGGGTACGAGCCGGAATTCCGTGATGCCCAAATAATACCAACCGCGCCTGTTTCGGCGCAGTACCGGCGGTCTGCCCAACCAGGGTTACCGGCCAGAGGGACGTGCATGAAGGGCTTGAGATTCACTCTGTTCTTTGGATTCGCCACGCTGGTGTTGGCGGCTTGTGCAAACCAGCCTTTGGGGCCCGATACGTCACGCGAAGCCGTTGCCGCCACCACACCCAATCCGCCCAGTGCGGAAGGTGAGGCACTATACCAGATCCTCCGCGGCGAACTGGCCGGCAAACAGGGCGATCTGCAGTCGGCTGCCGACGCCTACCTCAAGGCGAGTCGCGAGAGCGACGATCCCCGCGTGGCGCGCCGCGCGGCGCAGATCGCTCTCTACGCCAATCGTGAAAACGACGCCTTGGAGGCCGCAAAGCGCTGGCGGAGCCTCAGCCCGGCCGATCCCGACCCCCTGGATGTGTTGGGCCTGATTTACTTCCGCCAAGGGGAGTTCGACAAGGCGCTGCAGGAATTCCGAGCCGCCGTTGCGGCGAGCAAGGGCAAGACCGACCATGCCCTGAGTCGTGTCGCGGCGTTGCTGGGCCAGGAGGACAACCAGTCCAAAGCGGTGGACATCTATAGCCGGCTTGTTGCGGGCTACCCCGAGGACGCCGACGCCTATTTCACCTTGGCTCAGTTCGCGCTGCAGGCCTCGGAGCCACAAACCGCCATCACGGCCGCCGAGCACGCGCTGAGCCTCAAACCCGGCTGGCAGGACGCCCAGGAGCTTCGGGCCAAAGCGCTGCTCGCGGCTGATCGCGGTGACGAGGCGCTGAAGGTTCTCGCAGCGCTGGTGAAGGCCCATCCCAAGGATCATGAGCTGCGCTTCGAATATGCCCGCGCGCTGTTGAGCCTGTCTCACCAGGATAAGGCGCTGGAGCAGTTTCACGTCCTCCTCAAACAAGGCGCCCACGATCCCCGCGTGACTTACGCCGTGGGATTGCTGACTTTGGAAGCCGGCTACCCGGAGCGTGCCAAGCCGTATTTCGAGCAGTTGATCAAGCAGGGGCATGAACAGAACGCGGCTGCGTATTTCCTCGGTCGGATCGCCGAAGACGCCAAGCATTACGCCACAGCTGCGAAGTGGTACCGCAAGACGAGCGGCCAATATCGCGAACGGGCCCAGCTGCGGTTGGCGGTGGTCCTGGCGGAACAAGGCAAGCTGACCGAGGCGAGACAGGCCTTGGCGGGTCTTCGCGCGCGCAAACCCCAGACCGCCGTTCAGACCTATCTGGTGGAATCGGAAATCCTGCGGCAGGCCGACAAGCCGGAGCAGGCTTTCGATGTGCTGAGCCACGCGCTGAAGGATCACCCCCAGGATGAGGACCTGCTCTACGGCCGTGCCATGATCGCGGTGAATCTTGGTAGGCTCGCCGTCGCGGAAAAGGATCTGCGGGCGATCATCAGCCAGGACCCGGACAATGCCCAGGCCCTCAACGCCTTGGGCTACACGCTGGTGGACATGACCGATCGCGTTCGGGAAGGCGCCGAGCTGATTCGCAAGGCGTTCGCCCAGGACTCGGACTCCGCACCTATTATCGACAGCATGGGTTGGGCGGAGTACAAGCTCGGCCAGCCCGAGAAGGCGCTGCCTTACCTGCGCAAGGCCTACGACAAGCAGAAGGATCCGGAAATCGCCGCCCACCTCGGCGAGGTTCTTTGGGTGCTGGGTCGGCACAAGGAGGCCCAGGGGGTCTGGGAAGAGGGTCTGAAGCAGGCGCCCGACAACGAATCCATCCATAAGGCGATGCAGCGGCTCAAGCAGTGAAGCGCGTGCGGGCTGCTTGTCATCATGATGCAAAGCGAGTGCAGCGCTCGGTCTTTGCGCCGAGTCCGCGGGCTGGCGGCGTTGGCGCTTGTGTCGCTGGTCGTGGCCGGTTGCGCCACGGTTACGCCTCCCCCGAGCCCAGGCGGAGGCCGGCCGCCCGACATGGAGAGATTCCAGGCGCGCAAGCAGCGCCTGGAGGCCTTGGCGAACTGGCAATTGCAAGGGCGTGCCGCGATCGCGACGGCCAACGACAGCGGCACGCTGTCGGTTGACTGGCTGCAACGCGCCGGCCGCTACAAACTCCAGCTCGTCGCCCCTTTCGGTGCCGGCGAGGTCACCGTGCAGGGCCGCCCGGGCTGGGTGACCTTGCACACATCCGACGGCAAGACCGCCTCGGCGGCTAGCGCCTCCGACCTGCTTTACCGGGCCACCGGCTTCGACCTGCCGCTTGAGATGCTGCGGAGTTGGGTGGTGGGTGTGCCCGCCCCCGGCGCCACGGATGCGCTGGACGTGGACGGCAAGGGGTTGCTGCGGCGACTGGTGCAGTCCGGTTGGACGGTGCGCTACCTACGCTATAGGGACGTCCGCGGCCTGGCGCTGCCCGAACGCATTGCCATCGACGGCGAAGGTTTGAAGCTTCGTATCGCAGTCGAGGAGTGGGGCTGGGGTTCATGACATCGCCGACGCTGAGCGACTGGCCAGCGCCCGCCAAGCTCAATCTGTTCCTGCACATCGTCGGTCGCCGGGCGGATGGCTATCATCTGCTGCAGACCGTGTTTCAGTTTCTGGATTTCGGCGATCGCCTGACGTTCTCCGTTCGGTCCGATGCCCGCATCGCCCGAGAGGGTGATGTCGCCGGCCTGGAGGCCGATCACTGCCTGACCGTGCGTGCGGCGCGGTTGCTGCGCCAACACAGCGGCCGATCGACCCCCGGTGTGACCATCGATGTGCGCAAGCATATTCCCATGGGTGGGGGCCTGGGTGGCGGCAGCTCCGACGCGGCCACCACGCTGTGGGCTTTGAACCGCCTGTGGGCGCTGAATCTGAGCGTCGACGACTTGGCGGCGTTGGGTTTGACCTTGGGGGCCGACGTCCCGGTATTCGTCCGTGGTCATGCGGCCTGGGCCGAAGGCGTGGGCGAACACCTGACGCCGTTGGATCTGCCCGAACCCTGGTATGTCGTTCTTTCTCCCCGCTGCCACGTGGACACCGGCCGGATCTTCCAGGCTGCGGAATTGACAAGGAATAGTGCCCCCATCACAATACCCGCCTTTCGCGCGGGAGAGTCGCGCAACGACTGCGAATCGGTCGTGACCAAACTCTATCCCGAAGTGGGTCGGGCCCTCGATGCGCTGGCGCGGTTCGCGCCTTCCCGCCTGACCGGCACCGGGGCATGTGTATTCGCCGCTTTGCCCGGGGAAGCGGAGGCAAAACGGTGCCTGGCGAGCTGCCGGGCGGACGGTTGGGATGGCTTCGCCGCGCGCGGCATGAACCGTTCGCCTTTAGTTGATAAACTAAGCGGTTGATCGCGCAAGAGTAAGCGCGGGACCGGGCACAAAGATCACTGGGGTGTAGCCAAGCGGTAAGGCACGGGGTTTTGATCCCCGCATGCGCAGGTTCGAATCCTGCCACCCCAGCCATATTTCCATTCAGGTTAGACGAAGCCAGTGGGGTGGGCGTGACGGACAATGGTCGCATGATGGTGTTCGCGGGCAACGCGAACCCGCAGCTTTCCCAGGAAATCTGCGATCACCTCAAGAGCCGTCCCGGCAAGGCGACGGTGAGCCGTTTCAGCGACGGCGAGGTGATGGTCGAGATCAACGAGCACGTCCGCGGCAAGGACGTGTTCATCGTGCAGCCCACTTGCGCGCCGGCCAACGACAATCTGATGGAGTTGCTGGTGATCGCCGATGCGCTGCGCCGTTCGTCGGCCGCGCGCATCACGGCGGTGATTCCGTATTACGGCTATGCCCGCCAGGATCGCCGGCCGCGTTCCCAGCGAGTGCCGATCACGGCGAAACTGGTGGCCGACATGGTGTCCGCCGCCGGCATCAACCGGGTGCTGACCGTGGATCTGCACGCGGACCAGATTCAGGGGTTCTTCAACGTCCCCGTGGACAACGTTTATGCATCGCCCGTGCTGCTGGGCGATATCTGGCGCCAACTGCATCCCAACAAGATCGTGGTGTCGCCGGATGTGGGCGGCGTGGTGCGCGCCCGGGCCATTGCCAAACGCCTGGACGACGCGGATCTGGCGATCATCGACAAACGCCGACCGCGGGCCAACGAGGCCAAGGTCATGAACATCATCGGCGACGTGCGGGACAAGACCTGCATCATCGTCGACGACATGGTGGATACCGCAGGCACGCTTTGCGAAGCCGCCCGGGCCCTGAAGGAACACGGGGCGGCCAAGGTGGTGGCCTACATCACCCACCCGGTCCTGTCCGGCAAGGCCATCTCACGGATCGGTGATTCGCAGCTCGACGAGTTGGTGGTGACCAACACCGTCCCGCTGTCGGCGGACGCCCAGGCCTGTGACCGGATCCGGCAACTGAGCATCGCCGAGATGCTGGCCGAGACCATGCGCCGTATCAGCACGGACGAGTCCGTCAGCGAGCTCTTTATAGAATAGAGGGATTGACGGAGGCCGGCGGTTGCCGGCCTCCAGATAGACGCCGAACCTGGTCGCGGGGGAGGCGAGTCATCGACCGGATGTCCCGGCGATGGTATTTGAACCCGGCGTTTCGCGGACGCAAGCCGGGTCTTACTGGAGAATATCGATGTCTGTTGAACTGAAACTGACCGCCGAGAAGCGCACGGACACGGGGAGAGGTGCGAGCCGCCGCCTGCGTCATGCGAAACGGGTTCCGGCGATTCTGTACGGAGCCGGCAAGGATGCCGTCATGCTCAGCGTGGAGCGCAACGAGCTCCAGCGCCTGATGGAACAGGAAGCCTTCTATTCCCAGATCCTGACCATCGAGATCGGCAAGAAGAAGGAGCAGGCCGTCCTCAAGGACATGCAGCGCCACCCCTTCAAGCCGCTGGTTCAGCATCTGGACCTGCAGCGCATCAAGGCCGGCGAGATCATGCACGCCCACGTGCCCCTGCACTTCCTCAACGAGGACAAGTCCAAGGGTGTGAAGGCCGGCGGCGTGGTCCATCACGACATGATCGAAGTGGAGATCGCCTGCCTGCCCAAGGACCTGCCCGAGTATATCGAGGTGGACATCGCCGATCTGGAAGTGGGCGAAGCCATCCACCTGTCGCAGCTCAAGGTGCCCGCCGCGGTCGAGCTTTCGGCCCTGGCCCACGACGAAGGCCACGAGCACGATCACCCCGTGGTCAGCATCAACCTGCCGCGCGTGGCCCGAGCCGAAGAGGAAGAGGGCGAGGAAGAAGCCACGGCTGCTGACGAAGTGCCTACCGCTTCCGACGAAGAGGAAGGCGAGGGCGAGGGCGAGTAAGCCCTGGTCCGGGTATTTCCTGTCAGCGCGTGGCTTCCATCGAGGCCGATATCGAGTTGATTGTGGGGCTGGGCAACATCGGCCCCCAGTATGCCGATACCCGCCACAACGCCGGGTTCTGGTTCGCAGACGAACTGGCCCGGCGGGGTGGCGGGATTTTTCGTCAGGAGGCCCGTTTTCACGGAGAGCTGGCTCAGCTCGATCTGGACGGCCGCCCGGGTCGCGTGCTCAAGCCGGGCACGTTGATGAACCGAAGCGGCCAGTCGGTTGGCGCCTGCGCCCGGTTCTTCAAGTTGGCCCCCGAGCAGTTGGTCGTGGTTCACGACGAGCTGGATCTCCCGGCCGGTGTGGTCCGGCTCAAATTCGGCGGTGGCCACGGTGGGCACAACGGCTTGCGAGACATCGTCGCCCATCTGGGTACGCGTGACTTTTACCGGTTGCGCATTGGCATCGGCCGCCCTCCGTCCGGACAGGACGTGGTGGGTTACGTGCTGGGGCGACCTTCCAAAGCGGACGTCGACGCCATCGAAGACTCGATCGACCAGGCCTTCGACGCGTTGCCCCTGATCATGGCCGGCGAGATGGACAAGGCCATGCAACGGTTGAACACCCGTTAGGGAGACGCCGATTTCCACGTCATTCCCGCGTAGGCGGGAATCCATTCTTTTCGAGAATCTGGATTCCCGCCTACGCGGGAATGACAGAGAGACATTAGTTCAGTGCTTTCTTACGGCAGTGCTGAATTATTCGTGAGGTCGCATCCCTAATGCTCAACGGGGATTTGCGGTCGTGCCGACCGCGAATTCAACCACAACAGGACAGCTCCAATGGGATTCAAATGCGGTATCGTCGGCCTGCCCAACGTCGGCAAGTCCACCCTGTTCAACGCCCTGACCCAGGCGGAGATCGCCGCCGAGAACTACCCGTTCTGCACCATCGACCCCAACGTCGGCATCGTCCCCATGCCCGATCCCCGCATGGACCGCCTGGCCGAGATCGTCAAGCCCGAGAAGATCGTGCCCACCACCATGGAGTTCGTGGACATCGCCGGCCTGGTGGCGGGCGCCTCCAAAGGCGAGGGGCTGGGCAACCAGTTCCTGGCCAACATCCGCGAGACCGACGCCATCGCCCACGTGGTGCGCTGCTTCGAGGACGACGACGTCCATCCACGTCGCCGGCCGCATCGACCCGGTGGGCGATATCGAAGTCATCAACACCGAGCTGGCGCTGGCCGACCTGGAAACCGTGGAGAAGGCCCTGACCCGGGCCGAAAAGCAGTCCAAGTCCGGCGACAAGGAAGCCATCGCCCGTCGCGACCTGCTGAAGACAGTCGGCGACGCCTGAACGAAGGCCTGCCGGTGCGGGCCCAGGCCTGAACGACGACCAGCGCGCGGCGTTGCGCGAACTGCATCTGCTCACCGCAAGCCAATCATGTACGTCGCCAACGTCGACGAAGACGGGCTTCGAGGACAATCCCTACCTCGACAAAGTGCGCGGAACTCGCCGAAGCGGAAGGCGCCGTCGTGGTGCCGGTCTGCGCCGAGATCGAAGCGGAGATGGCCGAGCTGGACGAAGACGACAAACGCGACGTTCCTGGAAGAGCTCGGCCTGGAAGAGCCGGGCCTGAACCGCGTCATCCGCGCCGGCTACGAGCTCCTGGGCCTGAGACCTACTTCACCGCCGGCGTGAAGGAAGTCCGCGCCTGGACCGTCAAGGCCGGCGACACCGCCCCCAAGGCCGCCGGCCGCATCCACACCGACTTCGAACGCGGCTTCATCCGCGCCGAAGTCATCGCCTACGACGACTTCATCGCCTGCCGCGGCGAAGCACGGCGCCAAGGAAGCCGGCAAGCTGCGCCTGGAAGGCAAGGACTACGTCGTCCAGGAAGGCGACGTCATCCACTTCCGCTTCAACGTCTGAGCGCCCCGGCACAACCCGCTCCTTCAACGGCTACCCCCGCGGTAGGATCGGCGCTCCCCGCCGCGAACCCTACGGCGAAGAAGATCACCGTCCCCGCGCCACAGCCGGTAGGAGCGGTCGTGCCGACCGCGAAAGGACCCGAACCTCTAGCCGCGGATGAACGCAGATAAACACGAATTCGTTTTGTCTGCCGCTCCGCGGCATGGGATTCACCGCCCCATCGTACAGAACCCGGCGCTCCCCGCTGCGAATCCCGTACGCCACGACGCCCTACTAACCCGCCGAATACGGTCAACCGAAATCGGAAATGTCTCTTCCGGTTAGCTGAAGCCATCGAGTAGAGGTCCGCTCTCACGCGAGGCGGGCCTCGTGTTTCCGCCAAATCTCAATGCTTTAGATTGACGGACGACCTGTTTAAAGACTATATTCGGTCCGATGGCAGGAGGTGGTTATGAAATTTTCTAGTCAAATCAAGCCGATCAGTTACCTGAAAGCCCATGCGGCTGAAATCGTGCGCAACTTGGTGAGGCAAGGTGAACCTCTGGTCATCACCCAGAATGGCGAAGCCAAGGTCGTGATGCAGGACATTGAAAGCTATGAGCAAACTCAGGAGGCTATGGCACTTCTGAAGATTCTTGCGCTCGGCCTGCGTCAGGTTGAGGAAGGCAAGGTCCAACCCGCGGGGGACGTTATCCAGCGGCTTCGAGACCGGAGCAAGAGTCGCTGATGCCCTTCCAAGTATTTCTGACCGACGACGCATCCCGCGACTTGGAAGAACTCTACGACTACATCGAATCGCACGACGCGCTGGTAAAAGCGGATTACGTTCTTGACCAAATAGAAACGACTTTCTCCAGCCTCTCCGAAAACCCGGAGCGAGGAGTCTACCCTAAAGAGCTGCTGGCCGTTGGTCTGCGCGAGTACCGTGAGATTTTCTTCAAACCCTACCGCATCATCTATCGCGTCATCGCCGAAAATGTTTACGTTATGGTGATCGCCGACGGTCGCCGCGATATGCAGGCATTGCTGCAACGGCGTCTTTTGCAGGGATAACTCCCTAATCCCTGTCAACGTCTAACCAAGTCGACCACTTCGTCCCCGGTGTAGGAGCGGCGCTCCCCGCCGCGAATCTTGAATCCCCGGGACCGCCGCTCAGGCCCGCCGCGCCGGGGTTGACACACGCCCGCCCCGATAAGAGAATGCAGCGCCTACCTACCTGACAATGGCTACGTAGCTCAGCTGGTTAGAGCACCACACTCATAATGTGGGAGTCGGTGGTTCGAATCCACCCGTAGCCACCATTCTTGCGCGCAGACCTCCCCAAGAAGGGCTTATTTGGACAGCTGTTGTCCCGCAACCGGGTCGTATCTCTGGAAAACGCGGAGCGTGTTCATCGGTGCTTGCTGCTGGTGTTTGCGGAGAAGTCCAAAATAAAGCAAGGCCCCTCTAGAGAGGGGCCTTGTGCTAGATTAGGCGATACGTGACTTATGTTAGGCGCTCCACTCTATGCGCTTATGAGCGACAAATTTGCAGGAAGGTACTTCGCTTGGACCGTGTTGTTGAAGGAGCACGTCCAGCTTACCTGATTGCCCGCATTCGCAGTCGCGCTAAGGTCCATCGCGGTGGTGCCATCGGCGCCGACGGGGTTGACAGCAATATTGTGTTGGAACCAGCGGGAAGTACCGATGTCTTGTACGTGATCGTTATGATTCCGGTGGAATCGCTAACGATCGAATCACCACGTTCTTATTTCCTGCGAGGGGCGGTGGTGTCCATCAGAGTCGCGCCGATCGTGTCGCAGGTGGCTGCCGTGTTACACGTCATATCCTTGGGGCCATAGCTTTGGAAGGTTTCTGTAACCGACGTCTTGAGGGCGTCAGCCAGAGTTAGACCCTCCGGAAACCTTGGCGCGGATTGTGTAGTCCTGATAGGCCGGAATGGCGATGGCCGCCAGAATGCCGATGATCGCAACCACGATCATCAATTCGATCAGGGTGAAGCCCTGCTGCGTCTTTTTCATGATCATCTCCTTGAGGAAGTGATTCTCTCGTTTTCTCAGTGGCCCCCGCGGGGCTTCGGGTTCTTGGTTTGGCGCGCAACGCCTGCAAACAGTCGGCGCTACCGTCCAATTGGCAATAAGCAGGAACCATGCCAGGCGTGTCGTCGGCGCCGAATGGCTTGTCTGCCAAGCGGTTGCGCCTGGCGAGGTCTGGCGTTGGAGGCGGCCAGGAATGGGAATGGCGGACGAGTTGCGTCACTGCAGTGGGGCAGGGTGACAATTTTTGTCACCTCGGATCAGTCGATCTCAAGCTTCTTGAGCTTGTATCTAAGCGCGCGAAAGCTGATGCCCAACAGCTTCGCGGCGGCGGTTTTGTTGTAGCGGGCCTTTTCCAGGGCCTTGACGAGGACGTCGCGTTCGATGTCTTCCAGGTAGTTGTCCAGCGCAAAGTCCTCTTCGGGCTCCTGCTGTGGGCGCCGCGACGGACGATTCCACGTTTCCCGAACCATCGGGGAGTTGAAGATCCTCTTCCTCAATGGTTTCGCCCTCGCAAAGGGTGAGGGCGCGCTCGAGAATGTTTTCGAGCTCCCGTACGTTTCCGGGGAACGAGTACCGCGTGAGCGCGGCCGCCGCGTCTTCGGACAGCGTGATGGTCGAGTCGGCATCGAAACCGCTCAGGCGGGCGAGGATGGTGTCCACCAGCAGCGGGATGTCCTGCCGGCGCTCACGCAGGCTGGGGACCTTGAGCTGAATCACGTTGATTCGATAGTAGAGGTCCTGCCGGAAGCTGCCTTCCTCGACGAGGGTGCCGAGGTTCTTGTGCGTGGCGCTGAGGATGCGAACGTCCACCGGGGTCTCTTTTTCGCTGCCCACCGGGCGAACGGCTTTTTCCTGGATGGCGCGGAGCAATTTGACCTGCATGTGCAGCGGCAGTTCGGCGATTTCGTCCAGGAACAACGTGCCGCCGTCGGCGGCCTTGAACAGGCCCTCCTTGTCGCTGGTGGCGCCGGTGAAGCTGCCTTTGCGGTGACCGAAGAACTCGCTTTCCATCAGTTCGCTGGGGATGGCGCCGCAGTTGACGGGCACGAAGGGCTTGTCGGCGCGGGCGCCCTTGGCGTGAATCGTGCGGGCGACGAGTTCCTTGCCCGTTCCCGATTCGCCGCTGATATAGACGGGGGCCTGGCTGCGGGCGAGTTTCGCGATCATGCCTCGAATGCGCTTCATGGGTGGCGACTCGCCCAGCAGCGTATCGCGGGACCGGCGGTCCGCCATCGGCTGCTGGTTGAGGCGCACGGCGCCGTTGACCAGTTTCCTGAGAACCTCCAGGTCGACCGGCTTCGGCACGAAATCGTAGGCCCCGGCTTTGAGGGCGTTGACGGCGGCGTCCATGCTGCCATGGGCGGTAATCACGGCCACCGGCAGATCGGGGCGGTTCTTCTGGATGTGCTTCACCAGGTCGATGCCGTTGCCGTCCGGGAGCTGCATGTCGGTCAGGCAGAGCGAAAAAGCGCGTTCCGTGATGCGTTCCTTGCCTTCGCTCAAGGTCGCGGCGGTGACTGTCTGGATATCCATCCGCTCAAGGGTCAGCGCAATAAGCTCGCGAATATCCGGTTCGTCGTCGACGATTAATGCGACCGCTTTTTCCATCGATTTACTGATCGTCCATTTCTGTGTGAGCGAACCTGATACGGAACCTGGTGCCTTCACTGCTGGTGGCGCCAAGCGTCAAGGTCGCGCCGTTGGTCTCGCAGAGTTCGCGGCAAAGGTATAACCCGAGGCCGGTGCCGTTCGCGGATGTGGTGAAGAACGGCTCGAAAAGCGAGCCAACCGCGTCTTCGGTGATCCCCGTGCCATTGTCACCGATATCGAGATAGGCGGTGTTGTCGGTCCCCCGGCCCACACTTATGAGTATACGCAACTCCGAAAGGGTGCGTTTTCCATGTTCCACCGAGTTTCGAATGAGATTGCCGACGATCTGATAAAGGTGGCCTCTGTCGAAGGTCACCGGGACTTTGCCGTTGGGAATCTCGATGCGGAATTGCTCGGCGGATAGGCCCTGATGTGGCACCGCCTCGGTGACAAACTCGGCGACCCAGTTTCCGAGGTCTATCGTTACCCGGTTTGCCTGCCGTCGGCGAGAGAGCTGCAGAATGCTTTCGACGACATCGTTCAGTCGTTTGCCCTGTTTGCGGACAATTTCCACTAATCGCAGGTCTGCGCCCTCGAGGGCGGGCGACTCCTCCAACAACTGCGCGGCATGCAGCATGGCGCTGAGGGGGTTTCTGATTTCGTGGGCGATGCTGGCGGAAAGACGGCCAAGAGAAGCGAGTTTGGCCTGCTGCACGCGTGTTCGAAGCTCGCCAAGGTCTTCCAGAAAAACCAGAGTGCCGCGATTGCGGCCACGACCCACGGCCCGCAGGCGGACGCGCACTTCGCCGCCGTCTCTGGAAAGGGCGGTGGTGGTTTCCCGGCCCGGCCCCGGAGTTGCGCGCAGGTCTCTTACGGCCGCTACCAGTTCGGAGGAGAGACTCTCCAGCCTGGGCCGCTCCTCCTCGCTGGTCGGCCGCCCAAGCAGGTCTTGTGCGGCCTCATTAATCAGGCGCACGCGGTCCTCGCTGTCCAGGACCAGAACGCCGTCGGCAAGACGCTGCACGATGTGTCGGCTCAATGCTTCCAGATTGGCCAGGTCGACGCCGCGGCGGTCGGCCAGCGCCTGGTTTTCCCGTGCGCGCCTTGCAAGCAGGCTTCCGGCGATTGCCGTCGCGAAGATGGTAAGGCCAAGGAATCCTGTTTGGGTAAAGCCATTGACCGGTACATGTCCTTCGAGGCTGAGAAGGACCTGTTGGCCCAGCAATAGCACGGTGGCGATGGCGGCAAAGAGAGCCGCCATTCGTGCGCGCAGGAGGATGCTGCCGCCGGCGATGGCGACCACCATGAGGATGCCCAGGCCGTTGTCATTGGATCCGCTTGCGTAGATGAGAATGGCGAGCGTGAGGATGTCGACCGAGATTTGCAGGTAGACCTGCAAGGCGAACAGCGCCCGCCTGTAGTAGCTCAAAGCAAGCGCGACGCCGCTAAAGGCGATATAGAAGAGTGTCGCGCCCAGGAAGAGTGCGGGTTGGCGGGAGGAGACGGAGGTGTCGCTCTGCGTGAGCAGAAACACCAGCAACAGACTGCACGCCACGAACAACCGATAGACGCTCAGAATTCTCAGCGGTTGCCAGCTGTAGGCGTCGGGGTTGCTCTGGAGTTGGATTTCCGCCGGTGCTCGAGTGCTCATGAGTTCGCGCGGCAGGTTTTGTCCTTATTGAGGCGCTAGGCGTTCCGGCTATGTTGTTCGCAGCAATAGTGCCGGCCGTTGCGCTCGATGGCGTCTGATTGGGGCAAGTGTACGCCGCAGCGGGCACAGCGAACGGTGTCGTGTGTCACTGTTTGTCGTCCGCGGGCGGTCGGCTGTTCCCCGTGTTCCAAGGGTTTTCGCGCGGACGCCAACAACGCCCGCAGCCCGAACGCGGCGAGGCCCACCAGTACGATCATCAGTAGGGATCGGATCATTTCCCGATAGTTTCGGTGCTTGGTGAGTTTCTTGCAAGCGCGGAGAGCCGTTTATGTGGCGGGTGAAGGGCCTGATATCGGTGGTTTCAGCGCCGATTGTGCGCTGCGGCGCCTTTTTGATTTGGGGCCTCGTTTGATGGAGAATGCGCATTCAATTTATCGGGAGGTTGGGCAGAATGAATCTTCACGAGTACCAGTCAAAGCAGCTGTTTTCCCAGTTCAACATCCCGGTTCCCCGCGGCGTGGTTGTGCGAACGGCCGACGAAGCGGTGGCAGCCGCGGAGAAGCTGGGTGGCAGCGTCTGGGTGGTCAAGGCGCAGGTACATGCCGGTGGCCGAGGCAAGGCGGGCGGCGTGAAGCTGGCCAAGAGCGCTGACGAGGTCCGGCAGTACGCGGGCGACATGCTCGGGAGTCGGCTCAGTACCCACCAGACTGGCCCGGAAGGGCTGCCCATCAATACCCTGATGGTCGAGGAAGGGCTGGATATCCAGCGCGAGCTGTATCTGGGCGCGCTGGTGGATCGGGCGTCCAAGCGGTTGGTGTTCATGGGATCCGCCGCGGGTGGCATGGATATCGAGGAAGTGGCCGCCACCGAGCCCGAGAAGATCATCAATGTGAAGGTCAACCCCGCCGCCGGCCTGCAGGCCTATCAGTGTCGTCAGATGGCTTTCGGCCTCGGTCTCGAAGGCAAGCAGGTGGGGCAGCTGGTCAAGATCATGTCGGCCCTGTTCAAGCTGTTCCAGGAAAAGGATCTCAGCCTCATCGAGATCAATCCCCTGATCGTGACCGGCCAGGGCGAACTGCTGGCGCTGGACGCCAAGATCAATGTGGACGACAACGCCATCGAGGTGGGTCGTCAGCCCGAGATCGCCGACATGCGCGATGTCAGCCAGGAAGACGAAACCGAGGTTGAGGCTGCGGAGCACGGCCTCAACTACATCACCCTGGACGGCAACATCGGCTGTATGGTGAACGGCGCGGGCCTGGCCATGGCGACCATGGACCTGATCAAGTTGCACGGCGGCGAACCCGCCAACTTCCTGGACGTGGGCGGCGGCACCAACGCGGAGCGCGTGGCCGAGGCGTTCAAAATCATTCTCTCCAGTCCCTCCGTCAAGGGCATCCTCGTCAACATCTTCGGCGGCATCGTTCGCTGCGACATGATCGCGGAAGGCATCATCAATGCCGTCAAGGAAGTCGATATCACCGTGCCGGTCGTCGTTCGCCTGGAAGGCACGAACGTCGAAAAGGGCTACGAGCTGCTCAACAACAGCGGCCTCGATCTGATCACGGCGGAAAACCTCACCGACGGCGCCAAGAAAGTGGTCAGCGCCGTTAGCGCCGCCTGAACCCGACAGATCGCCAACGTCACGGCATACCGAACGAGGAATCGACTATGAGCATTCTGGTAGACAAGAACACGAAGGTCATCGTCCAGGGCTTCACCGGCAAGCAAGGGACCTTCCACGCCGAGCAGTGCATCGCCTACGGCACCAATATCGTCGGCGGCGTCACGCCCAATCGCGGCGGCGACACCCACCTGGACCGTCCGGTGTTCAACACCGTCAAGGACGCGGTCGACGAAACCGGCGCCAATGCGACCATGATTTACGTGCCCGCCGCCTTCGCGGCCGACGCGATTCTGGAGGCCGCGGAAGCGGGTATCAGCGTCATCGCCTGTATCACCGAAGGCATCCCCGTGCTGGACATGCTGAAGGTCAAGGCTGCGCTCGATTACTACGACGCCAAGCTGATCGGCCCCAACTGCCCCGGCGTGATCACGCCGGGCGAATGCAAGATCGGCATCATGCCCGGCCATATCCACAAGCCCGGCACCATCGGCATTGTGTCCCGCTCCGGCACGCTGACCTACGAGGCCGTGAAGCAGACCACGGATATCGGCCTGGGCCAGAGTACCTGCGTCGGTATCGGCGGCGATCCGATCCACGGCCTGTCGTTCATCAACTGCCTGGAGATGTTCGAGGCGGACCGCCAGACCAAGGGCATCGTCATGGTCGGCGAGATCGGCGGTACCGCCGAGGAAGAAGCGGCGGAGTACATCAAGGCCAACGTGCGCAAGCCGGTGGTGGCTTATATCGCCGGCGTGACCGCCCCTCCGGGCAAGCGTATGGGCCACGCCGGCGCTATCATCAGTGGTGGCAAGGGCACGGCCAAGGACAAGTTCGCTGCGCTCGAGAATGCCGGCGTCGCCATCGTGCGCTCCCCGGCCGAGATCGGCACGCGCATGAACGAGTTCTTCGCGGGCTGACTACCAAGGTATCGCATCGCCGGGCGAGGCATGGCTTCGCGACGGCCGAAGGAGGAGAAACGGAATGAGAAAGGTCGAGGCGGTGATCAAGCCGTTCAAACTGGATGACGTTCGCGAGGCCTTGTCGGAGATCGGTATCACCGGCATGACGGTGACCGAGGTGAAAGGCTTCGGTCGCCAGAAAGGGCATACCGAGCTCTATCGCGGTGCCGAGTACGTCGTGGATTTCCTGCCGAAGATGAAAGTCGAACTGGTGGTCCCCGAGGATCAGGTGGATCGTTGTGTGGAGGCCATCACCAACGCCTCGCGCACCGGCAAGATCGGCGACGGCAAGATCTTCGTGACGGTGGTGGAGAAGGCCCTGCGGATCCGGACCGGCGAAGAGGACGACGAGGCCATCTGAGCCGCTTCGAGTACTGTTCGCGGCGATGAGCGCCGCTCCTACAGCAGGCTGCAATGCTTCGTAGGAGCGGCGCTCATCGCCGCGAATCATTCAATCCCCCTTGGCCAGTGGATGGTCCGGATAATTCATCCGGATCACCCGCAGCACGTCTTTGCGAAGATCCTTCAGCCCCAGCTTTTTGTACGCCTCGGCCATGATGGTGAGGGCTTCGCGGACGGCGGGCGTGCCATCGTATTTTCCGACGATCTCCTTGGCCCGATTGGCGGCGGCCACGTAGGCTTCGCGCTTCATGTAGAACCGGGCGACCGCCACTTCGTGTTCCGCCACCTGGTTGCGCAACGTCACCATGCGTTTGCGCGCATCCGGCGCGTACTCGCTGTCCGGATAGTTCGCCACCAGTTTCTTGAAGTCCGAAAAGGCCTGCTCCAGCGGTTGCGGGTCGCGTGTGCTGTGGTCGATGGAGAAGAAATTGCTCAGCAGGTCGTGGCCGCGATTCATGTTCGCCATTCCCCGCATGTAGTAGGCATAGGCCACGCGCTTGTCGGTGGGATGAAGACGGATGAAGCGTTGCGCCGCCCCAAGGGTGGATTCCATGTCTTCATCCTTATAATAGGCGTAGATAATGCCGATCTGCGCCTGCTTTGCGTAGGTGCCGAACGGGAAGCGGGCCTGGAGGTTCTCGTAGGTGTTGATCGCCGCCTTGTAGTCGCCGGCCTTCATGTCCTCCTGGGCCTGCTCATACAAATCTTTCGCGCTCTTGTTGGTCTCCTGCTGCCGATAGGCTTCCAGGTTCCCCAGATCCAGATTGGAAGTGTCCTGGTCATTGGAGGCGCAGCCCGCGAGGACCAGCACCAGGACGACGATTAGACTTAGTCGCGGCATGTCGACAACCTGTTGAAAACGAGCGCACATTCTAGCCGGAAAGAGCAGCGGTAGCATCCGGCGTAACGGTAGACGAGGCGAGAGTTGAACCAAGTCCATTTGACCGGCGTGATTTCCGAATCCAGCGAGGGCGCCCGATTGGACCAAGCCCTGGCGGAGTTGTTCCCGGACTATTCCCGCAGCCGGCTCCAGCAGTGGATCCGCGGCGGCGCCGTAACCGTGGACGGGAAACCCATGCGCGCCAAGGACCGGGTTCGCGGTGGCGAGTCCGTGGCCGTGGCCGCGGAGCTCGAGCCGGAGGTGCCGGTCGAGCCTGAGCGAATGGATCTGGATATTGTCTACGCCGACGAGCATCTGCTGGTGATCAACAAGCCCGCCGGCCTGGTTGTGCATCCGGGAGCCGGCAACCGGCGGGGTACGCTCCAGAACGCCCTGCTGCACTACGACCCCGCCATGGAAGTGCTGCCGAGGGCCGGCCTGGTGCATCGTCTGGACAAGGATACCTCCGGCCTCATGGTCGTCGCCCGCACGCTGAAGGCTCATGCCGCGCTGGTCGCCCAATTGCAGGACCGCAGCCTGGGCCGTGAGTACGACGCGGTGGTGGCGGGGACCTTCACCGCGGGCGCCCACGTAGACGCGCCCATAGGCCGGCATCCCAAGGATCGCAAGCGTATGGCCGTGGTCGACGCCGGCAAGCGGGCGGTGAGCCACTACCGCATCCAGGAACGCTTCCCCGCGCACACCTTGTTGCGGGTTCGGCTGGAGACGGGGCGCACCCATCAGATCCGGGTACACATGGCCCATATCGGGCATCCCATCGTTGGCGACCCGGTTTACGGCGGCCGCGTTCTTCTGCCGCCCGGAGCAAACGACGAGGTAAGGGCTGGGCTACGGGCCATGAAGCGCCAGGCCCTGCACGCTGCCCGTCTGGGCCTGGTTCACCCGCTGACCGGGGAAACGATGAGCTGGGAGGCCGCCCGGCCCGCGGATATGGAGCGTCTGCTCGAAGTTCTTCGAGCGCATCGCGACGCCGGGGACGCCGCGTCATGACGGATACGAAAGAGCCGCGGTTGATACGCCCGCGCTGGGATGCGCCGGAGCGTGTGCGCGTTGTGAGCACGACCCGGCAGGGCGGTTTCAGCGCGGCGCCCTACGACACGTTGAATCTGGCAGAGTCCGTGGGTGACGATGCGGATGCGGTGGCCCGCAACCGGGCCCGGCTCGCCGAGAGGTTGGCGCTCGCCGAGGAGCCGGACTGGCTGGTGCAGGTCCACGGCTGCGGTGTGGTAAGCGCAGCCACGCGAGGGCAGCCCCGGCAAGCGGACGCCAGTTGGACGAACCGGCCGGGCCCGGTCTGCGCCGTATTGACGGCCGACTGCATGCCCGTGGTGCTGACCAATCGCACGGGCGATCGGGTCGCGGTAGCCCATGCCGGGTGGCGCGGCTTGGCCGGCGGTGTGCTGGAAGCGGCGGTGGCCGCGCTCGACGCGCCGGGCGACGACGTGCTGGCCTGGCTGGGCCCGGCCATTGGCCCGGACGTGTTCGAAGTGGGCGCGGAGGTGCGGGATGCCTTTCTGGATTGGGGCCAGGTCGCAGCCGCCGCCTTCCGCCCGTCACCGGCCGGACGCTGGCTTGCCGACCTTTACGAACTGGCGCGGCTCCGGCTGCGGGCCATGAACGTGGATGCCGTTTGGGGCGGCGAGTATTGCACCTATGGCCAGCCAGGGCTTTTCTATTCCTATCGGCGTGATGGCCCGCGGACGGGGCGCATGGCGACCTTGGCCTGGCTGGCTCGTTGACGTTGGTCAAGCGGTTGTTTCAGGATCGGGCGCATAGTGAATCCATTGGGTTCGGGGCGGGCAGGATTTTTCGATGAGCATATTGAATCGGAGTTTATAGCCCTTATTAACCCCGTTAATAATCGAACTCTCCGGGAGCTGTGACCTATGCGAATGGATAAACTCACGACCAAGTTCCAGATGGCCCTTGCGGATGCGCAAAGCTTGGCGGTGGGCCGTGACCACCAGTTCATTGAACCGGTGCACCTGATGACCGCGCTGATGGATCAGGAGGGCGGCGGCGTCCGCCATCTGCTGACCCAGGCCGGCGCCAATACCAACTACCTGCGCTCACAACTGGGTGAGGCCCTGGAGCGCCTGCCTTCGGTGGAGGGCGCCGGCGGCGACGTCCACATTTCCAACGACCTGGGCCGGTTGCTGAACCAGACGGACAAGCTGGCCCAGCAGCGTAAGGATGCCTACATCTCCAGCGAGCTTTTCGTGCTGGCCGCTGTGGACGACAAGGGTCAACTGGGCGAACTCCTGCGCAAGGCCGGCGCCGCCAAGGCCGCCATCGAAAAAGCCGTGGAGGATATGCGCGGCGGCGAGTCCGTGGACGACCCCAACGCCGAGGACCAGCGCCAGGCGCTGGAGAAATACACTATCGATCTCACCGAGCGGGCCGAGCAGGGCAAGCTGGATCCGGTGATTGGCCGCGATGACGAAATCCGCCGCACCGTGCAGGTGCTGCAGCGCCGGACCAAGAACAATCCGGTGCTGATCGGCGAACCCGGCGTCGGCAAGACGGCCATCGTCGAGGGGCTGGCCCAGCGCATTATCGACGGTGCCGTGCCCGAAGGCCTGAAAAACAAGCGCCTGCTGTCGCTGGATATGGGCGCCCTGATTGCCGGCGCCAAGTTCCGCGGCGAGTTCGAGGAGCGGCTCAAGGCCGTGCTGAACGACCTCGCCAAGCAGGAAGGCCAGATTATCCTGTTCATCGACGAGATCCACACGATCGTCGGTGCAGGCAAGGCCGAAGGCTCCATGGACGCCGGCAACATGCTGAAGCCGGCCCTGGCCCGCGGCGAGCTGCACTGCATCGGCGCCACCACGCTGGACGAGTACCGCAAGTACATCGAGAAGGACGCCGCCCTGGAACGCCGTTTCCAGAAGGTATTGGTGGACGAGCCCACGGTGGAGGACACCATTGCCATCCTGCGTGGCCTCAAGGAGCGCTACGAGGTGCACCACGGCGTGGAGATCACGGACCCGGCCATCGTCGCCGCGGCCACGTTGTCACATCGCTACATCACCGACCGGCAGCTCCCTGACAAGGCCATCGACCTGGTCGACGAGGCCGCCAGCCGAATCCGCATGGAGATCGACTCCAAGCCGGAGGAAATGGACAAGCTGGAACGCCGCCTGATTCAGCTCAAGATCGAGCGCGAGGCGCTGAAAAAGGAGGCCGACGAGGCTTCCAAGAAGCGTCTTGACGCCATCGAAAGCGAAGTGGAGAAGCTGGAATCGGAATTCGGGAGCCTTGAAGAGATCTGGAACTCCGAGAAAGCCGCGGTGGAAGGGACCCACAACATCAAGGAAGCCCTTGAGCGCGCCCGCCAGGAGTTGGAAACAGCCCGGCGCGCCGGCGACCTGGGGCGCATGTCCGAGCTTCAGTACGGGCGCATCCCGGACCTCGAGCGCCAGTTGGATATGGCCTCCCAGGCCGAGATGCATGACATGAAGCTGCTGCGCAACAGCGTCGGCGAGGAAGAGATCGCGGAAGTGGTCTCGAAATGGACCGGTATTCCGGTGTCCAAGATGCTGGAGGGCGAGCGCGACAAGCTGCTGCGCATGGAGGAGGAAATCGGCAAGCGGGTGATCGGCCAGACCGAGGCCGTCGCCGCCGTGGCGAATGCCATCCGCCGCTCTCGTGCGGGGTTGTCCGACCCCAACCGCCCCAATGGCTCGTTCCTGTTCCTGGGGCCCACCGGCGTGGGCAAGACGGAGCTGTGCAAGGCCCTGGCGAATTTCCTGTTCGATACTGAAGAGGCGCTGATTCGTATCGACATGTCCGAATTCATGGAGAAGCATTCGGTGGCCCGGCTGGTGGGCGCGCCCCCCGGGTACGTGGGCTACGAGGAAGGCGGCTATCTGACCGAGGCCGTGCGTCGCAAGCCTTACTCCGTGGTACTGATGGATGAGGTGGAAAAGGCCCATCCCGACGTGTTCAACATTCTCTTGCAGGTGCTGGACGACGGCCGGTTGACCGACAGCCATGGCCGAACGGTGGACTTCCGCAACACCGTGATCGTCATGACGTCCAACCTGGGCTCCGAGGTCATTCAGGAGATGGCCGGCGCGGAGAACTACGAAAAGATGAAGGATTCGGTGATGGATATCGTGGGCACCCATTTCCGCCCCGAGTTCGTCAACCGGATCGACGACATCGTGGTCTTCCATCCGCTGGATCAGGAGCAGATCCTGTCCATCGCCCGCATCCAGAGCCAGTATCTCAACCGCCGCCTGGCGGATCGGGACATGGGCCTGGAGCTGACCGAAGGCGCGCTGAAGAAGATCGCCGAAGCCGGCTTCGATCCGGTCTATGGCGCGCGACCGCTGAAGCGGGTCATCCAGGCGCGGGTGGAGAACTCGCTGGCCCAGGAGATCCTTCAAGGGCGTTTCGGGCCGGGCGATGTGATCCAGGTGGACGTCAAGGGCGACGAGTTCGTGTTCAAGCGCTCCGGCGCGAAGAAGACGGCCGTGGCCTGAGACGTTTCGATCGTTCGCGGCGGTGAACGCCGCTCCTACAACGGTTCATGGTGTAGGAGCGGCGTTCATCGCCGCGAATCCGTCTCCGTCGTTTCTTCCACCGGTTCCCGCTCATAGGCCGTGCTCTTGAGAAGCACCGCGTCCAACGCCGCCGTGCTCAAAACTCGGCGAAGAAACCCGAACAGATACGTGGGCTTGGTCACGTAATACCGCGCCCGAGGCCGGGGGCTTTCCAGGGCATGAACCAGCCGGCGGATCACGGCATCGGGGCCTTGTTTGAAGGGCGCGCGTTTACCCCGCCCGGATAGTCTCCGGTCCAGGGCATGGTAGGCCTGCCGGTGCGCACTGTGCTGCCGATCGATGTTGGCCTGGAAGGCCTTGTACGCGTTCTGGCTGAACAGGCTCGTGACGGGCCCCGGTTCGATCAATGCTGCATGGATTCCGGAGCCGCGCAACTCCATGCGCAGCGTGTCCACCAAGCCTTCCATGGCGAACTTGCTGGCACTGTAGGCGCCCCGGTAGGGCAGGGCGGTCAACCCCAGCACCGAGCTGTTGTAGATGATCCGGCCGTGCCCCTGCCGGCGCATGGCGGGGAGAATCTTATTGGTCAGTTCCTGGGGGCCGAACAGGTTGGTTTCGAATTGCCGGCGCAGCATGTCGCGGCTCAGATCCTCAACGGCGCCCGGCTGGCCGTAGCCGGCATTGTTGAACAAGGCGTCCAGCCGGCCGTCGGTTCGATCCAGAATCTCCGCCACTGCGGCTTCGATGGAGGCCGGATCGGCGACGTCCAGCTGCAGTGCCTCCAGGCCCTCGGATGCCAGGCGTTCCACATCCGCGTCCCGGCGGGCGGTGGCGAAGACCCGGTAGCCTCGGCTGGCCAGGGCGTGGGCGGCCGCGTATCCAATGCCGCTGGAGCAGCCCGTGATCAGAATCGTTCCTGGAGCTGTCATGCCAGCAATACCGCCACGATGCCCGTGATGAAGACCCCGTCGAAGGTACCGCCGCCGCCGATAGACGCAACGGGTACGCCCAGGCTGCGAATATCCTTCATCCGCAGCACATCTGCGCCCAGAAGAACGCCCCAGGTGCCCGCGATATAGGCCAGGGGCGCGCTGTGTTGCTTGTCCACCAAAATCGCGATGATGGCCGCGGCAATGGGCGCGATCAAAAAGGGCATGCCGATGCCGATCTTGGGAATGGGCCGGCTGAAGGCGTAGCACACCACCGTTTGCAAGGCCGTCGCTACCAGGACGTCGCCAAGGGGGAGCGGCCGATGGGTCAGCAGATACAGGCTGAACGTGAGCGGGATCAGGCAGCCGCCCAGGTTCACGGCGACGATGGTTCGGCCGGTGAACGGCGGCTGTAGCATCCGCAGCAAGGGATGTCGTTCTTCCGGTCGTTCCGGGGGTACGTCCGAGTTGATCTGGAACAGCGGCAGATTGACCGAACTGCCCAGCAGTGACCCGAAAAGCAGCACCATGGCGGAGCCCGAGGACAGACCCAGCTTGTCGAACGCGACCGTCAGCAGGCCCACCTGGATCATTGCGAACAGGAGAGCGAAGAAGAAAATGGCGGCGAGAATCTGGATGGCGGGCTCCGGGCGGTTGCGGGTGGATGGCGGCATTGTAGCCCGGGGGGACGGTATCGGGCTATGTACCCCAAGTGCCTGATCCGAGGTAGAATGGACCTGTTGCGGGAGCGAATGCTCCATTTCTTCCCGTCGCTTGAATCGCGGCCACGGCCCGGCCAATCGACGGTGGATACAGTCGAGGGTTACCGAAGATGCCGATCTACGAATACCAATGCAATCACTGCGGCCATGAACTGGAGGCCATCCAGAAGATGAGCGACGCGCCGTTGACGGATTGTCCCGCCTGCGGCAAACCCGCGCTTGCGAAGAAGATCTCCGCGGCCGGCTTCCGCCTGAAGGGCGGCGGTTGGTACGAGACCGACTTCAAGACCAGCAACAAGAAGAACCTCGCCGGTGGATCCGACAAGGCCGGTTCCGGCGAGGCCAAGAGTAGCGACAAGCCCAAGAGCGGCGACAAGTCCTCGAAGGCCGCCGCCGGTTCCTAGCCCGGGCCTCCGGGGCGCGGCTTGCGCCACCCCGGGGCAGCCCTTACCATTGCCGCCCTGAGCCGTAACCGTCGGCCGGGGCGGCATTTCATTTTCCGCGGTGTCAAACACTGCCCGTTACGCGTTGGGATTGGGTATGCGCAGTCAGTACTGTGGCCAGATCACCGAAGAGTATCTGGATCAGGAAGTCGAACTCTGTGGATGGGTGCATCGCCGCCGCGACCACGGCGGGGTGATCTTCATCGATCTCCGCGACCGGGAAGGGATTGTGCAGGTGGTGTTCGATCCGGACCGGGCCGAGCCCTTCGCCATTGCCGACAGCGTGCGCAACGAATACGTGCTGAAGGCCCGGGGCCGCGTGCGTCGCCGCCCGGAGGGCACCGAGAATCCGAAGATGATTACCGGCCAGGTGGAAGTCCTGGGCTACGATCTGGAGATTCTCAACGCCGCCAAGACCCCGCCCTTCCAGTTGGACGAGGACGACGTGGGCGAGGACGTGCGCCTGCGCTACCGCTATATCGACCTGCGCCGCCCGGAGATGCAGCACCGCCTCAAGAGCCGTGCCCGCGTGACCAGCGTGCTGCGCCGCTATCTGGACGGCCACGGCTTTCTGGACATCGAAACCCCGATGCTCACCCGGGCCACGCCCGAGGGCGCCCGGGACTATCTGGTGCCCAGCCGCGTTCACCAGGGGTCCTTCTACGCGCTGCCCCAGTCGCCGCAGTTGTTCAAGCAGCTGCTGATGATGTCCGGCATGGACCGCTACTACCAGATCGTTCGTTGCTTCCGCGACGAGGACCTGCGCGCCGACCGGCAGCCCGAATTCACCCAGCTCGACGTTGAGACGTCCTTCATGAACGAGGACGAGATCATGCATCTGATGGAAGGCATGATCCGCGAGCTGTTCGCCGAGGTGCTGCAGGTGGATCTGCCCGATCCGTTCCCGCGGATGACCTACGCCGAGGCCGTGGAGCGCTTCGGCATCGACCGCCCGGACCTGCGCAACCCGCTGGAGCTGATCACCGTCTCCGATCTCATGGCCGGCGTGGACTTCAAGGTCTTCGCCGGGCCGGCCACCGATCCCCGCGGCCGGGTTGCCGCGCTCAAGGTGCCCGGCGGCAACCGCCTGACCCGCAAGGAAATCGACGGCTACACGGATTTCGTGGGCCGCTACGGTGCCAAGGGCCTGGCGTATATCAAGGTGAACGACCGCGCCCAGGGCCGCGACGGCCTGCAGTCGCCGATCATCAAGTTCCTGCCCGACGAGACGCTGAACGGCATCCTGGACCGCACCGGCGCCGCCGACGGCGATCTGATCTTCTTCGGCGCCGACAAGGCCAAGGTGGTCAACGAATCACTGGCCGCGTTGCGCGTCAAGCTGGGTCATGATCTCGACCTGCTCCAGGGCGACTGGAAGCCGGTGTGGGTGGTCGATTTCCCCATGTTCGAGTACGACGAGAAGGACGGCCGTTTCTACGCCTTGCACCATCCTTTCACCGCGCCTCCGTGGGGACGATCGACGAGCTGGAAGCCAATGCCGAGCTGGCCCTGTCTCGCGCCTACGACGTCGTGCTCAACGGCACGGAGATCGGCGGGGGCTCCATCCGTATCCACCGGCCCGACATGCAGCGCGCGGTGTTCAAGCTGCTGGGCATCGGCGAGGAAGAAGCCCGCGAGAAGTTCGGCTTCCTGCTGGACGCGCTGGAATACGGCGCGCCGCCCCACGGCGGCATCGCCTTCGGCCTGGATCGCCTGGTCATGCTCATGACCGGCTCCAACTCCATCCGCGAAGTCATGGCCTTCCCCAAGACCCAGACCGCAAGCTGCCTGCTGACCGAGGCGCCGGCACCGGTGGAAGACGCCCAGCTACGGGAGCTGGGCATCCGGTTGCGCAAGGTGCCGGGTAGTCAGCCTTCCTGAGGTGAGCTGCCGGTCCTTCTGATGATAGGACCGGCAGCGGTCATCTTCGGGTGAAAGGCTCCGTCTCGCCGATTTGCGATGGATCGGTATAGGCTCGGCATGCGCCGGCAGCTCGCGCCGACGAGGCCGGCCGTGATATCGCTGCCCCCACGGCCCCCAGGTCGGGGCTGCAATCGGGCGGATTGCCCACATCTTCGTTCAAGGCAGGGTAGGGCGTCCCTCTGCCGATTCACTCTTCCCGATCCGGGAGCGTCCATATGCAGGAAGGCCAGGACCGACGGCGTAGCCGGCGCATCACCCAGGGCCTGTTTGTCGGCGGATTCATCACGTTCGTTCACCTGTATTGCGTGCAGCCGCTGCTGCCGGAGTTTTCGGCGAGATTCCATGTGCCGCCGCGCCGCAGCCAGCCTGACCTTGTCGCTGTCCACCATCGCTTTGGCGGCGAGCATGCTGGTGTTCGGCAGCCTGTCAGAAGTGACTGGCCGCAAATCCGTGATGGTCTGGTCGCTGGTCGCGTCCTCGCTGCTGATGATCTGACGGGATTGCCGAGCAGTTTTTCGATGCTTGCTGCTGTTCCGCTTGGCGGAGGGCGTGGCGCTGGCCGGCTTGCCCAGCGTTGCCATGGCTTATCTGGTGGACGAGGTGGATCCTTCCATACTGGGTGCGGGCATGGGGCTGTACATTGCTGGGAACGGGTTGGGGGGCATGACCGGCCGGGTGCTTGGCGGGGTGTTGACAGACTACACTTCCTGGCCCGAGACGGTCGTGATCCTCGGGTTTCGCCGGGCTTGGCGGGCGCGGCTTGGTTTGCGTGGTGGCTGCCCCGTTCCGACAGCCGCCATCGGCATGGGGGCGGGTCTGGGGGACTTGCTGGGCGCGCTTGCGGCGCCATCTGCGCGACGGGCCCCTGCTGGCGCTGTGCTTGGTTGCGTTCTGCCTGATGGCGTCCTTCGTCACCCTGTTCAATTATCTCGCCTACGATCTCATGGCGCCTCCGTATGGTCTGTCGCAATCCCAGGTCGGGTTTCTGTTTCTGGCCTACCTGTTCGGCGTGGTGGGCTCCAGCCTCATGGGTCGGCTGTCCGACCGCTTCGGCCGGCGTTGGATCTTGCTGGCGTCGGTGCTGACCATGGCGACCGGCGGTCTGACCACGCTGGCGCCCTTGCTGTTGGTGAAGCTGGTGGGCTTGGCGATGGTCACCTTTGGGTTCTTCGGCGCCCATTCCATTTCCAGCGGCTGGGTGGGCCGCCAGGCCCGGAGCCACCGCGGCCAGGCTTCTTCGCTGTATCTGATTGCGTATTACCTGGGAGCAAGCCTGGGCGGGACTATCGGCGGCTTCTTCCTCACGGGGTGGGGCTGGGCCGGGGTGGTGGCCTTTGTGGTCGTGTTGTTGCTTTATCCGCTGGGGCTGGCGTTGCGGCCGCCGCGGGGCTTGGCGGGTGTAAGACGTTCGCGGCGACACGACCGCTCCTACGAAAATGGATCGTAGGAGCGGCGCTCGACCGCCGACGGAATCCTGGCTCAACCCCGGCGCCTTCCATGGCTGTGCAGCGGGTCACCGACCAGCCCCACGAACCGTTGGTGGCGTTTCCCGCCCAAGCCCAGCTGCTTGTAGACGGCGATTTTCACCAGAGTCCTCCACCAACATCCACGCCAGGCAGTAGGCGATGACGCCCAGGATGTACGTCCACGGAATGGCGGGCACGAATATGCCCAGGCCGACGATCAATACCGCCACGGTCTGAGTCCCGATGATGGCGCCGAGAAGAATCGGGTTGGGCCGGGGCTTGGACCAGAACGGTTTCCGCGTGCGGGCGACCAACAGCGTCAGATGGCCCGCCAGTGCCAGTTTGAGAAAGATCACCGATTGCAGGTGGGCGGCGTCCACGCCCAGCCAAACCTTGAAGAAACTCAGCAGAGCGAAGGTCTCCACCACGCCCACAAGCCCCAGGGACGGTGGACACCGTCAGCACCCGGCGCATGTTCCATCGCACCGGCCTGGGATCCAGCCAGGTATTGTCGTAGGCGATGGCCATGATCGGCAGATCGTTCAACAGGGCCAGCAGGATGATCATGATCGCAGTGATGGGGTAGAAGTCGTAGACCAGCATGGCCAGGACCACGAAGATCATGATCCGGATGGTCTCGGTGATGCGGTAGATGGCGTAGGAGTTCATACGCTCGAAGATGCGCCGCGCCTCCTCCACGGCGCGCACGATCACCGAAAGGCCGGGCGCGGTCAGCACCAGATCGGCGGCGGAGCGCGCCGCGTCGGTGGCGCCGGAGACCGCGATACCCACATCGGCCTGACTGAGCGCCGGCGCGTCGTTGACGCCATCGCCGGTCATGCCCACCAAGTGGCCGCGGTCCTGCAACGCCTTGACGATGGCGAACTTGTGTTCGGGGAAGACCTGGGCGAATCCGTCCGCCTCTTCGATCAGCCGCGCGGTTTCCGGGGGCATGTCCAGGTCGCCGTCGTCCGCAGCGGGGATCTTCTCGGCATCGAGGATGTCTTCGCGAAGCCCCAGCTCGGCGGCGATCTCGCTGAGCGATGGCGACGTTGTCGCCCGTTACCATGCGCACGTCGACGCCGTGTTCAGTGGCGGCCTTGATCGTCTCGGCGGCGTCCTCGCGCGGCGGGTCGTAAAGCGGCAGCAGGCCCAGGAATTGCCAGTCGCCGCCCTCCATGCGGCGGGCGACGCCCAAAGTGCGGAAGCCGCGACCGGCCAGGTCGTTCACCCGTTCATCCACCCAGGCCGTCATTTCGTTGGCCTCGCCGCAGAGGTCACGAACCACCTGCGGCGCGCCCTTTACCGCCGTGAATTGCTTGCCGTCGGGCCCCTTTACCGTGGCCTCGGTATGCTTGACCACCGGGTCGAACGGTTTGAAATCGTCCACGGTGTAATCCGAGAGGCCCGCCTTGTCCTCGACGCCGTTGATTACGGCCAGGTCGATGGGATCGCCGTCCTCTTCCTTGGAAGCCAATGCGGCGGTGATGATCAAATCGGAGGCCTGGGTCTTGCCGTAGGGTTCCGGGTCGCCCAGGGTCAGCTTGTTTTCGGTCAGGGTGCCGGTCTTGTCCGAGCACAGGATGTCCATCCCCGCCATTTCCTCGATGGATTCCAGGCGCGCGACGATGGCCTTCATTCGCGACAGGGCCACGGCACCGATGGCCATGGTCACCGAAAGCACCGCGGGCATGGCGACGGGGATGGCGGCCACGGTCAGGATCAGCGCGAACTGCGCCACATCGATCAGGGAATGATGACGATGCAGTTCCACCAGCACCAGGATTGCGACCAGGCCCAGCGTCATGTAGATCAGGTAGTCGCCGATATTCAGCACGGCGCGCTGGAAGTGGGAGGTGGTGTGGGCCTCGCCCACCAATCGGGCGGTCTTGCCGAAATAGGTCTGCGCGCCGGTGGCGCTGACTACGCCCACCATTTCGCCTTGCTTGACCACCGACCCGGAGAATGCGCTTTCCCCCACGGATTTCTTCACAGGCAGGGATTCGCCGGTCAGCGCCGACTGGTCAATGTTCAGATACTCGCCTTCGGTCAGCGCCACGTCGGCCGGCACGATGTCGCCGAGGCGCAGCCGGACCACGTCGCCGGGAACGAGCTCTGTCGCGTCGATCTGCTTCCAGTCGCCGCCGCGCCGAACACGCGCCTTGAGCGCCAAGCTTTTCTTCAGCTGATCGATGGCATTGCCGGCGTTGTATTCCTGGTAGAAACCCACGCCGGCATTGAAGGCGAGCAGAACCAGAATGATCACCAAATCCGCCCAGTGGCCCACCACGGCAGAGAGCAGGGCGGCGATTTCTATCATCCAGGGGATGGGACCCCAGAAATAGCCCAGGAACTTGCGTAGTGCGGAGGTGCGTTCCTCCTGCAGTGCATTCGGCCCGTACTGGTCCAGTCGCCGGGCGGCCTCGTCGGCGCTGAGCCCTTCCTCGCCGGTGTCGTATTTGCCGAAGATTTCCTCGGGTGTCGCGCCCTGTTCGCGACTCGGCGCTGAATCCTTTTCGCTGTCCGATTGAGGCACGTTCGTCTCCCGGGTGATGGGTTGTTAGAGCGGGCGGCTGCCTCGCTAGGGAGACGCTGATCTATTCACACGGCCGCGCTCAGGTCTGTTTTGGTCATTTGGGTAGGCGCGGTGCCGGTCGCGTAGCCGTTGCTACGGGGCCGGTGACGCAACACCGCCAGGGGCCAAAACAGACCTGAGCCCTTCGGGGTAGGGCCTCAGAAGCCGCCCTGGGGTGTCGCGCCGCTTGGCCGTAGAATGACTACGGCGCTGCGCGGCGCGCCTACCATGCCGGCTTCTCAGGCCGTAACGCGGTCGCGTGAATAGATCAGCGTCTCCCTAACGCGATATTGGGATGAACAGACCAATGATTAAACCGAAAGTCGGGGGATTCTTGATCTGAATCAGGTGTCAGGTGAAGACTGGGCAAGGAAGGAGGGAATGGTGGGCCGTGTTGGACTCGAACCAACGACCAGCGGATTAAAAGTCCGATGCTCTACCAACTGAGCTAACGGCCCACGCGGGAAAGGCCGGAATAGTAACCAATGCTCTTATCGAGTACAACCGGGCGGGCGGCGCGCCGCCTTTGGAGCGCCGACAGCGTCTCCCTAGCGGTAAGGGGTGGGGTCGTCGACCCCGGCTTCGCGGAACCCCTGGGCGCGGAAGCGGCAGGAGTCGCACACGCCGCAGGCCCGGCCCTGGACGTCGGCTTGGTAACAGGACACGGTCAGGCCGTAATCGACACCGAGGCGTGTGCCTTCACGGATGATTGCCGCCTTGCTCAGCTCGCTGAGCGGGGCATGGATTCGGAAACGATCCGGGCCTTCCACGCCGGCGCGGGTGGCCACGTTGGCCAGTTCCTCGAACTTGTCGATGAAGGCCGGGCGGCAATCCGGGTAGCCGGAGTAATCCACGGCGTTGACGCCCACAAAGATGTCGAACGCGCCCAGCACTTCCGCGAATCCCAGTCCCAGGGCCAGGAATACGGTGTTCCGGGCCGGTACGTAGGTGATGGGAATCCCTTCTCCGGGGGCTTCAGGTACGGCCAGATTGCGGTCGGTGAGGGCGGAGCCGCCGATGGTGCCCAGGCCGATACGGACGACACGATGATCGGCAATGCCGGCGGCCTCCGCAACGGCTTGAGAGGCGGCCAGTTCGGCGGCATGTCGCTGGCCGTAGTCGAAGCTCAGGGTGTGGCAGTCATAGCCTTGTTCCTGGGCCATGGCCAGGACGGTTGCGGAATCCAGGCCCCCGGAGAGAAGAACGACGGCAAGCTTGTGGTCAGGCGTACTCATGGGTCCAAATGCCGTATCAGTGCCCCGGGGCATCGCCCCAGAGGTATTTGTGGATTTGGATCTGGAAGCGGACCGGCAGCCGATCGGCCAGAATCCACTCCGCAAGTTCCCGTGGTGGCAATTGCTCGTGGCTCGGTGAGAGCAGGACTTCGCAACATTCGGCCAATCGGTGTGTTTCGATGAAATGGCGCGTCCAGTCGTAGTCCCCGCGGTCGCAGATGACGAACTTCACCTGGTCCCGTTCAGTCAGGTGCTGCAGGTTTTCCAAACGGTTGCGCGTCGATTCCCCGGAGCCGGGCGTCTTTATGTCCATGACCTTGACCACTCGGGGGTCCACTGCCGCCACGTCCATGGCACCGCTGGTTTCGATGGATACCTGATGGCCGGCGTCGGCGAGGCGGCTGAGCAGATCAAGGCACCCGGGTTGCGCCAACGGTTCGCCGCCGGTCACGGTGACGTGGGTCGTGTCATAGGCGCCAACTTCGTCGACGATATCGCCAACGGCGCGTAGTTCGCCACCGTGAAACGCGTAGGCAGTATCGCAGTATTGGCAGCGCAGAGGGCAGCCCGTCAGGCGCACGAATACGGTGGGGAGTCCGACGGTGCGGGACTCCCCCTGAAGGGAATGAAATATCTCGGTGATCCGGAGGCGCGCGCGGCGCCCCGGCTTTTCGACTACGGTCATGACCCGGTAGCTACCTCGGAGCCGTTTACGCAAACCTGAAAACGGGTTTGCGTCAGTGGCCTTCCTGCTTCATGCGGCGCAGCCGGTTCTGGGCCAGCGTGGCGGCGGTGGACTGCGGGTACTTGTCCGTAACCTCCGTCAGGAGTTTGCGGGCGCCCGCCCAATCCTGTTGCTCATACTGGATGTAGCCCAGCTTCAGCAGGGCGTCGGGACGCTTGCCGCTGTTCGGATAGTCCTTGAGCACCCGCTGAAAGAACTGTTTGGCCTGGTCGAATTCGCGCACGACATAGTGGGATTCCCCCAGCCAGTACACGGCGTTGTCGGCGTAGCTGCTGTCTCCGTGCTGGTCGAGGAAGGTCTCGAAGGCCTGACTGGCTTGTTTGTAGTTGCCTTGCTTCAGCAAATTGAAGGCTGCGTGGTATTCCTGAGCCGCGGCGTTGTTGTTGCCGCCGTTTTGTTGCTGGGGCTGGTCCCCAGGCTTCGCTCCGTTGGCGCCGGCGTTCGGCTGGGTGCCGCCGCCGGCGGACTGGTTCGGCGCGGTCGCGCCCTGAGGCTGCTGCCCGCCAGGCTGGGCATCGCCGCTTGCCCCGGGACCCTTGGTGTTCTGCTCCAGGTTCAACAGGCGGCGGTCCACGTCCTGGTAAAGGGTGCGCTGGCGCTGTTTGATGTCATCCAGCTGCCGCTTTACTACCTCCAGCTCGCCGCGCAGGGTTTGGACCTCCTGCTGCAGTTGGGTGATCTGGTTGTTCATCTGCAGCAGTGCGCTGTTGTTGGAGAGCTTCTCCAGCCGCTCCACCCGCTTCTCGAGGTCGCTGTTGTCAGCGGCTCCTGCGGTGGCGGTGAAAAGCGCCAAACCCAGACAGGCGGCGCCTATGATGGCGGAATAACGGGGTCTCGCGGAATGTTTATTCATGGTGCCGGATCTTTATGTCTTTGCCTGCGCAAGGGCAGGATTTTAGCTCGCGGGAGGCGCAAATTGCACGCTCCCGCCCGGAATGGCCGGTTTAGCACGGCCTTGTACTCGCGGAAGGCGCCCCTGGCTTAGGCGGGGCGCGCCCGACCATGTGCGCCACGGTTCCGGCGCGTACATCCGTGAAACCTCGGGCCAAGCGTCCATGACTTGGGGTTGGGGGACGACGTGCCCGCGATGCCGAGCACCGCGGGCGTGCCGTGTTGCCGTCTGCGTTACTGGGCGACGTAGACCAGTTCGGCGCGGCGGTTCTTCTGCATGGCTTCCTCGGAGTCGCCGAATGCCGCTGGCTTCTCCTCGCCGTAGCTCACTACGCTGATCTGGTCTTCGGAGGCGCCGTTGAGCACCAGCACCCGTTTAACCGCGTTGGCACGGCGTTCGCCCAGGGCGAGATTGTATTCCCGCGATCCGCGTTGGTCGGTGTGGCCCTCGACCACGACTTTCTGGTCCGGGTGGGAAGCGAGGTATTGGCCGTGGGCGGCGAGCACGTCGGCATACTCCGAGCGAATCTCGCTGCTGTCGAAGTCGAAGTAGAACACCCGCTGAGACAGAGGGCTCTGGGGATTCTGCAGATCAGAGCCCTTGAGTTCGCCCTGAGTGCCCGTGCCCTGGGCCTGTGCCCCTTGGGATTCCATCTTCTGACCTTGAACCTGGCCCTGGGATTGCGCGCTGCCACCCTCCTGGACCGGGGCTTCGGTGGTTTCCGGCGTGCTCGCACAACCGGCCAGCAGCGCGACCATCAACCCCATAACAAGCCAACTCGTGACTTTCTTCATCGTCCTGCTCCTATTGTTTCATGTGCCCGAAGAAACTTCGGGCCACCCGATGCACGATTCGTTCCCAATTCCGTGGCGGCGGTTATTTCGGCGCCCAGGCCGGTTCCCTGATTTCCTCGCCGCTGGTGCCCAGTTGCTGACTGGCCTTGCCGTTGACCGAGACTACTCCCAGTACGCCGCGCTCGCCCGCGGTTGTTGCGTAGATCAGCATGACGCCGTTTGGCGAGAAGCTGGGGGATTCGTCCTCCGGACCGTCGGTGAGCACCCGCGTCAGGCCGCTCTTGAGGTCGAGGACAGCGATCTTGAAACCGCCCTTGCCTTCCCGGTGCACCATGGCGACTTCTTTCCCGTCGGGAGATACGTCCGCACGTGCATTGTAGTTGCCTTCGAAGGTCAGGCGTTCGGCGTTTCCGCCTTTGACAGGGATTCGATAGAGCTGCGGAGAACCGCCGCGGTCCGAGGTGAAGACGATGCTGTTGCCGTCCGGCATCCAGGTCGGCTCCGTGTCGATGGCCCAGTCCTTGGTGAGTTGGCGCAGATTGCCGGAATTCGGATCCAGGATATAGATGTCGGCGTTTCCACCCTTTGACAGAGTAAGGGCGAGTTTGCTGCCGTCCGGGCTCCAGGCGGGGGCTCCATTGATGCCCTTGTAGCTCGCGATCTTGTAGCGACGGCCGGTGGTGATTTCCTGGACGTAGATCTCCGAGCGGTTGTTCTCAAAGGAGACGTACGCGAGTTTCTGGCCGTTCGGAGACCAGGCCGGCGAGAGGATCGGCGACCTTGACGTGAGAATGGTTTGCGGTCCGTAGCCGTCGGAATCAGAGAGGACCAGCCGGAACTCACGGTATTTGTCCTTCCGGGTGACTGTGACGTAGGCGATCTTGTTGCCGAAGGCACCGGGTTTGCCGATCAATTGCTGGAACACCTGGTCGCTGATGTCGTGGGCCAGCGTGCGCAGGGCGGTGGTATCGACACGGTATTGTTTGCCTAGCAGGCGGCGGCCACTGTAGACGTCCAGCAATTCGAATCGCACCTGGTACTGGTTCTGGCCTGCGGGCGAGATGCCGCCGATAAGCAGGTTGTCCACGCCGAGCGCGCGCCAGTTTTGGAATCGCACCTCCTCGAGCCGGCTGGGCCGAGAGATGAAGTCCTTCTGTGCCAGGGGCGCGAACAGCCCGCTGCGCTTGAGGTCGTTGCTGACGATTTCGGAGAGATCCGTTTTGGGTGCCGTGCCCGGGCCGGTCCACTCGAACGGGACGATGGCGATGGGCAATGCGCCTTCGGCCCCCTTGGTGATCTCGATGGTCAGACCCGCCCGGGCGGCGCCGCCGGCGAGCAGCAGCAGGGCGCCGAGCAAGGCGGCCATGCGACGGATGGTGAGTATCTGGCTCATGAGTTATCCGGGTTGAAAGTGAGTGTCAGGGTTCGGAATTCCTGGTTGATGGACGGGTCGCTGGGTATGGGCAGCGGCGAGGCTTTGCGCGCCGCGGTTTCAGCCGAGCGATCGAAGCGCGCGTTGCCGCTGCTGCTTACCACTGAGGCGTCTAGCACATCACCCGCCGGAGAGAGGCGTACCCGGATGTCGCATTTCAGCCCCGTCGGTACGTTTGGCGGCCGTAGCCAAGCCTGTTCGATGCGGCGGCGAATGGCGGGAACATATTGGTTCTGAGCCGCCGCCACGGCGCGCTGATGCTCTTCCTGTTCCATCTGCTGCCGCAGCTGGGCCTCCCGTTCCTTGCGGGCCTTCTCGGCGGCCTTGCGCTTCGCTTCGGCCTCGGCCTTTTTGCGGGCTTCTTCCCGTGCTTTGGCTTCGGCTTCGGCCTTGCGCTTGGCTTCTTCCCGGGCCTTTGCCTCGGCTTCGGCCTTGCGTTTGGCTTCCTCGGCGGCTTTGCGTTTAGCCTCGGCTTCGGCGGCGGCCTGCTTCGCCTGTTCCTGGGCCTTTTGGCGTTCGGCCTCCGCCTGCTGGCGTTGCTTCTGAGCCTGCTCGGCGGCCTTCTGAGCCTGCTCGCGTTGTTTCCGCAGTTGCTCCAGGTGAGCCTGCTCTTCCTTGCGCTGTTGCTCCAACTTCTTTTGGGCCTGCTGGAGTTTCTCCAGTTCCTTCTGGTGGGCCTTTTCCTTGGCGCTCTGCTGGTCCTTGAGGCGGTCGACCTCGGCCTGGACCTCCTTTTCCTCGATCGCCCGGGCCTTTATGGGCTGAGCGTTGGCGGCCGAGGGCGAGGGCTCCGGCGCAAAGGACAGATTTACCGCCAGGATGGCGAAGGCCAGCAGATGGATGCCTACGGAGTACGCCAGAAAGCGCCAGTTCTTGGTTGAACGTTCGCGTTTCGCCATGGTCGGTCAGTGTCCGTTGGGCGGCGGTTGCGTGATCAGGCTGACCTGGGGTGCACCCGCTTTCTGCAGCAGGGTCATGGCGGTGACCACCTGGCCGTAGGGCACATTGCGGTCGCCGCGGACCATCACCGGGGTCTTGGGCTTGTTGCGCAGCACGGCGGCCACGGTGACCTGCATTTTGTGGGGGTCCACGGGTTTCGCCGGGTCGTCGCCCACGCTAAGGAAATACTCTCCCTTGGCGTTGACCTCGACAATCAACGGTTCGACATTCTCGCGCGGCATGGGTTTGGCGCTGGCCTGGGGAAGATCGATCTGCACTCCTTGGTAGAGCAGCGGCGCGGTGACCATGAAGATCACCAGCAACACGAGCATCACGTCGATGTAGGGGACGACGTTGATCTCGGCCATGGGCTTGCGTTTGGTGCGTTTGCCGATCATGGCTCGCTCCGTTCAGCCCGGGGTGCGTTCGGCGGCCTGGCTGGCGGCCTGGCCGTGTACGTGGCGCTGGAGGATGCTCAGGAACTCCTCCATGAAGGTTTCGTATCGGTTGGTCATTTTTTCGACCTGGGAGGCGTAGCGGTTGTAGCCGATCACCGCGGGGATGGCCGCGAACAGCCCCAAGGCGGTGGCGATCAGCGCCTCGGCGATGCCCGGGGCCACGGTTGCGAGTGTGGCCTGCTGCATGTGCCCCAGGGCACGAAAGGCAGTCATGATGCCCCAGACCGTGCCGAACAGGCCCACATAGGGGCTGGTGGAGCCGACGGTCGCGAGGAACGCCAAATGGTTTTCCAGGTGATCCACTTCCTTGGCCAAGGTGACGCGCATGGATCGCTGCGCGGCCTCCACCACGGCATCGGGTGGCACGCCCGGCTGTTTGCGCATTCGTGAAAACTCGCGGAAGCCGGCTCGGAAAATGCGTTCCAGGCCGCTATCCGGTTGGTCCGTTGATTTTACCTGGCCGTAGATTTCGGCGAGGTTGCCGCCCGCCCAGAAGCGGTCTTCGAACCGATCGGCGGTGCTCTTGGCGTGGCGAAGGATGCTGCGCCGTTGGAATATGAAGTACCAGGATGCCACCGAGGCCGCCATGAGCAGGGTCATGACGATCTTGACCAGGAAGCTGGCCTGGCCGAAGAGCTCGATGATGGAAAGGTCAGTCGACATTGCTCAACTCCGCTATGATCCGGTGGGGGATGGCCCGGGGCCGCATGGAGTCCCGGTCAAGGCATACGCAGGTGACCGCGGCGGAGCACAGCGTGTCCGGCCGTTGCTCGCCGTTTCGACGCATGATCTTTTGGTCGAAGACCAGGCTGACGTTCTTGTGCCCCCCAAGGTACGTTTCCACCTCCAGCAGATCGTCGAAGACGGCCGGCTTGCGGAACGCGATTTCCACTGAGTGGACCGCGAACATGATCCCGAGTTCCTGTTTAAGGGCGCTCTGCTGGAAGCCCAGGCGGCGCAGCCACTCCGTGCGAGCGCGCTCGAGGAACTTGAGATAGTTGGCGTGGTAAACGATTCCTCCGGTGTCCGTGTCTTCATAGTAGACGCGTACGGGCCAGACGAAGTGGGTCACGTTATCCGTCCTACCTTATTTGAAGTCCCCGGGAACCGGTGACGCGTTTCAGGATCCCGTTCGCCTGATCGCGACAAACCGGATTGTGCGGAAAGGGGTCAATGTAAAGACAAGGCCGCCCGGGAGCAAGGCACCCGCCAATATACCGCACCGGGGGAGGCGGCCGGCTGGCCGGCCGCCGTGAGCTCACTCGCGTTCGGGGTCGCTGGAGTCTCCGGCGCGCGGCAGCGTTTCGATGTCGAGCGCGGTTTTCCCGTCTTCGATTGATTCCCCCTCGGTCTCAATGCTGGGTGCCAGTGCGGGGAACATCACCATCAGTGCCGTGATGATCGCGTTTTCGTCGGTCATGGCCGATCCCTCAAGGTTGACAAGATGCGGCGTTTCGGCGCTTTTGCCTGTGCCGCCTTGGCCGGTGCCAACTTCCTTGTTTGCCGGGCCGTTGTACCCACAGCTGTCGCCCAATGGCGACAGAAAGGCGTCTTGTCTATTAAAATTATTGATTTTTATAGGAAAAAGTCTGTTGCTCATTGGCGACATACGCCCAAGCTTCAGCTCGCGTCGGACGTCCAGTAGTCGTGGCGGTGGCAGGCCTGGTCGGATCCCGAATCCAGGTTCTTGCCGGTTGCCTTGGCGACCATGGGGCGCTGCTCGGCGCGTTGCGCGGTCCCTGCAAACAGGGCGCTTGCGAACAGAAACAGAAATATCCACATTACGCGCCGCTTCATTCTTATCCTCCTCCGTCCTTGATTTCGAACCGATCCCCGTTGTTCAGGTGACCGGCTGCGCTGCAAAGCTTCAGCAAGGAGTGTGCCAATGGAGCGGGAAGGGGCGGAGGAGGCCGACCCGTGGGGGTCGGCCCTGCCGACCTTACTTGAACAAGGATGGATCCAGTTCGTGGCGGTGAAGGAGCTTGTAGAATTCCGTTCTGTTGCGTTTGGCCAACCGCGCGGCTTGGCTGACGTTGCCGCCCGTGGTCTTGAGCAGCTTGGCGAGGTAATCGCGCTCGAACCGGTGCCGGGCATCGGCGAACGGCACAATCCCACCTTGCTCTTCGCGCAGGGCGTTCTGGATCAGCGAACCGGGGATCACCGGTGTGGTGGACAGAGTGACGGCCTGCTCCACTACGTTGTAGAGCTGACGCACGTTTCCGGGCCAGGGAGCCGCCACCAGCCGCTCCATGGCGTCCGGAGCAAAGCCGCTGAGCTTGCGGTCGTAACGGGAGGCCAGCTTGCTCAGGAAGTGGTTGGCAAGGACCGGGATATCTTCCCGGCGCTGGCTCAGGGGCGGGAGGTCCAGCGAAACCACGTTGAGGCGATAGTAGAGATCTTCGCGGAACTCGCCTTCCTCCATGGCGACCTTGAGATCGCGATGGGTGGCGGAGATCACGCGCACGTCCACCGGCATGCCCTTGGTGGCGCCGACGGGCCGAACCTCATGGTCTTGCAGCACTCGCAGCAGTTTGACCTGAAGCATGATGGGCATGTCGCCGATTTCGTCCAGGAACAGAGTGCCGCCGTCCGCTGCCTGGAACAGGCCCTTGTGGTCGGCGGTGGCTCCCGTGAACGCGCCCTTGCGGTGGCCGAACAGCTCGGATTCCAGTAGGGGTTCCGGGATGGCGCCGCAGTTGATGGCGACGAACGGTGCGTCGCGGCGAAGGCTTGCCTTGTGGATCGCCTGGGCGAGCAACTCCTTGCCGGTGCCGCTGTCGCCGTGGATGAACACGCTGGCGTCCGAGGCGGCGACCATCTTGGCCCGGCTGAGCACATCCGCCATTACCGCGCTGCGGGTGACGATCTCCTCGCTCCAGCTCTCCTCGCTGGGCGGCTCCTCGTCGCTGGCGCCGTGGGACATCCGCAGCGCCTGCTCCACCTGGTCCAACAGCTTCTTGCTCTCGAATGGCTTGGTCAGGAAGCTGAACACGCCGTTGCGGGTGGCCTCCACGGCTTCCGGAATGGAGCCATGGGCCGTAAGGATGATTACCGGCAGAGTGGGGTGCTTGGTGCGCACGGCGTCGAACAGTGCCATGCCGTCCATGCCGTCCATGCGCAGATCGGTGATGATCAGGTCCGGGCGATGCACGGCCAGCATGGCCAGTGCGCGTTCGCCGCTCTCGGCCGTGTTCACCTGGTAGCCCGCGGACTTCAGGCGAATGGAGAGCAGGCGTAGTAGGCCGGGATCGTCGTCTACCAGTAGGATGCTGTGGCTATTCATTGGCTCGTCCTGGGTGGGCGTTTGTCGCGTTCGTGAATGCTCTTTTCGATGTCCTTCAGGGCATCGAGCTGCTTTCTTACGGACTCATTTTCCGCCTTGAGCGCGGCGAGCTGGTGGCGAAGTTCCGCTTGCTGGTCCGCGCTCCGGCGCATGTGCTCGATCTGCGCATGCAATACGAGGGCCAGGTTGGCGAACTCGGGGTCCGGGCTGGCCAGGCAGGGTTGCAGAATATCGGGATGCTGTTGGGCGATCTCCGGTTCCAGGAGGGCCAGCGCTCCCGCTTCCAGACGTCGCTCGTCGCAGACAGCCGGTTCCAGGGCATGGAGGCGCTGAGCGAACTCACCCTTGCGCCGTGCGCTGTCGTAGCCACTGGCCGTCCGGTAATACCGCAAAGCGGCTGTATCGGTTGGCGAACTGTCGTCAGGTGGCGACACGCAGGTTGGTTGATTCCCCGGCGGCGGCGGAAATGCCGCACAGCCGGCGAGCAGCGGAAACAGGAATATGACCACTAGGGAATAGGGTATGCGTTTCATTATCGTGATGCTTTCTTGCCAAGCCGTGGAATGCGCAATGCCAACGTGGTGCCGGAGCCTGTGCCGGTCGCCACTTCGATGTCGCCGCCGTGGGCCCGGATGTACTCACGGGCAATGGACAGGCCCAGGCCTGAGCCCTTGACGTACCCTTCGGGTTGTCGGCGGCCCTGGAAAAACGGTTCGAATACCGCGTCTCTTTCCTCCGGGGGGATGCCGGGGCCTTCATCCGTGACGGAAATGTAGATCTGGCGGGCGTCGCCGCGGGCTTCCACGGCGATCCGGGCGCCCCGCGGCGAGAATTTGATAGCGTTCGACAACAGATTGTCGATGACGGTTCGCAGCTTTTCTTCATCGGCTACCGCGGCGTCGACTTCGATGCGGAGATCGAGGTCAAGATCTTTCGCAAGTATCGCCGGTCTGTGGTTTTTTGCCACTTCGTCAATCAGGGTCCGCAGCCGGATGTCGGTAAGCCGCAGGCGCGGGATTTCGCCGTGTGCGGTGCTGAAGTTTATCAGGTCCTCGATCCGGTGCTGCAGCTGCACCGTGTTGGCCTGGAGAATCTGCGTGATTTCGTCCTGTTCCGGCGTGAGTCCGCCGACGACTTTATCCTGAAGCAACTGAGCGCTCTCCCGGATCGCCGCCAGGGGGGTCTTGAGTTCGTGGGAGATATGCCGCAGGAAGCGGGTCTTTTGTTCCTCCAGTTCCACCAGCCGCGCCCGCAACCAATCCAGGCGGCGGGCCACGAATTCAAGATCCTGGGGGCCGTGCACTTGCACAGGGCTGTCGAACTGGCCGTCGCCCAGTCGCCGGATCGCGCGGTCCAGTTGGCGCAGGGGCCGGGAAATCAATACCGTGAAGATGCCGGCGAAAAAGATGGCCATGGGCACCAACGCCGCGGCGAACAAGAATAACGTGCGCCGGGCATTGGCGGCAGCCTCCTGCATGGCCGTGACTTCGCGGTCGATCATGCGGTTGCTGCCCGAGAGCACGTCTTGCGCCATGGAACGCAGATTGGCGAAGCGCTTGGCGACTTCGTCCTGGGAGGGCGTGTCGTCCGGCTTGGCGTTCTGCACCAATTCGTAGACCGCCTCCTCCGCTCCGCGAAGGCCGGCGACCCGCTCGCCGTGTTTTTGGTCCAGGGGCAGGCTGAGCAGCTGTGAGGCGGTGGCCTGGAACTGTTTGTGATTGGATGTATATGCGTCCATCAGCGTTGGATCCTTGAGGATCAGGTACTGACGGGCGTTGCGCTCCATGCTTGTGAGTTGGTCCAGCAACTGCCGGCTGCCTTGGGCGGCGAGCGCTGCTTTGTAGACGGCCGTCTGGCTCTGAGTGGAGAGCCGGCCCACGTACACCGCGGAATAGACCAGCGCCAAAATCAGCGGCAGGCCCACGAATGTGAACCCGTAGAGGATCAGGCGGAGGGTTGTTTTTGGTCGATATAGAGACATTCAGGTGTCTGTTCGGTATCGATCGCGATTCGCTCGCGCTTATCCTCGCGGTGCCGGGCTCTTGCGGGACCATGGGGGCGACGAGCCGATTTGCCCACGCCTAGTCCTTGTCGCGGGCCTGTTCGAACAGATCCGAAGATGCGGCCAGCGAGGGCGGCGGCGCCAGCCCGAAATGGCTGTAGGCGTTGCGGGTGGCCATCCGGCCCCGGGTCGTGCGCATCATGAACCCCTGTTGGATGAGGAACGGTTCCACCACGTCCTCTATGGTCCCGCGCTCTTCGCCGATGGCGGCCGCCAGGCTGTCGACCCCGACCGGCCCGCCGTCGAATTTCTCCAGGATGGTCAGCAGCAATTTGCGGTCCTGCTGGTCGAAGCCGTTGCGGTCGACGTTGAGCAGATCCATGGCCGCGTCGGCGATTTCCCCGGTGACGTGGCCGTCGCCCTTGACCTGGGCGTAGTCGCGTACGCGGCGCAAAAGGCGGTTGGCGATTCGGGGCGTGCCCCGGGAGCGGCGCGCGATTTCCCAGGCGCCGCTTTCATCCATGGAGACTTTCAGCAGGCGGCCGGAGCGGGCGACGATGGCGGCAAGGTCGTCATTGGTGTAGTACTCCAGCCGCTCGACGATACCGAAACGATCCCGCAGCGGCGAGGTGAGCAGGCCGGCGCGGGTGGTGGCTCCCACCAGGGTGAACGGCGGCAGATCCAACTGGATGGAGCGCGCGGCGGGGCCTTCGCCGATCAGGATGTCGATCTTTCGATCTTCCATCGCGGGATAGAGCACTTCCTCCACGACCGGGCTCAGGCGATGGATTTCGTCCACGAACAGGACGTCATGCGGTTCCAGGTTCGTCAGCAGGGCCGCCAGATCGCCGGGTTTATCCAGTACCGGGCCCGAGGTCTGGCGCATGTTCACGCCCATTTCGTTGGCAATGATATGAGCCAAAGTGGTCTTGCCCAGGCCGGGTGGGCCGAAGATCAGGACATGGTCCAACGCTTCCTCGCGCTGGCGAGCCGCCCGGATGAAGATGTCCAGGCGGTTCCGCACTTCGAGCTGCCCGGTGTAGTCAGCCAGCGTGCGGGGACGAATGGCCTGGTCGATGGCCTCTTCCTCGGAATTCGTCTTGGCACTGATGATGCGGTCCGCTTCGATCATGAAACTATTATGGCCTCTGTGTGCGGCGGCGTGGCAACGTGACGATCCGGATTAACGGACGGCTTGCTGCAGGGCCTGACGAATAATTTGCTCGCTGGGCAGCCCGTCGGTCGGGAACTGCCGCACCAGGCGGCCGGCTTCGGCGGGCTTGTAGCCCAGGGCCACCAAGGCGCTGATGGCGTCGGAGACCGCATCGTCGGTGCCGCCGCCCGCTGCCGGGGCCCGCGGCCCGGAACCCGGGGTGGTGTGAAAGTCTGCAACCCGATCCTTCATTTCAATCACCAGGCGCTCGGCGGTCTTGCGGCCCACGCCCGGCAGACGGGTGAGCTGGGCGGAATCCTGGTTTTCGATGCAGTCGATCAGCTCTTCGGGGCGCATGCCGGAGAGCAGGGCCAGAGCCAGCTTGGGCCCAATCCCGCTGATCCGGATCAGGCTGCGGAACAGGGATCGCTCCAGTTTGCTGCCGAAGCCGAAGAGGTTGTGGGCATCTTCCTTCACTGCGAGGTGGGTATGCAGGAGCACCTCCTGGCCCACGGCGGGCAGATCGTAGAACGTCGACATGGGGGCCTCGAGTTCGTAGCCCACACCGTGCACGTCCAGAATCAGAAACGGCGGCTGCTTTTCCAGGAGGGTCCCCCGAAGCCGGCCGATCATGTCTTGCCCCGTCCGCTTGCCGCCAACTGGCCGGCCAGCCGGCGCTGATGGCTATGGCATACCGCCACCGCCAGGGCGTCACCCGCGTCTTCCTGGAGAGTCCCGGTAAGGCCGAGTATGTGTCGCACCATATATTGCACCTGGTCCTTGCCGGCACCGCCGGCACCCGTGAGGGCTTGCTTGACGGAGCGGGGCGTGTACTCGGCCACCGGCAGGTCACTGACAACCCCGGCACAGATGGCGGCGCCGCGGGCCTGCCCCAATTTCAGAGCCGTGGACGGGTTGCGTTGGACGAATACATCCTCCACGGCCATTTCATCCGGGGCGCATTCCCCAATAATCTGGCTCAGCTCCTGGAAGATCACGCGCAGGCGCAGACTGAACTCCCGCTGCTGTGTGCGAATCACCCCCGAAGCCACATACGACAGGCGGTGAGGTTCCGGGCAATCGATGATGCCGAAGCCGGTCACCCGCGAGCCGGGATCGATACCCAGGATGCGGACCATGTCAGACGCCCCGGATGAACCGGTTAGCCTTCGGCGTACGCATCCTCGGCGATCTCCGCGTTGGTGTAGACCTGTTGCACGTCGTCCAGATCTTCCAACATCTCCAGCAGCTTGAGCATTTTCGCGCCTTCATCGCCGTGGAGCTCGACGGTGGTCTCCGGGCGCATCGTGAGCTCGGAGTCCGCCACCTCCAGGCCGGCTTCCGCGAGGGCTTCCTTCACCGTCAGGTATTCATCCGGCGCCGTCAGCACGTCGATGGAACCGTCCTCGTTGGTGACGACGTCTTCCGCGCCGGCTTCCAGGGCCACTTCCATGATGCGCTCTTCGTCGCTATCCGGAGCGAAGGTGATGACGCCGCGATGATTGAACAGGAACGCCACCGAGCCGTCCGTGCCCAGATTGCCGCCGTACTTGTTGAAGGCATGCCGGACTTCGGCCACCGTGCGGTTACGGTTGTCGGTCATGGCGTCGACCATGACCGCGGCCCCGTTGGTGCCGTAGCCTTCGTAGCGGATCTGCTCGAACTGGGCGTCGGCATCCTGTCCGCTGGCACGTTTGATGGCGCGCTCGATGTTGTCCTTGGGCATGTTGACGCCAAGTGCCCGGTCCACGGCCAGGCGTAACCGAGGGTTGGTTGCCGGGTCCGGGTCGCCGGAGCGGGCTGCCACCGTGATTTCCCGGATCAGCTTTGTGAAAACTTTACCGCGCTTGGAATCCTGGGCCTTTTTTCGATGCTGTATGTTGGCCCACTTACTATGTCCTGCCATGCGTGTTCCTCTGGAAAAATCGGTGCCTGGGAAAGCTGGCACAAGCTTAGCATGACTGCCCGAGCGCATTAAGGAGGCGCTGGTCACGCCGCGGCCACGCTTGCGTACGGGGGATAGAGCGCCTAGGCTTCAGATCGACCCTTCACGTTACCGCGGACAGTTATAACCACTAAATGAATGCTGATCCGTTTCCTGGTTCACGGTCCTGTCGATCCTCACGAGGGCCCAAGACATCTGCAGTTCGGAGTTCGGCGGGAGGTCCGGGCTTCGGGGCGAGAGGTGCGTTTCCCGCGGCTTGCCAAGCCGTTAGTGGCGCGGCTCTTGCAATGGTGATCCGGCCGTCACAAGGGGCTTGGCATCATGTATCCTTTGTCGTAACCTCCGTTACTTGGTACGCCCCGACCCGTTTTGGAACGGGGCGTAACAAACAACTATAAAGTCCTATGGAATAAGGGGAGGACTATAATGAAACGCGTTCTGCAAGCAGCGGTGATTGCCGCATCAGTCCTGACGATTGGTGCTGCTTCCGCGAAAGACGACATCAAGATTGCCCACATCTACGGTAAGACCGGCGTGCTCGCCGCCTACGGGCAGCAGCTGCAGCGTGGTCTGGAACTGGGTATTGATTACGCCACGGGCGGGACCAACAAGGTCCTGGATCGTGATATCAAGATCCTGGAGATGGACAACCAGCTCAACGCCGGGCGCACCCGCGCTCTGTTCCAGAAGGCCTATGGTGACGATGACGTGACCCTGGCCGTCGGCCCCATCTCTTCCGGTCTGAGCCTGGCGGTGCTGCCGATCGCTCAGCAGTACCAGAAGATCATCATGCCCGAAGGCGTGGCCGATTCCATCACCGGCGAGAAGTTCAATCGCTACGTGGTGCGCATCGAGCGTAACTCCTCTCAGGACGCCATCGCCCAGGCGATTGCCATCGGCGGCAAGGGTGCCTGTGCGGCGACCATCGCCCAGGACTATGCCTTCGGTCACGACGGCGCCGAAGCCTTCAAGAAGGCCCTGACCGGTCTTGGCGGCAAAGTCGTTGATGAAGAGTTCCTGCCCTTCAAGACCACGGACTTCACCGCTGGTGGCGAGAAGGTGATCAACGCGCTGAAGGGTGCCACGGACTGCCCGTCCGGCAAGTACATCTTCATCGTTTGGGCCGGTGGCGCTAACCCGTTCAGCGGCCTGGAGGCTCTGAATCCGGAGCGCTATGGCATCCATCTGACCTCCGGCGGCAACATCCTGGCCGGTATTGCTCAGTATGCCCCGATCTCCGACGGCGCCACGTTCTACTACTACAAGCTGCCGAACAACTCGGTGAACGACTGGCTGGTGAAGGAGCACTTCCGTCGCTTCAGCTCCCCGCCCGATCTGTTCACGGACATCGGCTTCGAGGAAGGCCAGGCGATCGTGCATGCGATCAAGAAGGCCAACTCCACCGATACGGAGAAGCTGCTGCAGGCGTTTGAAGGCCTGAAGTTCCAGGGTGCCTCGGGCCCGATCTACATCCGTCCCGAAGACCACCAGGCCATGCGCGACATGTTCCACTTCAAGGTGGCCATGGATCCGGGCGCCAAGGAAAGCGGCGGCGTGACTCTGAAGCTGGTTGACGTTATCAAGGCCAGCCAGATGAACGTGCCGGTGATGAACAAATAAGCAATCCCTGGCGGTTGCAATAAAAACAATATAACGTCGACGAAACTACAATCGTTGTACGAGCTTGACGGTCCCGTCCCGGGTTATGCCCGGGGCGGGGCGTTTTTTCGCGTCTCCTTCTAATTTTAATTTGGGTGAGAGCATGCAGTCGGAAAATCCCGTCCTCGAAACCCAGGACCTGACGATCCGTTTTGGCGGGCACATAGCAGTCAATTCAGTCTCTTGCGCTTTCCAACCTGGAACGCTAACCGCGATCGTCGGCCCTAACGGCGCCGGTAAAACCACCTACTTCAACCTCATATCAGGGCAACTCCGGGCCACCTCCGGCAGCATCAAGCTGTTCGGGAACGACATCACCTCGCTGCCCGCGCCCCTGCGAACCGACAAGGGGATCGGTCGCGCGTTCCAGTTGACCAACCTCTTTCCCGAACTCAGTGTGCTCGAAAACGTTCGCTTGGCGGTTGCGTCCAGGGCGCGTATCGGGTTCAACCTGTTTTCACTGGCCGAGAGCCATCGGGAGATCACCGAGAAGGCCATGCACTGGCTGGGCCAGGTGTCCCTCCAGAACAAGGCGGGCCTCACAGCGGCCGAGTTGCCGCACGGCGATCAGCGTAAGCTCGAAGTTGGCCTTTTGCTCGCGCTGGAACCGGAAATTTTCATGTTCGACGAACCCACCGCGGGTATGAGCGTCGACGAAGTCCCGGTGATCCTGGATCTGATCCAGCAAATCAAGAAGCAGGGCGACAAGACGGTCTTGTTGGTCGAGCACAAGATGGATGTGGTGCGCTCGCTGGCCGATCGCATCATCGTGCTTCATAACGGGCAGTTGGTGGCCGACGGCGAGCCGGCGGAAGTCATTGCTTCGCCGATCGTGCAGGAGGCTTACCTGGGCAAGGCGCCGGAGGAGGCTGCAAATGGCTGAGCCGCTACTGACGCTCAAGGGTGTTCACACCCACATTGAGCACTACCATATTCTTCACGGCGTGGACCTGGTGGTGCCGCGCGGTGAACTGACCATGTTGCTGGGCCGTAACGGCGCCGGCAAGACAACGACGCTGCGTACCATCATGGGGTTGTGGAACGCCTCGCAGGGGTCCGTGACCTTCGACGGCCAGGACATCACCCAGTTCCAGACGCCGCGAATCGCGCGCATGGGTGTGGGTTATGTGCCTGAAGACATGGGCATCTTCGGGATGCTCACTGTGCGCGAGAACATGGAAGTGGCGGCCCGTTCGGGGCCCATGGACGAGCAACGACTGGAATGGATCTTCGATCTGTTCCCGGCCTTGAAGAAGTTCTGGAACTATCCGGCGGGAGCTCTTTCCGGCGGCCAGAAGCAGATGCTTTCCATCGCGCGCGCCCTGCTGGAACCCCAGAAGCTCATCCTGATCGACGAGCCGACCAAGGGCCTGGCGCCGGCGATCATTCAGCACATGATCGAGGCGTTCCGCCAGCTCAAGGAAACGGACACCACGGTGCTTCTCGTGGAGCAGAACTTCAATTTCGCCCGCTCGCTGGGCGATGGTGTGGCCGTGATGGATGACGGCAAGGTCGTCCACGCCGGCAAGATGGCTGATCTGGCCGAGGACGAGGAACTGCAGCAGCGTCTGCTGGGCCTCAGCCTCGATGCCCACCAGTGAGCAGGGGGAAGTCATGGCAACCGAAACAATGACCAAGAGCGCCTTCAATCCTAAAGCCCTTCTCACTGATTATCCCCACTACTCGCTGTTGGCGATCATCATCCTGATTGGTTTCGTGGGGATTCCCTTCACGTCCTGGGTCACGTTGACCGTGGCCGGTCTCGCCATGGGGCTGATGGTGTTTGTCATGGCCTCGGGCATGACCCTCACCTTCGGTTTGATGCATGTGCTGAACCTGGGCCATGGCGCGTTGATTACGGTGGGCGCATTCTTCGGCGCCACCCTTGTGGCGGGTCTGACGGACGGGCAGTGGCCCTTGCTGATGATGAAGAACTTCGGCTGGCAACCGTCGCAGAGCCTGCTTTGGGGAATTGGCATCTGCTTCGTTGCCGCCGCCTTGCTTGGGCTTCTGTCCACTTTGCTGGGTACCGGTGCGGTCCGTACCAATCCCAAGCTCCGTGGCGGCGATCACCTGCGGCAGTTCGAGCTCACTGGTCTGAGCACCGTAGCCGCGTTGCTGGTGCTCTGGATCTTCAGCGGCTGGAGCGGTGGCTGGGTGGCCGGCCTGGTTTCGGCCTTGGTGGCCCTGGCCGCCGGTCTGGTCGTGGCCTGGGCGTTCGGCGCCCGTCAGGCATCCAAGGGCCGGGAACCGGTCTATGGCAGCACCACCAACCAGTACTTGCTGGGACTGTGTGGCTCCGGTCTGGCAGTGGTGACGGTGTTCGTCTTCGCGAACTGGAGTTGGACGCACGAGTTCATTGCCAATCTCGGGATTGTCATGCCCGCTTTCGTGCTGGCCTTCGTCGCCGTGGGCATTGTCGGTTATGTGTTCGAGAGGCTGGTCATCAAGCCGGTGTATGGCGACCATCTGAAGCAGATCCTTGTCACCGTCGGTGCGGGTATCGTGCTGGCGGAGCTGCTCCAGGTGTTCTGGGGGCCTGACCAGGTGAACATGCCGCGGCCGCAGACCCTCCAGGGCGGATTGACGTTCGGTGATATTTCCATCGAGAAATACCGCATTCTGGCCGTGGCGATAGGCCTGCTGATCTACTGGGTGCTCAAGCGCATTATCAACGGCACGAAGATTGGTCTGCTGATCCGTGCCGGGGTGGAAAACCCGGAGATGGTGGAGGCCCACGGTTACCGCATCAACATGCTGTTTATCGCCGTGTTCGTGGCGGGTGCTGCCTTGGCGGGGGCCGGCGGCGTGATGTGGGGGCTTTATCAGGCATCGGTGACCGTTGCCCTGGGCAACGAGATGCTGGTAACCATCATCATCGTCATCATCATTGGCGGCCTGGGCTCCATCGCCGGCTGCTTCTACGCGGCCCTGATGGTGGAGCTGCTGAATAACTACATGACCTACATCATGCCCGAGGTGGCGCTGTTCTCCACCATTGGCCTGATGGTCCTGATCCTGATGTGGCGTCCCATGGGCTTGTCGCCCACGAGCAAGAGGTAGGGGATTGAGACTATGAGAAATTCCATCATCATGTCCCTGATCTCCGGTGATCGGCCGCGCAGCCGAATCCTTACGGTAACGTTGCTGACGATTGTGGTTGCATTGGCGTTGGCGCCGTTCCTGTTCCCGGGCACGATCGCTCACCGGACGGTCTCCAACATCTGTATCTTCATCATCCTGGTGGCGAGCTACGACATCCTGCTGGGCTATACCTCCATCGTATCGTTCGCCCATACCATGTTTTTCGGTATCGGCGCCTACGGCGTGGGTATCGTCCTCCAGCACATGGAGCCCGGCTGGGGCGCCGTGCTGCTGGGGACGCTGGCCGGTTTGGCCGTGTCCCTGGTGCTGGCCCTGCTCATCGGGCTGTTCTCACTGCGCGTTAAGGCCATCTTCTTCGCCATGGTGACGCTGGCCGTGGCCTATGCCTTTGGCATTGTCGTGTCGAAGCTCTATCACCTGACCGGCGGCGAGGACGGCCTGATCCTTTCCGTGCCCCACGCCATTTCGTATGGGTTCAAGCTGTTCGACGGAAAGGTTCCGGGCTTCGATATTTTCGGCTGGATCGGGGGGGTGTTCTCCCATCCGGGGTCCCTCGGCCAAGTGACCAGCGACGCCGTGTTTGATTTCCGCTTCAACGGCGCCGTGGTGATGTACTACATCCTGTTCATTTCCGCCGCGTTGTTGTTCCTGTTGATGCTGCGTTTCATGAACTCGCCGTTTGGCCGAGTGTTGATGGCCATCCGCGAGAACGAGTTCCGAGCCGAGGCGCTGGGTTATCGCACCATGTACTACCGGACTCTGAACGTCTGCATCTCGGCACTGGTTGCGTCTCTGGCGGGTTCGCTGCAGGCGCTCTCCCTGCAGTACATCAGTCCGGAATCCACCCTGTCGTTCAACCTCATGGTCAATATTCTGCTGATGACCGTGATCGGTGGCATGGGGACCCTCTACGGAGCCGTGGTGGGTGCCACCATCTTTATCGTGGCGGAAAACTACCTGCAGGCACTGTTCAAGGCCGATGGCCGGATCCGGTGTGGGTTCGATCCCGGTGATCGGCGACCTTCTGAATCCGGATCGCTGGTTCATGTGGATGGGCCTGCTGTTCATCCTCAGCGTCTATTTCTTCCCCAAGGGCATCGTGGGCCAGCTCCGTGCCTGGGCGGCGAAGAAGAACGCATCCACCAAGACGGGCGGTGGCACTGCTCACGAGGGTGCTGAAACCGCCTGACACGGGAGCTTTTTCCCCGAAGTGATGCAAAAGCCTGGGCACTGACGGTGCCCAGGCTTTTTTCTGCGCGACCAATCGGCGGGGCGGGGTCCGTGTAGGCGGCTGAATCGGCGAGGGGGGCGTTAGAGAAACTCCTTGAGCTTCAGCGTTGAATGTCGCCCCAGATCGCTCCGGTGATTTTCCAGCCAGCTTTCGGTTTGCGCGCGGCCCAGGTCCCGAAGGTGGAGCAGGAACGGCCACTCGGCGTTGATCCTGCTTGTTTGTCCGAAGTGTTCCACTGCTCCATCCGTATGGATCTGATGGAGTTTCAGTTGGCGCAAACGCCGTTGCATGGGGCTTACGGGCAGCCAGTGGCGGACGAACTCCCGCTCCATCAGTGCGAGAAAGTGCAGTTCCCGCAGGAGATTGGCGTTGAAGCTGATCTCGTTGGTGCGATCCACGATCTCGCTTACGCGGATGGGGACTTCCGACTGCCACGTGGGACTGAGCTGGATCAATAGTAGGTCCCGCGCCCGGCACTCCAGAATCAGGGGAAACAAGGCGGGATTGGCGGTATAGCCGCCGTCCCAGTAGTGGTGGCCGTCGTCGAGTTTGACAGCCTGAAACAGCAGCGGAAGGCAGGCCGAGGCGGCAACCACTTCAGGGGACAGCTCGGGGTTTCGCATGATCCGCAGATGGCCGCTGTGGACGTTCGTCGCCGAAATGAAGAGCTTGAGTTCGCGGCTGCGTCGGAGGGCCTCAAAGTCCACCCGCGAGGCCAGCATCTGAATGAGCGGGTTGAACCCTCCGGGGTTGAGCTGGTAGGGCGAGGCGACCTTGGCCAGTGTCTTGAGCAGCAGGTAGGTGGGTGACCAATCCCGATTCCAGCCGCTGATGAGGTAGTCCATGGGGGTGGGCTGCAGCGGGCCGCCCCGGGCGCTCTTGCCCACTTCGCGCCAAAAGGAGCTTAGCGCCTCCTTGGCCCCCTCGTGTCGCCCTCGCAGCCATCCGTCCGCAAAGACCACAGCGTTCATGGCGCCGGCGCTTGCGCCGCTGATGCCTTCGATATAGACGTCTTCCTCTTCAAGAAGCCGATCCAGTACACCCCACGTGAACGCTCCGTGAGAGCCGCCGCCCTGAAGAGCGAGATTGATGCGGCGCCGCCCCGCCTTCCGTGAACGCCATCCCAGCCAAGATCTCAATGTACTTCCTCCTGGATTCGTGCCTGATGAAATTGCGGGAACCTATTGCAAGATGCCTGCCGTCGGGGTGGTAACTCAGTGCTTCATCGCGGTTCGCGCGTGTCGGGTTCGGGGTTTGCGACGCGCCGCACATTCTGGCCTCCGGCGGCGTGTTCCGCCACCCGGAGCGCTGTGATATCGTTCTTGAACAGCCTCCGGACACGCCAACCAATACCTACAATGACAAGCATTCCATCGGAACTTCTTGAATCCTTGAACCCCTTGCGGGAACTCTCTTCGGACGCACTCAACGAGTTGGCCGGAGAGGCTGAGTACGAGGATTTCCCCCCCAAAACGGTGATTTTCCGTAAGGGTACCGAGGACCCCTGGACCCGGTATGTGGTCTCGGGAGCCGTGGTCCTGGTGGACCAGCCCGGGTCGGAGCGTACCGTGGTCGGCACGGGCAATCAGGGTATTGCCGCCGAACCCCTCGGAGGGGGCGCGCCCCACAAGGAAAATGCGCTCTCGCGTACGGATGTCCGGCTGATCCGCTTGCCGACCCACCGCATCCGGGAGTTGCTGGACGCCACCCGCCCGCCGGACTACGACGTGGACGAGGTGGGCGATCAGGGTGACGATGCCGGGGGGCAGCTGTTCTACCAGCTATTCCAGGACTTGATGGAAGACAAGCTGGACCTGCCCAGCATGCCGGACATTGCCGTGCGCGTGCGCCGGGCCATCAGCGACGAGGACGCGGGTGCCCCGGACGTGGCCAAGATTCTTCAGACCGACCCGGTGGTTGCCGCCCAGGTGATGAAGGCGGCCAACAGCGCCACCTTCGCCGGCCAGCAGCCGGTGGACAGTCTTGCTCCGGCCATCGTCCGCCTGGGGCTCAAAACCACGCGCGAAGTGGTGATGGCGGTTACCATGCGCGAGGTGTTCAAGGCGCGCAATCCGCTGCTGAACAAACGCATGGTCGAGCTTTGGATGCATTCCACCCTGGTGGCGGCGATCGCGACGGTGCTGGCGCGCAAGCTGAAGGGCTTTTCCCCCGACCGCGCGCTGCTAGCGGGTCTGGTGCACGATATCGGTGTGGTTCCGATGCTGGCCAACGCTGCGGAATACCGCGAGTTGACCCGCGATCCCAAGCTGTTGGAGGCCACCATCAGCGAATACCGGGGCCAGGTGGGGACAATGATTCTGCGCCGCTGGAATTTCCCCGAGGATCTGGTGGAGGTTCCGCTGGAGGCCGAGCAGTGGCATCGAGAAGGGGAGGGCGGCTACGCTGATCTGGTGGTGATTGCGCAGTTGCAGAGTTTTGCCGGATCCACCGAGGCATCCCAGTATCCGGCGTTGACGGAAGTGCCCGCGTTTGAACGCCTGGGGTTGGCCGAAATTGGCCTTTCCGATGAGAATTCGCTGCTGGACGAGGCCCGCGAGGAAATCGCGGAGGCTCAGCGGCTGCTCATTGGGTGACGGCCGGAGACATGGGCCTCGTTTCGAGGCCCATGTTCTTTCCCTTCAGCTTTTCTCCTGAGACTCCAATGCCTCCCGGCGCAAGTCCTTTCTCAGGATCTTGCCCACGGGGGTCTTTGGAAGCTCGTCCCGGAAGACGATTTCCTTGGGTACCTTGTAGCGGGTCAACTTTTCGCGGGCGTATTGGATGATGTCCTCGGGGGTCAGGTTCGGGTTTCTGGTAACGACATAGGCCCGAACGGTTTCTCCACCTTCGTCCTGGTTGGGTATGCCGATCACGGCCGCCTCGTCGATATCGGGGTGGGCGTCCAGCACGTCTTCGACTTCGTTGGGATAGACGTTGAATCCGCTGACATCGATCATGTCCTTCTTGCGGTCGACGATTCGAACGAATCCGTCTCCGCTGACCGTGGCCATGTCGCCGGTATGAAACCAGCCGTTGCGCAGCGCATTGGACGTCTCGTCCGGGCGGTTCCAGTAGCCGCGCATCACCTGCGGCCCCTTCACGCAGAGTTCGCCCACCTCGCCGGGAGGAACAGCCCGATCCTGTTCGTCCACGACCAGAACGTCCGTGCCCGGCACGGGCAGTCCGATGGTGCCCACTCGGTTTTCGCCCGTGGGCTGGTTTACCGCCACCACCGGGCTGGTCTCCGACAAGCCGTAGCCCTCGAACAAATCGCTGCCCACCAGGTCCTTCCACTCGTCGGCGACCGCTTGATGCAGCGCTGTGCCCCCGGAAATGCTCAGATCGATGCGCGGTGGGTTGTCCTTGAACCATTGTTCGTTGGCCAAACCATGGAACAGCGCATTTACGCCGGTGAACTTGGTGACCGGGAATTTCTCGAAGGCCTTGCGCAGATTCGACGGCGGCCGTGGCGACGGGCACAGGACGTTGCGGCAACCGTTGAAGTAGAAGGTCACCATGTTAAAGGTGAAGGCAAAGATGTGATAAAGCGGTAGAGCCGTGAGAATGCTCTCTTCGCCCCGGCGAATCACGGGCCCGGCTACTGCCTGGATCTGCGCGACGTTGGAAAGCAGATTGGAGTGAGTCAGTTCCGCGCCCTTGGCGACACCGGTGGTCCCGCCGGTGTATTGAAGCACCGCCAGATCTTCCAGTTTCCGGCTCACCGGTTCATTGGCTTCGGGATGCCCGCGCAATTGCTTTTCGCCGGACGACAAGGCCGCCGAGAACGAAATCGTCGGCCCCGAGGCCCCCGGCAGCAGGCCCTTGAACTTCAGAACCGTCTTTACCAGCAAGGCGGTCAGTGTCGGGAAGAACTCCGTGATGCTGGCGAGCACGACGCGTTCCACGCCCGTCCCCTCCAGACCCTCCTTGACCTTGTCGGCGAACAGATCGATGATCACCAGCGCCCGCGGCTGGCTGTCCCGGAGCTGCTTGTTCATTTCCGGCGCGGTATACAGCGGATTGACGTTCACCACCACGCCGCCGGCCTTGAAAATGCCGAAGGTAGCGATGGGATACGCAAGGCAATTGGGCATCTGGATCGCGACCCGATCTCCGGGTTTGAGACCGAGCTCGAAGCGCAGATAGGCGGCGAAGGCGTCGGACAACCGGTCCACCTCATTGAACGTGAGCGAGGCGTTGATGCCATTGTCCAGGCATACGGTAAACGCCGTCTTGGTAGCGAACTCCTTGCTGACCTGCTTGACCAGATCGGCCAGATTGTCGAAGGGGAGTTGTTCCAGGTGGTGCGGCACGTCCTCCCCGTAGGTATTAAGCCAGGGCCGGGCGCCGTAGAAAGCGGACGCTTCGTCTCGTTGTGTATTCTGCATGTCCTCCAACCTCAACAGTGACGTGCCTGATCATTAGTGCGAGTATAGCCACCGTCGCCCGGACGGCGGCGTAGCGCGGGCTGCCTTCCTGACGATCAGCGCAGACCGCGGCAGCTCTCGGCGCTGCCGTTAGGCCGCCATACGTCGCATACGATCAGTATATACCACCCCTTATCACCACCGATCACATGGAAAAAGCCAGCATCTGCAAAGTCGCCTATCCGGACGACGCGGCGCGGTTGTTCTCTGCGCTGCGCAGTCTGCCGTGGGCGGTATGGCTGGACAGCGGCGCTGCAACTGCGGGGGGGCGTTACCAAATACTGACGGCAGCGCCACAGGCCACGCTGGTGAGTCGGGAAGGCGTGATCGAACGGACCGAGGGCGGGCGGGTCCAGCGTAGACGCGGGGATGTGTTTGACGCCCTAGGCCGGGAGTTGCGCGCCCGCCCGCTGGCGGCGTCCCGGTTGCCTTTCGTGGGCGGCGCGATCGGATATTTCTCATACGGACTGGGCGAACGGTTGGCCCCGCACCGCATACCCCGCGCAGCGTCGCATCTGCCCGAGGCCGCCGTCGGCATATATGATTGGGCGGTCGTTCTGGATTGTCGCCGGACGGAGGCTTGGCTGGTCAGCGCCCAGGGCGAGGCGCGGGCGCGGCGGCGTTGGCTTGAAGACAGGGTCCGCGCGGGTTCGGCGGCCCCGCGGCCGTTTCGGGCTCGGGGCGCGTTGGTCCAGGAGCCCGCATCGGAGGCTTATGCCGCCGCCTTCTCCCGGGTGCAGCGCTACATTCGTGACGGCGATTGCTACCAGGTCAACTTGGCACGCCGGTTTCGCATTCCCTGCGACGGAGATCCTCTGGAAGGCTACGGGCGGTTGCGCGAGCACAGTCCGGCGCCCTACGGGGCGTATCTGGAATACCCTTTCGCCTCCGTGCTGAGCAATTCGCCGGAACGTTTCCTCAACATCCGCGATGGTCGGGTGCAGGCGCGCCCGATCAAGGGGACGAGGCCGCGCGGCCGCTCCGCCGAGGCCGACGCGGCGCGGTGCAGGGAATTGGCGACGAGTGCCAAGGACCGCGCCGAGAACGTCATGATCGTGGATCTGCTTCGCAATGATCTGGGACGTCATGCGGTTCCCGGGTCGGTGCGGGTCTCGGAGCTCTGTGCCGTGGAGAGTTTCGCGACCGTGCATCACCTTGTCAGCACGGTGGAGGCCGAGACTCGAGGCGGTGCGACGGCGGCCGAGGTGTTGCGGGGTTGTTTTCCCGGAGGTTCCATCACGGGGGCGCCCAAACAGAGGGCCATGGAAATCATCGCCGAACTGGAACCCGCCGCAAGGGAAATCTACTGCGGTTGCATAGGCTACCTCGGTTTCGACGGCGCCATGGATACCAGCATCGCCATCCGTACCGGAGTGGTGGCGGACGGCCTTCTGACCTATTGGGCCGGCGGCGGCATCGTCTCCGATTCGCAGTGTGAGGACGAGTTCGACGAGACCTTGCACAAGGCCGAGGCCTTCGCGCGTCTGCTGGCCTGATCGCGTGTCGGTTCGCCTCTAAGCAGAGGCTAGCAGGCGCGCCAGCGCCTCCAATTGTTCGTTTTCCTTGCGGCAGGCGCTACCAATGGCTTCCAGTGTCGCTGCCCCGGCTTCAGCTATGCCTTTGGTATCGGGGACGTGGGAAAAGCCGTTGGCCGACCATTCCGAGCAGAACCGCACCGTGTGGACCAGTGTTTCGTACTCGCCCCGGTAGTTCGGTTCGTGGCAGTGGCCGGCGGCAATGGCAATCTCGGACGGGAGCTCCCATTCGGTAAGCAACAGCTGCCCCGCTTCGTGGTGGTCGCAGCCCAGGCGTTCCCGTTCGAGCACGCTCAAGGAAAGACTGGGGTCGAGTTCCTTTTCGGCCAGGATGCCGCCCATTTCGGTCGGGAATACGTAAGCCAGCAGCAGCAGGCCGATGTTGTGGAGCAGTCCGGCGAGGTAGGCGGCGTCGTCAGGGGTGTCCAGAGTCAGGTGCCGGACCAGCCGGGTCGCGGCGAATGCGGCGCCCATGGCCTCGTACCAATAGCGCTCCGTGCGGAAACTCCGGCATCGGCTGGAATCGAAATGGGCCGCGAGCAATATCGAAGCAGCCAGCACGCGCACGCGATTCAGCCCCAGCCGCACCACGGCATCCTCCACCGAATAAACGGCTCGGGAACCGGCGAAAAAGGCGGAATTCGCCATGGCGATGATGCGCGCCGTCAGGCCCGGTTCCTTGGCCAGGGCATCGGAAATCTGGCCGAGGTGGGCTTCTCCGTCGTTGACCGCGATCAGGATTTCGTGGGCTACGTAGGGGAGGGCCGGCAGGCTGCCGATATTGTCCAGTGACGAGAGGCTCATGTCCGCGTTCCGGGGGTTGTTGCTTGGTTTGGGGACTATTCTAATGGCACCGAAGAAGGGGTAACAGGAACTGCGCCGCATGTTGTTTACCGCTGCCGCACACATGCGGCAGGCTTCGAGGTCCGCTGTCGTCCGGAGTGGTTCACGAAAGCCTTGAAAGGGCCGATGCTGCGCCCCGGAAACCGCCTTGACATCGTCTGCGGAAAAACCTATCTTGCACGCTCCGGTATGCTGCGCCGCATCAATGCAGGTGCGCTAGAGTGCCGCGGTCGAAAGGCCCCGGCCACCCCTGTCACGAAGAATTGTCTCGGAGGGTTGATCCATGGAAGAAGTGGTCATTGTTGCGGCGGGCCGTAGTCCGGTTGGCTCTTTCGGTGGTTCCCTGGCCGGCTTGCCGGCGAGCGAACTGGGTTCACAGGTCATAAAGGCGCTGCTGGAGCAGGCGGGCGTCAAACCGGATCAGGTGGATGAGGTCATTCTCGGCCAGGTTCTGACCGCCGCGACGGGGCAGAATCCGGCCCGGCAGGCGGCCTTGGGCGCCGGACTGCCGGTCACCGTGCCGGCCATGACGATCAACAAGGTGTGCGGCAGCGGCCTCAAGGCTGTTCACCTCGCGGCCCAGGCAATTCGGTTGGGCGACGCCGAAGTCATCGTCGCCGGCGGCCAGGAAAACATGAGCCTGGCACCCCATGCTCTGCCCCGCTCGCGTACCGGTCAGCGCATGGGCAATTGGGCGCTGGAAGACACCATGATCAAAGACGGTCTGTGGGATGCCTTTAATGACTACCACATGGGCTGCACCGCCGAGAACCTGGCCGAGAAGTACGGCATCGATCGCGAAGAGCAGGATCGCTTTTCCGCCGACTCCCAGAACAAGGCGGTGGCCGCCCAGGAAGCCGGCCGTTTCGATGATGAGATCATTCCGATCAGCATCCCCCAGCGCAAGGGCGATCCGCTGGTGTTCGCCAAGGACGAGTATCCGAAGCCCGGCACCACCGCCGAGGCTCTGCAGAAGCTGCGACCCGCCTTTAATAAAGAGGGCAGCGTGACCGCCGGCAATGCTTCCGGCATCAACGACGGCGCCGCCGTGGTATTGGTGATGTCGGCGCGCAAGGCCGAGGAACTGGGGCTGGAACCGCTGGCGCGCATCCGGTCCTATGCCAGTGCCGGCGTGGATCCGGCCATCATGGGCTCGGGCCCGATTCCCGCAACTCGACTTTGCCTGGAAAAGGCGGGCTGGGAAATCGGCGATCTGGATCTCATCGAGGCGAACGAGGCGTTCGCGGCCCAGGCGCTGGCCGTCGGCCGGGAACTCCAGTGGGATGCTGAAAAGGTCAACGTCAACGGCGGCGCGATTGCCATCGGGCATCCGATTGGAGCGTCCGGAACGCGTATTCTGGTCACTTTGCTCCATGAGATGAAGCGGCGACAGGCGAACAAGGGCCTTGCAACGTTGTGTATCGGTGGCGGGCAGGGCGTCGCGCTGGCTGTCGAGCGCTGATTCCGCGAGGTGCCGGCCGCAAGCGCGGTCGGCGCCCCTGGTTCCACAAGAAAATGGGTGGGGAAGCAATGAGCGATTTGCGACTTATTAAAAAATATCCCAACCGACGGCTCTACGACACCGCGATCAGCAGCTACATCACTCTGGCCGACGTCAAGCGGCTGGTGATCGACGGCGTGGACTTTCAAGTAATCGACGCCAAGACCAAGGACGATCTTACCCGAACCATTCTCCTGCAGATCATCAGCGAGGAAGAAGAGGGCGGGGAGCCGATATTCAGCGCGGAGTTGCTGGCTCAAATCATCCGCTCGTACGGCGGTAACATGCAGAACCTGCTCACGAGCTATCTAGAGAAGAGCATGCACATGTGGGACGAGCAGCAGAAAGCATTCCGTGAGCGGACCCGGAATTTCATGGACACCAACCCCATGACCATGCTCACTCAGATTGCCGAGCGCAATCTCGCGATGTGGCAGGCCATGAGCGGCGTTGCCGACGAGGAAGAAAAGAAGAAGAAGCAGTCGGGGAAGGGTTCGGGTGACGACGATTCCGCTTCCACGGGAAAAAGCGGTCCCGGCGATAAATCCTGATTTTCTCTTTTGGCCCTGGGCATGGAGCCGGGGTTGAAAATTGACAGGTGAACCACCTGTCCCTATGATCCCCCAGGGATGATGCAATGCACAAGGTGTAAGAACAAGAGCAAAGACGCCGGCATTGCGGCCCGCCACCACTGGCAGGATGTGCCCAAGCCCCTCAGCGGGGCGGCTTGGCGGGAACCTATTGTTGAGAAATGAGGCGGCCGCGCGGCCGCTCATACTGCAACCGAGCAACAGAGGAATATGGCATGGCTAATCGAGTCGCCCTGGTAACCGGTGGGAACGGCGGTATTGGTACCGAAATCTGCAAGCAACTGGCCGCCGCCGGCCACAAGGTTGTCACCACCTGCGTCGATGCCGAGAAGGAAAAAATCGCCGATTGGCAGGCCGAGCGCAAGGAAGAGGGTTTCGACATTGGCTGGGTGGAGTGCAATGTCGCCGATTTCGACTCCTGCGCCGAAATGGCGCAGAAGGTCGAGAGCGAATTCGGTCCCGTGGACGTGCTGGTCAATGTCGCCGGCATCACCCGTGACGGCTTCCTCCACAAAATGGAAGAGAGCAACTGGGGCGCGGTGATCAGCGTGAACCTGAATAGCGTGTTCAATGTGACCCGTCAGTTCATCGACGGCATGCGCGAGCGCAAGTTCGGCCGCATCGTCAACATTTCTTCCGTGAACGGTCAGACCGGCCAGTTCGGGCAGACCAACTACTCCGCCGCCAAGGCCGGCATGCACGGTTTCAGCATGGCGCTGGCGAAGGAAGGTGCCCGCAAGAATGTGACGGCCAACACCGTTTCGCCGGGCTATATCGCCACCTCCATGACCGACGCGATTCCGGAGGAAGTGCGTAGCCAGATCATCGCCCAGGTTCCGACCGGACGCATGGGCCGCCCCGACGAGATTGCCCGTGTGGTGGCCTTCCTGGCGCATGAGGATTCCGGTTACATCAACGGTGCGAACATTCCGGTTAACGGTGCGCTGTTCTGTAGCTTCTAAGATTCTGCCTCATTGGCTCGGCATGACGGGCCGACGAAAAGGCCGGCGCAAGCGCCGGCCTTTTTCGTTCGGGTGATCGTCGCCTCCCGTTGTCCTATGTTTCCCCAGGTTGAGCTGCAATATTCCGAGTGAGATCCTTACTGAGAGGTAAGGAGAATCACTGTACCAATGCTTGATATTGTAGGATAATACTTACAAAGCTGTTGACAGTGGTGCGGAGCAGGATTATTATGCTGCATAGCAACATTGAGAGGGCAAAAAAAATGGGAGCAACGGAGTCAGGCTGCTTCCCACCAGTGTAACGCGCTCTCTTATTGTTTAATTATGTAAGCTTTTAAAGGTTCGCTCTTACGGGAGCTGGAGCGCTTCAAAAACGGCCAGTTTGTTAGTAACCAGCTTCTGTTTCGCTTCTCCTCCAAGGCGGCACCTAGCCGCCTACTCCTTCCCCCCTCACCCCGAGGGGGTTTTTTTTGGCCGGTCGCTCTATGTTTGGGCAACCTGGCCAAATGTCCGATAGCTGTCGATTCTACCTATTCCGATTCGCGAGACAAGAACTTTCGTTGCTGCGACGCAGCAGTAAGTGGCTCAAATTGCGTGGTATTTTCGAACGCATCGGGAGGTGGTTATCGTGCCAGCAGCCATTCGGCGATCTGGGGATGCAGTGTCTTGGCGGCCCGGCCGCTTATGAATACTCCCAAATGCCCGCCGGGAAACGCGATCTCCCGGTAATCCGAGCTGTTCCCGCAGGCGCCCAACGCTCGGGCCGAGTCCGGAGTCACGAGATGGTCCGATTCGGCGTAGACGTTCAGTATGGGCATGGTGAGCCTGGATGGGTTCACGTGCCTCCCGCCGATATCCAACTGCCCCGTGCTCAGACGGTTGTCCTGGTAGAAGGCCGTGATGAATTCCCGGAACGCTTCGCCGGCCTGGTCGGGGCTGTCGTACATCCACTGCTCCATGCGCAGGAAGTCCTCGATCCCGGCGGGATTATCCGCCAAGCGGGCGAGCTCGACGTAGCGTTGGGACAACAGGCGAAACGGACTGAGGCTCACAAACGCGGTGTTGAGTTGGTCGCTGGGGATGTTCCCCCAGGCATCGACCAAGGCGTCCACGTCCAGATGCTTCGCCATGCGTGCGAGGGCGTTGGCGGGCCGGGAGAAGTCGATGGGACTGGCCAGATTCACCAGGCAATGGACCTGCTCCGGGTGCAGGGCAGCGAAGCAGGTGGCCAGCGTCCCCCCTGACAGACGCCGAGCAGGCTCGCGGCGGGGACGCCATGCTCCCTGCGAATCCAGCGGTGGGCCTCTCCGATGAAACCGGCGATGTAGTCTTCCAGGGTCAAATAGCGGTCGGCGGGCTCGGGATCGGCCCAGTCGATCAAGTACACCTGCAGGCCGGCTTCTCGGAGGCGGGCGATCAGCGACCGTCGTTCGTGGAGATCAAGCAGATAGGGCCGGTTCACCAGTGAATACACGATCAGGACGGGAACCGGATGGGTTGGCCCGGTTTCCGGGGCCCGATAGCGGTACAGCGTGTAGTGTTCCCGGTGCAGAACAGTTTCGCGAGGGCTGGGGCCGATACGGACCGGCTGCATGGCGGCGGCCTGGCCCAATGCCGTGCCAAGGCCTTCGGCCAGCTCGGCCAACTCCGCTGCGAGGCTGCGTTCCGCGCCGGTCTCCATCTCAGTCGTCCTCCCGGGAGCCCTGGGGGGTTGTCTTCACTTCCTTCCGCAAACGCTCCACTTCCTCGCGCAAGGCATCCATCTCGCCTCGCAGGCCCGCCAGTTCCTCGCTCACGGTGTGACGGGTATGTCGCCGGATCTGTTGCAGCCGCTTCTGGGTGCTGGCCAGCTCATTGCGGGTGGGCAAGTTGAATCGTTTGAGGACTTCGTCCATCAGCACCTGGGCATCCCGCTGCAGGTTGTTGTAGCTGTTGTTGAGTTCGGCACTGAGTTCGGCATAGCGGTCGGTGGACAGCATGCGCTCGTAGGCGCCGTCGTTCACCGTCAGCCAGATTTCGTAGAGTTCCTGCAGGCTCGGTTGCGGAGAATCCTCGTCGGAAAGCCTGCGCTCCAGGGCAGGGCCAAGCTCGGCCAGGGCTTGTTCGGCCATGTCCGCGACCAGCCCGGCGTAGGCCCGCGATGCCCGCTGGTACCGGATCAGGGATTTGCTAACGGTTTGGAACTGGGCCTGATGATGCTGGAGCATGCCCAGGCGGGGTGTTTGTTCCATCGCTTGGGACCAGAAACCGAGCAGGGGATCGACCCAGGTTTGACTCGCCTGCGCCGTGCGCCCGGCGCCGGATAGCAGACCAGCCAGCGCCGCCACCAGTTCCAGGGCGGGGGCCGGAGGCTGCTGGCCGGAGACAGCCAGAAAGCTCTCCAGACATTGTCGCGCCGAGGCCGTGAATTCAGCCAGGGATTCCGACCACGCCGGAGAGTCGCTCCGCTCTTCGTTCGAAAACTGCTCCGCCAGGCGCGCGAGCGCCGCATGAAGCTGATCGACCTGTTCCGTTTGCGTGCGAACCCGGTCGGAATCCGTGCCGGCCGTCGGCTCTCCGACCCCGAACATATCGGCGGATCGCGCCTGAACGTCTTCCAGCCATTGCCACCAGGCCGTCGAGGTGTGGGTGTGTTCTGAACTCATTGCGGCAGCCGATGGCGAGGGGGGCAGTTGGCGAAAGCCGGGCAGCAGGCCGTCGCCCTCGGGCGGGTGTCGGTGGGGGCGCCCGTGTGAGCGTCCAGAAATTCGTGAACGATGTGGTTCATTGCCGCCAGTGATCCCATGCCTGTCCCGCGACGGGTCCGGCCATGCGCGCAATGGAGTCTAGCAGGGCTCGGTGTTGCGCTGCCACAAGGACCTCTGGTTGCCCGGGGCCCGTTGGCATTTGGAGTGATGCCGCCGACGCGATGGAGCGGTTGTTAGCTGATCCGATGAGCTCCAGGGCCCATGTTAACGGATTTGCTGCTTCGGAAAACCACCGCTTGGCGGCCGAGTAGGCGCTTTTCTACTGCAGCGTCTGGGTCTGACGCTGCTCCAGATCCTTCTTGCGGGCCACCGCCCGGCTCTTCTGGAAATGGTCTGCTTCCGAGGAATTGATGACCTGTTTGAGTTGGTCCATGGCCAGGCTGGTCTGCCCCATGCGGGCGTAGTATTCGGCCATGGCGAGTTCCGCTTCCGGTTCGTGTCCCGCCGCATCCGCGGCCTGAGCCAGCAAGTGGTAGAAACGCGGGTCATCGGTGCGCTTGTCCAGGAAATTGCGGGCAACGCTCTCCGCCTTGGCTGGTTGGCCTGCCCGAATGAGCGTCTGCACGTAGTATACGGTGGCGGCATAGTCGCCCGGGAACAGGTTCAGGGTGGTGCTCAGGGTCTTGAGGGCGGTTTCGTAGTGCTTGCCCTGGGCCTGCGCCCGGGCGAGGGCGGTGTAATAGGGGACGTACTCGCCGTCGTCGTGGATCAGGCGTTTGAGGCGCTGCTCGGCGGCGTCGAGCTTGCCCGCATCCGTCTCCGCCAGGGCCAAGCCGTACGCGGCCTGGGTGGCGTTGAAGTCACGCGGGTTTCGGGTCTCGTCCTGGAAATAGGACAGGGCCTGTTCCTTTCTGTCGAATCGGCCCTCCGTGAGCTTGGCGCGCATCAGTCCGTAGATTCGGTCGTGGGTCTCGGTGCCCTGGGGCAGGGTGCGCGCGCGGGCGAGGGTTTCGGCGATACGCGCCTCGGTCAGCGGGTGTGTGCTGAGGAATTCCGGGGCCTTGCTCTGGTATTGGCTGTCCCTGAGCAGGCGCTGGAAGAATTCCGGCATCCCCTTGGGATCGAATCCGGAAGCGGCCAGGATATGGATGCCGACGCTGTCCGCCTCCTGCTCATGGGCCCGCGTGTAGTTGAGCTGGCGTTGAATGGCAGCGGCCTGGCCGCCGGTTGCCAGCGCGACACCCGCCTGCGGATTGGCTTGGCCCACCAGGATCGCCGCCAGCAAGATAGCGATGGTGCGCAGACTCGAGCCCTTCTCGGCCGCCAGTGTCCGCGCGAAATGGCGCTGTGCCACGTGGGCGATTTCATGGGACATCACCCCGGCCAGTTCGCTTTCATTGCGGGTGTCGGCGATCAACCCCGTGTTGACGCCGATGTAACCGCCAGGGAGAGCGAAGGCGTTGATGGTATCGTCCCGAACGACGAAAAAGTGAAACCGGAAATCCGGGGTTTGGGCGTGGGAGACCAACTGCTGGCCCAGGCTCTGGATGTAGCCGTCGAGTTCCGGATCGCCGTCCAGCGGCAACTGGCGCCGGACTTCACCCATGATTTCGGCCCCAAGGGTTTTTTCGTCACTGATGGACAAGGCTCTGCTGGCCGACGATCCCATGTCTGGTAGTTGCACCGGGTCGGCCCGTAGCGGAGCGCTCACGATCATGACAAACGCCATGAAGGCGGCTGCCAGTCCGCGCGCTGCCGGCGGCCGGGAGCCTCCGCCATGCCGGTGAGGCTGTTTTTTGCCTGAAATGTGCATCCCGCTCTTGGTTTCTCCGGGGGTCGCGTGACCGCAGTGCCGCTTTTCTGAGACTGATTCAGCATCAAATCGTTCCACAGTATACCGGAGCGGAGCGCCTGTCCCGACCATCGCCGTTCGCCGGTTTGCCTCGTCGCTTCTTCCCTCCACTGGATTGGATGCTAATATCCGGCTATCTAAGGTTGTTTGGGTGGGCCCCGGGGAGAGGATGGTCAAGGTGCGCGACTACGAGATCCCGGACGATCTCTATTACAGCATTGAGAACCACGTATGGGCGAAGCGCGACGCGGACGGTAGCGTCACGGTCGGCCTCGCCGAGCCTGGGTGCGAAATCCTGGGGGAAGTGGCGGTTTATTCGCCCAAGCGTGTTGGCAAGGAGGTCCGCAAGGGCTTTTCCTGCGCGACGCTGGAATCGGGCGATTGGGTGGAACCGGCCCGTTCACCCGTCTCCGGGGTCGTGGCCGAGGTCAACGAAGCCGCCATGGAGGAGCCGGGCCTGATCAGTTCCGACCCTTACGGCCGGGGTTGGCTGGTTCGCCTGACCCCGGACGACTGGGAAGCCGACCGCCGCGATCTCCTTACCGGTGTGGCGGCGGTGGATGCCTTTGAGCGTCAGCTCGCGGAGCGTGACTGAGACGGTTGCTAGTGTAGTGCGTCGTAAATCCTGGCGCTTGTGGGGGGCTCGCTTCGGGCGTGCCGCTACCGGGCCACCCGCGGTGTTGCGCGGACTTGAAAGGGAATGACCCTTCCTGCGCCCGCGCGCCTGGCATCCGACCCGGTAGCGGCACGCTGAAAGCACCAGGATTTACGACGCACTACACTAGAGGTTTTCCGTGGCGAAATCGGCCAGGCGCGAGCGTTCGCCGCGCAGCAGCGTGATGTGCCCGCCGTGGGGCCAGGCCTTGAACCGGTCCACCACGTAGGTCAGTCCGGAGCTGGATTCCGTGAGATAAGGCGTGTCGATTTGGGCGATGTTGCCCATGGCGACGATCTTGGTGCCCGGGCCCGCGCGGGTGATCAGCGCCTTCATCTGCTTGGCGGTCAGGTTCTGGGCCTCGTCCAGGATGATCAGCTTGTTGAGGAAGGTGCGGCCGCGCATGAAGTTCAACGAGCGGATCTTGATACGACTGCGGATCATGTCCTCGGTGGCCGCGCGTCCCCAGCTCCCGGCGCCGGCCGGCTGTGCCAGCACTTCGAGATTGTCCATCAGGGCCCCCATCCAAGGGGTCATCTTCTCTTCCTCGGTACCCGGAAGGTAGCCGATGTCCTCCCCCAGCGGCACGGTGACGCGAGTCATGATGATCTCGGTATAGCGTTGTTCGTCCAGGGTCTGGCTCAGGCCCGCGGCGAGCGTCAACAGGGTTTTGCCCGTGCCCGCCGCCCCCAGGAGGCTTACGAAGTCCATCTCCGGGTCCATGAGCATGTTGAGGGCGAAGTTCTGCTCCCGATTGCGGGCGTGGACACCCCACGCCTCACGGCCGCCGTCGCGGAAGTCGGCCACGAGCGAGACCGTCGCCCTGCCGCCATTGATCGTCAGCACCCGGGCCTCGAATCCGGAATCTCCGTCAGCCGCGTAAACGAATTCGTTCGGGTGAACGACCATGTCGGCGGGAAGATCCAGTTCGTAGAGCGGCGCGCCGTTCCGGTCGTCCAGGCGCGTCCCCCGCTCGCACAGGTCCGAGGGCAGGGGCAGAGCGCCCGCGTACAAGAGATCCAGATCGTCCAGGACCTGGTCGCTGTAGTAGTCCTCGGCATGGATGCCCACCACCGCGGCCTTGACCCGCAGGTTGATGTCCTTGGTCACGACGGTGACGCGCCCGGCCGGGTGGGCGCTTTGCAGATCGTGGGCGGCGTCCAGCACCGCCTGGGAAGGTCCGTGGAAGGGCCGGGTGTCGCGGGGCGCCTTGGGCGGGGCGTGGAAGAATAGGCGCCCTCGCGCGCCTTCGGCGGCCGTTGCCGCCTCCGTCAGCGCCAAGCCGGCTTCCATTTCCGAGGGGCCGGCATCCTTGACCAGCTCGTCCAGGAACCGACTGACCTGGCGCGCGTTCCGCGCAAGCTCGGAGACCCCCCGCTTGGTTTGGTCCAACTCCTCCAGGACACTGATCGGGATGTAGATGTCGTGTTCCTGAAACCGGAACAGCGCCGTGGGATCGTGCAAGAGCACGGTCGTATCGAGCACGAACAGGCGTCGAGCGGAATGGGGTCGCGAACTCATTGATGTCAGCTCGTTCGGATGGGCCGGATTGTCGGTGTTGGGGCGGTGCTAGAGTTCTTTCACCGTATCCAGGACTTCCTGGGCATGGCCCTTGACCTTCACCCCGCGCCATTCACGCTGCAGCCTGCCTTCCTCGTCGATGAGGAACGTGCTGCGCTCGATCCCCATCACGCGCTTGCCGTACATGTTCTTTTCCTTGATCACGTCGAACAGCCGGCAGACCGTTTCGTCCCGATCCGACAGCAGTTCGTACGGGAACTCGTGTTTGGACTTGAAGTTTTCCTGGGCCTTGAGGCCGTCCCGGGAAATGCCCAGCACTTCCGCCCCGGCGGCATGAAACGCCTTGTAGAGGTCGCGGAAATCCTGGCCTTCCTGGGTGCAACCGGGCGTGCTGGCTTTGGGGTAGAAGAACAAAATCAGCTTGCGCCCGCGCAGGCCGGAGAGGCGGATCGATTGATCGCCGGTGGCGGGAAGCTCGAAGTCGGGGATGCTCTTGCCCATTTCGACGGTACTCATGATTCGCCTCCTTGTTCCTGTTCGCGCTGATCCCGATTGGCGGTGCGCCCGCGGTGCGGGATCAGCCCTTCAGTGGCTCGATGATGGCGTCCAGGTTGCGCTGATCGCAATAGTCCATGAATTCTTCGCGCAATTGGGCGATGGCCACGCTCGACGGGATGTCCAAGGTCATGTGCATGGAGAACATGGGGGTACCCGTGTGCGCTGCGGCATAACTGCTGGTGCTCATGTCGCGGATGTTGATCTGGCGGCTGGAGAAGAACTGGGCCAGTTGATGCACGATCCCGGGGTGGTCGATGGAGACCACCTCAACGGCGTAGGGCGCCAGGTTCTTGGCCCCGGGGCGGGTTTCGGTGCGCTTGCTGCTGACCGTCAAGTCCAGCTCCCGCCCGACATTGGGAAGCTGCGCCTCGAGCTTGGCCAGTTCGTTCCATTTGCCCGAGACCAGGAGGATCACGGCGAATTCGCCGCCCAGCACCGTCATGCGGCTGTCGGCGATATTGCAACCGCTATCGGCGACGGCCCGGGACAGGGCGTTCACGATTCCGGGGCGGTCCTCGCCCAAGGCGGTGATGACCAGTTGCTTCTGCATAGCTCAACTCATCCGGGTGGCGTCCGGGCCACGGCGCCGCAGTGTACCACGACACGCGCGGCGGCTTGGCTTGTCAGGTTTCGGGTGCCCAAGTAGTATGCACTTTTTGTTTTCCCAGGGGAGTGCCGGAGATGTTTCGTGGAAGCATGGTCGCCATGGTTACGCCGATGCACAACGACGGTGCGCTGGACGACGCGGCGCTGGCCAAACTGGTGGATTTTCATGTGGAAAACGGCACCGACGGCATTGTCGCGGTGGGCACCACAGGCGAGTCCGCCACCCTGGATTACGACGAACACTGTGAGGTGATGCGCAAGGTCGTGGACGCGGCCCGCGGGCGAGTACCCGTGATCGGCGGCACCGGCGCGAACTCCACCTGGGAGGCCATCAAGCTCAGCCGCTGCGCGATGGAAGGCGGTTGCGACGCCGTGCTGCTGGTGACGCCTTACTACAACAAACCGACTCAGGAAGGTTTGTATCAGCATTTCAAGGCCATCGCGGAGGCGGTGCCCATTCCCCAGATCCTCTACAACGTGCCCGGCCGCACGGCCTGTGACATGTTGCCGGAAACAGTAGAGCGCCTCTCGCATATTTCCAATATCGTGGCTATCAAGGAAGCCCAGGGAACCGTCCAGCGCGCTCGCGAGATTCTGGATCGCTGCGGCGACAAGATCGACGTCTACAGCGGCGATGATGCCAATGGCCGTGAAACAATCCTGGCCGGCGGCAAGGGCGTGATTTCGGTTACGGCCAATGTGGCGCCCCGTTTGATGCACGAAATGTGCGCCGCGGCCCTCAGCGGCGACCGCGAAAAGGCCGCGGAGATCGATGCCCGACTGGCCGCGCTTCACAAGGCGCTGTTCGTGGAGTCGAATCCCATCCCCGTGAAGTGGGCCGTGCAGCAGATGGGGCTGATCGGCCCCGGCATACGCTTGCCGATGACGCCGTTGTCGAGCCGCTGCCACGAAACAGTACGCCAGGCCATGAAGCTGGCGGGTGTGATCGAGTGATCGCCGTCTCCCGGATATCCCGCCGGATCGGTGCGCAAACCCTGGCAGTACTCCTGGTCGCCTCGTTGGGCCTGAGCGGCTGTTCAACCGTGCGAGGGTGGTTCGGCGCCAACGACGATGGCGAGTCCGCCGGCCCGCCCACCTCCAAGCAATTGGTGGTGCCGCCGGATCTGTCCAAAGAGCAGACGGGCAACACCATGGCCATCCCCGGCGAGGAAGAGGGCCGTCCCGGCAGCGCGACCTACTCCGGCTACAAGGAAAGCGGCGGCAATCAGTATCTGGCCCCCAAACCAGATGGGATTACCGTTCACCGTTATGACGGCCAGCGTTGGTTGGAGATTGCTGCCCCTCCCAAGGACACCTGGCAGTGGGTGCAGGAGTTCCTCAAAGCCAACAATGTCGCCGTGGCCTATGCGAATCCGGCCCTGGGTGTGGTGGAGACCGCTTGGCTCGCCAACGGCGCCTCGGTGACCCGGGGGCTGTTCGCGCCCTTGGTGCAGCGGCCCGGCGATAGCGACGTGCGCGACCAATTCCTGTTCCGGGTGGAACCTGGTACCGATGCGTCCCACAGTGAGCTGTATGTCGCCGACAGGCGCGCCGCCAAAGTGGGCGGCGAGGCGGATCAGGGCCAGTGGGAAGCGCGCCCCTCCGACCCGTTCATGGAGGCGGAAATCCTTCGCGGCCTGTTGCTCTACGCCGGCATGAAACAGCCCAACGCCCTGCAGAAGGTGGCCAAGGCCGAGGGTGGCCAACCGGCCGCTCATGTGGATCGCGAAAAGGACGGCACGGTCGTTCTCGTGCTGGATGAACCGTTCTACAATGGCTGGCGCCGGATCGGCCTGGCGCTGGATCGTGCCGGCTTCACCGTGGAGGATCGCGACCGAGGCCAAGGGCGGTACCTGATCCGCTACGATCCTTCCAGCGGTGAAAACCAGGACAAGGGCTTCTTTGCCAGTCTGGCTTTTTGGCGCAAGGACGAGCCCAAGAAGCCCACCGTATTCGTGATCCACGTGAAGGATCAGGGAGATACCACCCGCGCCACCGTCACGCGGGAGAAGGGTGAAGCCGTGCCCGAGGATTTCGCCCAGCGCCTGCTGGTGCTGATCAAGGATCAGCTCGGCTGACCGTTTACCGGGCGGTCCCGGCGGCCTCCTCCGCCGGGACCGCGTTTGCGTCGTTCTTACCGATAGTTCAGGCCATATCCATGTTGCGTCTTCGCGGCTCCAGCGCGCTTTCCGATTTCCGCATCGCCAAGCTGCTCGATCAATTGCGGTCCCTCAATCCCGATATTTGCGCCCTGGAGGCGGAGTTCGTTCACTTCGCCGAAATGGACCGCACACTGACGGAAGCCGAATCGCATCGATTGCGAAACCTCCTGGAATACGGCCCGGCGCCGGCCGCGCCGGAGCCCGCCGGCCAGTTGTTGCTGGTTACCCCCCGGGCGGGCACGATTTCGCCGTGGTCCACCAAGGCCACCGATATCGTCCACAACTGTGGCCTGGGCACGGTGCGCCGGGTGGAGCGGGGAGTGGCCTACTACGTCCGCGCCGAGAACGGGCCCCTGTCGGATATTGATCTGCTGGCCCTGGCCGCACCCCTGCATGACCGCATGACCGACGACGTCTGGCTGTCCTTCGATGATGCCGAAGCCCTGTTCCAGCAACAGCGGGCGGCACCGCTGGAGAGTGTAGACTTGATCGGCGGTGGCCGCGCCGCGCTGGAGGCGGCCGACGCCGCCCTGGGCCTGGCCTTGGCGCCCGATGAAATCGACTATCTGGTGGACAGCTACACCGCCTTGGGCCGCAATCCCACGGACGTGGAGTTGATGATGTTCGCCCAGGCGAATTCGGAGCATTGCCGCCACAAGATCTTTCGGGCCGATTGGGTCATCGACGGCGAATCCCAGCCGCACTCGCTGTTCGACATGATCCGCCACACTCATGAATCCCGTCCCGAAGGCGTGCTCTCCGCGTACAGCGACAACGCCGCCGTCGTCCAGGGATCGCAGGCCCGGCGCTTCTTCGCCGATCCCACGGACCGGGTCTATCGGCCCCATGACGAGCCCGCGCATCTGGTCATGAAGGTGGAGACCCACAATCACCCGACGGCCATTGCGCCGTTCCCCGGCGCGGCTACCGGAGCAGGCGGAGAGATTCGCGACGAGGGGGCGACCGGCCGCGGCGCCAAGCCCAAGGCCGGTCTGGTGGGGTTCTCGGTTTCCAATCTGCATCTGCCCGGGGCGGCCCGTCCCTGGGAGCGGGACTTCGGCCGCCCGGCGCGCATCGCCTCGGCCCTGGATATCATGATCGAGGCGCCCATCGGCGCCGCCGCCTACAACAACGAATTCGGCCGACCCAACCTGGCGGGGTACTTCCGTACCTTCGAGGCGGAGACGGAAGGCCCCGCCGGGCGCGAAGTGCGCGGCTACCACAAGCCCATCATGATCGCGGGCGGCGTAGGCAACGTCCGGCCCATGCATGTGGACAAGCACGAACTGCCGCCGCGGGCGCAGGTCATCGTGGTGGGCGGGCCGGCCATGCTGATCGGCCTGGGTGGTGGCGCGGCCTCGTCAATGGCCAGCGGCGAGAGCGAGGAAGATCTGGATTTTGCCTCCGTTCAGCGGAGCAACCCCGAAATCGAACGCCGGGTTCAGGAAGTCATCGACGCCTGTTGGGCCATGGGGGAGGACAACCCCATCGTCTCCATCCACGACGTGGGCGCCGGCGGTCTGTCCAACGCCGTGCCGGAAATCCTCGAGGACAGCGCCCGGGGCGGCCGCCTGGAACTGCGGGCGGTGCCCAACGACGATCCCGGCATGTCGCCGATGCAGATTTGGAGCAACGAGGCCCAGGAGCGTTACGTCCTGGCCGTGGAGCCCGAGGACCTGGAACGGTTCCAGGCCGTATGCGAGCGTGAACGCTGCCCCTTTGCCGTGATCGGCGAGGCCACCGAGGACCGGGAACTGATCCTGGGTGACGGCCAGTTCGACAATTATCCCGTTCATATCCCCATGGACCTGCTGTTCGGCAAGCCGCCGAAGATGCTGCGCGATGTCCGGCGCCACCCCTTCACCAAACCCGAGCTGGCACTGGATGAAATCGACCCCCGGGAAGCGGCTTATCGGGTGCTGGCCTTGCCCGCCGTCGCCGGCAAGCAATTCCTGATTACCATCGGCGACCGTAGCGTTTCCGGTCTGGTCGCCCGCGATCAGATGGTCGGTCCGTGGCAGGTGCCCGTGGCCGACGTGGCCGTGACCCTGGCCGATTACCAGGGCTACGCGGGCGAGGCCATGAGCATGGGCGAGCGCACCCCCGCCGCGTTGCTGGACGCGCCGGCCTCGGGGCGCATGGCCGTGGGCGAGGCGCTGACCAACCTGGCCGCGGCCGATGTGGGTGATATCCGCAAGGTGAATCTCTCGGCCAACTGGATGGCGCCGGCCGGTCATCCCGGCGAGGATGCCAATCTCTACGACACCGTCCGCGCCGTGGGCCGCGAGTTGTGCCCGAAGCTGGGGATTGCCATCCCCGTGGGCAAGGACTCCCTGTCCATGAAAACGGTTTGGGAGGAGGCCGGCGAGACCCGCTCGGTGACCTCGCCCCTGTCGTTGATCATCTCTGCCTTCGCCGCCGTGGACGACGCCCGCCTGACGCTGACCCCGGAACTCAAGCGGGATCTGGAAACCGAGCTGATCCTGATTGACCTCGGCAAGGGCCACAATCGGCTCGGAGCCTCGGCGCTGGCCCAGGTCTACGGGCAAATGGGCCACAGACCTGCCGATCTGGACGACCCGGGCGCACTGGTAAGCTTTTTCAACGCCATCCAGGAGTTGAATCGCCGGGGCCTGCTTCTGGCCTACCACGATCGTTCCGACGGGGGGCTTTTCGCGACCTTGGCGGAAATGGCCTTCGCCGGCCGTATCGGCCTGGAAGTCGAGTTGGATGCGCTGGGCGACAATGCCCTCGCGGCCCTGTTCAGCGAGGAGCTGGGTGCCGTCATTCAGGTCCGGCGCAGCGAGCGCCAGGAGGTGCTGGAGTACCTCCATCGCGTGGGCCTGGGTCACCACAGCCACGCCTTCGGCGCCGTGCGCATGGACGGCCGCGTCGTCGCCCGCCTTGCCGGCGCCGCCGTGCTGGACGAACCATTGCGGGATCTGCTGCGCGGCTGGAGCGAGACCAGCTACCGGATTCAGGCCTTGCGTGACAACCCCCAATGCGCGGCCGAGGAATACGAGGCGTTGGTCGACGAGGGCGACACCGGCCTGTTTTCCGATCTGGCCTTTGATCCGGCCGACGACATTGCCGCGCCCTATCTCGCCACCGGCGCCCGACCCCGGGTGGCGGTGTTGCGTGAACAGGGGGTCAACGGCCAGGTTGAGATGGCGGCCGCATTCGATCGGGCCGGGTTTGAAACCGTGGACGTGCACATGACCGATGTGCTCGAGGGTCGCCTCGGTCTTGAAGGCTTCCGCGGACTGGCCGCCTGCGGCGGTTTCTCCTATGGCGACGTGCTGGGTGCCGGCGGCGGCTGGGCCAAGTCCGTCCTGTTCAATGAGCGCGCCCGCGAGCAGTTCGCCGCCTTCTTCGAGCGGCCGGATACCTTCACCCTGGGGGTATGCAACGGCTGCCAGATGTTGGCGACGCTCAAGGATTTGATCCCGGGTGCAGGCCACTGGCCGCGCTTCCTGCGTAACCGCTCCGAGCAGTACGAGGCCCGCGTCTCCCAGGTGGAGATCCTGGACAGTCCGTCCGTGCTGTTGCGGGGCATGGCGGGCTCGCGCCTGCCGGTGGTGGTGGCCCATGGCGAGGGCCGCGCCGGATTCGCGGACGACCAGGCCGCCCGTGATGCCATGGCGACGGGTCTGGTCGCGGTTCGGTACGTGGACTACGCGGGCCGCGTGGCGTCGCGTTACCCCCTCAATCCCAACGGCTCGCCGCTGGGCATCACGGGCCTGACCAGCCGGGACGGCCGCGCCACCATTCTGATGCCACACCCGGAGCGCGTGTTCCGCAGTGTCCAGAATTCTTGGCGCCCGGAGGTGTGGGGCGAGGACGGCCCGTGGATGCGGCTGTTCCGCAACGCCCGCGTCTGGGTGGATTAGCCGAGAAGTCCTGAAACGAAAAAAGGCGAGCCAAAAAGCTCGCCTTTTCTCTTTCAGATGGTGCCCAGGAGAGGACTTGAACCTCCACGGGGTTGCCCCCACTAGCACCTGAAGCTAGCGCGTCTACCAATTCCGCCACCTGGGCTTGGTCAACCCGACGAATCGGGATGGCCGGTAAGCGGTAGGGCGCAAACTTTACCGGCCGCACCCGGTGCTGTCAACGGGGCGCGGCGCCAATATTCCGAGCGTATTGCAGCGGCTTCCCGGCGAGGTTACAGGCGTCGGGCATTCGCGTATCCTGCGGGCTACCATCATCAACGCCAAGAAGGACTGAATGTCAAAAAAGAGGACCGCCACGACTGATCCCACCCAGGATCCCTTCCGGGAACGGGAAGAGCAAAAATACGAGAATCCGGTGCCCAGCCGGGAATTCCTGATGGAGCAACTGGCGGAAAGCGCCAAGCCGCTGACCCGCAACGAACTTGCCGACCTCCTCGACATTCGTGATCCGGACGCCCAAGAAGGGCTGCGCCGTCGCCTGATCGCCATGACCCGCGACGGCCAGGTGATCTGCAACCGCCGCAAGGCGTATGTGCTGGTGGACAACAAGGAGCTGGTTCGCGGCCGGGTGATGGGTCGCGCGGACGGCGACGGCTTTCTGACCCCCGATGTGGGCGGCCCGAAGATCCATCTTTCCCCGGCGCAAATGCGCTCGCTGCTCCATGGTGATCGAGCCGTGGTGCGGATAACCGGGGTTGATGCCCAGGGCGCTCCGGAAGGCGAACTGGTGGATGTGATCGACCGCCAGAACCGGACCGTGGTGGGTCGGTTCTTCCGTGAGAGCGGGGTTGGTTTCGTTGTGCCCAGCAATCGCCGGATTCATCAGGACGTGATCGTTCCCGCCGCGGCGCAGGGCGAGGCCGCCGACGGTGATCTGGTGGTGGTGGAGCTGGCGCGCCAGCCGGAGCCGCGCCGCCAGCCCATCGGCCGGGTGCTGGAAGTGCTCGGCGCGCATATCGAGCCGGGCATGGAGATCGATACCGCAGCGCGGGTCCACGGCATTCCGGTGGAATGGCCCGACGATGTGGCCCGCGAGGTGATGCATTTCTCCGACCATGTGCCGGATGCCGCCAAGGAGGGTCGGGTCGACCTGCGCGATACGCCCTTGGTGACCATCGACGGCGCCGACGCGCGCGATTTCGACGACGCGGTGTTCTGCGAGCCCACGGCCAGTGGTTGGCGGCTGATCGTCGCCATTGCCGATGTGTCCCATTACGTGCAGCCGCGCTCGGCGCTGGACCGGGAAGCCCGGGAACGCGGCAATTCGGTTTATTTCCCGCGCAATGTCGTGCCCATGTTGCCGGAGGTGCTCTCCAACGGCCTGTGCTCGCTGAATCCGCACGTGGATCGGCTGTGCATGGTCTGTGAAATGCAGATCACCAAGAGCGGGCAGATCCGCGGTTCCAAGTTCTATCAGGCGGTGATGAATTCCCATCAGCGCTTCATCTATGAAGACGTGGCGGCCATGCTCGTCGACGACGACAAGGCCCTGCGCAAGGCCCACAAGAAACTCCTGCCCCACCTCGAGCACTTGTACGAGGCCTACCAGGCCCTGCTCAAGGCGAGGAAGCAGCGGGGCGCGATCGATTTCGAGACAACCGAAACGCGGATAAACTTCGATCCCACCGGCCAGGTGATCGAGTCCATCGAGCCCACGGAGCGCACCGAGGCCCACAAGGTGATCGAGGAGTGCATGATCTCGGCCAACGTGGCCACGGCCCGTTTCCTGGAGAAGCACCGGATTCTCGGCCTGTTCCGCAATCACGAAGGGCCCAACGAGGAAAAGTTGGCCAACCTGCGCCAATTCCTCGGCGAAGTCGGGCTGCAGTTGGGCGGCGGTGACAGTCCCACCGCCAAGGACTACGCCCGGGTGCTGGAGCGCGCCCGCGAGCGTCCGGATCGCCACATGATCGCTACGATCATGCTGCGCTCCCTGCAGCAGGCGGTGTACTCGCCCAAGAACGAGGGCCATTTCGGCCTGTCCCTGGAGGAATACGCCCACTTCACATCGCCCATACGGCGCTATCCGGATCTGATGGTTCACCGGGCCATCCGGCATATTGTCAATGGCGGCACCGGCCGGGACTACCGCGTGGGCTACGATGAGATGCTGGCACTGGGCGAACACTGCTCCATGACCGAGCGCCGGGCCGACGAGGCCACTCGCGACGCGGTGATGACGCTCAAGTGTCAGTACATGCGTGATCACCTGGGCGGGGAGTTTGACGCCATCGTGACCGGTGTGACCGGTTTCGGCTTGTTCGTGGAGTTGCAGGACGTCTACGTCGAGGGCCTGATCCACGTTACCCAGCTGGAAAACGACTTTTTCCACTTCGATCCCATCGGCCATCGCCTGACCGGAGAGCGCAGCGGCAAGGAGTACCGGCTCACAGACCGGGTGCGGGTCAAGGTGGCCCGAGTGGACGTGGACGACCGCAAGATTGACCTGGCGCTGATCGGCAGCCTGGATCAGAACGGCGAGCTGATACAGGGCGGGGGAGACGGCGCGCCGCGTCCGGCCCGCAAGGGCTCCCGCACCGGGCCCCGGCGCCGCGGCGCCGGCAAGCGCCGCCGTTGATGATGGCGAAGTAGGATCCGGCATGAGTTCCGAGCAATTCATCTTCGGCCTGCATGCCGTGCGGGTCGCCTTGAAGTACGACCCCGGCAGCGTCCGGGAAGTCTGGCTGGACTCGGACCGCCGGGACCGGCGCATCCAGGATCTTCGCCGGCAGTTGGAAGGCCGGCCCGATTAAGATCCACGCCGCCAATCGCTCGGAGTTGGACCGCCTCAGCGCCGGTCAGCAGCACCAGGGCGTGGTGGCCCGCTATGAAGGTCCGGCGCCGTTGGGCGAAAAGGATCTGGACGATCTGCTCGACGCTTTGTCGGAGCCCCCGTTTCTGCTGGTGCTGGATCAGGTGCAGGATCCTCAGAACCTCGGCGCGTGCCTGCGCACGGCGGATGCCGCTGGCGTTCATGCCGTGGTGGCGCCCCGCGACAACGCCGTCGGCCTGACGCCCACGGTGCACAAGGTCGCCTCCGGTGCGGCGCGTACCATTCCCTTCATCCAGGTGACCAATCTGGCCCGATGCCTGCGCGCACTCAAGGAGCGCGGCGTGTGGTTGGTGGGCCTGGCGGGCGAGGGGGAGCAGACCTTGTATCAAGCGGATCTCGCCGGCCCGCTGGCCGTGGTCATGGGAGCCGAGGATACCGGCCTGCGGCGGTTGAGCCGCGAGCACTGCGATTTCCTGGTCAGGATTCCCATGCGCGGCCAGGTCGAGAGCCTGAACGTCTCCGTTGCCACCGGCGTGGCGCTGTTCGAGGCCCTGCGTCAGCGGGGGAACCGGTGATTCCGGCGGTCCTGGCGCTGTTCGGGGCCGGTTTCGCCGTGGCACTGTTCGTGGTGGTGGCCGGCCGTCGCCGTCGTCGGGGCTATCCGGTGCTCGCGGGCGTGCATGCGCTGCTCATGGTCAGTGCCGTTTCCGTATTGGCCGCGCGGGTTTTCAGCGGCCCCCGAAGCCTGCCTTACAACAGTGCGTTGTTCCTGTTTGTCATCGCCCTGATCGGCGGTGCGCTCATCCCGGTTTTGAAGAAGCCCGGCGAGCCGCCGCTGCTGCCCCTGGTCTTCATCCACGGCGCCATGGCCGTGGCCGCCGTCACTGTGTTGATCCTCGGCTTTGCGCGCTAGTGCGCAGGCCGGCGCGGCGATTGCGCGGCGCCTGGCTCTCCAGTAGACTACGCGGTCTTTCGGGAGGACCCGACGGCTTTCGCGTGTCCGCGCGTCGGCGCCATCCCACCACTGGACCTTCGGCCCGCTGGTCGGAGGGACTCCTTGCCTCACGGATTGGCCGGAGGCTATTCACGGTACCGCGTTTGCGGGCCTGATTAACCGTAGGGAGTATCAATGCGGCATTACGAAGTAGTCTTTCTGGTCCACCCGGACCAGAGCGAGCAGGTCCCCGCCATGATCGAGAAGTATCGCGCGATCATCGAGGCCGAGGGCGGCAAGATCCACCGTCTGGAGGATTGGGGTCGTCGTCAGCTCGCCTATCCCATCAAGAAGCTGATCAAGGCGCACTACGTGCTGTTCAACGTGGAATGCGGCCGTTCGGAAATGGACGAGCTGGTTTCCGCGTTCCGCTTTAACGACGCCGTGATCCGCCACATGGTCTATAGCCGCAGCGAGGCCGTCACCGAAGCTTCGCCGCTCATGAAGGAAGAGCGCGAGCGCAGTGAGAAGCCGGCACCTCGTTCCGAATCTTCCGATCGGGGCGGCAAGTCCGATGCTTCGGAAAAGAGCGACGAGGCGGAAAAGGCCGAAGCCGACGAGTAAGCCGGGCTATCGGCGTGCCTTGGAGCGGCGCTGATCATGGCCGACCAGCATCGAGAACCGCCTTGGCCCGACAATCGGGTCGCCATCAGCGGAACCTTGCTGGAGGACCCCAACCCGGGAGCAACCCCCGCGGGTATCCCGGTGGTCCGATTCGTGATCGAGCATGCCTCCGAGCCCGTTGAGGCGGGTAAGGCGCGGCGGATCGCGTTCCGGCTCGGGGTCAGGGCCGTCGGCGCGGAGCTGGTAAGGCGGGTGGCGATGCTCAAGGCCGGAGATTCCGTACACGTCACCGGCTTCATGGCCCGCTCGGACCGACGAGACGATTTCAGATTGACTTTGTGTGCCCGGCGCATTGAGCTGCCGGGCGAACGAACGAGGAGTTAAGACTCATGGCGCGTTTCTTTCGCCGTAGGAAGTATTGCCGCTTCACCGCAGAAGGTGTGAAGGAGATCGACTACAAGGATCTCAACACCCTGAGAAGCTTTATCACGGAGACGGGCAAGATCGTCCCCAGCCGGATCACCGGCACCAGTGCCCGCTACCAGCGTCAGTTGGCCGCGGCCATCAAGCGCGCCCGTTTTCTGGCGCTGCTGCCGTATACCGACCGTCACTAGGAAAGACGCCACCGTTCCGGGCTGACCGGGGCGGTGGGGTGTATCGGTGATGATGAAGGCGCTGGCCGGCTTTGTGATGCAGCGGCGCATTCAGGCCGTCGCGATCATTGTGGCGGCCACGTTGTTCCAGCCGCTGGTGTGGCTCGGCGGCGGCACCCTGGCATTGATCACGCTGCGCCGCGGCGCGGTCGAAGGGGTGTCGGCCGCCCTGGTTTCCGCCGCGATTGTGGCTGTAGGGCTTCGGTTGCTGGGGATTCCGCCTTTTGGCGGGCTGATCCAGGAAGCCGGTTTCTGGTTGCCGCTGCTTGTCGCGGCGCTGCTGCTTCGGGCCTGGATGTCCCTGGCCCTGGCGCTGGAAGGGGCCGTGGCGGTCATGGGGGTGTGCCTGCTGCTGTGGCATGTGTTCGGGCCGCCGGCCTCGGAATTCTGGGCACCACTGCTGCCGCTGTTCGAGCAGGGGATCAAGGCGTTCCAGCCGGATATGCCGGCCGACAAGGCCCACGCCATTGCGAGCCAGGCGTTGCAGTCGCTGACCGGGATCTGGGTTTTGGGTACCACGGCCATGGCGGCTCTTAGCCTGCTGCTGGGCCGATACTGGCAGGCCTTGTTATACAACCCGGGCGGTTTCGGTCGAGAGTTTCGCGACCTGCGCTTCGGCCGTGGATTTGCGCTGCTGGCCGCCGGCTTGCTCGCGGCAGCCACGGTGGCGGGGCCCGGGCCGGTGTACGACCTGGCGATGCTGGTGGTGGCGCTGTTCGTGTTTCAGGCCTTGGCCGCGTTGCACGGGCTGGTGGTGCGCAAGGGGCGAAGCGGTGTCTGGCTGGTGCCGGCGTATCTGACGCTGTTGGTGGTTCCGCTGTTTCTGCCTCTGCTGGGTTTGATGGACGTTTGGTTCGATTTCCGGCACCGGTTCGGGAGAACGGGTGCGACTTAAGGTGGGGCGGCCGTTGTTGACCGACAGGTTTCCGGCGGTGGCCGAAACATTTTTGAGAGGGTAGTAGCGATGGATGTCATTCTCCTTGAGAAGGTGGAGAACCTGGGTGGTCTTGGTGACCAGGTGAAGGTGAAGGCCGGCTATGGCCGGAACTACCTCATTCCGCAGGGCAAGGCCAAGCCGGCGACGGCGGAAAACGTCAAGCTGTTCGAAGAGCGCCGCGCCGAGCTTGAGCGTGTCGCCAACGAACGCCTGGCCGCCGCCGAGGCGCGCCGCGATCAGCTCAAGGGCCTGACCGTGACCATCAAGGCCAAGGCCGGCGACGAAGGCAAGCTGTTCGGTTCCGTGGGCACCGCCGATATCGCCGACGCGGTGACCGCCGCCGGCGTCGAAATCGAGCGCCAGGAGGTCCGTCTGCCGGAAGGCGCGCTGCGCGCCACCGGGGAATACGAGATCGAGTTGCATCTCCACACGGACATCGATACCACGGTGACCGTCGTCATCGAAGGCGAAGAGTAACCGAAACATTCGGTTGCGCGCCCCGGGCCGTCATCGATGGTTCGGGGCGTGCGCGATTGCCCCGGTCGGAACACTGCAGTCGGCCGGGGCAGTCGTGGTATAAAGGGCGGGTTTACCAAGGTTAGTGACTGGACGCAGATCCGGCTTTCCGGGCGGCACGCAAGTGGGCCCGGCAAACCGCCACCCGTAATGAGAATTCTGATCCATGCCTGACGCGAACCCCGCTGCCGAAACCGCTTCCCTGCGGGTGCCGCCCCATTCCCTGGAGGCGGAGCAGGCCGTCCTGGGTGGCCTGATGGTAGACAACGAGGCTTGGGATCAGGTCGCCGACCGCATCGGCGAAGAAGATTTCTACCGGCACGATCATCGCCTGATCTATCGCGGCATGGCCGTGCTCGCCGAGCGCCAGCTTCCGTTGGATGTCGTCACGCTGGGCGAATGGCTGAAGTCCGCCGAGCTGTTGGAGGACGCCGGCGGCATCGGTTACATCAGCACCCTCGCCAAGGACACCCCCACCGCCGCCAATATTGCAGCCTATGCCGATATTGTCCGCGAGCGGGCGGTGTTGCGCCGCCTGATTCGGGTGGGCACCGATGTGGTCACGTCGGCGTTCCAGCCCGAGGGCCGCGACAGCAAGGAGCTGTTGGACGAAGCTGAACGCCTGATCTTCCAGATTGCCGAGGCCAGCGGGCGGCACAAGAAGGGGTTTGTGGGTGTTCGCGACATCCTGCCCCAGGTGGTCGACCGTATCGACATGCTCTTCCAGAGCGAAGGCACGGTGACGGGCGTGGCCACCGGGTTCAACGATTTCGACGAACGCACCTCTGGTCTTCAGGCCGGCGACCTGATCATCGTTGCCGGCCGCCCTTCCATGGGGAAGACCACTTTCGCCATGAACATCGCCGAGCATGCCGCCATCAAGGGCGACGCCCCGGTGGCGGTGTTCAGCATGGAAATGCCCGGCGATGCACTGGCCATGCGTATGCTGTCTTCGCTGGGGCGGATCGAGCTTCAGAAAATCCGTACCGGCGCCCTGGAGGAGGAGGACTGGCCCCGCCTGACCTCCACCATGAGCATTCTCTCCGAGGCCAAGCTGTTCATCGACGACACCCCCGCGCTGACGCCTACGGAAATGCGCTCCCGCGCCCGCCGCCTCAAGCGCGAGCACGGCCTGGGGCTGATCGTTATCGATTACCTTCAGCTGATGCAGTTGGCGGGGTTCAAGGAGAACAGGACCGCGGAGATTTCGGAAATATCCCGCTCTCTCAAGGCCATGGCCAAGGAGCTGGACGTGCCCGTGATCGCGCTGTCGCAGCTCAATCGCAGCCTGGAGCAGCGCCCCAACAAGCGACCGGTCATGTCCGACCTGCGCGAGTCGGGAGCCATCGAGCAGGACGCCGACGTCATCACCTTTATATACCGCGACGAAGTCTACAACGAGGACAGCCCCGACAAGGGTGTCGCCGAAATCATCATCGGCAAGCAGCGTAACGGCCCTATCGGGACCTGTCGGCTGACATTCCTCGGTCGCTACACCCGCTTCGAAAACTACATCCAGGATATCTACAGGGAAGAGGGCTATCGGTGACGCGGGATACGCGGGCAGTGATTCGGCTGGACGCCTTGCAGCACAATCTCGATATGGCTCGCAAGGCGGCCCCGGGTGCTCGCGTGATGGCCGTGGTCAAGGCCAATGGCTATGGCCACGGGCTGCTCCGTGTGGCCCGGGCGATGCGTTGCGCGGACGCCTTCGCGGTGACTTCGCTGGACGAGGCCATCCCCCTGCGCGAGGCCGGTTTCGCCCACCCCATCCTGTTGCTGGAAGGTCTCTTCGAGCCACGTGAGTTGGATGCCTTCTCCCGCTATCGCCTGGATATGGTGGTCCATTCGGACTGGCAGTTGGAAGTGATCCTGGGTAGCCGGACTCCCCGGCCGCTGTCCGTTTGGCTGAAGGTGGACTCGGGTATGCATCGCCTGGGTTTCGCGCCGGAGGCCGTGCCCGCCGTCGCTTCGCGGCTGCAGGCTTCCCGCGCGGTCTCCAAGCACATTCGATTCATCACCCATCTGGCGTGCGCGGACGATCGCGACGACACCACAACCGAGGCCCAGGTTCATGCCTTCGACCGGGCGACGGTAGGCCTGGCGGGTGAGCGTTCCATCGCCAACTCGGCGGGATTGCTGGCGTGGCCCGAAACCCGGGGCGACTGGGTCCGCCCCGGCATCATGCTCTACGGCGCCTCACCGTTCGTGGACGGGCGGGAATCGCCCCAGCCCCTGCGCCCGGTGATGACCCTGGGCAGCCGCCTGGTGGCAATCAATCACTTCCGCAAGGGCGACCGAATCGGCTACGGCGGCAGCTGGGCCTGCCCCGAGGACATGCCCGTAGGCGTGGTGGCCATCGGCTACGGCGATGGCTATCCGCGTCACGCCCCCTCCGGTACGCCCGTGCTTGTGGGCGGTCATCGCACCCAGTTGGTCGGGCGCGTGTCCATGGACATGATCTGCGTGGACTTGCGCGGTATCGAGCCGGAGGTGGACGTGGGCGAACCGGTGGTCTTGTGGGGTGAAGGACTGCCGGTGGAGGAAGTCGCCCGTTGGAGCGGGACCATTTCCTACGAACTGCTTTGCGGCCTGACGGGGCGGGTTCGTTTCGAGGAGATATCGAGTAGTGGCGGCTCCCAGGGCTAAGGTTCTTTATGCCTGCCGTGAGTGCGGTGGCACCTCGCCCAAATGGGCGGGCCAGTGCCCGGAGTGCGGCGAGTGGAACACCTTGGAAGAGACCGTGATCCGCCCCGAGCGGCCGGGCGGGGCGCCCGGCAATCGGGGTCAGTACGCCGGTGACGGCGGAATCCAGTCCCTGGACGCCGTGGCCCTCGACGAGGAGGCACGATTCGGCACGGGCTCCGGAGAACTCGACCGGGTGCTGGGCGGTGGCCTGGTGGAAGGGGGCGTTGTCCTGTTGGGCGGCGACCCCGGCATCGGCAAGTCGACCCTGCTGCTCCAGGCCCTGGCGGCGCTGGCCCGGGATTCCAGTGTGCTCTACGTCACCGGCGAGGAATCCCTTCGGCAGGTCGCGTTGCGGGCATCGCGCCTCGGCCTGCGGGGCCAGGGGCTGGATGTGCTGGCGGAGACTTCCGTGGAGGCCATCATGGCGGCGGCGGTCAGCCGCAAGCCCCGGGTGATGGTGATCGATTCCATTCAGACGGTCTTCACCGATGCGCTGCAGTCGGCCCCGGGCTCGGTGGCGCAGGTTCGGGAGAGCACCGCGCATCTCGTGCGCTACGCCAAGCGCAGCGGGACGGCCCTGTTCCTGGTCGGTCACGTGACCAAGGAGGGCCAGCTGGCCGGCCCCCGGGTGCTGGAGCACATGGTCGATACGGTGCTCTACTTCGAGAGCGACAGCGGGAGCCGGTTCCGGCTACTGCGTGCCGTCAAAAACCGCTTCGGCGCGGCCAACGAGCTGGGCGTGTTCGCCATGGCCGATGCCGGGCTCAAGGAAGTGCGCAATCCGTCGGCGATTTTCTTGTCGCGGCACGAAGCGCCGGTGGCGGGTAGCGCCATCATGGTGAGCCGGGAGGGTACACGGCCCTTGTTGCTGGAAGTCCAGGCTCTGGTCGCCGAGAGCGCCCTGAGCAACCCGCGTCGGGTGGCGCTGGGCCTGGACGGAGCGCGCCTGGCGATGTTGCTCGCCGTGTTGATGCGTCACGCGGGTATCGTTACCGGCGACCAGGACGTGTTCCTGAACGTGGTCGGGGGTGTGCGTGTGGGAGAGACCGCCAGCGATCTGCCGGTGCTGATGGCGGTGCTGTCCAGCCTGCGTGACCGGCCGCTGCCCATGGATTGCGTGATCTTCGGGGAGTTGGGATTGGCGGGAGAGGTACGCCCGGTGCCCAATGGCGAGGACCGGCTGCGCGAAGCCGCCAAGCATGGATTCAAGCGGGCGGTGGTGCCCAAGAAGAACATCCCCCGAGGTGTCGGTGGGCTGAAGGATATGGACGTGGTGGGTGTCGACCGGCTCGATCAGGCCGTCGACGCGTTGTTCTGAGGCGAGGCCCGCAAGGCTGCTCGGGGTGCAGAGGCAGTGCCGTGGCCGGCTGGACAGTCGGGCTTCCGGGGGCCGGCTCAGTCGTCGGCCAGTTGCGCCAGTTCCCGCTCCAGCAGTGCGGGATCGCCGGTGTTCAATTCCACCACCCGGCGCAGGTGGATCATGCTTTCCAGCTCGATGTTCACGCAGCGAAAGCCGGCTCGCAGATCCTGCTGATGGGCCAGCTCCAGGTCCATTTCGATCTGGGCCACCGACCCCAGGTTGATCTCCAGCCGACCGCGCGCTTCCTTGTCCGGGTTCAGCTCGGAATCGAGTCTCAGCAGCGCGCCCTTGAGGGAGAGATCCAATACCGTCACCGAGTGCTCCGCTTCGGAGGTGTGCAGGATTGCCGGCGCGTCGAATCGCACCCGGGAAAACGTCCGCCGCTCGTCTGCGTTGTCACTCATGTCGATCCCTCTGAATGGATTCCGGGGTCTTTGGCTTCATCGGAATGTAGCAGTGACCACGGCGTTCGGCCACACCGAATCCGGGAGCGTGGAACGCGGCCTGGGCGGGGGCGACGATCCCGTCAACCGGTCTTGTCGCGCTGCTCGGCGGCCTGCAGTGTGTTGGTCAGCAGGATGGCGCGAGTCATGGGGCCAACGCCGCCCGGCACGGGGGTAATCCAGGATGCGCGTTCACTGGCTTCCGGGAAATTGACGTCGCCGGTGAGCTTGCCCTCGGCTGTCCGGTTGATGCCCACGTCGATCACCACCGCACCGGGCTTGATCCATTCGCCCGGAACGAATCCCGGGATGCCCACCGCGGCAACCACCACGTCGGCAGCCGCCACCTTGTCGGCCAGATCCTTGGTGCGGCTGTGGCAGATCGTCACGGTGCAGCGGGCATTCAGCAATTCCAGCGCCATGGGGCGACCGACGATCTTCGACTGACCGATGACCACGGCGTCCAACCCCGGCAGTTCCACGCCGGCCCGCTCAAGCAGGGTCATGACGCCCCGGGGCGTGCAGGGCCGCAGGCCCGGCAGGCGCAGAGTGAGGTAGCCGATGCTCTGGGGATGGAATCCGTCCACATCCTTGGCCGGGCTGATGCGTTCGATGACGGCCTGTTCGTCGATCTGTTCCGGCAACGGCAACTGGACCAGAATGCCGTCGATCTCCGGGTCGGCGTTGAGTTCGTCGATGAGCTTGAGCAGGTCGGCCTGGCTGGTCTGCGCCGGGAGGTCGAAGCCGCGCGAGAGAATTCCGGCCTCTTCGCAATCCTTGCGCTTGTTGCGGACGTAGACCTCGGAGGCCGGGTTTTCGCCCACCAGGACCACCGCGAGACCGGGGCGCCGCAAGTCCTTGGCGACACGGGCATCGACGGAGGCGCGAACGGACTGCCGGATTTCGGCGGCGACGGCCTTGCCGTCGAGGATCTTTGCCGTCATTGGGTTCGACTCTATCTAGCGGAGAGGCGGCGGATTTTCGCATGGCGAATCCGGTGGTACAACCGGACCGGAGTTTTGGGTAAAATCCCAGCCGGTCCGCAGTGATTGACGCTGGCTGGGCCCGTGCGTATCATTCACGCCTTCCGTCGGGCGGGGACCTTGAGCGCGGCGGGTTGCGGCTGGCCCAACGGGGTGTAGCGCAGCCTGGTAGCGCGCCTGCTTTGGGAGCAGGAAGTCGGGGGTTCGAATCCCTCCACCCCGACCAGTTTCGCGATGTCCGGCGGACGAACGGGTAGGACGAAGGCGCTGCGGCGGCGGAATGCAGCCCGAAAGGCTAAACTGAGGCGACTGAAGCGCCCGTAGCTCAACCGGACAGAGCATCGGCCTTCTAAGCCGAGGGTTGCAGGTTCGAGTCCTGCCGGGCGCGCCAACCCTCGTGATGGAGGGATGCGCACGGTTACAATGGTGGGCGTAGCTCAGTTGGTAGAGCCCTGGATTGTGATTCCAGTCGTCGTGGGTTCGAGTCCCATCGTCCACCCCAAACAACATACGGGCCGTTAGCTCAATTGGTAGAGCAGCTGACTCTTAATCAGTAGGTTCGGGGTTCGAGTCCCTGACGGCCCACCAAATACCCCGGCTTGCGGTCACACCGTGAGCCGTTTTCGTATTTGAGGCAAGGATTGCGCGGCAGGTGAAATGACCTTGGTTCGCCCCCATGAAATCGGCGGATGCAGACACGGCCACGCCGTCTGAGAACACGAGATTTCGGCTTGAAGCTGTTTTTTGACGCGAAAGTGGCGGAACTGGTAGACGCGCTGGATTTAGGTTCCAGTGGGGCAATACCCCGTGAGAGTTCGAGTCTCTCCTTTCGCACCATGTCTTCCCATGCCGCCTTCCAGAATCGTATTCAACCCGGATGGTCCAGTGGCCGGTGCGATGATCGCGAAGGGATTTGGATGCACAAGATTTTTCCGAAGCGCAATACGGGGCCGTATCGCCGACCGAGGAAAGCCTTGTGGACTCGAAGATCGAGCGAAGGCTCGTCGGTCAATGAATTGTCCGGGTTCAAGTAAACACCTTATTTGAGAGGCGCTTAGATGCAAGTTTCAGTGGAAACCACCGAGGGTCTCGGTCGCCGGATGAAAGTCCAGGTGCCGTCCGACCGTGTCGACACCGAGGTTCAGCGTCGGCTGCAGGATCTCAGCCACCGGGTTCGTCTGGACGGCTTCCGTCCGGGCAAGGTGCCGTTCAAGGTCGTGCAGAAGCGCTACGGTTCCCAGGTGCGTCAGGAAGTAATGGGCGAGGTGATCCAATCCACCTACGCCGAGGCCATGCAGCAGGAGAAGCTGCACCCCGCCAGCGCGCCGGAGATCGAGCCCGTTCAGATGGATTCGGGCAAGGACCTGGAATACGTGGCCAGCTTCGAGGTCATGCCGAGTTCGAAGTCCAAGGCGTGGAAGGCATCAAGCTGGAGCGGCCGGTCCCCGAGATCAAGGACGCCGACGTCGAGCGGGTCCTGGAGGACCTGCGCAAGCAGCAGATCAGCTACGAGGAAGTCAAGCGCAAGGCCAAGGCCGACGACCGCGTGATCATCGACTTCGTGGGCGAGATCGACGGCAAGCCGTTCGAGGGCAACGAGGGCAAGGAGACCCCCGTGGTGATCGGTGGCAACCAGATGCCCGCCGAGTTCGAGAGCGAGCTCAAGGGGACCAAGGCCGGCGACAAGAAGGACATCGAGTATGTCTTCCCGGAGGAGTTCCCGACGCCGGAGATCGCCGGTAAGACGGCGGTGTTCCACGTCGAGGTGACCAAGGTCGAAGGCCCCAAGATGCCCGAACTCGACGATGCCTTCGCCGAGCAGTTGGGTATCAAGGAAGGTGGTATCGACGCGGTGCGCGCGAAGATCCGCGAGAACGTGGAGCGCGAAGCCGCCCGCGCCGTCCAGGCCAAGCTCAAGGAGCAGGTCATGGACGCACTGGTGGAGGCGAACCCCATCGATGTGCCCAAGGCGTTGGTCGACAGCGAAATCGAGGCCTTGCAGAGCCAGGCGCGCCAGCGCATGGAGCAGTATGGCCAAGCCAATGCCGACCTGGACCTGCCGGCGTCGTTGTTCGAAGATCAGGCGGTGCGCCGGGTGAAGCTGGGGTTGGTTATCAACCAGATCATCAGCAAGCACGAGATCAAGGCTGACCAGGCCGCCGTGGATCAGAAGCTCGACGAGCTTGTCGGCGGCTACGAGCAGGCGGACCAGGTCAAGCAGTACTACCGTCAGAACCGGCAGCTCATGGAGCAGGTGGAAATCGGGGTGCTGGAAGACGAGGTCGTGGATTTCTGCGTCGAGAAGGCCAAGATCAAGGACAAGAAGGTCGATTTCCAGACCTTGATGAGCGGTGATCAGGAAGAAGAGGGCGAAGGCAAGGCCAAGGCCAAATCCGCGTCCAAAGGTGGCAAGGCCAAGAGCAAAGCCAAAACCGAGGGCAAGAGCGAGGACTAACGATGAGCTCGGACAGCAATCGCGCAGATCGTCACGAGGCCATGGCGCAACTCGTACCGATGGTGGTCGAGCAGACCTCCCGGGGCGAGCGTGCCTACGACATCTATTCCCGCCTGCTCAAGGAACGCGTGGTGTTCCTGGTCGGGCCGGTTGAGGACCACATGGCCAATCTGCTGGTGGCCCAGTTCCTGTTCCTGGAGTCGGAAAATCCGGACAAGGACATCCATCTTTATATCAACTCCCCGGGTGGATCGGTCACCGCCGGCATGGCGATCTACGACACCATGCAGTTCATCAAGCCGGATGTGAGCACCATGTGCATCGGCCAGGCGGCGAGCATGGGCGCGTTGCTGCTGGCCGGCGGCGGCGGCGGGCAAGCGCTACTGCCTGCCGAACTCCCGGATGATGATCCACCAGCCGCTGGGCGGTTATCAGGGCCAGGCGACCGATATCGACATCCATGCCAAGGAAATCCTGTCCATGCGGGAGCGCCTGAACCAGATTCTTGCCCATCACACCGGCCAGGATCTGGAACGCGTTCAGCGCGACACCGATCGGGACAACTTCTTCGGCCCCGAAGCGGCCAAGGAATACGGTCTGGTGGACCGCATCCTGACGGATCGCAAGAGCCTGACGACGAGCTGAAGGCGCGTTCCCGCCCGTCGCGGCTAAGGGAACGACCGAGCATTCCCCCGGGCATCTGGGCCCGGGGGTTGCCTACCCCCTTTAGAATTTCCCCCACCATCCGCATTAACTATTCTGTAATCGTCCGCCAACGAAGGGGTCGGAGCAGGGTGGCTGTCGAACCGGTGTCACGGTTCGGTTTTCGTGCCTGTGCCCAAGCCCGCCGGCGGGGGCGGTTTCGGCCCGCGGTTCGCGCGGGTTGTAGGGCCTGCAACGGGGCCGCTCGCGACTCTTGCGCGCTTTCCCAAAAGCAGGCATGGTTGTATGCAAGCCGTTCTGTTTTTTGTGACTGAGGATACCGATGAGCGACAGAGATAAGCCCCGGGAGACGACGGCGGCAAGCTGCTCTACTGCTCTTTCTGCGGAAAGAGCCAGCATGAAGTCCGCAAGCTGATTGCCGGCCCCTCCGTATTCGTCTGCGACGAATGCGTAGAGCTCTGCAACGACATCATCCGCGAGGAGATGCAGGAGAAGGCGCCGGGCGTCGGCTCGAAGCTGCCCAAGCCTCACGAAATCAAGAAGGTCCTCGACGAATATGTCATCGGCCAGGAGCGCGCCAAGAAGGTGCTCTCCGTGGCCGTGTACAACCACTACAAGCGCCTCGATGCCAGCCATCGCAAGGACGAGGTCGAGCTGGCCAAGAGCAATATTCTGCTGATCGGCCCCACCGGCTCCGGCAAGACCCTGTTGGCCGAGACTCTGGCCCGCTTGCTGGATGTTCCGTTCACCATCGCCGACGCCACTACGCTGACCGAAGCGGGTTACGTGGGCGAGGATGTGGAGAACATCATCCAGAAGCTGCTGCAGAAGTGTGATTACGATGTCGAAAAGGCCCAGACGGGTATCGTCTATATCGATGAAATCGACAAGATTTCCCGCAAATCCGATAACCCCTCCATTACCCGGGATGTTTCCGGCGAGGGTGTGCAGCAGGCCCTGCTGAAGCTGATCGAGGGCACCATCGCCTCGGTGCCGCCCCAGGGCGGGCGCAAGCATCCGCAGCAGGAATTCCTGCAGGTGAATACCGGCAACATCCTGTTCATCTGGGCGGTGCGTTTGCCGGTCTCGACAAGCTCATTCGCGAGCGTTCCGAGCGCGGCGGCATCGGCTTCTGCCGCGCAGGTCTCCAGCAAGGAAGACCGCAAGAGCGTGGGCGAGACCTGCGGGAGGTCGAGCCGGAGGATCTGATCAAATACGGCCTGATCCCCGAGTTCGTGGGGCGTCTGCCCATCGTGGCCACGCTCAACGAACTGGACGAGGATGCGTTGGTGGATATCCTTACGCAGCCCAAGAACGCCATCACCAAGCAGTATCGCAAAGCTGTTCGACATGGAAGGCGTGGAGATCGAATTCCGCGAAGACGCCCTGCGCGGCGTTGCCCGGAAGGCGATGGCAACGCAAGACCGGCGCGCGAGGCCTGCGCACGATCATCGAACAAGTCCTGCTCGATACCATGTACGACCTACCGTCGATGGAGCACGTCAGCAAGGTCGTGGTGGACGAGGCCGTGATCGATGGCGAATCCAAGCCGTACCTGATCTTCGATGGTCCGGAGCAGTCCAAGGCCGCTTCCGACTAGCTATCCGTTCCCGCGAGGCGGCGGGGTCCCCGCCGCCTCTCCACTTGCCGCTTCCGATCGCCTGCGACCCAGGCGCGGTTTGCGTCGGGCAACGTGTTATCATCAACCCAAACGTTGCCGAGAACGACGCCCATTCGCGTTGAAAGGTCGCGCTGCGGCCCGCATATCGGCCCTAACTGAGACGGTTCCCCACTCGCGGGCGCCGGAGAATTCACGAACGAGGTATCCCCCTAAATGGAGCGAAACGATATGCCGTCGGATACGCCCGACCTGCCGAAGACGCATGCGCCGGTCCTGCCGTTGCGCGACGTGGTCGTGTATCCGCACATGGTGATCCCCCTGTTCGTCGGTCGTGAAAAATCGATCAACGCGCTGGAGGCCGCCATGGAGGATGACAAGCACATTCTCCTGGTGGCGCAGAAGAGCGCCGAAGTTGACGAACCGGGTGCGGACGATCTCTACAACCACGGAACCGTCGCCAGCATTCTGCAGATGCTGAAGCTGCCCGACGGCACCGTTAAGGTCCTGGTCGAGGGGCTGGAGCGCGCCACCGTGGTCGGATCTGAACACCGAAGGTCCGTATTTCACCGCCCGCCTGAAGCAGGCCGAACCGCGCGATTATTCCGAAGATCGCGAGATCGAGGTCCTGAACCGTTCGATCATGAACATGTTCGACCAGTACGTGAAACTGAACAAGAAGATTCCGCCGGAGATCCTTTCCTCCCTGGCCGGGATCGACGAGCCGGGCCGGCTGGCCGACACCATTGCCGCCCACATGTCCCTGAAAATCGAGGAAAAGCAGCACATCCTCGAGATCTACGAGTGCGCGGGAGCGGCTCGAGCATCTGATGGGTCTGATCGAGGGCGAGATCGATGTGCTCCAGATCGAGAAGCGCATCCGCGATCGTGTCAAACAGCAGATGGAGAAGAGCCAGCGCGAGTACTATCTCAACGAGCAGGCCAAGGCCATCCAGAAGGAACTGGGCGAGCTGGAAGACGTGCCCAACGAGACCGAAGAGCTCGAGCAGAAGATCGAGCAGGCAGGCATGCCCAAGGAAGCCAAGGCCAAGGCCAAGGCCGAGCTGAACAAGCTGCGGATGATGGCGCCCATGTCCGCCGAGGCTACGGTGGTTCGCAACTACATCGACTGGCTGGTCGGCGTGCCCTGGAAGAAACGTACCCGCATCCGCAACGATCTGGCCGAGGCGCAGAACGTGCTGGACGCCGACCATTACGGCTTGGAGAAGGTCAAGGAGCGCATTCGTCGAATACCTGGCGGTGCAGCAGCGCGTGCGCAAGCTCAAGGGTCCGATCCTTTGCCTGGTCGGGCCGCCCGGTGTCGGCAAGACTTCTCTGGGCCAATCCATCGCCCGCGCCACCAACCGCAAGTTTGTGCGCATGTCGTTGGGCGGCGTGCGAGACGAAGCGGAGATCCGCGGGCATCGCCGGACCTATATCGGCTCGCTTGCCCGGCAAGATCGTTCAGAACCTGTCTCGGGTGGGAACACGCAACCCGCTGTTCCTGCTGGACGAGATCGACAAGATGGCGATGGACTTCCGGGGCGATCCGGCTTCGGCGCTGCTGGAGGTGCTCGATCCGGAACAGAACTCCACGTTCAACGATCACTACCTGGAAGTCGATTTCGATCTTTCCGACGTGATGTTCGTCTGCACGGCGAATACGCTGAACATTCCTGCGCCGTTGCTGGATCGCATGGAAGTGATCCGCCTGCCCGGATACACCGAAGACGAGAAGCTCAACATCGCCCAGCGCTACCTGCTGTCCAAGCAGATGAAAGCCAACGGCCTCAAGGAGGCGGAGCTGGAGCTTTCGGAGAACGCCATTCGCGACGTCATCCGCTTCTATACCCGGGAGGCAGGTGTTCGTAACCTGGAACGCGAGATCGCCAAGATCTGCCGCAAGGTGGTCAAGGAACTCACGCTCAAGCCTCGCGACAAGCGGATGACCGTCAACACCCAGAATCTGGATAAATTCCTGGGTGTGCGCCGCTTCCGCTACGGCATCGCCGAGGAGAAGGATCAGGTGGGCCAGGTCACCGGCTTGGCCTGGACCGAGGTTGGCGGCGAGCTGCTCACCATCGAGGCCGCGCTCATGCCCGGTAAAGGCAAGATGACCCATACCGGCCAATTGGGCGAGGTCATGCGCGAGTCGATTCAGGCCGCGTTGACGGTCGTTCGCAGCCGTGCCAAGAGCCTGGGTATCGATCCCGATTTCCAGCAGAACAGCGACATGCACATCCACGTCCCCGAAGGCGCCATTCCCAAGGACGGTCCTAGCGCCGGTATCGGCATGTGCACGGCGTTGGTCTCCGCACTTACGGGTATTCCCGTGAAAGCCAATGTCGCCATGACCGGTGAGATTACCCTGCGGGGCGAAGTGCTGCCCATCGGCGGGCTCAAGGAAAAGCTGCTGGCGGCATTGCGCGGTGGGATCGACACCGTTCTCATCCCCGAGGAAAACAGCAAGGATTTGGCGGAAATCCCCAAGAACATCAAGGCGAAGATCGATATCCGTCCGGTGCGCTGGATCGATCAGGTTCTGGAATCGGCTCTGGCTCATCCGCCGACCCCGCTGCCCGATCCTCCCGAAGAGGAGGGCAAGCCGGCCAGCAAGCGCGGGAAGAAGCGGGAAACCGTCCGCGCGCACTAGGGAATTCGCCTTCCGGTCTCCGTTTCAACGCAGTGCCCGCCCAGGCTTGTTCGCCCGGGCGGGCACTGTGGCGGTTGCCCGACCTGGGTCCACCGTCCGAATGCGCACGCCTCGCCGCCGAAAACTTGCCGCGTACCCATAGGGTTACGATTTTCGTCCAGCTCACTTAGCCGAGCCGCCGGAAAAGGCGGGGGCTTACAGCCCTGGCAACGCCGTTGGGATGACCTGCTTCGTGGGCTGACGAACGAGCGATGCAACCTGGTTGCGGTTTGTTGACACGTCTCTCGAGGCCTTGATATAAAACGGTCTCCGGCAGGTTGTTGGTTCGTTAAGCCTGCCGTCTTATGTCCATGGGCATACCTTGTTCTGCGTCTCTAAGCACGGCTCCGATAATCAGTGCCGGGGAGCAGGGGCGACGGGCCTCGGAACAGAATCACAAATCAAGATTTCCGAGTCCCGGCAACGCTTGAGCAGCCTTCCAGAGAGCGTGTAAAGCTAGTACAGTTACTGCGACGTCGACCAAGGAACATCGTTGTCCAGGCAGAACAACACCAAGGGGAATTTGAGAATGAATAAGTCGGAACTTATCGAAGCAGTAGCGCAGTCCGCCGATCTGTCCAAGGCTTCAGCCGCCCGCGCCGTTGATTCGGTTGTCGATGCGGTCACCAACGCGCTCAAGGAAGGCGATCAGGTTACCCTGGTTGGCTTCGGTACCTTCTCCGTACGTGAGCGCGCCGCGCGCACCGGCCGCAATCCGCGCACCAACGAGACCATCAAGATTCCTGCGTCCAAGGTGCCGGGCTTTAAGGCTGGCAAGGCGCTTAAGGATGCAGTAAACTAGCGCCCGCTTCGGCCGGGGTGGTTAGCTCAGCTGGTAGAGCGTCGCCCTTACAAGGCGAATGTCGGGGGTTCGATCCCCTCACCACCCACCAGAAGACTTTAGGAGCGGTAGCTCAGCTGGTTAGAGTACCGGCCTGTCACGCCGGGGGTCGCGGGTTCGAGTCCCGTCCGCTCCGCCATAGTTAGGAAAGCAAAAGGCGCCCGCGTGGCGCCTTTTTGTTTTTCAGCCGCGGGCCGAGGAACGTCAGCAGACGTGCTTTCCCCTGGCGGCGTTGGGCGTCGGTTCCGCCGAAGGCGGGGCCGGTGATAGTCCCGTAAGCCCGAAAAACAACGATCAAGGGCCGGGAAACGCGGCTTGCATCGTGGGATGCGAGCCCGGAAACTGTTCGACTTTCATCAAGGTGATTCGGAGTCATTTGCGTCGGTGGGAAACTGGGCCGGCTGCTCCTTCACCATTACCAAGACACGGGATTTCGTCTCATGCTGCAAGCGATCAGAGATCGTGCCTCGGGTTGGATCGCCTCCGTTGTACTCGGACTGGTGATCCTGGCGCTGGGCTTCTTCGGGCTTTCCTCCTACTTCAAGGGAGGAAGCGACACCGCGGTGGCCCGGGTCAACGACACCAAGATCACACCGGTGGACCTCGGCAAGGCCGTGCGCCAGCAAGAGGATCGCATGCGCCAGATCCTGGGTGATCAGTACGATCCCTCCATGTTCAACGAGAAGCAGGTCAAACAGCGGGCGCTTGAGCAGTTGATCAACCGCGCTCTGCTGACGCAGTTCGTGCAGGAACACGACTTGCGGCTTTCCGATGCCGCCTTGGGTCAGTTCGTGCGTGCCCAGCAGATGTTTCAGGAAAACGGGAAGTTCTCCAAAGAGCGTTACAAGCAGGTACTCGCGGCCAACCAGCTCTCGCCTACGGGGTATGAGGCGCGCGTTCGCCAGTATCAGATGATTTCCCAGTTGGAAAACGCGGTTCAGGGCTCGGCCCTGGTGACCGGGTCCCAAGTCGATCGCCTGCTGGCGCTGGAGCATGAAAAGCGCGATTTCGACTACCTCGAGATCGCCACCAAGGGCTTCACGGATCAGGTTTCAGTCAGCGACGACGAAGTCCAGAAGTATTACAAGGATCACCAGGACCAGTTCATGACGCCGGAGAAGGTCAAGCTCGCCTATGTGGAGCTTGATCGTGCCGCGATCGAAAAGCAGCTCCGCCCCAGCGACGAAGCGCTCCGCCAGCGTTACAACGAGGTGAAGGAACAGCGCTTCATGACTAAGCCGGAACGTGAGGTTCGGCATATCCTGGTCTCCGTGCCCAAGGATGCCGACAAGGTCGCCGTGGACAAGGCCAAGGAAAAAATCGAGAACATCCGCAAGGAAATCGTCGACGGCAAGCTCAGTTTCAGTGAAGCGGCCAAGAAGTATTCCGACGATCCGGGTTCCGCCAAGAAGGGCGGCAGCCTCGGCCTGATTCAGAAGGGCACTATGGTCAAGCCCTTCGAGGATAAGGCGTTCTCGTTGGCGCAGGGAAAGATCAGCGAGCCGGTCCGTACCCAGTTCGGGTTCCATCTCATTGAGGTGACGGCTATCAAGCCGGGGCAGGTAGAGCCGTTTGATCAGGTCAAGGATCAACTGGCGAAGGAGATGGTTTCCGACAAGGTCAACAACAAGTTCTACGAGCAGGGCACCCGCCTGCAGAACCTGGCTTATGAGACTCCGGACAATCTCAAGTCCGCCGCCAGCGCACTGGGCCTGCAAGTTCAGCATACGGATTGGATTACCCGTAGCGGGGGACAGAAAGGCATTGCGTCCAACCCGAAGGTGGTCAAGGCGGCATTCAGTCCGGATGTGCTGGCCGGCAAGAACAGCGATCTCCTGGAATTGGGCGACGATCGGCAGGTCGTAATTCGTGCCGACGAGCATCAGGCCGCGAGGGCGCGGCCCCTGGATGAGGTCAAATCCCAGATTCACCAGCAATTGGTGGAGAAGAAGGCGAGCGATAAGGCCAAGGCGCTGGGAGACGAACTGGCCAAACAGCTCAAGGCCGGCAAGCCTGCGGAAGAACTTGCCAAAGCCCATCCTGAGGCGAGTCTTAAGCAGCCGGGCTGGGTGGAGCGCGGCGGTGACGTGACACCGGCCGTATTACACGAAGCCTTCCAGCTGGCGAAGCCGGCCAAGGGCAAGACGGTGGTGGGTCAGACGCAGTTGGGCTCAGGTGATTACGCGGTGATCGAGCTCAAGGCCATCAAACCCGGTGATCCTTCCGAGGCGAAGCCGGAGCAACGCAAGCAACTGGGCCAGCAACTGGCCAAGATCCAGGGAAATGAGGAAATGGAGGCCTTTCTCAAGCAGCTGCGCAAGGAAGCCGACGTGGAGATTCATCAGGACCGGATGTAAGGCCGGTCTTCAAGGCGGGCTGAAAAGGCGGACCGAGTGGTCCGCCTTTCTTGTTTGTACGGCGTCGATGAACTTGACCCGGTCGGGGATGTCGGACTGTTTTTCGGTGTGCCCTTCAGACGCTTGGCTGTAGCTGTTCCCGGTTGACGGGGATTGGGTGTTAGTATCGGCCAGTATCGGCGGCCCTCGCGGGCCGGGGGAGATGTCCTTTTGGGGCTCGTCATGGGAAGACGCGGAGTGATTCAAGCGTGATGTTCAGAACCCTCGTATTCGCTGTAGCGTTTTTTGCCGGATGCGCCGGCGTGGCCTACGCCCAGCAAGGCTACGGCCTGTCCATGTACGGCGACCTCAAGTACGGGCCGGATTTTACCCATTTCGACTACGCCAACCCGGACGCGCCCAAGGGTGGGAGTGTGCGCATGGCGGGGATCGGGACCTACGACAGTCTCAATCCCTTTGTGCTCAAGGGGCTCGCCCCGGACGGAATCGGCATGACCTACGATACGCTCATGGTTCAGTCCGCCGACGAGCCGTTCAGCGAATACGGCTTGATCGCGAAAAGCGCCGAGATCGCGAAGGACAACTCATGGGTGCGCTTCAACCTCCGGCCGGAGGCGCGCTGGCATGACGGAAAGCCGATCACCCCGGAGGATGTGGTTTTCACGTTCAACACGCGCCGGGACAAGGGGCATCCCCGCTTCGCGTACTACTACGGCGACGTGGACCGTGTGGAAAAGACCGGTCCCCATCAGGTGACGTTCTACTTCAAGAACAAGACCAACCGCGAGCTGCCGCTGATTATCGGCCAGATGGAAATCCTGCCCAAACACTACTGGGAGGGAAAGAAGTTCGAATCCACGCTGACGCCGCCGCTCACCAGCGGGCCCTACAAGATCGCGTCGGTGGATCCGGGCCGCTCCATCACCTACAAGCGGGTCGATGATTACTGGGCGAAGGATCTGCCCGTGAACAAGGGGCGGTACAACTTCGGCGAGATCCGCTACGACTACTACCGCGATGCTACCGTGGCGCTGGAAGCATTCAAGGCCGGCAACTATGACTTCCGCCAGGAGAATGTATCCAAGAACTGGGCCACCGCGTACAACGTCCCCGCCGTCAATGACGGAATGATCAAGAAGGTGGAGATCCCGAACCAGATTCCCACCGGAATGCAGGGCTTCTTCTACAATATCCGCCGGCCGATCTTCAAGGACCCCCGGGTTCGCAAGGCCTTGGGATACGCCTTCGACTTCGAGTGGACCAACAAGAATCTTTTCTACGGTGCCTATACCCGCACCGAGAGCTATTTCTCCAACTCCGAGCTTGCTGCGCGTCAGAAACCCAGCCCCGAAGAAATCAAGCTGCTGGACCCGTATCGGGATCAGTTGCCCCCGCAGGTGTTCGACAAGGTTTATCAGGCGCCGGAAACGGACGGTCGCGGCAATCCGCGTCATAACCTGCGTATCGCCATGCAGCTATTGCGGGAAGCGGGCTGGCAGGTCAAGAACGGCGTACTGACCAACGCGAAAACGGGTAAACCGTTCGAGTTCGAAATCCTGTTGGTCAATCCGTCATTCGAACGGGTCGTGCTGCCCTTCGCACGCAATCTCAAACGTCTGGGCATCAAGGCCAACGTTCGCACGGTGGACCCGACCCAGTACCAGAACCGCATCGACAGCTTCGATTTCGACATGACGGTGTACGTCATCGGCGAATCGCTTTCCCCGGGTAACGAGCAGCGCCAGTATTGGGGCTCCAAGGCGGCCGACACCCCCGGCAGTCAGAACATCATCGGCATCAAGAATCCCGCGGTGGATGCCATGATCGGCAAGATCATCCACGCGCAGACCCGCCAGGATCTTATCTACGCCACGCGCGCACTGGACCGGGTCCTGCAATGGAACTACTACGTGATTCCCCACTGGCATCTGGCCGCGTTTCGTCTGGCGTACTGGGACAAGTTCGGGCGTCCCGACAAGTCCCCTCCCTATGGCCTGGGTTTCGACAGTTGGTGGGTCGATGCCGCCAAGGCCAAGGCCGTTCAAGACTATCGGGGAAATCGCTAGGGGCCGCCCAGGCCCCGTGTAGCCGCCGCCATGGGTGCATATATCCTGCGACGATTGTTGCTCATCATCCCGACACTGTTCGGAATCATGGTGATCAACTTCATTATCGTGCAATGGGCGCCCGGCGGGCCGGTGGAGCAGGTCATCGCCCAGCTTCAGGGGCATGGCGGGTTGGAAACGGCGCGGGTGACCTCGAGCGGTGCGGGGGGCGAGAGCGGGGGCAGCAAGTCCAGCAGCGGGCAGGGAGAAAGCACGTACCGTGGCGCTCGCGGGCTGGATCCCGAACTGATCCAGCGCCTGAAGAAGCTTTACGGGTTCGACCAGCCCGCCTACAAGCGCTTCTTCAAGATGATCTGGGACTATCTCCACTTTGATTTCGGAAAGAGCTTCTACAAAGACAAGACCGTCATCCAGCTCATCCTGGACAAAATGCCCGTATCCATTTCGCTGGGGTTGTGGACCACGCTTCTGGTTTACCTGATCTCCATCCCGCTCGGTATCCGCAAGGCCATAAAAGACGGTTCACCGTTCGATTTCTGGACCAGTGCCGTGGTCATCGTGGGCTACGCCATCCCCGGTTTCCTGTTTGCCGTGCTGCTGGTTGTGCTTTTCGCCGGCGGCAGCTTTCTCGACTGGTTTCCCCTGCGGGGGCTGGTGTCCGACAACTGGCACCAACTCGCTTGGCCGGCCCGTATTGCCGACTACTTCTGGCATATCACGCTGCCGGTGCTTTCCATGGTGGTGGGTGGTTTCGCGGGCCTGACCATGTTGACCAAGAACTCCTTCCTCGACGAGATCGGCAAGCAGTACGTGGTTACCGCCCGGGCCAAGGGCCTGACCGAGCACCAGGTGCTGTACGGCCATGTTTTCCGCAATGCCATGTTGATTGTGATTGCCGGATTTCCGGGCGCGTTTCTCGGGGTGCTGTTCACCGGTGCGATGCTGATCGAGGTGATCTTCTCTCTGGACGGCCTGGGCCTGCTCAGCTTCCAGTCGCTGGTCAATCGCGACTACCCCGTGGTGTTTGGAACGCTGTACATATTCACGCTGTTCGGTCTGTTGCTGAATCTCATCGGCGATATGACCTACGTCCTGGTGGATCCCAGAATCGATTTCGAGGCTCGGGGAGAATAGCGGGGCGATGCCGTTGAGTCCCATTAATCAACGACGCTGGAATCAGTTCCGCGCCAATCGCAGAGGATGGTGGTCGGCATGGATTTTCTTGGTCCTGTTTGTCGTCAGCCTCGGCGCCGAGTTCGTCGCCAACGACAAACCGCTGGTGGTTCACTATGACGGCGGCTGGTATTTCCCCATCGTCAAGAGTTACCCCGAGACCACGTTCGGCGGATTCTTTCCCACCGAGGCCGACTATCGCGATCCCGAAGTCAGGCAGTTGATCAATAAAAAGGGATGGATGCTCTGGCCGCTCATCCCGTATAGCTACGAAACCATCAACTACGATCTCCCGGTGCCGGCACCGGCGCCGCCCTCGGCGGCCGACTGGCTGGGCACGGACGACCAGGGCCGCGATGTCATGGCTCGCGTCATCTACGGCTTCCGCATATCCGTTCTGTTCGGTTTGGTGCTGACGCTGCTGAGTTCCATTATCGGCGTGGCGGCCGGAGCCGTGCAGGGGTATTTCGGCGGTTGGCTCGACCTGATATTCCAGCGTTTCATCGAAATCTGGGCCGGGCTGCCCGTGCTGTATCTGTTGATCATCATGGCCAGTTTCGTGGAGCCCAGCTTCTGGTGGCTGCTCTTGATCATGCTGCTGTTCAGTTGGACCGCTCTGGTCGGCGTGGTCCGGGCGGAATTCCTGCGGGTGCGCAACTTTGACTACGTCAAGGCCGCTCGTGCCCTGGGCGTATCCAACCGCATGATCATGTTCCGCCACATCCTGCCCAATGCCATGGTGGCCACGCTGACCTTCATGCCTTTCATCCTCAGCGGCTCCATCACCACGCTGACCTCCCTGGACTTCCTCGGCTTCGGCCTGCCGCCGGGCTCGGCGTCCCTGGGCGAACTGCTGTCCCAGGGCAAGGCCAATCTCCAGGCCCCCTGGCTGGGCATATCCGCCTTCGTGGTGCTGGCGGTGATGCTGAGCCTGTTGATCTTCATCGGCGAGGCAGCCCGCGACGCCTTCGATCCCCGCAAGACCCTGACGGGATCCGGGGGGCGCTCGTGAGCGATTCCAAGCTGCTGGAAGTCCGGGATCTCCGTGTCAGTTTCGGGCGCGGCGACAACGAGTTCCAGGCCGTGCGTGGCGTCTCCTTCGCCATGGACCGGGGCCAGAGCCTGGCCCTGGTGGGGGAGAGCGGTTCCGGAAAATCGGTGACGGCCCTGTCCGTTCTGCAGTTGCTGCCTTATCCCCAGGCCTGGCACCCCGGTGGCAGTATCCGGGTGGACGGCGCCGAAGTCGTGGGTGCGCTGCCCACGGCCATGCGCAAGCTTCGCGGCGGCCGGATCTCGATGGTGTTCCAGGAGCCCATGACTTCGCTGAATCCCTTGCACAGCGTCGAGAAGCAGATCGGCGAGACCTTGCGCATCCACCGCGGTCTGTCCCGCCAGAAGGCCCGGGATCGAATCGTCGAACTGCTGGATCTGGTGCGCCTGCCGCGTCCGGATCAACTGCTCAGCGCCTATCCGCACGAACTTTCCGGCGGCCAGCGCCAGCGCGTGATGATCGCCATGGCCCTGGCCAACGAGCCCGAGCTGTTGATCGCCGACGAACCCACCACGGCCCTGGACGTGACCGTCCAGGCGGGAATCCTGGAATTGCTTCGGGACTTGAAGCAGCGGTTCAACATGGGCCTGCTGTTGATCACGCATGATCTCGGTGTGGTGCGGCGCATGGTGGAACAGGTCTGTGTGATGCAACACGGCGAGATCGTGGAGCAGGGCTCGGTGGATCAGGTTTTCAACACGCCGCGTCACCCCTATACCCGCCGCCTGCTGGATGCGGAGCCGGCCGGCCGGCCCGATCCGGCATCAGGCGGTGCCGAGGTCATGAAGGCCGAAGACATCAAAGTCTGGTTCCCGCTGCGCGCCGGGTTGCTGGGCCGGGTGCGGGACTATGTCCGTGCCGTGGACGGCGTCTCGGTGCGCGTGGCCGAGGGCCGTACGCTGGGTATCGTCGGCGAGAGCGGCTCCGGAAAAACCACGTTGGGGATGGCCCTGCTTCGGCTCCAGGCCAGCAGCGGCCGCATCGTCTTCATGGGCAGTCGCCTGGATGACTTGAAACAGCGGGCTCTGAGGCCGCTTCGGCGCCAGTTTCAGATCGTCTTTCAGGACCCCTTCGGCAGCCTCAGCCCGCGTATGTCCGTGGGCCAGATCATCGAGGAGGGGCTCAAGGTCCATCGCATCGGCGACAGCGCCGACGAGCGCCAGCAGCTGATTACCCAGGCCCTGGACGAGGTGGGCCTGGAGGGCGGGCTCCAGAACCGCTTCCCCCACGAGCTTTCCGGCGGCCAACGCCAGCGCGTGGCCGTGGCCCGGGCGCTGGTGCTCAAGCCCCGGTTGATCGTGCTGGACGAGCCGACCTCCGCCCTGGATCGCTCGGTCCAGGCCCAGGTGGTGGAGCTGCTCCGCGATCTGCAGAAGCGCCATCGGCTGGCCTATATCTTCATCAGCCACGATCTCAAGGTGGTGCGGGCGCTGAGCCACGAAATCCTGGTCATGCGCGACGGCGTAGTGGTGGAAAGCGGCGAGACCGAATCCCTGTTCACCAACCCCAAGCAGCCGTACACCCAGGAGCTCTTGCGCGCCGCGCTGGAATACAGTCTGCCCGCGCGCGACGCTGATGGGGCCCGTCATTCCCGCGGAAGCGGGAATCCATCCCATCCCGAGCCTGGATCCCCGCTTTCGCGAGAATGACGATTAGTGAATGGGATTGCGCCTCCGGGCACGGTTCGTTCCTTCCCAAGACACGATATTCCAGTTATGCCCCTGGGCGGCGCTTCCTGATATGCTTGGCGCCCGCTAATCCAACGAAGCACGAACGTCCATGGACCCCGTTATCGCCCTGGTCGGACGCCCCAATGTGGGCAAGTCCACCCTGTTCAATTACCTCACGCGCACCCGCGACGCGCTGGTGGCCGACTATCCGGGCCTGACCCGCGATCGCAAGTACGGCCTCGGCAAGGTGGGCCCGGGCGGCTACGTGGTGGTCGATACCGGCGGCCTGGGCGACGATCCGGAGGGCGTGGAGCAGGGCATGCAGGCCCAGGCTCGCAAGGCCGTGGGCGAAGCGGACGCGGTGATCTTTCTGGTGGACGCCCGGGCCGGGGTGACCGCCGGCGATATGGAACTGGCGGGCGAGCTGCGCCGCCTGGGTAAACCGATCTATCTGGCCGTCAACAAGGTGGACGGTCTGGACCCGGCCGTGGTCTCGGCGGAGTTCCACACACTGGGCATGGGCGAGACCCATCCCATCGCCGCCGCCCACGGCCGCGGCGTCACCCGTTTGCTCGAAGCGGTATTGGCCGACACCGGCCTCGCCCACGCGGCCGAAGAGGAACAGGCCCTGGTGGGCGACCAGTACCATGGTATCTGCGTGGCCGTGATCGGCCGGCCCAATGTGGGCAAGAGCACCATGGTCAATCGCATCCTCGGCGAGGAGCGAGTCCTCGTCTATGACATGCCGGGCACCACCCGGGACAGCATCTACGTCCCCTTCGAGAAGGACGGCCACGCCTACACGCTGGTCGACACGGCCGGAGTCCGGCGCCGCGCCCGGGTCAAGGAAGCCGTCGAGAAATTCAGCGTCATCAAGACGCTGCAGGCCATCGAAGCCGCCCATGTGGTGATCATGGTCGTGGATGCCCGCGAAGGCATCACCGAGCAGGACGCCGGCCTGGTCGGGCATGCGCTGGACGCGGGGCGGGCGTTGGTGGTGGCCGTCAATAAATGGGATGGCCTGGACTCGGGCCAGCGCGATGAGGTCAAGCGCCTGCTCAATGTGAAACTGGGTTTCCTGGAGTTCGCCAAGGTCCACTTCGTCTCCGCGCTACACGGCAGCGGCGTGGGCCTATTGCTGGACAGCGTGCGGGAGGCCTATGACGCCGCCAACCGGGACTTGGCCACCAACCGCCTGACCCAGATCCTGGAAGACGCCGTTGATTCCCATCCGCCGCCGCTGGTGCGGGGCCGGCGCATCAAACTGCGCTACGCTCACCAGGGCGGCCGCAATCCGCCCGTGATCGTGATCCACGGCAATCAGGTGGAGCGGGTGCCCCAGGACTATCGGCGCTACCTGATGAATACCTTCCGCAAGGTGCTGGATCTTTACGGCACGCCCGTGCGGATCGAATTCAAGGGCGGCGCCAATCCCTACGAAGGCCGCCGCAACACGTTGACCCCGCGCCAGCTCTCCAAACGCCGTCGTATGATGAAGCACGTAAAAACAAAGAAGTAGGAGCGGTCGTGTCGACCGCGAAACTCCGTGCGCTCGGTGGTCGACATAAAGATGTAGGTCGGATTAGCAGAGCGTAATCCGACAGGATCTTGCGGCTTCGCCGGTTTGGTGGGTTACGCTTCGCTAACCCACCCTACATTGACTGTTTTTCATCCAGGCTAAGACAGATCCCCCCTCTCCCCTGGTGGGAGAGGGTCGATGAGAGGGGGATCAATCAACCCCAATGCCCCCAAACCAAACCCCGTTCGTTTCCGCCCAGCTCTACGTCCGCACAACGATCGCCGAAACATCCTCGGGCCCGGCGTGCCCGACGGCACTGTGAACCAGAGAGCGCACGGCGGTTTCCGGCTCATGCTCGTATTCCGTCAGGGTCTGCTCGATTTCGCTGTCGAACAGCGCCTCGCTGAGGCCGTCGGTGCAGAGCAGATAGATGTCGCCGCGCCGGCGATCCAGCTCCTGGATCTGCGGCTCCACTTCGATGTCCGCACCGAGCGCGCTGAGCAAATGATGGCGTTGCCGGCTGCGTGCCGCCAGTTGCGGGTCCAGCAGTTCCCGGTCGAGTTCTCGCTGGACCATGTTCTGATCCCGCGTCAGACGCTTCAACAAGCCTTCACGAAGCCGATAGACGCGGCAATCTCCGACGTGGGCGATGATCGTCCGGCGTTCGTCCAAGCCGAGCAGGGCGCAGGCCGTTGCCATGCCGTTGCATTCCGGCCGGGCCGCACCGTGATCGAACACGAGCTGGTTGACACTGCGCAGCAGCGCTTCCGGCGAGCCGCCACTGGCTAGCCACGTCTGGTCGGGTTTGGATTGCTCGCGGACCGCGCGAAGGATTTCCTCAACCGCGAGCTGGCTGGCCGTCTCACCCGCGGGTTGCGTGCTTAAACCGTCGGCTATGACGGCAACGCCGCATCCCTCGTCCCAGCCAATGGCATCCTCGTTAATGCTACGCGTTGCACCCGTGTGGGATAGACCAACAATCCGCATTCCGTTCTCCGTTGACGAGACGCCAAAGCCGCAAGCGACGAAGGCAGCCCTGCAAATATAACCGACCTAACCCCAAGTTTACTTTGTCCGCAGCGACGATTTCAGATGTTGACTTCGATCAACAGCCCGTCATTGCTGCGGCGTAGGGTAACGGTATCGGTTTTGTTGTTCTGTGTTCTGCGAGCGGTAATTCACAGGGATAGGCGGGGCTTCGGTTTGATGGGTGCTCTTGGCGCAGTGAGCTGGCAATGGCGCTTGGTCGCGGCAGGCCTGATGGTGTTGCTGCTCCATGTTCAGCCTGCGTCTGCTCACGACGGCCGTCACCGCTACGAAGCCGCGAGCGTATCGCAGTCCATTCAAGGCGATTCCCGTCATTGTCATGACCCGCATTGCCACCTGTGGCTGCAGGGAGCGCCGGTTGCGATGCTGCCTGAGTTGCGGATGGTTCCGCCGTCGGGCTCTTCGCCGGCAACGACCGGCTCGGCGATACTGTTCCGACCTGCACACCTCGTATTCCCACTGATTTTTCCTCCCAACCGCCACCGATCGCGCGGCGGTCCGCCCCCATATCTTGTCACGGCTCGCCTGCGGCTATGAGGCGTCCCGAAGGGGCGCTGGTTTCGTCCCTTTTGGGGATTGTTCCAACGGAAATCCGGGCTGGTCGGGTCCAGCGGCGTGAAGGGTCAAGGCGATTGATATGTGGGACTCCTTTCATCATATGAACGGTTACGGCTGGGGTATGGGCGGATTTGGTGTCCTGCTCATGGTTCTCGTATGGGTTGGAGTTATCGTCGGCGCCGTGTTTCTCATTCGGCTTGCCGTTGGGAACCGCAGCGCCGGTCCCGCGTCCCGATCTGCCCTGGAGATCCTGGAGGAACGATATGCCCGGGGAGAAATCGACCGGAAAGAGTTTGAACAAAAGCGAGCCGATCTGCGCCGCGAACAGGGCTGATGCCCGGCGCAGGTCGGAAGGATGAGCGCAATTCCAATTCAGGAGTAAGTACCATGAAGTTGCAAACCACGATTCGCAAGGTAGTGACTGCCGCATTTCTGGCCGCCGGCACGGCCGCATTCGTGTTGCCGGCTGCCGCCCACGGACCTGGCATGATGCAGGGCTACAGCCGCGCGTCGGATGACGATAGCGGCAACCCCGGCTACGGCCCCGGCATGATGGGGGGCTACGGCGGTTATCGCATGGGTCCCGGCATGATGGGGGGCTACGGCGGTTATGGCATGGGTCCCGGCATGATGGGCGGCTACGGCGGTTATGGCATGGGCCCCGGCATGATGGGGGGCTACGGTGGCTATGGCATGGGCCCCGGCATGATGGGGGGCTACGGCGGCTACGGCATGGGCCCCGGTATGATGGGCGGCTACGGCATGATGGGGGGCTATGGTCCCGCAATGGCCGGGCTGCTGGATCTGACGGATCAGCAGCAGCGCAAGATCGAGGATATCCAGGAAAACCTCGGTAAACAGCAGTGGGGGTTGATGCAATCGATGCACAGCCAGATGTCGGCGTTGCCGCAGGGATCTGATCGGCAGAACCTGGATGTCGATGCCATCATGAAGGCTCAAAAGGCCCTCTCGGATACTCGACTGCAGATGATGAGAAACGCCTTGGAGGCGCAAAAGAAGCTTGAGGGTGTGCTCACGCCCGAGCAGAAGAAGCGCATTTCCGAACTGCATCGTTGGAACTGGGGCCAATAGGCTTGTCGCCTGGGCCGGCGGCGCCATGCCGTCGGCCCGGACTCCACGATCGTCCCCTTTCTTCGTCTGAAGAGGACCGATGCGTATGACCGGCTCCTCCCATGAACATCCCGCCAAAGCGTCGGGTCCGTTCTTCGGCATCCTCCTGTCGCCAATCGTCGCTGCGGCGGCCATGTCGTTCAGTTCCGTGTCGGTTGTCGGCAACGCACTGCGCCTGCGCCGTTCGCGGATCTGAGCCGCAAGGAGGGCGATGGGGCGCCCGGTCGCTGTTTGCCGGGTTGTGCGGTGCTGATTGAACGCGTGCTACTTCTCCCCGGGCGCCGCCACGAATCGAAACGCGATATCCAGACCATCCTTCACCACAAGGCCACCGCCCACGGCGCTGTAAGGCTTGATCCCGAAATCGGTCTGCTTGATGTGTAGCCCACCGGTGGCAATCAACTGGTCCTTCTGACGGACCACGGCGGTAGGGACCACATAATCCCTGCTGGTCCCGTGCAAGGTGACGCGCACGGTAATCCGCGGATACCACGGCGGACCGGCCACGGCGATACTGCGCAGCTTGATCTCCTGGTACTGATCCGCGTCCAGCGCGTCCTTGCTTAGCATGTGGTCTTTGGTGCTTTGGCGGTCTTGGGCGCTGAGTTGTCCCTCGAACCCCTCGCCTTCCTGTTGCCGTGCTTGGGGATCGTCGAGAACGAAGCTCTTGACCGGTATCGTAAGCTCAAACCCCGAGTTGGCGAGGCGATCGTGCAGGTAGATTTTCCCCTGGATGTCGGAGGTGGTCACCACATGGTTGTGGCCGAGGTCCGCCAGCGGACCGCCCCGATAGACGCGAATGCGAAGTTCCGATTGGTCGGGGTCGATTCGATAGACGGATGCGCCTTGAGTGGGTAGCGGCGGGGCGGGTTGCTCGGCGGGCGTTCCGGTTTGTTGCGCGGGCGGCGCCGTCGCGCATCCGCCAAGCCCCAACGTCAGCAACAACGCCAGCAGCAGGGGTGTTCCTTGCACGGCGGCGCGAATCCGGTAATGATCGAGCATTGTACGGCTCCCTGGTTTTTGCGCTCCAAGAACAACGGATGTCCCGATGCAATGGAAAAACAATACGGTCCGATATGGCGCCGTCGCACAATTTTTCCACTGGCTGATTGTCCTACTCATCCTCGCGCAGTTTGCCATCGGTATCTACGGCGCCGAATTCGTCTCCGGGTTTGACCAACTGGTGGTTCTTGCCCGTCACAAGTCCATCGGCATCACGGTATTCCTGTTGGCCCTGCTGCGGTTGGCGTGGCGCTGGATATCACCGCCGCCGCCTCTGCCGCAGGGCATGACCGGCATTGAGCGGGCGCTCGCCCATGCCAGTCATTGGCTTCTGTACCTGCTGATGTTCAGCCTTCCGATCACGGGCTGGCTGTTCTCTTCGGCCTCGGGTATTTCAGTGAGCTGGTTCGGTTGGGTGGCCCTGCCGGATCTGGTTGCTGCGTCCAAGCCGTTGGCGCACCAACTGGTTCTGGCGCACGTTGTCTTGTCGATTATTCTTGCGCTGACCCTCGTGCTCCACGTGAGCGCGGCGTTCTGGCACCACCGGGTGCGGCGCGATACGGTGTTGGTACGGATGCTGCCGTTCCGGTTCGTACGCGGAGACAAATCCCCATGAAACGATATTGTTCGTCGTTCTTGCTGCTGCTACTGGGTGTTTCCGCCGGAGCCTGGGCCAAACCGCCTTGCTGGACCCTCGACGGAGACAGCAGCCTGACGTTCATCGGCGAGCAGGCCGGCGCGCCGGCCCACGGGGAGTTCAAGGATTTCAGCGTGAAGTTCTGCTTTGATCCGTCCGCCGCCCGGGGCGCGCTGGACGTCAGCGTGGCACTGAAGTCGGTGGACACCCGAAACGACACCCGCGACGACACCCTGCGCGGCTCGGAATTCTTTGATGTCGCTCAGTACCCCACGGCCAAGTACCACGCAGACGCTTTCCAAGCGACTGGCGACAACCGCTTTCGCGCCAAGGGGACGCTGCAGCTTCACGGCGTCGCCAAGCCGGTTCCGGTTGCCTTTTCCTTCAAGACCACGGACGGCGGCGACAAGGCCGAAGCCAAGGCCGAAGCCAAGGGTGAAGCCTCGTTGGACCGCCGAGAGTTCAACGTGGGCCAGGGCCGCTGGAGCGGCACCCGCTGGGTGGGCGCGACGGTGAAGCTGGATTTTGACCTCAGGCTGAGCAGAGCCAAGGCGCCGAACTAGCGAAACCCATCAAAAACCCGTCGCGCTGGTCCGTCGCAGGCCTTCGCCGTTGGTGCCGGCGGCGGGTTCGAACAGGATCTCCAGCATGGAGCAGTCCGGCGTGTCACAGCCGCTGCAGCCGGCGATCAGTTCCTGCAACGCCCCTTCCAGCCGCTGCAGGTCGGCGATCTTGCGTTGCACGTCTGCAAGATGGTTTTCGCCCACGGCCTTGACCTCCGCGCAGGTGTAGCGCCCGCCATCGATCAGCGTCAGCAGGCGCCTCACCTCGTTCAGGCTGAACCCCAGCTCCCGCGCCCGCCGCACGAACAACAGTCGTCGCCGATGCGGTTCTCCGTAGAGCCGATAGTTGTTGGCCGACCGTGCCGGCTGCGGAAGAATGCCTTCGCGTTCGTAGTACCGAATCGTCTCGATGTTGCAGCCGGTGAATTCCGCCAACTGACCAATGCGCATGGCGCCACCTTTTCCGCCTTGACCCTGTAGTCACTACAGGGATTAGTGTAGTGCAATCGATTCACGAAGAGGAGTGCACATGGAGCTCAACGGTCGCCCTCAATCCCGAGGAGCCGGGTGGCTGGCGGCGGCGGGCATTGTCGGCGCGGTGCTGTCTTCCGCTTGTTGCGTGGTCCCCCTCGGCCTGTTCGCGCTGGGGATCAGCGGCGCCTGGATCGGGAATCTGACCGCGCTGGAGCCGTACAAGCCCTGGTTCCTGGCATTCGCCGTGGCGGCTATTGCCGGTGGGTGTCTCGCCCAGCGGAGACGTGCGGCCGCCTGTGCCACCGACGGTTACTGCGGCAGCGCACTGGCACGCCGCGTAACCACCGGCGCGCTCTTGTTGGCCGTGGTCATCGTCATCGTGGCGGCCGCCTGGCCGTTGTTGGTTCCTGTTCTGCTCGGTTGAAGGGGGGTTCCATGAAACACCGCATCGTTCTGTCCCTGTTGCTGGCCATCGCGGCCCTGCCGGCCTGGGCCACGCCGCGAACCGTTACCCTGGACGTGGCGCACATGACCTGCAGCAGTTGTCCGTACATCGTGCGCAAGAGCCTGGAGCGGGTGCCCGGTGTGGAGAAGGTCGCTGTCTCGTTCCCGCGCAAAACGGCCACCGTCACCTATGATGACGCCCGCGCCTCCGTGGCCGATCTCACGGCCGCTACCACCAAGGCCGGTTATCCGTCCCGGGAGGTGAAGTAAGGTGCAACGGTCTACATCAGGCAGCGGCTGCTGCACCTCGTGCGCGGTGCCCTCGGATGGACTCCACATTGCCGTAATCGGCAGCGGTGCGGGTGCCTTCGCCGCGGCCCTGCGCGCCACCGAGGAGGGCGCCAGGGTCACTCTGATCGAAAGCGGCACGCTGGGCGGTACCTGTGTGAACGTGGGCTGTGTGCCTTCAAAGATCCTGTTGCGGGCCGGGGAAATCGCTCACGGCCGCAGCCATCACCCCTTCGCCGGTCTGCCGCGCGGCGGCAACGATATTGACCGCGCGGCCTTGCTCGCCCAACTGCGCGGGCGGGTGCAGGAGCTTCGGGAAGATAAATACCAGCGGATTCTGGAGAATCACCCCAGCGTCACCCTGATGCGTGGTGAAGCCAGGTTCCGGGATTCGCAAACCCTGATCGTTGAAGGCGAAGCGGGGCCGCGCACCGTGAGCGCGGACCGGTTCCTGATCGCCACCGGCGCCTCGCCGGCAGTGCCGCCGGTGCCCGGCCTGGCCGATACCCCGTACTGGACCTCGGACCAGGCTCTGTTCACCGATCAGGCGCCGGAACATCTGGTGGTCATCGGTTCCTCTTTCGTTGCACTGGAGACGGCCCAGGCCTTCCGGCGGCTGGGAAGCGAGGTCACGGTGCTGGCCCGCGGCGTGCTGCTCAGCTACGAAGACCCGGCCTTGGGCGAGGTGATTGCCGCCGCCTTTACCGAGGAAGGCATCCGCGTTCTCACCCATACCGAGGCCCGGTCCGTAAGCTACGCCGGCGGCCGCTTCTCGCTGAAGTTGCCCGAGGAGACCGTGACCGCTGATCGACTGCTGGTCGCCACCGGCCGCCAGCCCAATACTGCGGCCCTCGCATTGGAAAAGGCCGGGGTGCTGACCGACGACCGGGGTGCCGTGCAAGTTGATGACACCTTGCGAACCAGCGTCTCCCATATCTATGCCGTGGGCGATTGCGCCACGCTTCCGCAGTTGGTGTATGTGGCCGCCGCAGCTGGTACTCGCGCCGCAGTGAACATGACCGGCGGCCTCAGCCGGCTGGACTTGTCCGTACTGCCGCGGGTCCTGTTCACCGACCCCCAGGTGGCCACCGTGGGGATGGACGAAGCCGCCGCCCGGGCGGCCGGAGTGGACGCGGAGACGCGGCGGCTGGATCTGGAGCATGTGCCCCGGGCCCTGGCGAACTTTGAAAGCCGAGGCTTTATCAAACTCGTCGCCGAAGCCGGCACCGGCCGCCTGCTTGGTGCCCAGATCGCCGCTCAGCAGGCCGGCGAGGTGATCCAGGCCGCCGCCCTGGCCGTGCGCCAGCGGCTTACCGTGAATGACCTGGCGGAGGATCTGTTTCCCTATCTAACCATGGTCGAAGGTCTCAAGCTCTGCGCCCAAGCCTTCACGCGGGATGTTACGGAACTGTCCTGCTGCGCAGGCTGACGTGCGGCTGAAAACCAGGAGAGGAAAACCATGTCTGTGTCCGAAAACATCAAAGCCTTGTGGGGCAAGGCCCTGATTGTCGGAGTCGTCAACGCCTTGCTGCTCTCGCTCATCATGGTGCCGGTGGTGCAATCCGGCCACTCCCCGCTGCCCGGCCAGCCCAGCCTGCTGTTCGCCGAAACCCTGGTCGGCCGCCCCCTGCCATTGCCCGTAGGGCTGTTGTTCCACGTCGCCTACGTGACCTTCTGGTCATTCGCCTTCGTGGTGGTGAGTTATCCAGGCTTGAGCCTGAAAAGAGCCCTGCTCTGGGCCGCCGGCCTTTGGCTGATCGCCCTGGCCGTGTTCTTTCCCATCATCGGCTGGGGGTTCATGGGCCTGGCGCTGAGCCCCAAGCTCATCCCGGCCTCCCTGGTGCCGCATCTGCTTTTTGGTGTGTTCCTGTGGGGATTGAGCCGGCTGATAGTCAATCGTCCCGAGGAATCGAGGGCCGAAAGGTGACGCCGATTCAGTACGCTCAAGACCGGCGAGCAGCCACGCCAGCGGTCGTCAAGAAAACCAGCCGGTTTTCCTGGTAGAATTTCTGGTGCTCGTAATGTTCTTTAAAAACAGGGAAGTATGTTTAGAGTGTTCCCCGCGCAGGCGGGGATGAACCGTACACAGCTCTGTCCAAGGTGCCGAGGCTCGCGTGTTCCCCGTAGGCGGCTTATGACAGGAATAAACAAGCCCGTGGCGCCGCCTCACCGCGGGCACCCTGCGTGTAGGATTCGGGGCCGGGGCGGCGGCTGCTCGCGCAGTGGGCTGAATGCCCAGTGTAGGCCCCATCAATGGCTGGCGCGTTGGTAGACGTTAGCGGGAAAAGCGCCGGGATCGCGGCCGCAGTTGTTCCCACTGCATTCCAGGAAAGAAGGGGCCGGCGTCCCGCCCGCCGGCCTGGGGCCCCGCGTCTCGTCTGCGGGTGGCGAGAACCGTCGGACGCGATGGGCGATTCTCGATTATAGCGGGCGCCGTGGTTCTCGGAGCCAAGGGGGGTGGCCGGATCCAGCGGGGCCGTTCAGAGCCCCATTCCGGCCATGTCGAAGTCCTGACGCATGCCATACGCTGCGCCCCGAAGGCATGTCACATAGATGTCGCGTTTTCCGTTGACCAGCGCTCTGGCTATTCGGCGGAGTTCGCGTTTGATGTATTGCTTTGCGCCGAAGCCGGTGTAGGGGCGCGGGACGAGATCCATGGCGCGGCTGCACTCTTGGGATTTGCCGAGCAGCTTGCCATAGAGTTCCAACATCCGTTCGTTCATGTCCCAGGTATCAACGCTGGGGCCGAACAGTGGTCGGAGAACGGTCTTGAGGTCTTCCTTTTCCGTTTCGGTCAGTTCCATTTTGGCTATTTCCGGGTGTGCAGGGACGCGAGAATGCGTTCGAACTTGGTCGCGGCCATTCCGCGCCCGGAGATTTCCAGGAATCCGCTATTTATTTGGGCGTTCACGGCGACGGCTGTCCATCCCTTTGTGGTCTGCCCCCAATAAATCGAGAGGTCGCCGCGGCTTGCCGCGTTCAACTGCTTGAACCCCAATGCGGACTTGTAGTGGAGGAAGTTCCTGACCAGCGCAACATGACCCGGGTAAGACGATTCCAAGGACTGGGGCGACTGTTCGAATGCAGCTCTGAACATGGCTGCGGCGTTTGCGGGTTCGGGTTGGCCTGCCAGTTCTTCGAATCGGATATTTTCGAGCAGCAGGACCGTTGATGGATTAAAGCGGAATCCCAAGAAGCCGGAATTGTGGGCGAGCCTTTTCGGCGCCGAGGGTAGCGACAGAGCAAGGTGCGGTCCGGAGAGCACTTCCATGCCGGACGCGGGTTTCGTCGGCCACGGAGCCGTTTGCGCCACCACTGAGCAGGCTGGTGCCGTGCACGGGCGCGGAGGGCTTTTTGCTTGAGAAACACCGGCTGCGGCTATGGTGGCCGCGAGAAACAAACTGCACAGGAATCGGTGCATTGAAACAGTCCCTTTTATCCGTGTTTGGTGGGGCAGTCCCGCCCCAACGGCTTGTACAGACTGCCTTAACGACATAGAAAATGCACCCGCAGCTATCCGATTGCGCCGGCGAGGGCGAGCGGGCAGTTCAGGACTTCCGGTTGGACGGCCCTGAGAAATTTCCCAGCCGGTGCGTCAGCATCGCGCAGGCCTGCCTGAAGTTGTCGTAGTCGATGGCGGTGATGGGCTCCTGGGAGGTGTGCCGGTCGGCGTAGCACAGGCCGATGGTGCGGCCGCGAAGGAAGATGGACTGGGCGACGAAATCGGCGGTGCCAACGGTGCGCATCACTTCGCGGGTGAGCAGCGGCTTGATCCGCACGGCCGTGCGCGAGTTGACCCAGGCGGCGCCGGGCTTTTCCAGCAGCTTGGTGAACAAGCTGCCGTCGTTTTGCCTGAAGTGGAAGCCATGGAGCGCATCGTCCGCCGCCACGCCGCGGAAATAGCGCCCGCGCAGGCTGGTGCGGTCCGGACTCAGCAGGGCGAAGACCACGCGATCCAGCCCGATGTCCTCGCGAAGTACGTTGGTGAAGTGCTCCAACAGGGCCGGGAGGCTGTTGCCGGCCGAGGTAGTGTGCTCGATGCGCCGGCGCAGTTCCTCGGGGTTGATCGCGGCGTCTTGGGCGTCGCGATGGGGCGCCGGGGCCGGTGGTTCGTCCTCGAAACTGTCCACGGGTTCGGCCGGGAAGATTTCACAGACGGTCTCCTCCTCGGCGTCGGCCTGCTTGCTCAGGTATCGCGCGGCCGAGGTGAGCGCGGCGAATGCGGCGGAGGCCACGAAGGAGGGCGGTTCCACCAGGATTTCCGAAACCCGCAGTAGCCGGGAGTCGGTTTCCTCGTCGTTAACGACCAGGCACCGGGGGCCGGTGTGCAGCAGGCCTACCGCTTCGCTGATGAGACCGGCGCGGGTGCTTTGGCTGTGATCGATATCGAGCACGGCCTGGAGAAGTTGCGGCAGTTGCCATTCCCGCGCCAGGGCTACGGAAAGTTGCGAGACCTCGAACCCCAGAACCGCCGTGGCCGCCTTCGCGGGGGTGTCGCCGTTACGGTGAATGCGCTTGCCGATCTTGATGAAGATCTCGGGTGCGGTAACGCGCAGCACCAGCTCACCGAGATTGTGCAGGAGCCCGGCGTAGAAGGCGTCGTCGTAATGCATGTCGCGATTGCGCCGGACGAGCTCCCGGGCCAGATAGCCCACGTGAAACAGCCGCCGCTGGAGCTGGCGCAGCGGGACCAGGGCTTTTTCGTCCAGGCGCTCTTCCACGATCGGAAGCGTGGCGCCCAACCGTTCCAATCCGCCGCAGCCCAGCATGACCGCGGCCTGTTCCAGGGTGGCGATTTGCCCGCGGGAACCCCGGCCGGTGTTGGCGGCTTTCAGGATCTGGGCGCAGACCATCGGGTCGTGCGCCAGGGCGCGGGTCAGCTTTGGACCATTGTACTCACCGTCCCGGCCAAACCTCTCCAACGCCTCTCGGCTTCCCCGCCAGACTGGGATCGGCGATTCGGACAAACGGCCGACCCACTCGTTAATCGCCTTGTCCGTGCCTGCACCGGCCACGTCATCGGCTCCCGCCGACGGCCAGGCCGGCCGGGTGTTCGGATCGGGTTGCGTTGCGCATGTGCCACAGCAGCATCCGTGAGCGGCGCCGGTCGCGTAGTCGGATCGTCCGATCCGGCGCGACGCCGGGCACCTCGAAGCTATTGCTGACCATTGCCGCGCCCGGCTCCATTTCGCTGCACGCCTTTGCCCAGAGGCGCGCCATGGGAGCGGGCGAGAGAAAGGCGTAGACCACGTCGAACGGGGCCAGATCCACACGCCATAAGCTGCCGAAAACAACGTGGCAATTGGGCCGCCCCGCCGTGCGCAGGCAAGCGATCAGCCAGAGCAGGGGCGACGACTCGATGCCGTAGCATTGGACATCGGCGCGCAACCGGCTGATGTGGACGATTCCCTGGCCCGTGCCGCAGCCCAGGTCGATCATGGTGCCGTTCGCGGGCGTCTGCTCGGACAGCCACTGCCAGGCGCTCCGGCTGGACAGAAACAAGGGAACGCGGTCGCCGATGCTGTTGCCCATCAGCAGTGCTGTGCCCGCAAACGCGGCGAGGTAGTAGACGGGGTCGATATTCAGCTGATGCGCCGCAAAAACCGCCGGAGCCAACAGCAGCTGCAGCGGCAGCCACCAGCGCGGCAGCTTCAGCACAACACCTCCAGCTGCGGCCAGCAGGGCTTCACCCGCGATCGCGGCAAGCGGCGGAATTCCCCTGCCAATGCGGATGGATATCCAGACACAGACGGCGATTGAGGCCAAGGCCACCAGATGCGCCGTCAGCGCTCGCAGCCAGGGCGGCAGACGGTTGAGCCGCGCCGCGCTCATCGAGGAGCGCTCCCGTTTGCGCTCTCGACCGGGGCCGCAGGGAGATCATTGGTATCGACCTGATTGTTCTTGTCCACATTCAGGCGGGTGTACTTGTGATCCAGCAGTGCCTTTTCGGCGTGTTCGTTCAGCACCAGGATGGCGATGCGCCGGTTGACCGGGGCGCGGGGATCATCGGGATCGAAGGGGGCGACCGAGGCCATGCCCGAGACGCGCAGCACGTGATCGGGCGGCAGCCCCGATGCCACCATGGCGCGGCGCGCGGCATTGGCCCGGTCGGAGGATAGCTCCCAGTTCGTGTATTCGCTGGTGGGCGAGGAGAAAGGCGTGGCGTCGGTGTGGCCGATCAAGGTGATCTTGTTGGGCAGTTTGGCAATCAGCGGCGTGATCTGGGCCAGGATCTTCTGCGCATGCGGTTCCAGCTTGCCGCTGCCCAGCGGAAACATCGGGCGGTTGAGGGCGTCGACGATCTGAATACGCAGTCCGTCCCGAGTGAAGTCGATCTTGAGCTGATCCTTGTACTGCTTGAGCAGGGGGCTGACGTTGATGGCTTTTTGCAGTTTCCGGTTGAGCTGCTCCAGGGCGTCCACGTCGGTGCCGCCGCGCTTGACCGAATTCCGCTTCATCTTCTCGTCGCCGAGATTGAAGTGACCGGCATCGCGCGCCACATCCGGACCGCCGCCCTTGAGCACGCTGGTGGTGTCGCCGGAGGTCTGCCCGCCGGACATGGAGACGTGGTAGGGGTTGTTGAAATAGTCCGCAATGCCCTTGAGCTGGGCCTTGGTGCTGGAGCCCAGCAGCCACATGAGCAGGAAAAAGGCCATCATGGCGGTCACGAAATCCGCATAGGCCAGCTTCCACGCACCGCCGTGGTGGCCGTGCGCGCCCTTCTTGATCTTCTTGATGACGATGGGGCGTCTATCGTCGAGACTCATGCGCCCGTACCCGCTTGGTGGCCGGCTCCGCTCGGAGCGGCGACGTTACGTAATCTTGTTTTCCTTGAGATGCTCTTCCAGCTCCTCAAAGCCCGGCCGATCGCTGGGGTAGATGACCTTGCGCGCGAATTCCACCGCCACCTGGGGCGGCGATCCGCCCACGAAGGCCAGCACGCCGGCCTTGATGGACTGCAGATACTGGCTGGATTCCGCCACGCGCTGTTCCAACAGGTTCGCCAGCGGCGCGATAAAGCCGTAGGCCAGCAGGATGCCCAGGAAGGTGCCCACCAGCGCCGCGCCGATCAGCTCGCCCAGCACGGGCGGCGGCTTGTCGACCGACTGCATGGTGTGAACCACGCCCAGCACGGCCGCGACGATGCCGAATGCAGGCAGGCCGTCTGCCAGTTTGCGCAGGGCTTCCACCGGGGCCATGGCTTCGTGGTGATGGCTTTCGATTTCGAGATCCATCAGGTTGTCCATTTCATGGGGATCCAACTGGCCCGCGACGGCCATACGCAGGTAGTCGGTGAGAAACTCCCGGGCGTGATGGTCCTTCATGAAGCGGGGCGCGGCCTGGAAGATGCTGCTGTCTTCCATGTTCTCGATCTCGCCCTCCAGGCCCAGCAGGCCCTCGCGGCGGGCGCGGCCGAACAGATTGTTCAGCAGCGTCAGCGTTTCCTTGTAGAGATCCTTGTTGTAGATGGAGCCTTTCAGCAGGCTGGGCAGGGCGCGCAGAGTGGCCTTGGCGGTCTTGCCGCCGGCACCCATGAGGAAGGCCGCGATCGCGGACCCACCGATGATCATGAGCTCCACGGGCTGCATGAGAACGATCGGATGACCGCCCGCCATCAGGAAGCCGCCGACCACACAGCCGACGATGATCAGGTAACCGATAATGATGAGCATTTTTTTGTTTTGAGTCCGGGGGCTGGTGGGAGGCGTTCGGGCCGGGTCAATGGAGGTTATCGGACAACCGGACTCTAACCTGAGGCATCGAACGATTCCAGTGCGGGAACCGTTCGGCCACTTTGAGAGGAAATGGTGCCCCGGGCAGGATTCGAACCTGCGACCTATCGCTTAGGAGGCGATTGCTCTATCCTGCTGAGCTACCGGGGCGCGTGATGTAGGGTGAAGCCGCGTCAGTATACCCAAGGGTTCGGGCCAGGCAAAAAGCGGCCGAATCCGGCCGGTGAACCTATGACACACCATCGGATGGCGGCAACTCTGGCCCGCAGAGAAACACCCTCCGAGCGCATCCGCACGACGGGGTGTTGAACCAATAAGCCCGTAGCCGGATCGTTCCTCCTCAGTCAACCGGCTCTTTTATAGAGTTATTGCCACCAAAAAGCGGCGCTTAGGCGTTTTTTCGCCCAGAAACGGTCCCTTGGGCGCGGAAGGTCGACGAATACTTGCGTCTTGCTTACAGGGCTCATTTCAGCGTCGAAAAGGGTGCTCTAAGGCCTGAGATCGGGCGGCTATAGGGGGCTTTTTGTGCGATAACAACAACTTGTCCGGGCCCGACCTGGCCAGGCGCCACGGGTGCCACACCGGTCAAAGCTGGAATCCCACCCACAGCAGCAGCCCTTCCGCAACATCCCGGATGATCCCCGGTTGTTTTGCAACATAGGGCCGCATGGCGATGCGTTCCCGCTCGCTCCAGGCGGCAAAGCGCCCCACATCGGCGGGGTTTTGGAAGGCAAGCATCAGCTCGTAGTTCAGAAACAGACTTCGGGTATCCAGATTGGCGGATCCGGCGAGTGCCAGTGTCTCGTCGACCACGACCAGTTTGGCATGGAGCATCTCCGGCGCGAGCCACACCCGCGCACCGACCTGTGTCACGGTGCGCAGCGCCCGCACGCGCGCCAGGTCCGATAGCCGGTGATTCGAGCGCTCGGGGACCAGCAGGTCAACGGTTACCCCGCGCCGGGCCGCGAGGCACAGCGCCGCCAGCAGGGCATCGTCGGGGACGAAATACGGCGTCACCAACGCGATGCGATGCTGTGCGCGGTAACAGGCGGCGACAAGCAGTGCATGAATCGTGTCGTCGGCCTGGTCTGGTCCCGAAGCGATAAGAGTGGCGCCGTCCGCGGGGCTTTCTTCCGGACGGGGTGATGCTGGGCCAGGGGGGCGCGGCAGATCGTTGGCGAAGGCCCAATCGTGTTCGAACAGGGACTGCGCCTGCTTCACGATGGGTCCGCGCAGGTCGAAGCTCAGGTCATGCCATGGGGGCGCTTTCGGTTCACCTTCGAAGTATTCCGCCGCCAGGTTGCGTCCGCCGCACCACAAACGGCCGGTCTCATGGTCGGCATCGATGATCAGCAGCTTGCGGTGGTTGCGCAGATTGGTGCGGGCCTTCCGCGGGGAGCCCAGTGGCGGCACAAACAACGACCACGTCCCACCGGCGTCGGTCAACGGTTTGAGTGACGGGCGGCCACCCATGAGGCTGCCCAGCCCGTCCAGCAACAAGCGCACGTGAACGCCACTGCGGGCTTTGTGGCAGAGCCGTTCGATCACGGCATCGCCCAGCTTGTCGCGCCCGATAAGGAAGGTGCAGATATCGATGGAATGGCGGGCGGCTTCGATGGTGTCCAGCAACGCGCGTCTGGCGTCGTGGCCGTCGCTGTGTATGTTGAGCTCGCGATAGGCTGCGGGTTCGGGCTGGCCCAGCGCCAGGGCCATCCGCACCACCCAGCTGTTTGCGTGTTGGCTGTGCGGGGCACGGGGTAATGGCGCTGAGCGCGGTCGCGGCAGCTTCCGAAAGCCGAAGACCCAGTAGGCCGGAAGCGCAAGGTACGGCAATAGCAACATGAAGATGACCCACGCAATGGCCGCCGTCGGGCTGCGCCGTTGCTGCATCACATGGGAGCTGATCACATAGAACAGCAGCGCCAGCGTGGCGAACAGTCCGTGCAGAGTGAGCCAATGTATCGGGTGAATCATGAGCTCCACCTTGCTCGGTGACAGAAGATCGGCCCCGGCAGGATGCGCGGCCAAGACCTGAGGTCACACAACGCCCGGGTGATGATCAAGGTGATCATGGCTAGGGCCACAATCCAGTTGATCCAGCGGCGGGTGTTGCGTTCGTTCCGCGCTTTCATCGGAATATCCTTGCATACCCGCAGGACGAGTGCGCGGCGAATCGGGTCGAATGAGCTCGATTCACTCGCTTTCCAGCGGCCGGGCCTGGGCCGTTTCTCCGGAATGCGGGACGGCGCGATCACCGTGCTTCTCCGTCTCTGCTCCCGCCAACCAGCCGATTTCCAAAGCAGTCCTGCTATTGAGGCCGGACTATAGTGCCTCCATGCTTGACCGGCCGTGAGCGGCCCGCCGCGAACACTCGTGTTTTTGGGTGCAGGGGGGTGTCCATTAGGCCGCAAAAAGAGGGTTTTTAAGGCTCATAGTGGGGCGTTACGGGGTTTTTCTTGGTAATAGAAACAACTTGCCGGGTGTCCGACCCAGGTCGCGGGGCCCGTAGGCCGCGGACAGAGGTCCTAAGGCCTGAGACCGGGCGTTTCCCGGAGGTCGACTCGGGCAGTCGGGGGTACAAGGGCGCGACCCGAAGGGCGGGGCCACCAGGGCCTGGGACGATCAGATTCGGCGGATGAAAAGCCTGGTTTTCCGCCGCCCCCGCTGGGGTGGCCGCGCCTCCCGGAGCACGGTTTATACGTGCATGATTTCGCTCTTCATCGAATAGAGGATGGACAGAACCTCTCCGTGGGTCTGTGGATCCATGTCGTGTCTGGTGAGCACGCCGAGGATGTCGTCCACCGCGGCCATGAACTCCGCTTCGCTGATGTTCATGCCGCGGTGTGAGTCCACCATGCTTCGCCCACTGTACACCTCCGGGCCGCCGCTTCCGGCCCCGAAAAAGTCGCGGGTGTGCTTCTTGATCTGTTCCACGTATTCCGGACGCTCGAGGTAGGGCAGAAACCGGGCCTTGATGACCGGATTGCTCAAATGTGCCTCGACGACGTCGTCCACGAGGCGGGAGATCCCTTCTGCGCCGCCGAGTCGCTGATAAAGACTGTTCATGGCGTATAGTCCTTGGTTAATGGAGGTCATTGCCCACACCTTCCGGTGCTTGATTGACGGTATTCCAGTCCCCGCTGCGCGCCTAGTACACGATGTGTACTGGTTGACGTGTCGGGCCCGCACTACACTCCAAGACAGGGCCTGGAGGGGATGCAAATGGACAGGGGTTATGGTCAGTTCTGCCCCGTGGCGAAGGCCGCGGAGCTGCTTTGTGAACGCTGGACGATGCTGGTTGTGCGGGAGTTGATCGCGGGAAGCCGGCACTTCAACGAGCTGCGGCGCGGCCTGCCGCTCATCTCGCCGACGCTGCTTTCCCGCAGGCTCAAGCAGCTCACGCTGGCGGGTGTAATTCGGCGGGTGCGGGACGCGAAAGGGATGACGATGTATGAGTTGACCCCGGCCGGTGGGGAGCTGCGCGCCATGATCGAGTTCATGGCGGTGTGGGGCCATCGATGGGTGGGCAGCCGGTTTGCGGAGCAAGACCTCGACGCGGGCTTGTTGATGTGGGACATCCGTCGCAGTGTCAACGGGAAAGCCTTCCCGGAAAGGCGCATCGTCGTGGAGTTCCACCTTACCGATGCCCCACCGGGCATGGGCCGGTGGTGGCTGGTCTCCGATGGCGGCGAGGTGGATTTGTGTCGCGAAGACCCGGGCCACGAGGTCGACATCATGCTCCGCAGCAGTGTGCGTACGCTTACGGAGGTGTGGATGTGGCGTCTTCGCGCTCAGGAGGCGGTGCGTGCCGGCAGGATCGAACTCTTCGGGGCCCCCGCGCTCAAGCAGGGCCTGCTGACTTGGCTTCAGGGCAGCCCGCTGGTTCGCCTGGGGGCGGATTCCCTGGCAGCTGATCCGATCGCGGTCTGAGGCAGGCATAAGCTAGAACGGCCGAACCCGCAGCGGGTTCGGCCGTTCTGAATTCTGGTGGAGCCGAGGGGAGTCGAACCCCTGACCTCAGCAGTGCGATTGCTGCGCTCTCCCAACTGAGCTACGGCCCCAGAGCGGAACGTAGCTTATCATCAGCGGAATCAACTGTCAGCAGCCCCGATCTGTCGATGCTCTCGATCATCATCCCTACATTGAACGAGGCCTACGCCGTCGTCGATACACTGAAGCCGCTTCAGGCAATGCGGTATCGCGGCGTCGAGGTCGTGGTCGCCGACGGTGGCAGTGCCGACGCCACCGTGGAGCGCGCCCGGCCGCTCGCCGATCGGGTGGTGGTGGTGCGGCGGGGGCGCGCTGCCCAGATGAACGCCGGCGCGGCCGTCGCCGGAGGCGACGTGCTGTGGTTCCTGCATGCCGATACGTTGGTCAGCACCTACTCGGGCACGCTGGTCGAGGACGCGATCACCGCCGGTGCTGTTTGGGGCCGATTCGATGTGCGTCTGAGCGGGCGGCCTTGGCCGCTGCGCGTGGTGGAGCGGGCCATGAATCTGCGATCCCGTTGGTCCGGGATCGCCACGGGGGATCAGGGGATTTTCATGCGGCGGCAGGCCTTTCGGGAGGTGGGCGGCTATCCGGATATCCCCTTGATGGAAGACATCGCCCTGAGCCGGGCTTTGCTGCGGCTCGGGCGCCCGGCCTGCATCTCGGAGCCCATCGTGACCTCAAGCCGGCGGTGGGAAGAGTTCGGCGTGGGGCGCACGATCCTGCTGATGTGGCGGCTGCGAATGGCCTTCTGGCTGGGCGCGGACCCGCACGAGCTGCACCGGCGCTACCACGGCGTGCAACCGGTTCGGAGGCGCCGATGACGACCAGGCGCCGCCTGATGATCTTCGCGAAAGGGCCCGTGCCGGGGCGGGTGAAGACGCGACTGGCCGGGCGTTGGGGTGGGTACGGCGCATGCCGGATATACAAGCAGCTGCTGGGCCGCACGGCGCGGGTCGCCTCCGCGGTGCCCGATTGCTCCCGCGAGATTCGGTTCGCCGGCAGCCATCCGTATCTGCGGGCGCTGGCTCGGCGTTACCGGATGGGTTTGCGGCCGCAGTCCCCCGGGGATCTGGGGCAGCGCATGGCTGGTGCGCTGCGTGAGGCCAGCGGCGCGGGTGAGTTGGGGGTGATCGTGGGTGGCGACTGCGCCACGCTGGCGCCGGAGATGATCGATCGGGCGTTCCGCGAACTGGAGTCCGGCGCCGATCTGGTGCTGGGCCCGGCGCTGGACGGCGGCTACCTGCTTATCGGCGCACGCCGGTCGCCGGCTGCGCTGATGCGGGGCGTGGAATGGGGATCGGAACGGGTGCTGGCGCAGACTCTTCGCCGCGCGCGGCGGCTGAAACTCTCGGTGGCGCTGCTTGAGCCGCTGATGGACGTGGACCGGCCCGCCGACGTGAAGCATCTGCGGCGGGCCGGCCGTCTGTCGGCCTGGTGAGGCGATGTCAGTTTCCGCTTCCGTTCTTCTTCTGTTGCTGTTCCTGGCGCTTCTTCATTTCCTGATAGCGCTCGAACTGCTTCTTGCGAATCTTCTCCATTTGTTCCTTGCGGGTCATCACTGGATAACCCTTGGGAAGCTCGAATGTGGAGGCGGGCACGTCCACTCCGGTTTTGATGCTCAGGACTTCCTGGCGGACGCTGCCGTCGGGCAGCGTGGTCTTCATCGCCATGCCCAGCTTGGTGTATTTGCCCGTGGCCACGGCCTGGGCCTCGTCGCAGGGGGAGTACTGCATTCCGGCTTGCTGATAGGCGCGGCGCTGTTTGCTGAAGAACTTGTAGAACGCGTCCAGAAAATCGCCTAGATGGGCGTCCTTGGTGGCCGCGGGCGACAGCCAGGTGTCCTCGCAGACCTTGCCGTTGGCCAGCACCTTGTAGTGCTCCGTTGGATAGCCGGCGATCTTCGGGCCGGTGCCCACGTGCTTGAGCTCGGTGTCCACCTTGGGTGCTTTCTTGGCCTGGGAGCCTTTGCCCGGAGAGGGAATACCTTCGCTCAGATTGATGACCTCCTTGGCCTGATCGTTGACGGCGTAAAACGCTCCCTTCTTGGCGTCGACGATCACGTATTGCCCCTTATGCGCGCCCATCCGGGCCATCACGCCCTGCACGGTCATGGTGGAGGTTTTACCGGAGAGTTCCTTGGTCTTGATGACGGTGGCGGCGGTGGCGCTGGTGGTTGCCAGGGTCAGGCACACGGCGGCCAGGCCGGCGGTGGTGTTCCTCATCGGTTTCCTCCCGGGGTGGGTTTCGTTGTTGTTTCGTCCCACAATGTTAGGAGGACACGGGGGCGGCGTCCAAGGGCGTATGACGTTGGCACTGTAAGCCGGGAACAGTATCCTTAGCGCCAACAGCGGGAACCGAGTCCATTACGGCACCCGCGTCGAAATTCTTCAGCCAGGGCACACTATGTTTCTCGAACGGAATCCTCGCTTTGTCAGCCGCCTCACCCGCGACACCATGGCCCTGATCCTGGCCGGTGGCCGGGGCGGCAGGCTGGCCAACCTCACCGACTGGCGCACCAAGCCGGCGGTGCCGTTCGGGGGCAAGTTCCGCCTCATCGATTTCCCTTTGTCTAACTGCATCAACTCCGGGATTCGCCGCATTGGTGTGCTCACCCAGTACAAGGCGCACTCCCTGATTCAGCACGTGCAGCGCGGCTGGGGTTTTTTGCGCGGCGAGTTCGGTGAGTTCGTGGAGCTGGTGCCCGCCCAGCAGCGTCTGGATCAGCCGCTGTGGTATGCGGGCACGGCCGATGCCGTCTATCAGAACATCGATATCCTCAAGGCCCACAACCCCAGCTACGTCCTGGTGCTGGCCGGCGATCACGTCTACAAGATGGACTACGGCACCATGGTGGCCCGCCACGTGGAAAGTGGCGCAGACATGACCGTGGGTTGCGTGGAAATGCACCCGGATCGCGCCAAGGCCTTCGGGGTCATGAGCGCAGACGAAGACGGCTACGTCTTCAAGTTCACCGAAAAGCCGGAGAATCCGGAGCCCATGCCGGGCAATCCGGATAAGGCCCTGGTGTCCATGGGCATCTACGTCTTCAACCGGGACTACCTGTTCGACGTGTTGCGGCGGGACGCGGAGGTCGCCGAGTCCTCCCGGGATTTCGGCCGCGATATCATTCCGGGCGCCATTGCTCAGGACAAGGTGGCCGCCTATCCGTTTCACGATCCCCACAGCGGCGAGCAGCCGTACTGGCGCGACGTGGGCACCGTGGATGCTTTCTATGAAGCGAATCAGGAGCTGATCGGCGAAGACCCGGAATTGGACATCTACGATGAGGAATGGCCGATCTGGACCTACCAGGCCCAGCTCCCGCCGGCCAAGTTCATCTACGACAGCGACGACATGCGCGGCATGGCCGTGGACTCCATGGTCTCCGGCGGCGACATCATCGCCGGCTCCGTGGTGCGCCACTCGCTGCTGTTCTCGCAGGTGGTGGTCCGGCCGCATTCGGTGGTGGAGGATTCCGTGATCCTGCCGGCGGTGAACATCGGCCGGGGCTGCCGGATTCGCCGCGCGGTCATCGACGAGGGCTGCGATATACCCGACGGCATGGTCATCGGCGAGGATCTGGAAGAGGATCGGAAGCGGTTTTACGTCTCGCCCAAGGGCGTGGTGCTGGTCACCGCCGAGATGATGGGCCAGGACGTGATGCATATTCGGTGACGGTGTTTCGCCCCGGGGCCGATTCGCGGTCGACACGACCGCTCCCACATGAGGAGACGGCGGTAGACATCATGGATTGCGTGGCGGGGCGGAGGCCGGATTAGCGCGGCATAACCCGACAATCCAGTGACACTGGCAGAACGTTGGCCTGGATAGCATTTACCACAGAGGGCACGGAGTTCCACAGAAAAGGACAGGAGGGCTTTGCTTTCCTCTGTGGAACTCCGTGCCCTCTGTGGTTCGAATCCCAACCTGATCGTCGGACGCGGGACGTGGAATCAGGACGGCGCGCAGGAGCGGTCGTGTCGACCGCGAATGGTTCCGGGTTTCGCGGCGGGGAGCACCGTTTCCACATGATAGAACGGTGGTAGGAGCGGCGTTCATCGCCGCGAATACGAGGAGAATGTGGTGCCGGGAGTGGGACTCGAACCCACACTCTGTCTCCAGAACCGGATTTTGAATCCGGCGCGTCTACCAGTTCCGCCATCCCGGCAAGGGGGCGTCGCCCCGAAGGCCGGCCAAGTATATAGGTAGAACCGGCCCTCGTCCAAGCACGGACACCTACCCCGCGCCCCGTGGCCCTGGTAGTATTCCCGGCCCATGCGCCGCAGTGATTTCCACTTCGATCTCCCTCGGGAGCTGATCGCCGACCGACCGCTGGACAAGCGTTCGGCGAGCCGCCTGTTGTGTCTCGACGGGCGCACCGGCGACTACGCGGACCGTCGCTTTTCCGATCTCGCCGAATTGTTGCAGCCCGGCGACCTGCTGGTGCTGAACGATACCCGCGTCGTACCCGCGCGGCTGTTCGGTCACAAGGAGACGGGCGGCCGTGTGGAGATCCTTGTCGAGCGTTTCGTGGATGAGGCATCCGTGCTCGCCCACGTCCGGGCCAGCAAGTCGCCCCGTCCGGGGACGCGGCTCGAATTCGAAGGTGGGGGCATCGCGCGCGTCGACGGGCGCGAAGAAGACCTGTTCCGGCTTCGATTCGAGACGGACGTGCCGGTTCTGGAGTATCTGGGCCGCCATGGTCACATGCCGTTGCCGCCTTACATCGAACGACCCGACGAGGAGGCCGACCGGGAGCGCTATCAGACGGTCTACGCGCGGCGCCCCGGGCGCGGTGGCCGCGCCGACGGCGGGGCTGCATTTCGACGCGGAACTCCTGGATGATCTCGCCGCGCGCGGTGTGAAGACCGACGTTCGTGACCTTGCACGTGGGCGCCGGGACCTTCCAGCCGGTGCGCGAGGACGATCTGGACCAACACCGCATGCACAGCGAATACCTGGAAGTCTCCGAGCAGACCTGTGCGGCGGTGGCCGAGGCCCGCGCGGCGGGCAAGCGGGTGGTGGCCGTGGGAACGACGGTGGTGCGCGCCCTTGAGAGCGCCGCTGCCGGCGGCGAGCTGCGGCCGTCTGCCGGCGATACCGAAATCTTCATCAAGCCCGGCTATCGCTTTCGGGTCATCGACGCCCTGGTCACCAATTTCCACCTGCCGGAATCCACGCTGATCATGCTGGTCAGCGCGTTCGCCGGCTACGATCACGTCATGAACGCCTATCGGCACGCCGTGGCAGAGCGCTATCGATTCTTCAGCTACGGCGATGCCATGTTCCTGTATCCGCGCGCCGACGCGGAGGCCGCGTCATGAGCATGACCTTCGAACTGATGGGCACCGACGGCGGCGCCCGGCGCGGGCGGCTGCAGTTCCCGCGCGGCGAGGTGCAGACGCCGGCATTCATGCCCGTCGGCACCTACGGGACGGTCAAGGCCATGACGCCGGAGGAGCTGCGGGGGCTGGGCGCCGAGATCATTCTCGGCAACACCTTCCACCTCTGGCTGCGGCCGGGCACGGACGTCATCGCCCGCCATGGCGACCTGCACGACTTCATGCATTGGGACGGCCCCATTCTGACGGACTCGGGCGGATTCCAGGTGTTCAGCCTGGGCGATATCCGCAAGATCACCGAGGAGGGCGTGCATTTCCGCTCGCCGGTCAACGGCTCCAAGGTCTTCATGGGGCCCGAGGAATCCATGGCCGTGCAGCGGGCTCTGGGCTCGGACATCGTCATGATCTTCGACGAATGCACGCCCTATCCGGTGGACAAGGACACGGCCCGCAAGTCCATGGAGTTGTCTCTGCGTTGGGCCGAGCGCAGCCGCCGCGCCCACGGCGACAATCCCTCGGCCCTGTTCGGCATCGTCCAGGGCGGAATGTTTCCGGACTTGCGCGACGCCTCCCTGGCCGGGCTGACCGATATTGGCTTCGACGGCTACGCCATCGGCGGTCTGTCCGTGGGCGAGCCTGAGGAGGAGCGGCTAAAGATCCTCGATCACGTCACGCCGCGTCTGCCCGATAGCCATCCGCGTTATTTGATGGGGGTCGGGAAACCGCAGGATATCGTGGAGGCGGTGCGCCGAGGGATGGACATGTTCGACTGCGTAATTCCCACCCGCAATGCCCGCAACGGCTATCTCTTTACGCGCCGGGGCCAGCTGCGAATCCGCAACAGCCGGTTTGCCGACGACACCCGCCCGCTCGATCCCGAATGCGGTTGCTACACGTGCCGGAACTATAGCCGCGCCTATCTCAAGCACCTGGATCGCTGTAACGAAATCCTCGGCGCCCGGCTCAATACCATCCACAACCTGCACTACTATCAGGATCTGATGCGTGGACTTCGGGAAGCCATTGCCGCCGGAGCGCTGCAGAGCTACGTGGGCGACTTTTATGCCCAACTGGCCCAGGGGCCGGATTGACCACTTTCGCGGAACATGGCGGAGATGATGGGTATCGGCGGGCTTTACCCATTCAGCGGGGAAGCTACGAAGGTATTCACCACAGAGGCACAGAGCGCACGGAGAAGCACGAGTAAGGATTGTTCTCTTGTCCTCTGTGTGCTCCGTGTCTCTGTGGTGAATACCTTTCAGTCCATGGCCCTGGCTCGTCCGAGTGGATTGCGGCGAAACCCGTCGGTCGATCCCCGAGCAACCGCGCCGAGCCTGTGACATAATGCGTCCCGGATTTGACGGGCGGGTGCCGCCGAAGGCATTGTTTCCGCCTTGCATCGACTGGCAAAGGGGTTTTGCACATGGATTTCTTCATTTCCGATGCCATGGCCGCGGGCGGTGGTGGCCAGCAGCCCGGTGGGGGCAGTTTCATCTTCCTCATCCTGATCGTCGCGATGTTCTTCCTGATGATCTGGCCGCAGTTCAAGCGCTCCCGCGAGCACAAGAAGATGCTGGCGGAACTTGGCAAGGGCGACGAGGTCGTAACCAACGGCGGCATGGTTGGGCGCGTAGTCGAGATCGGAGAAAGCTTCACGACTCTTGAAATCGCCAACAACGTCCAGGTCCGCATTCAGAAGGGCGCTGTGGCCTCCGTGCTTCCGAAAGGCACCATGAAAGGCAAGGACAGCGCCAAAAAAGAAGACCCCAAGAAGGGCAAATAATCAGCTCCTTTGAGAAGAGTTAAGAATGATTAACCGGTATCCCCTTTGGAAGTACCTGGTGATCCTTACTGCATTGGTCATCGGCGGCCTGTATGCGCTGCCGAACCTCTACGGTGAGGACCCGGCCATCCAGGTCACCACCGCTTCGCGCGGTGTGCCCGCCGAGACCGTGCAACAGCGTGTGCTGGACCTGATCAAGGACGCAGGGGTCAAGTACAAGGCCGCGGGGGTTCGCAATAACCAGTTCCTGGTCCGCTTCAACAATACCGACGCCCAGCTCAAGGCGGCCGATGCCGTGACCGATGCCCTTGGCAACGATTACAAGGTTGCCCTGAGCCTGGCTCCCAGCACGCCCCAGTGGCTGCGCGACATCAACGCCAAACCCATGTACCTGGGCCTGGATCTGCGCGGCGGCGTGCATTTCCTGATGCAGGTGGACATGGATGCGGCCGTGAACCAGGCCCTGGATCGCTACGTCAACGAATTCCGGAACCTGCTGCGCGAGAACAAGGTGCGCTATACCGACGTGGACCTCAGCGGCGGCAAGGTGCAGGTGGTCTTCCGCCGGGCGCCGGAACGGGAGCGGGCCTATCAGGTCATTTCCAACGAATACCCCAAGCTCAAGCTCACCCAGGCGGAGCAGGGCGGTTCCTTCGAGCTGACCGCGACGCTATCCGAGCAGCAGCAGAAGGATATCCGCCAAAAGGCCCTGGAGCAGAACATCACCACGCTGCGCAACCGCGTCAACGAGTTGGGCGTGGCCGAGCCGGTGATCCAGCAGCAGGGCCAGGACAACATCGTGGTCCAGTTGCCCGGCGTGCAGGATGTGGCCCGCGCCAAGGATATCCTAGGCGCCACCGCCACCCTGGAATTCCGCATGGTGGATGAGGATCACTTCCCCTACACCGGCGGCGAGAACGGCCCGGTGCCGCCCAGCGACAAGAAGTTCAAGGTCCGCGACGGCGGTTACGTGCTGCTCAAGCGCGATGTGTTGCTCACCGGCGATCACATCACCGATGCCGCCTCCGGCCTGGACAGCACCAACGGCCAGGCCCAGGTGAATATTCGCCTGGATTCCTCGGGCGGCAAGATTTTCAATCGGGCCACCGAGCATAACGTCGGCAAGCGCATGGCCGTGGTCTTCATCGAGAACCAGACGGTCACCAAGAAGGTGGATGGCAAGGTCAAACGCATCCACCAGAAGGACGAGAAAGTCATCAACATCGCGGTGATCCAGGAGGCACTGGGCAGCCGCTTCCGTATCACCGGGCTCGACAGCCCCCAGGAAGCTCGCGACCTCGCGCTGTTGCTGCGCGCCGGCTCGCTCGCCGCGCCCATCGACATCGTTGAAGAACGCACCATCGGCCCGAGCCTGGGCCAGCAGAACATCGATCAGGGTTTCGAAGCAGTAGCCATTGGGTTCCTGCTGGTGGTGGTGTTCATGGCGCTGTACTACCGCGTCTTCGGCCTGTTCGCCGATGCCGCGCTGTTCATCAACCTGATCCTGATTGTGGCGCTGCTGTCGATTCTGCAGGCGACGCTCACCTTGCCAGGCATTGCCGGTATCGTACTGACCGTGGGTATGGCGGTGGATGCCAACGTGCTCATATTCGAACGAATACGTGAGGAGCTGAAGGTGGGGATGAGTCCCCAGGCGGCGATCCACGCGGGCTACGAGAAAGCGCTGTCCACCATTGCCGACTCCAATATCACCACATTGATCTCCGGGGTGGTGCTATTCCTGTTCGGCACCGGGCCGATCAAGGGCTTCGCCGTGACGCTGTCGCTGGGCATCCTCACCTCGATGTTCACGGCCATCATGGGAACCCGCGCCCTGGTCAACCTCATTTACGGCGGCAAGCGCGTCTCGCGCCTGCATATCTAGGAGGTCGGAGCCATGCGATTTTTCGAGAAAACGACTTCCATCAATTTCCTGGGCAAGCGCCGCTTGGCATTCGCAATGTCAGCCCTTTTGATCGTGATCGCCATCGGATCGTTCCTGACCCGCGGCCTGAACCTGGGCATCGATTTCACCGGCGGCACGGTGATCGAGGTGGGCTATCCGCAGGCGGCCGACCTCGACACCATTCGCTCCGCCTTGCAGGACGCCGGCTTTCAGGATGCCGTGGTCCAGCACTTCGGTACATCCAGGGACGTGTTGATTCGCGTTGCGCCGCGGGAAAACCTTGCCAGCGCGCAGATCAGCGATCAGGTGATCCAGGCCTTGCAGGTCAAGACGCCCAACGTCGAGAAGCGGCGCGTGGAGTTCGTGGGTCCGCAGGTGGGCGAGCACTTGGCGCTGCAGGGAAGCCTCGCGATGCTCTATGCGTTGTTCGGCATCCTGGTCTACGTGGCGTTCCGGTTCGAGAAGCGCTTCGCGCTGGGGGCCGTCGCCGCCCTGGTGCACGACGTGATTATTACCGTGGGCGTGTTCGCCCTGTTCCAGGTGGAATTCGATCTCACCGTGCTGGCGGCCATCCTGGCCGTGATTGGTTACAGCCTCAACGACACCATCGTGGTGTTCGACCGGATTCGAGAGAATTTCGTGCGTATCCGCAAGGGATCTACGGTGGACAACATGAACGCGTCCATCAACCAGACCCTGTCCCGGACCTTGATGACCTCCGGAACCACTTTGATCGTGGTGGTGTGTCTGTACGTGCTCGGCGGAGAGACCATCTCCGGCTTCGCGCTGGCCCTGCTGGTCGGTATCGGCGTTGGTACGTACTCGTCCATCTACATCGCCAGCGCCCTGGCCCTGGCCCTGGGCGTGAGCAAGCAGGATCTGATTCCGCCGGAGAAGCCGGGGGCCGAACCGGCACCGTAACGCGCCTTTCCGAGCAGGCGTATCGTCGCCTCAATGTCTGAACCACGAAGAGCGCGAAGGACACGAAGAAGCATATTTGGCTTCGTGTGCTTCGCGCTCTTCGTGTTTTGCGACAACCCGCAAATCTGAATTCTGCCCTGTCCCGCTCCGCTGTCTGCCGGGGCAAATCCCTAATAAGACCTCGGTAACCGTTTCCCAACTCACCTTGACGAATCCCAGATTCTGAACCATTACTTTCCTTGGCTGCCGTTGTTCCTTCCAGCTACGCCACTGGGCGTGTTCGCTACGGACGTGCCCGTACCCCGGAGCGGGATCGGCAAAGGCATCCAGGGATGGGGTTTCCGATGTTCTTCCATGATGAATCCGGGTCCCCGAAGACGGTAGCGGGGTACGGAGACCGTTCCCTTCGCCGCTTTAGTCTCGCCCGCGGGGACGGCCTGGGCCTCCCGGAAAGCGGGCTGTGCCTTTCGTTGAGGAGAGTAAGGAAGTGTCCAAGACCATTTACGTAGGGAATCTGCCCTTCAGCGCGACCGATGACGAAGTCCGTGACCTGTTCGCCGCTCATGGCGACGTGAAGTCGGTCAAGCTGATCAGCGACAGGGAGTCGGGTCGTCCTCGTGGTTTCGGCTTTGTCGAAATGGAACCATCGGCCGCGGACGCAGCAATCGAAGCCTTGAACGGTCAGGAGTACGGGGGGAGAACCCTGCGTATCAATGAAGCGCGCCCGCGCGCCGGCGGTGGACATAACCGCCACCATCGTCGCGCTTTTTAGGGCGCCGGATCGCGTTCCGTGCGAGTGCGACCCGTGCCCAGCTCCCGGGGAATCAACCGGAAGCCTGCCGCATCGGCCTGACGCCGGGCCGATGCGGCGCAAGTGAACCCAAGTCGATCGCCCTGGGCGGAGACCGATACGGCTTTGCCATGACGGCCACCGGAAGTCGACGATTCGTCCTCCGGATAGGGTTATTCGGCCCGTAAAGCGTCGACCGGGTCCAGTCGGGAGGCTCGCCGGGCGGGAAGCACGCCGGCGCCGAAGCCGATCAGTGCGGACAGACCCAGGGCCGCGGCCGCGTAACTCCAGGATGTGTGCACGGGCAAAGCCGGAAGCGCAGCGCTCAGCAGGTGCGCGACGCCCACGCCCAAGCCGATGCCCGCGGCGCCCCCGAGGGCGGAAAGAATCACCGCTTCTCCCAGGAATAGACCCAGAATCTGACCGCTGCGCGCGCCCAGGGCCCGAAGCAGGCCGATCTCGGCGGTGCGCTCTCGCACTGCGATGGTCATGATGGTGAGAATGCCCACCGCGCCCACGAACAGCGATATGCCGCCCAGGGCGCCCACGGCGATGGTCAGGGTGTTCAGTACCGAGCCCAGTGAATCCAGCATCTGCTGTTGCGTGGTGATCGTGAAGTCCTGGCGCCCGTGGCGGGCAGTCAGAATCCGTGTGACGTGCTTGGAGAGGGCGTCCACGTCCGTGTTGGAACCGTAGAGCACGTCGATTTCCATCACACCGTCGCGATCGAACAACTCCATGGCCTTGGCCGTGGGGATGTAGACCGCGTCGTCCAGGTCAAAGCCGAGAATCTGACCCTTTGCGGCCATGACGCCGATTACCCGAAAACGGTTTCCGCCAACGCGGATGCGCGCACCCAGCGGGTTCCCCTTCGGGAACAACTCCCGGTAGACCTTGTCGCCCAGCACGGCGAAGGCCCGCGCGCTGCGGGGATCATCGGCGGGCAGGAAGTGGCCCATACCGACTTCGAAACTGAAGATTCGCGGCAGCTCGGAGCCGGCGCCGATTACCGTTGTCCGCCGAGACCGGCCGGCCCCTTCCACGGTGGTGTTGCCTTGAATCACGCCCTGCACGGCATCCACGCCAGGGACCCGTTCAAGCGCCTGCACGTCGTCGAGGGTCAGGGGTCGGGTGCTGCCGAACACGCCCGGCGAGGCGCCATGTGTGGACGTGCGGCCAGGTTGGATGCCCATGACTGTGGTGCCGAACTGGCTGAATTCCGCAAGCACGAAATGCCGGATGCCTTCGCCGATGGATGTGAGCAGGACCACGGCGGCAATGCCCACCGCGATGCCCAGGCCGGTGAGGAAGCTGCGCAGCCGGTGGGCAGTGACCGAGCGGAGGGTGAGCTTGCTGTAATCGCGGATGAACATGGCTATAGGCGGGTAAGGGCGTCGACCGGATCCAGCCGTGCCGCCCGGCTGGACGGCATCCAGGCGAACAGCATTCCCGTCACGATGGCAATTCCGCTGCCGGCAGCCACCGCCCAGACCGGCGGTTCGGCGGGCAGGGTGGGAAAGAAATAGACAATGGCCAGGCTGCCCAGCCAGCCGATCCCCAGGCCAAGCAGGGCGCCGAACACGGACAGCAGGCCCGCCTCCAGCAGGAACAGGATTCGGATTCGCCGGCTGGTGGCGCCGAGGGCCCGCAGCAGGCCGATTTCGTGGGTGCGCTGGCTGACCGCCACCAGCATGACGTTCATGACCAGGATGCCGGCCACCACCAGGCTGATGGCGGCGATACCGCCCACGGTAAGGGTTAGCGCCTTGAAGATGCGGTCAAAGGCGGCCAACACGGAATCCTGGGTGATGACCGTCACGTCCTGTTCGCCCTCGTGCCGTTCCGTGAGTATGCGCAGCACATCCTTGCGCGCCGGCTCGATGCTTTCCCGCCCCCGGGCCTGAATGAGAATGCGGAACAGGGAGAAGCTGTTGAACAGTGCCTGGGCGGAGGACACGGGAATGACGATCACTTCGTCCATGTTGGCGCCCAGGGATTCCCCCTTCTGCGAGATGATGCCGATCACGCGGAACCGCCGGTCTCCGATGCGCAGCCATTGCCCCAGCGCCGGCTTGGCGCCGAACAGCTCGGTGCGAATGGTCTCGCCGATGACGCACACCGGTTCGCTCTGGCGGGGGTCGCCGGGCGGCAGGAATCGGCCCTGGGCGATCTCCAGCTGGCGCACGGCCTGCAACTCGTGGGTGGAACCCATAATGAGGCTGTCGCGGGACTTGCTGCCGAAGGATGCGGGTGCCTCGCCGATGGCCAGCGGCGCCACGGCCTCCACCGAGCGGCTTCGGTTCAGCGCCAGGGCGTCGTCCAGTGTCAGATCCCGCACCGTCAGACCGCCCAGGGGCGGCGGCCCGCCGCCGCCGGTGGTTTCGTTGCGCCCGGGAATCACGATGACCAGGTTCGTCCCCAGGGCGGAAAATTCGCCGGCAATGTATTGGCGGGCGCCTTCGCCCAACGCCGTCAGCACCACCACGGCGGCAACGCCGATGGACATGGCCAGCAGCATCAACGCCGTGCGAACCCGGGCGCCGGACAGCGCGCCCAGGGCATAGCGGATGCTGTCCGTCCAGTTCATGGCGAGGGCCTGCTGACCTTTGCGTCGTTCGCGGAGTCGTCGGCGATGCGCCCGTCCACCATGTGGATCTGGCGGCGCGCGCGATTGCCCATTTCCGGGTCGTGGGTCACCAGCAGCAGGGTGATGCCCTCGCTGTTCAGTCGTTCCAGCAGGTCGATCACGTCCTGGCCGGAGTGGCGGTCCAGATTGCCGGTGGGCTCATCGGCCAGTAGTACGGACGGATGGGTGACCATGGCCCGGGCGATGGCCACCCGCTGGCGCTGGCCGCCGGATAACTGATTGGGTAGGTGATGGCCGCGCGCCGTGATGTCCATGGCCTCCAGCGCGGATTGAACGCGCTGCCGGCGCTCCGCCGGAGCCATGCCGGCCAGCATCAGCGGGAGTTCGATGTTCTCCGCGGCGCTAAGCCGCGGGATCAAGTGGAAGGCCTGGAACACAAAGCCGATTCGCTCGCCTCGAACCTGGGCCCGCTGTTCGTCCGTCAGCCCGGTTACGTCCCTGCCGTCCAGCAGATAGTGGCCGCCCGTGGGCCGATCCAGCAGGCCCAGGATGTTGAGCAGTGTGGACTTGCCGGAGCCGGACGGCCCCATTATTGAGACGTATTCGCCGGCGCCGATGGCAAGGTCGACGCCGTCCAGGGCGTGCACGGTCTGGTCGCCGACCTGAAAGGCTCGGTCGACGCCTGCCAGCTCGATGACGGCTTCGCTCATCAGGACTCCGCCTTGGCCAGCGCACCGTCCTTCACGCCGGGGCGATTGACCGACAGCACCACCCGGTCGCCGGGTTGGAGGCCCGAGAGTACCTCCGTGTATTGCCAGTTGCTCAAGCCCGATTTGACCGTCCGGCCGTGGAGAATGCCGTCGGCACCCAGAACCAGTACCCGGTTGCCTTCCAGAAGGGCTTCGGTGGGCACGCGGAGTGTGTCCTCGTGGGTTTGCAGGATCACTTCCACGTCGGCGCTGTAGCCGGGCAGGAGTCCGGTGGCCTCGCTGGGCTGAGTGAACGCCACTTCGATTTCCACGGTGCGCGCCTGTTTCTCCACGTCCAGCACATAGGGCGCGATCCGGCTGACCCGGCCCTGGAATGTGCGGCCGGGGAAAGCATCCAGCGTGACCCGGGCCGGCATTCCGAGGCGCACCTGGGGCGCATCCACCTCGTCGATGGGCGCGCTGACGTACAGGGACGAGAGATCCACCAGATCCACGGCGGGCGGTGTGGGTATGCCGGGAGGCGAGGGGCTGACGATTTCTCCCAACTCGGCGTTGACCTCGGCTACCACCCCGTCGAAGGGGGCGCGCAGCTCGGTACGGGACAGGGCGGCCCGGGCCGTGGTCACGGAGGCCGCCGCCAGATCGGCGTCGGCGCGGGCGGCGTGGCAGGAAGATCGCGCGGCGTCGCTCTCGCTGGCGGCGCGGTCGGCGCTTTCCGCCGAGGTCAAGCCCCGTGCTTTCAGGCTTTGCAGGCGCTGGGACTCCCGAGCCGAGGAATCGGCCATGATGCACGCTTGATCGGCGCGGGCCTTGGCCGCCTTGGCCCGGGCCTGTGCGACCTGCAGCTCGGCTTTGACATCGTCGTTCCAGAGCTGAAGGAGCAGGTCGCCGGCCTTTACGTGATCGCCCATATGCACCGGCAAGTCGACCACCCGTCCGCTGGTTGTCGGCGCCACCTTGGCACGGCGGTAAGCCTTGATGGTCCCGGCGCGGGTGTTCGCCACGGTGGATTCCACCAGGCCGCGGCCGACGGTTGCAACCGTCACGGGTATGGGATTGGGGCGGCTTTTGTACCAGATTCCGACGCCCACGAGGGCGGCGACGATCACGGCCAGTGCGATGCGTGTCAGGGTCTTCTTCACGCCGAGTTCTCCAGGCGAACGGCATAGGCTTCTGCCAGAGAGGTCCGTCCCTTCCGGGCCAGATCCACAGCGCAGCGGGTCAAGGGGACCATGCCGGCGCGCACCGCGGCTTCCCGAATCTCATGGGCCGGACTGCCGCGGCTGACCAGTGCGCTCAGCTCGCCTTCCACCACCAGCAGTTCGTAGACGACGGTGCGCCCGGCGTAGCCTGTTTGGTCGCATTCCCGGCAGCCCTGGCCTTTCTTGAATTTCTCCCGGGGCCCCACCCCCATGGTTGCGCGGATATCCTTGGACACCTTTTCCTCGGCCAGGCAGTGGGGGCAGTTGAGGCGGATCAGGCGCTGGGCCATGACGCCCAGAACCGTTGATCCAAGCAGATAGGGTTCCACGCCCATGTCCGCCAGGCGGGTGACCGCCGAGGCCGCGTCGTTGGTATGTAGGGTGCTGAGCACGAGATGGCCGGTGAGCGCCGCTTTGTTGGCGATCCGGGCTGTTTCCAGGTCGCGAATTTCGCCGACCATGATCACGTCCGGATCGTGGCGCAGAATGTGCCGCAGCGCCTCGGCGAAGGTGTAGCCGATGCCGGAGGCGATCTGGATCTGCTCGGCACCGTCCACGTCGTATTCCACCGGATCTTCCACGGTGATGATGTGCGGTTGTTCCCGCGACAGCTCCTGAAGCAGTGCATAGAGCGTCGTGGATTTGCCGGAGCCGGTGGGGCCGGTGACCAGGAAAATGCCGTTGGAGCGGCTCATGAGCCGGCGCAGGCGGGTGGTGTCATCATCGCTGAAACCGATCTGCTCCATGCTCTTCAGGCCGCGCTCCTTGTCCAGGATGCGGATCACGACGCTTTCGCCGTTGATGGTGGGCATGATGGAGATGCGCAGGTCCACCAGTTTGTCGCCGATACGAACGCGGGTGTGGCCGTCCTGGGGGCGGCGGTGTTCGGCTACGTCGATGTTGGCGGTGATGCGGATACGGGAGACAACCGCGCGTAGCAGCGTCTTCTGCAGGCCCCGCACGAAGCGCAATTTGCCGTCGACGCGATAGTAGACATTCACCTGATCCTTGACCGGGCGGATATTTATGTCTGAAGCGCCCCGATGGACCGCCTGAAGAATAATGGCGTTGACCAGTCGCACCACCGGCTTGCGCATGGCTTCCTTTTCGGCCGAGTGGGGATCGGCGGCGGTTTGCCTCGGCGCTGTCGTGGCGCTGGGAAAGTCCAGCTCCTCGGCCGCGCGAACCGCCGCTTCCGTGGCATAGAAGCGATTGAGCGCCTGGCCGATGTCCTCCGCGGAAGCCAGCACCGGTTCGATGCCGTGCCCGGTGTAGAAGCGCAGGGCGGCCAGCATCTGTTCGTCGAAGGGTTTGGGCGTGGCGATGACCAGGGTATTGTCGTGCAACGCAAGCGGTAGCACGTTGTAGCCCAGGGCAAGCTCGGCCGGGATCCGCGTAGCGGCGTCCGGCCGGGTTTCGAAGTCCGAAAGGCGGACTTGCGGGATGCCGAGCTGGTGCGCCAGGGTGGCCGTGAGATGGTCGGCGTCGATCCAGCCCTTGTCGACCAGTACCCGGCCCAGGTGACTGCGGGGCAGCCCCTTGAGTTCGCCCAAGGCTTCGATCAACTGCTCCTCCGTGATCTGGCCGGATTCCACCAGCAATTCGCCCAGCCGCCGATGACTGGCGAGCCGGACCGTATCGATAACCTGGATCAGCTCCTGCTCGTTGTGGACTTCCGGAATCGGTTGCGGATATTCGGATCGACCCATGGATGAACTCGCTTGTGAACGAAGGTGCAGAACGTATTCAAACCCGCCAGCCCAGGCGGCTTCTTAATCTGAATCAACCTCCGTTGACTCTGCCACAGATTCCTGTAGAAGGTCAGTTCAGCTTCAGCCCTAACTTGCCGGAAACCGGATGATTCGTCCCGCAACCCTTGCCGACCTGGATGCCCTGGTCGGCCTGGAAGAAACCTGCTTCGAAACCGACCGGCTGACCCGCCGCAATTTCCGGCATCTGCTGACCCGTGGCCATGCCGCGACCCTGGTGGACGAAACCGGCGGCCGCCTGCGGGGCTACGTGTTGGTGCTTTTCCGTCGCGGCATTTCCCTGGCACGCATTTACTCCGTTGCCACCGATCCCCAATGTCGGGGTGAGGGCCTGGCCGCCGCCCTGGTGGAAGCCGCCGAGCGGTCGGCCATCGACGAGGGCTGCGTGGTCATGCGTTCCGAGATCCGCAAGGACAATCGGGCCTCCATCAATCTGTTCGAGCGCGAAGGCTATCGGCCGTTCGGCGAGTATGCCGGCTATTACGAAGACGCCATGGACGCCGTGCGCTACGAAAAATTCCTGCTGCACCTGGATCCGTCCCTGACCCAGGTGCCGTACTACCCGCAAACCCTGGAGTTCACCTGCGGCCCGGCCTGCCTGATGATGGCGATGAAGGCGCTGCGCCCGGAGACCGACCTCAACCGTCGCCTGGAGCTTCGCTTGTGGCGGGAGTCCACAACCGTATTCATGACCTCCGGTCACGGCGGCTGCGGGCCCCATGGCCTGGCGCTGGCCGCCCATGCACGCGGTTTCGGTGCGGAGTTGTTCCTCAAGGAAGCCGGTCCCATGTTCCTGGACTCGGTGCGAAATGCCGAGAAGAAGGAAGTGATGCGGCTCGTGCAGGAAGACTTCATCGAGCAGGTCCAGATGCTGGAGATCCCGCTGCACTACGGCGGGGCCGGCGTGGCCGAGCTGGAGACGCGCTTCAAGCGCGGCGGTATTCCCATCGTGCTGATCAGCTCGTATCGCCTCTACGGCGAGAAGGCACCCCACTGGGTGGTGGTGGTGGGCTTCGACGAGCGCTTCATCTACGTGAGCGATCCGTACGTGGACGTGGAAGAGGGCAAGACCACGGCGGACTACGTCAACGTGCCCATCCTTCGCGAGGAATTCGATCGCATGGCCCGCTACGGTAAATCCGGACAACGGGCGGCTGTCATCATCAACGGGAGTTTGTCGGAGTGAGAGGAACCCCATGCCGCGTGTTCTGATCGTCGTGGAAGACAAGAAGGACTGGAAGCCGTACTACCCCAGCGAGGACGTGATCAGCGCCGATGAATACCTGTTCGGCGCCGACCGCAACGCCCCGGCCGGCACCCGGGTAATCAACCTGTGCCGCAGCTACAAGTACCTGAGCCTGGGCTATTACTGCTCGCTGCTGGCCGAGGCGCGGGACCATCGTGTGATCCCCACGGTTCGCACCGTCAACGACCTCAGCCGAAAGGCCATCTACAGCCTGGAGACGGAGGACCTGGACGAGTTGCTGCACAAACAGCTCACCAAGGCGGGCACCCCCACCGAGGACCGTTTCATCCTGGACATCTTCTTCGGCCGGACGGCCAAATCGGACCTGCGTGAGTTGGGGCGGCAGATCTTCGAAATCTTCACCGCGCCCATTCTCAAGGTGGAATTCCGCCATCAGGGCAAGTGGCGCATCACCTCCATCCGCACCGACAGCGTCCATCACCTCGGCGGCAACCAGGAAGACGCCTTCGCCGAGGCCCTGGACAAGTTCAGCCGCCACATTTGGCGCAAACAGCGGGCCAAGAAGCCCTCCCGCTACGATCTGGCGATTCTCCACGATCCCCACGAGAAACTGCCGCCCTCCGACGCACGGGCGCTGAAGAATTTCGTGCGTGTGGGAAAATCCATGGGCGTTGAGGTGGACCTGATCGAACGCAAGGACTATGCGCGTCTGGCGGAGTACGACGCGCTTTTCATCCGCGAGACCACGGCCATCTCCGATCACACCTATCGCTTTGCCAAGAAGGCCGAAGCCGAGGAAATGGTGGTGATCGACGATCCCAACTCCATTCTGCGCTGCACCAACAAGGTCTACCTGGCCGATCTGCTCAAGACCAACAACGTGCCCACGCCCCGCAGCCGCATTCTGCACAAGGGTACGGCCCCAGGATCTGGCGGAGCTGGGCGAGGAAATGGGCTTCCCCATGGTGCTGAAGATCCCGGACGGGTCGTTCTCCCGGGGTGTGATCCGGGTGGAGCAGCCCGAGCGGCTGCGCGACGCCGCCGCCGAACTTTTCAAGCGATCCGACCTGATCCTGGCCCAGGAGTATCTCTACACCGATTACGACTGGCGTATCGGCGTGCTCAATCGCAAACCCATATTCGCCTGCCAGTACTACATGTCCAAGGGCCACTGGCAGATCGTGGAGCACGGGCCCAAGGGCCAATTCAAGGAGGGAGGTTTCAAGACCTTCCCCACCGCCGAGGCGCCCCAGGAAGTCGTGAAGCTGGCGGTGAAGGCCGCCGGGCTGATCGGCGACAGCCTCTATGGCGTGGACATCAAGAAGAGCGGCAACCGCTGCGTGGTCATCGAGGTCAATGACAATCCCAACCTCGACGCCGGCGTGGAGGACGACTACCTCAAGGACGACCTCTATCGCATCGTGCTGGAGGAGTTCGTCCGCCGACTGGACGCAAAACGCCTGCGCGCAGCGGGCTAGCCTTCCCCTGCAATTCGCCTGCAGGCCGGGGGTGCATGTCTTTGAAAAGATTGGATTCCCGCCTGCGCGGGAATGACGATCCCAACCTTGACGCCCCCCTGGAGGACGATCTCTATCGAATCGTATTGGAGGAGTTCGCCCGCCGGCTGGTGCAAAACGCCCGCGCGTGGCGAGCCGGTTTTTCCCTGTCATTCTCGCGAAAGCGGGAATCCATGCCTTTGAAATGACTGGGTTCCCGCCTGTGCGGAAATGACGAGGAGTCGGTGGGTCGGCCGTTCGCATAGCTGCTCGTGCCTGGCGACGGAAGGGGCAACGGCCTATCTCCGCCGCCGCACGTACCACCCCAGCGCGGCCAGCAGCAGCGCGCCGACCACCGCCGCCGCGATAACGCCCAGCGCCGTGCGCACGCTGGGCTGGCGGATCAGCGCACCCAGCCGGGCACCGAAGTAGACCACCACCCCAATCCCCGGCGCCAGACCCACGGCGCTGCCGGCAATGTAGTCCCGGAATCGGATATGGGAGGCGCCGGCGGCCATGTTGACCACGCCGAACGGGGCAACCGGCAGCACGCTCAGCGTCACCATGGTCAGGAAGCCGCGACGTGACAGGGCCCTGCTCAGTCTGTGCACCCAGGTACCGGCCAACCGATCCAGCCCGGAGCCGGCCCAGAATATGGCCGGCATAGTAGGTGGCTGCGGCGCCGCAGAGACTTCCGGCGTAGGCATAGCCGAAGCCCGCCAGCGGACCGAACGCGAGCCCCGTGGCGGCCACCAGGACACTCAGCGGAAACAGTGCCACCGAGGCAACGGTGTACAGCCCGAGCACCAGCGCTGCCGCCAGGGGTGTATTCCCTAGGTCGGTGGCCCAGGCCGCCAGCCGTTGTGCGTTCAGGGCTTCACCCACGGAAGTCCATCGCCAGAGGCCCGCCACGGCCAGCAGCAGGATGATCACCGCGCCCATCCGCAACAGGCGCAGCCGGCTGCGGACCGGGTCGTGGCCGCGAGCCAGATCGATGGGGCTGAAATCGTCGTTACTCTCGTTTGCGTTCGGCGTTTCCGGCATGACTTGGGATTTTCGGTTCGCCACCTGGCTCAGGCGTCCCCTGCCTGCAGGGCGGTCCGGGCGGCGCGCCCCAGGTTTGCCAACAGCTTCCAGTCGGCCTCGATCCGGGCGCGGGCCTTGAGCCAGAGCGAACGCTGGCGGGGGGAGGCCTGATGATGGGTGCCGATAAGCCCTCGGTAGATGCCAAGGGCGCGTTCCGCGCAGGGTCGTATTCCGAACGCCGCGGCTGCCTGAACCGCCTGTTCCCGCAGCCAGGCCTTGCGCTCACGTGGTAGCCGAGCGATTCGCTCCAGCGCCTGGGCGAACGCCTGCTCATCGTCCTGTTGCAGCAACCGTCCGCCACGGCCATCGGCCAATACTTCCCGCACGCCGGGCGCGTCCACTGCCACCACGGGTACGCCGGCGGCCAGGGCCTCGGTGAGGACCATCCCCTGGGTTTCGGTGTGGGATGCGAAGGCAAACGCGTCAAGCGCCTGATAAAGATCGGTCAGTTGGGCGCCGCTGACCATGCCCGGGAAATGGGCGCGACGGCCGATACCGGCCCGGCGGAACGCATCCACCATCGCTGAACGGGCGGGACCGTCGCCGGCAACAACTATATGTGCCCGCGGCCGCCGGATGGCGAAGCGGGCCAGGGCCCGCGCCAGGAACTCCAGATTCTTTTCCGTGGCCAGCCGGCCCACATGTCCGACCACGAAGGCGTCTTTCGGGATGCCCAGGCGGGCGCGCCCGGCCGCTGCGTCTCCGCCGCTGAATTCATGGGTATCCACGCCCGTGGGGATGACATGGATGGGTTTGCTGACTCCGCGCTCGCGAATCAGATCCGCCAGGCTATCGCTGGGCGCGATGACGGCGTCGCAGAGATTGGCATAGCCGGTGGCCAGCTCCGAGGCGAAGCGTTTCATTCGCTTGGGACCGTTAATGACGGTCTCCAGCAGGGAGCGCGAGAGGTAGTGGGTGTATTCCTCGTACAGGGTGTGGTGGGTGAAGACGATGGGCAGATCATGAGTCTCGGCCACTCGCAGTGCGGTCTCTCCCAGCAGGAACGGGTGATGGGCATGGATCACGTCCGGCCGGAAGCCGGCAACGGCCTTGCGAAAAGGCCGGGGATGGGCAGGGCCATGGAAAAGTCCGTGCCGTTGAATTGGCGGATGGCCGGGACACGCACAACGCCGTACTCCGGGGAGACATTCGGGCCGAACGATGGGGCCACCACCAGGACCCGGTGCCCAAGCTCACGGTAGAGCCGGGTGAATCGCTGGACCGAGTTGCTCACCCCGCCCACCAGAGGGGCGTAGGTGTTGGTGAACATCATGATGTTCATGCCTGCTCCTTGCGCGGCGGGGTGTCCCAGAACACCAAATTGGCGCGGCGGCGGGGAGATTCAAGCTGGCGTTGATATTGGGGCCGGCGGCCCTGATACCGTTGTCTACACCGGCGGGCGCCGAAACGTGGCGGTCGGTGCGGACAGCGACGACGCGCGGGAGGTGGACGATGACGCGTCTCATCTTGTTTGACGTGGAGGGGACGCTGCTCGATCTGAGCGGACTGGATGTCGAATTGGAAGCGGTTTTCGGTCAGGACGGTCTGAGGCCCGAATGGTCGGCGCTGGTGGTAAGGCGCGCTTTGATCGATGCCGCAACCGGATTTTACGAGGACTTCGATTCCATCGCGCTGGCGGTGCTGGAGGACATGGCGCGCCGGCGCGGCATTGTCCTTGACGCCGACAGCCGCGAGCGGTTGGGCCTGGGCCTTCCCGGGAGCGGGGCGCCCCTGCCGGTGCGGGAAGGGCTGCACGCCTTGGCGGAGGCGGGTTTGACGCTGGGCTGTCTCACCAACAAGACCGAGAAGGCGGCGGAGGAGGCCCTGGACTGCGCGGGTGTCGCGGATTTCTTCGATGCCGTGATCTCCACGGAGCGGATGGGGTGCCTCAAACCCTCCACCGATGTCTACGTGGCCGCGGCCTGCACCCTGGGCCGGACTCCGGGCGATGTGCGGGTGGTGGGGACCCAGGACTGGGACGTGCTGGGCGGACTCCAGGCCGGCTGTGCCGCGGCCTTGGTCACGCCGGATTTCGCGTCGTTCGCGCACCCGGTGTGCCGGCCGGATGTGGTGGGCCCCGATCTCCACACCGTCGCCCAGAGGATCCTGGAAGTGGAAGTCGGGCCCAGCATGCCCGGATAGGCGGCGGCTCGATGGTCGGGTTTTCCGATTCGATGGCATCGGGTAAGGTTGGGGCGTTGCCAATAGCCTTCGGGGTAGCGACGCCGTTGCGCCGTTCCAGAACAATAATCCTGCTGATTGTCGCGACCTGCGTGCTCGCCGGCTGTGCCACCACGCCGCCCAGCAATCCGGACAACGCCTGCTCGATCTTCCGCGAGAAGGACGACTGGTACGACTCCGCCAAGGATGTCTACAAGCGCTGGGGCGTGCCTATCCATGTGCAACTGGCCATCATGCGCCAGGAATCCACCTTCATTCACGATGCCCGCCCGCCAAGGGAGCATCTGCTGGGCTTCATCCCGTGGTTCCGGCCTTCATCCGCCTACGGCTATGCCCAGGTGAAGGACTCCACCTGGGAGTGGTACGAAAAGGACACGGACCGCTGGGGCGCGGACCGGGACGACTTCGACGACGCCGACGACTTCGTCGGCTGGTATGTCCACGGCACGTACAAAATGCTGGGCGTCTCCAAATGGGATGCGCGCAAACAGTACCTGGCCTACCACGAGGGCCGAGGCGGTTATAAACGCGGCACCTACCGGCACAAGCGGTGGCTGCTGAAAGTCGCCGCCCGCGTGCAGGCGAACGCGTCGCGCTATTACACGCAGCTCAAGGGCTGCGAGGACGAGCTCGACAGCGGCTGGGATCTCTGGCCGTTCTGGTAGGAGCCGGTCACCTCCCTAGGGAGACGCTGATCTATTCACGCGTCCGCGCTCAGGTCTGTTTTGGTCATCTGGGTAGGCGCGGTGGCGGTCGCGTAGCCGTCGCTACGGGGCCGGTGGCGCAACGCCGCCAGGGGCCACAACAGGGCTGAGCCCTTCGGGTTACGGCCTGAGAAGCCACCCTGGGGTGTTGCGCCGCTAGGCCGTAGAGCGACTACGGCGCTGCGCGGCGCGCCTACCATGCCGGCTTCTCAGGACGTAACGCGGTCGTGTGAATAGATCAGCGTCTCCCTAGGGGGAGGCCTGGCGCTGGGGAGGCGCCGCGTCGGTCTCTTGTCCACGTTCGCCGAGGATGGCGACAATGTCGTCGGCCTCCAGCGTTTCCTCTTCCAGGAGTTTCTTCGCCAGGGCATCCAGGCTTTCCCCGTTCTTCTTGAGAACGTTGTAGACGTGGTCGGCGATGCCGCCCAGCAATTCCCGAACCTCCGAATCGATCTCGTAGGCGGTGCGTTCGCTGAAGTCCCGCTGCTGCGCCATCTCGCGGCCGAGGAAGATGTGTTCCTCGCCCTGGCGGTAGGCCACGGGCCCCAGGCCCTTGTTCATTCCCCAGTTCGCCACCATGCGGCGGGCCAGTTGGGTGGCCTGCTTGAGGTCCTGCTCGGCGCCGGTGCTGACCTCTCCGAAAATCAGCTTCTCCGCCATGTGTCCCCCCAACATCACGCCGACCCGGTCCCGCAGGTAGCTCATGGCCATGTTGTAGCGCTCTTCCTCCGGCGTCTGTTCCGTGGCGCCCAGGGCTCGACCGCGCGGGATGATGGTGACTTTGTCCAGTGGATCGGCGTGGGGCAACAGGTGGGCCATCAGCGCATGGCCGGATTCGTGATAGGCCACCACGCGCTTTTCCTCGTCGGATAGCGCCTGTTCGCGCTTGGCGCCCAGCACCACGCGATCTCGGGCCTGATTCATCATGGCCATGTCGATTTCCTTGCGCCGTTCGCGGCCGGCCAGCAGGGCGGCTTCGTTGAGCAGATTCTGCAAATCGGCGCCCGAGAATCCTGCGGTGCGTTCAGCCAGCACGCCCAGGTCCACGTCGTCCGCCAGCGGCTTGCCCCGGGCATGGACCTCCAGGATCGCCTTGCGGGCCTTGCGGTGCGGTTTTTCCAGGGTCAGTTTGCGGTCGAACCGGCCGGGCCTCAGCAGCGCGGGGTCAAGTACGTCCGGCCGGTTGGTGGCGGCCAGCACCACCACGGCTTCGTTGCCCTTGAAGCCGTCCATTTCCGAGAGGATCTGGTTCAGTGTCTGTTCGCGCTCGTCGTGGCCACCGCCTACGCCGGTGCCGCGTGAGCGGCCGATGGAGTCCAGTTCGTCGATGAAGATCAGCGCTGGCGCCTCGTCCTTGGCGTTCTTGAACATGTCGCGCACCCGTGCCGCGCCCACGCCCACGAACATTTCGATGAACTCCGATCCGCTAATGCTGTAGAAGGGCACATCCGCTTCGCCGGCCACCGCTTTCGCCAGCAGCGTCTTGCCCGTGCCCGGCGGACCCATCATCAGCATGCCGCGGGGGATGCGAGCCCCGAGGGCGCTGTAACGCTCCGGCTCCTTCAGATAATCGATGATCTCCCGCAGATCCCGCTTGGCATACTCGGCGCCGGCCACATCGTCCATGGTCACGCCGGTGCTTCGCTCGCGGAACCGCTGGGCGCGGGACCGACCCATGCCGAACAGCCCTTGTGCGCCACCGCCGCCAGCCATGCGCTCCTGCATGCGCCGGGAAAAGTAGAACACCGCGCCGAAGATCAACAGCCAGGGCAGCAGGTTAATCAACAGGCGCTGCCACCACGGCGCCTCCGTCGTTTCGGCGCTGATATTCACGTGGTGCTGGCGCAGGAGCGTGAGCAAATCCTGTCCGCCGATGGGCGGGCGCGTGGTGGTGAACGGCTGTCCCTGAGCCTGTTGTCCCCCCTGGCCGTTGGCAGGGGCTTTCGGCTTGGACGCATTGCCCTGGTTCTGATTCTGTTGCTTCTGGCCCGAGTTCTGCGGTTTGAGCACGCCGTGGATCTCCTGGCCCCGCAGCGTGACGGACTCGACCCGGTTACTGCGCACCGCCTGTTCGAACTGGGTGTAGTCCATACGCTGGACGTTCTGATTCCTGAAGGCGTTGGCCCAGTAGAACGCCAATACCAGGGCCAGCACGATCCAGGCGACGGACTGCCACTGGAATCCCTGCGGGGTCCCGGGAGAGGTTGATGGACGAGTGCGTGTGCTCATGGACAAACCTCGTGGCCGGCCGCACCTACAACGACGGCCGTTGGCCGGCGTGGGTGCTCTCGTGGCGGGCCTGGCAGTCGCGGCAGCGATTGGCGGTGGGATAGGCCTCCAGTCGTTCCACCGGGATCGGTTCGTCGCACTCCACGCAGTGCCCGTAGCGGCCCCGGTCGATGCGCTGCAGGCTGTCCTCGACCTCGCGCAGTTCGAGCACGTGGCGCTGCACGCTGGCCAGGTCCAGGTGGGCCAGGAGCTCCGCCAGCGACTCGTCGGCGGGATCGTGAACCGAGTCCGCGAGTTGCTGATGATGGCCTTCGCCGGAGGCCAGCAATTCCTCCCGGACCGCGCCCCGCAATTCATCCAGGCGCGTTCGCAGCCGTTGTCGCAGCTTGTCCGTTTGCTTTTCGTTCAATGTCTCGGCCATGAGTGCGTTACCTCGGTATTTGTCTGCACCGGTTGTTTATTCGACATTGCGCCGCCGGGGGAGTGGCTCAACCCCCGGGGAATCCCCAATGGGGCGTGGTTTTCATGTCATAAAAATGGAGTGTTCGCGCCATTTCGCCTTAACAATTCCCGCGCACACTGCTCTCAAATCCATCAACCGGGCGGTGGACGATGACCGTTAAGCAATTCAATCCCTTGCGTTACCGGGCCATATTCATTTCCGATCTACATCTCGGGTTTCGGGGCTGTCGGGCGGATTTCCTGCTGGAGTTCCTGCGCTCCAGTGAATCGGATTACCTCTATCTGGTGGGGGATATCGTCGATTTCTGGGAGATGAAGAAGAAGGGCCTCTATTGGCCCAGGGAACATGCGGAAGTCGTCCGCACCATCATGGAAAAGGCGCAAGCCGGGACCAAGGTGGTTTACGTGCCGGGCAATCACGACGAACTGCTCCGGGAATACGATGGCCTGGAAATCGACAACTTCTCGATCAGGAATCGGGCGATCCATACCACGGTGGACGGCCGGCGGTTCCTGGTTCTCCACGGTGATGAATTCGACACCGTGGTTCAGTGCAGCCGGTTAGTGGCGATGCTGGGCAGTCGAATTTACGACTGGCTGCTGCAGGCCAATCACTGGGTCAATTGGGTTCGGCGGCGTTTCGGGGCTCCGTATTGGTCTATGGCCGCCTACCTGAAGGCCAAGGTCAAGAATGCGGTGAACTACATCTCCAATTTCGAGGAAGCGCTGGCCTTCGAGGCCCGGCGCCAGGGAGTGGACGGACTGGTCTGCGGCCATATCCACCATGCCGAGATCCGGGAGTTCGACGGCGTGCTCTACTGCAATGACGGCGATTGGGTGGAGAGCTGTACATCCCTGGTGGAACGCCGCGACGGGGTTCTGGAGTTGTTGCACTGGTCCGACGCCCAGCATTCGCTGAAGTCTCTGGCCACGGAAGCCGCGATACGGGCCGCATGAGGATAGCGATCGTTTCCGACGCCTGGTATCCCCAGGTCAACGGCGTCGTCAACACGCTGACCCGGGTCGGCGAGTGGCTGGAGAGCGAGGGGCACGCGGTCCGGGTGATCCATCCGGGCGACTTCCGCTCGGTGCCGTGCCCGACGTACCCGGAAATTCGCCTGGCCTTGTTCCCGCGTCGCCGTTTCCGGGCCGTGATAGAGCAGTTTGCGCCGGACGCGTTGCACATCGCGACCGAAGGCCCGCTGGGGCACGCCGCACGGCGCTGGGCGCGCCGGACCGGTCACCCTTTCACCACGTCCTTTCACACCCAATTCCCGCGGTACCTTCGAATGCGGGCGCCGGTGCCCGAGGCCTGGTCCTACGCCTACTTGCGACGCTTTCATGCCGCCGCCGCGCGCACCCTGGTCCCCACGCCCTCGATGCGCGACGAGCTGGAGCGGAAGGGTTTCGATCATCTCGTGGTCTGGGGGCGAGGCGTGAACGTGGCGCTGTTCCGGCCGCGGGACAAGAGCTATCTGGGCCTGCCGCGGCCCATTGCCTTGTATGTGGGCCGTGTTGCCGTGGAAAAGAACCTGGAGGCGTTCTTGCGGCTGGATCTGCCCGGCAGCAAGGTGGTGGTGGGCGACGGCCCGGACTTGGGCACGCTACGGGCTCGCTATCCGGACGTTCACTATGCGGGTTACAAGTACGGCGAGGAACTGGCCCGGCATCTGGCGGCGGCCGACGTCTTTGTGTTCCCGAGCCGCACGGATACGTTTGGTCTGGTCATGCTGGAGGCCATGGCCTGCGGGGTGCCGGTGGCCGCGTACCCGGTGACCGGGCCGCGCGATGTGGTGCGACCGGGGGTCACCGGCGTGTTGAACGAGGACCTGGGCGCCGCCACGCGGGATGCACTGAAGCTGGATCCGGCAGCCTGCGTCGACTACGCCCGGCGGCACACCTGGGCCCACTGCGCGGAGCAATTCTTCGCCAATCTTGTGCCTTTTGCCGAAGCCGGGTCGGCACGACTGACTCCCCGGAACGAAGCCGAGCGGCGGGGCGCCCTCTGAGGTCCCACTTGGTCTGGCTCGGCGCCGGATTTGCACCTCCCCGCGGGAAGGCTATTTCTTCTGGATTCTGACTTCGGTGGGCTTGTGGCGGCTGACCTGCTGCATCAGCCCGTGGAAGACCTTGGGATTGGCGGCCACGATATGGCCGGTCTCCAGGTAGTCGTCGCCGCCGTCCAGGCCGCCGACGATACCCCCGGCCTCCTGCACCAGCAGGGCGCCGGCCGCCAGATCCCACTCGCGCAGCCCCAATTCCCAGTAGCCGTCCAGCCGTCCGCAGGCCACATAGGCCAGGTCAAGTGCCGCCGATCCCGCCCGGCGCATGTCCTGGCATTTGCCGCTGACCGCTTTGAACATCTCCAGATACGGTTCCATGTAGCGCGGGTGACGGAAGGGGAATCCGGTGCCCAGCAGGCTGCCTTCGATGCCCCGGCGCTTGCCCACCCGGATCCGGCGTCCGTCCAGTTGGGCCCCCTGGCCCTTGGACGCGGTGAACAGCTCCTGGCGCAGCGGATCATAAATGACACCGGCCTCCAGGCGCCCCTGGTGCTTCAGGCCGATGGAGACAGCGAAGTGTGGAAAGCCGTGCAGGAAGTTGGTGGTCCCGTCCAGCGGGTCGATGACCCAGACGTATTCGTCGCCCTCGGAGTGACCGCCTTCCTCCGCCAGAATGCCGTGGCTGGGATAGGCCTTGCGGATGACGTGGATGATCTCGTCCTCGGCCATGCGATCCACATCGCTGACGAAGTCGTTGAGGCCTTTTGCCTCCACACGAATGCGGTCCAGCCGGTCGGTGTTGCGGACAATGACGTTGCCGGCGGCACGGGCGGCGCGCACGGCGATGTTGACCATCGGATGCATGGGATTGAGCTCGCTTGGGTCGAGAAACCGCCGTAGGTGCGGCGAAGGCCGCAAAGGATAACAGGAAGCCGCGTGGCTTACAGCCCTTGTTCGTCGCGACCGGGGTGTCGGTCGCTCAATCTGCTGATGTTCGCCCCAAGGGCTGTAAAATGCGTCTCCGGTTCGCGATTGGCCAAGGAGACACCGTAACCGATGAACCCCGAGAATCTACGTTTCGTGCTCGTGGAAACCTCCCACCCCGGCAACATCGGCGCCGCCGCCCGTGCCATGAAGACCATGTGCCTGAGCCGTCTGCATTTGGTGGCGCCTCAGCGATTTCCCGACGAGGAAGCCGAGGCGCGGGCCTCCGGCGCCGTCGATCTGCTGGAGACGGCGGGAGTCCACGACAGCTTGGACGATGCCTTGCGCGGTGCCGGCCTGGTCCTTGGTCTCAGTGCCCGGCCGCGAACCTTGTCCTCCATCGTGATCGATCCCCGGGAAGCGGCGGAAATGGCCGCCCGGGAAAGCGCGGATCACCCGGTTGCCATCCTTTTCGGGCGCGAACGCTCGGGTCTGACCAATGACGAAATGGACCGTTGTCATCACCTGGTGCATATCCCCGCGAACCCCGAATACTCCTCGCTCAACCTGGGCGCCGCGGTTCAGGTCATGGCCTATGAACTGCGCATGGTCCAGGCGACCGAGGCCGATTTGCCCCAGCCCGGACAATATTTTCCCGCTGCCGGCGCCGATGAAATGGAAATGCTGTTCGAACATCTGGAGCGCGTGCTCAAACGCATCGATTTCCTGCGTGAAGAGAATCCGCGGGCCTTGATGCGCCGCCTGCGACTCATGTTCAATCGCACCCGGCCGGACGTGAACGAAGTGCAGATCCTGCGCGGGATTCTGGCCCACGTGGAGAAGAGTATCGGGGATTGATTCAGCGTTTCCGGTCACGAAGAACCCGAAGCAACGGGAACGGCAAACAAGGGATCAGGCATTCACGTCCTTCGCGCTCTTCGTGACCGGAAACGTTGAACAGGCCGCGCGCAGCGCGCAATTCCTGAATGGGTACCAATTTGGTCCAGAAAAGGCTAATATTTTTTACCATGAGTATCGGCGCCATCCATTACTGTCCCTAGCCGCAGTCGGATTACCGGCTCGCGGCCATTCCCCGTATCTGTTTTCCGCTCGCTATCAAGTATAAGGAATGCCCTGATGTTCAGAGGTCTGCGTGAAGACATCCGTTGCGTCATGGATCGCGACCCCGCCGCCCGCAACACGCTGGAAGTGCTGACCTGCTATCCGGGTCTGCACGCATTGCTGTTTCATCGCATGAACCATTGGCTGTGGCGCCACGGGGCCAAGTGGCTCGCCCGGTTCATCAGCCTGTTCGCGCGCTGGTTTACCGGGATCGAGATTCACCCGGGCGCGACCATCGGGCGGCGGTTTTTCATCGATCACGGCATGGGCGTCGTGATCGGCGAGACGGCGGTCATCGGCGACGACTGCACCCTCTACCACGGCGTCACCCTGGGCGGTACGAGCTGGGAGAAGGGCAAGCGCCATCCCACCTTGGGCAACGATGTGATCGTGGGTGCCGGCGCCAAGGTGCTGGGCCCGATCAACGTCGGCGAGGGCGCGCGCATCGGCTCCAACGCGGTGGTGGTGAAGCACGTCCCCAAGGGCGCCACCATGACCGGTATCCCCGCGCGGATCGCCACCGCCAAGACCGGCGACCACAAACGCCGCGAGGAAACGGCGCGCAAGATCGGGTTCGAGGCCTACGGCGCTACCGCCGACATGCCGGATCCGGTGGCCAACGCCATCAACGCGATCCTGGATCATGTGCACGTCACCGACGAGCGCATGAAGCAGATGTGCGGCGCGATCCGCAATCTCGGCGGCGATGTGGATGCGTCCAAACTCCCGGATATCGAGGGCTGCGATCTGGAGGTTACTGCCGAGCTGGAAAACGGCGGAGGCGAGACCGAGCGCCGCAACGAGGGTTGATGGAGACGCGGGTGCCCAGGCCATGACCCCGATCTATCTGGACTACGCAGCGACAACGCCGATTGATCCGACGGCCGCGCGGGCCATGGCCGGCTGGTTGGAGGGCGAGGCGCGCTTCGGCAACCCGTCCTCCGTGCAGCACGCTTTCGGACGCGCCGCGGCGGCGGCGGTGGAGCAGGCGCGGGCCCAGGTTGCGAGCCTGATCGGCGCGCACCCGGACGCCGTGGTGTTCACCGCCGGCGCCACGGAATCCAACAACCTGGCCATCCTCGGCGCCGCTCGCTTCGGCTACCGGCGCGGCCGGGGCGATCATGTGATCACGGTGGCGACGGAACATCAGGCGGTACTGGAGCCCTGCGCCCAGTTGGAACGCGAGGGCCTGCGGGTCACTCGCCTGCCGGTGGACCGGTCCGGGCGTTTGGATCCGGCGGATCTGGAGCGAGCCCTGGACGAGCGCACCCTGCTGGTCTCGGTGATGCACGCGAACAACGAGATCGGCACCGTGCAGGATATCGACTCGGTGATTCGGCTTGCCCATCGCCACGGCGCGCTGGTTCACGTGGATGCCGCCCAGAGCGTGGGCAAGCTGCCGGTGGACTGCCAGGACTGGGATGTGGATCTGCTCTCGGTGTCCGCTCACAAGATCTACGGGCCCCAGGGCGTCGGGGCGTTGTACCTGCGGCGCCGGCCACGCCTGCGCCTGGAACCGATCAGTTTCGGCGGCGGCCAGGAAGGCGGTGTTCGCTCCGGTACCGTGGCCGTGCATCAGGCCGTGGGGTTCGGAGCCGCCTGTGCGGTGGCGGAGCAGCGGCTGGACCAAGACCGCGGCCGTCTGGCCGCCCTGCGCGAGCGTCTTTGGCGGCGGCTCGAACCGCTGGAGGGCGTGTTCATCAACGGCGCCGAATCCGGCGCACCCCACGTGCTGAACGTTGCCTTCGCCGGCATCCACGGCGAGGCCCTGGACGCCGAAATCCGGGACCGCTTGGCGGTATCGGCCGGTTCCGCCTGCAGCGCGGCCAGCGGCAACCCCTCGCACGTCCTCCGGGCCCTGGGTCTGCCGGACGCGTTGGCGCACAGCTCCGTGCGTTTCAGTTTCGGCCGTCCCACCACCGAGGCCCAGATCGACGAGGCCGCAGCGGTCATTTCCGAGGCGGTGAGGCGGCTGCGGGCAATATCGCCGCTTTGGGTTCGTCATCGCGCGGGTGATAGGCTGGAGTCCCTTTATTCTCAGGGAACGCCGCTTGAAAACCGCGGTCGAAGTGCGTAACTGATGAACTATTCGCCCCTGAGTGCCGATGTTGAACGCAGGTTTAGCGCCCCAAACCGCGCTGGAACCGTGGACAACGCGCAAGCGGCGGGCGAGGCGGGCACCCCGGGTTCGGGGACTTGGACGCGCATCGAACTGCGGTTTGCCGACAGCGGACAAATCGCGGCCGCGCGTTTCCTGTGTTTCGGCTGTCCATCGGCCATCGCGGCGGCCGACTGGCTCTGCGAGCGCGTCGAAGATGCGACGCCGGAGCAGGCCGGAGCCGTCCGGGGACTGGATATCGCAGACGCCCTGGGCCTGGCGGGTGACAAGCTGGGCGTGGCCCTGGTGGCCGAAGATGCGCTGAAGGCCGCTTTGGCTGACACTATTAGGAATGGCTAGCAGAGGTAAGATTCATGGCGATCACGCTAACCGATAGGGCGGCTCACCACGTGAAGGCCTATACCAGCAAGCACGGTGTTCCGGCCGGGCTGCGGCTGGGCGTGCGCACCAGCGGCTGTTCCGGTTTCGCCTATACCGTGGCCTATCTCGAGGAAATAGGCGAGGCGGACGCGGTATTCGAACAGGGCGACGTGAAGGTGGTAGTGGACCGGAAGAGCCTGCCGTTTCTGGAAGGCATGGAAGTGGACTATGTCCGCGACGGGCTGAACCAGCGATTCAGCTTCCGCAACCCAAACGTCAAGGATCAGTGCGGCTGCGGCGAAAGTTTCAGCGTCTGAGCCTTCATGGTCGACTTGATGGTCTGAAATTGCCCCTTCAGGGAGCACAAGTTAAACTGGGCGCCGTTTCCCAACCCGCGCCTCGTCGCGGGTTCATTTTTCATTCATTTCATGAACGTACGGAGTTGCCCGGATGGCCGTTGAACGCACCCTTTCCATCGTCAAGCCCGATGCCGTCGCCAAGAATGCGATCGGTGACATCTACAGCCGCTTCGAGAAGGCGGGGCTGAAGATCGTTGCCGCCAGAATGTTGCACCTGAGCCGTGAACAGGCCGAGGGCTTCTACGCGGTGCACAAGGAGCGCCCCTTCTTCAACGACCTGGTGGGCTTCATGATCTCCGGCCCCGTCATGGTGCAGGTCCTGGAAGGCGAGAACGCCATTGCCAAGAACCGCGAAATCATGGGCGCCACCAACCCGAAGGAAGCCGCCGCGGGCACCATTCGCCACGATCTCGCGGACTCCATCGATGCCAACGCGGTTCACGGTTCCGATGCGCCCGAGACCGCGCGCCAGGAGATCGACTATTTCTTCAAAGCCGATGAGATCCATTCCCGTTAAAGTTGTTTCCGAGGCTCCGAGTGCCGGGAAGATCAATCTTCTCGGCCTCGATCGCCCCGGTTTGGAAGGGCTTTTCGCCGAACTGGGCGAAAAGCCCTTTCGCGCGTCTCAGGTTCTGAAATGGATTCATGACCGGGGCGTGACCGATTTCGACGCGATGACCGACCTCAGCAAGGCGCTCAGGGGCAAGTTGGCGGAGATCTCGGAGATCCGCGTGCCCACGGCCACGCTGGATCAGGAATCCACCGACGGTACCCACAAGTGGCTGCTTCAGCTGGACGGCAGCAATGCGGTGGAAACGGTACTTATTCCGGAAACAAGCCGGGACACCTTGTGCATTTCCTCCCAGGTGGGGTGCGCCCTGGAGTGCAGTTTCTGCTCCACCGGTGTGCAGGGGTTCAACCGCAATCTGTCCGCCGCCGAGATCGTTGGCCAGGTCTGGTTCGTGAATCGCGAGTTGGAACGCCGCGAACCCGGACGTCGCGTGACCAATGTGGTCCTCATGGGCATGGGCGAGCCGCTGCTGAACTACAAGAACGTCATTCCCGCCATGGGGGTGATGACGGACGATCACGCCTATGGCCTGTCCAAGCGCCGCGTGACCTTGTCCACTTCCGGCGTAGTGCCCGCCCTGTACCGCATGCGGGAGGACACGGACGTCAGTCTGGCGGTTTCACTGCACGCCCCCAATGATCCGCTGCGCGACGAGCTGGTGCCCATCAACCGCAAGTATCCCATCGCCGAGTTGCTTAAGGCTTGCCGTAACTACATCGCCGACAAGCCCCACCGCTCGATCACCTGGGAATACGTGATGCTCGACGGCGTCAACGATACCGATGCGCACGCCCATCAACTTGCGGCTCTGATCGACGGCATCCCGTCCAAGGTCAACCTGATTCCCTTCAACCCGTTCCCGGAGGCGCGGTACAAACGTTCCAGCGCCCAACGAATCGAGCGTTTCAGTGCTATCCTCAGTCGGCATGGCGTGGTCACCACCACGCGCAAGACCCGCGGCGAGGATATCGATGGGGCCTGTGGCCAGCTCGTGGGCAAGGTGCAGGACCGGACCCGGCGCCGTTTTCGACGGGAACAGAATAATCAGGCGACCCCATAGGGCCTGTTAATCCATCTGCCCCGGACTGCGTTGGGACTGACAGGCGCCTAGATCGGGCGCGAGGAGAGAAGTTTAGTGATTCCAAATGAACGACGAGCAACGCCGGATAGGCGCCTGTCCGGCCCAACCCGAAGCAGATGGATTAGCAGGCCCTGATGAGAACCACAAGCCGGTTTCTGGTGCTCGCGTGCACCTTTTTCATGCTGGTGGGTTGCGCCACGACCAGTCCCGAGGGCGAGCGGCTGGGCGACAAGGCCAGCAAGGCCGCCACCATTAACGCCAAGCTGGGCATCGGTTACATGGAGCGTGGCGATCTGGATACCGCCATGACCAAATTCAAGAAGGCGATGGCCCAGGATCCGGATCTCGCCATCGTGCAAGGCGGCGTAGCCGTGCTCTATCAGCGCCTGGGCGAGTACGACAAGGCCCAGGAGCATTTCGAGCGCGCCATCGAGATCGATCCCAACGATTCCGGCACCCTCAACAACTACGGACGCTATCTGTGTCTGCGGGGGAATGCCAAGGAAGCCGAAAAGAAGTTCATGAAGGCGGCCAGCAACCCGCTCTACAAGAAGCCGGAAATCGCTTACGCAAATGCCGGCATCTGTGCCATGGATTCCGGCGACCGTGAGAAGGCCAAGGAATTCTTCCGCCAGGCGCTGGAGAAGGACCGCCGCTTCCCGCCGGTGCTGCTGCGAATGGCCCAGCTGCGCTTTGAGGAAGGTCATTATGTGTCGGCCCAGGGCTACTATCAGCGCTATCGGGAAGTGGGGGCGATCACTCCCGAGAGCCTTTGGCTGGCGGTACGCATTGAAAACAAGCTGGGCCACAAAGACGAGGCGGCCAGCTATGGGATGCTGCTGAGGCAGAAATTCCCCGATTCCAAGGAAACCGATCAATTGCTGCAAAGAAAGCAAGATGACTGAAGGTCAAAACGATATCGACCCGGGTCCTGTCATTCCGCCCAGCGGGCCGGGGCGTCTGCTGCGCGAGGGCCGCACGTCCAAGGGCCTGAGCGTCCGCGACGTGGCGGATGCGCTGCATTTGACGGCCCAGACGGTCGAGAACATGGAGGCGGATCGCTACGAGCAACTGCCGCCTGCCACGTTTGTCAAAGGCTACCTGCGTTCCTACGCCAAACTGGTGGACATTAAGCCTTACATCGTGATGGCCGCGTTCGACCAGTTGGGCTTGGAAGAGGAACATCAAATCGTGGTGCGCAGGCCGCTGCGCACCTCCCCGGAATTCGGGGTATTGGGTTGGTTGCTGATCGTTGGCGTGGTGGTCGCGGTAGGAGTCCTGTTCTTCTACTGGAACCAGGGCGAACTGATGCCCAGCGCCCAGGGGCCTTCCGTAAGCGAACAGACCGGAGAAAACACGGTCACAGAGGCGGAAGGCAACACCGCGCCGCCGGCCGAAGCCGCCCCCGAAGCTCGCGAGCAGGCGCAGACTTCGCAACCGACCGGGACCGAACCGGCCGAGGCGCCGGCCGCGAAACCGACTCCCGAGGAAAAGCCTCAGGCATCCGCCGAGCCGCAAGCGGCGCCCCAGCCCGATACCGCGCCGGCGTCGACGCCTTCAACGACCGGCAGCCCCGCTCAAACGCAGTCCGCCCCGGCATCCGAGCCGCCGGCGAGCGCAACCGCCGACGCCACCGGCACCGAAGCCGAAGCGGGGTCCAAGGAGCTGGTACTGCATTTCAGCGGACCCTCCTGGATGGAAGTCCGCGACGCCCATGGCCAGCGCCTCTTGTATCAACTGGTGAAGCAATCCGGTGATCGCACGCTGCGGGGGGTGCCGCCGTTCTCGTTGGTGGTGGGCGCGCCCAGCGCCGTGTCCGCAGATCTCGATGGGCAGCACTACGCGTTTCCCGATCCGGGGCACGTTCTGCACACGAAGATCCCCCCGGGCCACTAGCACTTTTTCAAGATCATCTTGGAAGAGTGCCAGATTCGAAAGTCGATTCACGGAGACTTCTCCTTGTCCAAGTCCATTCAATCCGTCCGTGGTTTCAACGACATCCTTCCGGAGCGGACACCCGCCTGGCAGCATGTCGAAGGCGTGCTGAAGGACGTGCTTCACGCCTACGGCTATGAAGAGATCCGACTGCCCCTGCTGGAGCATACGGAGCTTTTCGCCCGGTCCATCGGCGCGGCCACGGATATCGTGGAAAAAGAGATGTACACCTTCGACGACCGCAACGGCGACAGCCTGACGTTGCGCCCGGAGGGTACCGCCGGTTGCGTGCGCGCCTGCATCGAGCACGGCCTGATCCATAACCAGCAGCAGCGGCTGTGGTACACGGGGCCGATGTTCCGCCATGAACGGCCCCAGAAGGGGCGCTATCGCCAGTTCTTCCAGATTGGCGCGGAAGTGTTCGGCCTGGAAGGCCCGGACATCGACGCGGAAATCATTCTGATGACCTCGCGCATGCTCAAGGCCCTGGGCCTTGACGACGTAACCCTGACACTGAACTCCCTGGGTACGGCCGAGGCTCGCGCGGACTACCGCGAGCGCCTGGTCACCTATCTGCGCGGCCACGTGGATTCGCTGGACGCGGACAGCCGGCGGCGATTGGATACCAATCCGCTGCGGGTTCTCGACAGCAAGTCGCCCGAGACCCAGGCCGTGCTCGCTGATGCGCCTTCCCTGGCCGAACACCTGGACAGCGGTTCCCGCGAGCATTTTGACCGCCTCTGTACCTTGCTGGATGAGGCCGGTGTTGCGTACACGGTCAATCCCCGCCTGGTCCGGGGCCTGGATTATTACGGCCGCACGGTGTTCGAGTGGATCACCGATCGGCTGGGCGCCCAGGGAACCGTGTGCGCCGGCGGCCGCTACGACGGCCTCGTGGAACAGATCGGCGGTCGCTCCACGCCGGCCATCGGCTTCGGTCTGGGCCTGGACCGACTGGTGGCGCTGTTGGAAGAGGCCGGCGGGCTGCCCCAGCGAGGGCGCGGTGGATGCCTATCTCATCGTTGCCTCGGACGCGCATTTTTCCGCGGCGCTGGCTTTGTCCGAGCGCTTGCGCAATGAGCTCCCCGGCTTGCGGATTCGCGCCAACTGCGGTGGGGGCAGTTTCAAAAGTCAGTTCAAGAAGGCGGACAAGGCGGGAGCCCGGTTCGCGCTGGTGCTGGGCGAGGAAGAGCGCGCCCAAGCCACGGTCGGGGTCAAGGACTTGCGCGCCGAAGGCGAACAAGTCACCCTCGCGCAGGATCAATTGGCAGGCTACCTGAAGGAGATGATGTCCCGGTTGGGCGGGGCGTCTTGAGGAGAACATCGTGGCACATTACGAGACTGAAGAAGAGCAAATCGAGGCGATCAAGGCCTGGTGGAAAGAGAACGGGCGAGCGGTAATCGCCGGCGTGGCGTTGGCGGTGATCGGGCTGTTCGGCTGGCACGAGTGGAACGCCTACCACAAGCAGCAGGTCGAGGCGGCCTCGGACCATTACCTGACCTTGGACAACGCCCTGAGGGGCGGCAAGCCCGAGGCGGCCGTCCAGGCCGGCCAGACCTTGGAAAAGAGTTTTGGCGGAACGACTTTCGCCGTGCTGGCGGCGTTGCGTCTGGGCGCCCACTACAACGAAGCGGGCGATCTGGACAAGGCCGCCCAGCAGTTGCGCTGGGCCGCCGACAATGCCGACAGCGAGGCCTTCAAGGCGCTGGCGCGGCTGCGCCTGGCGCGGGTTCTGCTGGCCCAGAAGAAGTACGACGACGCCTTGGGATTGCTCCAACAGAAGGAACAGGGTCCATATGCATCGCAGTACGCGGAGCTGCGCGGCGATGCCTATGCCGCCAAGGGTGAAGCCTCCCAGGCGCGCGATGCTTACGAGGAAGCCCTGGCCGATCAGGGGATTTCGCCCCAGCGGCGCCAACTGATCACGATCAAACGTAACGAACTGGGAGGCGCCTCCGCGTGATCCGACGTCTCGCACTGCTGACACTGGTGGTATTCCTCGGTGGCTGCAGCGTCTTCAAGGAGGCGCCGCCCAAGCCGTCCGATTCGCTGGTGGATCAGCAAACCGGCGTCGCTGTGAACGTGGTGTGGTCCGTGGATGCCGGCGCCGGCGCGAAGTTTGCCGCCGAGCGCCTGGTGCCGGGCCTGGATGGCGGCCGGGTGTACACGGCCGACAAGGACGGCACCGTATCCTGCTACGCGGCCAAGGACGGGAAGCGGATATGGCGGGTTGACACCGACCGGCCCATTTCCGCCGGTCCGGGAATCGGTGGCGATCTGCTGACGTTCGGCACACTGGATGGCAACGTGCTGGGCCTCAACAAGGCCGACGGCAAGACTCTGTGGGTCTCCGGTGTGACCAGCGAGGTGCTCTCCGTGCCCGCGATAGGCGACGGCACCGTGGTGGCCCGCAGCGGCGACGGCCGCGTCTTCGGGCTGCGCGCCTCGGACGGCGCTCGCCGTTGGATTTACGATCGCACGCCCCCCGTACTCACCCTGCGTGGTTCCGCCGATCCGGTGATCGCCCGGGGCATGGCCCTGGTGGGGCTGGATTCCGGCAAACTGCCGGCCATTGATCTGGAAACGGGCCGCGCGGTCTGGGAAGCGGATGTCGGCATTCCTCACGGCGCTTCGGATCTGGACCGAATGGTGGATCTGGACGGTACGCCGGTGGTCAGCGGCGATCAGGTCTTTGCCGTGAGCTATCAGGGCCGTCTCATGGCCCTGAGCCTGGATACCGGGCGGACGGTCTGGGAGCGCGACCTGTCGTCCTGGGCGGGCCTGGCCGTGGACGCCCATCAGGTCTACGTAACCGACGCCAAGGGCCGCATTTGGGCCTTCGACCGGGCCAATGGCGCCTCCGTCTGGCGCCAGGACCAGTTCCAGGGGCTGCGTGTGACTGCTCCTGTGGTCTATGGCGACGACGTAGTGGTGGCCGACGACGCCGGTCGGGTCAGCTGGCTGTCCCGGTCTTCGGGGAAAATCCTGGCGCGAGTTGATATCGGTGGCGGCTTCGGCGATGCGCCGATCAGTCAGGCGCCGGTGGTGGCCGGTGATCGTCTCTATGTGCTCGATATGGACGGCAATTTGAAGGCCGTCACCGCCAAGCCCAAGTCCTAGGACCTGCCTGGAAGGTTAACACGTCCTAATGTGCCTGCTGCTGCTCGCAAACCAGCGCCACCCGGCGTATCCATTGGTAATCGTCGCCAACCGCGACGAATTCCACGAACGCCCCACTTCGCCTGCCGACTGGTGGGACGACGCGGCGATCCTGGCGGGTCGTGACCAGGAGGCCGGCGGAACCTGGTTCGGCGTCAACCAGGAAGGCCGGTTCGCGGCGGTGACCAACTACCGCGACCCCGATCGCCGGCAGCCCGGCGCGCCTTCGCGGGGGCAACTGGTGGTGGATGCGCTGCATTACCCGGCATCGCGTTTCGCCAACTATCTGCGCACACACGGTCATGAATACAACGGCTTCAACCTGCTGTTCGGCCCCCCCGGCGGGATTCATTATTTCTCCAACATGGAAGGGGAAGACCGTCGCCTGGACAGCGGTCGGGTATTCGGCTTGAGCAACCACTTGCTGGACACGCCCTGGCCCAAGGTGGAGCGCACCCGGGGGCGCCTGGAATCCTATCTGGACAGCCATTCGCGGCTGGATCTGGAGGAGCTGTTCGATCTCCTGTACGACCGGGAGCCCGCCGCCGAGGATCAACTCCCGGATACGGGGGTGAGCACGGAGATGGAACACCTGCTGTCGTCGCCGTTTATCGTCTCTCCCCGTTACGGCACCCGCTGCACCACCATCCTGCTGGTGGAGGCCGACGGCGAATACCGCTTCGCCGAGCGCACCTTCGATCCCCAGGGCCGGACCCAGGATACGCGCAGTTTCCGATTCCGGCCGTTGTAGCCGGCGCGGTCGCGGCCGCCTCGGGGCTCGTACCGTTCGTCAGACCGTTTTCACACCCTTCGATACTGTGATCGGCTTCCTTTAATCGCCGGCGCCCCCGGATTACAAGAATATTAAGAATGCGCTAATTGACACTCCGCCGTGGTGCGGAGTCTTTGCGCGTGGAATTTCGACCGATCAATAAGCGGGTTTATGACCATGGCGCTTCCGGCGACCCTGAGCAACTATCTTCAATCCGCGGGTATTCAGTTTACCGTGGTCACTCATACGGCGACGCCGCGGATTCAGCAGGCGGCGGTGTATGCCGGGCTTGGAGTCGATCAGGTTGCGCGTGGGGTTCTGCTGCAGGTGACCGGCAGACCGGTTCTGGCCGTGCTGCCGGCCGGGCGGTTGATCGATTTTCCCCGCCTGGAGGAACTGCTGGGCGGGACCGTGGAAATCGCTCCCGCCTCGGTGGGCCAGAAGACCTTCGCCGACTGCGAACCGGGGACCACTCCGGCGCTGGGAGAGGCCTACGGCGTGTCGATGGTCGTGGATCAAAGCGTGTTCGAGCTGCCGTTCGTGCATGTCGCCGTGGGCCGTCTGGAGTGCCTGGTGGGGCTTTCCCAGGAGGCCTTCGTGCAGCTCACGGAGCGGGGGGATGTGGGTTTGTTCGCCGCCGATCCCACGCCCTGTGATGCCGCCGAGTCCATGCCTTTCGGCGCCAGTTGCCCGTACGCGCCGACGCCCGAGGCCCTGACGAAGCTGGGGCGGCTCTACACTCTGCCGGCCATGCCCCAGATCGCCATGCAGATTCTCCGGCTGCGCGACGATCCTAACGCGACGCCGCAGGATCTGGCCGAGGTCGTCGGCCGGGACCCGAGTCTCGCGGCTCAGGTGATGCGCTATGCGCGTTCGCCGTTCTTCGGATACCGGGGCGAGATCAATACGATTGTCGCAGCGATCCACCGCGTGCTCGGTTTCGAGATGGTGGTGAACATGGCGGTGGGCCTGGCCGCCGGCAAGGCTTTCCGCAATCCCGCCAACGGCCCGCTGGGCCTGGACGCGTTCTGGCGCCACGCTACCTATACCGCCTGCATGGCTCAGGAATTGGCCCGGCGCATGCCGCCGCGCGAGCGGCCCAAGCTCGGCTTGGTGTACTTGTCGGCGTTGCTGCACAACTTTGGATTCCTCCTGCTGGGCCACCTGTTCAAACCCGAATTTGCAATGCTGAACCGCTTGGTCGCCGCCCATCCGGAAGTGCCCGTGACCTTGTTGGAACGCAAGGTTCTGGCCATGGGGGAGGCAAAGGTTCTGGTGGGAACCGGCCATGCCCGACTGGGAGCCTGGTTGCTGCACACCTGGGATCTGCCCGAGGAAGTCGTGGTTACCGTCGCCCATCACCACCAGGAGGACTACGACGGCGACCACGCCGCCTACGTGTTGTTGGTGCTGCTGGCCGACCGCCTGGCCCGCCGTATCGGTCTGGGCGACGGCGACAGCGAGGATGTGCCCGCTGCGCGTGCTCGAGAAGCTGGCCCTGACCCAGGAAGACTGCCAGGCGGTGTTCGAACGGGTTCTCGATGGCCACGACGGCCTGGACGCAATAGCGCGCGTATTGGCCGCCTGACTCCACCTTTCCCCTTGAGGCCCCGAGTCTGCGCCGCCGGCAAGGCGCGCGGGTCGGGGCCCATGCTGTTTCCCCTCAATTGCAGTTCCCCTGGGCAGGTGATACGCTCAGCGCCAAAAATACCCGCCCGCACAGTGACCTGCCCGCGGGCGCATGTTCGCGCCGCGGCCGGTCGAATAGCAACGCACGCCAAGCCCGCATCCCCAGTTCCGAGGACGGGCGTCCTTTTGCAGTTGGGGTAGCGGACCGCTAGGGCGAGTAGGGTTTCGTTAATGAGCTTGAAGAGGTTGTGAGCATGCGAATCATACTGCTAGGTCCGCCGGGCGCCGGGAAGGGGACGCAGGCCGCGTTCATCTGCGAGCATTTCGGTATTCCCCAGATCTCCACCGGCGACATGCTGCGCGCGGCCGTCAAGGAAGGCACGCCTCTGGGTATCGAGGCGAAGAAGGTCATGGATGCCGGAGGCCTGGTCTCCGACGACATCATCCTGGGCCTGGTCAAGGAGCGTATCGCGCAGCCCGATTGCGCCAATGGATTTCTGTTCGATGGATTCCCGCGCACCATCGGCCAGGCGGAAGCCCTGCAAAGGGAGCACGTCAAGCTGGACTTCGTCCTGGAATTGCAGGTGGACGACGAGGAGATCGTGAGCCGCATGAGCGGTCGCCGGGTCCATCCTGATTCCGGCCGCGTCTATCACGTGCAGCACAATCCGCCGAAGGTGGATGGCAAGGACGACGTCACCGGCGAGCCCCTGGTTCAGCGCGACGACGACAAGGAAGAGACGGTCCGCAAGCGCCTGGATGTCTACCACGACCAGACCAAACCGCTGGTGGATTTCTACTCCCGCCTCGCGGCGGCCGGCGATGCGGACGCCCCTCGCTATGTGGCCGTCAACGGCCAGGGCGCCGTGGACGACGTCAAACAGCGTATTCTGGACGCCGTCGCCTAGGGAGACGCTGATCTATTCACGCGGCCGGCTCAGGTCTGTTTTGGTCATTTGAGTAGGCGCGGTGCCGGTCGCGTAGCTGTAGCTACGGGGCCGGTGGCGCAACGCCGCCAGGGGCCAAAACAGGGCTGAGCCCTTCGGGTTGCGGCCGGAGAAGCCGCCCGGGGGTGTTGCGCCGCTTGACCGTAGAACGACTACAGCGCTGCGCGGCAGTAAGCGACGCTCCCACGGCGGGCTTGTCCGCTGTGGGAGCGCTGGAATCGAGCGTCAATCCCCCGGTCCACTTCTCTCCAGACAAGCAGCCCTCCCTGGAACCCGATAGAATCGTCTGTAGGACCGTTCGCGGTCGCACGACGCAGGGACGGGGGAGACGGGACGATGAGAGCGATTGCAGCAGTGATGGTGTTGGCCGGCTTGGCCCTGTTGCCGGCCGCCGTGCCCCGCGCCGCGGAGAATTCCGCTGTGGTGTTGACCATCGATGGCGCCATCGGGCCCGCCACCAGCGATTACGTGACCCGGGGGCTCGAGCAGGCCGAACAGTCCGGTGCCCACGTGGTGGTGTTGGAAATGGATACCCCGGGCGGGCTGGATACGGCCATGCGCCGGATCATTCGCGCCATTCTCAATTCCACGGTGCCGGTGGTGAGCTACGTCGGCCCAAAGGGTGCGCGTGCGGCCAGTGCCGGGACCTACATTCTCTATGCCTCCCATATCGCCGCCATGGCCCCGGGCACCAACCTCGGTGCGGCCACGCCCGTGCAGATCGGCGGTATTCCGGGAGGAGGCGACGAAGGCAAGGGCGGCGGGTCAGGCGACGCCATGCAACACAAGATGGTCAACGACGCCGTGGCCTACATTCGCTCCCTGGCCCGGCTGCGCGGGCGCAATGCCGACTGGGCCGAGAAAGCGGTGCGGGAAGCGGCCAGCCTGCCCGCACAGCAGGCGCTGGACATGAACGTGGTGGATCTTCTTGCCGACGATCTGCCGGATCTGCTCAAGCGTATCGACGGGCGTCAGGTCCGGATCGGCGACAAGCCCCATACATTGCATACCGCCGGGCTGACCGTGGTGCGCATGGACCCGGATTGGCGCAGCGAGCTGCTGGCGGTGATCACCAACCCGAATGTGGCCTATATTCTCATGCTCGTAGGCATCTACGGGCTGATTTTCGAACTGGCCAATCCCGGCGCCGTCGCGCCGGGCGTTCTGGGTGGGATTTGCCTGCTGCTGGCCTTGTTCGCGTTCCAGGCGCTGCCTATCAACATCGCCGGGCTGGCGCTGATGGGCCTGGGCGTGCTGTTCATGATCGCCGAGGCCTTCGTGCCCAGTTTCGGAGCCCTGGGGCTGGGCGGTGTCGTGGCGTTTGTTGTCGGGTCGCTGATGCTAATGGATACCGGTGTGCAGGCCTTCGAGTTGTCGCTGTGGGTTGTGGGGGCGTTTGCGTTGGTCAGCGCCGGGGTCTTCATCGGCATCGCTGCGCTGGCGCTGCGCACGCACCGGCGCAAGGTGGTGACCGGGCGAGAGCAGTTGGTCCGGATGAGCGGTCGCGCCGTTTCCGATTTCGAAGACGGCCGTGGCCGCATCCGAGTCCACGGAGAGCTATGGCAGGCGGTGTCGGAACTGCCGATCCGGGCTGGGCAGACCGTGCAGGTTGAACAAATGGATGGGCTGACCCTTCGGGTCCGGCCCGTCGAGAAATCTGATTGAGGTGGTTATGGATCTGTATCGGGAGGCGTTGACGCGGTTCGGTGGTTTACTGGAGCAGGCCAAGGGCACGGATCTCGGCGAACCCACGGCCTTCACCCTGGCCACGGCCGATGCCGAAGGCCGGCCCTCCGCGCGCACAGTGCTGCTCAAGGGCTTCGACGAACACGGGTTCGTGTTTTACACCAACCTCAAAAGCCGCAAGGGCCGGCAGCTCGCGGCCAACCCCCATGCGGCCCTATGTTTCCATTGGCAGCCGCTGCGGGAGCAGGTGCTGATCGAGGGGTCGGTGTACTCGGTGGACCCGGCCGAGGCCGACGCCTATTGGGCCAGCCGTCCGCGGGTCAGTCAGATCGGCGGCTGGGCGTCTCATCAGTCGGAACCCCTTTCCGGCCGGGCGGAGCTGGAGAAGCGGGTCAGCGACTATGAAGCGGAGTTCGAAGGGCGGGAGGTGCCGCGTCCGCCGCATTGGAGCGGCTTTCGGGTCAAACCCGATTTCATCGAATTCTGGACCGCACGGCCCGGACGCCTGCATGACCGGGTGCGGTATTGCCCGGACGAGCAGGGGGATTGGCGAAAGGTGTTGCTGAATCCGTAACCTGGCGAAGGGTAACCCAACAATCCGGTGCATTCGTGAAACCTTTGCCGGGCGTTAACCACAGAGGACACAGAGTTCCACGGAGGAGAGCGGAGAAAGTTTTACTCGCATCTAATATCCGGTAACCGATTGAATTTTATGCTCTCGCCAAGGCGCCAAGAGAGCCAGGGAATCAGGGTTTATCTATTGGGGTAACTCTTAGCGTTCTTGGCGCCTTGGCGAGATGATCTCTCTTTCCACCCCGAATTCTGCTGACCCGCTGGGTTCGCCGGCCGTTTGTTGCGTGACAGCGCGCCTCCGAAGGTGGCGTGCAGACTCTGTGGAGCTCTGTGCCCTCTGTGGTGAGCGCCTTAATCCCTTGTCGGATAAGTCTTGCTGATCCGACTTGCATTGGCCGATGGCCCCTGCCTGGGTGTGACACCGGCGATCACTCGGCCACCCACCGCCAACTCAACCGCGTTTCCCAGGCTCGCGCCAGCGCATCGCGAACGTCGCTCTCCGTGAGCGCAGCCAATTCCCGCCGCAGGCCCTCGCCGTCGTCCAGCGGCAGGCCGTAGGCGCAGCGCCAGGTCAGCTGGTCGGCGTCCTGCAGCCGGTCGTCCGCCGCCAGGCGCAGGCGGGCGTCCAGGTGCCGGTTCACCAGCGTCAGCTCGCGTTCGCTGGGGCCTTTGCTCGCCAAGCGTTCCACTTCCTGTTCCACGGCGGCAATGGCCTTTTCGGTGAGCTTGGACTCGCAGGCGGTGTAGACCACCCACAGTCCCGCGTCGCTGTAGTTTTCCACCCGGGCATCCACTTCGTAGGCCAAGCCGTCACGTTCGCGCAGACGCTGGAATAGCCGGGACGCAGTGCCGCCGCCCAGCAACTGGTTCGCGGCCAGTACGGCGGCGCGATCCGCGCCGTGGACTGCGGGGGCGGGCATCAGCCAAAGCAGCTGGGATTGTTCGACCGGGCGCGCAACGTCGTGGCGGCCCGGCTGGAATTGAGGCGTGGGCGAGTCGGGTTTACGACCGGCCGGCAAGCGCGTCAGCGGTTCCAGCCACTGACTGGGGTCCTGGCCGTTGGTGGGGCCCGTCACCGCAACGCACAGGCGTTCACCGGTCAGCTGCGTGTCGAGGTATTGGTGCAGCGTCTCAGCGTCGGCCATTTTCAGCGCCTCCACTTCGCCCAGGATCGGCCGGCCCGCGGGATGATCCGCCCAGGCGCGGCGGACCGCTTCCTCATCGGCCCAGTCCGCCGGAACATCCCGCACGCCGGCCATTTCCTGGAAGACCACTTCCCGCTCCAGGTCCACATCGTGCTGGTGGAAGGCCGCTTCTGTGAGCATGGACAACAGCCGTTCGCAGGCTTGAGCAGCGCAGTCGCGGGGCACCAATGCCTCGAAGGTGGTGAGTTCGCGGCCGGTGTGCGCATTGACCAGGCCGCCCATGGCTTCGAACTCTTCGGCCATCTCGAACTGGCTGAACCGACGCGTGTCCTTGAACAGCAGATGTTCCAGGAAATGGGCGTAGCCCGCCTGGCGCTGTTGTTCGAACCGTGAGCCGTTGTACAGGCAGACGACGATGGCTACGGCCTGGCCCTCGGTGGTGGCCCGGTGGGCCAGCTGCAAGCCGTTGTCGAAGCGCACGAGGTCGGTGGGTGCGCGTGCGGAGGTTTCCGGGGTCATGGGGTGTTCGGCCTCAATGGGTCTGCAGATCGGTGTCCGAAAACGGTAGTAAATGGAAGGTGTTTTCGGAAAACACCACCGTGCCGGGATCTATGATCTGCAGTTCCAGCCCGAGGCGCTCCGCTTCGGAGGCCCAGTGCCCCCGGATTTCGGTGATGCCTTCGGGGCGCAGGGGGTATTCGTTGGCGAGATAGGCCACGGTTCCGTCGGAGTTTTGGGCCAGCACCGTGTACGCCACCGGTCCAAGCCGCGGCAGGCTGTGTTCCGTGAGCGCCAGGGTTGTCGCATGCTCCAGCGGCGCTTTTTCGCTGAGAGGCTCAACCAACCGGGTGCCCGCGATGACAGAAGCCTCGCGGGCTTCAGCCAGTGCCTGCCCGGCGTCTGCCTGCGCCGGCCAGGGGCGTGCCAGGGTCAGGACTTCAAGGCCGTGAGCCTCCAGCGCGGCGTGGTATTGGCGCTGGGTGCGAATCCATTGACCGTAGCCTTCCACCAGCCGCTCCAGCGGGCCATCCGCGCGTTCCGCCCACTGGTCGAAAGTGAGGAACGGGGTAAAGACGCGTCCCTGGTGCAGAAGGAATTGATTGCCGGCGGGAAGACTTAGAGTCAGTGGTTCATCGGGATGGAATAATGCGCCTTCAAGTATCGTCCAAAGCCCTTCGAAGCCGTTGTGTTCGAGTTGGATTTTCAAAAGGGCGCAAAGGTCGTTGAATGTGGCGTAAGCGAGATTGACTGCATCAATACCGAACGATTCGTTCACCAAACGTTCGGTCTCGGAACTGGCCTGTCCCTTTTCCAGCAGGCTCTTTTCCACCTGAGCGCTGAGGGCATCGAGTTCGTCCGGTTCGCCCACGAACACAAAGGGAATCATCAACAACGGTCCCGCGCCCGGCGCGGCGGCGGGTTTAATGCTGGGAATCGGAAAACGCCCGGCGCGCGTTCCCACGGCCATGAAATGGGGCATGAACTCCCCGCCCTGCATGCTGCCGCGGTAGATCTCCATCAGGATCTCAACCGCCGGCAGACCGGGCCGCAGCATTTCCGTGAGGTCGTAGGCGGCCCCCACGATGACCATGCCACAGCGGTCCAGTTCGCCGACGATGCGCTGGAGATCTCGGGCAACGGCCAGTCCCAGTTGCTCTGCATCCTGGATGGCCAGGGGCTCCAGGCCGGGACGGCGTTCGGTGACATGTTCGAACGGCAGTTCGATGGTCAATGCCGCGGGGATTGCGGATAGTTGATTAGCCATGGGTCCAATGCGCTTCCTGAGGGCAGCACACTATAAACGGTTTGGCTGATATCACGAAACCGCCGGCGTCTCCGGGGTGGCGGGAGGAGGAAAAGAATTTGGGAGTCTTGCGAACGGGTTTGCGGGTATTCGGGATCGGGATTGGACTGTCCGCGTCAAGAATATTCCCCACAATCTCAGGTGTTTTTATGTGCTCTTTTAATTTAAAACACTTGTCTTTTCGGTCGGCGATTAAATAGAATTAAGCTGTAGCCGATTCCCCAGCTTTGTGCGGGCCTTGCCATGCGAGCCATTGCAAGGCTGGGAATCAAGCGCTGCCATCGATAACCAGTCGTCAACGGACTGCGCGAATTGTGACCATTTCCGGTCGCTTCATTATGTTATTCCCGAATCTTAAGTATAAGGAGCCGCGCCAGTGGATCTTTCGAAATACAACACGCAGCAGTTGAATCAGTTGAAAAAGGATATCGACAAAGAGCTGAAGGCTCGGCGCAAGGATGACGTCAAGAGAGCTCAACGCGAGCTTAAGGAAGTTGCCGACAAATACGGCCTTGCGTTGTCGGAATTGGTTTCAGGTGCGGGCGGGCGCCCTGGCAAGAAACCGGCCGGTAAGATTCGTTTTCGTCATCCCGACGATAGCTCCCGAGGTTGGTCCGGTCGCGGCCGCAAGCCCCAGTGGGTGAAGGAGTGGGAGTCGAAGGGCAAGTCCCTGGAAGAACTGCGCGTGGCCTGAGCGGCATGAGCCCGCCCTCCTCGGGGCAGGGCGGCTGTCTGCGCGAGAGAAGGCCGCACCGTGAGAGGTGCGGCTTTTTTGTGGGCATCCGCCTGTGGTGTCTCGCGTCGGAGCAAACAGGATCAGGGCCGATTCTGCCGCCGGTCCACTTCGCGCGCCAATGCCCGGATGGGTTCGGCGATTTCCACCGGATAGTGTTCCGGGTCTTCCAGGCGGCGTTGGGCTTGGGCGAGTTTTCCGAGGTTGCTCTGGGTGCGGTCGCGAATCTCCGAGACGGACTCGGGCGGGTTGGTTGTTTGCCCGTTTGCCATGACTTGCAGCAATTGCGGTTCGCCAGCCCCCGGCTCACCGTCCAGGGTGACCAGGTCTCGGCGCATCGTGCCGTGGTCGTCGAATTCACGGAAAACCTGTTTGCGCCCGGGCCAGGTGGCCTTGCCCTCGGAGTTCTTGCGACGCGCGAGGCCGGCGTATTCCTGAAGCTTGTAGGCGCAGTCCAGGAACGGCAGGTCGGCGGAGGTATCCACCTTGGAACCGATACCGTAGCCGTCGATGGGCGCGCCGTCGTTGGTGAATCGAGCGAGTTTGAATTCGTCCAATCCGCCGCTGGCCATGATCTTGGTCTCCCGCAGGCCAGCCTCGTCCAGTATGTGCCTCACCGTGCGTGCGTGTTGGCCCAGATCGCCGCTGTCCAGCCGTACGCCCTTGATCTGAATGCCCCGCTCCGCCAAGCCTGGCGCCAGATCGGCGACCCGTCGGGCGCCGCGCTCCGTGTCGTAGGTGTCGATCAGCAGGACGACGTTGTTGGGATGGGAGAGGGCGAACTCTTCCAAGGCCGCGGCCTCATCTTCGTGGGCCTGAATATAGGAGTGCGCCATGGTGCCTGCCGTGGGTATGCCGTAACGTGCCCCCGCGGCACAGGTGGCGGTTCCGTCAAAGCCGCCGATGTAAGTCGCCCGAGCCGCGAACAGTGCGGCTTCGGCGCCGTGGGCGCGGCGCATGCCGAAATCCAGCATCTGTTTGCCGGGCGCCGCCAGCCGGCAGCGGGCCGCCTTGGTAGCGATCAGGGTCTGGAAGTGAACGATGTTCATGAGCCGGCTTTCGATCAACTGGGCCTCGGGCAGCGGAGCGGTGACCCTCACCAGGGGTTCCTCGGGGAAGCACAGGGTGCCCTCGGGCATGGCGTGGACATCACCGGTGAAACGAAAATTGCGCAGGTGGTCGATGAAATCGTCGGTGAAGTGCCCCGAGTCACGCGCCCAAGCGAGATCCTCTTCCTCGAAGCGCAGCTGTTCCAGCCATTCCAACAATTGCGCCAACCCCGCCGCCACGTAGAAAGGCCGGCTCTCGAGCGATTTCCGGCAGAAGAATTCGAATACCGCCGTGTCTGTCATCCCGCGCTCGTAGTACGTCTGCATCATGGTCAGTTGATAGAGGTCCGTGAGCAGCGGCGTGGTCGACAGATTCATTCAGTCGGGCTCCTTGCAAAGCGTGTGGTTACAGAAAGACGCGCGGGACCGCCGCAAGGGCGGTCGCGGGAGTGGATTTGCCAGTCTCTTTGTGTATGTAGTGCCTGGAGCCGGAGATATCCAGGCGGTGGTGGCCGGATTCGGCCGGGAGTCAGGTTCTCAGTCCGGTGCCTCTGTGCAGGAGGTACAGACTGAATCCGCCCAGCAGGAAAATGAACAACAAGATAGTGAAATAGGCGGTGCCGATGGGGATGTCCGATGCACCAAGGATGCCGTAGCGGAAGGCGTTGACCATATAGAGGATCGGGTTGGCCAGGGAGACGCGATGCCACGCCTCGGGCAGCAGGGAAATGGAATAGAACACGCCGCCAAGATAGGTCAGGGGCGTGAGAATGAAGGTGGGAACGATGGAGATGTCGTCGAATTTCCGGGCGAATATCGCATTGATGAAGCCGCCGAGGGAAAACAGCACCGAGGTCAGGAAGACCACTGAAATCGTGATCCACAGGTTGTGGATATGGAGATGGGTGAAAAATAGCGAAATCACCGTCACGATCAGGCCCGTCAGCAGGCCCCGGCCCACGCCCCCGGCCAGGTATCCGAGGAGGATGACGATGTTTGGCGTGGGGGAGACCAGAATCTCTTCGATGTGGTGCTGGAATTTGGCTCCGAAAAACGAAGACACCACGTTCGAATAGGAGTTGGTGATCACAGACATCATGATGATGCCGGGGGCGATGAACTGCATGTAGCTGTAGCCGTTCATCGGTCCGATTCGGGAACCGATGAGATTGCCGAAAATCACGAAATACAGCGTCATCGTGATGGCCGGCGGCAGCAAGGTCTGGACCCAGATCCGCATGTAGCGATGGGTCTCCTTGATGACAATGGTCTGCAGAGCGATCAGTGTTCTCTGTAATTGCATGTGCGGTCTTCGATGCTCGTCTAGGCGGTTTGGGCGGCGGGCGTGTTCTGGTCGTTGTTGTCGTCCAGGAGTCGAACGAACAATTCCTCCAGTCGATTGGCCTTGTTCTTCATGCTTACCACTTCGACGCCCTGGGCTTGGAGTAGCGCGAACAGGTCGGTAAGTGACTGATTGACCTGTACATCGGCCTCGAGGGTGTTTTCGTCGCGGAGTGTCACGCGATAACCGTCGAGCTCCGGCGCCTGGCGGATCGGGCCTTTCACATCGAGAATGAAACTGTGGGTGCTGAGGCGGCGCAGCAATTTGCGGGTTTCGGTGTTCTCGATGATCTCGCCGTCGTCGATGATGGCGATATTGCGGCACAGACCCTCCGCTTCCTCGAGGTAGTGGGTGGTGAGGATGATGGTTGTGCCTTCGCGGTTGATCTGTTCCAGAAAGCGCCACATGGAGCGGCGCAGTTCGATATCCACACCGGCCGTGGGTTCGTCCAGGATCAGCAGGCGCGGTTCGTGAATCAGCGCCCGCGCGATCATCAGGCGCCGTTTCATCCCGCCGGACAGGGTGCGCGACACGGCATCGCGTTTTTCCCACAGGCCCAACTGCTTGAGATAGCGCTCCGCCCGTTGCCGCGCCACGCGCCGGGGGATGCCGTAGTAGCCCGCCTGATTCAACACAATCTGGCTTACGCGCTCGAAGTTGTTGAAGTTGAACTCCTGCGGAACCAGGCCCAGGCAGGATTTGGCGGCCCATTTGTCCCGATCCAGGTCGTGATCGAAGACCGTGACCGAACCGCCTGTCTTGGTCACCAGGGAACTGATAATCCCGATGGCCGTGGATTTGCCTGCGCCGTTGGGGCCGAGCAGGCCAAAGAAGTCGCCTTCCTCGACATCCAGATCGATGCCCTTGAGTGCGACCACGCCGCTGTCATAGGTCTTGTGCAGATTCTTGAGCGATAACGCCTTCATTCGGATAGCCGATGCATTTGCCGGTGTGGGTGATGTTTGCGCCGCCGCCGAGAACAGGCGTGGGCGTGGACGGGAGGCCTGCAGTTTACTGGGGGCAGGGGTTCGACACAAGTTGTTGGGGTCGACGAAGATGGACACCACAAGCCTTGTCCGCTAAAATCTGGGCCGCTTCTCGGTGAGGCTCTTTACGGGTGCGCGGAAACACCCGGTTTCCAAACACTGCTTGAGGCTGCACGAAGCATATTCCGAATCCATAAAACGGGAGGGTATCGACAGATCCCTCCCGTTTTTGCGCGCGTATTAGGAGGGGCTGTTGAACGCACCGGCCATACTCGTGCTGGAAGACGGCACCCTGTTCAGGGGTACGTCGATCGGCATCGACGGACAAACTACCGGCGAAGTGGTCTTCAACACCGCGATGACCGGTTACCAGGAGATCTGCACGGATCCATCCTATAGCCGCCAGCTGGTTACCTTGACCTATCCCCATATCGGCAATGTCGGCACCACGCCCATCGACGACGAATCAGACGGCGCCAAGCTGGCGGGGCTGATCATCCGTGATCTGCCGCCGCGGGTCAGCAACTGGCGGTCCACGGAGGATCTCCCGGATTACCTTCGGCGAAACGGCGTGGTGGCTATCGCCGATATCGACACGCGGCGCTTGACCCGCATTCTGCGCGAGAAGGGTGCTCAGAACGGCTGCATCATGGCCGGCACCGTCGACGAGAAAACGGCCGTCGAGGCCGCCCGCGCTTTCCCCGGCCTCAAGGGCATGGACTTGGCCAAGGAAGTCAGCGCGACCCAGAGCTATTCCTGGACCCGGGGCAGTTGGGAGCTGGACCTGGGGCTCGAGGACGCCGCCGAGCGACCGGATCAGGACCTGCGATACCACGTCGTCGCCTACGATTACGGCGTGAAACGCAACATCCTGCGCATGCTGGTGGATCGGGGATGCCGGATCACGGTGGTGCCCGCCCAGACCCCGGCCCAGGAGGTTCTGGCCCTCAAGCCAGACGGCGTCTTCCTGTCCAACGGCCCGGGTGACCCGGAGCCCTGCGACTACGCCATCGAGGCCATCCGCGAGATCGTGGACAGCGGCCTGCCCACCTTCGGTATCTGCCTGGGTCATCAGTTGCTGGGGCTGGCCAGCGGCGCGCGCACGGTAAAAATGAAGTTCGGCCATCACGGCGCCAACCATCCGGTGCTCGATATCGAAACCGGCCGAGTAATGATCTCCAGCCAGAATCACGGCTTCGCGGTGGACGAGCAAAGCCTGCCGAAGACGGTGCGTGCCACCCACCGCTCGTTGTTCGACGGCAGCCTGCAGGGGATCCACCGCACGGACAAGCCGGCATTCAGTTTCCAGGGGCACCCGGAGGCCAGTCCCGGCCCTCACGACGTCGCCCCCTTGTTCGAGTACTTCGTCGAGCTGATGCAGGAACACGCGAGCTGAGCCGCCCGGCGGGTCAGCAAGGCCAGGGCGGGTGCCGCACAGGCAAACCGCGCCGGCGCCCTGAAACACGGACACATCTGCGAGAAGGTTAGTATGCCCAAGCGTACCGACATCCATAGCATCCTGATCATTGGCGCCGGTCCCATCGTGATCGGTCAGGCCTGCGAGTTCGACTACTCCGGCGCCCAGGCTTGCAAGGCCCTGCGCGAGGAGGGCTACCGGGTCATCCTGGTGAACTCCAACCCGGCCACGATCATGACGGACCCGGAGATGGCGGACGCCATCTACATCGAGCCCATCAACTGGCGGACCGTCGCCAAGATCATCGAAAAGGAAAAGCCCGACGCCGTTCTGCCCACCATGGGTGGCCAGACAGCGCTGAACTGCGCTCTGGATCTGGATCGCGAAGGGGTGTTGGAACGCAACGGGGTGGAGCTGATCGGCGCCTCCCAGGATGCCATCGACAAGGCCGAGGACCGCGAGCGCTTCAAAGAGGCCATGGCCGACATCGGCTTGGGGACCGCCCGCGCCGCTATTGCCCACAGTATGGAAGAGGCGCTGCAGGTCCAGGTCCAGATCGGTTTTCCCACCATTATCCGGCCGTCGTTCACGCTGGGCGGCAGCGGCGGCGGTATCGCCTACAACCGTGAAGAATTCATGGAGATCGTGGAGCGTGGCCTGGACCTTTCGCCCACCAACGAGATCCTGCTGGAGGAGTCGGTCCTCGGCTGGAAGGAATACGAGATGGAGGTGGTGCGGGACAAGAACGACAATTGCATCATCGTTTGCGCCATCGAGAATCTCGACCCCATGGGCGTGCATACCGGCGATTCCATCACCGTGGCGCCGGCCCAGACGCTGACGGACAAGGAATACCAGATCATGCGCGACGCCTCCCTGGCAGTGTTGCGTGAGATCGGCGTCGAAACGGGTGGTTCGAACGTCCAGTTCGCCATCAACCCGGAAGACGGGCGCATGGTGGTGATCGAGATGAATCCCCGCGTTTCCCGTTCCTCGGCCCTGGCCTCCAAGGCCACCGGCTTCCCCATCGCCAAGGTGGCTGCGAAACTGGCCGTTGGCTACACGCTGGACGAGTTGCGCAACGAGATCACCGGCGGCGCCACGCCAGCCTCGTTCGAGCCCTCCATCGACTATGTGGTCACCAAGATCCCGCGCTTCACCTTCGAGAAGTTCGCCCGGGCCGAGCCGCTGCTTACCACCCAGATGAAATCCGTCGGCGAAGCCATGGCGATAGGCCGGACCTTCCAGGAATCCTTCCAGAAGGCCCTGCGCAGCATGGAAATCGGGCTGGACGGGCTGGAGGAGCGCACCGATCTCAGCGAGAAGGACGCCAACAGCCATCTCAAGCACCAGCTCAAGATGCCCCGCCCCGAGCGCATCCTTTACCTGGCCGATGCGTTCCGTGCCGGCTTTACCGTTCAGGATGTGTTCGATTTGACCGCGGTGGACCCGTGGTTCCTCGCCCAGATCCAGGAACTGGTGGAAGTGGAGGCCGAGGTGCGCGAGCGGGGCAAGGCCGCCCTGGAGCGCGACTATCTGTTCCGCCTCAAGCGACGGGGGTTTTCGGACAGCCGCATTGCCAAGCTGCTGGGCATCCAGGAAACCGAAGTGCGCCGCAGCCGCCACGAGCAGGATGTGCGCCCCGTCTACAAGCGCGTGGACTCCTGTGCCGCCGAGTTCGCCTCGGCCACGGCCTACATGTATTCCACCTATGAGGAGGAGTGCGAGTCGCTGCCCTCGGATCGGCGCAAGATCATGGTCTTGGGCGGCGGCCCCAACCGCATCGGCCAAGGTATCGAGTTCGACTATTGTTGCGTGCACGCCGCTTTCGCCATGCGCGAAGACGGCTACGAAACCATCATGGTCAACTGCAATCCAGAGACGGTTTCGACGGACTACGATACCTCGGATCGGCTGTATTTCGAACCGCTGACTCTGGAAGATGTGCTTGAGATCGTACACAAGGAAAACCCCGAAGGCCTGATCATCCAGTACGGCGGCCAGACGCCTCTGAAACTGGCCCGCGATCTGGAAGCCGAAGGCGCCCCCATCATCGGCACCACGCCGGATTCCATCGATCTGGCCGAGGACCGCGAGCGCTTCCAGCGTCTGATCGAGCAGTTGGGCATTCAGCAGCCGCCCAACCGCCTGGCCCGCGCCGCTGATCAAGCCATGGAGCTGGCCCGGGAAATCGGCTATCCGCTGGTGGTCCGGCCTTCCTACGTGTTGGGCGGCCGCGCCATGGAGATCGTCTACGGCGAGGACGAGCTGACCCAGTACATGAACGAGGCGGTCAAGGTATCCAACGACTCGCCGGTGCTGCTGGATCGCTTCCTGGATGATGCCGTGGAAGTGGACGTGGATGCCATTTGCGACGGCGAGGCCGTCCTGATCGGCGGCATCATGGAACATATCGAGCAGGCGGGTGTTCATTCCGGCGATTCCGCCTGTTCGTTGCCGCCGTACACCTTGTCGCCGGCCATCCAGGACCGGCTGCGCGAGCAGGTTCGCCAGCTTGCCAAGGCACTGAAGGTGGTGGGCCTGATGAACACCCAGTTCGCCATCAAGGGCCACGAAATCTTCATCCTGGAGGTGAATCCCCGGGCCTCGCGTACGGTGCCGTTCGTCTCCAAGGCCACCGGCCTGCCTCTGGCGAAGATCGCCGCCCGGTGCATGGCGGGCAAGACGCTGGCCGAGCAGGGGGTCACTCGCGAGGTGGTGCCGAGCTTCTACTCGGTGAAGGAAGCGGTGTTCCCCTTCATCAAGTTCCCGGGCGTGGACCCGATTCTGGGTCCGGAAATGAAATCCACCGGCGAGGTGATGGGCATCGGCCACAGTTTCGGCGAGGCCTACGCCAAGTCCCAGTTGGGCGCGGGCGTGAACCTCCCCCGCAAGGGATGCGCCTTCATCAGCGTGCGGGATGCCGACAAAGAGGCCGTTCTGGACGTGGGCCGGACGCTCAACGAGCGTGGTTTCCGCATCATCGCCACTCGCGGTACGGCCAATGCCCTGGCGGCGGCGGGCGTGGATTGCGAGGTGATCAACAAGGTGCGTGAGGGTCGGCCGCACGTGGTGGATGCGATCAAGAACGATGACATCGATCTGATCGTCAATACCACCGAGGGACGGCAGGCCATTGCCGACTCCTATTCAATCCGCCGCGAGGCGTTGCATCATAAAGTGAGCTATACGACTACAATCGCCGGAGCACGCGCCACCTGCCTGGCCCTGGAATATCTCGACGCCGGCGAGGTGCACCGGCTGCAGGATTTGCACAAGGAGGCCACTGTATGAGCAAGGTCCCTCTGACGGTTCAGGGCGCTGAAAAGCTCCGCGCGGAGCTCACCCGCCTCAAGACCAAGGAGCGCCCGCGTATCACCGAGGCCATCGCCGAGGCCCGTGCCCACGGCGATCTCAAGGAAAACGCGGAATACCATGCCGCCCGCGAGCAGCAGAGTTTTACCGAAGGGCGGATCAAGGAGATCGAATCGAAACTGTCGAACGCGCAGATCATCGACGTTACGACCATCAAGAACGATGGTCGCGTGATCTTCGGCGCCACGGTGGACCTGATCGACAGCGACAGCGGCCAGGAAGCGACCTACCGCATCGTCGGCGAGGACGAAGCCAACATCAAGGAGGGCCTGATCTCCGTCCAGTCTCCCATTGCGCGGGCACTGGTGGGCAAGGAGGAAGGCGAGGAAGTGGCCGTGGAGGCCCCGGGCGGAACCCGGTACTACGAGATCGCCGAGGTCCGGTACGAATGAACCGACGCGGTGACGGGGTGATGCCCGTCACGCCATGGGAATGCGACGTTTGGCCGGTTCGGGGTGGGGGCGATAGAGTAGCGCGATGTTGCCGATGCGCTGCACCAGGGCCGCATCGGTGGCCTCGGAGATGCGGGCCACGTATTCACTGCGCTCATCCCGGTCGTCGGCGACCACCTTCACCTTGATCAGCTCGTGATCGTAGAGCGCACGCTCGATCTCGGCCATGACCGCCTCGGTGAGGCCGGCGCCGCCCATCAAAACCACGGGCTTGAGCTCGTGGCCCAGCCGACGAAGATAGCGTTTACGATCCTGGTTGAGTTTGATCATGACCCGTTTGCCGAACAATCACCCCGAAAACCGGCGAAGTGTAGCACGCTCCCCGGCCGCAGCCACAGCGCCTGATCCGCTGGCAGGAGTGCGTTTCGACCTGGGTCTGTGGATATTGCTCACCCTGTGCGCGGTACTGACGTTGGCCGTGCTCGACCTCGCACCTTTGCTTGAGGTCCTGGTCCTGGCCGCCGTGGGCGTCGTTGGCGCGGGCTGGCTGCTTTGGCGCATCCGCCGCGTGGTGTCCGGAATCGTGGCAACCGGCCCCGATGGAGACGGCGGCGATGGCCCGCAGTAAGAGCAGTCACCGCTGGCTGCGGGAGCATTTCTCCGATCCCTATGTGCAGCAGGCGCAAAAGGAAGGTTTTCGCTCGCGGGCTGTCTACAAGCTCAAGGAAATCCAGGACAAGGACCAATTGCTCAAGCCGGGCATGCGGGTGGTGGACCTGGGCGCCGCGCCCGGCGGCTGGTCCCAGTACGCTGGCGATCTGATCGGCGACACCGGCCATGTGGTGGCGCTGGACGTCCTGCCCATGGACGCGTTGGCGGGGGTGACGGTACTTCAGGCGGATTTCACTGAGGACGAGGCCCTGGATCTGCTTCGCGAGGCCTTGTCGGGCGCGCCTGTTGATCTTGTCTTGTCCGACATGGCCCCCAATATCAGCGGTATGGTGGCCGTGGACCAGCCCCGAGCCATGTATCTGGCGGAGCTGGCGCTGGAGTTCGCACGGGAGGTTTTGAAACCTGGAGGCGATTTTCTGGTCAAGGTATTCCAAGGAGAGGGTTTCGACGAATACCTCAAGGCGCTTCGAACGGACTTCACCCGCGTCGTGACCCGCAAGCCCAAAGCGTCTCGGGGGCGGAGTCGAGAGGTGTATCTGTTGGCCCGCCAAATGAAGGTGTAGTAGTGTTTGAGGCGATCGTGTGGGTTTGCCGCCGTCAACGGCCGCGTGCCGGGGTCGGCGAGCCGCACTTGAAGTAATCGGCCAGACGCAACTGACTGAGTTTCCATCGCCGAGGGCGGAAGGGCCCGCCGTCGGCTTCAACTGAAAATCGAGGTGTCCCGCCTTGAACGATATGGCCAAGAATCTGATCCTCTGGGTCATCATCGCCGTCGTCCTGATGTCCGTGTTCAGTAACTTCCAGGACCGCACGACGGCGTCGACGAACATTGCTTATTCCGAATTCGTGAACGACGTCAAACAGGGCGACGTTCGCAAAGTGACCATCCGCGGCCAGAACATCACCGGCGTGCGTAGCGACGGTGAGAAGTTCAGCACCTTCAGCCCCGAGACGGACAACGGTCCCCTGATCTCACAGATGATCGACCACGGCGTGGTCATCGACGCCAAGGAGCCGGAAGGCCGCAGTATCCTGCTGCAGATTCTGATTTCGTGGTTCCCGTTCCTGCTTCTGATCGGTGTCTGGATCTTCTTCATGCGCCAGATGCAGGGCGGCGGCGGTGGCCGTGGCGCCATGTCATTCGGCAAGAGCCGGGCCCGCATGATGGGCGAGGATCAGATCAAGCTGACCTTTTCCGACGTGGCCGGCGTGGAGGAAGCCAAGGAGGAAGTATCCGAGCTGGTGGATTTCCTGCGCGACCCCTCCAAGTTCCAGCGCCTGGGCGGCAAGATTCCCCGAGGCGTGCTGATGGTAGGCCCCCCGGGTACCGGTAAAACCCTGTTGGCCAAGGCCATAGCCGGCGAGGCCAAGGTGCCGTTCTTCAGTATCTCCGGCTCGGACTTCGTGGAGATGTTCGTGGGCGTGGGCGCGTCCCGCGTGCGCGACATGTTCCAGCAGGCCAAGAAGCACGCTCCCTGCATCATCTTCATCGACGAGATCGATGCCGTGGGCCGTCAGCGCGGTGCCGGCCTGGGCGGCGGCCACGATGAGCGGGAGCAGACGCTGAACCAGTTGCTAGTGGAAATGGACGGTTTCGAGGGCAACGAGGGCGTGATCGTCATCGCCGCCACCAACCGGCCTGACGTGCTGGACCCGGCGCTGTTGCGCCCGGGCCGCTTCGACCGCCAGGTGGTGGTGCCGCTGCCGGACATCCGCGGCCGCGAGCAGATCATCAAGGTGCATATGAAGCGTGTGCCGGCCAGCCGGGACGTGGATCCCATGATCCTGGCGCGAGGCACCCCCGGCTTCTCCGGGGCGGATCTGGCCAACCTGGTCAACGAGGCGGCCTTGTTCGCGGCCCGCGGCAACAAGCGCGAAGTGGACATGGACGACTTCGAGCGCGCCAAGGACAAGATCATGATGGGCTCCGAACGGCGTTCCATGGTGATGAGCGAGGACGAGAAGAAGCTCACGGCCTATCACGAGGCCGGGCACGCCATTGTCGGCTTGCTCTCGCCGGAGCACGATCCGGTCCACAAGGTCACCATCATGCCCCGAGGCCGCGCCCTGGGTCTGACCATGTTCCTGCCCGAGGACGACCGTTACAGCGCGTCCAAGCAGCGCCTCAACAGCAACATCGCCAGCCTCTTCGGTGGGCGTCTGGCCGAGGAGTTGATTTTCGGCTCGGATCGGGTGACCACCGGTGCCCAGAACGACATCAAGCGGGCCACCGATCTGTCCCGCAACATGGTCACCAAATGGGGGCTGTCCGAGCGTATGGGGCCGCTTTCCTACGGCGAGGACGACGGCGAGGTGTTCCTGGGCCATTCCGTGACCCAGCACAAGCAGGTCTCCGATGAAACGGCGCATGCCATCGATGAAGAGGTGCGCGCCATCATCGATACCAACTACGAGCGGGCCAAAAACCTGATCGAGGAGCACCTGGACAAGCTGCACCTGATGGCCGAAGCCTTGATCAAGTACGAGACCATCGATCGTTTCCAGATCGATGACATCATGGCCGGCCGCGAGCCTCGGCCGCCCAAGGGATGGACCGATCCCCACGCCGGCTCCGGCGATGGTGGACTCGGCGCCACCCCGGCCAAGGGACGCGGCGACGACCACGGCACCAAGGGCAAGATCGGCAACCCCGCCGGCGAGCACTAACGGAAGAGCGGGCGGGCCAAATGGCCCGCCCGTGCGGCGAAGGGAGGTTCGCAGGTGTTGTCAGGGCAACACGGGTCTCGTTTTCTGGACTGTGGGGGCAAGTCGCTGGACCTGTCCCGGCCCGCGGTCATGGGCATCCTCAATGTCACCCCCGATTCCTTTTCGGACGGGGGTGATTTCATCTCTCCCGGCGAAGCTATCGATCGTGCCCACCGCATGGTGGAAGAGGGCGCGGACATTATCGATGTGGGCGGGGAATCCACCCGGCCCGGGGCCGAAGAAGTCTCCGCGTCGCAGGAGCTGGACCGGGTCCTGCCGGTGATCGAGGCCTTGGCCTCTCTGCCGATTCCCGTCTCGGTGGATACCACCAAGGCAGAGGTGATGACCCAGGCCGCCCGCGCGGGCGCTGGATTGATCAACGATGTGCTTGGTTTGCGGGCCGAAGGGGCCCTGGAGGCAGTGTCCGCCACCGGACTGCCGGTGTGTCTGATGCACATGCAGGGGACTCCCCGGACCATGCAGCAGGACCCCCGCTACGATGACGTGGTTGCCGAGGTGAAGGCTTTTCTTGCCGAGCGCGTCCAGGCCTGTCGCAACGCCGGGATTCCCGACGAAAGGATAGTGGTCGATCCCGGTTTCGGTTTCGGCAAGAATCTCTATCACAACTGCCGGCTCTTGCGGGAGCTGCGGGAGATCACCGGCTTGGGACTACCCGTGCTGGTGGGTTTGTCCCGCAAGTCCATGATTGGAAAGATTCTGGGTAAACCCGTGGATCAGCGCCTGCCGGCCAGCCTGGCGGCGGCGGTGATCGCCGTTTGGGAGGGTGCGAGTATCGTTCGCGTCCACGACGTGGCCGAGACCGTTGATGCTGTGGCATTCGCCCATACGGTGCGCAGTTACTGAGTTACTAATCGTTGCAGCGGGCGCCGCCGTGGCGGCACCCGCAAACAAGGTTCGGAGGAACACGGCTAATGACGCGGCGGTATTTCGGAACGGACGGTATTCGGGGGCGGGTCGGTCAATTCCCCATCACCCCCGATTTCGTCCTGAAACTGGGATGGGCGGCCGGCCGGGTGCTGGCCAACGGCAACCGGCGGCTGGTGCTGATCGGCAAGGACACCCGGATCTCGGGCTACATGTTCGAGTCCGCCCTGGAGGCCGGGTTGTCCGCCGCGGGCGTGAATATCCGCCTGCTGGGGCCCATGCCCACGCCGGCCATTGCCTATTTGACCAGCGCGCTAAACGCCAATGCGGGGATCGTGATCAGCGCGTCCCACAATCCCCACGAAGACAACGGAATCAAGTTCTTCTCCGCAGCCGGTACCAAGCTCGATGACGCCACCGAGGCCGCCATCGAGGAGGCGCTGGACCAGCCTCTGGAGACCGTTGCCTCCCGGGAACTCGGCAAAGTGACCCGGTTGGCGGACGCAACCGGCCGCTATATCGAATTCTGTAAGGGCACCATCGATCGCCGGGCGGACCTCAAGGGACTCAAAGTGGTTGTGGACTGCGCCAACGGCGCCACCTATCAGGTCGCTCCCCAGGTGTTCGAGGAGCTGGGCGCCACCGTGGTTGCGGTGGGGACACGGCCTGACGGCGTCAATATCAACGTGGACTGCGGTTCCACCTCCCCCGAGAACCTGCGCAAGGCGGTGCTGGATGCGGGTGCCGACGTGGGGGTTGCGCTGGACGGCGACGGCGACCGGGTCATCATGGTTGATCACACCGGCGAGGTGGTGGACGGTGATCAACTGCTGTTCATCATCGCCAGCGCCCGCAAGGCCCAGGGGTTGCTGGAAGGCCCCGTGGTGGGCACCGCCATGAGCAACCTGGGGCTGGAAAAGGCCCTACAGGCCGAGAAGGTGGAGTTTCTTCGGGCGAAGGTTGGCGACCGCTACGTCATGGAGTTGCTCAAGGCCCACTCGGGCATGCTTGGTGGCGAATCTTCCGGTCATATCGTTTGCCTGGACAAGACCACCACCGGTGACGGCATTGTCTCCGCTCTCCAGGTGCTGGAATCTATGGTTCAGCACGGCAAGAGCCTTCACGAGCTCAAGCAGGGGATGACCAAATATCCCCAGCACATGGTGAATGTCCCGGTCGCGCAGAAGACGGACCCGGACGGCGTGCCCGCCATCGTTGCGGCCGTGCGGGAGGTGGAGTCGGAGCTCAGCGGCAACGGCCGCGTGTTGCTGAGGCCTTCCGGCACGGAACCAGTCATCCGCGTGATGGTGGAGGGCCGCGACGCGGCGGTGGTGATCCGCCTCACCGAGCAGCTCGCCGGCGCTGTTGGCGAAGCGCTGGCCTGATTATCCTGGCCCGTACGAAACACGCTAACCACCGAGGCAAGGAGGGCGTGGAGCAGGATTCCTGATTTCTGTTGCCTTTCTCCGTGCTCTTTGTGCCTCTGTGGTTAACTCACCCCGCCCCGAAATTGATTTATCACCCCCCCGACGTTAAGCTTGCGGCCGGTTCAGGCACGAGGCCGGAGCGCGATCGATGTTAGTCGCAGGTAATTGGAAGGCCAACGGATCTCTGGCCCAGGTAAAGACCTTTGCGGAGCAAATGCGGTCCGTCGGCGAAATCGACGGTGTGACCGTGGCAGTCTGTCCCCCCGCGGTTTACCTGTCGCCCTTTGTCGAAGCCCTGGCCGGCACCGGCGTTGCGCTCGGCGCGCAGAATGTCTGCGATCAGGACGCCGGCGCCTATACCGGTGAGATCAGCGGCGACATGCTCGTGGAGGTTGGTTGCCGGTATGCCATCGTGGGTCATTCCGAGCGCCGCCATCTGTATGGTGAATCGGATAGCCTGATTGCGGCGCGATTTGCCGCCGCCCGACGCCACGGCCTGATCCCGGTGCTTTGCGTGGGCGAAAGCCTGGCACAGCGCGAGGCGGGGCGGACCGAGTCCGTGGTCGAGAACCAGGTTCAGGCCGTGTTGTCTCACGTGGGGGCGGCGGGCTTTGAGGGCGCCGTAGTGGCTTACGAGCCGGTCTGGGCCATCGGCACCGGGCGTACCGCCAGTCCGGAGCAGGCTCAGGAGATGCACGCGTGCATTCGGACGCTGTTGCGGGGGGCGGGCGCCGAGGCGGCTCGGGCGCCGATCCTTTACGGCGGCAGCGTCAAGCCGGATAACGCGGCGCAGCTTTTCGCCATGCCCGATATCGACGGCGGGCTGATCGGCGGGGCCTCGTTGAAGGCCGACGATTTCATATCCATCTGCCGGGCGGCCGCGGACGCCGGTTGACGTAGACATAACGAGGGATTCATGCAACAAGCGGTACTCATCGTCCATGTATTGATTTCGGCGGCCTTGATCGGCTTGGTGCTCATTCAGCACGGCAAGGGCGCGGATGCCGGGGCCGCTTTTGGCAGCGGGGCTTCGGGTACCGTTTTCGGTTCCCGTGGTTCGTCCTCCTTTCTGACGAAGATCACGGCGGTCCTGGCTGCTGGTTTCTTCATCACAAGCCTTTCCCTGGCGATTCTGGGCGGCAAGCACACCCAGCCCACGAGCGTGGTGGACCAGACGCCTGCGACCCAGTCGAACCAGGAGTCCTCGGCTCCGGCCGCGCCTGAAACCCCCGATCAGGGGCAGCAGGAAACGGGTGCTCCGGCGCCGGCGGCGCCACAGCCGCCCGCGCAGCAAAAATAAGCCTTTCGAGGTTTTTGGCGGCCTTCGGGGTGGCCCCGTCCGTGGACTGGGTCACAGCGTTTGCCGCTCTCGTGAAGGGTTGGTAGAATCACCGCCGTTCACGACCTACCGGGTACGAACAGCGCATTGACGCATGCCGATGTGGTGGAACTGGTAGACACGCCGTCTTGAGGGGGCGGTGGCGAAAGCCGTGCCGGTTCGAGTCCGGCCATCGGCACCATAGATCCTGTCTAAAAATGGAATTCCGGTAGTTTCCGACGCGAATGGAAACCCGGCTCCACGGTTCGGGAGTCGGGCCTGGCTGGTGGGCGCGGACCTGCGGTCCGGGGCCAAGCCGGCCTTCGGGCGTCACGCTGGGCTCACCGTGGCCGTGCCTGCTTCGATGCGTTTCATTTCGGGGCGTGTCCGATGCGGTTGGTGGTTGGCTGCATCGTCTCTAACTGTCTGTTTAAGCTGTTTTTTTGTCTTTTCGTCGGGTTGACATCCCGCCGTATTGGCAATTAAACTGCCGCGCGGCGGCCTGCGGGGCGTCTGCGTTGCCCGGCAACGGGCTTTCACTGCGCGAGGCAAGGGGTTCATGCTCGAAAATTACCTGCCGATTCTCGTCTTCATCGTCATTGGCCTGCTTTTTGGCCTGGGCCCCCTGATCGCCGGCTTTGTTATCGGCCCCCACCGGCCCAACGAAGAGAAGCTCTCGCCCTTTGAATGCGGGTTCGAGGCCTTCGAGGACTCGCGCATGAAGTTCGATGTGCGCTACTACCTCGTCGCGATACTCTTCATCATTTTCGATTTGGAGATTGCCTTCCTCTTTCCCTGGGCAATCGTCCTTCATCACATCGGCATTTTCGGCTTCGTGGCCATGGGCATATTCCTCGGCCTGCTGCTGATCGGTTTCCTTTACGAGTGGAAGAGGGGAGCGCTGGAATGGGAATAGAAGGCGTTCTCGAGAAGGGTGTCGTTACCACTTCTCTGGATAAGGTTTTCAACTGGGCTCGAACGGGCTCCATGTGGCCCGTGACGTTCGGTCTGGCCTGCTGCGCGGTGGAGATGATGCACGCCGGCGCGGCCCGCTACGACCTGGACCGCTTCGGCATCATGTTCCGACCCAGTCCGCGCCAATCCGACGTCATGATCGTCGCCGGCACGTTGGTCAACAAGATGGCCCCCGCCCTGCGCAAGGTCTACGACCAGATGACCGATCCCAAATGGGTGATTTCCATGGGGTCCTGCGCCAACGGTGGCGGCTACTACCACTATTCGTACGCGGTGGTACGGGGTTGCGACCGGGTCGTTCCCGTGGACGTGTACGTGCCCGGGTGTCCGCCCACCGCGGAGGCCTTGCTGTACGGCATCGTGCAGCTGCAGAACAAAATCCGTCGTACTTACACCATAGCCCGCTGAGCGGAGAACGCGCCCCATGGCAGAGTCCGCAAAGAATCTAGGAGAGCGCCTTCGCGAGGCGTTCGGCGATCGACTGGCCGCCTGCACGCTCGATCGCGGCGAGACCACCATAGAGGTGGCTCCCGCCCATTTGCGTGAGGTGATGACCGAGCTGCGAGATCGGGAGGAATTCCTGTTCGAGCAGTTGATGGACGTCTGCGGCGTCGACTACGCCGCCTACGGTCAGGGCGAGTGGATCACTGAACAGGCCACCGGTACCGGTTTCAGTCGTGGTGTGGAAGGGAAGGCCGCCGGGCGGCTTGGTCTGACGGGTATCTACGGCGTTGACGAGATTACCAGCAATACCGGGCGGCGCTTCGCGGCGGTCTACCATCTGCTTTCCGTCGAGCACAACAGGCGCCTGCGTGTACGGGCGTTCGCCGAGGACGACAATTTCCCCGTGATCGATTCCGTGGTCGATATCTGGTCCTCGGCCAATTGGTTCGAGCGCGAGGCCTTCGATCTCTACGGCATCATGTTCGATGGCCATCCGGATCTGCGCCGCATCCTGACCGACTACGGTTTCGTCGGTCACCCGTTCCGAAAGGATTTCCCGCTGATCGGCAACGTGGAAGTCCGCTACGACGAGGAGAAGGGCCGCGTGGTTTATCAGCCGGTGTCCATCGAGCCGCGCGTGCTGGTGCCGCGGGTGGTTCGCGACGACAACCGCTACGCCGGCAGCGCACCCCAGGAGGATTCCACCGATGCCTGAGTTGCGCAGTTACACCCTGAATTTCGGTCCTCAGCATCCGGCAGCGCACGGCGTGCTGCGCCTGGTGCTGGAGATGGACGGTGAGGTGATTCGCCGCGCCGATCCCCATGTGGGCCTGCTGCATCGCGGTACCGAAAAGCTCGCCGAGAGCAAGCCGTTCAATCAGAGCATCGGCTACATGGACCGTCTCGACTATGTGTCCATGATGTGCAACGAGCACGGCTACGTGCTGGCCATCGAGAAGCTGCTGGGCATCACGCCGCCCAAGCGCGCGCAGTACATCCGCGTGATGTTCGACGAGATCACCCGCATTCTGAATCACCTGATGTGGCTAGGCGCGCACGGCCTGGACGTGGGTGCGATGACCGTGTTCCTGTACTGCTTCCGCGAGCGCGAAGACTTGATGGACACCTACGAGGCGGTCTCCGGGACGCGCATGCACGCGACCTATTACCGCCCCGGCGGTGTTTATCGCGACCTGCCGGCGCGGATGCCCCAGTACCAGCCTTCGAAGTTCCGCAGTGATGCCGACCTCAAGCGCCTGAACGAGGCGCGAAGCGGCTCCCTGCTGGATTTCATCGAGGATTTCATCGATCGTTTCCCCGCCTGCGTGGACGACTATGAAACGCTGCTGACGGACAACCGCATCTGGAAGCAGCGTCTGGTCAATATCGGCGTGGTGACGCCGGAGCGCGCGAAGAACCTTGGATTCTCCGGTCCCATGATCCGCGGTTCCGGCATCGAGTGGGATCTGCGCAAGAACCGGCCCTACGAGGTCTACGACGAGATCGATTTCGACATTCCCGTGGGCACCAACGGCGATTGCTACGACCGCTACCTGGTGCGCGTGGAAGAGATGCGCCAGTCCGCGCGCATCATCAAGCAGTGCATCAAGTGGCTGCGCGAGAATCCCGGGCCGGTGATGCTCCAGGATCACAAAATCACACCGCCCAGCCGCGAAGAGATGAAGGACGACATGGAGTCCCTCATCCACCACTTCAAATTGTTTACCGAAGGCTACAACGTGCCGGAAGGCGAGGCCTACGCGGCCGTTGAGGCGCCGAAGGGCGAGTTCGGGGTCTACCTGATTTCCGACGGCGCCAACAAGCCTTACCGCCTCAAGGTTCGCGCGCCGGGTTTCCCGCATCTGGCGGCCATGGACGAGATGTCCAAGGGTCACATGCTGGCGGACGTGGTGGCCATTATCGGTACCCAGGATATCGTATTCGGGGAGATTGACCGTTGAAGCCCGAGGAACGCTTGTCTGAGAAGCTGCTTTCGCCCGAGGTTCGGGCGGAAATCGATCGCTGGGTGGCCAAGTATCCGGAAGAGCAGCGCCGCTCGGCGGTGCTGCCCGCGCTGCACGCCGCCCAGGAGGCCAATCAGGGCTACCTGAACAAGGACCTGATGAACGCCGTGGCGGAGTACCTGGGGCTGGCCCCGGTGCATGTTTACGAAGTGGCCACCTTCTACTCCATGTTCGACCTGGAGCCGGTGGGTAAACACAAGGTCAATATCTGCACCAACATCTCCTGCATGCTCATGGGCGCGGACGACGTGGTCAGCCACTGCGAGCAGAAGTTGGGCATCAAGCTGGGCGAGACCACCGCAGACGGCCGCATCACCCTCAAGATCGAAGAGGAGTGTCTGGCTGCCTGCACCGGTGGGCCGATGATGGTGGTGGACGGCCACTATCACACCAAGCTCACGCCCGAGAAGATTGACCAGATCCTGGATAACCTGGAGTAACCCATGGCGAATGAGGTCTGTTTCCAGACGCTGCAATTCGATGAGCCCTGGACGCTCGAGAACTACCTCAAGATCGGGGGTTACCAGGCGTGGAAGAAGATCCTGGAGGAAAAGACGCCCCAGGACGAGATCATCGATTCCATCAAGAAGTCTGCCCTGCGCGGGCGCGGCGGTGCCGGCTTCTCTGCCGGAATGAAGTGGAGCTTCATGCCGCGGAACGCCCCGGGCCAGAAATACCTGGTCTGCAACTCCGACGAATCGGAGCCGGGCACCTGCAAGGACCGCGACATCCTTCGGTTCAATCCGCACGCGCTGGTTGAGGGCATGGCCATCGCCAGCTACGCCATCGGCGCCACCAAGGCGTACAACTACATGCGCGGCGAGTTCCACCACGAGCCGTACGAGCGTTTCGAGCAAGCCCTGAGGGAGGCCTACGAGGCCGGTTATCTGGGCGAGAACATCCAGGGATCGGGCGTCGATTTCGACCTGTATTCCCATCTGGGCGCTGGCGCCTACATCTGCGGTGAGGAGAGCGCACTGCTGGAATCCCTGGAAGGCAAGAAGGGCCAGCCGCGCTACAAGCCGCCGTTCCCGGCCCAGTTCGGCCTCTACGGGCGGCCCACGACGATCAATAACACCGAGACGCTGGCCTCTGTGCCGTCGATCCTGCGCAACGGCCCCGACTGGTTCCTGAATCTGGGCCGGCCCAACAACGGCGGTGTCAAGATCTTCTGCGTGTCCGGCCATGTCGAGAAACCCGGGAATTTCGAGATTCCGCTGGGCACGCCGTTCCGCGACCTGCTGGAGATGGCCGGCGGCGTGCGTGGCGGGCGCAAGCTCAAGGCCGTGATTCCCGGTGGTTCCTCCATGCCCGTGGTGCCCGGCGAGCGCATGCTGGAACTGGACATGGACTACGACACCCTGGCCAAGGCCGGCTCGGCGCTGGGCTCTGGCGGTGTGATCGTGATGGACGAGACCACCGACATGGTCAAGGCGCTGCTGCGAATCTCGCGCTTCTATTACGCGGAGTCCTGCGGCCAGTGCACACCGTGCCGCGAAGGTACGGGCTGGATGCAGCGCATGCTTCGTCGCATCGTCGCCGGCGAGGGCCGGCCCGAGGACCTGGAGATGCTGGAGGCGGCTGCAGGCCAGATTGCCGGGCACACCATCTGCGCCTTCGGCGAGGCCGCGGCCTGGCCGGTTCAGGCCTTCCTCAAACATTACCTCCATGAATTCCAGTACTACGTCGAGCACAAGCGTTCGATGGTCGAGGGTGCCGCGGGAGCAGCCGCATGAGTTCCAAAGAAGCAACCAATCCGGAAATGGTCACCATCGAGGTCGACGGCGTAGAGATCCAGGCGCCCAAAGGCTCGATGTTGATCGAAGCGACCGACAGCGCCGACATCAGCGTTCCGCGCTTCTGTTATCACAAGAAGCTTTCCGTGGCCGCCAACTGCCGGATGTGTCTGGTGGAGGTCGAGCGCGCGCCCAAGCCGTTGCCGGCCTGCGCCACGCCTGTGGCCGACGGCATGAAGGTGTTCACCAAGTCGGAGCGCGCCATTGCCGCCCAACGTGGCGTGATGGAATTCCTGCTCATCAATCACCCCCTGGACTGCCCCATCTGTGATCAGGGCGGCGAGTGCGAGTTGCAGGATCTGGCCCTGGGCTACGGGCGCGGCATCTCTCGGTTCACCGAGCGCAAGCGCGTGGTCCAGGACGAGAACCTGGGCCCTCTGATCTCCACCGACATGACCCGTTGCATCCATTGCACCCGATGCGTGCGCTTCCTGGAGGAAGTGGCCGGTCAGCCCGAATTGGGTGGCATGGGCCGTGGCGAGCACACCATGATCTCCACGTACGTGGAGCAGGGCGTGCACTCGGAGATGTCCGGAAACATCATCGATCTGTGCCCGGTGGGTGCGTTGACCTCCAAGCCCTTCCGCTTCACGGCCCGGGCCTGGGAACTGCTCAGCCATCCGTCCGTGGCACCTCACGACTGCGTGGGCTCCAACGTCCATCTGCATCATCGTCGCGGCACGGTGATGCGCGTGGTGCCGGACGACAACGAACAGATCAACGAAGTGTGGCTGTCCGATCGGGATCGGTTCAGCTACCAGGGTATCTACGCCGAGGACCGCCTCGCCAGCCCCATGATCAAGCGCGACGGTGCCTGGGAAGAAGTCGACTGGGAACAGGCCCTGGCGGCGGCGGTCAAGGGCATCAAGGGCGCGGTTGCCGAACACGGCGCCGATCAGTTGGGCTGGCTGGTTTCCCCCAGCGCCACCGTCGAGGAAATGTTCCTGGCGGGCAAGCTGGCGCGTGCCCTGGGCGGGCGCAACATCGACGCCCGTCTGCGCGAGGGCGACACCAGTGATCAGGATCTGGTGCCGGCGTTCCCGTCGCTGGGGCAGCCGGTGGCCGATCTGGAACGCGCCGATGCGGTGCTGCTGGTCGGCTCCAACCCGCGCAACGATCAGCCCATCGTCAATCACCGCCTGCGCAAGGCCGCGCTGCGCGGAAGCCGGATTCACTACCTGAATCCGCGCCGGTTCGAATTCAACTACCCGGTGGCGGGTCAGCACGTGGTTTCCGCCAAGGCGCTGGTCAATGAACTGGCCGCCGTTACGAAGGCCGCGCTGGATCAGGCCTCCAAGTCCGCGCCGGAGGGCTTCGATTCCTTGTTGGGCGGCGTTCAGCCCGGCGACGAGCATCGCGCCCTGGCCGAGTCCCTGAAGCAGGCCGACGCCCCGGCCGTATTGCTGGGTAATCTGGCCGGCGCCCATCCCGAGGCGGCCGCCCTGCGGGCGCTGGGGCAATTGCTCGCCGATACGATCGGCGGCCGGCTGGGGCTGTTGACGGAAGGCGCCAACACTGCAGGCGCCTGGCTGGCCGGCGCCGTGCCTCACCGCCAAGCCGGCGGAGGGGTGGAAGCCCAGCCCGGACTGGCCGCCCGCGCCATGCTGGAAGAGCCGCGCAAGGCCTATGTCCTGCTGGGTGCCGAGCCGGAGCTCGATTGCTGGGACGGCCGTCAGGCCCGCGAGGCCATGGAGCGCGCGGAACGGGTCGTGGTGCTCACCCCCTATGTAACCGACGCCATGCGTGAATACGCGGATGTGCTCCTGCCGATCGCCACGTTCGGCGAGACGTCCGGGACTTTCGTCAACGCCGAGGGCAGATGGCAGAGTTTCGCCGGCGTGGGCCACCCCGTGGGCGAGGCCCGTCCCGCCTGGAAGGTGCTGCGCGTGATGGGCAACCTGTTCGATGTCGAGGGCTTCGAGTACCAGGCCTCCGATCAGATCGCCGCCGAACTCAAAGCCCTGGTGGGGGAGACCGCGCCGGAGGGCCGGTTGGAGTGGCGTGTGCCCGCCCGAAAGGATTTCAACGGTTCACTGCTCCGCACGGGCGGCGTGCCGCTTTATGCCGTCGATCCGCTGGTCCGGCGGGCCAAGGCGCTTCAGGCCACCAGTCAGGCCGCAGAGCGCCAAGTGGTGGTCGCCCCCGGCGTTGCGGAGAAGCTGGGCGTGGAAGAGGGGCAACACGTGCATGTGCGCCAGGGCGGTTCCAGTACGCAACTGGTGCTGGCCGTGGACGATTCGCTGGCTGAGGACACCGTGTGGGTGCCGGCCGCTATTGCCGAGACGGCCGATCTCGGGCCGATGTTCGGCGATATCGAGATCGAGCGGGCTTGAGCGCTTCGGCGAGCCTTAACTGACCTTAACAGGAACAAGTAAAGATCCATGGCTGAACTAATCGCACTCGGTTGGATCCTCGCCAAGATCCTGGCCATTGTCATCCCCCTGATGGGGGTGGTGGCGTACTACACCTATGCGGAGCGCAAGATCATCGGTTGGATCCAGGTACGCCTGGGACCGAACCGGGTGGGGCCGCTGGGCCTGTTGCAGCCCATCGCGGACGCCCTGAAGCTGGTGTTGAAGGAAATCATCATTCCCACCAACGCCAGCCGCTTCCTGTTCCTGATCGCCCCGGTGATGTCCATCATGCCGGCGCTGGCGGCCTGGGCGGTAATGCCCTTCGCCGACGGGTTGGTGCTGTCCGACATCAACGCCGGCCTGCTGTACGTTCTGGCGATGACCTCGCTGGGCGTTTACGGCGTGATCCTCGCGGGGTGGTCGTCCAACTCCAAGTATTCGTTGCTTGGGGCCCTGCGCTCCGCCGCCCAGATCGTGTCCTACGAGATCGCCATGGGCTTCGCCCTGGTGGGCGTGCTGATGGCCGCCGGCAGCCTGAATCTCAGCGACATCGTTCGGGCCCAGCAAGGCCCCATCTGGGACTGGTTCTGGCTGCCCTTGTTCCCGCTGTTTCTGGTGTACTGGATTTCCGGCGTTGCCGAGACCAACCGCTCGCCGTTCGACGTGGCCGAGGGCGAATCGGAGATCGTGGCGGGCTTCCATGTGGAATACTCCGGCATGGCTTTCGCGGTGTTCTTTCTGGCCGAATACGCGAACATGATCCTGATCTCGTCTCTGGCGACGATCATGTTCCTGGGCGGCTGGTATTCCCCGTTCGACGGAATACCCGTGATCGGCGCGCCCGGCATCCACTGGTTCCTGATCAAGTCGGCGTTCTTCGCCTTCTGTTTCCTGTGGTTCCGCGCCACCTTCCCCCGCTACCGCTACGACCAGATCATGCGGCTGGGCTGGAAGGTGCTGATCCCGGTGACGGTGGTCTGGCTGGTCGTGGAGTCCGTGATGATCCTGGCCAAGTTCGGGCCCTGGTTTAACTAGTTACCAAACTTAGGCGTGCTTATGAACGCTATTCGCGACTTTTTCCGGACATTCCTCCTGGGGGAGCTGGTCCGAGGCATGATGCTCACCGGCCGGCACCTGTTCAGGAAGAAAGTGACCGTTCAGTACCCGGAAGAGAAGGCTCCGCAGTCCAATCGGTTCCGTGGCCTTCACGCGCTTCGCCGTTACCCCAACGGTGAGGAGCGCTGCATCGCCTGCAAGTTGTGCGAGGCGGTATGCCCGGCGCTGGCCATCACCATCGAATCCGAGCCGCGCGAAGACGGCACGCGCCGTACCACGCGCTACGACATCGATTTGTTCAAGTGCATTTATTGCGGCTTCTGCGAAGAGTCCTGCCCCGTGGATTCCATCGTCGAGACCCGGATCTACGAGTACCACATGGAGCAGCGGGGCGAGAACATCATCCATAAGGAACAGCTGCTCGCCCTGGGCGAGAAATACGAAGAGCAGCTCGCGGCCGACCGCGCCATGGATGCTCCGTATCGCTGATCACGGTTACCGGATAGAGGCGAAAGCTAGTGATTGAGTTGGTCATATTCTGGGTTTTCGGCGCCGTGATGATTTTCGCGGCCACCATGGTAATCACCGCGCGCAACCCGGTGCATTCCGCCATGTTTCTGGTGCTGGCGTTTTTCAACGCTTCGGCGCTCTGGATCATGGCAGGAGCGGAATTCCTGGGCATCGCCCTGGTGCTGGTCTACGTGGGCGCGGTGATGGTGTTGTTCCTGTTCGTGGTGATGATGCTGGATATCAATCTGGCGGCGCTGCGCTCCGGATTCGTCAAGCATCTGTATCTGGCCCTGCCGGTGGCCGCGGTCATGGTGGTGGAGTTGGTAATGGTGGTCGGTGGTGACCACGGAACCGCCGCCGTGACTGCCCATGCCGCGGGGCAGGCCGGCAACACCCGGATGCTGGGCCAGGTGTTGTACACCGTGTACGCGTATCCCTTTGAGCTGGCCGCTTGCGTGCTGCTGGTGGCGATCATTGCCGCCATCATGCTGACGCTGCGCCGGCGCGAGGACACCAAGCACCAGGATCCTGGCAAGCAGGTGCGTGTGCGCAAGGCGGATCGTCTGCGCATCGTGAAATCGGCGCCTCGCCAGGCACAGGACTAAGCGCTAAAAGCGCCTAACAAGCATACAATCCGGGACGGCTGAGACATGATCGAACTGTCGGACTATCTGGTTCTGGGCGCCATCCTCTTTTCGCTGGGGATGGCCGGGATCTTCCTGAATCGCAAGAACGCCATCGTGCTGCTGATGGCCATCGAGTTGATCCTGCTGGCGGTGAACATCAACTTCATCGCCTTCTCCCGGTATCTGGGCGACCTTTCCGGGCAGGTGTTCGTGTTTTTCATTCTGACCGTAGCCGCCGCCGAGGCCGCCATCGGTCTGGCGATCCTGGTGGTGCTCTTCCGTAATCGGGAGACCATCAACGTGGCCGACCTCGACAGCATGAAGGGCTAAGATCAATGGAGAATATCTATCTCGCCATTCCTCTTGCCCCCCTGGCCGGTGCCATCCTGGCGGGGCTGTTTGGCAAGCTTATCGGGCGCCGCGGAGCGCACTGGGTCACCATCATCGGTGTGGCCGTCTCCTGTGCGTTGTCGCTCTACACGCTGAAGTACTTCCTGTTGGACGGCGGCGAGACCTTCAACCAGACGATTTACACCTGGATGATGGCCGACGGCCTGCAGTTCCAGGTCGGTTTCCTGGTGGATCACCTGACCGCGGTGATGATGGTGGTGGTGACCTTCGTCTCGCTGATGGTGCACATCTACACCGTCGGCTACATGTACGACGATCCGGGCTACCAGCGCTTCTTCAGCTATATCGCCCTGTTCACCTTCTCCATGCTGATGTTGGTGATGGCGAACAACTTCATGCAGCTGTTCTTCGGCTGGGAGGCCGTGGGCCTGGTTTCCTACCTGCTGATCGGTTTCTGGTTCACGCGGCCCACGGCCATTTTCGCCAACCTCAAGGCGTTCCTGGTGAACCGTGTGGGCGACTTCGGCTTCCTGCTGGGGATCGCTGCCGTGTTGATGTACTACGGCAGCCTGAACTATATGGACGTGTTTGCCGCGGCCCAGGCGCACCCGGATCTGACCATGCAGATCGCGCCGTTCGCGCCCTGGTCGGTGGCCACCGTGGCCTGCATTCTGCTGTTCGTGGGCGCCATGGGTAAGTCGGCGCAGGCCCCGCTGCACGTGTGGCTGCCCGATTCCATGGAAGGCCCCACACCGATTTCGGCGCTGATCCACGCCGCCACCATGGTCACGGCCGGCATCTTCATGGTGGCGCGCATGTCGCCCCTGTTCGAGTTGTCGGACACGGCACTGTCCGTGGTGCTGGTGATCGGCGGCTTCACCGCCTTCTTCATGGGCCTGATCGGTATCGTCCAGAACGACATCAAGCGCGTGATCGCCTATTCCACGCTCTCGCAGCTGGGCTACATGTTCGTGGGTCTGGGCGCCTCGGCCTATGCCGCGGGTGTCTATCATCTGATGACCCACGCCTTCTTCAAGGCCCTGCTGTTCCTGGGCGCCGGCGCCGTGATCGTGGCCCTGCACCATGAGCAGGACATGCGCAAGATGGGCAACCTGCGCAAGTACATGCCCATTACCCATATCACCATGCTGATCGGTACCCTGGCCCTGGTGGGCGTGCCGTTCTTCTCCGGGTTCTATTCCAAGGATTCCATCATCGAGGCCGTGGGCGAGGCTCACCGGGCCGGCGCCGGCTTCGCCTACTGGATGGTGCTGCTGGGCGTATTCGTGACCTCGCTCTACAGCTTCCGCCTCTATTTCATGGTTTTCTGGGGCAAGGAACGTATCGATCCCCACGCCAAGGAACACATGGCGCATCTGCCCAAGTACGTCTTGCCCGCCATGGAGTGGCCGCTGGTGCTGCTGGCCATCCCGTCTCTGGCGCTGGGCTGGGTCGCGACCAAGTCGGTGGTGTTCGGAGACTGGTTCGAGGGCGCCATCCATGTGGCCCCGAAGAACAATGTGCTGGAGACCGTGGGCGAGGAATTCCACGGTGTGGTGAATTTCGCCCTGCACGGCTTTCTTGCGGTGCCGTTCTGGTTGGCAGTGGCCGGATTCGTAGTCGCTTGGTTCTGCTACATCAAGAGCCCCGAAACCCCGGCGCGCCTCGTGGAAACATTCAAGATTCCCTATCGGGTGCTGGTACGCAAGTACGGTTTCGACGAACTCTACATCAACGGTTTTGCCGCCGGCGGTCGTGGACTGGGCCGGTTCCTGTGGCAGATCGGCGATGTGCGCCTTATCGACGGACTGGTGGTCAACGGCACGGCCAAGACCATTGGCCGCGTGGCGGGAGCCGTTCGGGGGCTGCAGAGCGGTTACCTCTACCACTATGCCTTCGCCATGATCATCGGCTTGCTGGCGCTGCTGAGCTGGTTCGTGTTCGGGTGGCAGTAGGGTTTCGGCCCCTGGTTGATAACAAATCGTGCCGGCCCGGTGGGCCGGCGATGTGTGAATAAACGCGGTTAAGGAAGTGACGGATGTCTGACGCCTGGCCTTTGCTGAGCCTACTGATCTGGTTGCCCATCGTCGGCGGAGTCGTTGTGCTCGCCGTCGGGGACAAACAGCCCGCAGCCGCGCGCTGGGTGGCGCTGTTGATCGCCGTGGTCACCTTCCTGTTGAGCCTCGGGCTGTGGACGGGCTTCCAGTTGGGAACACCGGACATGCAGTTCCAGGAGCTGCACCCCTGGATCGGGGTGTTCGGGGTGAACTACCACCTGGGCGTGGACGGCATCTCCATGCCGCTGATCGTCCTGACCACCTTCAGCACCATCCTGGTCGTGATCGCGGGCTGGGAAGTGATTCAGTACCGTGCCTCCCAATACCTGGCCGCCTTCCTGATCATGGAAGGCGTGATGGTCGGCGTGTTCAGCGCCCTGGACGCCATCCTGTTCTACGTGTTCTGGGAAGCCATGCTGGTGCCGATGTTCCTGATCATCGGCATCTGGGGCGGGGCCAACCGCATCTACGCCACCATCAAGTTCTTTCTCTATACCTTCGTGGGCTCCGTGCTCATGCTGGTCGCCCTGATCTATCTGCACTACCAGGCCGGCAGCTTCAGCATCCTGGATATGCAGCAGCTTTCGCTGCCCGGCGGGGTGCAGGTGTGGCTGTTCCTGGCATTCCTGGCCGCCTTCGCGGTGAAGGTGCCCATGTGGCCGGTGCATACCTGGCTGCCCGACGCCCACGTGGAGGCACCCACCGGCGGTTCCGTGATCCTGGCGGCCATCATGCTGAAGATTGGTGGCTACGGTTTCCTGCGTTTCAGCCTGCCCATCGCCCCGGAGGCCAGCCTGCAGCTTGACTGGCTGATCATCGGTCTGTCGCTGATCGCCGTGGTCTACATCGGCCTGGTGGCCATGATGCAGCAGGACATGAAGAAGCTGATCGCCTATTCGTCCATTGCCCATATGGGCTTTGTGACCCTGGGGTTCTTCGTCATCTTCGATATCGTGGCCAACTACGGCACCGGCCATGCCGGCGCGCTGATGGCGATGGAAGGCGGCACCGTGCAGATGATCTCCCACGGCTTCGTGTCAGGCGCCATGTTCCTGTGCGTGGGCGTGCTCTACGACCGCATGCACACCCGCAAGATTGCGGATTACGGCGGTGTCGCCAACAAGATGCCGATTTTCGCGGCCTTCTTCGTCCTGTTCGCCATGGCCAACGCGGGCCTGCCGGGCACCTCCGGCTTCGTGGGCGAGTTCATGGTGATTCTGGCGAGCTTCAAGGCCAGCTTCTGGTATGCCGCCATTGCCGGCCTGACCCTGATCCTGGGCGCGGCCTACACCCTGTGGATGATCAAGCGCGTGGTCTACGGCGAGGTCGCCAACGAGGAAGTCGCCCAGCTCAAGGATGTGAACGCCCGGGAAATGCTGGTATTGGGTCTGCTGGCCGTAGCCGTTTTGGCCGTGGGCCTGTGGCCGGAGCCGCTGGTCCGGGTGATCGAGCCGTCCCTGGCCAACCTGCTGCATCACGTGGTGGGTTAGGGGCCCAACAAATGATGTCGGAAACGATGCGCAAAGCACTGAAGTCCGAGGAAACCGTATGACGACCTTTGAAATGCCCCATCTGTGGCTGGCCGGTCCCGAGATCTGGCTGCTCGCCATGGCCTGCGTGGTGCTGGTGGTGGATCTGTTCGTGAACGATCCGGACCGCAAGGCCGCCTACCTGCTGAGCCAGCTTACGCTGGCGGGCGCGGTGTACGCGGCTATTCACGGCCAGTGGGGGGTCCAGGAGATCGGCTTCAGCGGTACCTATATCGCCGATTCCATGGCGGTGGTCATGAAGGTGGCCATGGCGGTGCTGACCTTCCTCGCCTTTGCCTACTCGCGGGATTACCTGCGCGACCGCAACCTGATGAAATCCGAGTTTTACGTCCTGGGGTTATTCGCGCTGCTGGGCATGTTCGTCATGGCCTCGGCCCATAGCATGCTGACCATGTATCTGGGTCTGGAACTGTTGTCGCTGTGCCTCTATGCCATGGTGGCCATCGATCGCGACTCGAAGATCGGTTCCGAGGCGGCCATGAAGTACTTCGTGTTGGGTGCGCTGGCCTCCGGCATGCTGCTCTATGGCATGTCCATGGTCTACGGCGCCACCGGCTCGCTGGATTTGGGTCAGATCGCCCAGGCCGCGGGCCAATCCGGGGACCCGTTGCTGCTGGTCTTCGGTCTGACCTTCATCCTCGTGGGTGTGGCCTTCAAGTTCGGCGCCGTACCGTTCCACATGTGGATTCCCGACGTCTACGAAGGTGCCCCCACGCCCGTGACGCTGTTTATCGGTTCCGGCCCCAAGGTGGCGGCGGTCGCGCTGTTCATGCGGCTGATCGCCGAGGGCCTGGGTCCGCTGATGGGTCATTGGCAAGCGATGGTCAGCGTTCTGGCGGTGCTCTCCCTGGGGGTGGGCAATATCTTCGCCCTGGTGCAGACCAACATCAAACGCATGCTGGCCTATTCGACGATCTCTCACGTGGGCTTCATCCTGTTGGGCCTGATCGCCGGCACCACGGATGGCTACAGCGCGGCGCTGTTCTACGCCGTTACCTACGGACTCATGGCCGCGGGCGCCTTCGGCGTGGTCATCCTGTTGGGGCGCAAGGGCTTCGAAGCCGATCGCATTGAAGACCTGCGCGGACTCAACGACCGCAGCCCGCTGTTCGCATTCGTCATGCTGGTGTTGATGTTCTCCATGACCGGCGTGCCCGGTACCGTGGGCTTCTATGCCAAGTGGCTGGTGCTGCAATCGGTGGTGGATGTGAACATGGTCTGGCTGGCCATCGTGGCCGTGGTATTCGCCGCCATCGGCGCTTTCTACTATCTGCGGGTGTTGAAGGTCGTTTACTTCGATCGGGCCGAGGCGGAGACACCCGCCTTGGTGGCCTCCGGCGGATTCCGCACGGTGCTGGCTTTGAACGGCCTCGCGGTGCTGGGTCTGGGCATTTTCCCCGGCTATCTCATTGCCGTGTGCGTGGCCGCGGTCGGTTGAGGCCGCTTCGCGCCATTGCTGACGCGGCCCGCCCTCCGGCGGCGGGCGCCGCTTCGGTCGCAGTCCGGCCCGTTGTGTTTCCATGAGCCAGAATACCGCTGTCATCCTGCTTCTCGTTCTGGCCTTCGTCGCGGCCAACCTGCCGTGGTTCAGCGAACGGGTGTTGTTCGTCTGGCCGTCGCCCGCCAGCGGCAAGTCGGTCTGGTTGCGCTTGCTGGAGTGGCTCATCCTCTACTTCGTGGTGGGCGCTCTGGGCGTGGGGCTGGAATACCGGGTCACGGGCAGCGTCTACGCCAAGGATTGGGTGTTCTACGTGTCCACTTTGTGCCTGTTTGTGGTCTTTGCCCTGCCGGGCTTTATCTACCGCTACGATCTGAAGAGACACCTCGCCAAACGGCGCTAGCAGGCTGCGTCGCTTGGCGGGCGAAGCGGGAAGCGCGCGGACGGGGACGGAATTTCAGTTGTACGGAGCGGATAGCCAACGCCACTTGATGAAACCGCGGGCCGTTTGGGCCGCGCTCCCGTTTCCGTAGCCGCTCCAGGCTAAGTCACCGCCAGCCAGGAACTATTTCCGAGTCCGTATTGTCATATTGAGGCGCCAAAGCGGTGGCGTCAGAAACGGCCCGGAAATCGCCTTGTCAAAAGGGGTCGGAGTCGTTAGAATACGCGCCAGTCAGTTGCGGGGTGGAGCAGTCTGGCAGCTCGTCGGGCTCATAACCCGAAGGTCGCAGGTTCAAATCCTGCCCCCGCTACCAGATACCGGAAAGGGCCGCTCGCGGCCCTTTTTTGTACGTCTCCCGAGGCGTGCGTCAGGAAGGCCCGGGACTCCGCCTGGCGGAGTCAACGGTTACAGTGAGCGCTCCGCGCGGTCGTTTGACGCGGGTCTGAGCGCTGTTCGTGGGAATGGGCCTTGGGCCCATTTTTTGTTTGTATCGGCGGAGCGATGACCGCAGTCAGCAAGACGTTAAACGAGTTGATAGAGCCGGTGGTCACCGGTATGGGCTACGAGCTGGTCGGGGTGGAATATCTGCCCAATACGCGCGGCTCGCTGCTGCGGGTCTATATCGACAACGAGCCCGGCATCAATCTCGGCGATTGCGAGGCGGTCAGTCACCAGTTGAGCGGCGTGCTCGACGTGGAGGACCCGATTCCGGGGCAGTATCGGCTGGAGATTTCCTCGCCGGGCCTGGATCGGCCGCTGTTCAAGAGTGCGGATTACGAACGGTTCGCCGGCGCCACCATCAAGGTGCGGCTGGCGGGCATGTGGCAGGGCCGGCGCAAGTTCAAGGGCGAGCTGCTGGGCGTGCGCGACGGCAACGTGCTGCTGCGGGAAAACGGCGACGAGGTGGAAATTCCACTCGCGCAAATCGAGAAATCGAATCTAGTCCCCGAATTCTGATTCGGGTGAGGTGGAGACGGGCGCATGAGTAAAGAAGTCCTATTGGTGGTTGACGCCATTTCCAACGAAAAGGGCGTCGACAAAGAGGTGATCGTCGAGGCGATCGAGGCGGCGCTGGCGTCGGCAACCAAGAAGCGCTATCCCGAGGAAGTGGACGTGCGGGTCCACGTGGACCGCAAGAACGGCGACTATTCCACGTTCCGCCGCTGGTTGGTGGTGGACGACGAGGAAGAGCTGGAGTTTCCGGAGCAGCAGATCCATCTGTCCGAGGCCCGCGAGCAGAAGCCCGGCGTGGAAGTGGGCGATTACATCGAAGAGCCCATGGAATCCGTCGCCTTCGGGCGTATCGCCGCGCAGACGGCCAAGCAGGTCATCGTGCAGAAGGTGCGCGAGGCGGAACGGGCCAAGGTCGTGGAGGCGTACGGCAATCGCGTGGGCGAGCTGGTGACCGGTATCGTCAAGCGCGTGGAGCGCGGGAACCTCTATCTGGATCTGGGCAATAACGCCGAGGCGTTCATCCCGCGCGAGGACATGATTCCCCGCGAAGCCGTTCGCCCCGGCGACCGCGTTCGCGGCTACCTCAAGGAAGTGCGCGCCGAGTCCCGCGGCCCGCAGTTGTTCGTGTCCCGCACCGCGCCCCAGTTCCTGATCGAACTGTTCAAGCTGGAAGTGCCGGAGGTGGGTCAGGAGTTGATCGACATTCTCGGTGCCGCGCGCGATCCGGGCCTGCGGGCGAAGATTGCGGTGCGCTCCAACGATCCGCGCATCGATCCGGTGGGGGCTTGCGTGGGCATGCGGGGTTCCCGGGTTCAGGCGGTCTCCAACGAGCTTTCGGGCGAGCGCATCGACATCATCCTCTGGGACGAGAATCCGGCCCAGTTCGTGATCAATGCCATGGCGCCCGCGGAAGTCCAGTCCATCGTGGTGGACGAGGACAGTCATTCAATGGATATCGCGGTGGACGAGGAACAGCTGTCCCAGGCCATCGGCCGGGGCGGGCAGAACGTACGCCTGGCCAGTGAGCTGGCCGGTTGGGAATTGAACGTCATGACCGCCGAAGATGCCGAGGCCAAGAGCGAGGCCGAGGCGCGGCAGACCCAGGAAACCTTCATGAACGCCCTGAGCGTGGATGAGGAGGTTGCCGCGATTCTGGTGCAGGAGGGGTTCTCCAGCCTGGAGGAAATCGCCTATGTGCCCACCAGCGAGCTCATGGAGATCGAGGAGTTCGATGAGGACATCGTCGAGGAGCTCCGCTCCCGGGCGCGCGACGCGCTGCTGACCCAGATGATCGCCAGCGAAGAGCAGACCGGCGGCGAGCCGGCCGAGGATCTGCTGGGGATGGAAGGCATGGATCGCGAACTGGCCTTCCAACTGGCGGGCAAGGGAATCGTGACCATGGAGGATTTGGCCGAGCAGTCGGTAGACGATCTGGTCGAGGCCGCCGGCCTGGACGAGGAACGGGCGGCCGCGCTGATCATGAAGGCCCGCGAACCCTGGTTCGCCGAACAGTAAGAGGGCATGACGGTCGAGGCGGCGGGGCCGCTTCGCGAAGGTTTTTGAATTGCAGGGGCGGCCTGGGGCCGTCCGGAACAAGTCCAATCGGGCATGGTGGATCGCGGCCCAAGCCTGCGAACCGGACCCGGGGAGTATGTGGAACATGTCGGAAGTAACGGTAAAACAGTTTGCAGAGGCGGTCGGTACGCCCGTTGACAGGCTCCTGACGCAGCTCAGTGAGGCCGGGGTGGATATCAATACGCCGGATGCCGTGATTTCGGACGAGGATAAGGCGACGTTGCTGTCCTATCTGCGCCGATCACACGGGCGCGACGAGGCGGACGAAGACGCCGACGTGCCGCGGAAGGTGACCTTGCGCCGCAAGAGCGTCAGCCAGATCCGTTTGCCTTCTTCCGGCGGCGGCGGGCGTACGCCTCGCGGTGCCGCGCCCGCGCGGACGGTTAATGTCGAGGTGCGCAAGCGCCGTACCTATGTCAAGCGCAGCGTAATCGAGGCCGAGCAGGAAGAGCGGGAAGCCGAAGAGCGGGCCAAGCGGGAAGCCGAGGAGCGCGCACAGCGCGAGGCCGAGGAGAAGGCCCGCCTGGAAGCGGAAGAGAAGGAACGCGCCGAACGCGAGGCCGAGGAGAAGGCCCGCCTGGAAGCGGAAGAGAAGGAACGCGCCGAACGCGAAGCCGAGGAGAAGGCCCGCCTGGAAGCCGAGCAGCAGGCGGCCGCCGAGGCTGGAGCCGAGGCTCCGGAGCAGCCCGCTGAAGTGGAAGCGGAACCCGCCGCCAAGGTCGAGGAAACCAAAGCCGCGCCGCCGAAGAAAGCCAAGGCGAAGCAGCGTGAGGACGACGACGATCGTCCCCGTCGCGGCCGCGGCAAGCCTCGGGACGGTGGTCGACAGGAACTGCGCGTGGCGCCGGGCAAGAGCGGGCGTCGCAAGAAGAAGCCGCGTCTTGAGGCGGGCGGTGCCGCCCAAGGCCTGCAGCAGGGTTTTGAACGGCCCACCGCGCCGGTGGTCCGTGAAGTCCCGGTCCCCGAGACCATTACCGTGGGCGAACTGGCCCAGAGGATGAGCATCAAGGCCGCGCTGCTGATCAAGGAAATGATGAAGCAGGGCGTGATGGCCACCATCAACCAGGTCCTGGATCAGGACACCGCGGTGTTGCTGGTCGAGGAAATGGGCCACAAGGCCAAGGTGATCAAGGAAAATGCCGTCGAGGAAGAGATGATGGCCGAGGTGGAGAAGCCCCAGGGCGAGACCGCTCCGCGGGCGCCCGTGGTCACCATCATGGGCCACGTCGATCACGGCAAGACCTCGCTGTTGGACCATATCCGCCGCGCCAAGGTGGCGGCGGGCGAGGCCGGCGGCATCACCCAGCATATCGGTGCCTACCACGTGACCACCGACAAGGGCATGGTCACTTTCCTGGATACCCCGGGCCATGAGGCGTTCACCGCCATGCGCGCCCGCGGCGCCCAGATGACCGATATCGTGGTATTGGTTGTGGCCGCCGACGATGGCGTCATGCCCCAAACCGAGGAAGCGGTGCGCCATGCCAAGGCGGCCGGCGTGCCCATGGTGGTTGCCGTCAACAAGATCGATAAACCCGAGGCCGACCCGGATCGGGTGAAGCAGGAACTGACCAAGTTCGAGGTCATCCCCGAGGATTGGGGCGGCGATTATCAGTTCATCCATGTCTCCGCCAAGACCGGCGAGGGTATCGACGCGCTGTTGGACGCCATTCTGCTCCAGGCCGAAATCATGGAGCTGACCGCCGTGAAGGACTGCCCGGCGACGGGCGTTGTCCTGGAGTCCAGCCTGGACAAGGGGCGAGGCCCGGTGGCCACCATTCTGGTCCAGAACGGCGTGCTCAAGGTCGGTGACGTGATTCTCTCCGGCAAGGAATTCGGCCGGGTTCGCGCCCTGATCGACGAGACCGGCAAGAACATCAAGGAAGCCGGACCCTCCATCCCCGTCGTGGTGCTGGGCCTGTCCGGCCTGCCCAACGCAGGCGACGACATGATGGTGGTCAAGGACGAGAGAAAAGCGCGCGAAGTGGCGGCCTTCCGTTCCGAGAGACATCGCGATACCCGCTTGGCGGCGCAGAAGGCGGCCAAGATGGAAGAGCTGTTCTCGCAGATGAAGGAAGGCCAGGCGGATACGGTCAACATTCTGCTCAAGGCCGATGTGCAGGGCAGCTACGAGGCTCTGTCCCAGTCGTTGCGGGATTTGTCCTCCGACGAGGTGAAGGTCAACGTGATCTCCGCCGGCGTCGGCGGCATCAACGAATCGGACGTGAACCTGGCCCTGGCCTCCAATGCCATCGTCATTGGCTTCAATGTTCGTGCCGACGCCGCCGCCCGCCGCCTGATTCAGGAGAACGGCGTGGATGTGCACTACTACAGCGTGATCTACGAGGCCATCGACGAGGTCAAGAAGGCCATCAGCGGCATGCTGTCGCCTGAGGTTCGCGAAGAGATCATCGGCTTGGCCGCGGTCAAGGACGTGTTCAAGTCCTCGCGCCTGGGCCAGATCGCCGGCTGCCTCGTGGAAGAAGGCGTGGTGCGCCGGCACAACCCGATTCGCGTGCTGCGTGACAACGTCGTGATCTACGAGGGCGAGCTGGAATCCCTGCGCCGCTTCAAGGATGACGTCAATGAGGTTCGTTCCGGTACGGAGTGCGGTATCGGCGTGAAGAACTACAATGACGTCAAGCCCGGCGACCAGATCGAATGCTATGAGCGAATCGAGGTCGCACGCGAGCTGTAGGCTCCAGGTGAATTAATGCCAAAGGAATTCTCCAGAACGCGCCGGGTCGCGGATCAGGTTCAGCGCGAGTTGGCCGAGTTGATTCGCGACGAAATTCGCGATCCGCGGGTGGGCTCCGTAACGGTGTCCGGTGTGGAGGTTACCCGCGACCTGGCGCATGCCAAGGTCTACGTCACCGTGCTGGGCGTCGAGGGTGAGGAGAATGACGTCGCCGTGGAGGTGCTGAACCGCGCGGCCGGTTTTCTCAGAGGTGCCCTGGGGCGGCGTATGAAGATTCGTACGGTGCCCGCGCTCAAGTTCTTCCACGATCCGTCTTTCGACCGCGGCGCCAGGCTGTCCAAGCTGATCGACGATGCCGTGTCCGAAGACGAGCAGAAGCATCATTGATCCGGCCGCTCCGCCGGCTCTTTCGAGGGTAGTTTTCCGTTGAGTGTGAAACCACCGAGGCGCCGCGTCGACGGCATCTTGCTGCTGGACAAGCCCATCGGCCGCAGCTCGAATCAGGCGCTGCAACGGGTCAAGCGGCTCTACGGTGCCCGCAAGGCCGGGCACACCGGTAGCCTGGATCCCTTGGCGACCGGTCTGCTGCCTATATGTTTCGGCGAGGCGACCAAGATTTCCGGGTTCCTGCTGGACGCGGACAAGCGATACCAAGTGGTCTGCCGGGCGGGCGAGACCACCACGACCGGCGATGCCGAAGGTGAAGTCCTGGTGCGCCGCGAGGTCAGTGGTTTGAGCACGGAGCGCGTGGCGGAGCTGGCCCGTGGGTTCGTGGGCGAGATCGATCAGGTGCCGCCCATGTACTCGGCCGTAAAGCATCAGGGGGAGCGGCTATACAAGCTGGCGCGCAAGGGCGTTGAAGTGGAGCGCAAGCCGCGCCGGATCACGATCCATTCCATTTCTCTGCTGGACGTCGGGGAGCGGGACTTCACGCTGGAAGTGCACTGCTCCAAGGGCACGTATATCCGCACCCTGGTGGAAGACCTGGGGGAAGCCCTGGGTATGGGTGCCCATGTGATCGCCCTGCGACGCCTGGAATTGGGGCCCTTCGGGCAGCCGAGGATGTACACGATGGAGCAGCTGGAAGCCGTCGCGGAAAGCGGCCCGGCCGCCCTGGACGAGCTGCTGCTACCGGTGGAGACCGGGCTGGCCCAGTGGCCGGAGGTGCGGCTTGCGCCCGATGCGGCGCGTTTCGTGCAGCACGGCAATCCCGTGTTCGTGCCGCGGATGCCTCACGAGGGCTGGGTGCGATTGTTCGATGAGCGGAATGCGTTTTTGGGCATGGGCCGGGTGATGGACGATGGCCGCATCGCGCCCAAGCGGCTCATTCGAACGGACAGTTGAGTAGTCGGGCCGAAATCGGGCCGGCAGGAAAAATATTCGAAGGCATGCGAAGTTAGCTTGTTCATGCCAGGGTGCGCCGCTACAATATGCGGTTTCTCGAATTGGGAACGGAACAGCCAGGAGCCTTTAATGTCTCTCAATCCTGAACAAAAATCTCAGATCGTCAAGGACTTCCAGCGATCGGACAGCGACACGGGCTCGCCTGAAGTGCAGGTCGCCTTGTTGTCGAACCGTATCGCTCATCTGACCGAGCATTTCGCGACCCACAAGCAGGATCATCATTCCCGCCGTGGGCTGCTGAAGCTGGTCAACCAACGGCGCAAGCTGCTGGACTACCTCAAGGCCAAGGACCGGGACCGCTACCAGAGCCTGATCGAGCGCCTGGGCCTGCGTAAGTAAGCAGCCAACCAATTTGCCGTAAGTGAGGAAAGATCGCCTGTGAATCCTGTTAGTAAGACATTCCAGTACGGTGACCATCAGGTCACTCTCGAGACGGGCCGCATTGCGCGCCAAGCCACCGGCGCGGTGCTCGTCAATATGTCCGATACCGTGGTCCTGGTGACGGCGGTCGGCAAGAAGGAAGCAGGGGAAAACCGCGATTTCTTCCCGCTCACGGTGAACTACCAGGAGCGCACCTACTCGGCGGGCAAGATTCCCGGCGGGTTCTTCAAGCGTGAAGGGCGTCCCTCCGAGAAAGAAACCCTGACCTCCCGGCTGATTGACCGGCCCATCCGGCCGCTGTTCCCCCAGGGTTTCTACAACGAGGTCCAGGTGGTCGCCACGGTGATCTCGCTGAATAGCGAAGTCGATCCGGACATCCCCGCGATGATCGGCGCGTCCGCGGCCCTCGCCATCTCCGGCATGCCTTTCGACGGCCCCATCGGCGCCGCCCGCGTGGGCTACAAGGATGGCCAGTATCTTTTGAACCCGACTTTCAGTGAGCTGGAGGATTCCCAGCTGAATCTGGTGGTCGCGGGTACCGAAGACGCCGTGCTGATGGTGGAGTCCGAGGCCCAAGAGCTGTCGGAACAGGTGATGCTGGACGCCGTGCTGTTCGGTCACGAGCAGATGCAGGCCGTCATCCGCGTCATCAACGAACTCAAGGCCGAGGTGGGCAAGCCCGCCTGGGACTGGCAGCCGCCGGCCAAGGACGAGAGTCTGGCCGATCAGGTCAAGGCCGAAGTGGGCGCGGAGTTGGAAGAGGCCTACCAGATCGCCGAGAAGCAGGAACGGCAGGACCGCATCGCGGCGCTGCGCGAGCGCGTCATGACGAGCCTGGTCGACGAAGAAGCACCGGGCCGCTCCGGGCAGCATGTGGGCAACGCCTTCAAGTCGCTGGAGAAGAAAATCGTGCGCGGCCGCATCCTGGCCGGCCACCCGCGCATCGACGGCCGCGACACCCGCACCGTCCGCCAGATATCCGTGGACGTGGGCGTGCTGGCGCGTACCCACGGTTCCGCCCTGTTTACCCGAGGCGAGACCCAGGCGTTGGTCGTCACCACGCTGGGCACCGGCCGCGACGCGCAGATCATCGATGCCATCGAGGGCGAGCGTAAGGAGCCGTTCATGCTCCATTACAACTTCCCTCCGTACTGCGTCGGCGAGACCGGTTTCATGGGCAGCCCCAAGCGTCGCGAGATCGGCCACGGCCGTCTTGCCAAGCGCGGCATCGCCGCCGTGATGCCCAAACCCGAGGACTGCCCCTACGTGATCCGGGTGGTCTCCGAGATCACCGAATCCAACGGTTCCAGCTCCATGGCTTCCGTGTGCGGCACCAGCCTGTCCCTGATGGACGCGGGCGTGCCGATCAAGGCCCCGGTGGCGGGTATCGCCATGGGCCTGATCAAGGAAGAAGACGGCTTCGCCGTGCTTACGGATATCCTGGGCGACGAGGACCACCTGGGCGATATGGACTTCAAGGTGGCCGGTACCTCCGAGGGTGTTACCGCCCTGCAGATGGATATCAAGATCAAGGGCATCACCCGCGAGATCATGTCCCAGGCGCTGGATCAGGCCCATGATGGCCGCCTGCACATCCTGGAGAAGATGAATGCGGTGATCGGCCAGTCCCGTGCCGACATGTCCGAGTACGCGCCGCGGTTGATCACCATCAAGATCGATCCCGAGAAGATCCGCGACGTCATCGGCAAGGGTGGTTCCACGATCCGCCAGCTCACCGAGGAGACCGGCGCCACCATCGATATCCAGGATGACGGCACCGTGACCATCGCGTCCGTGGACAAAGCCGCCGGCGAGGAGGCCAAGCGCCGGGTGGAGCAGATTACCGCCGACGTGGAAGTAGGCAAGATCTACGAGGGCAAGGTCGTCAAGCTGATGGATTTCGGCGCCTTCGTCAGCATCCTCCCGGGGCGTGACGGTCTGGTGCACATTTCGCAGATCTCCAACGAGCGCGTAGAGAACGTCTCGGACAAGCTGCGCGAGGGTGACACTGTGCGAGTCAAAGTCCTGGAAATCGATCGCCAGGGCCGCGTACGGCTGAGCATGAAGGCGGTTGCCGAAGAAGAGCAGGCCTAAGTCTTCCGCGCGCAGTCCGCGCCGCTCAGGCGGTTTTTGCAAGGCCCCGCAACGCGGGGCCTTGTTGTTTCTGCTGCATTAGCCTCCCTTGATTGTTCTCTGAAACCGGCCTACTATCGGCCGTGGCTCCGTGGGCAACCGCCCGGGTCTGACGTACTTCCGGCTATTGGAAGCGCGGCTCCGAAACCGCCCGCTGATCGCGAAAGTGGTCCGCCTGTATAGTCGCTCGCAGACGATCCCTCCTTTCCAGTTCGGTCCGGAGCTCAAGACGGTTACGAAAACGCTGGTTTATTCATGGGCCCTGGTGCGACCAGGAAATACGGGCAGGCGAGCCTGCATGGATGAGTTCCGGCGTTCTTCATACCGTTTTCATCAAAAAATGCAGAGGTTGAAGGAAGAGAAGTATGGCTGAGCGTGAAACCGGTACGGTGAAGTGGTTCGACAGCGGCAAGGGCTATGGCTTTATCGCCCGCGATCAGGGCGAGGACGTTTTCGTTCACTTCCGTGCCATCCGCGGCGAAGGGTATCGCACCCTTGAGGACGGCCAGCGCGTGGAGTTCGACGTGGTGCAAGGCCAGAAGGGCCTGCAGGCAGACGACGTCGTGGCTCTCGCCTAACGGGCGTTGCTCGATCCGCGGGCGGCGCGACTCGTCCCGCCGTTACGCGATGACTCCGAAAGCCCCGGTCCAGGGGCTTTCTTGTTTTTGGCCTGGTTGCAGGCCTATCCGCTTAATCCCCAATGACGTGAAGGTTCAGCTTCAGCAGACCCTTCTCCGCGCGCATGTTGTGTACCAATTCCCGGATGTCCCGCTGGTGCCAGGCGCGGAGCACTACACGATATTCGAACTCGTCGGCCGTGGCGTCGATCTTGTAGCCCAGGCTCGATGCCTTGACCTGATGGCGCAGGAAAAGCTCCCGCAGCTGCCGTTCGGGCATGGGGTGATTCAGGGGAAAGGTCAGGATGCAGCGGGCGTGGTGTCTCACCGGGATCTTGCGTTCGATCCATCGGAAGAAGGAAAGCACACCCAGGGCCAGGGCGGTGGCGAGGACCGCGGCGAAGTACAGGCCTATCCCGTAGAGAATGCCGACGGCGGCGGTCAGCCAGATCGATGCCGCGGTGGTCAGGCCGCGTACGGACAGCCCCTCTTTCATGATCACGCCGGCACCCAGGAAGCCGATGCCGGTCATGATGCCCTGAGCCATGCGCGTGGGATCGAGCCGGACCCCGGCAGCGGCGGAGCCGGGGTACCAGTTCGACTGATAGAGCGAGACCAGCATCAACATGCTCGATGCCAAGCACACAAGGGCGTGGGTGCGGAAGCCCGCTGGACGCCCGTGATAGCTGCGTTCCAAGCCAATCAGCGCGCCCGCCGCCAGGGCGCTGACCAAGTGGATGGCGATATTTGCTTCCAGGTCGAGCATGGTGTCGGACGTCCTGATTCGGTCCTTGGTCTTGTCCTCAAAGTCTAACGTCCACGGCTTCGGAATGCTTGTCGGCCAAGCATGCGGCTGGTTCGAGCAGGAATAATATAAATAAAATCAATTCCATGGGATAACATGAACCGCTCGTCGGGTAATTCCCCGTTCGATCTTGTCCACTCCCGCTGCAGCGTCTACTCTTATTCAGACATTAACAACAACACAATAAAGAATTAAAGAAAACAATAAAAGGCGCGCTTCAATATTGATTGGTTATCAAGTGCCCGCATCGCCGCGGTAGCCGACCGCCAGCCATTGATATTGCAGACCCGCGTCACCGGACATCGACGGAAACACCGTCGATGGGTCTCCCGAGGCCGATGAGCCCCGGGATGCCATGCCGGCTTCGCGTAGCGCAGGATGCGCGAGCGAAGTCGGTGATTGTCCCAATTAGGAGGAGTGAAAAATGAGAAGAGCATTGTTGCAACCGGGCAAACCTGCCGCGCGTATGGCCCGTGCCGGGATGGTAGCCCTGAGCCTGATGGCGGCCGTGGGTTTCGGCCTCGGCGCCAACACCGCATCCGCCGCAAGCCTGACCCAGGTCAGCAGCTTCGGTTCCAATCCGGGCGCGCTGTCCATGTACAAATACGTACCGGACAACGTCCCGTCCAACGCCCCACTGGTCGTCGCCATGCACGGCTGCACCCAGACCGCTTCCGACTACTACAACGGGGCTGGCTGGCAGAAGTACGCCGATATGTGGGGGTTCATCCTGGTCTATCCCCAGACCAGCAGCAGCAACAACCAAAACAAGTGCTTCAACTGGTTCCAGTCCAGCGACTTCACGCGCGGGCAGGGTGAGGCCTTGTCCATCAAGCAGATGGTGGACTACATGAAGTCCCACTACAGCATCGACTCCAGCCGGGTCTACGTGACGGGCCTATCGGCCGGTGGCGCGATGACCTCGGTAATGCTGGCCGACTATCCGGATGTGTTCGCCGGTGGCGGCATCGATTCCGGCATCGCCTACAAGTGCGGCACCGACATGACCAGCGGCGTCATGTGCATGAGCCAGGACCAGAACAAGACGGCCCAGCAATGGGGCGATCTTGCCCGTAGCGGCTACTCGGGCTACAGCGGCCCCTGGCCCAAGGTGGCGATCTGGCAGGGCACCTCGGACTACACCGTGTATCCGGTGAACGCCGACGAGGAGATGATGCAGTGGACCAACGTCTGGGGGATCAGCCAGACGCCGTCATCCAGCCAGACGCTGACCGGCAACGGCAGCGGCAACACTTCGCTGGACAACTTCGACTACAACGGCGAGACAGTGGTCCAGGAGTACAAGGTTTCCGGCATGGGACACGGTACCGCGGTCGATCCGGGCAGCGCCACGGATCAGTGCGGCAGCTCCAGCCAGTACTTCCCGAGCTACATCTGCTCCACTTATTACACGGCGAAATTCTGGGGTCTGGATGGCTCCGGCAGCGGTGGCTCCTCGAGCAGCAGCTCTTCGTCGAGCAGTAGCTCCAGCGGTGGCGGCGACACGACGGCGCCGACGGTGAGCATCACGGCGCCGTCTTCCGGTGCCACGGTCAGCGGCACGGTGAGCTTTACGGCCAGCGCCTCCGACAATGTGGGGGTGAGCAAGGTGGAGTTCTACGTGGACGGCACCCTCAAGTCCACCGACACCAGTTCGCCGTATTCCTATAGCTGGGATACCACGAGCGTGAGCGACGCCAGCCATACTCTGATGGTCAAGGCCTATGACGCCGCCAACAACACCGGGACCGACAGCGAGTCGGTGACCGTGAGCAACGGCGGGTATCAAGTCAGCTGCTACACGACCAACAACTACAACCAGGTCACGGCGGGCCGCGCCCACCAGAACTATGGCTACGTGTATGCCAACGGCTCCAATGACTACATGGGCCTGTACAACACGTATGAGACTCACACGCTGAAGGAGACCGCGGCCAACTACTACGTGCTCGCCGATAGCGGTTGTCCGTAACACGGAGCTTGTCTGTTGCGGACTAGCCCGCGAACAGGCAACAACAAACCAAAGCCCCCTCCCTTGGAGGGGGCTTCTTTCGCTGCGGATGCCGGAGCCGGATTCCCAGCGGCCACCACGATGATTACTCAGCGTCAATAGCCCCCTGTGTTGATGGGGGGCTTGATTTTGGGCCGAGTGCGGCGAACGGCTCTCGTGAAGTCAGGCGACGCCGGAGCGGCGGGGAAGCGAACGCACTTCGGCGGTGCCGGAGTGGACCGGAGCGGCTTCTACATCGCAGAGGATCTCCTCTGCGCGCCCTCCTGCCAGGCGATAGAAGCGGTCCTGGGGATGCACGAAGCGCATCATCTGTTCCGGCTCAACGTCGAGGTACGCGCCGCGCAGGGCGCGGCTTGTCATGGCATGGGTAACCGCGATGGTGATCTCGGCGCCGGCCGGGCGCTGAAGCCATTGGCTTGCGCGGTCGAATACCTCGGCATAGCATTCGCCGCCGGGAACGCGGTAGTCCCAATACCGCTTCTGCCGCTCGGCCAGGGCTCCCGGGTAGGCCGCCTCGATTTCCTTGTCGACCATGCCTTCCCATTCGCCGAAGTCGTGTTCAGCCAACAAGCCGTCGAGGACGACGTCGTTGGGATCGAGTTTCAAGCCTTCGGAGAGTATGGAAGCGGTCTGGCGGGCGCGCCCGAGCGGGCTGCTCACAATCTCCACGGAGGCCCCGCGCGAGATTTCCCGGCGAAGCCGATCAGCGTAGGCAACGGCCTGGCTGACGCCCCGCAGGGTCAGTGGCGAATCCCCGCGTCCCTGGCGACGACGCACGAGGTTCCAGATGGTTTCTCCATGTCGAAGGACAAAAATCATGGCACAAATCCCTGTACGGGCGTTCAGACATATCGCCGTGCTGTCACCGGTGCAGCCCCCGACGCGTCTTAGTACGCCTGCATTATTGAATTCTTCTGTTGCACTTGCACATAGGTTGCCATGATTCGCCGCGCGGAACCAAGCAAAAACGCCCCACAAAGCGCTTGGGAGCGCCAAGGGACTTGCATAGATGTCGCAAATCGGCGAATCGCGTCGCGGTCCCGTATGGCGGTTGCTCTCGGCCATGGACAAGGTCCGTGGCGGCCACTCTCGACAGGATCGCTTGACGGAGTATGCTGAATTCCGGCCCTCGGGTGGGCCGCAACATGGACCGGCGGCGCGATTGAGACGACTGCCGGCGACACAAGCCGCCAGGCGCGTGCGTCATGCGGCGACAAGCTCCCGACCCCGGACGGCGTGTGATGGTGATGGAACCCAAAGACAATCCCCGTTCCCCGACGGCCCAAACGGTCGCCCCGGAGTCCTTCGTGGCTCTGGCGGAGGCGATCGACGAGCCCTATCTGGTGTTTGACGCGCACCAGCACGTTGCCTACGCCAATCAGGCAGCAATATGGTTCACCGGCTACCCGGCCGAAGAACTTCACGGTCTGCACCGCAGCGCTCTTCTGCAGGAGTCGGAGAGTGACTTGGCGCAATCCGCCGATGATCGGCGGGGTTCCGTAATCGTGGTGGTCCACCGGGACGGCATGCTGCGGGAGGTGGCCTGCCGAATCGTCCCGAATGGGCCGTATACCGGGGTCCTGCTCATGCCCATGCCGGGGGAGCTGGCTCATGGCGGATCGTTGGCGCGGTATGTGCGGGCCTTGCGAACCCTGAGCGAGTGCGCGCGCGTGGTGGTGCGGGCGGGTACCGAAATGGAGTTGCTGCGCGAGATCTGCCGGACGCTGGTGGAGGTGGGGGGTTATCGTTTCTCTTGGATCGGCTACATGGAATCGGACGGCCTCGTGAATCCGGTGGCGCAGCGTGGATTTCGGGAGGGCTTCCTGGCCAGCCACCAAGTCAGCTGGCTGGAGAACTCGCCGACAGGTCATGGTGTTATAGGCGCATGCATCCGCTCGCGAAAGCCCGCCATTCTGCGCAACGTCTTGACGGAGGACCGCTACCGTCCCTGGTGGCAGCTCGCTCGGGAATACGGGTTCAGCGCGGTCCTTGGCGTCCCCCTCATTGTTGAGAATGAGCCGATTGGTGCCATCGCGTTCTACGCCGCCGATTCCGGTGCCTTCGGCGATGAGGAAACGGGACTGCTGGAGGAAGTCGCGCGGGATCTTTCTTTCGGCATCGCGGCGCGGCGGCTGCGGAAGGTCAACCGGCGCACTCTGCGCGCGCTTGAGCGCACCGTAACGGAACTCCAATATCAAAAGCAGGCCCTGGATCTGCATGCGATCGTCTGTGTCGTGGGTCCGGACGGGTTGGTGGAGCATGCGAACCGCAAGGCTTGCCTTGCGCTCGGCGTCGAGCCGCGGGCGCTGGAGGGTCGGGACTATCGCAGCTTCATTGCGCCTGAAGCGCACCCGCCTGAGTTTCTGGACGCCTTGCGCAAATGCCTGGAGGCCGGAGAGGTTTGGCAGGGTGAACTGGCCATTGCGAGCCCGGAGCGTGGTGTGCGTTGGATGGAGACCACGGTGGTGCCTTTCCTTGATCCAGCCGGACGCATCGATCGCTTCGTCATGCTGGCCACCGACATTACGAGCCTTCGGCAGTGAGGTGCTCGGCCAAGTAGGTGGCCAGGCGGGTATCCAGCCAGGGCTCGCCTGACGACGACAGGAATCCCACGTGGCCGCCGTGGTCGCTCAATTCCAGCCGCGTGGCTTGCGACAATTCGTGGGGCGAGGGGATGGCGTCCTTTGGCACGAACGGATCATCGCGGGAATGCACGATCAAAGTGGGCGTGGCGATTTGCCGCATGCGGCCTCTGGGGCTGCAGCGGCGATAGTAGTCGGTGGCGCCGTCGAAGCCGTGAAGCGGGGCGGTGACCCACTGGTCGAAGCCGCGAAGGGTCTGGATTTCCGAAAGGGACGCCAGTGCCAACCACTCCTGCAGGTGGTCGCCGAATTTCATGGTGACCATCCGCTTGAGCCCCCGTAGCAGGTCCCACTGGTAGACCCGTGCGAACCCGGAGGCGATATGTTCGGCGCAGCGGTCCAGGTCAAAAGGCACCGATACTGCCGCAGCCGCGGCCACGCCGGAATCGGAACCGCTCTCCGCGAGATAATTCAGGATGATGGCTCCACCCAGGGAAAAACCGGCCAGTCCGAAACGGCGGCCCGGATAATGCTCCCGCAGGGCGCTTAGCGCGTGGCCCACATCCGAGGTTTCGCCCGCGTGGTAGAAGCGGGGAAGGCGATTGGGACGACCTCCCGCCCCCCGATATTGCATGACCACCGTCTGCAGACCCTTGCCGCTAAGCGCCTGAACCAGGCCGGCGGCGTAGGGTGAGGCGGCGCTTCCGCCCAGGCCGTGTAGAATCAAAACCACCGGTCCCGCGCGTTCGGGGCCGTGAAAGAGCGCGAGAAAATCCCCGTCCGGTAGTTCGATGTTCCTGGCGCGGAGTTTCACTCGGGGCCGGCGGCTGAAAAGAGCTGGCCAGATGGTCTGAAGGTGGGCGTTGCGCCCCCAGCGAGGCGGTTGGAAGTGGCTTTGTTCAATCATGCGTCGAGGAGACGAAGCGTCCGCTGAAGTCGCTGTAAGGGCCTTGCTCTGTGCCACATGGCAATAGTTCCTGAGCGTCTAGTATATCGGAGCGCGCCGTATGAGCTTCAAGGATCACTTCTCCGACGATCCCGGCGGCTATCGCCGCTATCGGCCGGTTTACCCACCGGCACTATTCAGCTGGCTCGCCGAGCGGGCGCAGACCGAACGCCCGGCATGGGATTGTGCCACTGGCAGCGGTCAGGCCGCGTCGGGTTTGGCCCGGCACTTCCGGTGCGTGGTCGCCAGCGATGCGAGCGTAGCCCAGATCTCGCGCGCCGACTCGGCGGGGGGTATTAGGTATTTCGTCTGCCGAGCCGAAGCGGTGCCGCTGCGGGATCACAGCGTCGGGCTTGTGACCGTGGCCCAGGCGGCGCATTGGTTCGATCTTGCGCGCTTCTATGCCGAGGCTCGGCGGGTGCTGGCGCCGGCGGGGCTCCTTGCCATGTGGACATACGGGCTTCTCAATGTCATGCCCGCCGTGGATGCGCTGTTGAATCATTTTCACACTGATCTGCTGGGTGACTACTGGCCGCCGGAGCGTCGTTTCGTGGATGCGGCCTACGCCGACCTGCCGTTTCCGTTTGAGCGCCTGGAAGCGCCCAGTTTCACGCTGGAGGCGCGCTGGCGACTGGCCGATATGCTGGGTTACCTGGGAACCTGGTCGGCGGTCCGCCGCTACGCCGACCGCGAAGGCGTTGATCCGCGGGAACTGATCCGGGAGGAACTGGAGTCCCTTTGGGGGCGGCCGGATGCGGTTCGAAAGATCGAGTGGCCGCTGACAGTCCTGGCAACCCGGATGGGCTGAGCGGAATTGTGGATGGCACGGAACGCGTTGTTAGTTCCCAAAGTTGCGACATTTGAAGAGCAAGAATTCATCAACCAAACCTTCAGGCGACTGGTCAGTCGCTGGGTTTTGCGTTAGGTTGGACGGGAGGTTGCCGCGGCAGAGCCGCCAGCCTCCACGGGTAACCGCACCAATAAAAACGCCGCGACGGTCATCCGCCACGGCGTGGAATAAGAAACCCGACTGTTATAGGTGGGTCCAGTCGGGAAGGGTGGGAAAGACGGTTACCTTGTCGATTTGATCGGGCAGTGCCGATTCGGCGCTGCCCGACCTTCTCTCCGCAGTTGTTTATTGATGCGCGCGCTCTTCAACCAGGCTGTCGACCACGCTGGGGTCGGCCAGTGTGCTGGTGTCGCCCAGGTTGTCCACCTCGTTGGAGGCGACCTTGCGCAGGATGCGGCGCATGATCTTGCCTGAGCGGGTCTTGGGCAGGCCCGGAGCCCACTGGATCACATCGGGTTTGGCGATGGGGCCCAACTCCGAGCGCACCAGACTGACCAATTCATCGCGCAATTCGTCCGAGGGCTCCACGCCCTTCATGAGGGTGACGTAGCAGTAGATGCCCTGGCCCTTCATGTCGTGGGGGTAACCCACCACGGCCGCTTCCGCCACGTCCTTGTGGAGCACCAGTGCGCTCTCGATTTCGGCGGTGCCCATGCGGTGGCCCGAAACGTTGAGCACGTCATCCACGCGTCCGGTGATCCAATAGAAGCCGTCTTCGTCGCGCTTGCAGCCGTCACCGGTGAAGTACATGCCCTTGTAGCTGGACAGATAGGTGTCGATGAAGCGCTGGTGATCGCCGTAGACGGTGCGCATCATGGACGGCCACGAGCGGCCCATGCACAGGTTGCCCTCGCAGGCGCCTTCCTGGACGTTGCCGTCGTTGTCCACGATCACCGGTTCCACGCCGAAGAAGGGCAGCGTGGCGGAGCCCGGCTTGAGCTCGGTCACGCCGGACAGCGGGGTGATCATGATGCCGCCGGTCTCGGTCTGCCACCACGTGTCCACGATCTGGCAGCGTCCTTCACCCACGACTTCGTAGTACCACTCCCAGGCTTCCGGGTTGATGGGCTCACCCACGGTGCCCAGCAGCCGTAGCGAGGACCGATCGGCCTTCTTCACGAATTCGTCGCCCTGTCCGTGCAAGGCGCGGATCGCCGTGGGCGCGGTATAGAAGATGTTCACCTTGTGTTTGTCCACGATCTGCCAGAACCGGCTGGCGTCGGGATAGGTGGGTACACCCTCGAAAATCAGGCTGGTGGCGCCGTTGGCCAGGGGGCCGTAGACGATGTAGGAGTGGCCGGTGATCCAGCCCACGTCCGCAGTGCACCAGTAGACCTCGCCGTCCGTGTAGCCGAACACGTATTTGAACGTGATGGCGGTGCCCAGCAGGTAGCCGCCGGTAGTATGCAGCACGCCCTTGGGCTTGCCGGTGGAGCCGGAGGTATAGAGGATGAACAAGGGATCCTCGGCATCCATTTCCTCCGCCGGGCAATCGGCGGCGGCCTGGGCCATGGCTTCGTGGTACCAGACGTCACGGCCCTCGGTCCAGCCCACGTCGCCTCCGGAGCGGCGCACCACGAGGCAGGTCTTCACGTTGGGGCATTCGGCCAGCGCCTTGTCGGCGTTGTTCTTCAAAGGGTTGCGCTTGCCGCCGCGCACGCTCTCGTCGGCAGTGATCAGCGTGCGGCAGTCGGAATCCAGAATCCGGTCGCGCAGGGCGTGGGGCGAGAAACCGCCGAAAACCACGGAATGCACGGCGCCGATCCGGGTGCAGGCCAGCATGGCCACGGCGGCTTCCGGGATCATGGGCATGTAAATGCAGACCCGGTCGCCCTTCTTGACGCCGTGGTCCTTGAGCACGTTGGAGAACTTGCAGACTTCCGCGTGCAGTTCCCGGTAGCTGATGTGTTTGCTTTGATCGGGCTCGTCACCCTCCCAGATGATGGCGGTCTTGTCACCGTCCTTCTCCAGGTGGCGATCCAGGCAGTTGTAGCTGACATTCAGCTTGCCGCCTTCGAACCATTTGACCTCGCCTTTGGAGAGGTCGGAGCCATCGACGCGGTCCCATCGCTTGAACCAGCTCAGGAATTTGTCCGCCTGCTCGGCCCAGAAGTTGTCCGAGTCTTCCAGCGAGCGGCGATACATCTCCTGATAGTCCTGCTTGCTGATCTCCGCGTGTTCCGCGGCCTCGGGCGGTACAGGGTAGACCTTCGTCTCTGACATGCCTTTCATCCTCCAAGCTCAGATCATTTTGGGATTCGTGAGACGGACGCCGCAACGGCCAGCATCGGCATCGGCCGCCGCTCTTTGCCGGGGTGCGTCATCCGCACGGATTTCTTGTTGTTCGGGCGATGTTGATATCCAAACTTTCGCAGCCGCGATTGTTTGGATCCTTGCCTCCTCCGAAAGCGTAGCAGAGCCTCGGCTAACCGGCGTAGGCCTTGCCGCATCCGCAGCCGCCAGATCGATCCCTATCGGATATCTGGTCGATCAGCGCGTATTCCAACGGTTCTTTGTCGGACGCGGCGGAACACCTCCATTCAAGGGCACTGCATTTTTCTGTGTCACTGGCATAGCGAAATTCATGCCATTGACCAAATTGCCTTTTTCTTCAGCTGCCTGGCTAGATGCTCTCGGTGCGAGGGGGCGCCGGAGTGTTACGGTTGGTAACGCGCTGTTCCTCGCTCGGTAACACTGCCCCGCCGTGTTGCGCCGGTCTATTTCCGCTCGCGGGGAATCCCCAGGCGCTGGCGCTTCTCCCATAGTGCCTTGCGGCTGATGCCCAATTGCCGGGCAAGCTCCGTTTCCGTCATGCGCTCCTGGTTTTCCAGGACAAAGCTGCCGGAAATAGTCCTCCAGGGAGAGATTCGGCGGCCCGGGCTCGGCCTCGGACAACGTTGCCGGCGTATCACCGAGATTCAGAAGATCGGCGGAAATTGTGCTGTTATCGGCGAGAATGACGGCTCTTTCGATGACGTTTTCCAGTTCGCGCACGTTGCCGGGCCAGCGATAGCCGCGAATGCTCCGCAGGGCATCGTCACTGAAGCGCATCACCGGCTTGTTCAATTGCTGGCAGGTCTTGTTGAGCATGTAACGGGCCAGCTCGATGATATCCTCGCCGCGGTCGCGCAGAGGCGGCAAGTTGATCTCCATGACGTGGATACGGAAGAACAGATCCTCCCGGAACTGGTTGGCTTGCACCAGCTTCGCCAGATCCCGGTGGGTGGCTGCAACCAGGCGGACGTCCACTTTCCGGGCCTGGGACGATCCCACGCGACGGATTTCGTTTTCCTGAAGCACCCGCAGCAGGCGGCTTTGCGCCGGCATCGGGAGTTCGCCGATTTCGTCCAGGAACAGCGTGCCGCCATCGGCCGATTCCACCAGTCCCTTGCGTGCGTTGGCGGCGCCGGTGAACGCCCCTTTTTCATGGCCGAACAGTTCGGCTTCGATCAGATTCTCCGGGATGGCGGCGCAATTGACGGCGATCAACGGGGCATTCTGCCGCTGACTGTTTTCATGTACGGCCCGGGCGACCAACTCCTTGCCGGTGCCCGATTCCCCCAGAATCAATACAGTTGTGTCGGTGGGCGCGACCTTCTCGATGCGGTCGAAAACGGCACGCATGGGTTGCGAGGTTCCGACGATGCCGCTCACGGGGTAGCGACGATGAAGATCCGCCTTTAGGGCATCATTCTGGCGTTGCAGCCTGGATTCCTTGAGGGCGCGCCGGACGGTCAGCACCATCTCATCGTGGTCGAAGGGCTTGGCGATGTAGTCGATGGCGCCCTGTTTCATGGCGTCCACGGCGGATTTCACACTGGCGTAGCTGGTCATGATGATCACCGGAACTTCGCCCGCCAGGCGTATGGCTTCCGTCCCCGGCGCGCCGGGTAGCCGCAGGTCGGCGATGATCAGGTCGAAATCGGCCAGTTTGCCGGATTCCTCGGCTTCCTCCACGGACGACGCGTCGGTGACGTCGAAACCGTTTCGTTCCAACAGGCGGCGCAAGGGGTTTCGGATGACCGCCTCGTCCTCGATGATCAATATGTTCGCCATATCGCGTCCGGTTGCTCAATGGATTAAGGGCATGGGGTTCAACCCACTCGTTGTTTTGCGCGGCCGCCGTGCGCCGTGCGAAGGCGAATGCGTACGGTGGTGCCGTCGTCGCCGCCGCTTTCGATACCGATCTGGCCGCCGTGATCCTTGACGATGTTGTACACCAGGGCCAGCCCCAGCCCGGTTCCCGTGCCGGCGGGCTTGGTGGTGAAAAATGGTTCCATCACGCGCTCGCGGATGGACTCCGGAATTCCGGGTCCGTTGTCAGCCACCCTCAGCTCCGCCCATTGCTCATCGATCTCGGCGTTCAATTTGATTTGGCCATTTCCGCCGCAGGCGTCCGCGGCGTTGGAAAACAGGTTCACGAACACCTGGATCAACTGCTGGCTGTCGGCCAGCACGCGCAGGTTCGGCTGGAAGCCGTTGTGGAAATCCATGCTGCGTGCCCGCCGGCTCAACTTGACCAAGCGCCAGGCTTCTTCCGCGGCTTCGCGGGCCTCCACGGGTTCGGCGGTGGGTTGCTCGCTGGTGCCGCCGTGGGCGTAGGACACCAGACTTTGCACGATGTTGGTGATCCGCTGGGTCTGGGAGAGTATTTCCTCGATGCTTTGCTGAAGCAGCTCGGGACTGGCGTCCTCGCGAAGTTCCTGCGCCAGGCAGGCAATGCCGGTGACGGGGTTGCCGATCTCGTGGGCGACGCCGGCGGCCAGCCGGCCGATGGAGGCGAGGCGTTCGCTATGAGCCAACTCCCGCTCCAGCATCTGCACGTCCGTGATGTCTTCAACCAGCAGGACGGTGTCGTTTTGATTGGCGCGGGCCGGGTCTTCCACCATGGCCTTGTGCAGGCTGTACCAGCGCAGTTGTTCACCGGCTTCGATGGCCTGTTTGTGTCGGTGCAGGGCCGGGCCGCCGAGGAATTCCCGGAATAGAGGCCCCCACGGTGCGGGGATATCCTCCAGCGTGCGTCCGATGGCATCGGCCACCGGAATCCCGGTGACCCGGGCGATGGCCGGATTCCATCGCACCAGCTGTCCGCCGCTGCTGATGGCGCAGACGCCGATGGGCAGATCCTCGATCACCTGCCGGTGATAGCGCCGCAGGCGGTCCAGTTCGGCGGCCATGCCTTTGAGGCGGGTCCGGGAGTTTTCCAGGCGTTCCTCGATCAGGCGCACGTTCTGGACCAGTGCGTCGCGGGTGAGCGGGTCCGTCTGCAGGCGCTCATCCACGATCATCCGTGCCAGCACCGGGCCCATCATTCCCGACAGATTACGCTCGATTTGGTCGCGTAGCCGATGCAGTTGTTCCGGGCGGGTCTCGGTCCAGCTGAAATGCAGATCGGCCATGGCCCGGTCCACCTCGGCGCGAGCGGCCCGCGGGCCCATCACCGAGGAGAGCTTTTCCACGAATTGGCTGGGCGAGCCCACTTCCAGAAAGCCGCGGGGAATCGGTGCGCTTTGTTCGCGGCAGGCGGCAGCCGCTTCGCGCTCGCGTTGGTCCGGCCGGGTCAGCAGGGACACGGTGATCATGACCAGGGCATTGAGGCTGACCGACCAGAAGGTGGCGGGGCCGTAGCCATTGGTGCCGACCACGGCGGCGTGGGCTAGTCCGGGCCAATTGACGGCGGTGCTGGATACGGGCGGCAACAGCGTGGTGACCACCCAGATGAGGGCGCCGATGCTCAGGCCGGCAATGAAACCCAGGCGCGTGGCGCGAGGCCAGAACAAAACCGCCATGACGCCCGGGAAGAGCTGGGCGATGGCGAGAAATGAAATCAGGCCCCATCCCACCAGGCTTTCGGTACGCTGAAGCGTGAGGAAAAAGCCATAGCCCGCGGCGATGATGGCGGCGATAAGGAATCGGCGGGCCCAGCGCAAGGCAAAATACAGGTCCTGCGCCGGCCCCGGGCGCACGAACGGCAGCACCAGATGATTGAGCGACATGGAAGACAGGGCGAGGGTACTCACCACGATCATGGCGCTGGCGGCGGAGATGCCGCCCAGATAGGCCAATACGGTCAGTGGAACCGAGCCGGTGAGGGAGCTGATACTCAAGGCGTAGTAGTCCGCCACCCCGCCGGGTTGCAGAGCCGTCCCCGCCCACAGCAGCGGCGGAATGGCGAGAGCCAGGAGAGCCAGGAACGCGGGTAGGCCCCAGCTGGCGCTGATCAGGTTGCGCGGCTCCAGATTCTCCGTGAACAGCATGTGGAACTGGCGCGGCAGCAGAAACGAGGCGGCGAAGGCCAGGAACAGCAGTCCCGCCCAGGGGCCCGTTTCCGCGGGTCGGTAGTATGCCTCCACGGCCTCGGGGTGAGCCTGCAGCCACTGTCCCAGCTGGGGCAGGCCGCCAAAGGCCTGGTAGACGGCGACTCCGGCGACCAGCAGGAGCACTGTCAGTTTCACCAGGGACTCGAACGCAATCGCCGTGACCAGCCCCTCGTGTTTTTCCCTGGGGGAGACGTGGCGCGCGCCGAATATGATGGCGAATATCGTCACCAGTACACAGAACCAGAAGGCCAGGACCGCGGGCGAGGATTCGTGACTGAGCACCGTGGTGGATTCCGCCACGGCGCGGATCTGCAGCGCGATATAGGGCAGGCTTCCCGCCAGCGTCAAAACGGTGACGAGAATGCCGGCCAGCTGGCTGTTGAAACGAAACGCGAACAGATCCGCCAACGAGGTGAGCTGGTAGTTGCGGGTCAGCCGCAGAATGGGCATCAGGATGACGGGGGCCAGAATGAAGGCCAGGGTCAGGCCCAGATAGATGGCCAGGAAATTCAGCCCTTCGTGCTGGGCGAAGCCGACGCTGCCGTAGTAGCTCCAGGTGGTGGTATAGACGCCCAGCGACAGGACGTAGGTTGCCGGGTGGCGCGCGATCCAAGCCGGGAGCCACCGGCGGTCCGTGGCGTAGGCCACCAGGAACAGCACCAGCAGGTAGATGACGGCGCTGGTGAAAAGGGTCGTGAGATCAAAGCTCATGGCGTTTCAGCCGCCGGGCCACGGCCGCGGCCAGGAGTATGAGGACCAACCACAGCAGGTAGGGCGCGTACCAGGGCGGCCGCGCGGCAATCCACCAATAGGCGAAGGGCGAAACCAAGGCAAACAGGCCGAACAGGAACAGTAGAAAGCTGTAACCGCTGGGAGCGTTCTCAAGGCTGTGGGGCATGCGGAGTCGCCTTTGTGTTTAATGTTACTAAAAGTAGCATAGAGGCCCGGCTATTCCTAACAATTTCAACACAAAATTCATTGAAAAGCAGATGTGAATATCCTGTCATGTCAAATAGTTACTGACCTTTCAGCAACTATTCCCGGTTTCGAGCGTCTGAGCGCCTTCGCGGCCAGGCTCGGCTGACGCGGGTTCGCCACTGTGCATAAGGAGGTCGCAGCACCGGATACGCGGCGCTCAGACGCTCCCTGCGGCCGTCTCTTGGGCGCGACTGCGCACTGCTTGTGGAAAGGTTGGTCGCCGTCTGCCGATTGGTGCGGCGCGCCCTCAGGCCGGAGGGCGGAGTCAGCTGTTTAGCGGTGCCGGAGAATGGTGGAGGCCCTTCAAGGGGGTCGGGTCCCAGTGCGCCGAGGCCCAATCCCAGAGTTCGGAGAGACCGGCGCGGCGCAGTTCCACGGGCGGTTGTTGAAGAAGGAATTTTAGCGCCGCCCACAGTTGGGGCACAGCGCGTGCGCCGTCGATGCCGGGCGCGGCGGTCTGTTTGCTCAGCTTGTCGCCATCCGGATGCGTGGCCAGCGGCAAATGGCCATAGGCCGGGGTGGGCAGGCGCAGGGCTCGTTGCAGGTGAATCTGAGGGGGAGTGGAGGCGAGGAGGTCGTAGCCGCGCACGACATGGGTAATGCCGGCGGCCGCGTCGTCCACGGCGCAGGCCAGATGATAGGAAAACAGTTTGTCGGCCCGTCGAATCACGAAATCCCCGATTTCCGTTTCCAGGGACCAGTGCTGAAATCCCTGGAGCGTATCGTCGAAACGGATTTCGGAGGCGGCCGTGGTCACACGCCAGGAGCGCGCCTGCCGGCCAGTGGGCAGTCCTCCTCTGCAGGTGCCGGGATAGATCGCGCCCGCCGGGCCACGCCGTCCCTTGGCGGCGATCTGACGGCGGGTGCAAGCGCAAGGGTAGGCCCAGCCGTCACGGATCAGTTGTTGGAACGCCTCTTCGTAGGCTGGGGTACGCCGACTTTGATAGACCACCGGCTCGTCCCACTGCAGCCCGAAGGCGTCCAGCGCGCGGAGAATGGCATCGGCTGCCCCGGGGACCTCCCGCGGCGGGTCCAGGTCATCGATGCGCACCAGCCACCGCCCGCCGTGCCGCCTTGCCTCCAGGTAGCTGCCGACGGCGGCTATCAGGGAGCCAAAATGGAGCGGACCGCTGGGGCTGGGTGCGAATCGCCCGCGGTAGCCGGCGCCGGATGTGGAAGGTGGAGCGTGGGGCATGATCGAATCGGGTATCGCTTCGCGGTCCGTAAATTACCACGGGATCCTTGCCGCGCGTAGAATCGGGGAGTCCATTGCATACGATCCCGGAGAAAGCCGTGAGTCCATCCCCGCTTGCACGCCGCCTCAATCATATCGAGCCGTTTCATGTCATGGAACTGCTGGGCCGTGCCCGGGAGCTGGAAGTCGCGGGGCGTTCCGTTGTGCACATGGAGGTGGGGGAGCCGGACTTCCCGACTGCCGGCGTTGTGGTGGAGGCGGGTGTGGCCGCCTTGCGGGCAGGGCTCACGCAATACACGCCCGCAGCCGGGCTACCGGAGCTCCGTGAGGCCGTGGCGCGGCACTATCGCGAGGAGTATGGCGCCACGGTGGATCCGCGAAGGATATTGATCACCCCCGGTGCCTCGGGGGCGCTTCTGCTGGCCCTGGCGCTGTTGATCGATCCCGGCGACGAGGTGCTTTTGCCCGATCCCGGTTATCCGTGCAATCGGCACTTCGTGCGCTTGCTGAATGGCGTGCCGCGGGCCGTGAATATCGGCCCCGATACCCGATATCAGATCGAGGCGGACCACGTGGTGCGGGCCTGGGGACCGGCCACGCGGGCGGTGATGGTCGGTTCGCCGTCCAATCCTACCGGGACGTTGATCGACGGCCCGGCCCTGGATGCGCTTTTCGGGGCGGTGCGCGAGCGCGGAGGTGCGTTGCTGGTGGATGAGATCTACCACGGCCTGACCTACGGCGCGGCGCCCATCACGGCGCTTGCCTCGGCTCCCGAGGCCTTCGTGGTCAACAGCTTCTCGAAATACTTCGGCATGACCGGCTGGCGGCTGGGGTGGCTGGTGGTTCCGGAGGGCTACGAGCGAGACGCTGAAAAACTCGCTCAGAACGTGTTCATCGCCGCTTCCACCCCGGCTCAACACGCGGCGCTGGCGTGTTTCTCACCGGATGCTCGCGCCGTTTTCGAGGAGCGGCGGGACGCGTTCCGCCAGCGGCGCGATTTCCTGCTGCCGGCCCTGCGGGAATTGGGCTTCAAGGTAGCGGCGGAGCCGCAGGGCGCTTTCTATATCTATGCCGACTGTTCAGGCCTTACGTCGGACAGTTTCGAGTTCGCCCGCCGGCTGCTGGAAGACGAGGGCGTCGCGGTGACCCCGGGCCGTGATTTCGGCGATTTCCGTCCGGACGCGCACCTGCGCTTCGCCTACACCAACAGCCTGGACCGGCTGCAGGAAGGCGTCGAGCGCCTGGCGCGTTTTCTCGGTACGCACTGACCCGCCGCCGCGGTCGTCGCGGGATGGGGTCAGCGCATCCCCGAGCCTGTTAGCCGCTGGCTCAGCCTTGGACGTCTCATCGGCCAGGGATTGAGGACGCTCCGCGTGCGGCGTGACTGATCCGCGAGAAAATCCTCCAGCAAGCGCCGGTCGCGCTCCGCCACGGCTTCGATCTGCAGACCCGCTCGCAACTGGTTGCTGGGATGGGTCAGCTCGATCACGTAGCGCACGCGACATTCCAGATCCACCGGATCGAGCCGGTAGTTTTGCCGGTTCGGCAGCACCACGTGCACGCCGATTTTTTCGCCCGTGAATAGCTCTGTATTCACGAGCAGCGACAAGCCGTCGCGGGAAATCGTTTCCAGAGTTGCGTCCACGCGGTCGCCGGTGCCGCGATTCAAGGTTACTTCCTGCCGCCACGGAATCTTGCCGTGGTCCGAAGGGGAAAACTCCATCGTCGCCTCCTCCATGCCGGACACTTAGTAAGCTTTGTCGTTGGTCCGGAGTTTATTTCTATTTAATCAATCAGTTACGGAAATAATTCGGCTCGTTGGCCCGGTAGGGGCCGAGAAGCCGGGGGTGTGAAGCCCTCAGCCGCATCCACAGGATGCGGTGTCTACAGTGCTCTTGTAATGTGATCCCTCGATAGGCGCGAAGAACGCCAGGGGCACCTTTCATCAAGTATAGCGCGGCTCTTGCCGGGCGCTGCCTGTGGCCGTGTGAATACTCGATTACACCGGCCCTTGGGGCTTTATCGCCCGTCCGCATTGCCGATCAAACTCGTCCATCCAAAGCAATGTTCCCGGCCACCACCCCGGTGGGCATTGCCAGCATGTTCACGAACGGTATCACCGTCATCGCGAGAATCGCCGCGCCGAAACCGATGGTCAGCCAGCGTCTCGTCGATAGGAGTTTGCGCTGATTCTTGAAGGCAAGTCCATGGTTCCCCATGGGGAAATCCATGTACTCCAGGCCCAGAAGCCACGCTCCGAAAATGCCCCAGAGGAATGGGGCCGCAAGATTGATTCCGGGGATAGCGAAGAGGATCAGCAGGGGGATGGACCAAAGCAGGAAATACAACAGCTTGCGGATCTCATCGATCACCGCGTGCACCGATTCCGCCACCAACCCCTTGTCGCTGGGGCCGTGGGGAGGACGCTCGCCCCGCTGGTGCGATTCCACGGCCTCGCTGAGCCAGCCGTTGAAGGGCGAGCCGATCAGATTCGCCACCAGCGTGAAGGTGTAGAACATCACCACCGCCACCGCCAGCACGAACACCGGCCACAGCAGCCATCGCACCAGAGCGAGCACGGCGGCCATGAATTCGTTCCAGTAGCCGGAGCCGGCATATTGCGATGGATCCGGCAGCATCCAGTTCAGCAGCGCCCGGTATTCCTCGGCACCGAACCAGAACAGCAGGCCAAAGACGACGATATTCACCGCCAGCGGTATGACCACGAAACGGCGCACACCCGGCTCGCTCAGGAGCCGGAAGCCGCGCGGCACATAGGAAACCCCCAACAGGAAATCACGGATCATGAGAGATTCACCACAGACGCGCAGATGGCGCAGCGAAAGGCGTGGCGCAAGTTGGAATGGTGTGGCTGCGTGGCACGGTAGCGCCTGAATGAATCCGCGTCATTTGTATTCGCCTCTGTGCCCTCTGTGTCTCTGTGGTGCAAAATTCAAAACCCTCAGGGCAGGGTTACCGGCGCCGGCGGTTCCCAGCCGGGCTTGCGGTGCTCCACCACGACCGTCGTATAGATGCCCCCGCGCACGTTGAATTCCGCGGTAACCCGCATGAACCTAGGCGCGATGGCCGCCACGAGATCGCCCAGTACGTCGTTGGTCACCTTCTCGTGAAAAGCGCCCTGATCGCGGAAGGACCACATGTAGAGCTTCAGGGACTTCAGCTCCACGCACAGCTCGTCCGGAACATAGTCGATATGGAACGTGGCGAAATCCGGCTGGCCGGTCTTGGGGCACAGGCAGGTGAACTCCGGCACCCGCATGTGCAATGTGTAGTCGCGCTCCGGGTTCGGATTGTCGAAGGTTTCCAGTGCTTTGGTCGGTTGAGTGGACATGGCTTTCCAAGGGCGGGTTAGACAGTGATAATGAGGACCGCATTTTACCGTTAGATGACGGGGCGGCAAGCGACGGCCTGCGAACGTCCCCAAAGCGAGAACCCGGAACCCCGACTCGATGCGGCTCAAGAAAATCAAACTGGCCGGTTTCAAGTCCTTCGTGGACCCGACCACCGTCCCCCTGCCCAGCGCCCTGGTGGCCATCGTCGGCCCCAATGGCTGCGGCAAGTCCAACATCATCGACGCGGTGCGCTGGGTGATGGGCGAGAGCTCCGCCAAACACTTGCGCGGCGAGTCCATGGCGGATGTCATCTTCAACGGGTCCAACAGCCGCAAGCCCGTGAGTCAGGCCTCCATCGAGCTGGTGTTCGACAACTCCGACGGCGGTCTGGGCGGCCAGTACGCCAAATACGCGGAGATCTCCGTCAAACGCCAGGTCAACCGCGACGGCCAGTCCCAGTATTTCCTCAACGGCACACGCTGCCGCAAGCGCGACATTACCGATGTGTTCCTGGGCACCGGCCTGGGGCCGCGCAGCTATTCCATCATCGAGCAGGGCATGATCTCCCGGGTGATCGAGGCCAAGCCCGAGGAACTGCGTGTCTATCTGGAGGAAGCGGCGGGCATCTCGCTGTACAAGGAGCGCCGTCGCGAGACCGAGCGGCGCATGCGCGGCACCCGCGAGAACATGGAACGGCTGACGGACGTGCGCGAGGAGGTGGGCTCGCAGTTGGACAAGCTCAAGCGCCAGGCCGCCGTTGCCGAGCGCTACAAGGCCTTGAAGCAGGAAGAACGCCAGCTCCGGGCGGAATTGCTGGTTCTGCGGTTGGGGGCGCTGGAAGACGAAATGCAGCGGTTCCAACAGACCTTGTCCGAGCGGGAAAACGCGCTTCAGGCGGAGATTACCCGCCAGCGCGAGGCCGAGCGCGAAATCGTGCAAGTCCGGGAGAACCATACCGAGGGCAATGACCGGCTCAACGAGATTCAGGGCCGCTACTATGCCTTGGGCAGCGAGATCGCCCGCATCGAGCAGCAGATCGCCCACCATCGCGAGCTGCGCGAGAAGCAACAGCGGGATCTCAGCGCCAATGCCGAGGCCCTGGAAGAGCTGGAGCGCACGGCCCGCCAGGACCAGGAAAAGCTCGCGGTGCTCAAGGAGCGCCTGGAGGATCTGGAGCCCCGCATCGAGGAGGCCCAGGAGCTGGAAGCGGAGGCCTCCGATCATGTCATCGACGCCCAGCAGGCCCTGGATGCCTGGCAGGCCCGATGGGAGGAGTTCAACCGCCAGGCCGCCGAATACGTGCAACAGGCCCAGGTGGAGCGCACCCGCATCGATCACCTGGATCACCGGCAACAGGACCTGCAGCGCCGCGGCGACCGCCTTCGGGAGGAAAGCCACCGCCTGGATCCCGGCGAACTGGAAGCCGAACTGGAAACCCTCCGCGAAGAAGCGGCGGAAGCCGCCGAACAGGCCGAGGAGTTCGGCGAGCGCCTGGAGGACTGTCAACAGCGTCTGGCGGAGCTCCGCGAACAACAGGACGAACTCAACGAGGAGTTGGCCGAGCTCAAGGGCGAAATGCAGCGTGACCAGGGCCGGCTGACTTCCCTGGAAACCCTGCAGCAGGCGGCCCTGGGTGAAGCCGAAGGGCCCGTGGCCGACTGGATGGCAGAGCACGGGCTGGCGGCCAACGCCCGGCTGGCCCACGCCCTGGAAGTGGAGCCGGGCTGGGAGCAGGCTCTGGAAACGGTGCTGGGCGACAGCTTGCAGGGCGTTTGCGTGGACGGCCTGGACTTGCGCCGGGAACAGCTGGGCGGGCTGACCAAGGGGCGGGTAACCCTGATCGATACCGCGGCCGCACCCGCCGAGATCGCCTCGAGTGGATCACTGGCCGCCCTGGCCGGCAAGGTCAAAGCGCCGTGGCCCGTGGAGGATCTTCTGGCCGGGGTCTATTGCGTGCCCGACTATGACCAAGCCCTGGCCGCCCGGGCCGGGCTGGCCCCAGGCGAATCGGTGGTCACCCCTGAAGGGATCTGGCTGAGCCGCCGTTGGCTGCGTATTCGCGGCGAGGAGGATGCCCAGAGTGGCGTGCTGGCCCGTGAGCGGGAAATCGAGTCGCTTCGCGAGCGGTTGGCGGCATCCGATGAGCGCATCGAGGCGGTTCAGCGGTCCCTGGAGGAGGCCCAGGAGCGCTTGCTGGATGCCGAGGAAGAACGCGACGATCTGCGGCGCCAGCGCGAGGACGTCAGCCACCGCCAGGCCTCGGTCCAGGCCCGCCTCGAAAGCCGCCAGACCCGGCTGCGAGAGCTGCGCGAGCGCCGGGAACGGCTGCTGGCCGAAATCGAGGACCTGGATGCTCAGGGCCGCCAGGCCGGCGAGGAATTGACCGAATGCCGGGAACGCCTGCAGGAATCCATGGATCGCAGCGAAGACCTGGACGAGCAGAGAGAGCAGCTGCGGGCGGAAAAGGAACGCCACCAGCAGGCTGTTAACGAGGCTCGGGAGCAAATGCGGCACCGGCGCGAGTCGCGCCACGATCTCTCCCTGAAGCTGGAAAGCGCCACCACCGCCCGCCAGTCCATCGACGAGCAGTTGCGCCGCATCGAATCCCAGCGGGAGCGCATCAAGAGCCGAGACGAGGAACTGCGCGCCGCCCTGGCCGAAGCGGGTGATCCTACCGAGGATCTCTCGGAGCAGCGCCAGCGGTTACTTGCCGAACGGCTGGAAACCGAGGAGTCCTTGAAGAAGGCTCGTGACGAACTGGCCGATCTGGATCGGCGCCTGCGCGAATTGGACCAGACTCGCGCCCAGGCCGATCAGCGCGGGCAGGGCCTGCGCCAGGAGCTGGAAGAAGCCCGCCTGGCGCACCAGGAACTGCGTGTGCGGCGCCAGACCCTGGCCGAACAGCTTGCCGAGACCGGCCACGACTTGTTGGAGGTGCAGCAGGCGCTGCCCGCCGGGGCCGAGGAACAGGCCTGGCACAAGCGCCTGCAGGATGTGGAAGGCAGGATCGCGCGCTTGGGGTCCATCAACCTGGCGGCCATCGAGGAACACAAAGCCCTGGAGGAGCGCAAAGGTTACCTGGACCAGCAGCACGAGGATCTCACCGAGGCGCTGGAGACCTTGGAGTCCGCCATTCGCAAGATCGACCGCGAAACGCGGGCCCGGTTCAAGGAAACGTTCGACAAGGTCAACGCCGGCCTGAGCCAGATGTATCCGCGCCTGTTCGGCGGCGGCGAGGCCTATCTGGAACTGACCAGCGACGATCTCCTGGAGACGGGAGTGGCCATCATGGCGCGTCCGCCCGGCAAGCGCATCAGCAATATCCACCTGCTGTCCGGCGGTGAGAAGGCGCTGACCGCCGTGGCGCTGGTGTTCGCCATCTTTGAACTGAATCCGGCGCCGTTCTGTATGCTGGACGAGGTGGACGCGCCGTTGGACGAAGCCAACGTGGGCCGTTTCTGCAATTTGGTCAGGGACATGTCCGAACGGGTACAATTCATTTTCATCAGCCACAACAAGGCCACCATGGAAATCGCCACTCACCTCACGGGCGTGACCATGCACGAGCCGGGCGTGTCCCGTCTGGTGGCCGTGGACGTGGAAGAAGCCGTGCAGATGGCGACAGCCTGAGACCTGGCAAGATTTCTTGAAAGGTTAGTAACTACATGGATACGCTACGCTGGATTCTGCTGATCGTGGGAATCCTGGTTATTGCCGGGATCTACGGGGCCTATAAACTCCAGGACTGGCGCCGCGAGCGCCCCCGGGCGGGGGGCCGCGATGGCGGCGTTTCCGAGCGGGATATCGATGGTGCGCTGGAGAACCTGGATTCGCTGGTCGTCGATGAATTCGACGAGCAGACCGGGCCGGAGGTGGAACCGGTGGACTTGACCATCGAGGCCGATGAACGTCCGTCCGCCCCCGCCAGCCGGGAACCGGCCGCGGCCCGGGAGCCCGAGCGCCTGGACGAAGAACCGGAGATCGCACCCGAACCCGGGCCGGAGTCACCCGCTCCCGTGGGAGGCGAAAAGATTGTCGTGATCGGCGTGGGTGCCCCGGAGGGGCGCATGTTTTCCGGGCGCGAAGTGGCGGAGGCCGCGCAGGCGGCCGGGCTGCGGCACGGCGAACACGACATATTCCATCGCACCGTCGCCGCCGAGAACGGCCCCGTCGCCATGTTCAGCATGGCGAATATTCTGGAACCGGGCAATTTCGATCCCAACCACCTCGATGAGATCGAGACCCCCGGCGTGGTGTTCTTTCTCCAGCTGCCAAGCATCTTCGACGGCCTGATCGCCTTCGAGCAGATGCTTGAGGCCGCCCGAGACGTGGCCCGCTCCCTGCGCGGACATCTGCTGGACGAGCGCCGCTGCGATCTGAGCGCCCAGGCCATCGAGCACATTCGCGAGGAACTGCGCGAATACCGCCGCCTCGCTCACCTGGCTGCCCGCCAACGCCGCGCCCGCGGCTAGCTACCCGTCGGCCTTGGGATTGATCGGCGGTGTGGGGCGGAGCGGTCCCTCGCCGGTCGGCATTCTCAATAGAAACGGCTTTCGCCCCGGGTAGTCGCAAATCGGCTCTCGTTTCCCGCCCCACATGCTGCGTTCCTTACTGGGGAGACGACTTCCTGATCGCGGCATTCTTCAGCTCCAACACCCGTGCTTCTCTCCATACGGGTTTCATGAACCTCCCGTCACGTGGTCAAGCCTTTCCGTCTGTGCTACACCCGAGTGTTCGCAACGCCGGCCGCCGGCCGGCTGCGGAGTTCCACGACAAGGACGACACGACCGGGAGCCCGCCGGAGTCCATAAGATCGGGCCTTGGTTTCGCGTCGAATTGCCGCCGGTTACGGCCGGCACCTGAGGAGAGAGAGCAGCATGACCGAGAATGTTATTAACCGCACCGAATCCGCCTACGGCTATCCGCTGTTGATCAAGCATATGCTGGATACGTCCATCGCCAACGCGCCCCGTCAGGAGATCGTGTTCGGCGAACGGCGGTTCACCTATGCGCAGATGCGCGAGCGGGTGGGGCGCCTGGCCTCCGGCCTCGCGGAACTGGGCGTGAAACCCGGCGACACCGTCGCGGTGATGGATTGGGACACGGTGCGCTACCTGGAATGCTTCTACGCGATTCCGATGATGGGCGCTGTCTTGCACATGGTGAACGTCCGGCTCTCCCCGGAGCAGGTGCTTTACACCATCAATCACGCGAAGGATGACGTGATTCTGGTGAACACGGAGTTCCTGCCGTTGCTGGAGGCCATCAAGGACAAGATCGAGACCGTCAAGAAGATCGTGCTCCTGGACGATACCGGCAGCCGCCCGCAGACCGCCATCACGCTGGATGCGGAGTACGAGGAGTTGCTGGAGCGCAGTGCGCCGGATTTCGATTTCCCGGAGCTGCCCGAGGATACCCGCGCGACAACCTTCTATACGACCGGCACCACCGGTCTGCCCAAAGGTGTCTACTTCAGTCACCGCCAGTTGGTTCTGCATACCTTCGGCGTGCGCTCGGGACTGGGCGGCAAGCCTCACGGCGGGTTCGACGTCGGTGACGTCTACATGCCGATTACGCCCATGTTCCACGTTCATGCCTGGGGTGTGCCGTACCTGGCCACGGCGTTGGGGGTAAAGCAGATCTATCCGGGGCGTTATCTGCCGGACGCGCTGCTGGACACCATCGCCCGCGAGGGCGTGACGTTCTCCCACTGCGTGCCGGCCATCATGCAGATGCTGCTGACCAGCCCCAAGTCCAAGGAGGTGGATCTCAGCGGCTGGAAAGTGGTCATCGGCGGTTCGGCGCTGCCCAAGGCCTTGGCCAAGCAGGCCATGGAGCGGGGGATCGATATCTACACCGGTTACGGCATGTCCGAGACCTGCCCCATCCTCACCTTGTCCATGCTCAATCACGAGATGCTGGAGTGGGACATCGACCGGCAGGTGGAAGTGCGCTGCAAGACCGGCAAGCCCATCAGCATGGTGCGGCTGCGGATCGTGGATGACGAAATGCAGGATGTGCCCCACGACGGCAAGTCCCAGGGGGAAGTGGTGGTGCGGGCGCCGTGGCTTACTCAGGGTTATCTGCACGACCCGGAGAACTCGGAGAAACTCTGGCGTGGCGGTTGGCTGCATACCGGTGATATCGCCACCATCGACGAGGACGGCTATCTGAAGGTCACCGATCGCATCAAGGACGTGATCAAGACCGGCGGTGAATGGGTATCGTCCATCGATCTGGAAGGCACTATTCTTCAGTGCCCGGGTGTGGCCGAGTCGGCCGTGGTGGGCGTTGCGGACACCCGCTGGGGCGAGCGGCCGCTGGCCCTGGTCGTTCCCGCAAAGGACCAGGCCGATTCCCTGAGTGCCGACGATATTCGCGCCTTTCTCCAGGAATTGGTCGATGACGGGCGCCTGTCGCGCTATGCCATTCCGGAACGGATCGAGTTCGTCGACGAGATTCCCAAGACCAGCGTAGGCAAGATCAACAAGAAGGAAATCCGAGCCCAATACGGCTCATAGTGAAGTCGGGCGGGTCCGGGCGTGCGCCCGGACCCCAGCCTAGAGGCTGCGCAGCAATTCGTTGTTTGCCTCGGCCCAGCGCACCGCTTCCAGATAGGCGTCGGTATGAGCCTTGGCATCCACGCCGTCCGCTTCCAGGGCCGGCCAATCCGCCCGTTCGTAGGCGACGGCGTGCTCCAGCACCTTGCCCAGGTCGCCCTCGCCGTAGCGCAGGGCCATCTTGATTTCACCGACCAGCGCAATCTGGTCCAGAAGCTCGTCCATGGGGTAGTCGAGTATGGCGTCGATCATGGAAAACAGGCCGGTGGTGAAGGCCTCTTCCGGATCGCCTCGATGCAGTAGCCGGGCCAGCGACTGACACATCCGCGCCCGGATCATGGCCGTTACCAGCAGTTCCCGCGGTTTGTCGCTGCGGATCCGAGAGAACAGGATCAGCGCGGCCCAGTTTCGGATCACCCGGGACCCGACCATGACGATGGCCTGGCGGACGGACTTCACTTCCTTTCGCAGCGCGAAGCTGGCGCAATTCACGTAACGCAGCAAGCGATAGGAGAGGGTCACGTCCTGGACCAGCAGGCGCCCCAGTTCGTCCACGCTCACGTCGGGTGCTTCCAGCCTTGCGATCAGTGCCAGTACCGCGAGCTGGTTGCCAGGGAGCGGACGGCCGCGGATTATCTGGGGCCGGCAGAAGAAGAATCCCTGGAACAGGTCGCAACCCAGGTCCCGGCAGTGTTCGTACATCGCCTGTGTTTCCACACGCTCGGCGACGATGCTGAGTTTGTATTTATGTGCCAGGTCGACGTGATCCCGCAACTGCCGATCATCCAGGGCCAGCACATCCAGCTTGACCCCATGGGCGAACTCCAGCACCGGATCGAACTCCGGGCTGTAGACGAAGTCATCCAGGACGAGTTTGAATCCCTGGTCCGCCAGGCGGCGCAGACCACCCAGCGATTCCTCGTCGATCGCAATGTCCTCCAGCACTTCCAGCATCACCTGATCGGGTGTCATGGGCAGGGGCATGCCGCCGGTGACGAACCGCCGGGTCAGATTGATGTAGGCGCGGTGGCTGCCGACGATGTGCTCCAGGCCCACTTCCATGAATGCCGTGACTATGACCTGGGTACTGGCCAGATCGCCGTCCTCGAAGACAGCCCGGTTTTCCCGGCCGGATCGGAAAAGCAGCTCATAGCCCGCCACCTCGATCTGCCGGTCATAGATGGGCTGGCGGCCTACGAAAAGGTGATCGGTCAGTTCGCTGGTGGGCAAATCCATGCTCAATCCCCGCGGCGGGCCGCGTCAGGCCGGCCGTCGCCGTAATTGGGCGCGCTGAAAGCACACCGTGCCGCCGGTCTGGTGGGGGAGGTGCCGACTGGGTGCCGCTTGATCGATCACGCTGTGGGTGCCCCTTTGTTCTTGGTTTGGAAGGTGCGTATCCCTGGGCGACGCGATCCTGTTCCCGCGGGTTCCCTCAGTCGACTGAGCCGAATTGATTGCCTGGGAGAAAGGGCCAGCGTCTTCTGGGAGCTTAACGGGGTTTGAGCTCCGGGGCGAGCCCTGGAGCCCTGGCCGACGCGCACCGCGACACGCTAGACTGCGCGCCATGTCACCAGTCCGCCTCTTACGATGTCCGAAAAACGACTGACTGAAGAACAGGTCCACCGGCAGGCCCAGGCTCTCAGGGATTCCCTGCGGACCGTGATGTTGGCCACGGTCTCGGCCGACGGCGAGCCCGATGCGAGCTATGCGCCCTTCGTCGAATACGCGGGTTGCTTCTATGTGCTGGTCAGCGGGCTTTCGCAACACACGGTGAATTTATTGGCGACCGCCAAGGCCGGCCTGCTTTTCGCCGAGCCCGAACACCGTGCCAAGCAGATCTTCGCGCGGCGCCGGCTGAGTTATCGCTGTGCGGCTTATTTGATCGAGCGAGACGACGACGAGTGGCGAATTCGGTTGGATCAGCTCGGGGCGCGATTCGGCGGCATCGTGAACGTGCTGCGGGATCTTCCCGATTTTCGCCTTTTTCGACTTAGCCCCCGCGAGGGCATTTATGTTCGGGGATTCGGCCAGGCTTATCCTCTGAAGCCATAGCCGCGAGGCGCCCGCGGGGATCGCCGCGCCCGCCGATGAGCCGCATGGCGCTGCTATAGTATCCCTGGTCGGAGCACCTCGGGAGGCCATCATGGTGGAACTGGTTTGCTGGAAGTGCGGTTCCCCGCTGGGCGACGAGCCCCTGCCGCTGGCGCGGCTCGCGGAATGCCGCAAGTGCGAGGCGGAGTTGCACGTATGCCGTATGTGCGAATTTTTCGACATTGCCGTTGCCGAACAATGCCGAGAGGAACGTGCGGAGCCGCCCAAGGACAAGGTCCGCGCGAACTTCTGCGACTATTTCCGGCCCAGTACGCAGGCCTATGTGCCGCCGGAGGACACTTCCGACGATCAGGCCAGGGCGGAACTGGCCCAGCTTTTCGGTGATCCCTTGCCTGGGGCGGAAGCCGGGCCCCAGCCGGCGCGGGATGCGGACGAGTCTCCCGAAGAGAAGATGCGGCGGGAACTGGCCAAGCTCCTTGATCCGAAACCAGGGAGACGCTGACTCCATATCGCGCACCCGCGTGAAGAGATCAGCGTCTGTCTAGGGACTCCCGCAGCATGTGCGTCCGTCGGAAAGCGCGATCGCGATGGCGCTTTCCGGTGTATCTTGGCGTAAACTAATACGCATGGTTCCGCCTTCCCGGCGGCTGTGGTAGGTTCACGAGCCGCCAAGGAAGGGCCCAAAACATGATAGGGAATAGGAGGTCTAATGCTGGTCCTCACCCGCTGTGTCGGCGAAACACTGTATCTATATCCCTCGGGCGCGGTTTGTTCCCAGCTCCGCGAGGACGATCCCGAGTCCATGGAGGCAATCGAACTGACGGTCGCCCAGGTGCGCGGCCAACAGGTCTCTTTCCGGGTCAAGGCGCCTGATGCCGTCCGCGTCGCCCGCGCCGAGGTTGCCAGCGGCATTCCCAAGAGCGACCGCCCCACACTGAAGCTGGTTCGCAACCGCAAACCCCAAGACAAGAACTGATCTTCACGGCAGTCAACCCGCCATCCTCCGCGGCGGGATTCCGCGTCTCACGCGCTGGATTGCTTTGCACGTTCCCCGGATCGTGCCATTCCCCATGGCGCTCACCCTGTTCTCCGACCGGCGGACTTGATTTCCGATGTCTCTACGTCGGTGTGAGAAAGTTCATAGCGATTTCCTGAATACCCCGGAATGATATGCCCAGGTGGCGCGGGCATGCGCCGTCCCTGGGACGCGAAACACAGCGGGGAACGCTATGAATAAGGGAACTCGGCCTCATAGGGCGGCTTGTCGCCGCCGCAATCGTCTTCTTCTCGGTCTCCGTTATTCCGGTTGCTGCGGCGGTACCCGCCGTCAGCCGGGTGGTGGACCTCAATCAGAGCGGCGCGGATTCGCAGCCGTCTCATTTTGTCACCGTCGGCAGTCTTCGCTTTTTTGCGGCGATCGACGGCCAGCACGGTTCGGAGCTGTGGGTCACCGACGGAACCGATGCCGGTACCCACATGGTCAAGGACATCAATCCCGGCGGCGACGACTCGGATCCGAACTACCTGACAAAGGCGGTCTTTGGAGGCGTCTCGGTTTTGGTGTTAGCGGCTTCGGACGGCACCCACGGTACCGAGCTGTGGCGCTCCGACGGGACCGAGGCGGGAACCTACATGATCCAGGATTCCGCAAGCGGGACGGGAAGCTCCTCGCCGCGCAGCCTCACGCCCTACGGCGGTGGGCTCGTATACAGTGCCCAGGATAGTGCGCACGGGCGGGAGCTTTGGTATTCGGATGGGACTTCGAGCGGGACGAGCATGCTGATGGACATCCGGCCGGGTGCCACGAGCTCCAGCCCCAGTGAGCTTGTCGCCTTCAATGGCAAGCTGTTTTTCCAGGCCAATGACGGGACCGACGGCACGGAAGTGTGGACAACCAACGGGACGACCGCAGGGACCGCGCTTTACGACGACATTTGGTCCGGTTCGTCAAGCTCCCAGCCTGCCGATTTCGTCGTGCTCGGCACGAGCCTGCTGTTCCGCGCCACCACCAGCAGCAGCGGTTCGGAGCTCTGGAAGATTGGGACAAGCGGGCCCGCCACCCAGGTCAAGGACATACAGCCCGGGGCCACGGGTTCCTTTCCCTACGGTCTGACGGTCATGGGCGGTGCCGTCTATTTCCAGGCGGAGGACGGAACCAACGGGTCCGAACTGTGGAAGAGTGACGGGACCAGCGGCGGCACAGCGATGGTCAAGGACATCGCCAGCGGGAGCGGGTCCTCGTCCCCCCAGAACTTCACAGTGGTTGGCAGCAGTCTCTATTTCCAGGCGGACGACGGCACCCATGGCAAGGAATTGTGGGTCAGCGACGGCACCTCCGTTAACACGGTGTTGGTCAAGGATATCAACGCCGGCTCGGAGGATTCGGATCCCCAGGGGTTGACGGCCATGGGCAGCACGTTGTTGTTCGCCGCTAAGGACGGCACTCACGGCCGCGAACTGTGGAAGAGCGACGGAACAGGTGCCGGCACGGTGCAGATCCAGGATCTGAACACGGGGGTCGTTGACGGTGTGAGCTATAGCAGCGCCCAGCAGATTGTCGCGATCAGCGCGACAACGGCCTATTTCCCCGGCAACGACGGTACCCACGGTATCGAGGTGTGGTCCACGGACGGGAGCAGCGTGCAGCAGCTCAAGGACGTTAACGCAAACACGGCGGATGCCAACCCCAATGATTTCGCCGAGCTCAACGGCGTGCTGTATTTCAGCGCCAACGATGGAGATCACGGCGACGAACTGTTCAAGTACGACGGAACGGCTGTCTCCCTGGCGGCGGATATCGTCCCTGGTGTGGGTTCCAGTAACCCGGGCTATCTGGTCGCGTGCAACGGCAAAATCTATTTCGAGGCGGAAGACGATACCTATGGCCGCGAGCCTCGGGTGTACGACCCGGCCACGGGGACCGTCACGCTCCTCAAGGATATCTATGCTGGTTCCACGGGCAGCGTGGCCGGCGGAATGACCGCCGTGGGCAATCAGGTGTTCTTCACGGCGGAGACCCTTGCCGATGGCCGGGAACTTTGGGTTACCGATGGAACGACCGCCGGAACCACGTTGGTCCGCGATATTCGCGGTGGCTTCCTCGGCTCGTATCCGAACTATCTGACGGCCTTCAACGGAAGGCTGTATTTCACCGCCTACGATACCGTCAATGGCAGCGAGCTTTGGGTCAGCGACGGCACCATGGCGGGTACCACCCTTGTCAAGGACATCAACTCGGGCTCGGGCAGCAGCTCTCCGCACGATTTGTTGGTGGCGGGTAGTGTGATTGTCTTCAGCGCGGATGACGGCACGGCGGGCCGGGAGCTCTGGAAGACCGACGGCACCACGGCCGGTACGGCGATGATCAAGGATATCGATCCCGGCAGCGGCACCTCCACGCCCAGCGAGTTCTATCAACGGCCTTCGGACGGCCTAGTGGTTTTCTCCGCCAGCGACGGCACCCACGGCTCCGAACCCTGGGTGACGGACGGGACCGGCGCCAATACCCACCTCCTGGCCGACGTGGTCAACGGCATCGATCCGTCCTCGCCCCAGAACTTCCTGGAAGTGAACGGCGTGCTGTATTTCGAGGGTCACGACAGTTCCGGAAACACCGGCCTCTACTCATACGATGGGACGGGCAGCGGCCAGTTCGTCGTAGACCCGGCCGCCGGTAATTCCGTGTATCCCACCTATCTGACGCCGTTCGGAACCGGGTTCGTTTATGCGGCCACCACCATCAGCGGCACGTCGGGCGACCGCGAAATCTGGTATTCAGACGGGACTACCGCCGGTACCCAGCGCGTGGCGGATATCAACGATCACGGCAGCTCGGATCCCCGTGCGCTCATGGTCTTCGGCTCCACGGTGGTCTTCTCGGCCGACGATGGTGACATCGGTCGCGAGCTGTGGATCGCCAAGGCCAGCAGCGGAACCGGCGGCACGGCCGCAACAAGCGGCGGTGGCGGCGGCGCGATGGGCGCCTGGGTGTTGATCCTGCTGTCACTGGTGGCGCTGCGGAGGCGGTGCGCCCGTTGAGGCGACTACGGGGCGGGCGCCGGCTTGGCCGGTGCCCGCCTTTTCCTTTGTCGGCGGCCGTCAAGGAGCGGCTTTCGCGCTATACCACCAAACAGCTATGCTGGGCGATCTTCAGTTTTCAATGAGGACCGCTCCATGGACGCCGACGAACTTCGCAAGGTTCAAGCACCCCTCAAGCAGCGGTACCGCGACCAACCGGACGCGGCGATGGTCACGCTGCAGGCCCGCTCGCATCTCGGCGAGGGCATTAGCTGCAAGGTGGAAACCGGTCGCGCGATGGTGGAGGCCGGCCTTCACCCGGCCACCGGCGGAACCGGCGAACTGGCCTGTTCCGGGGACATGCTGTTGGAAGCGCTGACAGCTTGCGCCGGAGTAACGCTTGGGGCAGTGGCGACGGCCATCGGCGTGGATCTGCGGGACGCCGTGGTCACAGCGGAAGGGGATCTGGATTTTCGGGGCACGCTGGGCGTGGACAAAGGCGCTCCGGTGGGTTTTCGTGCCATACGGCTGAACTTCGAGCTGGATACCGACGCCGCGCCGGAGCAGATTGAAAATCTGATCAGGCTCACGGAACGCTACTGTGTGGTCTTGCAAACTCTCAGTCGTCCACCCGCCGTCGAGGTGGCCGTTAACGGCGCCTGATGTCCCCAAGATGATCATCCGCTTGACCGCTTCGCGACCCATCCGACGTTTTCTCTCGGTCGCGTCTCCCCTATTCTGGGTGCACCGCATCCATCAGAACAACAACACCGAACGGTATCGACGCCTATGAAAAGATCCACGCCCTGGTTGATCGCTTTGCTGTTGGTGGCCGCGGGTATCGCAGGGGGGTATTACTTCCGGCAAATGCAGGTACCTCGGCAGGCGGTGGCGCCAGCGCCGGCACCCTCGGAGAAGGCGGCTCCTCCGGCGGAGGAGGAGACACCGGTGAAGCCGCTGGTCCGCTATCCCGTGCCGGAGCCCCAGGAGAAACAGGCGCCAGCGGAGAGCGCGGCCAACGGCAACCAGTCCTCCGGCGCCGGGCCGGCAACCGGCAAACCATTGCCGCCGCTGTCTGACAGCGATTCCCTGCTCAAGGGCGAGCTGGCCGCGCTGATACCGGGAAAGGCCCCCGGCGATCTCTTCCACCTGGATCACATCGTCCGCCGGATCGTCGTCACCGTCGACAACCTGCCTCGGTCCCAAGTGCCCCCGAAGTATCGGTTCATGCAGACGGTGCCCGGCAAGTTCGCTGCCTCCGGCGAGGACGACGAACTCACGTTGAGTGCCGACAACTACGCGCGGTATCGACCGTACGTGGATTTGTTCGAATCCCTGAATGCCGGGGCGGTAGTGGCGGCCTATATCCGCCTCTATCCGCTGTTTCAACAGAGCTACCGGAATCTGGGCTACCCCAAGGCTTACTTCAACGACCGGGTGGTTCAAGCCATCGACGATTTGCTGGATGCGCCGCAGCCGGAAGGTCCCAATCAAGCTGAAACGGCCCAGCGTCATGTACAAGTTCGTGGATCCCGGTCTGGAAGCCCTGCCGGCGGGCCAGAAGATCATGATCCGGATCGGACCTGAAAATGCCCGCCGGGTGAAGGCCAAGCTGCGGGAGTTCAGGAAGGAACTGCTCGCCCAAGTGCGCAAGAGCGAAGGCAATTCGAACTGAGCCGGAAATGCAATCGGGCCGCGCAGGGCGGCCCGATTCAGGTTTCGGCAGCGATCAGAGCCGGTTCGCTATTTGCCGTTGCCCAGCCACAGCCAGTGGCCGTCCTTTTTTACGATCTTCGTGCCGGCCATATCGGCGGCGCCGTAGGTGGTGATCCCCTGTCCATCGAGAATGGTCACTACATCGGGTTCCACCTTGAGCTTCTTGATCTTCACGTCCCAGCGTTCCGACAGTTTGCCGCCATACATGGCGAAGATCGCCTCCTGGGCGTTGAAGTCGCGGCCGTCCGACTGAAAGTCCTCGGCGTAGTGGCTCATGATGCGCTCCACGTCCTGGGATTTCACCGCGCGCTCGTCCGCCCGGAGGAATTTGCGAATCTCCGCGGGGACCTGGGAGGTCACGTAGGAATCGCTCTTTTCCGCCTTGGGCTTTTCGGCCGAGGCGACCTGTGTCGGCTTCTGCTTGGGCTTCGGCTTGGGGGCCGCCTTGGCGGTCTCGTGGTGCTTCACGGGTTTGGGCTTGGGCTGGGCTTTCGCCGTCTCCTGATGCTTCACGGGCTTGGGCGGGGACGCCTTCTCGGCCGTTTCCTGACTGGGTTCCGGCTTGCTCTGCTCATGATCCACTGACGCGGTCCGCTGCGGCTCTTCCTCCGCGGCTGAGGATTTATCCATCGTGGTTTCGGATGCTTTCGCAGTCGTCTGCTCGGTTTGGGAGCCGGCGTTGGCCTGGCGGGACGAGCGCTCCGCGGATTGGCCGCTTTGGGTGTTGGAGGTAGCGGTTGCGGGCTGTTCGGATTCCTTCTTGACGGCCGAGTCGTTCATGCTGCAACCGGCCAACAGGGCCGCGGCAACAACCACACAGGCCAGACGATACAAACGGTTCATAACCTCCTCCCACCAGGATGCCTTTCGGATTTTGCGCCGAGTCCGGGCATCGATTCTTTTGATTGGTTGCACGGGAAGCCCGTTAGCGGCTTCCCGTAGACGGCTCATGGCGCCGCTGTAGATCAGATTACAAGAAACGGGGCGCGGAAAAACGGGTAATGGCGCACAAATCGATATGACATTAACGTCACTATCTCTGGCCCATAGCCTCCCGCAGGAAACGGAACAATTCCCGCGAATGTCGGGGCGGTTGGCCGGTACCCCGTTCCCGCTTCGCCTGGCGGACCAGATGCCGGAGTTTCTGAACTTCCGCCTCGGGGTGGATGCTCAGGAATTCGGCCACCGCTTCGTCGCCTTCGGCGAGCATTCGTTCCCGCCAAGCCTCCAATTCGTGATGTTGCGCCGTGGTCGCGGCGCTTTCACGTTCCATATGGGCCAGAGCTTCGCGGATGGGTTCCACGTCGATCTGGCGCATCAGCTTGCCGATCAGTTGAATTTGTCGACGACGGCCCCCGTGGGCTTTGATCCGCCGTGCCAACTCGATGGCGTCCGCCAATTGCTCGGGGAGGGGGACCCGGGCCAGGCGATCGGGAGCGAGTTCCACCAGGGTCCGGCCCAAGCGGCGCAGTTCCTCGGCGTCGCGCTTGCGCTGGCTCTTGCTGGGGCCGAAGTCCTCGTATTCTTCTTCCAAAACGGCTCTCCGATGGGGTAGGCGTGCCCATTGTCCCCGGCGCGAAGCGGCGGGTAAACAAGTGGTTGGTCGCCGGCGGGTCAGCCGCGCGCCCGCTTGCCACCGCCGGGACCCGGCGTGGTGGGGGGAATCCAGGCGTTTCTGATGGCCTGGCGGCCGCGATCGGGAAAGCCTTTGATGAACCGCAGGCGGGCATGTCGCCCCACACCGAGACACTCGATCTCTCCGCGGTCGATGCCGTGCAATTGGACGATATCCGCCACCGCCGCCAGAAACCCGGCCGGCGGCAGGCCGTGGGTGACGTCCACAGCCCCGTTTCGCACGGTGATCCGGTAATTCAGGCGGAACTTATCCAACATTCCTCTAGGTTAGCCGCTTCGGGCGCGGCGGCAAAACCGGGGCCATGAATCCCGCCCTTGCGGTGGTCACGCCTCGGCCCACATTTCCAGGCAGGGTGCACCAACGATCGGGACCCGGAACTCATGAAAGACGCCGTCGAAGAAATCGTGCGGGGCCTTCCCCTGGGTGGGTGCCGCGTCTTGCTGGTGGGCGCCGCCGGTACCGGGAAATCCAATCTCGCGGCCCGCTTGGCCGGCATACTCGCCGCTGGGGGGCGGCCCGTGCATTGCGTGGGAGCGGATCCGGGGACGCCGGCGTTCGGCCTCCCCGGTACCGTGGGCCTTGCCCAATGGCATGAGGGCGCATGGCGTGCCGGAGCTCGACGCCCTTTGTGCTCGCTGGATGCGGCGCGGTTTCGCCTGCCCCTGATCGATGCCGTGCGTCGGCTGATGCCGGAAGGGATGGACGCCTATACGTTGGTCGATACCCCCGGCGTGGTGCGCGGCGCCGCCGGTGCCGAGCTTCTGGAGGCCTTCGCCGAGGTCACGCGTCCCCACCGTATTCTGGTCCTCGCCCGCAACCCCGATGAACCGCCTTTGGCCCGGGAGCTGGCCGCCTTGCCCACGGAGCCGTGGATGGTGGAGGCGTCACCGGCGGCGCGTCGGCCCGGGCCCGCCGCCCGTCGGCGCTACCGCACGAGGTTATGGGATGCCTATCTCGACCAGGCGGAGGTGGTGTCGGTGGATCTGAACGCCGTTGCCGCTTTGGGTACACCGCCGCCACTGGATGCGCCCAGCGCCTGGACGGGGCGGCAAGTGGCTTTGATGCACGGCGAGCGCCTGTTGGCAATGGCAGAGGTCGAATCCCTGAGCGGCACCACCCTGCGCGTGAAGACGCCGCCGTTTCCCGGCGCCGTTCGCCAGCTTCTGGTGCGCGACGCGCAAAGGGGGAAAGATCATCTTCTCGGCACTGCGCCGCGGTTCGGGAGCGCGGTAGTGGGGTGGGCGCCGCCCTCGGATCTGGCGCCGAACGTCGAGACGCAGGGGCCGCGGCCCGTGGTTCGGGTCGGCGGCGTCGCGGCGACGTTGGTCAACGGCGTATTCGGGGATCCGCTTCTGCACCTGCGGCTGCGCCACCGGCGCCGGGGCCTGTTGTTCGACCTTGGGGACTCCGGCCGACTGCCGGCGCGGCTGGTGCATCAGGTGACGGATGTGTTCATCAGCCATGCCCATGCCGATCACATTGGCGGATTCATTTGGTTTTTGCGGTCGCGCATGGGCGAGTTTCCCGCGTGCCGATTCCATGGGCCACCGGGGCTGTCGGGGAACATCGAAGGTTTCCTCCGGGGCATTCACTGGGACCGGATTGGCGACCGGGGGCCGCGTTTCGAGGTTGCCGAGCTGCACGACGGTTGGCTGCACCGATACCGCCTCCAGGCGGGATTCCCCGACGCTCATTACCTGGGCCGCGAGGCGGCGCCGGAAGGCGTGCTGCTGGATGAGTCCGAGTTTCGTGTGCGTGCCGCGACCCTGGATCACGGCGGCACGCCCGTGCTGGCCTTCGCCTTCGAGCCGGCCGTGCAGGTGAATGTCCGCAAGGAGCGGCTGGAAGCCAGCCGATTGGCTCCCGGACCTTGGCTCACCGACCTGAAGCGTCGCGTTGCCGCGGGTGAGACCGATGCCCTTGTGACCCTGCCAGATGGTTCACGGCGGCAAGTCCAGCAACTTGCGGACAGCTTGTTGCTGACGGAGCCCGGGCGCAAGATCGCCTACGCCACAGATCTTGGCGATACGCCCGAAAATCGGGCCCGCCTCGCCTCACTGGCGCGGCGAGCTCATGTGTTCTTCTGCGAAGCGAGCTTCTTGCCGCGGGATGGGGAACGGGCGGCGAAGACCGGTCACCTGACCACGGCGGCCTGCGCGGAAATCGCCGCCGCGACGGACGTCGCGCACTTGGTTCCGTTTCATTTCTCTGCTCGCTACGAGCACGAACCGAGGCGGGTCTACGAAGACGTGGTCGCCCGCTACTCACGGACGCTGGTACCGACTCTTCGCGATTGCGAGGCTCAAGGGGGCCACTGCGACTGAACCTGACTATGGGATTCGAGCGCGCAAACTTGACATCCATCGCGTATTGGACTTTGCTTATGGTTACATGCCTCAGCGCCGAGGCGTGTAACGGATCGAGCGAAGGAGCTCTCCCGCATGGGCAGTGATGCCCGGCAGTGGGGGGCTTTTTTTTTGCCTGAATAATGTGATCAGACGGTCACGTAGTCAATGAACACCAGATGGAGAACGTCGAGAATGCCGAAGCAGCCGGATAGCGCCCAGCCCTGGAGGGTCGGCATCCTGTTTTCACAGACAGGCGTGACCGCTGTGATCGAGCGGTCCCAGCTCAACGGCACGCTTCTGGCCATTTCCGAGATCAACGAGCGCGGCGGCGTGGACGGTCGCGAAATCGAACCGGTGATCTACGATCCCGCCTCGGAGGCCAAGCGCTACGGACAGCTAGCCGAGCGGCTGCTGGTCGACGATCGTGTGAATGTCATTTTCGGCTGTTACATGTCCAGCTCCCGAAAGGAAGTCCTTCCCGTGGTGGAGCGGCGCAACGGCTTGTTTTTTTATCCCACGCTCTATGAAGGCTTCGAGTATTCCGCGAACGTGATTTACGGCGGCGCCGCGCCGAACCAGAACAGCGTGCCGCTCGCCAGCTATCTGATGGAGACCTACGGAAACCGCTTCTACTTCGTGGGCTCTGATTACATCTATCCCCGGGAGTCGAACCGGGTCATGCGGCACATCGTCCGCCAGGGGCGCGGCGAGGTGATTGAGGAACAGTACCTGCCGCTGGGAGCGTCCGACGAGGATTTCGAACGGGTAGTGGCCGACATCAAGCTCAAGCGCCCCGATGTGATCTTCTCCACCGTCGTGGGCGACGGCACCGTGAAGTTCTATCGTGCCTACAGCCGGGGTGTGTCCGATCCCACCGCCGTGCCCATCGGCAGTCTCACGACCAACGAGGCGGAAGTGGCCCGCATGGGGAACGAGGCTGCCCACGGTCACATCACGGCCGCACCCTACTTTGACACCCTGGATACGCCGGCGAGCAAGGCATTCCTGCGCGGCTACTATGGGCGCTTCGGTGAGGACGCCCCAAGGGTGACCAGTTGCTGCGAGGCGGCTTATTTTCAGACCCATATGTTCGCGCAGGCGTTGGCGAAAGTCGGTTCGATGGATACCGAGTTGCTGCGCGACACGTTGCTTGGGGCCGAGTTCGATGCGCCTCAGGGACTCGTCAAGATCGATCCCGACAACAACCACACGTATCTGCATACGCGTATCGCCCGCCTGGACGCCAATGGGGCATTCATCATCGAGCGGGAGGTGCCCCAGCCGATCAAACCTGATCCATACTTGGTATATCCGGCCCTCAACGACTGGACCATTCGCTTGCGGGGCGCGAATCCGATTCGCTCCACGGGCTGAAGAGGTTAGATGTAGCGGTGCTAAGCAGTCAGATACTAAACAGCATACGGTCTCTGCGAGCCATGGTGGTGCATCCGCCGGACAGCCATGCGCGGGAGCTGGTAAATCAGTTGCAGCGAATCGGTTGCAAGACGGAGACGTTATGGCCTCCGCCCAGCGCCATTCCCGAGCACGTGGATATCCTGTTTCTGGAGGTGAAGGAAACGGTGCCCGACGCCGTATTCCGTATGTTGCGCGACCTCGGCGATGCCAGGCCCACGTTGGTGGGCCTGGCCGGTTACGAGAACCCGTCGGTGCTCCAGAGCGTCCTGGACCTGAAGGTGGAGGCGGTGATAACCAAACCAATGCGGCCCTACGGGGTGCTTACCAGCATCGTCATGGCCCGCCGTATCTGGGAGGAGCGCCGCCGCCTGGATGAGAAGAACCGGAAACTGAATGAGAAAGTCCGAAACGCGCAGAAAGTGAACCGTGCAAAATTCATTCTAATGAATCTGCACAAGATTTCCGAAGAGGAAGCCTATAAGCGAATTCGCAGTCAGGCAATGACCAAGAGAACAACGACTGTGGAAATTGCTCAAGCGATTATTAACGCCGACGGCATTCTCGGGAATATCGGTGGCGGAAATGTATCAGCCGATGAAGTGAAGGCGGATGTCATGAATGCCCCCGACAGGAAAAAGCTGTCGATAAAATAATTACGAACCCATAGAGGTTACGGAGGAGATGCTTATGATCGACCACAGATATTTGTTTCCTTGAATCGCGTGAATTGAGCCGCGGCGTCCGTCGCCGGACCGGTCAACGGGATCGCAGATGCCCACAGCGAGAACCATCGTGGTGCATTCAGATCTGGTTGCCTCGTTCCGGTGCGGTCGGTCTGCGCGAGTATGCAGTGTAACTATTTGATGTGCTGTATCTTTTATGCTCGTGTTGGACATGGCCCATGTCTTGCAAAACGATGTGCAGGGCTGAAGACGGAAACGGTGATGCGGCGGGGAGCTTGGCTTACGGGCACTACTGATCAGCGGTAGCAACGGAGCTATCGCTAAGCGAGTGCCAGCCATTCGGCTCCGTCTGAGTCGTCGTTGGGGTCGCGGACTGCCTGGTCGTGCCTGGATGCACGTTTGCCTGGCGATGTGCTGTCGCGAGTCGTTATTTTGGGGTGATAATCCCCACAATATAATTCGACTCGATTACGCGCAGAGGTGTTTTCGTCTGCAGGAAAATATGGATCTTTTATATAGGTTAATTCGGTCTCTTTCAGGCAAGGAAAGTGGACTAAAAGAAATTTAATAACGGGCTTGAAATAGTCCATATCTTGTGCTTTAAGTATAAATACGCGCAGCGGATCAACGTTGACCCGCTGCCGAATGAGCGAAGGGGCTCTCTTGGTCGTAAGGCCGGGAGAGCCCTTTTTTTTGGACTTCTTGATATTAGCGCTGCCGCCGGTTTCTCACGGGATCTAGCGGGGGCGACTCGGGTCGTCGACAACGGGAGGCTGTCATGAAAAGAAGAGACTTTCTAAAGAGCGCGTCGCTTGTGGGCGTGGCCGGCGCAACCGGTTTTCCTGGACTGTGGTTGAAGAACGAGGATACGGCTTGGGCCGCGAAAGGGGAGATCCCGGTTGGGGTGCTCTTCGACTTGAGCGGCACGATTGCAGTGGTGGGCCGTTCCCTGCACAACGCAACCATGCTCGCAATCGAGGAGATCAACGATAACGGCGGCATCAACGGGATGAAGATCAAGCCCGTGGTCGAGGACCCGGCATCGGACCCCGCCACCTATGCCGACAAGGCGCGGAAGATGATCCTGTCCGACCGGGTGGTCAGTATCTTCGGGTGCTACACGTCGGCTTCGCGCAAGGCGGTTCTCCCGCCGGTGGAGCGGCGGCAGAACCTGCTGTGGTATCCCACCCTTTACGAGGGGCATGAGTGTTCGCAGCACGTGATGTACACCGGCGCGGTGCCCAACCAGCAGCAGAAGGACCTTATCCCCTGGCTGGTTGAGAACTTCGGCAAGAAGTTCTACCTGATCGGTTCCAACTACATCTATCCCAAGGAAGAGAACAACGTCTGCAAGATCCTGCTGGACCGACTCGGCGGCGAGGTTGTGGGCGAGGAATACGTGCCGCTGGGCCACTCGGAGTTCACTTCCGTTATCAACAAGTTCCGGGATACCAAACCCGATGTCATCTTCTCCACGGTCGTGGGCGACTCGGTGATCGCGCTGCACCGCCAGTACAAGGCGGCCGGCCTGGATCCGGCCAAGATGCCCATGGTCAGCCTCACCACCTCAGAGGTGGAGGTGGCCGCCATGGGTGGAGACTTCGCCGCCGGGCACTACACCTCCGCGCCGTATTTCATGAACGTGGACACACCGGAGAACCACAAGTTCGTGGAGGCTTACCAAGCCAAGTACGGCAAGGATACCGTCACCCACTTCGTCTCCGAACCTTCGTATTTCCAGGTCTACCTGTTCAAGAAGGCGGTCGAGAAGCTGGCCAAGAGCGACATCTCGCCCAACAACATCCGCGATGCGGTGCGGGGCGTGCAGTACCAGGCTCCCCAGGGTCTGGTCAAGATCGACGGCGACAATCTTCACACCTACCTGTGGCCGAAGATCGGCCAATGGCAGGCCGACGGCCAAGCCAAGGTCATCAAGCAGACCTCTGAGTGGGTGAAGCCGCTGCCGTACTGGGCTTACCCGGGACAGGTCTGCACACCGTCGGGCGTTAAAACGGAGAAGAGCTGAGTGAATGTGGCGGCGCCGGCCGATCGTGGGCCGGCGCCGCCACAGTCGTCTCGAAACCGCGGGCGTTCGCAACTCTGAGGGTCTGATAATGGATCTGGTGGTACAGCAACTCTTCGCCGGGCTGAGCGTGGGAGCCATCCTGCTGCTCGTCGCGCTCGGGCTGGCGATTATTTACGGCACCATGGGTGTCATCAACCTGGCCCACGGCGAGTTCCTGATGCTGGGCGCCTACTCGACGTGGTTCCTCGAGAAACAGCTGGGCGCGGGGCTGCTGACGAGTGTGGTGTTCGCGTTCTTCATGGTGGCCATTGTCGGGTGGGTGCTGGAGCGCACGGTCGTTCAATTCCTTTACCACCGCCCCATGGACACCATTCTGGCCACCTGGGGCATCGGCATGATGCTGGAGCAGGGCATTCGCCTGATCGCCGGCGGCGAACTGCGCTACGTCAAGTTGCCGTCCTCGCTGGATAGCAGTCTCAATCTGCTCGGCGCCAGCGTTTCCCTCTACCGGCTCCTCATCGTCGGCTTGGCGCTCGCTCTGGTGGGGCTGACCTGGTACCTGATGAGCCGCACCGAATTCGGCATGAAGGTCCGCGCCGTGACCCAGAACCGCGGTATTGCCGAGTGCTACGGCATCAATACCAAGCGCGTCTATTCGCTCACTTTCGCCTACGGCGCGGGCCTGGCCGGCGTCGCGGGAGCACTGGTCGCTCCCATCAAGAGCGTCTCGCCGGACATGGGAACCCACTTCGTCGTGGACGCCTTTCTTGTCGTGGTCGTGGGTGGCGTTGGCAGCCTGTTCGGCACGTTCATCAGTGCGGGTTTGCTGGGTGAGCTCAATGCCTTCATCGCCTACATCCTCAACGACACGCTGGCCAAGGCCATCGTATTTCTCGCGGTGATCGTGCTGATCCGATTCCGCCCGCAGGGCCTGTTTGCCGCAAGGACCAGGAGCTGAATGACCATGCTGACCAAATCCAACCTCTCATTATTGGGCTATCTGGTATTCGCCGCGGTGATATTGCTGGTGCCCACGATGGTGGGGGGCGACGCCTTCCTGCTGAACAAGTTTTCGCGCTACATCGCACTGGGCATCGTGGCCGTGGCGCTGTCGCTGTCCTGGGGTTACGGCGGGATTCTCAACCTGGGCCAGGGTGTGGGCTTCGGCCTCGGCGCCTATGCGATGGCGATGCATTTGAAGCTGGCTGCCAGCGCCTCGAATCCCGGTGGGCTCCCGGACTTCATGCGTTGGAACAACATATCGGCGGTGCCGTGGTTCTGGGAGCCGTTCCACTCCGTGGGATTCACGATCTTCGTGGGCCTCGCGCTGCCCATCCTGGTGGCCGCGATTGTGGGGTGGTTCATGTTCCGTGCACGAATCGCCGGGGTTTTCGTCGCCATCATCACTCTGGCGCTGCTGGTGGTCACCAATCTGCTGTTCATTGACCAACAACGCTATACCGGCGGGTTCAACGGCATGACCGATCTGGCCATGTTCAGCATCGGGTCCTTCCAGGTGGACCCCTACAGCGCCACCTTCTATTACGTGACGGCGGGCTGCCTGATCTTCGTGCTGGCGCTGGGGCTTTACGTGGTGCGCAGTAAATTCGGACTGGTGCTGCAGGCCATCCGCGGCGACGCGGAGCGGGTCCGCTACTTCGGTTACGACGTGGCCGCCTACCAGACCATTGCCTTCACCATGTCCGCGGCCGTTGCGGGCCTGGCCGGCATGCTCTATGCCATGGTGCTGGAGTTCGCCTCACCCACGTTCATGTCGGTGGCGTTGTCTCTGTCCATCGTCATCTGGTGCGCCGTGGGCGGGCGCCAGTCGCTGCTGGCTGCGGCCATCGGCGCCATTCTCGTCAACGCGGTCCAGGGAACATTGTCGGAACAGTTCCTGGATACGTCGCAGTTGCTGCTGGGCGCGATCTTTGTGCTCACCGTCTTGTTCATCCCCAGGGGCCTGGCCGGGCTGCTGGAGGACCTCGCCGACCGCGTCCTCGGGAAACGGCCGCCGCCCACGCAGGCCGGACCCGAGCAGGCTGCGGTCGCGAGCAACCCTACCAAACACGTTGATCACGGGGGGGCGCGGTCATGACAGCGCATCTGCAACTTAAGGATCTGGAAGTCAGCTTTGATGGCTTCAAGGCGGTCAACGGTCTCAACCTGGCCGTTAAGGAGGGCGAGCTTCGCTGCCTCCTGGGCGCCAACGGGGCGGGCAAGTCCACCACACTCGATCTCATCTGCGGCAAGACCTCGCCGACTGCCGGCGAGATCGTCTTCGGCGGCCGGGACATCAGCCGATTGGCCGAGTACCGCCGAGCCCGGCTGGGCATTGGCCGGAAGTTCCAGGTGCCGGCCGTTTTCAAGGAATTGACGGTTGCCCAGAACCTGGAGGTGGCCAGTTCCCGCGTCAGCGGGCCCTTGTCGACTCTCCGCCAGTTGGGTCTGCGGCGCAGTGATCGGTTTCAGGAGATCGTCGAGCTCGTCGGACTGGGCGACCGCCTGGACGTGCGCGCGGAGTATCTGTCCCACGGCGAAACTCAGTGGCTTGAGATCGCCATGCTGCTGATGCAGAACAGCCAGCTCATCCTGATGGACGAACCCACCGCGGGCATGACCATCGCCGAGACGGCCAAGACCTCCGAGATCCTCAACACCCTCAAGGGGCGCCACACCCTGATCGTGGTGGAGCATGACATGAGCTTCGTGCGTGAGATCGCGGAGGTGATCAGCGTGCTCCACCAGGGGAAGCTGCTGGCGGAAGGGAGCATCCAGGAGATCGAGAACGACGCCAGCGTCAAAGAGGCTTACCTCGGCAGTGGAGGGATCGGCAATGCTTGAGCTGCAAAACGTCTATTCCTACTACGGCAGCAGCCCGGTGCTGCAGGATCTGACTCTCGACGTTGCCGACGGCGAGTTGGTGAGCATTCTCGGCCGCAATGGCGTGGGCAAGACCACCCTGATGAAGACCATCATGGGGTTGACCGACCGCACCACCGGGACGCTTCGCTTCGGCGGTGAGGAGGTGGGGACCATGCCCACCTTCCAGCGTTCGCGCCGGGGCATCGGCTACATCCCCCAGGGCCGCGAGATCATCCCGCGATTCACCGTGGCCGACAACCTCATGATGGGAACCTTCGCGCGTACCGACGGAAAACGCGAGATTCCCGATTTCATCTTCGATCTGTTTCCCGTCCTCAAGGAAATGGCCGGCCGGCGCGGCGGCGATCTCTCCGGCGGCCAGCAACAGCAGCTGGCCATCGGCCGGGCGCTCGCCATGTCGCCCCGGATGCTGCTGCTCGATGAGCCCACCGAGGGCATCCAGCCCAACATCGTCGAAGAAATCGAGCAGGTGATCATGCGGCTGAACAAGGAGTTTGGGATCACGGTGGTGCTCGTCGAGCAGAACGTGGGATTTGCGCGCCGGGCCTCCAACCGTTTCGTTCTTGTCGACAAGGGGCGGATCGCCGCCCAGGGGGAGATTGACGAGCTGTCCGATGAGCTTGTTCACAAGCATATGTCTGTCTGATCTTCAGGCCGTCACAGACGGCGTATTCACGGTAGGTCTTACCGCACCTCAAAACGGAGGATAACGCTATGCGTCACGGAGATATCTCCAGCAGTCCCGATACGGTCGGCGTCGCCGTCGTCAACTACAAAATGCCGCGGCTTCACACCAAGGCCGAGGTGCTGGACAACGCCCGCAAGATTGCCGACATGATTGTCGGCATGAAGCAGGGTCTGCCGGGCATGGATCTGGTGATCTTCCCGGAATACTCGACCATGGGAATCATGTACGACCGTCAGGAGATGTTCGACACGGCGGCGACTATCCCGGGGGAGGAAACGGAGATCTTCTCGGCGGCCTGCCGCCAGGCCAACACCTGGGGCGTGTTCTCGCTGACCGGCGAACGCCATGAGGATCACCCCAACAAGAGCCCCTACAACACCCTCATCCTGATCAACAACAAGGGTGAGATCGTTCAGCAATACCGCAAAGTCATTCCGTGGTGCCCGATCGAGGGGTGGTATCCCGGAGACAGCACCTACGTCACCGAAGGTCCCAAGGGTCTGAAGGTGAGTCTGATCATCTGCGACGACGGCAACTACCCGGAGATCTGGCGTGACTGTGCCATGAAGGGCGCCGAACTCATCGTGCGTTGCCAGGGCTATATGTATCCGGCCAAGGATCAGCAGGTGATGATGGCCAAGACCATGGCCTGGGCCAACAACTCCTATGTGGCCGTGGCCAACGCCACCGGGTTCGACGGGGTGTATTCCTACTTCGGCCATTCCGCAGTCATCGGTTTCGATGGTCGCACTCTGGGCGAATGTGGCGAGGAGGAGATGGGTGTTCAGTATGCCCAGTTGTCCCTGTCCGAGATTCGCGATGCCCGGGCCAACGACCAGGCCCAGAATCACCTGTTCAAGCTGCTCCATCGCGGCTATACGGGCATCTACGATTCCGGCGACGGCGACAAGGGCGTGGCTGATTGCCCGTTCGAGTTCTACCGGACTTGGGTCATGGACGCCAAGAAGGCCCAGGAGAACGCCGAGGAAATCACCCGCTCGACCATAGGCGTGGCGAGCTGCCCCGTGGGCAGTCTGCCCCACGAGGGCAAGGAGCGCGAAGCCGGCCGCTGAGCCGACATGTCCGTGAGGGCGTCCGCGCGGGCGCCCTCACGCCTTTTCGAGGATCTGCGTAATGCCCTTTCTCAACGATATGTTGGATGAAATCCATACCAAGAATGAGGCTGCCAAGGCGGCTGCCGAGGAAGAGCAGGCGGCGGAGGCAGTCTCTCCGCTGGTGACTCGTTTCAAGTTCGATGTCCGTGCCATCGTACGGGCTCTGCGGCGCAATATCCTGGGGCAGGATCGGGCCGTGGACGCCATCGAAGAAGTCCTCAAAGTTGTCCGGGCCGACATCACGGACCCGGATCGTCCGCTGTTCGTGTGCCTTTTCCTGGGGCCGACGGGCGTGGGCAAGACCGAGAGCGTTCGCATCCTGGCGGAGGCCATTCACGGTGACCGCAACGACTTCTGCCGCGTGGACATGAATACCCTGTCCCAGGAACATTATTCCGCTGCGCTTACCGGCGCGCCGCCTGGCTATGTCGGCAGCCGCGAGGGCAGCACGGTGCTCGACGAAGAGAAGATCAAGGGCACCTTCAGTCGTCCTGGAATCGTGCTTTTCGACGAGATTGAAAAGGCCAGCTCCGAGGTGGTTCAGGCACTGCTCAATGTCTTCGATACGGGGGTGATGAAGGTCGCCTCGGGCGAGAAAACCATCGATTTTCGCAACGCCATGATCTTCATGACCAGCAACATCGCGGCCCGCGATATCCAAAAGCAGGCCCGGCGCCGCAACTCGCCCTGGACGCGCCTTCTGCCCGGCTCAGGGAGCCGGAAAGCCATGGATCGTATCGCGGAGAAACGCCTGCTCGAGAAATTCCCGCCGGAATTCGTCAATCGTATCGACAACATCACCACCTTCAACTGGATCGAAGGGGATCTCGTGGAGGAACTGGTCAATCTGGAGGTCGCGCGGCTCAACCGGCGCCTCGCCCGACATCACGTGCGGGTGCGTCTCGACCCCGGCGCCCGCGATTACATTGCGCGAACGGGGTTTGATCGCCGCTTCGGGGCGCGGGCGTTGAAGCGGGCGCTGCGCCGGCACCTTGAAGTGCCTCTGGCCGAATTTCTGCTGTCGGACGCCGGCGCCCCCGGTTCCGAAAACGCACCTATGCATTACGTTGCCGCCCTGGATGATGGTCAACTATCGTTCCTGCGGGATCTGGAACAGGACACGGCCTAAGCGCGCTCCTCCGTTCCAGGCCCCACGCCCCGGATGAAGGGTTGGCTGGCCGTCGCCAATGCCGCCCGCAGTTGTTCCGGTGCCGTCGTCCTCCGCCCCACGTGGCCGGGGGGCGATGGACCGCGGAGCCGCCGCTACTAATCCCATCTCCCATGGTTCCCGCAAGCTCGCGAATCACGGCAGTGTGTGCCTGCTGGCCGGCTCTCAGGGGCCCCCTTTGTCTTGGAGTTACGATTGGCCGGGCCATTTGCGGTAGAGATCTCGGCCGCTACGGCGATATTCTTCCGCTGTCTTCCCGGTTCAATCGGATTTCACCGCTCGGGCGCTCAATCCGTCGTTGGCGAAGCCAGCGCAAGGGTGACGGTGCCTCCGGTATCAATGGGGCCGGATCATGACTTTCGGCGCATGGTCTGCGGTGGCCGCGGTGCGATCCTTCCCGACAGGATGCGGTTGCGAAGCAATGATCCCGTGAGGAAGATGGTCTCACCGGTACGGCTGGCTGGATTACGACGCCCTGGCGGCCGGCAAGACCGACTTCGATTCGCTGCCGGGATTACAGCAATTGTGAGACTGGGGGGCGTTGAATCCGAGCGAGGAGACAGTTAGCAACCACGTCTCCAATATCCCCGGTAAGTCCGGTATGCGCGACCATGCTCGAGCGGTGTCGAAGGCCGCGGAACCGGGATGGTCGTGGCGGCGCAGTTTCGACCAGGGAGCGACCGCCCATGCTGATCTCCATTTTCCAACACACACCCATCTGGGTCTTCGGCCTTTTCGCCGTACTGCTGGTTCTGGGCTGGTTGCAGAGCCGGCCGAAGAGCGTGGGGCGAACCCGAGCGTCTATATTGCCGGTCTTGATGTTGGCCTTGTCGTTTCACGGCGTTGTCGAGGCGTTCGGCGTCGGGCCGGAAAGCCTTTCGGCTTGGGTTCTTGGCGTAGTGCTCTCGGCCGCAGCCTGCCTGAAGCTGGGTATCCCCCGAGGGGTGCGTTATTCGGAGCAGACCGGCAGATTCCATGTGCCGGGGAGTTGGATGCCGCTGGGGCTGATGATGGCCATCTTCTTGGTGAAATACGGGGTGGCTGTCATGCAGGCACGGCACCTGCCGCAGGTTGGAACCGCCGCTTTCGCGGTTGGTGCCGGCCTTTGCTACGGCCTGCTAAGCGGTGTGTTTCTGGGGCGGCGGCTGGTGGTATGGCGTTCCGCACATAACGGGCGCGGCGACCAGGCGAAGGGGGTGACCTGGATGCAAGACAGGCAGGGCTAAGCAGCGCTCGCGGCAATCAATCAGCGTCCGCGGGATCGATGGTCGCAACCCGGTTGCGGCCCTGATCTTTCGCTCGGTATAGCGCCTGATCGGCCTCACGCAACAACTGGCCGGCCGTTTCGTGGGCGGATTCGCCGGGCCGGTAGGTCGCCACGCCGATGGACGCCGTGACGCGCACGGTTTCCCCGGATTCGAACTCGTATGTGGACTCGTCGATGGCGGACCGTATCCGCTCGGCGATGCTCTTCGCTTCCGCCTGAGGCGTGCCGGGTAGAATGAACACGAATTCCTCGCCGCCGTAGCGCGCGACTACATCGCCGTAGCGAAGCTGTTCCGAAAGAGCCGTTCCCACTGCCGCGAGGACTACATCACCCACCGGATGGCCGTGGCTGTCGTTGACCGCCTTGAAGTGATCCAGATCCAGAAAGCCGATGCTTAGCGGCCAGCCGCTTTCCTTGGCGCGCAGGAACTCCTTCTCGAAAACCTCGTCGAAGTGGCCCCGATTGTGGACGCCGGTCAATGCGTCTCTGCGCGCCTCCTCTCGCAACTGCTCCTTGGCGGCCTCGAATTCGCCGGTCCGGGCCTGCTGGTCGCGGAGCGCGTCAAGTGTTTGCAGGCTGCGCGTGGTCAGCAGTTCGCAGGCGATGTCGGTGATGCCGCTGACCTGCTCCGGCGTGAGCAGTTCCTCTTCGAACAGCGCCTCGATTTCCGGGAGCGTGTCCGAGACTCGTTGCAGTACCCGTTGCAGATCTTCGCGCTCCAGACCCAGCCAGGTCTTGGCTGCGTGAGCCGCGGCGGCGGTGTCGCGCCGTGGATCGTCGTTCACGTAGATATCCGCGATCCGGCCCGAGACGGCCACGCAGGCGACAAAAGGCGCCAGATCAGCGGGCGCGCGGGATTCGTTGGGGGTGTGACTGGCCTCGGCGGTGAACGGAAGATAGTCCGGAAGGCGCCAGGAACGCATAAGCCAAGCCCCCGCCGCACTGTGGTCGGCACCGAAAGCCTCGTCTTCCAGGCGAATGAGTTCATCGTGGCTACATGCCTCCGCGGCGATGGCGCCATAGGTGTCGGGCAGGGCGGCGGCCAAAGCCAGAATCCCCAGATCCTGGAGCAGGCCGGCCAGGAGCAGCTCCTCCAGGGATCGCAAGCCCCGGGTTTCGGCGAGTACACGGCAAGCCAGGGCCGAGATCAGCGATCGGCGCCAGACGTTGAGCCCGGCAATGTCGGGCGCGTGGCGGAACGTCTCCGCCAGGGAAAAGCCCAGTGCCAGCGTGACCGTCGCATCGAGCCCCAGCACCAGTACAGCCTGGCGAATGTTCCGGCTCTGTCTGCGCTGCTGGTAGAAGGGAGAATTGGCGACCCTCAGGATTTTCCCGGCGAGGGCCGGGTCCTTCGCGAGAAGACCGGCGAGTTCGCCGATATCGGCATCCGGCTGGCGTGCGAGCGCTACGATCTTCAGGGCGACGGCGGAAAGCGTCGGGAGATTGGGGCACAGGAGCAGGGACTTCTCGAGTTCTGGATTCATCGGGGTCCGCCTCCGCTGCACCTGTTATTGGTCTCTGCGCCGTAGCCTCTCCGCGGGGAGTCCACGACACCCAAGCCTATTGTCATTGGGCGCTTCCGTCCAGCCGCCGTCGGCAAGCCGGGCGCGGGGAAAGTCTCGCTGACGAAAATAAAGGAAAGCGCGCGAGGGTGACCCCGCGCGGCTGTTTAGTTCACCTGGCGTGTTGTGCCACCCGCCCGTTCACGCGGGCGAGAAACCGACCCGTGGTGGCAAGGACCCGGTCCGTGCGGCGTTGGGCGTTGAAAGACATGCCCAGCGGCTGGGTGGCCATGTGCACGGCCATGCGGAAAGGGTAGTGGTCGGCCGCCATGGTGCGAATCGCGCGGGAGAATTCGCGGTAGTAGCGATTGTGGAAAGTCCTGCCGGGATTCATCGCCATCCAGGCGTGCTTGTAGGCGATGAAGCCATCCTCGCCGTCGATCTCCCTGACCCGAGCGATCAGCGTCTTCAGCAGTGCGGGCCGAGAGGGCTTTTCCTCGTCGCGATAGCGCTTGAAGTAGTCGTAGAAGTGGCGGTAGTGGCCCGCCTCGTCGGTGCGGATGTTGGTTGCCAGTTCCGTGAGTACGGGGCAGGGCGAGACATTGCGCACCATGGAGTAGTACGAGCAGGTGCCGGTTTCGACGATGCAGCGTCGTGCCAGTTCCAACGCCCGGGTCGGCCCGAGGGATTCCACGTTGCAGTAATTGGCGTAGTCCGCCGAAAATTTCTCGAACGTGGCGTCCCAGTCAAAGTCCGGCCACACGGTATTCACGTATCGGCGCAGAGCCTTGCCATGCTGTAGTTCCTCGGGCTCCCAGCCGCTTTTCAGCCAATTGCAGACCTCTTCGTCGTCCGCGTAGTACTCCGCGAGATTCACGGTGTAGAGATCGGACATGATCTCTATGAACGACGCCGTGGCGAGGATGTAGAAGAGGGTGCGATTGTCCGCTATCGCCGCGCGGTCCACCCGGTCGTAGGGGAGTTCTTCGTAGTTCCAGCGAAGTTGCCGAGAGGCGGCCTCACTTTGGGGCATGGCGCACTCCTCAGTTGATCCTTCAAACGATTTTGCGTTCGCCGTCTGCTTCATCATGGGGGCTCCGCCCCCGAGTTCAAACCAGCCTATTCGGCGGTGCGATACAGCGCCTTGACCTCCCGCGGCCCCGTGGGGGCCTCCTGCAGGCGCAGCAGATATTCCTGCATGCGGTTGCGCAGCATGACCGAGCGCTCCACGGAGAAGTTGCGGCCGTGCTTCTCCAGATCCCAAGGAGTATAGCGGGGTGCGGAGCGGTCCACCGGGCCGGTGATCTCCTGAATCAGCTCGTCTTCGCCGGCCACGGCGTAGCGGGCCGGGAATCGGGATATTCGCGGGTTCCCGATATCGATCAGGGCATGAATCAACCCGCCGGGACGGACGATTTCGCCCAGCCGCGATCCCAGGGCGCCCAGCGCCGGTTTGCTCAGATAGTTGAAGATGTCCCAGCACAAGACGGCGTCCACGGGCTCGGGGCCGGTGTCCGGAATCATCGAACGGACCTGCTCTGCCAGCACGGCCGGGTCTTCGGTGGAGCCGCTCAGCGCGTCGAGGGCGTCGGCGGCATCGGCGACGACCAGCCGGCAGCGAAAGAATTGCAGGAAGCCCAGGGTTCCGCCGGTGGCGGGACCCAAGTCCAGAATCACGCGGCGCCGGTCTCGGCCGAGGCGCTCGGTCATTTCCCGAAACAGCGGGGCGCGGAATCGGCCGCCGTCAGTGGTGTCGCTTTGTTTTTCTACTGCATTCAGTGCCATAGGGTCATCAGCTTACCCAGGGGCTGCCCGGGTGTAAAACACAACGATACGGTGTGCCACGGCGGGGTGATCTGCCCGCGCCGTGGCATCCCGAATCTCAATCGGCGGCTGTATCAGCCGCGTTTGGCCTCACCATGGGCGATCGTGGCACTGCCACCGCCGCTGGCCGCCAGCTTTGTCTCTTCCTGTTTGGTCTTGGCCTTGTCCCATTCGGGCTTGGCCGTGGACGAGGAGGTGGTCGACGAACCGCCGGAAACCTCTTTCGGTTTCTGGCTGGTACCGAAGGCCTTGCGGACTTCGTCGTCGTCCATTTCCACGCTGCCCTTGAAGCGGCCGCCGTCTTCCAGGCTGACCCGCGGCGAGACGATATTGCCCTGCACGTCGCCCGTGCGCTTCACGGCTACGCGCTCAGCGCCGTAAAGATCGCCCTTGACCTTGCCTTCCACCATGACGGTATGGGCGTAGACATCGGCGAACACCTTGCCTTCCGAACCAACCGTCAGGCTTTTGTCCTTGAGTTGAATGGTGCCGTGCACCTCACCCTGGATGATGAGGTCTTCCTCGCCCTGGAGGTCACCGTTGATTTTGATGGAGGGACCGATCACGGCCGCTTCTCGCACCCGGGTCGTGCTGGGTGTGTTGAAGGGCATGCTGGCCCCGGCTGTCTGAATGTCTTCGCGCTCCGACGAAAGATCGCTGTCCCTGCTCTCACGTTTGCCTATTTCGAACATTACCGCTTTACCTCCTCTAGCGGTCGAGAAACCTAATCTGTGCTTGTTCGCGCCCGGGCCGGAAGGGACTCGCGGCGAAAATGATCGCCGCCGGTCGAAGTGGTCTGCCGGATTCCCGAAACCGCGCGGGCCGCCGGGGGAGCGGTCCGTCTCGTGATGTTAGTACAAAAACAATCCGCAAGAAGGCGGTTCGCCGGCAATTTTTCCGTTTTGTGGACCAATTCGCGTCCAGTCCAAAAAAACTGTCGGCAATTGGAGACAGACGAGGGCGGCCAGGCGTCTGTTTCCAAGAAATAATCGCATGTGCGGTCTTGGGTTTAGGTAATGCGGGATGGGTGACGTGGCGTTCACCCGGTGTGCTGCGGATAATGGGCCGTTCTTCCCGGCCAATCCCTCGGGTTTCTGTCGTTTATGGGCTATTTTCCGCCTGATTTTCCGGTGCTGCGCGCGGTTTGGCCGAACAGGATTCGGCGTTCCTCGTCGCTGGGCGGAGCCGAGCGCCGGAATTCCCTGCCCAGGTCCACGGCGCGCTGAACCGCGGGCCGTTGTTTTACGGCGTGGCGCCAGCGGCGCACGTTGGGGAATTCATCCAGCGGCTGGCCCAGGGGCTTGGCGATCAGCACCCACGGCCAGGCGATCATGTCGGCCACGGAGTATTCGCCCACAATGAATTCCTTGTCTGCCAAACGCCGCTCCAGGACGCCAAGGCAGCGGTTGTATTCATCGGCGTAGCGCTTGTGGGAATAGGGGTGCTCGCCTTCGGCGTAGTTGACGAAATGGCTGAGTTGGCCGGCCATCGGGCCCTGATTTCCCACCTGCCAGAACAGCCATTCCAGGGTCTCGTTGCGGGCGCGGGGGTGTTCCGGCAGGAAGCGGCCGGTCTTCTCCGCCAAGTACAGCAGGATGGCGCCGGACTCGAATACGGGTACGGGTTCGCCTGCGCCGTAGGCCGGCGGCGGATCGTGATCCACGATGGCGGGCATGCGGTTATTTGGGCTGATGGCCAGGAACTCGGGTGAGAACTGTTCGCCCTTGCCGATGTTCAGCGGAATCAGCCGATAGTCCAGGCCGGTTTCCTCCAGCATGATGGCGACCTTCCAGCCGTTGGGCGTGGGCCAGTAGTAGAAGTCGATCATTCGCCCTCGTCCTCCCCTTGCGATGAGGCGTCTCCCAGGCCGATGACGCCGGCCTCGGCCAGGCTGGCGATGTCCTTCGGCGAATAGCCCAGGTTCTCCAGGATGGCCCGGGTGTGTTCGCCCAGGCCCGGAGCGGGGCGGTCCAACCCCGCCGGTGTTTCCGAGAAACGGGCCGGGGGGCGAGCCTGGCGCAGGCGCCCGGCCGCCGGATGGTCGGTTTCCACGACGATGCCGTTGGCATGGATCTGCGGGTGGTGGATCAGTTGGTTGCGGGTCAGTACCGGCGCGCAGGGCACGCCCTCGGCTTCCAGCCGGCTCAGCCAGTGATCGGCGGTCGCGGTTCGCAGGACCTCCTGGGTCAGGCGCAGGCGCTCGTCGATGTTGTCGTGGCGCCGGGCGGGTGTTCGAAAACGCTCGTCATCCAGCCATTCGGGCTTGTCCAGGGCGCGGGTCAGGGCCGCCCATTCCTTGTCGGACTGGACCGCGACGCTGATGTAGTCGTCGGCGGTCTCGTAGATCAGGTCGATGAAACTGGCCGCCTCCTGCTGGGGCAGTTCGCCGCCGACGAAGGTCTGGCTGCCCATGTCGGAACTCCACAGAAAGGCGATTACCGCCTCCAGCATGGACAGACGCACATGCTGCCCCTTGCCGGTGCGCTCTCTGGCGAGTAGGGCGGCGGTGACCGCCTGGGCCGCCACCAGACCGGTCAATTTGTCCGGGAGAATGGTGCGAACCAGCCGGGGGCGGGCCTGGTCGGAGCCGCCTTGCACGGAAGCCAGTCCCGACAGCGCCTGCACCAGCGGATCGTAGACGGGCTGGGCCGCGTAGGGGCCTTGTTCGCCGAAGCCGCTGATGGAGACGTAGACGATGTCCGGTGCCACAGCCCGGATGGCCTCTTCGCCGATCCCCATGCGCTCTGCCACGCCGGGTCGGAAGTTCTGTACCAGGACATCCGCCTCCCGCGCCAGGAGCAGCAGCAGGTCCCGGCCTTGGGGTTCCTTCAGATTCAACGCGATGGAGCGCTTGTTGCGGTTGTTGTTCAGAAACGAGGCCGAGAAACCGCCTCGCTGATTGGAGACCGCGCGGGTGTGGTCGCCGCCGTGAGGATTCTCCACCTTGATGACCTCCGCTCCCTGGTCGGCCAGCGTCATGGTGGTCAGGGGGCCGGAAACCATGGAGGTGAGGTCGAGAATTCGGTAGCCGTGAAGGGGGCCGGGCATGGGCTGGGGCCTGTGAATGGTTTTTGGGATTCCCGGGTCGGGGGTAGGCTTCAAGATGGCGCCGCGCTTGACGAACGTCAACCGCCAAGCTGTGCTTGGTGTCTACACTGCGCGAATACCAAGAACGCGAATGCCGCACCCCCGTCGGCTGGAGACGCTGGTTTGACCCAATCCCTGGCGCGTTATTGCAACATTCTCAATATCGTCGGCGATATCCTCGAGGTGCAAGTGCCCCGGGGCGCGGCCGGAGGCAGTGCCGCGCGACTGCGGGATCTGGCGGTGGTCGAAAACGTGGACGGTCGACGTTCCATGGCGCAGGTGATCCGCATCGACCGCGAAGTCGTGTCACTGCAGGTGTTCAGTGGAACCAAGGGCTTGTCTACCGGCGGCTCGGTGCGCTTTCTGGGCCACCCCATGGAAGTGACCTGTTCCGACAACGTCTTCGGCCGCATCTTCAACGGCTCGGGCGAGGCCGTGGACGGTGGGCCGGGCCTGGCCCAGGATCGCAAGGTGAGGATCGGCGGCCCCACGGTCAACCCCATGCGCCGCGTCATGCCGGGCAAGATGATTCGCACCGGCGTGCCCATGATCGATGTCTTCAATTGCCTGGTGGAGAGCCAGAAGATCCCGATCTTCTCCGTCGCCGGAGAACCCTACAACGCCCTGTTGGCACGCGTCGCGATCCAGGCCGACGCCGACGCGGTGATCTTCGGTGGCATGGGGCTGATCTTCGACGACTTTCATTTCTTCCGCAGCCGCTTCGAGCAGGCCGGCGTGTTCGCCCGAACCGTCATGTTCGTGAACCTGGCTTCCGATCCCATCGTGGAGCGGCTTTTGGTGCCGGATATGGCGCTGGCCGTGGCCGAGCGCATGGCGGTGGAGGAGGGGAAGCGGGTGCTGGTGCTGCTCACCGACATGACCTATTTCGCCGATGCCCTCAAGGAAATCGGCATTGCCATGGAGCACGTGCCGTCCAACCGAGGCTACATGGGCGATCTCTATTCGCAGCTGGCGCGGCGCTACGAAAAGGCCTGCGATTTTCGCGGCGCCGGTTCGGTGACCATTCTGTCGGTGACTACCATGCCCGGCAACGATGTGACCCACCCGGTGCCGGACAATACCGGCTACATTACCGAGGGCCAGTTCTACCTGCACAACGGCATGATCGATCCCTTCGGGTCCCTGTCCCGGCTCAAGCAGCACGTGATCGGAAAGGTCACCCGGGAAGACCACGACCAGGTGATGAACGCCATGATCCGGTTCTATGCCGGTGCACGGGACGCGGAGCAGAAACAGGCCATGGCCTTCGAGCTGTCCGACTACGATCAGCGCCTGCTGCGTTTCGGTGCGCTGTTCCGTCGGCGGTTCATGGATGTGGACGTTTCCATGCCTCTGGAGCAGGCCCTGGATCTTTGCTGGCAGACCCTGGCCGAGTGCTTCCGCCCCGCGGAATTGCTGATGAAGCAGAACCTGATCGACAAGTACCTGCCGGAGCAGCCGGAACATGGGGCGCTTGCCGAATGACGACCAGCTTGAACAAGAGTTCACTGCACCGCGAGGCCCACCGGCTTCGTCAGTTTCAGCGGGTGCTGCCCTCGCTGGATCTCAAGCGGCGACAACTGATCGCCGAGCGGACCCGGGCGGCTGCTGAGCTCGCCGAAACCCGATCGCGGCTGGAGGCGGTGCGCGCCTCCGTTCGCGATGAACTGCCCATGCTGGCCTACCGCGAAGTGGATCTGACGGGGCTGGCGCGGGTCGTCGCGGTGCGGCTGGGCGAGCGCAACGTCATGGGCACGCGGCTTCCCACGTTGGAGGCGGTGGACATCGACGTGCATCCCTACGGCCGGCTGGCACGGCCCCACTGGGTGGACGCCGTGGCGCTCAAGCTGCGGGAGGCTTTGGGCCTGGAGGTGCGCGCGCAGGTGGAACAGGAACGCCTGAACCGTTTCCAAGCCGCCGTGGCCAAGGCGACCCAGCGGGTGAACCTGTTCGATAAAGTTCTGATTCCCCGTACCCAGGAGCGTATCCGCCGCGTCAGGCTCTACCTGGCGGACATGGAACGTGCGGCGGTGGTGCGCGCGAAGCTCGCCAAGCGCAACCGGCAGCGGGAAGGTGCGCGGTGAGTATCGTCGCGCTCAACAAGGTCACGCTCTGCGGGCTCAGCCGCGAGAAGCAGGCTGTGCTGGAGCGGCTCCAGCGGTTGGGGGTGCTCCATCTCCTCTCCCTGCGGCCGGCGCGCGGTGAGGGGCCGGCGGCCGCGGACCGGGCGGAATCCGCCTACAAGGCTTTGAAATACCTGCTGGAAGCGCCACGCCGGCGCCGGGCGGTGCACCAAGACGCCGACTTCGACATGGAAACTGTGGTGCGCGATGCCTTGGAAAACCAGGCCCGCATCCGGGACCTGCGCGATCAGCGGGACCTGCTGCGCAAGCGAATCAAGGAAGTAGAACCTTGGGGTGACTTTCAGTTTCCCGCAGACGAGGCGCTGCGGGGCTACCGGCTGTGGTTCTATACCATGCCCCACTATCGGGTCAGGCGCCTGCGGGATTGCCCGCTACCCTGGGCGGAGGTGCACCGTGACAGCCGGGAGTCGTATGTGGTGGTGATCGCCCGTGAGGAGCCGCCGCCCGGAACAATCCCGGGTCGGCGTACCCATATAGGGCGCTTTTCCCTGGCCGAGCTTAACCGCCGGCTCGAGCGTCTGGATCAGCGGCTGGAGGAATTGGCGGCGGAGCGCGAAGCGCAGACCCGGTGGATCGAACTGATGCGGCGCAACCTGGCCCGGGCCGAGGACAGCGCCGCCCTGGGCGCCGCCCTGGACATGACGCTGGACGCCGAGCCGGTGTTCGCGCTGCAGGCCTGGGTACCGACGGATGCGGTTGCGGCGGTGCGCGCCCTGGCCGACGAGCGGGGGTTGGCTCTGCTGGTGGAAGAGCCCGCCGAATCCGACCGGCCGCCAACGCTGCTTCGAAACGACGAACGGATTGGCGGCGGCCAGGAGGTGGTGGCGTTCTACCAGATGCCCGGCTATCGCAACTGGGACCCCTCGCCGGTGTTGTTTTTCTCGTTCGCGCTGTTTTTCGCGATGATTCTGTCGGACGCCGGATACGCCCTGGTGGTCGCCGCCTGCCTGCTGGCCTTCCGCGGGCGTTTGAAGTCCAGCGTTTCCGGCCGGCGGATTTTCCGCATGGGTCTGATGGTGGCGGCGGCCTCGTTGCTCTACGGGGTGCTGGCGGGCAGCTATTTTGGCTACGTTCCCCCCGCCGGGAGCCTCGCCGGGCGGCTGCATATGCTGGATCTGCGCAACTTCAACGGCATGATGCAACTCGCCGTCTTCGTGGGCGCCGGCCACCTGCTGGTGGCGAACCTGATGACCGCCTGGCACCGCCGTGGCGGCCAGGGCGCTGTCGCCCCGTTGGGTTGGACGGCGGCCATCATTGGTGGCTTGCTGTTGGGCTATGGTCGTGATGGCGGCTGGTGGCCATTGGCCCTGGGGCTGGTTGCGGTTGTAAGTTTCTCCGACGTGCGGCCTCTGCGCCGCCCCTGGGACGCGGTCGTTCGGCTGGGCAAGGGCGTGCTGGGCCTCGCCGGTGTGACCAAGGCCTTCGGCGACGTGCTCAGCTACCTGCGGTTGTTCGCGCTGGGCTTGGCCAGCGCGTCGCTGGCCGTCACGTTCAATGATCTCGCGCTGCAGGCTCGGGCCGCAACGCCGGGTGTGGGCCTGCTGCTGTTTGCCCTGATCCTGTTGGTGGGCCACGCCCTGAACTTCGCCCTGGCGGTGATGAGCGGCGTGGTTCACGGGCTGCGTCTGAATGTCATCGAGTTCTACCACTGGGGCGTTTCCGACGAGGGCTACCCCTTCCGCGCCTTTGAGAAAAAGGAGATCGAACCGTGGACCACCTGATTCTGATCCTGGGCTGGACCGGGCTGTACGGGCCCATGGCCTTGGGCGCCATCGGCAGTACCATCGGCTGCACCATCGCGGGCCAGGCCGCCTGCGGCGCGCTGCTCGAGACCGAGAGCGGCTATGGGCGCTACATCGGCGTGGCGGCCATGCCCTCGTCACAGACCATTTACGGCATCGTGGTGATGTTCTCGTTGCAGCGGCCGGTGACCGCCGCTACCTCGCCGGGTCTGTTCGTGGTGGGGCTGCTGGCGGGCATTGCGCTGCTGTGGAGCGCGGTGCGCCAGGGCGAATGCTGCGCGGCGGCCATCAACGCGGCCAAGGCCAAGCCCGAGATCTTCGGTCTTTCCATCGCACCGGCGGCCATTGTCGAAGGGTTTGGCGTGTTTGCCTTCATCTTCGCCCTGGTGGTCAGCGCCGGGATTCCGCAGGGATAGGGCGCCATGGCTCAGCGCGAAGACGGGCAAGGCGGCAGCGGCGTCTCCTCCGGCGTGGAGGAGTTGATCCGGCGGCTCACCGAAGAAGGCGTAGCCGAGGGCCGGGCCCAGGCCCAACGCCTGGTGGAAGAGGCCGACCGGCGGGCCGCCTGGATTGTCCAGCAGGCCAGGGAAGAGGCCGAGACCCTGGTTAGCGAGGCACGGGAGGAGGCCGAGCGGCTTCGCCGGGCGGGTGATGAAGCCCTGCAAGTGGCCGCCCGGGACGCCATTCTGGATCTCAAGGACACTTTGTCCCGGGAGTTCACCCGGCAACTGGAAGCGGTGGTGGCCGGCGAGTTGGCTCGGGATGACTTCCTGCAGCGCCTGATTCTGGAGGTGGCCGGTCGCGCCCGGGACGAGGCGGGCGTGGACGCAGACACCCAGGTGGAGATCCTGTTGCCGCGCGATCTGGTGGGCGTGGAAGACCTGCGACGCAAGCCCGAGGAACTGCGCAAGGGCACATTGTCCTATTTCGTGGCGGCCATGGCCGGTGACCTGTTGCGAAAGGGTGTGGTCTTCGCGGTTTCCCAGGAGCCGGACCACGGCATCCGTGTGCGGCTGGGCGAGGGCGGAGTGGAAATCGACCTGACGGACCAGGCAGTGGCGCGGATGCTGTTGGATCACCTGCTGCCGCGCTTTCGCGCGCTGCTGGAAGGGATCGTGAAGGGTTAGCGGATGAGCGCTCGCCGATACTACCAGCTCGTCGCCAGCCTGCCGGCCCTGCCGGCCCACTTCACGGCCGCTCGGGAGCGCCCCATTTCCCGCCTGCAATTGGAGCGGCGGCTGGCGCTGCTGGACCCGGAGGACGCCCAGCAACTGGCCGCCGTGGAGGACTTGCTGCAATGGGATCGCCTGACGCTGGAGCACTCCGACGCCGATGTCCTCGCCCGCGCCCGGGCAACGATGCCGGCGTTGCGGGTGCCGGGATTGCGCCGCATTGTCCGTGACCGGTTGGAGCTGCGCACGGCCATGGCGGCGCTCCGACGCCGGTTGGCCGGCGACGAAGCGCCGGGGCGCCACGAGCCCTGGGGCTTCGGGCGATGGGTGGACCATATGCGCCGCCACTGGCACGAGCCTAATCTGGGAATGGATCATGTCATGCCCTGGGTGCCGGATGCCCACGCGCTGATGGCGGACGGTGACTACGCCGGCCTGGAGCGGCTGCTGCTGGATGAAGTCTGGAGGCAGTTGGAGCGCGCTTCCCATGGGCACTATTTCGATCTGGCCGCGGTGGTGATCTACGTGCTGCGGGGGACGTTGGTGGCGCGTTGGGTGACTTACAGCGGCCCCAGCGCCTTGACCCGTTTCGAGCGCATGGCGGCCGAAGGCCTGGGGAGCCATCGAAATCTGTTCGGGTCGGACACGGCCGGGGAGGAGAGGGCATGAGTGAGTCCAACGCCCCGGGGTTGCGGGTGGTTTCCGTTCAGGACGACATCGTCACCATCGAAGCCGACGCCGGCGGCCTGCTCATGAAGAACGAGGTGGTCTACATCTGTCTGCCGCCGGCCCATGAGGGCGATCGCGTCGAGCGTCTGCAGGGCGAGGTGCTGCGGGTCCGCGGTAGCCTGGCGGACGTTCAGGTGTTCGAGGATACCGGGGGCGTGGGCGTGGGCGATGCCGTGGAGCGCAGCGGCGAGATGCTCTCCGTGGCTTTGGGGCCGGGCCTGCTGGGCCAGGTGTTCGACGGGCTGCAGAACCCCCTGGAAGACATTGCCGGGGAGTTCGGTTATTTCCTTCCGCGCGGTGTGGACCGGCCCGCCTTGGATCCCCGGCAGCCGTGGTCCTTCGTGCCCGCGGCGCGCATCGGCGACCGGCTTCGCGCCGGAGATACACTGGGCACGGTGCAGGAAGGCCGTTTTGCCCATCGCATCATGGTGCCGTTCGATGAACCCGGAGAAGTTGAGGTCACCTGGATTCAGGAAGGCGCGTTTCCGGTGGATGTGGCGGTGGCCCGGATTCGCGACGAAGACGGGCGGGAGCGGCCGCTGACTCTGGTTCAGCGCTGGCCCGTGCGGCGGCCCCTGCCTGCGGATCTTCTCAAGCGCAGGGTGGCGGAGCGGTTGTATCCCGCGGAACCGCTGACCACCACGCTGCGGATCATCGACACCTTCTTCCCCATAGCCCGGGGCGGCACGGCCTGTATCCCCGGGCCCTTCGGTGCCGGCAAGACCGTGCTGCAGAACCTGATCTCCCGTTACGCCGACGTGGATATCGTGATCGTGGTGGCCTGTGGCGAGCGGGCGGGCGAAGTGGTGGAGACCATCACCGAGTTCCCCAAACTCATCGATCCCCGCAGCGGCGGGCCCCTGATGGATCGCACCATCATCATCTGCAATACCTCGTCCATGCCCGTGGCCGCCCGCGAGGCTTCCATTTACACGGGGATTACCCTGGGCGAGTACTACCGCCAGATGGGGTACGACGTGCTGCTGATCGCCGATTCCACTTCCCGCTGGGCCCAGGCCATGCGCGAGACCTCCGGGAGAATGGAGGAGATTCCCGGTGAGGAGGCCTATCCGGCGTATCTGGATTCGGCCATTCGCGGCGTTTACGAGCGTGCCGGCGTGGTGCGCAACGCCCGGGGCGACGTGGGCAGCCTCACCATGGTGGGCACGGTGTCCCCGGCCGGCGGCAACTTCGAGGAGCCCGTCACCCAGGCCACTCTGGCCACGGTCAAGACCTTCCTGGGCCTCAGCGCCGACCGCGCCTACAAGCGGTTCTATCCGGCGGTGGACCCGCTGCTGTCCTGGTCCCGTTATCGGCCGGAATTCGACGCCTGGTACGCCCAACATCGCGGCGCCGACTGGCCCCGCAGGGTCCGCGATCTGTTGGAGCTGCTCCGCGCGGGCAATGAGGTGCTGGAAATGATGCAGGTCACCGGCGAGGAGGGCGTGAATCTCGATGATTTCGTGGTGCACATGAAGGCGGGTTTCGTGGACACCGTATACCTGCAGCAGGACGCCTTCGACGCCGTGGATGTCAGTGTCACGCCGGAGCGCCAGGCCGCGCTGCTCGATCGGGTCGTTCAGGTCCTCGGCAAGGACTACCGTTTTGCGGACAAGGATTCGGCGCGAGACTTCTACAGCCGGATCACCGGGCTGTTCCGGAACCTGAATTATGCGCCCATGGATTCCCCTCAGTATCGCGAGTTCGCTGCTCGGATCGATGCTCTGACCACCGCGGGGCCCCAAACCCCCGCGGCCTGAACCCGGAATCCGGTGTCCCCGGTGTTGCGCTAAGAAATAGGAATCATTATCATTCGTGATATTGATAAGCGGTAACCCGGAGTTTCACCGTTCATGGGCAAACGAAGCCTGCCACTCAGTGTGCTGACCTTGGTCGTCGCGGCGTCCTTCAGTGCCGTCGCCCTTGCCGAGGATGCTTCCTACGTCTTCACCATCAAGGATCATCGCCTCAGCCCCGAGACGCTCAAGGTGCCCGCAGGGGAGCGCGTACAGCTGATCGTACGCAACCAGGACGCCCAGCCGGAGGAATTCGAGAGTTACGACCTGCGGCGGGAACGGATCATTCCAGGCGGGTCCGAGGGGCGTGTGTGGATCGGCCCCTTGCCCAAGGGGCGCTACGAGGTTTTCGGCGACTATCACCCCAAGCAGGTGCGCGGTTGGGTCGTGGCTGACTGACCTTTTCGAGCGGGGTTGCCTGGCCACGGGGACTCCGAGAGCCGCTGCGAGAGATGGCGGTACCGCTTGAAGAATTGGCAAAAGGAGTCGAAATGTTCGGTCCGGCAATTATCGTATTTCGCGAAGTTCTGGAAGCGGCGCTGATCATCGCGGTAGTGATGACCGCCAGCCGCGGGATCCGTGGCCGCGGCTGGTGGGTATTCTCCGGCGTGGCCGGTGGCGTGGTGGGGGCCTGCGTCGTGGCGTATTTCGCCGATGTGCTGGCCGGTGCATTCCAGGGCCGCGGGCAGGATCTGCTCAACGCCGGCATCATGTTCGTGGCGGTAGGCATGCTGGCCTGGCACAACATCTGGATGAGCGGCCATGGCCGCCGCCTGGCCCAGGAAGTGCGGGCCGTGGGCCACGATGTGAGCGTGGGTGCCAAGCCGCTTTCCGTGTTGGCGCTGGTCGCCCTGCTGGCCGTGCTTCGAGAGGGCTCCGAAACGGTTCTTTTTCTGTATGCGATGGCTTCCGGTAGCGGCGCCAGCTTCGGCACCGTGGCGGCCGGGGCAGCCATCGGTTTGGCCGGCGGCGCCGCCGTGGGCGGATTGCTGTACGCGGGCCTGCTGCGTATCCCCGTGGGCGCGTTTTTCAGCGTGACCGGCTGGCTGATTCTGTTGCTGGCGGCGGGGTTGGCCGCCGGCGGCGCCCAATTCCTGGCTCAGGCCGGGCTGTTGCCGGAACTGACCCCGCAGCTGTGGAATACCTCCCATATCCTCAGCCAACAGGGCACGGTCGGTACCGTGCTGCACATCCTGATCGGCTACAACGACCGGCCCTCGGGCATCCAGGGTGTGTTCTATCTGGCGACCTTGCTCGCCGTTGGCGGCGGCATGATCGCCGTCCGGCGCGGCACTGGGGGCAAGGCGCGGTTGCCCGATGAGTCCAACACAGGAGCCCAGCCGGAGCCGGCGGAGTGAGTTGTTCGGGGGCTGGTACAAGCTGCGGTTCCGTGGGGCGAGCGCCGTCGCGCCGCGCTCCGCGATTGGAGGCATTCTTCGTCCGCAATCGCGGGCGGTTGGCCTGGGTTCACATGGCCATGGCCGTGGGATTCGTCGCGCTGATCGTGGGTCCGGTGCTCCTGCCTCGGGGCCTGCCGGCGCCCTGGAACCGTCTGCCGGAATTCGCCAGTTGGTTGATATGGGGCCTGTGGTTCCCTCTGGTGTTCCTGTCGGTGATCTTTACGGGGCGCAGCTGGTGCGGCGTTCTCTGCCCCATGGGGGCGGCCTCGGAGTGGGCGAACAAGGTGGGATTGCGGCGGACCATTCCCCGATGGGTCCGTTGGCCCGGGACGCCCATTGTGAGCTTCATCGTGGTGACCGTGCTCGGCCAGACGGTGGGGGTACGGGACTATCCCGACGCCATGTTGGAGATTTTCGGCGGCACCTTGCTGGCGGCGATTGCCTTGGGATTCTTTTTCGGAACTGGGGCCAGCAAACGGGCCTGGTGTCGGCACATGTGTCCTATTGGCCTGCTGCTGGGCATGTTTTCCCGCCTCGGCGCCGTGGACTTCGTGCCCAAGGCGCCGCGAGGCGAAGGCGACCGGTACACCGAAAAGGGGATCTGTCCGACTCTGATCGATATCAACCACAAGCGGGAGTCGCGGCACTGCATTGAATGCTTTCGTTGTGTCCAGCCCCAGGGGCGCGGCGGCTTGGCGTTGGAACTGCGCAAGCCGGGGGTGGAAATCGAGCGGATTCGCCATCACGGCGCCCGGGCCTCCGAAATCTGGTTCCTGTTCCTGGGAACCGGTGTGGCACTGGGAGCATTCCTGTGGCTGGTGTTGCCGGAATACCAATGGCTGCGCCAAGCCGTGGGCGAATGGGCCATCAACCACGGTTGGTACTGGATCGGGGAACCGGGTCCGTCCTTGCTGATGTCGGTGCACCCAGCTCAGCGGGAGGTCTTTGTCTGGCTGGATTTCATTCTGATTGTGGGCTTTTCGCTGGGGGTGATGTTGCTGCTGAGCGCACTGCTGGCGGCAGCGACCGCGTTGTCCGCCTGGCTCTCCGGTTTGGCTGGCGGCGATCTGGATTTCCGGCAGCGTTTCGTGGAACTGGGATACCAGTTTGCGCCCGTGGCGATGCTGTCGCTGCTGCTGGGGCTCGGCGGAGAGGGATTTGAAGGCCTGGCGGCCATCGGGATTCCTCCGGGCGTGATTGCAGGGATCAAGGTGATCGCCTTTACCGGGGGGATTGCGTGGAGCCTCTATCTGGCCGCCAAGATTCTGAAAGGGCAGGGGGTTGCCGGTGTCCGCGCCATCCCCGTGCTGATTCCGGGCGTGTTGGGCTGCTTGGCAGTGGCCGGTGGATGGTGGCCCGCGATTTTTGGTTGAGGCGGGGCCGTTGGTTCCCCGCTACCGCCAGGGTAGGAATGCTGATAGGGATCGAAACTCGGGGGTGAAGTCCCAACACCGCGTCGTCATTCCCGCGAAGGCGGGAATCCAGGTTTTTCAAAGGCATGGATTCCCGCCTTCGCGGGAATGACAGTGCAAGAAAGACGGTTGGGGTGAACGACGAAGGCTCGGGCGGGTGTGCCGCGCTTTTGCGACGGCTTTCTTCGGGAGAGGGCGACCAATGACTCCCGGGTTCAAGCCCCAGATCGGCTCGGCGCGGTGTCAGCCGACACACGTTTCGAGATTCCCATTTCCCAACCCGTTCTTGGGAGGTGGTGGGTTGTTAAATGGAAATGCGTCTTATTCAAAAGGGGTGAAAACATGAAAGGGAAAACCATTCTCGGCGTTGCGGCCGGTGTGGCGGCTCTGGGTATCGCGTCGGGGGCTGCGGCGGCGGAACACGCCATCGGCAAGCACGTGGAAAAGAACGGCATGGAGATTGGTGCCGTCTATCTGCAGCCGGTGGTGATGGAGCCGATGCTGCCGGGAATGAAGAAACAGACCGATGTCCACCTGGAAGCAGACATCCACGCCACCAAGGGCAATCCCAATGGTTTCGGTCCGGGCGACTGGGTTCCGTATCTCGGCATCAATTATCAGATCAAGAAGGTGGACGGCGACTGGCAGACCTTCGGCGCCTTCATGCCCATGGTGGCCAACGACGGTCCCCACTACGGCGCCAACGTGAAGCTTGATGGCCCGGGGAAGTACGAACTGACCTATCGCATCGCGCCGCCGCCCGCCCAGGGGTTCTACCGGCACACGGACAAGGAGACCGGCGTGGCCGAGTGGTGGGCTCCGTTCGAGTTGACCTGGCAGTTCACCTATATCGGCGCCGGCAAGAAGGGCGGTTACTGAAGATCGATTTCCGGGGGCATGATGACATCAACGATTGGCGAACGGCTGGCCCGTGGGTTTGGGGCGGTTGTTGTGGCTGTGATCCTGGCCGGCGGGGTACAGGCGGCCGAAGTGCGGCCTGGCGTCGCCCTGGGGGCGGAGTACGTCCAGGACTATTTCCGTGTGCTGAGCGGGGGGCTGCACCAACGGGGCGGCGGTCCCGGCGTGGTACACCTCAGCGCGGATATGGACGGTAGGGCCTGGAACGGCTCCACCGATAACCGGTTCCACCTGGATCTGCTGGGTATCTTCGGCGGTTCCATTACGGATCAGGTCGGCGATCTGCAGGGTGTGGACAACAACGAAGCAAGCACCACGGCCCGGCTGTTCGAGGCTTGGTATGAGCATGCCTTTACCGGATCCGGAGTGACCGTACGGCTGGGAATGCAGGACTTTAACGCCTTGTTCGACACGGTGGACGCGGCGGGCGTCTTCATAAACAGCTCTTTCGGATTGGACCCCACGATTTCGCAACTCCCGGTCAGCACCTTCCCGGAAAACTCGGTGGGTGGCGTGCTGCGCTGGCAATCGCAGCGGGGCCTCTACGCCATGGGCGGCGTGTTCGACGGGACTCCCGGACGGCCGAATCATTACGCCGGAACCCACGTGCGATACCACGACGGTGACGGCCTGTTCTCCGTCGTGGAGGTGGGCCTGGAAGGCAGCGGCGACAGGTCCTACAAGCTGGGCGTTGGCGGCTGGTATCGCACCACGGATTTCGAGGATTCCGGCGACCGGGCCCACGACAACAACCACGGCCTGTATTTGATTGGCCAAAAGCGCCTGCTGGGCGGCGACAGCCGGCCCGCCGTGGATGCCTTCGTGCAGCTGGGCACGGCGGAGAAGGACCGCAACGATCTGGACCGTTACGTGGGCGCCGGTGTCACGGTGACGGGCTTGATCCCCGGCCGTGGCGACGACGTCCTGGGCCTGGGCATGGCCCGCGCTTACGCCAGCAGCGTGCTGAGGCGCGCCACCGCTGATCCGGCCACCGCCGAAACCACCCTGGAAGCCACCTATCAGATGGTGGCCACCGAGCGGCTGATGCTGCAGCCGGACCTGCAGTATGTGATCCACCCCGGCGCGTCCCGGGCCACGGACAATGCACTGGTGCTCGGTATCCGCGCCGACTACGCCTGGTGAGGTCAGGGGAGACGTCGCCCCCCTAGAGCGGGACGGTCGGGTGCTCGACGTCAACGATGGTGAAGTGAGGCGTTCCGCGGGTCACGGCGCCGTCGTACCAGCCCAGGGTGTCGATCCAGAGCCGGTTTCCCCGCTGCCCCGCCCGGCATGCCGGGCGGGGTGTGTGGCCTTGAATAAGCCAGTCCACGCCGGCCAACGGGAGGCCGGACGCCGCCTCGGCCGTCCCAAGATCCGCGGCCGCACGGGCCTGGTCGCGGCCGCTGGTGGCTCGCGAACGGGTTTCCTCGTCGCCCAATCTGGCTATAAAGGCCGCCCAATCCGGAAAGCTTTCCGGGACTTCCGCATGTACCACACCCACTCGTCCCGTCCGGGTTTCGATCTCCATGGCCCACGGTAATGCCGCAAGGGCGTCGCGGACCCGGATTCTGTCGTCGGAGGAGAGGGCTTCAAACCAGCCGTGGTGATTGATGAACAACTCGAACTTCGCGCTCAGCATGCCGCAGGCGTGTAACACGGCGGCGTCATGATTGCCCATCACCGAATGGAACCAGGGGTAGGTTAGCCACTCCGGTGCCAGGGTGCTTTCCGGGCCCCGGTCGACCAGGTCGCCGCAGCAGATCAGGCGGTCCCGGTCCTCTCGGAAGCCGATGCGATCCAATTCCGCGCGCACCCGGCTGAAGTGGCCATGGACGTCGCCGATGACCAGGTCCCGCCCGGCGGTGTTTCTATGGAGATAAGAGCAGTCCGCTTTACGCATGAGTTATCCCGTGGGGCGTGTCGTAATTCTCGCACAAGCCGGGAACCGGGCCATGTTACACAGAAATGATGCGACGCAACATCTAGACGAGCGCTTTTCCTCGGGTTAATATGACACCTGAGTCATAAATCAGATGCCCGGGGCAACGGGCACGGTGGTGAATCGCCACCTTGAGGATGGAGTAGTGCAGGGCACCGGGGGTGTTTTGGGAGCCGTTCGTGGTTTTCGAAGCATTCAATAATAACCATCCTCAAGGGAGCACAGATATGCGTTTTCCGACCCAAGGAAAGGTCTGGGCAGCCGCATTCAGCGTCTTCTTTTGTCTCCACGCGCAATCCACTTCGGCCGCTCCGGCCGATCCCACGCCCCGGCAGTTCACGCAGCCGGACGGCACCACCTTTACCGCGATTCCCCGCGGTGACGAGTGGATGAACTGGTATGAAACGCCGGGCGGGCAGATCCTGACCTACAACCGGGGATCGCGGAGCTACCAGTACGCCAAGATCGTTCAACAATCCGGCAAGACCTTGCTGGAGTCTTCCGGCATCCGCTTCCGGCCCGGGCAGGCAACGGCCAACGTCCCGCACGTGGACTTCCACAAGCTGATCCAGGCCTGGACGGATCAACGCAAGGCCGCCGGCGTCTTCGACCAGCGTTCGGGCGGCGCCCAGGGCGCCGGTGGTGATACCGGCACCAGCGGTACGGGTTCCGCCACGACCACTGCAAGCGGCGCGGGCGCCGCCACGGGGAGCCCCGTGGAGTTTCCCACGCTGATTGTGGTGGTGGATTTCAACGACCAGCAGGTCGGATCCGCCGATTCCGTCTGGAATCAAAAGGTGTTCGGCGGCTATCCCGGCACCGTGGCGGCCGGTACCGTCAACGACTACTACCGCGAGATCAGCTACGGCCAGGCCTGGTTCAAGCCGATCGCGGAGACCTCCGGCACGGCCAACGACGGCGTGGTCCGTGTTCATCTGAACATGAACAACCCCAACTACGCCCGCGACTGGACCAGCTGGCGGCCGGTGCTCTACCAGGCACTGCAAGCCGCCGACCCGTCCGTGGACTTCTCCGCTTTCGATACCGACGGCAACGGGGTCGTGAGCAAGGACGAACTGCAGGTGCTGTTCGTGGTGGCCGGGCTGGATTCGTCCTCCACCGGGCAGAGCGACGTCGGGCTTTGGGCCCACACCTGGTCCTTCCCCTCGGGCGACAGCAACTATCCCACACTGGACGGCGAGAAGGTCGCTCAATATCCCCAGGGCCGCTACGCGGCCATCGGCGCGCTTCATGAAGCGGCGGACGGGGGCACCCACGATGCCACCATCGGCGTGATCTGCCATGAGTTGGGCCACGCCGCCTTCCTGCTGGGCGATCTCTACCAGGATTTCAACGTGGACTACTGGGGCCTGATGGGCCTGGGCTCCTGGGGTACGCGCCCCGGCGAGTACGATGGCGCCACGCCGGTGCACATGCTGGCGGTCAACAAGTCCATCGTCTCGCTGCCCGGGCGGACCGGGTTCATTCAGCCGGTCTCCCTGACGCCCGGCAGCCAGACCGTGCATGAGGATCTCTACAGTGCCCAGGACCCGGATCACTATCAGGTGATTCGCCTGCCGGGGCTGAATATCGGCGAGTACTTCGTCATCGAGAACCGCAAGGTGAGCGGCTACGACGAGGGCCTGGAGCGGCGCGATGTGAACGCCGGCGACGAAGGTCTGCTGATCACCTACTTCCGGGGCAAGGGCGCGATCAAGATCTACCGCGCCGAGGGCAACGGCGACGGGGCCCGTGCCAACACCAACGACCTCTGGTTCCTCGGAAACAACGCGAGCTGGACTCCGGACAGCACACCCTCCAGCGACGACCTCTCCGGCGGGTACACCGGTTACGTGCTGGAGAATATCTCCGCGCCGCGGCGACATCATGGGCGTGGACATCCGCAAGGAAGCGTATCCCTGCACGGAATACACGGATACCAATCCCAACCACGTCTCCGCCGGTCGAGCCAATAGCCAGACTTCCGGCAGCGGCTGGTTCCAGACCACCCACTACTATGCCAACGGCTCCGGCGACGACCTGGGGACCTACACCTGGAATCAGGTCACGCTCAGCGAGATCCAGCCGGGGTATTACGTGAAGGGGAGCTGCCCCACCGCCGATACCACGGCTCCGGTGATCACCCTGAACGGTTCCGCCGACATGACGGTGGCCCAGGGGAGCACGTTCACCGACCCGGGGGCGACGGCCAGCGACGATGTGGACGGCGACATCTCGAGTCAGATTGTGGTCACGGGCAGCGTGGATACCTCCACGGTGGGCGACTATGTGCTCCGCTATAACGTCAGCGACAACGCCGGCAACGCGGCCCAGGAGAAGGCCCGCACGGTCCACGTCCAGGCCCAGGCCGCGTGCACGGACTACACGGCCACACCGGCCTCCCATATCAGTGCCGGCCGGGCTCATGCCTGCGGCACCTACAGCATGTACGCCTGTGCCAATGGGTCCAATACCCAGTTCGGCTCGCGCTACAGCTATACCCAGGTGACTCTGAAGCAAACCTCGCCCGACTATTTCGAAGTCGGCGCTTGTCAGTAACAACCAACGAAGGGGCGCCTCTGGCGCCCCTTCTTAGTTTGATCCTTCAATTATCCAGCTGAACCGCGGACCGGCACTTGCCAAACTCCACCGAAGCCCTTAGCGTTTGTGACGCTCCGTTCACCCCTGCGGGGGGAGAAGCGCGGAGCCATCAATAACGATAAAAGCAGGGACGGTGCGCGGGATGCGCATACGAACCGGGCAAAAGGAGGAGTGTCATGAAAACCCGATCGCGGATTTCCGCGTGCTTCTGCGTGTTCGCCATTCTCGTTGTTTCCCGTGCGGCCCTTGCCGATGACGCACCCAACGGCGCTCCGGCCTGCCGCCAGAACGTGGTCATGATCCATGGCAACGGAGGCTCATCGGCGGATTTCGACAATACTTATCAAACCTTCCGCAATGCCGGCTACACCCGGGGCGAGCTGCTCCGCGTGGACTGGGGGCGCTCCGACTGCCCCCTGTGCAACGATCACGCCGGCTCCGAGGAGCAACCGGTTAACGACGCGCTCGCCGAAGCGGCCGCGACTTCCTGTGGTGGAACCATCGATGTAATCGCTCACGGCATGGGCGCGACTCTTGCGGCCAAGGAAATCCTGGCGCTGGGCCTGGCGGACCGGGTTGACGCCTTCGTGGCCATCGGCGCCGCTGCGCGCGGGCTCAACAGCTGCGGGCAGTACCCCTACGCCATGCCGTACCCGTTTTGCGGTGCCGACGGCTTGTCGGTGGGCAGCCCCCTTCTGCAAGGTCTCACCGGCCGCCCCATTGCTCAGCGGGTGTACAGCGTCAAGAGCGACTACGACGTGGTGGTATGCGCCGCCGGCTGCAACGTGGACGGCGTGCATACCAGTCATATGTGGGGTGAGGCCGGCAGCTATACGTACAACAGCCTCAGCCACAAGCAACTGTTGACCCGTACCGCCGACCGGCAGTTGCAGCTCATGATCCGGTAGCAGAGGTCGAGGCCGTGGAGACGGGCTCCCCGGCCTCGACGGACAGGCCGTGAGTCAGCGTATGCTGGAGGCCTTGGCCACTGTTGCTGCCGCGATCGACGCGACCGGTGCCGGCCTTTCTTCCACGGATTCAACGGGTTCCGCGATCGGCGCTTCGGCCGCGGAGAGCTGCAGTTCGCGCAAGTCACGGGTTTCACCGAACTTCATCAGGAAAAAGCGCTCCGACGGGATGCCTTGCTCCTCAAGCGCCCGCATGAGTCGTTCCGGCGGTTCCTGCATGGGTTCGTCGGTGAGCTTGAATGTCCCCCAATGCATGCCCACCGCGTAGCGGGCCTGAAGGTCCAGGAAGATCTGCACGGCTTCCTCGGGGTCCACGTGTTGAGGGCCCATGAACCAGCGCGGATCGTAGGCGCCAATGGGCAGGGCCGTGAGGTCCACGGCGCCGAAGCGTTGGTTGATGTCCTGAAAGTCCCTGGAATAACCCGTGTCGCCGCAAAAATGGAAGCGGAACTCAGGCGCCTCCATCAGCCAGCCGCCCCAGAGGCTGCGGTTGGTATCGAACGGCGTGCGTTTGCTCCAATGCTGCGTGGGTACGAAGTGAAATCGCACGCCATCGATTGCCTCGGTTTCCCACCAATCCAATTCGGTGACATGGAAGATGCCGTGTTGGGCGAACCAAAGTTTGAGGCCCAGCGGCACCAGGAAGCGAGGCGGGCCACCGGGCTGCCCGGCCAATCGGGCGACTGTGCCGGCGTCCAGGTGGTCGTAGTGGTTATGGGAAATCACCACCACGTCGATTCTGGGCAACTCCTGAATGCGAAGCGGCAGCCCCACCAAGCGCCGGGGTCCGGCAAAGGGCAGGGGCGAGGCGCGCTGTGTCATGTGCGGATCGGTGAGGATGTTGAGCCCGCCCAACTGCAGCAGGAAGGTCACGTGGCCGATCCAGGTGAGGGTTTGCACTTCCCGATTCGTCTGCAGGAATTCAACATCGGGGCGCAGCAACTCGAAGTGCTCGCCGTCGGTGCTGTCGGCCTGTCTCGCCCGCGCGCGACGCCGCCACCGCCAACGCAGCAGATCGGCGAAGGAGGGCGGACCGTCGGCCATGCCGTAGTTGTTCTGAAAACCGGTGGCTGTATGGTGCCGGCAACTGGGGTCGGGGTGTCGATTACCTATGACGTAACTCCTTCCGAAAGCAGATGGCCCAGGCCGCCGTGGACAACCTGGAGATTTGCGTCGGCCTCCCCGCCGTTAGCCAGCGCGATCAGGCTGGCCGCCACGTTTTTCGCGGGGATGGGTTTGTAGAAGCGCAGCGGGCCGATCATTGCCCAGGCCAGCGCCCCGGCAACGGCGATAGCTGCCGCCTCGCCCGGACGGTGCTCGCCGCGCTGGCCGAGCAGCAGCGACGGCCGAACCGCGGACCACGCGGTCAGGCCCAGGGCGGCGACATCACGCTCCACCTGACCCTTGACCCGGTTGTAGAAGATCGCCGATCGGGGGTTCGCTCCCATGGCGGAGACCCACGCAAAGTGGGCCACTCCGTGTCCCGCGGACTCCCGGGCGGCATGCACCACATAGTCGTGGTCCACGCGATAGAACGCGTCGCGGCTGCCGGCCTTCTTGATGGTGGTGCCCAGGCAAACGAATACATGATCGGCGCGGGAGAACTCCGAGGCTTCGCCCAGCCGTTCGAAGTCCACGACATCGTTCTCGAGTTTGGGATGCTCCCGATCAAGAGGGCGCCTCACCACGCAACGGACGCGCGCATACCGGCGATCCGCCAGCAGCAGTCCGAGTAGTGCTTGCCCCACCAGGCCGGTGGCGCCAAGCACCACCGCCGTTTTCGTTATTGAAGCCGTTTCGGCGTCCTTCACCGTCAATCTCCCTCCGCGTGCTCCCGCGTTCTTTTTTCGCCGCGATTTCAGACTCTGAGCACTGCCGGTATCATGTGGGTCCTTTTCCTCCGAACAGAAGGCCCGCGATGAGCAGCCGCTACTGGTCGCCGATCGTCCATGCGTTGACCCCTTATGTACCGGGCGAGCAGCCCAAGGCGCGTAATCTGGTCAAGCTGAACACCAACGAAAACCCCTACGGGCCGTCGCCGCGAGTGCTTGAGGCCGTGCGCGCCGAGGCCGCCGATTCCCTTCGGCTTTACCCGGACCCCAGCAGCGACGCGGTTTGCGAAGCCATTGCGGGGTACTACGGCCTGCGCCCGGAGCAGGTCTTCGTGGGAAATGGCTCCGACGAAGTCCTGGCCCACACATTCCAGGCGCTGCTCAAGCACGAGCGACCTCTATTATTCCCAGACATCAGCTACAGCTTCTATCCGGTTTACTGTGATCTCTACGAGGTGCCCCACCGGGAAATCCCGCTGACGGACAGCTTCGAGATACGCGTTGATGACTACCTCATCCCCAACGGCGGGATCATTTTCCCCAATCCCAACGCGCCGACGGGGCGGGTGCTTGCCCTGGCAGAAATAGCCCGCCTGCTTGAGGCGACGCCGGATTCCGTTGTGGTCGTCGATGAAGCCTACGTGGACTTCGGCGGCGAATCGGCGGCGGCGCTGGTCGACCGGTTCCCCAATCTGCTGGTGATCCAGACCTTGTCCAAATCCCGTTCCCTGGCCGGCCTGCGGGTGGGTTTCGCCCTGGGGCAGGAGTCGCTGATCGAGGCCCTGAACCGGGTCAAGAACAGCTTCAATTCCTATCCGCTGGACCGCCTGGCTCAGGCCGGCGCGGTGGCCGCCCTTGCGGACAAAGAGCACTTCGAACAGACCCGCCGCGCCGTCATCGCCACGCGCGAGGCCCTGGTGCCGCGGCTGGAGGCCCTGGGGTTCGAGGTGCTTCCCTCGGCCGCGAACTTCGTGTTTTGCAGGCACCGGGAGCGCAACGCCGCTGAGGTCAGCGCCGCGCTTCGTGAGCGGGCCATCATCGTGCGCCACTTTCAGCGGCCGCGGATCGATCAATTTCTGCGGATCACGGTGGGCACCGACGAGCAGTGCGACGCTCTGGTGGCGGCACTCGAAGAAGTGCTGTAGCCCACGTCGGCGGGGTTAGCGCAGCGGAATCCGAACATCTTCAATTTGCGGTAAACCACGAAGGGCAAGAGGTTCACGAACGATCAACCATTTGTCATTCCCGCGAAAGCGGGAATCCAGGCGTTCGGGAAGCATGGATTCCCGCTTTCGCGGGAATGACAAATGAGAGGGTATCGTCTTGGTTCCCTTCGTCCTCCAAAACGCCGCCCGCTTCACGCCGTCACCGATGTTCTCGCGCAGCGCTGCGCCGCCATCCCATCGCCCGGCCACCATAACGGCGCTGGACGGTCCGGAACCGTGATCCACGCGGCAACTCAGAGGGTCTGTGCGTCCTTCCCTGAATGGAAAAAGTAGCGGTTTCGGCCGCCCCGTTTCGCTTCATACATGGCGGAATCGGCGTGGGAGATCAGGCTGTCCAGGTCGCCGGCGTCCTCGGGGTAACAGCTGATCCCGATGCTGCCGGGGCAGTGGATGTGCTTGCCGTCAACGGAAAAGGGGACGTGCAGTACGTCCACAATCTTCCGGGCGATCGCCTCGGCTTCCTCTCGGCTTCGCAGCCGGTCGAGCAGTATCGTGAACTCGTCACCGCCCATCCGGGCCACGATGTCCGATTTGCGCAAGGCGCCGCGAAGGCGTTGGGCCACGTTGCGGAGCACCGCATCCCCGATCGTGTGGCCGTGGGTGTCGTTCACGCTCTTGAAGCGGTCCAGGTCCACGAACATCAGGCAGATATGGACGTCGCCGTCCTCATCCGCCTTGGCCAGCGCCTCCTGCAGCTTGTAATGGAACAGTGTTCGATTGGGCAACTGCGTCAGGGGGTCGTGGTGGGCCAGGAAATCAAGTTTTTCCTCGTCCTCCTTGCTGCGCGAAATGTCGCGGAATACGCCGACGTAGTGACTCACCTTGCCGTCGGCGCCGGTGACCGCGCTGATCGTCAACCATTCCGGGTAGATCTCCCCGCTCTTGCGGCGATTCCAGATCTCCCCCTGCCAGTGGCCTGTGTCCTCCAGGTCCCGCCACATCCGCCGGTAAAACGACGTGTCGTGTCGCCCGGAGGACAATACGGACGGCTTGCGACCGAGAACTTCGCTCTCTGCATAGCCGGTGACGGCGGAGAACGCCTTGTTGACGGACATGATGTGGAGGTGTTCGTCGGTGATCATCACGCCTTCGGCCGTGCTTTCCAGTGCACGGGCGGAGATTCGCAACGCCTCGAATGCACGATTGGCTTCTGTCACGTCGGTCACCACCGAGGCGTAACCGTCCGATTCGCCATCCTCGTTCGTTCGGTGCATGCAGCGGACTTGCAGATCCAGCCGCGTTGCGTCCGTGGTCCGGACCGTGATGGTCACGGCGGCGGCAGCCCAAGGGCCATGGGCGGAGGGGCGCGTGTTGCGTGCGCAGGCGTGGATGCGCTGGATCAGTTGCTCTTTCGCGGTTTCATCCTCCAGGGCGTGTAGAATCCGCTGCATTACCGGATTGGCGAAGGTGACTTGCCCGTCGAGGTCCGTTTCCAGAATGCCGTCGGGCATGGTTTCGATCAGCGACCGGTAGCGCAATTCACTGAGCTCCGTGGCTCGGTGGGCGCGGTTCAGGTGCTTGAGACTGTAGCGCATGAGCAGGTAGAACAGCAGGGCGCTGATGAGAGTGATCGTCCAGGCCCGGATGGAGGCCTCCAGGCGCAGAGTCTCGGGTACGTCCGTGACCGCGAAGAAAACCTGGTCGCTGATCAGGATCAGAACGATGCCAAAAATCAGGAAGACGGCGGTGAACCGCACGGGCAGGTTGGCGGGCCCGGGCAGGTTCCTGGATCGGGCGCGGTGTCGGGAAATGAATGAACCCAACCGCGCCATTTGTTGGCATGTGACGCGGTGTCCCACCCGCTGACTCCTTCTGGTGTTGTTGCGTGTCTTTGCCTCTAGGCGCGGCTTCGGACGAATGCCGCGCGCTTTGGGCGAGCACTTGATCAAAAGCATGCTGGATCGCGGCGACTTGTGCTTGATCCAGCTCAAATGGACGGCCGAAGGCGGTTTTGATCCGCCAAACGGTAGAGAACCGCGAATATCGACTCCATGAGCGCATTGCATCACGACGCCGACGATCTGATCCGCCTGTTCAACGAAACCTTCGAGAGAACCGAGGACACGCGTCTGATTCGCGGCGACGACGAGCCATTATACCTGCCGGCCGATGACGAACATCCGTTTCATCGGATTGTGTTCGCTCATGGATTCTTCGCCAGCGCGCTCCATGAGATTGCCCATTGGTGCATCGCCGGCCCCGCGCGTCGGCGGCTGGTGGATTACGGCTACTGGTACAAGCCAGACGGACGCGACGAGTTGGAGCAAGCGGAGTTCGAACGGGTGGAAACCCGGCCCCAGGCCATAGAATGGGCGTTCAGCATTGCTGCCGGTTCGCCGTTTCGGGTCAGTGTCGACAACCTGTCGGGGGCGCCGGCCGACCATTTGGCCTTCCGGCGCAGGGTCCACGACCAACTGGTGCGCTATGCCAATGAGGGTTTCCCGCCGCGGGCGCAACGCTTCATCAATGTCCTTTGTCGGGCTTACAGCCAACGATTCCGCGTGCCACCCCTTTCCGAGTGAAGCGTCGAGGCCATCCATCCTTGCTCCAAGTCAAGAACGCGGAGAACGGTTCCGGTACTGTTCACTGCATCACCTAATCTCGCGTTGTTGCATTCACAGAGGCCTTCTCCCCCTTGGGCAGAATAGCTGCGACAAGTAGGTCCGCGCGCGCGTCCACGGCTGTGGTGGGATCGCTATTCACTGCCGCTCTGGGTGTCTCGTTGTACTCGGTGGCTGGCGGTCCCGCAGGTGATTTTCCCTTGCTTGCTCCCGTGGCCTGGGTGCTGTTGTCGGCTTCGGTGGGGTTGCTGGGCTGCATGTGGCTCTGCGAACGCAGAGCATCCACGGTTCGGCAAAGGGAACTGCTGGCAGAGCGCGATGCGGTGGCGTCTCACTTCCAGCACATCGGCTTGCATGCCAACGACGCCTTCCTCCTCACCGACGCCGAATTCCGAATCGTCGAAGCCAATTCCCGGGCGCAGGAGATGTACGGCTATACCGCCGCCGAATTCCGCGACATTACCGCCAGGGAGTTGCGTGCTCCCGGGGCGGCTAAGGAATTTGAGCCGGACTACGAAAGCTGGACGAGCGACGGGATCGTTTATGAGACGGTGCATCGCCGCAAGGACGGCAGCGAGTTTCCCGTCGAGATCAGCGGCCGGCTGATTACCGTGGACGGACATGATTTTCATCACGCCACGGTCCGCGACATCACCAAGCGCAAGGCGACAGAACAAGCGCTGCAGGAAAGTGAGCTGCGCTGGCGATTCGCGCTGGAGGCCGGCGGCGACGGCATTTGTGATTTCGATGTGTCCAGCGGCCGTTTGACCTACTCCCTGCAGACGAGTCAGCTGTTGGGATATGAGCCGGGCAGGTTACCCGAGCGGCTGGAGGACGCCTGGAGTTTCGTGCACCCGCTGGATCGGGACGCAGTGCGGGATGGCCTTACGTGTCTACTCAGCGGGGCCCGCGTCAGCGAATGGCAGGAAGCGCGCGTGCGTCATGCCGACGGGACGTATCGATGGTTGCTGTTCCGCGCAGCGGTGGTTTCGCGCAAGCCGAACGGCTCTCCGGCAAGGATCATCGCCGTACTGACCGACATCACGGACCGCAAGCGTGACGAAGTGGAGGTTGCGAGGCTGACGGGCCTCTATCGCATGCTCTCCCGAGCCATCGAGGCCATTGTTCATGCCACCGGGCCTCAGGATCTGTTTCAGACCTTGTGCAACGTGGTGGCACGCGAGCAGGCGTTTCGATTCTGTGTCGTGATGGCCCGGGATGCCGAGACGGGCCTGCTTCGGCTGGCGGCCCATGCCGGCGAAGGAGGGGCCGTGCTCGATGGCCTCCGGCTTACGACGTCGCCCGACGAACGTTCCGGTTTGGGTCCCAGCGGCCGTGCGGTTCGCGATGGCCGCCCGTGCATTATCAATGATCTCGCCAACGATCCGACCGCCCGTCAGTGGTCCGAACGCTGGGTCGCGCAGGGGTTCAAATCGGCCGTGGCGTTTCCGATCCTGCGAGGCGGGGAGCCGGCGGCATCATTCACCTTGTTCTCCGACCAATTGGGGTTCTTCGACGCCCGGGTCTTTTCCCTGCTCGCGAAGCTCACCGATGACGCGTCGTTCGCTTTGGATAAATTCGCCGCCGACGAGCAGAGCCACGAAGTTCAGCAGCGCCTGGAGCAAGCACTTCACCGGCAGAGGCTGTTTCTCGACACCATTCCGGACCAGGCCTGGTTAAAGGATGCGGATGGACGATTGCTTCAAGTCAATCGCGCCTATGCCGACGCGGTGGGATTATCGCCGGCGGAAGTCGTGGGCAAGCGGGATGAAGACCTGTGGCCCGATGACATGGTTTCCGTGTTTCGGGACAACGACGAGCTGGCAAAGAGCTCATGTGGCACGCTGCGACGAGAGGTTTCCATTCGCCTGCCCAAGGGCGGAGAGCTGGAGGCGGATGTATCCATTGCTCCGTTGATGGACGCCGAGGGAGGTTTCGGCGGTACGGTCGGTGTGGCGCGGGATATCACCGAGAATAAACGCTTCGAGATCGAGCGCCGCGCTCATGCGGCCCGGCTTGAACAGGCGCTGGTGGAGACCATTCAGGCCATTTCCATGACGGTGGAAAAGCGAGACCCCTACACCTCCGGTCACCAGCACCGGGTGGCCGAACTCGCGGTCGACATTGGCCGGGAGATGGGGCTGGATCAGAGCCGCATCGAGGGTCTGCGCCTCGGAGGAATGATCCACGACATAGGCAAGATCGCGGTGCCGGCGGAAATTCTGAACAGACCCGGCCGGCTAAGCGCCATCGAAATGGAACTGATTAGGGCTCACGCCGAGATCGGCTACGACATCGTCAAGGATGTGGAGTTTCCCTGGCCGGTCGCGGCCATGGTGCGCCAACATCACGAGCGCCTTGACGGGTCCGGCTATCCTCAAGGCCTCAAGGGTGAGGAAATCGTCCTGGAAGCGCGGATCATTGCCGTCGCGGACGTCGTCGAGGCCATCTCCGCCCACCGGCCCTACCGTCCCGCCATGGGAGTAGGGAAAGCGTTGGAGGAAATCCGCCGGGGCCGCGACCTTCTTTATGACGCCCGGGCCGTGGACGCCTGCCTGTCGTTGTTCGACCGGGGCCGCTACACCTTCGACGAGACCATCCATCGGAACGCCGGCTAGTCTCCGGTACAATCCCGGCTCCTCATTCGGGTGTGATCGGGAACGATGCAGACGTTCGACGTTGTAGTGATCGGCGCCGGTGCGGCCGGGCTGATGTGCGCCATCGAGGCCGGCCGCCGGGGCCGCCGGGTGCTGGTGATGGATCACGCCAACCGCATCGGCAAGAAGATCCTGCTCTCCGGCGGCGGGCGCTGCAATTTCACCAACCTCTACGCCGGCCCCGAAAACTACCTCTCGCGCAACCCGCATTTCTGCAAGTCGGCCCTGGCCCGTTATACGCCCTACGACTTCATCGCCCTGGTGGAGAAACACCGCGTGGCGTTCCACGAAAAGAAGCTGGGCCAACTGTTCTGCGACACGTCGTCCAAGGAAATCGTCAAGCTGCTGGCCGACGAGTGCCGCCAGGCGGGAGCGCAGATTCTTACCCGCTGTCCGGTGAGCGGAATCGAGCGCGGCGATTGCTTTGAGTTGACCACGGAGCGAGGCGAATTCCGCGCCGAATCGCTGGTGATCGCCAGCGGCGGCCTCTCGTTCCCGAAAATGGGCGCCAGCGGCTTCGGCTATGACGTGGCCCGCCAGTTCGGCCTGGCGGTCACGGCCACCCGGGCGGCCCTGGTGCCGGTGACCCTGGCCGGCGAAGACCTCGCCATGGCCCAGGCCCTGGCCGGGGTGGCGGTGGATGCCCTGGCCACCGGCAACGGCCAGTCCTTCCGCGAGAACATCCTGTTCACCCACCGCGGCCTCAGCGGGCCCGCCATTCTTCAGGTTTCCTCCTACTGGCAGGTCGGCGACGAGCTGGACCTGAATCTGCTCCCCGGCGAGGACGCCGGTGCCTGGCTCAAGGAGCGCAAACAGGCCCGGCCCGAGGCCCGCCTTCGCACCGTCCTCGCCGAGCGCTTGCCGAACCGACTGGTGGACCAGGTCGAGGGAAGCTGGTTTCAAAACCGGCCGATGCAGCATTGCGCCGACCGGGAGCTTGAAGCGCTGGGAACCCGGATAGCCGCCTGGCGCGTTCGGCCCTCCGGCACGGAAGGCTACCGCACCGCCGAGGTCACCCTGGGCGGCGTGGATACCGATGAGCTCTCGTCCCGCACCATGGAGGCCCGCAAGGTGCCGGGCCTGTATTTCATCGGCGAAGTGGTGGACGTCACGGGCTGGCTGGGCGGCTACAACTTCCAGTGGGCCTGGGCTTCGGGGTTTGCCGCCGGCCAAGTGGTCTGAGCCGCGATGTTTCCGATGCCGGAATTGCTCTCGTCACCCCGGTTCGCTGGCAGGTGAGCGCCCGGGGCCTGTATAGACGCTAAGGGCGGTCGCCGTCACCAAGATCAGCCCCATACCCACCATCTGGGAACCAACCAGATTTTCGTTCAAAATCACGACCCCGAACAGCGCCGCAGTGACCGGCTCAACCATCGCCACGATTGAAGCCACGGCCGGCGCAGTATGCTTCAGGCCGACGACGTAAAGAACAAACGACAATCCCGCGCCGAACACACCCAATGCCGCGAACAGCGGCCAATCCGCGGTACTCAGCGCCTTGACGATCTGGTCCGAGTTGCTCGGCCAGACAAGGATCAGGGCAAGCACCGCAAACGCTATTGCCAGAATCGCCTGCGGACTGCCGTGCGGCGCCGCGAACTTGAAGCCGAATATGAATAGCGCATAAGACAGCGCGGCAAGCAGCCCGGCTCCCACACCGACAGCGGTGACGCCGCTTGCACCGATGTCGTAGATCCGCGTGAGCAACACAACACCGATCATCACCACCACGATGGCAGCCCACTTGGGCGCGCTGGGGCGTTCAAGCTTCAGTGCGAATGACACCAGATACACGAACACCGGTGCGCAGTACATCAACGTTACCGCCACCGCCACGCTTCCCTGGGCGATGCTCACGAAATAGAACGAGAAGTTGCCTGCAACGCCGATCCCGGCAATCGCCGCCCAGAACCATAACCGGCCACTGGCCAGCCCGCTGCCGCGCGGGCGCAGCGCCAGCCAGACCAGCACGAACAGCAGCCCGATCACGCCGCGGTAGAATGAAACCACGAACGGATCCCAGCCGCCGGCCATGAGAATTCCGGCGAGCCCGCCGGACAACCCCCAGAAAAGAGCCGCCAGCGCCACAAATGCCGTACTAGCGCCCACGAATCGATTTCTCGCTTCTTGATGATGGATTTATCGGCAAGCCAGGGCACCACAACATGCTCTGGCAGCCATTGAACAGTCCCTGGGCGCGCCGGACCCGCAACTCAATGGTTCGCGGCCGAGACGACCGTTACCACGGGAATGCGAGGTAGCAGCGGTCGTGTCGACCGCGAACCGGAACGCTAATCAACCCAGGGCGCCAGTACCCCCGCAATATCGCCGTTCGCAGCCACGCCCGAAGCCCATTCAAAGCTACCCCCCTCCAATACCAGCCGCCCGGCCCCGAGCAGAGCCGCGGCTGCCGCCCGGGCCAGAGTGCCGCCCACGCTGATGCGCTTGGCGCCGGCCTGGGCCAACTGCTCGACGGTCGCGCCCCTTACAGGCGGTGCGAGCACGTTGATGGGCTTGCCGACGGCTTCGGCCACGGCGCGCACCTGCTCCAAGGTGGTCAGGCCCGGCGCGTACAACACGTCCGCCCCGGCGGCCTCGAAGGCCTGCAGCCGCCGGATGGTATCGTCCAGATCGTCACGGCCACGGAAATGGTTCTCCGCCCGGGCCGTGAGCGTGAAGGGGAAGTGCAGCGAGTGCGCGGCCTCCGCGGCGGCATGGATGCGTTCCACCGCAAGCTCCAGATCGTAGATCGGGTGTCTGGGGTCGCCGGTATAGTCTTCAATGGAGCCGCCCACTACGCCGGCCTCGGCCGCGAACAGCACCGTTTGCGCCACGGTCTCCGGATCGTCGCCAAACCCGTTTTCCAGATCCGCGCTCACCGGCACATCCACCGCCGCGCTCAGATCCCGGCAATGGGCCAGGGTCTCCAGGCTACCGGGCATGCCGTCAAGGCGGCCTCGCGAGAGCGCGAACCCCGAACTGGTGGTCGCCAGCGCCGGAAAACCCAGGCCGGCCAGCAACCGGGCCGAGCCCACGTCCCAAGGGTTGGGGATGACGAAGGCGTCCCGTCCCTGGTGCAACGCCCTGAAGTTTTCCGCTTTTTCGAGTTGTGTGGTCACGGCAGCTCCTGATCGGTTTGTCCTGATTTGAGTATAGATAAACGGCAAACCGTGGGGAGTTCGTGAAAAAGCACTCCGGCAGCCGTTGCCAGGCTGTGGGTTGGCGCGACGCTCTCATCTCCGGCGCGCAGGCTCTGCGTAGCCCTTAGATGGCCGAAAATGGGGGTGAAATGGGGATTCTAAGCGGAAAAATGCGGTTTTGCGGCCGTGAACCTTCAGTGAATCCAGTGAGTTGGGGTGGTCCGACCCCGATCAGCTCTTGCCAAGAGGGTGAACACAATTGTCGACGTGTGTATTTCCATTATTGTTTCAGCCTAACGCCGCCAGCACGCGCGGCTTTGTAGTGAAGGCGAAGCCGGAACGGAAAAGCCGTCGCTGTGACTGGCCTTGTTATGTTTATTTAGTCCTAACCTTTGACCCAAAGAACTTTTCAACGTTTGCCGTAGATTCAGCTATTTGTTGGCTAAACTCATCTTCTTCAGACGTAAAATAGACAATCTTGTCATTCTCTCTGACTCGCTCTGGACTATTATCTACAGTAGCCCCTGGCCCGGCATAGGCACCTTTCATCCAAAAATGAAGCCAAATCGCTCCCCGGACATCTCCGATTCGCTGTTGAATTTCATTAAAACTATCCTGAGCCTCTTCACCCCAAATAACTTTCGCCTCAAGGCGAATCGTTTGTAGCTCTGCCCATTTCTCATTGAGGTAAGTCATTCGCTCGCTATAAATTCGCTGCTCTTCTTCAAGTCGGCGACCAGCTTCCACTTCCTCCTTGCTAAGATAAAGCATTGGATTTCTCACGGACTGAAGCGCTTGCTGGACTTCGTATGTCTTTAGTATGGCTTTCTTTGCAATCTCGTACTCACTTGTTCCCCGAAGCTGCCTCCTCCAAGTGAACAGCCCAAGCCCACCAATAGTAAGAGCGCCAACCGTGCCGACAATTGAGACTACATCTTTCGTTAGCGACCAGTTTATTTCGCTTATGGTGATACAAAGATCCAATACAGTCTCCTAGAAACATAACGCTCGCGTAATAGGCGCGAGCCTGCGAGCGTCCTAATTGACGCGCTTGTTATGTGATTATTCAGCATCTCGATTTTCTGCGAGTGCTATATAGTGATACGGCAAGTCATTTTTATCGATGTTGATTGCTATAATCAAACAATATCTCACATGTTCAGGCTCTAGACCCAGTGCAGAAGCATGATCGATAAACTCGTAGCGTCTATCTCGATTGTCTTCCTTAAATAATACGACAGCCAAAGCATACTCTGATGATTCTGGTGGTCTATATATAGCAATATTTTTATGGCCCTCGACTTGCCAAGTTCTATTGACCACTTTGGACAAGTCTTTTATATATCTAATGAGCTTGCTCTGATCGTCTGGAGGAAAGCGATTCAGTATACATCCGATCTCTGTCCAGCGAGGAGTTGATCGATCTTCAAGTTTTTTAAATATTTTCTTGAACAACAGCGATATTTTGGGTTGCGGTTTATCAATTAATATCCCTTGATCTTTTGACATATAGTATTTATCTAACGGTTCAGACATCCCCGATATTATGATTTCGGCTTTATCATCGCTTACCATATTTCCAACATTCAACAAGGTAGTAATGTATAGCCCCATATAATCGAGCTCATCCCCCATAAACTTGTACTTACCTTCAAGCTCAGTCCTTCTCAGAAGGTAGTGAATGATTTGGACAGGGTGTTCAAGAAAATCAAATAATGTTTCAAAATCGGCAAGATTCATTGATGGGCAAGGTACGAAGTCATTTGGAATCCAACCTGTACCATCAAATAACCTAAGATTCGTTTGGAGAGTAGCAAAATCTTCTAGAGATACTGAAACGCGAAGTACTCTTCTTTATAGAATGTATATCTACAGGGATTTTTGTTAGAAGAGGGTCATCAGGTGCATCCTGAACCCTAAGCTCGTTGAGCTTTTGCTCTAATCGGTTTGACTGAATTCCTGGCTCTATTAAGATTTCCTCAAGATGCCTCTTTATTCTATCCGGCGCACCTCTTAAGGCGGGTCTTGATATCTTTTGTGATTTCGCTTCAATAATAATTGCATGTGAATCAATGAATGCAATTAGGTCAGTTTCATACTGAGTTTTACCTAAATGCCACTTAAGGCCTGAAACTACTTGTGATTCAGGAAATCTTGTCTTAACAATTTCTTCAATCTTCGACTCCAGATAATCCGCTCGGCGATTATGGAGAGAATTCTTATCTATTCCCTCAACAATCTCATCTAGTGTGTTTAGAACAAAGCTAAAAAATAGCTGAGGCAATACGCAACAATACCCTCTGTCTGATGAAATTATCGGCTTCTTCCATACAGGATTTTCCAAAGAGAAATATTCTTTCTTTTCACCATTAAGATCGCCGAATCTATATGAGAATTGACTCAAAACATTATCGACAATGTCTCTGTCAATATTTAACTGCTTCGACAACTCATCACTATCAATGAAGTAATATTCAGGCATTCTAAGGTCGAAATGCGATAGCAGCATGAAAAAAAGATTCTTTTGCGAAATTTTGCTTATATCAATATTTTCGGAAAACCTGTCAGCCTCTTCTTTCCCTAGTCCAATTAATTCATGATATTTAACTAGCATGTCGTATGGTTTTTTTGTGGACTTTAGATCAGACAAGATATTAAGCCTTTCAGAAAGCTTGTCCTCGACAGAGTCAGTCAGCACTTTAAAAACATCAATGGCATTTGTGGCTGAAAAGCCAAACTTACTTTGAATTAGTCCATCAAAGTGACTGTATATTTCTTTTGAAATGCTGAGCACCTGAGAATGAAATCCCCAATTTCTAACCATTTGAGTATGACTTCGTATCAACTCTTGGATCTGATTGATGGCCATTTCAATATTTGAAGACTCCAATAGCTCCACATTCATTCTACTGAATTTAAAGGCATGACTTATTTCGGTTAATTGCTCCCATACATTCTGAACTATGTCAGGAGTGACAGGGAGCGCGCCGAGCTCGTTCTCTGGTATTTGTAGAGCAAGCGCCTGAAATAGTTCTACATGTGCTTGGTTTAATCCCCCGGATGATTCTTTTGATTGCACCCCACCATCACCGACTCCAACAGTCAAACCATAGCTTAAGAGAATACTTATTAGGGTTATAGGGTCATACTGCCTCAAGATATCGTTCAACGATTCGAATATCTCAACAACCTTGTCTTTACCATTTTTTCCTAATTCTGAAATCAACTCTTTCCTCTGTTCATCAGTAATCCCAGACAGAGGGTTTTCCATCATTGTCATCACTAGGCCAGAGGAAGTTGCTTTTGTCAGCATTGTTGTTGTTTGATTTAATACGGTTGCGACTTTTCTTTTGCTTTCTTTTTTTTGGCATCCCGTCTGGACTTACTATTTCGACTCACAATATATCCCTATTGGCAGTACCGGGGGGCACATAACAGTTAATCAACGGAAAAATTCCGTGTTTAAACACGGAAACTTTCCGTATATCACTCAATATCACGGCGAAGGTTCCGCGCCCCGTTTCGGTTACCAGACCACATAACATGATTAGATTCAACGACTCGGCACCTTGCCATTCTAGTTGGATCGAGCGGTTCGCTTCGTGGAAAGGCGGAAAGGGCATATTGGCTGCCCAGCGTCTGCGGTGTGCGTCCTGTTGTGTCCCCGGAAGTGCTGTCGATCGGGAGGGGCGGTGAGGCCTCAGAACCGGGTTAGCGCCAACCCGGGCCTTTGGTCCACTTTGATGGTTCGATGCCCTAGCGGGGGCCTAACTCCCCCTTGGATCGGTGTTTTTCTATTGGATGCCCGTCCGTGAGTAATCAACACTCACTCAGCAGGTGACAGCCGTTGTGTCTCCTGGCGTTGGTTCCCGAGTCCAGTCGGGGCAGGTACTATCCCCCTGAAACCCGACAATCTACGCCCGGGAGCCGCCCATGCTCGCCTACATCGCCGGTCTCATCACCAGCGTCATTACCCATCTGGGCTATGGTGGCGTGGTTCTGCTCATGGCCATCGAAAGCGCGTGCATTCCGCTGCCTTCCGAGATCATCATGCCGTTTTCCGGCTATCTGGTTTCCACCGGCGAGCTGTCGCTGTGGGTTGTGGCGCTGGCCGGTGCGGTGGGATCCGTGGTTGGTTCGCTGGTGGCCTATGCGGTGGGTGCCTGGGGCGGGCGGCCGTTCATTGAGCGTTACGGCAAGTATGTGCTGATCACGCATCACGATCTCGATCTGGCCGATCGCTGGTTCGCTCGCCATGGCGATATCACCATTCTGGTTGGGCGGCTTCTGCCGGTGGTGCGTACCTTCATTGCCTTTCCGGCGGGTGTGGCGCGCATGTCGTTGTGGCGCTTCAACCTCTATACCTTCATCGGCTCTTTCATCTGGTGCTGGGCGCTGGCCTGGATCGGCTTGAAGCTGGGCGAGCACTGGCACAGCCTCGGCGGCTGGTTCCATCGGTTCGATGCCCTGATTGCGGTGGCTGTTGGTTATTGGCGTGGTCTGGTACGTCCGGCGGCATCTGCGCCTGCTGCGAAGCTGAATCCAACGGCACATGTAGGGCGCAATAACCGAAGGGCATTGCGCCGCACCGACGAATTCGAGACGCCTTGGATGATTCGGATTGAGCTTCGGCGCAATGCCCTTCGGTTATTGCGCCCTACATTGTTGAATCTCCCGAATTCGCCACGTTCACGAGTGCCCAGTATCAGGCGGCGCGGCGTGCTCGGGCCGCGGCGCCGGCGCTGGCGATGCGCAGGGCGCTGACCACCACCGCTGCAACGGCGATGCCACAACCAATCCACAACGTGAGGCGTACCGGCACGATGGCGTTGCCGGCGGTCGGGTGCAGGTCGGTGGTCCATTGGGCGAGCACGATGGCGACCAGTGCGGCGCCCACGGACTGGCCGAAGGTGCGGGCGCTGGCGAGCACGCCGGAGGCGGTGCCGCTGCGTTCGCGGGCGACGCTGCCCAGTAGTTCGTGGTTGTTGGGCGGTTGGAAGCAGCCCCAGCCCAGGCCGCACAGGGCGGTGCGCCAGAGGATGTCGGGAATGCTGGCGCTTGGGCCCAGCAGCGCCAGGGCCACCAGGCCCAGTGAAAATACCACCAGGCCGACGGTGGAGAGCAGGGCGGGGTTGAGGCGGTCCGAGAGCCGGCCCGCTCTGGGACCGATGCCGATAATGACCACCGGCCAGGGTGTGAACAGCACGGCGGACATGAAGGGGCTGTAGCCCTGGATGCTCTGGAACAGGAAGGGGAGGGTGATGAACACCAGCCCCTGGGCGGTGAAGGCGAGGAACGATGTGCCGGCGGCTGCGGAGAACCGGCGGGCGGCAAAGATATCCAGCGGCACCAGTGGCCGGGGGGCTCGGGCCTGCCAGGCGAGGAAGGCGGCGCCGGCCACGGCGCTGACGACAAACAGCGGAGCGGGGCCGCCTACCTCGCCGTGTCCGGACAGGGCATCCACCGCCATCACGAAGCAGCCCAGGGCCGTGGCCGAGAGCACGGCGCCGGCGATGTCGAATCGACCGCCGTTGCCGCCATGCCGGGGCAGGGCCCTTGCGGGCCAGCATCCAGGCGATCAGCCCCAGGGGCACGTTAAAGGCGAACAGCCAGGGCCAGTCCAGCACGGCCAGGATGCCGCCGCCGATGGACGGTCCGGCGGCCATGCCGGAGGCCACGACCAGGGCGCTGAGGCCCAGCGCAGCACCAAGCAGTCGTATCGGAAAAATGGTGCGGTAGAGCGCCGGCCCGACGCTGAGCATGGCCGCGGCGCCGAATCCCTGCAGGCCGCGCATGGCGATCAGCGGGGCCATGGCGTGGGACAGAGCGCAGCCCAGGGAGGCGGCGGTGAACACCGTCAGGCCCATGATATACACGCGGCGATAGCCGATGACATCGCCCAGGGCGGCGAAGCTCAGCAGGCCCATGGCGTTGATCAGCCGGAAGGCGTTGGCGACCCAGATGGTGGTGGAGGCCGGGGCGTTCAGATCGTGGGCGATGGTGGGCAGGGCGATGTTGACGATGGAGCCGTCCAGGACGGCCATCAGGGTGCCGACGATCAGGACGGCGACGGCGATGCGGCGCTCGGCGCCGGGCAAACCCTCGTCACCCGGTTCATCGCTGAACAGGCGGTTCACGGTGGATGGAGACTCCCCACAAGAGCGGCTGGGGCCGCTGGACCGAACGAAACCTGCGTGGGCAGGGGTTTCATTTGCGAAGACGTATGCACATTATCATACCGCACATGATGTGCAGGCGGCGTCCCGCACGACGGTGGGACGCCGGCCGCGATTGAACCCAGCGAAGGAGGGCTTATGGAATATCGTCGGTTGGGGCGCACGGGCCTGAAGGTTTCGCCGTTGTGCCTGGGCACCATGACCTACGGAACCCCCAAATGGCGCGAATGGGTGCTGGACGAGGAACAGAGCCGCCCGTTCATCCAAAGGGCGTTGGAACTGGGTATCAACTTTTTCGATACCGCCGACATGTATTCCGATGGTGCCTCCGAGGAAGTGCTCGGCCGGGCGCTGAAGGATTTCGCCCGGCGCGAGGAGGTGGTGATCGCCAGCAAGGTGTTCTGGCCCACCGGCGAGGGCCCCAATGAGCGGGGGCTGTCGCGCAAGCACATCATGCACGCAATCGACGCCACGCTCCGGCGGCTGGGCACCGATCACGTGGACCTCTATCAGATCCACCGCTGGGACCACGAGACGCCCATCGAGGAGACCATGGAGGCCCTGCACGATGTGGTTAAGGAGACGCTGATCTATTCACGCGACCGCGTTACGGCCTGAGAAGCCGGCATGGTAGGCGCGCAGCGCAGCGCCGTAGTCATTCTACGGCCAAGCGGCGCAACACCCCAGGGCGTCTTCTCAGGCCGTAACCCGAAGGGCTCAGCCCTGTTTTGGCCCCTGACGGTGTTGCGCCACCGGCCCCGTAGCCACGGCTACGCGGCCGGCACCGCGCCTACCCAGATGACCAAAACAGACCTGAGCGCGGTCGCGTGAATAGATCAGCGTCTCCTTAAGGCGGGCAAGGCCCGGCACATCGGGGCCTCCAGCATGTTCGCCTGGCAGTTCGCGAAGGCGCAGCACGTGGCCGATCTCAACGGCTGGACCCGGTTCGCGAGCATGCAGCCCATGTACAACCTGATCTATCGGGAAGAGGAGCGGGAAATGCTTCCCCAGTGCGAGGATCAGGGCGTGGGGGTGATCACCTGGAGTCCGCTTGCCCGGGGCATCCTGGCTGGGACCAAGCCCGCCGGTTCCGAGGGCCGCACGGTGCGCGCCCAGACGGATGCCCCAATGCGGCGCTGGAATCTCGGCCAGGACGCCGACCAGCCGGTGATCGAGGCGCTGCAGGCCGTGGCCTCCGAACGGGGCGTGCCGCCCGCCCGGGTAGCGCTGGCGTGGCTTCGGTCGAAACCGGTGGTGACGGCGCCCATTGTGGGCGCCAGCAAGATGGAGCATCTGGAAGACGCCGCTGCAGCCCTTGAAATCGAGCTCACCGCCGAGGAAATCGAGCGGCTGGAGGCGCCCTATGTACCGCACCGGGTGGTGGGGCTGCTCTAGCCGCAGCTGCCCGGCGGCGTCGACTTGAAAGCGGTGCCCTTCGGGGGCGCTACTGCTGCTCGTTCGACGATTTCCGGTGGCCCTTTTCCGGGGCCAGGTCGGTGCTGGTCCAGCCCACCAGCAGGACCACCCAGTGGTTGTAGTGGGAAAATCCGTAGATGGGGCCGATCGCGTCTTGCAGGGCGCCGCTGTCCGCGTCGTAGAAGTTGAGGCCGAACTTGGCGATGCCCCTGCGCTTGGTGCTCTTGATCAGATCCAGCTCCGGCGTGTCCAGCGGCCCCGCCAGGGGGACCGGTATCGTGACGCTGGGGATGCCCAGCCACAACTGTGTGGTCTTGTTGATGGACAGCGCGCCGTTGTGGATTTCGGCCACCGTGTCCGCCTGGTTTCGTGTGGGGACCAGCTCGTAGTGTTGACGCAGGAGGCTGGCGGTGATGCTGCCCACGGCGTATTTCGTGGCGTAGTTCATATCCAGATCGGCCGTGTCCACGTAGATCTTGCTGCCGGGCGGCACATTGGGGCGGATCTTGGTCACGGCCTTGTCCACCGCGGTGGACATCAGCAGCTGCTCGGTCGCTGTTTGCGGAGGTTCGGTCTCGCGCGTGGTGGAACAGCCGCCGATGGCGAAAGCCAGCAGCAACAGAACAATCAGCCGAAATCGAGGCATCGTTGGTCCTTCACCAGTAGTGAGTGCGCCACTTCCCCATAACGCGTTCCCGGCGGCGCCAGACCGGCCCCGCATCCAGCCGCTGGACCGGCATGGCCTGTGGCCGATCGGGCAGGTGAGCCCAGATCGCTGCTTCATCGGGAACCGGGCGCTGGGGTTGGCCGGGCGTCGTCTGCCAGCAGCTGCCTCAGCGATCTCATGGCGGCGGGAGGCCGTGTCTCCGAAGGGGCGACGAAGACCCCCATTCGACGCAGCGCCTTTCCGATCCGCGAGGAGCTGGAGTAGTGCACCAGGGGGGCGGCGAGAACCAAGCCGAAGAACACGGGCGTCATGGCCAGGAAGAAGATCGGGGTGATCGCCAGCGTTCCGCCCGCCCAGACCAGGCCCACCACCGTGGGCACCGCGGTGCGCCGCAGGGCGTCGGGCCAGGAGATGTCGCAGCCGTCCCGAACCTGGGGCCCCCAGCGTACGTTCCGGCCGCAGAGAATGCTCGCGACGAAGTAGGCGTGAAAGATCATCATCATGGGCGCGATGGCCACCGAGAACACCAGTTCCACCAACGCCCCGGCGATGACCCTTGCCGCCCCGCCGAATGCGCGGCGGCGTCCCCGATTGATCAGGCAGGAGAAGACGCCCAGTACCTTGGGCAGGACCAGCATGGCGATAACCAGTCCCAGCAAGGTCATGATTTCACCGGTCTTGGCGATGGGCCAATCCGGGAAGAGTTGATGTGCCGATCCGAAGTAGTCGTTCACCGACAATGCCCGGATTACGGCATCGGCCGTGCTGAATATCAACATCAGAAGCCACAGCAGCGAACACCCATAGGCCAGGGCGCCGTAGATGAAGTGGATGCGGTTGAGCGGATGCAGCCCGTGGGCGCCCACCAGCTTGAGGTGCTGCAGATTGCCCTGGGTCCAGCGACGGTCGCGCTTGGCGAAATCCAGGATGTTGGGCGGGACTTCCTCGTAGCTGCCCCCCAGCTCCGGAAACAGGTAAACGTGCCAGCCGCCCCGGCGCAGGAACGCCGCTTCCACGAAATCATGGCTGAGGATCTCGCCGCCCAGGGGCGGCTTCCCGGGCAGCTTCGGCAACCCGCAGGTGTCCATGAAGGCACGCACCCGCAGGATCGCGTTGTGGCCCCAGTAGTTGGCGGTATCCGTTTGCCAGAAGCTCAGCCCCGCCGCCAGGAGCGGATTGTAGAGGGCGCCGGCGAACTGCACGAAGCGGCCGAAGACGGTCTCCTGGCGAATGGGGATGGGCACGGTTTGAATCAGGCCGGCATCCGGGTTGGCCTGCATGGCCCGAACAAGGGAGGTCAGGGCGTGGCCGGTCATCAGGCTGTCGGCATCCAGCACGATCATGTAGTCGTAGTAGGCGCCCCAGCGCTTGCAGAACTCCGCAATATTGCCGGGCTTCTTGCCTTCGTTGGAAGTGCGCCGGCGGTAGAACAGCCGATCGGCGTCCCCGAGCCGGGCAACCAGCCCCCGCCAGGCGGTTTCCTCGGCGGCGGCGATCTCCGGGTCGTTGCTGTCGCTGAGCAGATAGAAATCGAACGCATTGATCGGCCCGGTCCGGCGCAGGCTGCGATAGGTCGCCTCCAGGCCCGCGATGACGCGGTCCGTATCCTCATTGAATGCCGGCATGATGACGGCGGTTCGCCTGATGATCGGAGAATCCCGGCGGCCCCGGTCGAATCCCCGCCGTAGCGACAGAGGGTCGATTCCAAAGGCATCCAGCAGAAAGCCGACGACGGCGGTACAAAATGCGCCGGCGATCCACAGGAAGGTGATGCCGAACAGGCCCAGCAGCGCCGCTTCCAGCGGCCCAAGGCCGTTGCTGGCCAGGATGTCCCACATGGTATAGACGCCGAATCCGGTCAGTCCCGCCACCAGGATCAGGAAAACTAGCCGGCGGAACCGTGGCGCGGGTATGGCCACGGGCAGGCCGAAAAGGTCTCGATTTCGTGCAACTTCCCTCATGGGTCCCTCACTTGATCGCCGAAGGCGACCACACATAGCTCCATGTTTCGGTAACGCGACGCCCGCGCAGGGTGAGGAAAAGGCTCATGTCCGCGGGGTTGTCGTGGTCGGGGTCCAACTTGAATGCCGCGCGCCAGCCCTGATCGCCGGGCAGGCGCTCCACGGTGATATCCCGGCTTTTGCCCTTGGATACGGTCAGGTGCGCCTTCAACGGCTGGGAACCGTCCAGGCCGTCCAGTACGCCGCCGTGGAAGTCGACAACGAACTGCCTGACGCGCGGTGGCGGTTGATGGGGGGCTCCGGGGATTCCGCCCCAGCCGATCCGGGTGCGGCGTACCGTGGCCAGGCTTTCTTCCGGGCGATGTGAGCCGAACGTGGTCAGGCGATAATGGAAGGTTCGTTCCTCGCCTGCCTTGAACGGCTTTTCCGGGTTCCAGAACGCGACGATGTTGTCATCGGTTTCGTCCTTGGCCGGGATCTCGACGAGTTGTACGGCGCCCTTGCCCCAGCCGCCGTCTCGGGGTTCGACCCAGATGCTGGGGCGCCGGTCGAAACGCGCTTCCGGATCCAGGTAGTCGTCGAATCTCCGGTCCCGCTGGACCAGGCCGAAGCCCTTGGGGTTGTCGTCCATCAGGGACGTGACGCGCAGCTCCTTGGGATCGGTCAGCGGCCGCCAGATCCATTGATCGGCGCCGGTGTGTTCCAGAAGCCCGTCGGAGTCATGGACTTCCTGGCGGTAATCGTCGAAGTGGCGGACCCGGTTTTCGCCGTACAGGTACATGCTGGTCAGCGGCGCGACGCCGAGCTTTTGCACGTCGCTTCGCGCGAACAGGCGGGCCTCCACTTCCAGCTCCGTATGTTCGCGGGGACGCAGGACGAAACGGTAGGCGCCGGTCACGGATTTGCTGTTCAGCAGGGCGTAGAAGGTCATCGATGGTATCGTCGGGTCCGGCTGGACCAGCCAGAATTCGGTGAAACGCGGGAATTCCTCGCCCTGGGGCAGGGCGGTGTCCACGGCCAGGCCGCGTGCCGAGAGGCCGTAGGACTGGTTTCTGCCGACCATCCGGAAATAGGATGCGCCCAGAAACGCGATCACCTCGTCCTTGTAGCCCGGGCGATTGATGGGGTAATGAATGCGGAAGCCGGCAAAGCCCAGCTTCGGGCCGGCGATCTTTTCCAGGCCCTTGTTCTTGCCGAAATCGAACATCGCGGGATCGTAGGGAATCTGGCTCACCTTGCCATCCACGACTTGGTGGATGATCACCGGCGCCTTGTACAGGAAACCCAAGTGGAAGAATTCGACGTTGAAAAGCGCCTGATCCTTCCAGAGCGCCTGGTCCTTGTTGAAGCGGATGTCCCGGTATTGTTCGTAGCTCAGATCGCGCAGGGCCTTGGGGACGGCGTCATCCGAGGGCGCTGAATAGGCCTTGTCCGCCAAATCCCGGGCTTGTTGCGTAATTTGGTCATAGAGCGGTTTTGCGCCGGTCTGGGGTTGTTCCGCGGCTGCGGCGGAAACGACCGTCAGTGCGCTCAGGGCGATTGCATAGGCCATTCGTTTCATTGATTTCACTCTTGTCTGGTCCCTTGCCCGGCCCTTGGCCGGCCGTTGCGAAGCCGAGGGTGGATTTCCCAAGGCGTGCGCCGGTCGGCGTTTTGGGGCGCCCGAATGAAAGATACTGTGCACCTCCCTGCCGGGGAGGCGGTCCGCGGTCGCGGACAGTGACAAAGAAAAGGCAACATTCGTGCCGCCTTTTTGCACTGCGGCACGGTGATCAAGGGTATGCACTGGGTATCTTTCGCGGGTCTGCGGATCTTGGCTGTCATGGCGCTTGCCGGTTATGCCGCAACGGCGCCCCATGCGGGCGATTTGCCGGGTCCGTCGTCGCCAACAAAGGCGACGAGCGAAACCACGGCCGGTGAGGCTCCGGCGCCGTCACGCGGCTCCTGGAACGCCGCTGAGATCGCTCGGCAACTGCCGCTACTGTCACGTAGCGGCGACACAAAATCCCCGGCCCGCTCCGATTTCCATTCACTACTCACCGGATTTCCCAACTGCAGCGGGCAAGCCACGTCGCTGAGCCACGGGCTGGCCTTGAGCGACGCCAACGGCGCCACCCAGGGTTTGGGGTTTCGCCTGCGCCCGTTCGGCGCGCGCGCTCCGGGAATGACGTTGGAAACGGCCTATCTGGACCGGCGCAACGATGCTCCACCCGGCGAGGTGAGCCCCGGAAGGCGCGATGTTTGGAGTGTCGCCTTGAGCGACACGCTATTGGCGAAACGCCTCTGGCTTCACGCGGAGTACGCCGGGAGCCGCGCCCAAACCGCTCCGCAAACCGCCTACGGACGCCCGGAGACAGGCAAGGCGTTCGCGGTGGTTGCGCGCTACAGCGGCAGGCCGCTTTCGCTGGTGGGCGATCAGGCGCTCACCTGGGGTGTAGCCGTTGAGCGACAGCACGCGGAACCCGGATTCTGGACCTTGGCCAGCGATGAGCTTGCTCGCGGGCAGATGGAAGACCGGGTGACTCACCCATTTGGGCTGGGGGCGCCTGAAGGCGCGCCTGGGTTACGCCTACGGTTCCCAGAGCGACTCCGGCGATGTTGCCGGCGGCGCGTGGCATCACCGTAAGCTGGATGCCGCTTTCGACTACAACGCGCCCACGCCGGCATGGTTGCCGGGGAGCTGGCTGCTGGCCAATCCGCAGTATCGCCTGTCGTTGCAGCGGGTGAACAATTGGCAGGGGGGTGGGGCGTCACGAGGCTACACCGAGACCGTCGGCTGGTCGGCTCATTTCACCCCCGGGGATTGGACCTGGGATTTGGGCCATACCGAGTCGACGGCTTACGGGGCCGTGGACGACAACGCCACGAGCCGTACCGACGACACCTTGCTGCACTTTGACGTGCCCGTTCTTTCCTGGTTGCGAGTCCGGCCGGAGCTGGGCTGGAACGTCGTCCGGGACTACGGCGCGGATGAGCAGACCATGGCCTTGCGCGCGGCCATTGGCAGCCTTGCGGCGTTGATTCCCGATCGCCTGAATGCCGGTATCGATGTGACGGCGAACCACAGTTACCGGGCAGACGACACGCTGGATCAAAGGACGCTGGGGGTGGGGAGCCGGCTGAATTGGAAGATGAACCTGCGGGGGGCTCATGCGCCGAATGTCTCGCTCAGCGTGGACGGGCGATATCAGGTGACACGGGACGAGTTTGCCGGCACCAACGCCGAGTACCGCGCCTATGCGGAATTGAATCTGTCCTGGCCGCGAGGCTGAGGGTCCGGCATTTCGCCGGCGTCTTCCCGGACGGTCGGGGCGAGAGTCCCCCCGGACAGCAAGGCGGGGATGTCGCGCGGCTCCAGCGCCTTGGAATAGATCCAGCCCTGAATCGCGTTGCAGCCCATTTCCCTTAGCGCGTCCAATTGCTCGGGCGTTTCCACGCCTTCCGCCACCGTGGTCATGTGCAGGCTTTCGCCCATGGCGATAATGGCGCGGGTCAGGTTCGCCTGATTGGCATCTTCGGCAATGCGCACGATGAAGGATCGGTCCACCTTCAGCTTGCGGAACCGGAATCGCTGCAGGTAGCTCAGCGCCGAATAGCCGGTGCCGAAGTCGTCCAGGGCGAAGCGCAGCCCCCGGGCGTGCAGGCGCTCCAGAACCGCGATCGCATGATCGGTGTCGTGGAGCAGGGAGCTCTCGGTAATCTCCAGCTCCAGCAGGCCGGGATCCAGGGCGTGCTCCGCCAGCACGGCCGTGACTTGATCGCACAGGCTATCGTCCACCTGTTTCGCCGACAGGTTGACGGCGACGGGTACCAATGGAACGCCGTCGTCGCGCCACCGGCGGAGCTGCGCGCAGACCTGTCGGAGCACTTCCGAGCCCAGGCGGTGGATCAGCCCGCTGTCCTCCGCGATGTCGATAAAGCGGCCCGGCAGGATCAGGCCGTGGTCGGGATGCTGCCAGCGGACCAGGGCCTCCAGCCCCATCACCCGTCCATTTCGGGCATCCACCTGGGGCTGGTAGTGCACCGTGAGTTGATTGGTGCCGATGGCCGTGCGGAGCTCCCGTTCCATCTGCAGCCGTGCGGTCATCGTGCTGGTGATGGCTTCGGAATAGAACTCGATTCGATTGCCGCCGCCGGCGCGGGCACGATGCAGCGCTGCGTTCGCGTTGCGCAACAGTGTATCGGCATCGGCGCCGTCGTCCGGTGCGATGGCGACGCCGATGCTCGCCGTGAGATGCATCTGCGCTCCGTCCAGCTCGTAGCCCTGGGCGGTGGCTTCGGCCACTTGCTGCAATCTCGGCAGAACATCGTCCAGATTCGCCAAGGTGCCGGACATGACGACGAACTCGTCGGCGCCCAGCCGGGCCACCACGGCGTCTTCCCCCGCGGCGTCCGTCAGTCGCTGGGCCACCGTGGCCAGCAAGCGGTCTCCGGCCTCGATTCCGTGGGAGGCGTTGACGAATTTGAAGCGGTCCAGGTTGACCGCCGCCACCGCCAGTTTGCTCTCTGTGCCTTCCAGGGCTTCAACCCACTTGTGGGCAACCATGCGGAAGTGTCGGCGGTTCGGCAGGCCGGTGACCTGGTCGTAGCTTGCCAGTTGCCGGACCCGGCGCTCAGCCAGCTTTTCGCGGGTGATGTCGAACGCCACGCTGTCCCAGATCAGCGTGCCGGCGTCGCCGGCCCGCGGCTGGGCGATGCATCGGACCCACATGTAGCGATTTGAGGCATTGCGCAGCCGTAGATCGATGTCGACCCGGGTGAGCTTTCCGGAGGCGTTTGCGAAGGCGGTGCGCAGGCGAGCCAGGTCTTCGGGATGGAGCCGATCGAGAAACTTGTCGCCCCGATGGTTCTTGCCGCCGGAGTCGATGCCCAGCTGTTCGGCCAGCACGCCCCGAAAGTACGGGACGGACAGAGTGCCGTCGGGGTGTTGTTCCTGTTGATAAATGCCGCCCGGCAGATTGGTGACGATGCTTGCCAGCAGTCGATCCTGCTCGGCAAGGCGCTGTTCGATGTCCAGCCAATCGGTTTGATCGCTGATCACCACCACCGCGGCCACGTGTTTGCCGTTCTCGTCATAGATCGGGCTGAGGGTGTGGAACGTCTGGATCAGCGTTCCATCCTTGCGGCGCATGGTGAAGGTGCCGCGGTATACGGCGTCGCGGGTATAGGCACCCGCGCTTCCCTGGCCGGCGCGAAGGAACTCGTCGTGGCTGGGATAGAGGAATTCGGTGACCCGCCCTACGGCTTCCTTGCTGGAGTAGCCGAAAATGCTCTCGAAACCGGGGTTGACCGCCACCAGCTTCCGGGCCGGCCGCTGGATCACGACCACTGCATCGCCGATGCTCTCGAATGTCTTATTTAGGAGCGTTTGTGCCGAGAACATTCCGTTTTGTCCAGGTGTTGTCCCCGGGCTGCGACCTCTCGCGAATCAACCAGCATCGCTCAAATCGGGGCGGTCTGCCTCTGTGCTCCAGTATGGCACACGCCCCAATCGCGACGGTCCGATGCGACGATGGGCGGTGCTTTGTAGGGGACGGATGGACCATTCGCAGGGCGTAATGCTCGATTACGCGTTCGGTGTCGGTTTCTTGAAAACCGGCCTTCAGCCCCTACCGTTGCCCACGGGTACGGCGCGATATGGAGCGTTCCCCGCATCCGCGAACGGCGGGCGCGGGGCGACAGTCGGAGGAACATGGCAATGGAGGAATGGAGACGGTTCCCGGGTTGGGCACGCTTCGAAACCCGCCATCAACCACTGCTGCCGTGGCGTCGATTCGGGCTGCGGATATTGGGCTTTTTCGCCGCCGCGCTGCTACTGGACGCGGTGACCATCTCCCTCGGTGCCTTGGGGTACCGCTATTTCGAACATCTCCCCTGGGCGGAATCGTTTCTCAACGCGGCGATGATACTTACCAGCAACGGCTCCGTGCATCCGGCGCAGACCCTGGGCGGGAAGATCTTTCAGATCGGCTACGCCTGGGTGGGCGGCATTCTTTTCGTGGCCGTGGTTTCGGTGCTGTTGGCACCGGTATTCCACCGGGTTCTCCACGCGTTCAGCATCGACCTTCCGGATGAAGACGAGGAGGGTGAACAGGACTCCCAGGCGCAGGGTGGCGGTGGGGTGTCCTCCTAGCGTGGATCAGCTCCTTGCTGCGAACGCCGCCGCCGACACGCCGGATCAGGGCTTGTAGCCAATGCGCAGGGCGCCCCAGTGTCGCCCGTGGACCATGATCGGTGCCGAGAAGTCCTTCATGAGGGCGAATTGGCCGCCGCCCATGTCGCGTCGGTACGCCTGGATCAGGGCCGGCTTGGTGTTGCGGGCGGCGCTGAGGCCGGTGCGGTCGTTGAACAAGGTGCGGTTGCGGCAATGGGCGCGATTCCAGACCGGGTCGTCGGCTCGCTGAGGCTGGGAATAGATCAGGGTGTGGGTGGCGATATAACCGTTGATGTCGGTGGCGCAGGCAAAAATGATGTTGTCGTCGCTCTCGTGGATGGGCTCCTGGATGGGCGGCAGCACGCGGTCCGTGAATTCCACGTAGCGGGTGCGCAGCTGTTGGGGATCGGTGCCCGGGATGGGGACGTAGTCGTGATCGAACAGCTCTCCCTCGGCGATCTCCCCGGACTGCAGCGCCTGTTCGAAGCGCTCCGAGATCGCCCGGGCGCCTTCCATGGCGAGCTGCACATATCGGCTGTCCGGTGTTTCCAGCCCATCGACGATGGTGAGGTTCATCAACTGTTCGGTGTAGCCCAGCAGCGTATTGAGCCGGCTGCCGGCGTCGTTGAGCCTGCGCGCGGAGAGCTCCACGTCCTCGGAGAGCAGGTTGACACTGTGCAGCGTGCGCTCGCCGTATTGCTCGATCTCCGTCACGGCGTCGGTGATCTGCTCGGCCTCGTTGTCCAGCCCCTCCATGGCCTGGGTGACGCTGTGGACGATGGCTTGGATGGACTCGGCCTCTTCGCCAACGTGCTCGGCCCTGGCGGCGCCGTCGGCGCCTTTCTCCACCAAGGCCAGCACCTCGGCGCTGAGTTCGCTGAGGGTGTAGTCCACGTCGCGGGTGGCGTCGGCCGCCTGCTTGGCCAGCTCCTTTACCTGATCGGCCACGACGGAGAATCCCCGCCCCGCCGTACCGGCGCGTGCCGCCTCGATGGAGGCGTTCAAAGCCAGCATGTTCGTCTGTTTGGCGATGGCGCCGATGCCTTTGGCCACCCGGCCCACTCGCAGCAGGGAGTCGTTGAGCGTGCCCAATTGGGTGGAGATGTCCCGGACCACAGCCGACAGCTCCTTTACTTCGCCCAGGGAGTTTTGAACGATGCCGGCGAAGCGGTCGATCTCGGTGCGCGCGGCGGATGAGGCGTCGCGGGAAGTGCGGGCCGAGGTCTCCACGCGCTTGTTGCTGTTGTCCAGCTTGCGGGCGATGTCGTGCAGCTCCCGGAAGTGGTCCGCCTGATTGCTGACCCGGGTGCTCACGTCCTCGACGTGGCCGGTGATGTCCGAAGTCTCGATGCCCAACTGCCCCACCAGTGCGACGACCTCGGCGAGTATGGAATGGTAGAGCTGCAGCTGTTGGTCCATGGCCTCGGTGGGTACTTTGCGGCTCCCTTGCCCGGCGGCGGCTCTGAACATGCTTTTTTCTCCCCCGGCCCTGGGCGGGCGTCGCCCGCCAGCGGCTTTTGCGTTATTTGCGGTTTCCTTGGATGTTGGAAGTGGCGTCAAGCGCTTCGCGGGGAGCAAGCAGAATCCATGCCACGGCCTGGTATGGCCGCAGCTATCTGATTATTAAGGCTATACAGGTGAGTTCAAGGCGCTGCCTGTGCTGCTGTCGGGGCGGAACGCAACACGCGGTGTGGTGTTTGGCAACACCGGTTTGTTTCCATCGGTAATACCCGGAGGCCGATCAGGCGGTTATGGCGAGCACGCTGATCATGGCAGGAATCGCCATTATGTAGCTCATCATGATCATGCTGGACGCCAGTCCGCCATCGCCTTTCATCTGGGTCGCCAGCAGATAAGACGCCGAGGCCACCGGACACGCCAGAAGTATGCCGACGATCCGGGTGTGAGCCGGCGACAGCCCCAGCGCCCAGGCCAGCAGCAATCCGGCGGTGGGCAGCAGGGCGACTTTCATGAAGGCGCCGGCCGCGGCCCATCCCAGTTGGCCGCGGATCTCCGTCCAGTGCAGTGCCCCGCCGATGCAGATCAAGGCCAGCGGCAAGGCCATCTGGCCCAGGGCGGAGAGTGCGCGCGTAACCAGGTGCGGCAGCTCGAGGCCGGACAGCGACAGCGCCAGCCCCAAAAGACAGGCCAGAAGTATGGGATTGGAGATCAGGCCGTACAGGGTCCATCGCAGCGCGCCTCTGCCCTCACCGCGTGAAGAGGACGCGAGCAACACCGCCACGGCCAGTACGTTGTAAAGCACGACGGCGGGGCCGAAGGTCAGAAGCGCGCTGGATTCCGCGCCCGCGGATCCGGACCCGGAGAACGCGTACAACACCACGGGTAGCCCGATAAAGGCCAGGTTGCCGCGAAACGCACCCTGGACGAAGGTTCCCACCGAGCCCGCTGGAAGGCGCAGTACCCGGGCGACGATCCAGGCGGCCGCCGCGCCGAGCAGGGTGGTCAGGGTGAGGACTGCAAGCAGCCCGGTTACATCGCCGAAATTGGGACTGGCCGCGGCGATTCGGTGGATCAGCAGTGCCGGCAGGCCGAACCAGTAGGTCAATCGGTTCACCTGTTGGAACGTCTCTCTGGAGGCGAAGCCGGTTCTGGCCAACGCCCAACCGAGCAGAACGATCAGAAAGACCGGGCCCAGTATGTTGAGGATGGTAAGCAGGGTAGCGCCTCCGACCTGCGAGGTGATCGTCGACTCTAACGGCGGCTGCGCTCAGCGGCAAGGGCGGGTCGGAAACGGGAGGCGCTATTCCGGAATGAAGGCGCTGCGGTGGAATTCGGCGGCTTCGGCCACTTCGCTGACGCCGCATTCCTCGGGCTCCGACGGTTTGGCGCCCGGCCAGCACCTCCAGTACCGCGCGCACGCCGTGGGAAATCGACTCCAGGTGGTATCCGCCTTCCAGTACCAGGGCGAGCCGGCCCTGGCAGTGACGGTCGGCGATCGCCTGGACGATGCCGGTCATGGCGGCGAAGCCTTCGTAGCTCATGTTCAAGGCCAGATCCAGGCGGTGGGGATCGAAGCCGGCGGACACCAGCACCAGATCGGGCTGGAAGTAGTCGGCGGCCGGGATCAGGATTTCACGGAATGCCTTGAGCATGGCGATATCGCCGGCCCCGCCGGGCAGGGGTACGTTGACGGTGGTGCCTTCGCCGAGTCCGACGCCGGTTTCGGTCATGCAGGCCCGATCCGGGATAGAACGGCGCCGCCCGGTGGGTATCGAACAGCATGACGTCCGGATCGGCCCAGAAGATTTCCTGGGTGCCGTTGCCGTGGTGGGCGTCCCAATCCACGATCAGCACCCGCGGGCAGTCCAGCGCGCTTTGGGCATGGGCCGCCGCCACGGCCACGTTGTTGAACAGGCAGAAACCGCGCGCCCGCACGGGCTCGGCGTGGTGACCGGGCGGACGCACCAGGGCGAAGGCCGAGCCCGGTCCGCCCGGCCACCACCGCTTCCACCGCGGCGATGGCGGTGCCCGCGGCGACCTCGGCGGCTTCCACGCTGCCGGCCGAAACGGCGGTGGTGTCCACGTCCAGCCAGGCGTTCTGGCCCCGCAGTTTGTAGATGGCGTCCAGATAGGAGGTGGTGTGCACTCTGGAGAGTTGTTCCCGGGTCGCCGGAGTGCCGGGCTCGAACTTCACGCCGGGGACCGGTTCCCGTTCCAGCAACTCCCGAATGGCTGTCAGCCGCCCCGGATGCTCGGGATAGTCCCACTTCACCCCAAGGCCCGAGAGTATCTCCCGCACGCGCCGGTCCAGGCGGCCGGGCAGGAAGGGGTCCTCGGCGTCAGGCCGGTGGGCCAGCATGCGCTCATCGTAGAAGACCGTCACTTCCCGCTCGCCGATCATGCAGCTCTCCTGTGTTCAGCCGTCTCCGGTATTCCCCGGTTGTGCTTGCAGCGCGGACGTAGGCACGCGATTGGCGCCCCAACTGCGATGGATATGGCCGATGACCCGTTCCAGCTCTTCGTCGGTGATGTCGGCGGGCTCGCCGGGTTCCAACGGATCGTAGTGGAAGATGTAGAGCCGCGAGGCGAATTCCTCGAATGGCAGCGAGGCTTCGCCGAAGTATTCGCCGTTGTCGGCGGTGCTGACCTGGATGCCGTCGCCCCAGTCCTGGCCGCTGTCGTTGTTGGGGTTGAAGAAGTACACCCGCATCACACCGTTGCGGTCCACGGCGACGCGCTGGATGGTGATGGCATGCCAGCCGATGAAGCGGGCGGCGCTGTCGGTGACCGCGATGCCGGCGGGCTGGGGATGGATCAGCGGCTGATTGCCGTTGTACAGCGGATGGTAGTAGGCATAGAAATACCGCAGGAAATCCTCCAGATCCTGGAGCTGGCCGCTGTCAACGTCGACATTGATGCAAAACCCGCGACCGACCCACCAGCCGTGCAACTCCGGGTTGATCCAGCGGTGCGGATCGCCCTCGCGCTGTTGGCAGAGCCGGCCCATCTCGTTGTAGACGTGATCGATGTGGGGCACCAGCAGAAGCGAAACCGGGTCCAGGTCGATGGGCAGCACTCTCCCGGCAAGACTGCCGCCGGAGGAGATGGGCTGGCCCTCGAAGTGCATGAGGATTTCGTCGTCCCGGGCCGCCCAGGCCAGCATTTGCAAGAGGTAGTCCGGGTCGTTGTGGGCCCACATGGACAGGGCTCGGGCCGATTGGCAGGTGGGGTTGTTGCCCTGGCCCACGCCCAGCGGCAGGCCCAACATGCACAGCACGCCTTCCAGCAGCCGCCTGCGCGGCGCAATGGCGTCGCCGTAGGCCAGGGTGATTCGGCTGGCCGACCACTCGGACAGGCGCAGCCCCAACTGCCGCCATAGCGCCGGCGCCACGGCGGGCTGGTAGAGCACGCCTCGCTCGAGCAGTAACGCCAGGCCGTACGCCCCCTGGGGGGCGGCGGGATGAATCGCCTCGGCGATCAAGGCCAACACCAGATCCCGGTAGCACTGGAGCGAGTCCCTGCCGGTGCCGGACAGGCCCAGGGCATCGCCCAGCAGGTGGTCGGCGTTGTGTATGAGGAAGCGAAGCAGCACGGCGTGGTAGGGGGATACCAGGCCGGTGTCGTGCATGGCACGGGCAAAGCCGGTGGCCTCATTTTGCAGGGCGCCGCGATCCAGCTGCCCGAGCCGCTCCCGGTAGACGTTCACCCCGGGGTCTTCGCGGGATTCCTGGGTGGGCCCATAGAGGCTGCTCACCAGCCGCTCTGCCCCGTAACCGCTGGAGCCCAGATCGATCTCCGGATTGGTGCCGCAGATGGCGATCTGGGTAATCATCCGTTTGACCGAATCCACCTGGATGGGGCGCTGGCGGAGGATGCGCCAGATCTCGTCGATCAGCCGGTCGATGACGTGTTCGTAGCCGATGCCTTCGGCCAGGTGATTGAGCACTGCCCGGGGCAGTTGAGCGAGCCTGCCCTGGGTTTCCCGCTCCGCCTCGCTGGGCGGGGTGAAGAGCATGGGCAGGTTGATCGCCAACGCCTGGGTCAGGTAGTGGTGGGCCTGCTCCTGGGAGACCAGCGGGTGGATATAGTCGCCCTGGGAAATAGCCAGCAGCCGCAACTCGCTGAGGCATTCGATCACCACCGTGTTGGCGTCCGGGCTTTGAAAGGCGTGGGTGGTTAGCGAGGGCACCAGAATTTGGGGGTAGGCCCAGTCGGTGCCCTGGAACACGCCCGCTTCCTCCAAGGCGCGCGCACGCGACTCCACCGCCGCGCAACCGCCCTCCTGCAGCATCACCCGGCGCGCCAAATCGAAGACGCGGCCCACCTTCCCAGGCTTGGCGAAATCGGGAGCGGCGGCAAGCGAGGCGGTTGCGTCGTCCAGCTTGGCGGTCAACCCGCCCAGCTTGCCCGGTTCTCCAGGCTGGTCACTCATTCAGGCATCACGCCGCGCGGGCTCCTGGGTTCGATCAGACATAGAAGTCCAGATCCTCCTGGTGTTTCAACAGCCGGTGCATTTCGTGGGCGTCTTCGCCGAAGAAATACAGCAGGCCCCAATGGGTTCCGAAGGCCGTGCGTTTCGTGACCGTCTCCTCGAGCGGTGTGGGCAGCTCGTGGGTCTCGAAATACGGATGGTCCTCCGTCTCCTCAGGAATTTCCAGCCGGCTCACCACCCGGCGGCGCGGATAAACACCGAAGCAGCCGGCGTAGCCCTTGGCATCCACGACCTCTCGTGGGAAGAAGGCTTGGATCTCTTCCTCCGTGGCCTTGGGATCGAACACCAGGATCAGGCCCTGATAGGCGTTGAACCCGTAGGCGCGCTCGAGAAGCTCGAAGACCTTGAACCCCGGCGGTCGGAAGGCCACTTCGCCGAAATACATCTCGCCGTCGCTGGTGACGAAGTACTCCGGATGAACAAACCCGAAATCGATGTCGAAGACCTTGATCAACTTCTCAATTTGCGCCCGAATCTGATCCCGGTACTTTTCCAGTTCCGGCGAAGCCGGCACGTACACCGAGTATCCCAGGGTCACATATTCGGAGATGTTCAGGAACCGAATCTTGCCTTTGTGAATCCATGCCTCGACGGCGAACTCCCAGCCGTCCAGGTGGGATTCCATCAAGGCGGGGAATTCCTCCTCGGGGATAGCGTCCACGTCGTCCGGCGTGCGGATCACCCGATGCCCTAGGCAGCCGGCCTTGTCGAAGGCCTTGAAGTGGATGGGGTCGTTGGGGTCGCCGTCCAGTTTGAGCAGCGTCTGGTTCACCCGGCGCAGGAAACGCGTTACGTCCTCACGGTCGTGGGCTTCCTCGAAGATGCCCACTCGGATACCGCCCAACTGTGCGCGCCGCTTCATCAGGGATTTGTCGCGCATCAGCATGGACTGGCCCAGCAGGCGCGGGTTGCCCATCAGCACGGAGTTGATGGCGCCGGCCCATTCCACGGTCTCCTCGAACAGCGGAATGGCCACGTCCACGCCCATTTCCTTGAGGTGATCCGCGATCTCGATGGAGCGTTCGTTGAGGCGCTCGAAGTTCCAGGGCGTGTACGGGATGTTGTGTTCCCGGCAGTAGTCCTCCGCCCAGTCCGGGGCAACCACCACGTAGCGCCGATCGAAGGCTTCGGCCGCCTCGACAGCGTTCAGGCTCCAGCCGAGCAGAGCTACGTAACCCTTGTTGGGGTCTTTGTCCATGGGTCATCCTCCTTGTCGCGAATCGATGGGGCGGCCAGCCGCGCCGGCCCGCCTCTTGTTCAGGTAAGCATAGTTGCTGGGCTTGCTAACAGCCCACGGGGTGTGCGGGGGTGAGGCCCGCCAGCCCAGCCGGTCTATCCGGGGAAAGCGCGCATGGGCGCCACGCCAGGGTATCGGCGCGGCGCCGAGGGAATTCCCGAGGGGTGTCGACCGACCGCTACCGGTTTCGTTGGCCGATGGGTACGAATTCCCGCTGTTTGTGACCCACATAGATCTGCCTCGGCCGCCAGATCCGCGTGTCCGGGTCCTCGCGCAATTCCAGGAAATGCGCGATCCAGCCGGGAAGCCGGCCCAGGGTGAACATCACCGGGAACATGGCCGACGGAATGCCCAGGGCGCGGTAGATCACGCCGCTGAAGAAATCCACATTCGGATACAGGCCGCGCTCCTTGAAGTAGTCGTCTTCCAGGGCCGTCTCCTCGATTTTCCGGGCCAGGTCCAGCAGAGGGTCGTCCACCCCCAGCTCGTCCAGCAACTGGTCGCAGGTTTGCTTGATAATCAGCGCCCGGGGGTCGTAGCTCTTGTATACGCGGTGGCCGAAGCCCATGAGCACGAACGGATCGTCCTTGTCCTTGGCCTTGTCCACGTACTTGCGGTAGTTGCCGCCGTCTTCCTGAATCTGTTCCAGCATGTCGAGCACCCGCTGGCTGGCGCCGCCGTGCAGCGGCCCCCAGAGCGCCGATACACCGGCGGATATGCTCGCGAACAGGTTGGCCTGGGAGCTGGCCACGGTGCGCACGGTGGTGGCGCTGCAGTTCTGTTCGTGGTCGGCATGCAGGATCAGCAGCATGTTCAGGGCGTCCGCGGCGGTCTGGTTGACCTCGTAGGGCTCGCTGGGCACGGCGAACATCATGTGCAGAAAGTTCGCCGCGTAGCTGAGATCGTTGCGCGGATAGACGAACGGCTGGCCGATGGACTTCTTGTAGGCGAAGGCGGCGATGGTCTTGGCCTTGGCCAGCAGTCGGATACCGTTCATCTCGGCTTGTTCGCGATCATTGGCCGTGGGGTAGTAGGCCGAGAGCGAGGCGATCATGGAGGAGAGGATCGCCATGGGGTGGGCCGTGGGCGGGAACCCCTCGAAGAACTTCTTCATGTCTTCATGAATAAGGGTGTGACGCGTGAGCGTCTCGGAGAATTCCCGCTTTTGGGACTCGTTGGGGAGCTCGCCGCGCAGCAGGAGATGGCAGACTTCAGGAAAGCTGCAGTTTTCCGCTAACTCCTTGATGGGGTAGCCGCGATACAGCAGTTGGCTGTTCTCGCCGTCAATATAGGTAATGGCGCTGCGGCAGCCGGCGGTGTTCGCGAGGCCGGGGTCAAACGTCACCGTGCCGGTATCCGAGCGCAGGCTGCGGATATCGATGCCGTTATTGCCCAGGGCGGATTCCACGGGCGGGGCGTCGTACGCATGGTTGTCGATCTGGAGCTTGACGTTCTGCATGGTGTCCGGCCTCCGAGGTTTGGTTTGGGGAGAACTCCCCGCCGGCGCCGCCATGAGGGGCGTCGACCGGTTGCCGGTTAATGGCATTGTGGCCGCCGCCTGCATCATCAAGCCCTTGCCAAGGGCTGAAATCCAAGTGCGGCTCGCCAGCCGGAGCTCGGGTTGTCCCCAGGACGAGCCGCCGTACCGCCCGCCGGTTTCCTAGAAGATGCCGGCCTCCAGCCCCGCGGCCATGTACATGCCCAGTTCCTCGCACTGGCCGATAAACGCCTCGTTGAATTCGCCCCGGCAGAGCAGCGGTTCCCGCACCGCCCGCCAGCGCAGCCCGGTGGTGATGCTGTCCACGGCCCGCAGGGTGCCGGTGCCGTCGTGGCCGGCACGAACGTAGAGGGCGTAGGGCCGGCCTTCGGTCTGTTCCAGGCAGGGGTAATAGATCCGGTCGAAGAAATCCTTCAAGGCTCCGCTCATGTAGCCCAGGTTTTCCGTAGTGCCCAGAACAATGGCGTCGGCGGCGAGCACGTCGTCCGGTCCCGCTTCCAGCGGCGGAACATGACGCACCTCCACGCCGTCGATGTCCTCGTGGCGGGCGCCCCGGAGGATCGCCTCCACCATGCGGTTCGTGTTGGGTGAGGGCGCGTGGGCGACGATCAGTAGATGCTTGGAATCACTCATGACGGCGGCCGGGTAGCTGCTATATCTCGGGATCGAGTTGAAAGCGGTCGGCATCCAGGTGCGCGGGGAAGCGGGCGCGGTAGTCCTCCAGTGCCTGGTGCTCGAGGGTCACCGTGCGAATGGCTTGCTCGTCTTCGCAGTCAACCAGGGGGTCTCCCAGCCAGTCCAGGACCAGGCTGTCGCCGCTGTAGTCCACGCCGTTGCCGTCGGTGCCGATGCGGTTGACCCCAACCACGTAGCTGAGATTCTCGATGGCGCGCCCCTGCAACAGCCGTCGCCAGCTCTGGCGCCGCGCCGCCGGCCAGTTGGCAACGTAGAGCAGCACATCGTAGTCGTTGCGGTTGCGGCTCCAGACGGGAAAGCGCAGGTCATAACAGACCAGCGGATGGATGCGCCACTCGCCGATGGTGGTGATCAGCCGCCGGGTACCGGGCCGGTAGTGCTCATGTTCGCCGGCCATGCGGAACAGGTGGCGTTTGTCGTAGGTCTGCAATTCGCCGTCCGGCGTTGCCCAGTGCAGGCGATTGAAGTGAGAGCCCGCCTCGGTGACGGCAAGGCTGCCCGTCACCACGGCGCCGAGTTCTTGTGCCTTGGCCCGAATCCAGGCGGTGGATTCGCCGTCGTGGGGTTCGGCGCAGGATTCCGGTTCCATGGTGAACCCGGTGTTGAACATCTCCGGCAGCACGATGAGATCGGCGCCGGTGTCCAGGTCCGCCAGGGTATCGTCCAGCATGGCCCGGTTGGCGGCCGGATCGTGCCAGTGCAGCGGGGTCTGCACCAGGGCAATCGTCAAATCCGACATAGCCGGTCTCCCGCTTCGTCCAGGGTCTCGTCGCGCTTGGCGAAACAGAACCTCAGCCGCCGCTGGCCCCGGGGCGGCTCGCGATAGAACGGCGTGAGCGGGATGGCCGCCACGCCCACGGTCTCGATCAATCGGTCTGCGAAATCCACGTCGTCCAGATCGGACAGGGCGCTGTAGTCCGCCACCTGGAAGTAGGTGCCCGGCGTGGGTGTGAGCTCGAATCCGGCCCGTTGGAGCAGGGTGCAGAACCGATCGCGCTTGGCCTGGTAGAAGGCGCCCAATTCCCGATGGTGCTCCGGGTGCTCGGTCAAGAACGCGGCCAGCGCCACCTGAGCCGGTGTCATGGTGGCGAAGGTGACGTACTGATGGACTTTGCGGAACTCCGTGGTCAGGGCCGGCGGGGCGATACAGTAGCCCACCTTCCAGCCTGTGCAGTGATAGGTCTTGCCGAAGGAGGACACCACGAAGCTGCGTGCCGCCAGTTCCGGGTGGGAGAGCACGCTGACGTGGGGCGCGCCGTCGAAAACGATGTGTTCGTAGACTTCGTCGGAGAGCACCAGCATCCCCGTCTCGCTTGCCAGCTCCGCCAGGATATCCAGGTCTTCCCGGTGCAGCACGGCGCCGGAGGGATTGTGGGGTGTGTTGACGATGATCAGCCGGGTGTGCGGCGTCACGCTGTCGCGTACCTGGTCCCAGTCCACCTGGAAATCCGGACCGCGCAAGGGAATGCGTACCGTGCGCCCGCCTGCGAGGCGGATGGCCGGTTCGTAGGCGTCGTAGGCCGGGTCCAGGATGATGACTTCGTCGCCACCGCCGACCACGGTCTGCACCGCGTCGAACAGGGCCTCTGTGGCGCCGGAGGTGACGGTGATTTGCGTTTCCGGGTCGGCGGAATAGCCGTAGAGATCGCGGACCTTGCCGGCCAGGGCCTCCCGCAATGCGGGTACGCCGGCCATGGGCGCGTATTGATTGTGCCCGGCGAACACCGCTTCCTTGAACAATTCCTGTAAGCGCTCCGGCACCGGGATGTCCGGAAAGCCCTGGGACAGGTTCACGGCACCGTGTTCCAGTGCCTTGCGCGTCATGACCGAAAAGATGGTCGTGCCGACGTCGGGAAGTTTGGACGCTATATGCACGATGGTGCTCCGTCGGTAGGTCTGATATCGGAGATTCGCAGAGCTGGCGGTTCTGTGCAATGCGCCGGCCGGGCTTGCAGGCGCCGGCGATTGGTGAGGAAATACGTAAGAGCTTACGTAACTGGTGACGGATATGGACTTCTTCACACATGCGGGCGTGCTGGCGCTTGGCAGTCGGCTGCGGCGCTTGAGCGAAACGTTCACGGCGGAGGCGGCACAGGTGTTCGCTCTTTACGATGTGGAGCTGGATCCCAAGTGGTTTCCGGTTTTCTACGCCCTGTCCAATCGGGGCGAAGCCTCGGTGAGCGTAATCGCCCGGGAGATCGGCCACTCCCATGCCTCGGTCAGCCAGATCGTTGGCGAGATGAAACGAGCCGGGCTGGTTGGGACCCGCCGTGGCGATGTCGACGGTCGGCTCAGCGTTGTGCGGCTCTCGGCGAAAGGCAGGGATCTCCTCCCCAAGATCGAGCCGCAGTACCGGGATGTGCGCAGGGCGGTGGAGGATCTGCTCGCGGCCGCGCCGTGCAATTTGTGGACAGCCATTGAAGAGACCGAGCGCCTGCTTGAACAGAAGAGCTTTCTGGAACGGGTTCGCGAAGCTCGAGGCGACCGGGAGCGCGACGGCGTTGAAATCATCGCCTACGAGCCGCGCTTTCAAGAGGCTTTCAAGCGCCTGAACCAGGCCTGGATCGAGCAGTACTGGACCATGGAGGAAGCCGACTACCGTTCGCTGGACGATCCGGACGACTACATCATTGCCCGCGGCGGGCATATCCTGCTTGCCCGCCGCGGTGAGGCGATTGTCGGTACCTGCGCGCTTATCCCCATGGCGAACGCCACCTACGAATTGGCGAAAATGGCCGTGGCCGAGTCCGAAAAGGGCAAGGGGCTCGGGCGGCTGCTGGGAGAGGCCGCCATCCGCAAGGCGCGGTCGCTCGGCGCCGACCGGCTCTATCTCGAGAGCAACACCGTGCTCGAACCGGCGATCGCTCTGTATCGCAAGCTCGGCTTCCGCGAGGTCCTGGGTGATCCTTCGCCCTACCAGCGCTGCAACATTCAGATGGAGTTGCGGTTCACCGACTAAGCTCGTTCCTTCGCGCGCCTGTCCAGTTCCGCGGGCGGTACGTCTTCCACGTGGGTAGCGATGTACCATCGATGCCCGAAGGGGTCGACGATGCCGCCGTTGCGGTCCCCGTAGAATTGGTCCGCGACCGGGCGTTCGAGCGTGGCGCCGGCATCCAGGGCCGCTTTCACCACGGCATCCACGTTCTCCACGTAGATCATCAGCGTCACGCCGTTGCGGTCGCCGGGTCTGGGCGCGGCAATGTCCATTTCCGGGAACTCGTCGGCGAGCATCAGGCGGCCGGCGCCGATACGCAGCTCGGCGTGGCCGATGCGCCCGTCGTGCAAGTTCATCCGATGGAGTTCCTCGGCTCCGAGCGCCTGCTTGTAGAAAGCGATGGCCTTCGCGGCGTCGCCGACGACCAGATAGGGGATAACGCTTTCGCAGCCCTCGGGGATGGGGCGAACTGAACCGACCATGGCAACCTCCTGTAGTCGGGATGGGAACGCCTACCGTAGCGCCACCGCCGGTTCGTAGGATTGTAAGAAATTGACCGTTCAGGACTCCGGCAGGGGAACATGGTTCACGCTGGCTCTGGGCTGCGCCAGGAAGGCGGTGGGCGTGAAGCCGGAGAAACGCCGAAAATCGTGAATGAAATGGGCCTGATCGTAGTAGCCGCACTCCAGCGCCAGCTCCGCCCAGTTCACTTCGTCCCGCCTGTGGAGGTGGCGGACGACCTGCTGAAACCGGCATACCCGCGCGTAGGTCTTGGGAGTGAGCCCGACTTCCCGCCGGAAGCAATGGATGAACCGGCGCACGCTCAGGCCCGCGCGCTCGGCAACGGCCGCAACGGGTGCCGCGCGCTCCAAAGCGGCCAGGGCGAACGGCACCACGGGATGGCCACCGATCCGAAGCCGTGCGAGCAGGTGCCGTTCAAGGACCCGTAGTGCTGCTCCGGGGTGGGGCGCTTCCAGCATTTGTTCGCGGAGGTAGCGCTCGTCGCCGGTCCATAGGGTTTCCACGTCCACGTCGTATTCGTCCAGCGCGTCGGCGGGTACGCCCAGAAACGGGTAGGCGCCGCCGGGCCGGAAGTGCGCGCCGGCGATGCGCCGCTGGCAGTCGGTGTCGATGACCTCGAAGCCCGCTCTGGCGGCGGTGACCACGGCGCCGGAGAGGCTTCGGAAACGCCGCGGATTCTGCGGTTCGTAAGAGCGGATGACGTTCTGATGCAGATTGATCACCAGGTTCTGGGCGCCGTCGGGCATCAGCCGCTCGAGGTGGTGCGCCGTGGGGGCGCCTTCCCAGTACCAGAGGACGTCCACGTAGCGGTCGAGCGGCGGGCCCGGCTTGCAGATCAGATGGGGCATACGCGCAAGTTTAGTTCACCGGCGCCGAGGGTATACTTGGACCGGTAAACGGCCCCGCAAGAAGAGTCCGTCATGACCTACAAGAAGCTCCTGTGCCTGTTGCTTGTCCCTTATGCCCTGTGGCTGATCTTCGCCTATCGCTACCATTTTCTCGATGGCGTGAACCTGGTTTTTCACGAGGCGGGGCATGTCTTTCTGCGACCCTTCGGCGAAACCCTGCAATTCCTGGGCGGCACCATAGGCCAGCTCACGTTCCCGGCCGTGTGCGGCATCGTGTTTCTTCGCAACGGGCAGCGCTTCGAGGCCGCCGTCTGCGGATTCTGGTTCGCGGAGAGCATGATGTACATGGCCGAATACCTGGGCGACGCCAAGGCTCAGAGGTTGCCGCTGGTGGGCGGCGGCATTCACGACTGGCACTGGCTTCTGACCCGGTTTGGCCTGCTCGACAGCTGCCGGGGTATCGCCGCGTTTGAACATGTGCTGGCTTCGGTTCTGTTGGTGTTGCTTCCTGTTCTTGGCATTCCGCGAAGCATTCCGGACGCCGGAAGAGGCGATGGCCTGACGCGCCCTCGGGCGCTCCGTCACGTAGCGGAAGCCGGGCTCCCGCAGCCCGCAGATACCCTGATCTCCCTACATTCTGGATTTCCCTCTATTCGCGTTGACCGAGTCCGTTCCGCGCCCAAATCAGCCCGGCAGGCGGCGGTTCCATCCGGTACCGTCCAAATGCCCGGGATGGGCTCCACGGAATTACCTTCAGCGGATAAAGGGGACGGACAGATGAATCTCAAGCCGATAGAGCAACAGGTCATGGTCATCACCGGCGCTTCAAGCGGCATGGGTCTGGTGACCGCACGCCGGGCCGCCAAGCGGGGCGCTCGATTGGTCCTGGTGGCCCGCGCCGAGGAAGAGTTGAAGGACTTGGTGGACGAGCTCCGTGGGCAGGGCCGGGAGGCCGTGGCGGTGGCTGCCGATGTGACCAACGAAGAGGACGTCAAGCGTATTGCGGCCACCGCGGTGGAACGCTTCGGCGGTTTCGACACCTGGGCGAATCTGGCCGGGCTGACGATCTACGGCTCCCTCGACGACGTCAAGCCCGAAGACCATCACCGGCTCTTCGATATCAACTACTGGGGCGTGTTCAACGGCTCCATGACCGCGGTGAAATACCTGCGCGGGAAGGGCGGGGCCATTATCAACATGGGCAGCATCCTGTCGGATATGCCGGTGCCGTTCCAGGGCACCTATTGCGCATCCAAACATGCGGTGAAAGCATTCACTTCCACCCTGCGCATGGAGCTTCATCGGGAGGGGGTGCCCATCAGCGTATCCATCATCAAACCCTCGTCCATCGACACGCCTCTGCGTCACCATGGCAAGAACTACATGCGCCGGATGCCCCAGAACCCCCCGCCGGCCTATGTGCCCGAACTGGCGGCGGAGGCGATCCTGTATTGCGCCGAGCATCCTCGTCGAGAAATCGTGATCGGCGGCGGCGGGCGTTTGAACACTTTCCTCTACAACCTCGCTCCGGGCGCCGCCGAGCGCACCATGCGCAAGATCATGGCGCGCCTGGAAACCACGCGGGAGCCCGCCCGTCCCCGGGACGAGAACAGCCTCTACTCGCCGGAGCCCGACGGCAAGGAAACCGGCGGCACCAGCCCGGTGTTCAAGCACAGTATCTATACCCAGGCCATGCTACATCCGGTGGCGACGACGGTTGCCACGACCGCGGTGCTGGGGGCGACGGCGGCGGCCCTGACCTGGGGCACGCGGCGGCGTCGGAACCGCCGCCGGGTTGCACCCGCGATCAAGGGCGGCCGCCACTAGCTTGTTTGCCGTGCCGGCCTCTCCGATGGGGCCCGCTTGCGATCACAGGATCTGCCCGCCGAGTTCCGGCAGCGCGGCGAGGTCGTTCGTGGGCTCCACCACCAGCCGCTCCGCGGCATGGATCAGGTACAACCACCGCCGCCAGAGCAGCGTCATGGGAATGTCCAGGTCGCGAATTGCCCTGCGGTGGTCGAACGCTACGGCCGCCATCGCGGCGTAAGTGGTCCCTCGCCAAGTCAGGCGGAACAACCACCGGCGCCACCCCGCGTCCGCGTGGAAACGCAGGAATTCGCAGTGAAAGGCCAAGTGATCTTCTTCGTCCCTGGCCAGCTCTTTAAGCCAATCGCGGATTTCCGAATCGGGAAGACGGCTCGCCAGCAGCCGGTAGTAGCAGATGCCGATTACCTCCGCGGCTAGCAGCACCAGAATCTTCAAACGGACCCCCATCAACCGGCGGACGAGCACAAACAGCTTGGCCGTCCAGTTGTCCCGGATCAGGCGGCCGCCGAGTTGCCCGACACATAGGGCCAGGATATCGGCGTGGCGCTGCTCCTCGGCAACGAAATAGCGGACGGCCCTGCGGTAGTGCTGGTTGATGCCAGGCAACCGCGACTGTTCAACCTGATCGATGGCGTTCCCTCCGCCGGACTCTCCGAGTTGGATCACGGCCAACGAGCGAGCCACGCTAGCCGGCACGTTCGGCGCCGCTTTCTGAGGCACGGGGAGGAGGCGGTGCGCGCGGGCTTCGAAACGCCGTGCCCAGCCTCGCCAATCGGGCATGGAGGGATGGCGCCGACGACGCAAATACGCGCGTACCCGATGTTTGCCAATCAGGTTCATGGCCGCCGACACCAGAATGACCCGAGCATCCATGAGCAGGCCGTGCCGCTCAACGTAGACGCGATCCATGAACCAGGAAAGCTTACGTCCTCGCCCGGCGTAGATTTGCCCTGGGCCGGAGATGCCGGGCCGCACGCTCCAGCGCAGCGCGTGCGCCGGGTCGTTCCAGCCAAGCCGCAATACGTCCTGCTCCGTCAGCGGACGTGGGCCGACGATACTCATCTGTCCGCGCAACACGTTGACCAACTGCGGCAGTTCGTCCAGGCCGGTTCCCCGAAGCCAGCAACCAAGGCGGGTGACTGTTCCATTGCGCATGGACCTGAACTTGTGAACGTTGAACAGTCGCTTATCCCGGCCCAGTCGTGCCTGATGAAAGAAGATCGGGCCGCCGTCGTCCAGTCGGATCAACACGGCAATCAGCAGCATCAAGGGACTTAACACCATCAACCCCGATCCAGCCGCGACGATATCCAAGCAACGCTTTCCCATGTCCAGACCTCCCCTCAACGGTTTGAACACAGTCTGGTGGGCAAAGGTGGCGGCGCGGGATCGGCAAAATGACAAATTATGGCGTTCACCGCGAAGAGGAACGGGAAATTGCCATCGCGGCGGCGCTCGCATAGTCTGCACTGAGCCGCCCGTCGAAGGCGGCCTGGGCACGAACAATCAGACTAAATGGAATTGGGGGCGTCATGCGTCAGCTGGCTATTGTGTTATTGGGGATTGTTTTTATGTCGGTGGCGCAGGCGGAAGCCGGCACCATGGACTCTCAGCGTCAGGAACTGGATCGGGCCATTGCCGAAGTTCGCAGCAGCATCAAGCCCGGTCCCGTTAACATCGGCTTGCGTAGCCAAGCCGTTCTTCATCTAGACAAACGTTTCCTCTTTGCGCCGTTACCGGCCGCGTCCCATTACATGCGGGCCATGGGCAACGTTGTTGACGATCGCTTTCTCGGTCTGATCTTTCCGGCTGAAGAGGCGGTTGGTATGCGGAAGTGGAGTACGAGGATTCCGGATACATTAAGGACGACGAGGCTCGGGATTGGGATGCGGACGCCCTGTTGCAGAGCCTCAAGGACGGAACCGAACAAGCCAACGCGGAACGACGCAAGCGGGGATTCCCCGAGCTCGAAGTGATCGGCTGGGTGCAGGCGCCCCGCTACGATGCGACTACCCACCGACTTGTGTGGTCGGCGGCCGCCCGGGACAAAAACCAGCGCCAGCAATCGGCTCAAGTCGTCAATTACAAGACCTATGCGCTGGGGCGCGAAGGCTACATCACGATCAATCTGATTGCCTCCCGTAATGAGATCGATCAGTACAAGCCACAGGCGGCGACCTTGCTGTCTTCGCTTGAATACAACGCCGGCAAGCGCTATGGGGATTTCGATAGCTCCACGGACAAGGTCGCGGAATACGGCATCGCCGCGCTGGTGACCGGCGTGGTGGCGAAAAAGCTCGGCCTGTTCGCGCTGGCGGCCGCCTTTTTTGCCAAGTTCTTCAAGCTGATTCTGGTTGGCTGCGCCGTGGCGTTCGGCGGCGTGGCAAAGTTTTTCCGAAGGAAAGGCAGTTAGAGCTTTCGAGAAACGGATTGCCTGGCCCGCGGTGGCGAACGCTGTTGCCACCGCGGGCGGGCGTCTCACGCGGAAGTAAATTGCAACTTTGAAACCACGCAGCATTTGGGCCAGAACATGATTGGGACCGGTTCGGCGCTAACTACCCCCGAACTCGCGGAGATGCCCGGCGCTGTTTCCGGTGGTGCCCGTGCTCGAAAGGTTTCGCTGGGCTGTCAGGTTATGCGGGCGCGTCGGATGCCGGTGTTTCGCTCGGAGGCGCAACGCTGACTCGGTCCCGTCCTTCGCGTTTTGAACGGTACAGCGCCGAATCCACGCGGCTCTTCCGGGGTCGACGCTAACGCGATCTCTTCCATCACGTTTCGATCGGTACAGTGCCGAATCTACGCGAGCCACCAGGGAATCCAGGCTCTCGGTTTCTCGGTACTGGGCAACGCCCAGGCTGATGGTGATCCGGATGTCGTCGCGCCCGAAGCGGATGGGCTTGTTACGGACCGCGTTGCGTATAGCCTCGGCCCGATGAGCGGCGTTCTCGACCTGACAGTTGGGCATCAGGACCAGGAATTCCTCGCCGCCCCAGCGGCAGAGCGTATCCGACTCTCTCATCTCTGCGCGTACGTTGTCGGCCAGTGCCTGAATCACCGCATCGCCGCCGGCGTGCCCGAAGTTGTCGTTCACGGCCTTGAAGTGGTCGATGTCCAGACTTACCACGCAGACCGGTTCGCCTCGGCGCTTCGAGGTTTTCACCGTTTGCTCGAACAGGACTTCGAACACATGTCGGTTGGCCGCACCCGTTAGCTTGTCGGTCGTGGCCATGGCCTCAAGGCGCCGCTGATATCCGCGGATGAGCAAGTGCGCCAGCAACAGCACAAGAACGGTGATGACCAGCGAAATGATGATGTTCAGCGCGAGTGTCTTGAGGATTCGCGCCTCGTCCGGCCAGGCCTGTTGTTCCACCACCAGGTACCAGTTGAATTGGGGTACCAGTCTTGCGTTGACGTAGGTCTTGTCGCCGTTCGCACCGACATAGGAAAACGAAGAGCTCGGGTTGGTCAGAATCCGGGTGGCGAACTGCGCGAGGCCGCTGCGATCGTGGATGTCGTTCATCCCGTCGAACTGGCTGCCGTGCAGCTTGACGCGGCCTTCCCGGTCTATGAAATAAATGCGGCGGCCGTAGCGCTTCTGATAGGACTCGATCATGTCGCGCACGGCGTCCACCGACAGGCCTACGCCGATGGCGCCGATGTAGTGATCGTTGAAATCCGTGACTCGATAATTGACGAAGATGTCGAGCCGGGAACGGTCCGCCGTGTCGGAATCCACATTGATTTCGTAGGGCTCGTTCATCCGCCGAACCCTGAAATACCAGGCATCGCCCGGGTCATCGGGGCTGACTGTCTTGAGAATCCCGTCGGGATGGTAGTAGCGGAGGGTGCTGTCCGAGACGAAGAAGGCCGTTATGGTGTCGTACTTCTTCCGGATTTCGGCCAAATAGCGAATGATCTTCTTTGTGTCTTTTTCGCCCGCCAGGGTCCAGTCGCGCACGAAGGTGTCGTGGGCCATGAGCGAGGAAATGAGCACTGAGCGCAGAAGATCACGCTGTATTTCCGAGTACACGTTGTCGCTGGTTAGCGGCAGGGTCTCCTCGGAGATCCGGTGCGAAAGCGAGTCGTGGGCGACAAAGTAGCTGATGAGGCTGGTGGCGAGAAAGCCGCAGACCAGTAGCGCGGCCAGCGCCACCACAGAATAGATCTTTTTTGGAAACACGCGTCTGTGAACCTTTTTCCTCGGATCTCGCAGTACGTCCTCTTACTGCCTCTTTGGCGCGTATTCTTACATGAACGGACCACGATCGGTGCGCTGAATGCCGTCCGCTTGATCTAGGTCACGTTGGCAGGAGTACCCGGAACACCTATCGGAAAACCAGTGCGGATGGAGGGGTAAAGCGGAACAGTGCCGACCTCTGGGCCGGGTGCCAGGGCGGCCCGGGCGAACTAGATTGCCTTGGTATTCCAGGCCTTGCCGAACAGCCGTTCGACCTCGGGCGGAAACATCGGTTTGGCGATCAGGAAGCCCTGGGCTTCGTCGCAGTCCAGACGGCGAACCGCCTGAAGCGCCTCGGCGGTTTCCACGCCCTCGGCGACCACGCGAAGATTGCGGTCCTTGGCCATCTGCACGATGCGCCTGACGATCAGATGATCCTGGGCCTCGTGCAGATCGTTTTCGATGAATGCCCGGTCGAGCTTGAGTACATCCACGGGCAATTGTCGGAGATAGGCCAGGGAGGCGTAGCCTGTGCCGAAGTCATCGATTGCGATGCCTAGCCCGGATTCCGCCAGCTTGCGGAGCAGATCCAGCTTCCTGTCGGTAACTTCCATGAAAGCCGATTCGGTGATTTCCAGTTCCAGTGCGGACGCGGGTATTTCGAATTCCCGGAGTAATCCTTCGACGTAGTCGAGCAGCCAGTCGTCGGTGAGGTTGTTGGCGGAAATGTTGACCGACATGGACATTTCGTGTCCGCGGCCGCGCCATGCGGCCTGTTGCTTCACCCCCTCGCGCAGGACCCACCGGGTAAACGTATCCACAAAGCGGGTCTGTTCCACCAGCGGCACGAACTCGCTCGGTGGAACCCAGCCTCTTTCGGGATGCTTCCACCGTGACAGCGCCTCGACGCCGGAGACGATGTTTCTGCGCAGATCCAACCGGGGTTGGTAGGCGAGCATCAGTTGCCCCGAACGCATGGCCGAATCGATTTCGCCGAGCAGGCGGACGCGGTCTCGCTGGCGCCCACTGGTCAGAGGATCGTGGAGTGCGAAGCTCACGCCCGATGCGTCCGCTTCGGTGACCGTGGTCTCGGCGTCCGCGAAAAGGCGGTCGACGTCGAAATGCCTGGCTTCCACGCTGGCAAGCCCCATGGCGAAATCCAGATATACCGCGATGCCTTCGACCAGAATCGGCGCCCGCTGAATTCTCGACAACAACGCCCCGTTCCCCGGGGCGTGATCCTCCTGGGTGCCGGTGGTCAGGACCGCGAACGTGCTTCGGCTGACACGGGCGAGGTACGACTCCGGGGGAATCTCGACGCGGAGCTGGTTGGCCACCTGACACATGGCCTCATCGGCGAATCGGTGACCGAACGCGTTGATGAGGCTCTGAAAATTGGTAACCCGAAGGGCGGTCTTTGTCACACTCCCGCCACGCGCTTCGTGTTGTGCCAGCTGCTTGGCGTAGCGTCGGGCCGCCTCGAGGTTCGGCAGTTGAGTGGCTGCGTCGGTGCTCAGGTGGAAGGAAAGCGCTTCGGCCCGGGAGCTTGCGTACGACACCGCGGCGCCGATTGCCCCTCCGATGACGCTCATCCATGCAATCCGGAAGGCCCAATGAAGTACGGTGGATGTCGACACCGCCGTCAGCGCGAAACCGTGCATGAGCACGTAGGCGATCGGGCCGGCCAGAATCCCGGCCAGAACACCGCAAATCAGTCCACCACGAAACCGGAATCGGAAGGCCGCCAGCAGAATGGGAGCGAAGAAGATCTGGACCAGGGCCGAGGGTGGTCCTCCGGTCAGCACCACCAGGAGGGTTGCGGCAAAAAGCGTGATCGCAATAGCCGGCGCGTGAACCCATTCCGGGAGTCGGCCATAGGCATCGGCAAGACGCATCAATGCTGGCGGCGTGTTGCGTTCAACCATGTACCCCTCTCAAATCCAGCGGGACCGAGCGTGTTGTTGGTTAAGTCTCGTACATTGAACCGTCACTCATATATACGTCCGGACGCCGGGCAGTGCAATCGCGTTGGTGGCGACCCATGCTCTGGAATCCTCGAGGCCCGGGGCGGTTGCATCGATAAAAAGTGTAGCCGGCCTCGCAGGATAGCGAGTGTTGGTGGTGGCGACGGTCTGCGCCTGCGCGGCGATCTCGGCCACTTTCGAAAGGGGTGCTGTCAAAGCCGGGCAGCGGTGCCGGAAAGTTGGTGACCGGAACCGCTGATCCACTGTCCGTATGGTCTCTTCAGGCCCGCGCCATGAACTTCCCGGTTTCGGTGTTGATCTTTATCCGTTCACCCGTTGCGAGGTATTCGGGCACCTGGACTTCGAGTCCGCTATTCAGGCGCGCCGGCTTGGTCCGCCCGGTGGCGCTTGAGCCCTTGAGGCCGGGGGCGGTTTCGACGATTTCCAGGGTTACCGAAGCCGGCAGTTCGATGCCCAGTACCTGATCGCCGCCCAGCAGCACGAAGATGCCGTCCAGGCCTTCAGACAGGAAGCCCGCCTGCTCGTCGATATCCTCCGCATTCAGCGTGTATTGCGAGAAGTCTTCGTTGTCCATGAACACGTAGCTGTCGCCGTCGCGATACGAGTACTGGGCGGCGCGCCGGACGAAATCCGCTTCCTTGAGCAGATCGTCGCCCTTGAAGGATTCATCGCGCTTTTGTTTCGTTTGTACGTGCGTAAAGCGCACCTTGTAGAGGGTGGTGCCGCTGCGCGAGGAGGGGCTTTTTACCTCCACGTCTTTCGTCACGTAGACCTCGCCGTCGATTTCCACCACGGCGCCGCGTTTCAAGTCACAGGCTTTGGGCATCGATTTTGCTCCTCCGAACGGGCCGGTGATTGTACATCGGCTCAAGAGCAATGCGGAGAGCCGCGTGGGCGCAAGGGCAGGAATGGCCGCTGCTCGGCGAAGGCCTGGGCGTTGCCCTGCAGGTGGGGGCCGCCGGTGGTGACAAAGTGCCGTCCGGGCCGGATTCCAGGCGGCTGATCATGGCTCGTGCCGCGTGCATCTGCCGGCCGTTCTTGTAGGCGTAGTCCGCGTCGTCATAGCCCCACGAGTCCCAGCGCCCGTTGCCGTTGCCTTCGCTCAGGGTGTCGTAGGCCTGGTGGGGGGGTAGAGCACGATCAGCTTGTGGCGGTCGTCGCCGAGCGCCGCCAGCGGCGCGATCAAATGTATCAGGCAACACAAAAGCGACAGGATCCTCAATGCGCCTCCTCCACAATGAGATCTGTTCGTTTGTAATCCTGAGAGGGATAGTAGGATTCTGGTGACAGAACGGCCATGTTCCCGGGTTGCCCTACGAGCTGCGAGACCGCCTTTTGCCACCACGCCATGAGGCAGACTAGCCTCGAACTTGCCCAAGGTCGCCAGGATCCAGCGAGTCCCATGCCCGAATCCGTTCGCTCGATGGAAACTGAGCTTGTCCTCACGAAGCCCCCGGGCAGATGTAATGTTTCAATCCTCGTTGGTATGGTCGATTCTAGGGGGGAGGCCCGCGGCGGGTAGAAGTCGCCCATCTTCGCCCATAGTTGTTACCTGACATTGTCCCCAAAGAGAGAACCATGAAGGCATTTTTCCACCCTGCACAAAATCAGCACCACCCCCGGACCTATTTCACCCGTGGGCAAATGCGCGAGCCCCAGGAGATTCCCGAGCGCACCCGGAGGATCATCGAAGGCTTGGAATCGCTGGGGATATCAGTCGCCGAACCGGATGACCACGGCATGGGCCCCATCGCCGCGGTCCACGATCTGGGATACCTGCGTTTCCTGGAATCGGCGCACCGCCGCTGGCCGGCCGACTGGGGCGGCGAGGTGCTCTCCAACGTCTTCGTGCGCTCGCCCAATCCCCTGCGCGGCATTCTGGCCGAAGCCGCCCGGTATCTGGCCGACGGAAGCTGCCCGGTGGGGGAGCCGACCTGGCTCTCCGCCTACCATTCCGCACAGACGGCCTTGTCGGGTGCTCAGGCGCTCATCGAAGGTGAACGGGTCGCCTACGCCGTCTGCCGCCCGCCCGGCCACCACGCGCGCCGCGACGCCGCCGGCGGCTTCTGTTACCTCAACAACGCAGCCATTGCGGCCACGGCGCTGCAGGAGCGGTTTCCGCGCGTGGCGATCCTGGATCCGGACATGCACCACGGCCAGGGAATCCAGGAGATCTTCTACGAGCGCGACGATGTGCTCTATATCTCCATCCACGCCGATCCCACCAATTTCTACCCGGTGGTTTCCGGCTTCGAGGACGAACGAGGCAGCGGAGCGGGTCACGGCTACAACATCAACCTGCCCATGCCCCACGGCTCACCGGAGTCCGCTCTCTTCGAGCGCCTGGAGGAGGCCCTCACTGCCGTTGACCTGTTCAATCCCGACGTGCTGGTGGTCCCCCTGGGCTTCGACACCTATCGGGAAGACCCTCAGTCCCAGGTTGCCGTCACCTCCGAGGGCTTTAATCGCATGGGCGGGATGTTGCGCGATGCGGGGCTGCCGGTTCTGGTGGTTCAGGAAGGCGGGTACCACCTGGATAGCTTGGCCGAGAACACCCGCCAGTTCTTCACCGGGCTGAATCGGTAGCAGGTTTCCACCCCGGCGGGTGGGGGGCGCGGCGTCCGGTGTTGCAATCGCGACGCCGGCCCCAGGCTGCTTGCGGTGACAGCGGAGGATGCAATGACGCAAGATCCGATGCCGGCCGTCTTCCTTGGCCACGGTTCGCCCATGAACGCGCTGGACCGCAATCGTCACACCGAGGCGTGGCGCCAGTTCGGCGCCTCCATCCCACGCCCCCGGGCGATTCTGGCTGTTTCCGCTCATTGGTACATCAATGCCAGCGCGGTCACCGCCATGGCTCAGCCTCGAACCATCCATGATTTCTACGGGTTCCCGCAGGAGCTGTTCGATGTGCAGTACCCGGCGCCGGGCGCACCGGAAGTCGCCCGGGAAGTCGCCGAGCTGCTGAAGCCCGAATGGATCGGCCTGGACGAAGACAGCTGGGGCATTGACCACGGCACCTGGTCGGTGCTGGTGCACGCCTTTCCGGACGCGGATATCCCTGTTGTGCAGTTGTCCATCAACGCCGCAAAGCCCTTCGAATATCACATGGAGCTTGGAGCAAGGCTCGCGCCCCTGCGCGAACGGGGCGTACTGATCCTGGGCAGCGGGAATGTGGTGCACAACCTGCGGCGCCTGGACTGGCAACAGCCGGAGGCCGCCTTCGACTGGAGCCGGCGCTTCGACGAGGCGGCGAAAGCCATCATGACCACCACGCCCGCCCAGGCACCGACGCTCCGTGACCACCCTGATTTTCACCTCGCCGTGCCCACCCCCGAGCACTTCATCCCCGTGCTATACCTCGCGGGGTTGGCCTCGGCGGCCGGAACCGCCACTGCAGTGCTGACGGAAGGCTACGCCATGGGATCGCTCTCCATGACGGCGTACACGCTCGGCGCCGAGGTCCAACCAGCCCCATCGACCGACGCGGCCGCCGCACCCTTCAAAGGCGTGCCCGGGGACGAGACGAACCTTTAACGCAGCAAACTTCAGACAATGGAGGGAACGACATGCCCGTACGGAAATCACAAGCCAGTTGGTCCGGCGATCTCAAGACCGGCAAGGGCCGCATGGCCCTGGGCAGCGGCGCTTGGGAAGGGCCGTTTTCGTTCCGCACGCGGTTCGAGGACGAACAAGGCTCCAATCCCGAAGAGCTCATCGGCGCCGCCCACGCCGGCTGCTTCTCCATGGCGCTCTCGAATATGCTGGCCGAAGCCGGCCACCCGCCGGAATCCGTGGAGACGCAAGCCCGTGTCCACCTGGAGGTGGGGGACGATGGGCCTCATATCCCGCTGATTGAACTCAAGGTGGTGGGCAAGGTGCCCGGAATGAGCAAGGACGATTTTCTCAAGCACGCCGAAGCCGCCAAGGGCGGATGCCCAGTGTCCAAACTGCTCAAGGCCGCCCGCATCGAGCTGGACGCCTCCCTGGCGTCGTGAATAGCGGGGAATACGGCACCCCGACTCCCTCGCCTGAAGGGAGTAGCGGGAGAGGTTGACGCTGGGGATCTAATGAACCGCTACGTTGGCGCCGCCCCGTCATTCCCGCGAAGGCGGGAATCCATGCCATTGAAAAGACTGGATTCCCGCCTTCGCGGGAATGACGAGAAACTGTGGGTTTCTACGCCATTCGCAATATTTTCCCCGGTGGTAGAGCGCCGGAGAGCAGCGTGGCAATAAACCAGCCCCGCGGTTGGCTGCGGCGACCCTTATCCACTCGAAGCGAGCGCGTAGCCTGGATGCGCCGGCTTCAAACACCCCTTCGCTCCTTGCGGGAGAGGGCCGGGGGAGGGGTAAGGTGATTCGATCAACTCTGGCGGAGCAGTCACCATACATTCAGGCATGCGGCGCAATGCCCTTCGGTTATTGCGCCCTACGTTTGCCAATCGTCAGTCGTCACCGCTTCACAAAGGCGAGGAATCCGCCGGCCACGACCGCTACGGCACCGCCAATGAAGTACCACATGGTTTCGTTGCCATAGCGTCCCGTCAGCGTCTCGTGCACCTGTCCGGTGAACGACTGTGAGGCCTGCCAACCGAAGTAGAGCAGGATCAGCCCTACGACCAGCAAGACGATACCAATCAGTTTATTCGTTCCCATGGACCTGCTCCCGTGACTCTGCCCTGAACCTCAGGCTAACGTGCAGGTTTGTGGCGCGTTACGCAAGGTCCGGCCGGTGACGTCGGCGTACGCGCCAAGCCGGTGATCGCCGCCGGTCTGGTGCCCCGGGCTGCGGGAATTGGTGCTCTACGCCGGTTAGGGAAACGCTGCGATTTTTTGGATCTTGGTGGACAAAGGTGATGGTTTGCTCGCCTTCTTCGTTTTCCTCGGTTGAAGCCACCGAAGACCATGACTACGTTTTAATTTCAGCCATCAGTCAGAAGAAGAACGCAAAATCGCCAGAAGCTTCGGGCGGAGCTCATGACCGCAGTTCGTAGGGCGCAATAACCGAAGGGCATTGCGCCGAATGGATGGCCTTGAGGGTCTATACCAGAGCGAACTCTCCGACCTCCGGTTGAGTGACAAAGCTTCATTCGCGGTCGAGACGACCGTTCCTACGGGCTGGACGCGGTAACGTTCACCCAATCGAAATCTCCATCCTCGTCCATTGCGGTGACCCGGTATTGCCCGCCGTGCTTGAACGTATACCGCGCCACTCCATTGTCGTGAGTCAGGGCCACCTGCTTTCCGTCCACGAGCCAGTGAACGGCTCCGGTTCCCCCTTCGGCTTGTAGCGTAATCGTGGGGCGAGCGCCGCTGTTTCCGGCGGGGCTTACGGTCCCTTCCTTGGGGAGACCCACGATGTGGAGTGTTGTCAGCGCTGGTGCATCGTCCCGCCGGCAAGCTCGGTCGACGCTCGGTAGCCGGCTTTCCCGCCGTGTCTCGGGCGACAACCAAGGGAGGGCGGCTTTGGGCCAGAGCGCGATGGTTCGTTGCTTGGTGGCCGCCGCGGATTCGCAGCCGGCCGGCACCAACCGCCCGGTCCTTGTGTTCACCTGAACGGTTACCGGATTCCCCAACCACTTGTCATCATTCCGATCCGGGAACGTGGCAGGCGCCATCCCCTGATACAGCCATGCCTGATGCTTCTCCTCGCAATAGCGTCCATCCGCCCGAGCCCGCTGCCCCAAGGGCCAGCAAATCGTGGCTTGGCTGACGCTCTTGGGCGGCTCGGGGAAGCCGCTGCGGTCTGCCGGCAGCAGGGCGAAGGCGTTGAACATCAGTGGGGCGGCGGTGATGGCGCCGTAGTGGCCGGGGGTGGGGGTGCCGTCGGGGCGGCCGACCCAGATGCCGATGGTGTAGCGGTTGGTGACGCCGACGGCCCAGGCGTCGCGGAAGCCGTAGCTGGTGCCGGTTTTCCAGGCGACGGGGGTTTCGCCGGGGGCGGTTTGGGCGCCGGCGAAGGGTGGGTCGATGACGAGCATGCGGCGGACGATCCAGGCGGCGCCGGGTTGCAGCATGGGGTGATTGTGCATGGGGGCATTGGGGGTGAAGCGCAGGTCGCCGGATTTGCCGTTGCGGGCCAGGGCGGTGTAGGCGGCGACCAGGGTTTCGAGTTTGGTGCCGACGCCGCCGAGGATCATGGCGAGGTTGGGTGCGGCGCCGTCGGGGTAGTCGAGCTTGAGGCCGCCTTGGCGCAGGCGGGCGGCGAAGTAGTCGGGGCCGAGGCGGTCCAGCAGGTCCACGGCGGGGACGTTCAGCGACCGTTGCAAGGCGGCGGTGGCGGTGACGGGGCCGGCGAAGCCGCCGCTGAAGTCGCCGGGGCGGTAGCCGTCGAAGCTTTGCGGGGCGTCCAGCAGCAGGCTGGCGGAGTGGATCAGGCCGTCTTCGATGGCGAAGCCGTAGAGGAAGGGCTTGAGGGTGGAGCCGGGGGAGCGCACGGCCTGGACCATGTCCACGTAGCCGTAGCGGTTGTCGTTGGTCAGCTCGGGGGAGCCGACGTAGGCGCGTACGGCCAGGGTGCGGTTATCCACGATCAGGGCGGCGGCGGAGCTGTGGGGCGGCAGGCGGGTGGTGTAGTCGTGGACCAGGGCGCCGAGCTGGGATTGGAGGCCGGCGTCGATGGTGGTGCGCAGCGGCTTGCCGGGCTGGGCCTGGTCATACAGGCGACGGGCCAGCAGCGGGGCGAGCATGGGGCGCTCCAGGGGCCAGGCGGCGACGGTTTCGGCCTTGGCCTGTTGCACGGTGTGGGCGCTCCACACGCCGAAGCTGCGCAGGCGGTTCAGCACTTTGTTGCGGGCCTGCTGGGCGGCGCGGGGGTGGCGGTCCGGGCGCAGGGCGCTGGGGGATTGGGGCAGTACGGCCAGCAGGGCGGCTTCGGCGTGGCTGAGGTGTTTCGCGGATTTGCCCAGGTAGGCGTAGCTGGCGGCTTGCACGCCTTCCAGTGGGCCGCCGAAGGGGGCGTGGTTCAAATAAAGCGTGAGGATCTGGCGTTTGCTCAGGTGCCATTCCAGTTGCAGGGCGTGGAAGGCCTGTACCAGTTTGCCGGGAATGCTGCGGCGGTTGGGCTCCAGGATGCGGGCGACCTGCATGGTGAGGGTGGAGCCGCCGGAGACCGGGTGGCCGAACCAGAGCCACTGGCCCACGGCGCGGGCCAGGGCCAGGGGATTGACGCCGGGATGATCCCAGAACCAGCGGTCTTCGTAGTTCAGCAGGGCCTGGATGTAGCGGGGCGAAACATCCTTGATGGTGACGGGGTAGCGCCAGACGCCGTTTTTGTCGGCGAAGCTGCGTAAGGGGGTGCCGTCCTTGGCGGTGACCACCACGGCGAAGGCGTCGTCGCCCGGCAGTTGCAGGGGGAACAGGCGGTCCAGCAGCAGGAAGGCCAGGAACAGGGCCGCCGGCACCGACGCCACCGCCAACAGGCGGCGGCGCCAGCGCGGGCGGCGCTTGGGGACCATGTCCTGGCTCGCGGTCACGGCTGCACCGTCAGCGTGGTCGCGGGTGGCGCCGATGCCGCGGTATCTCCGGGCGGTACATGGATTCCACTTGGGGCACCGGGACTTTGTAGGTGCCCGGGGTGACGGCACGGACCAGGTAGAGCATCTGGGCATCTTCCCAGGGATAGATCCGCACGGCGGCGGTGTAGCGGTCGTCCCGGTATTCCTCGTGGACCACGTCCTGATTGGCGCGCAGGTTGGAGACAGGGGTGCCGTTCAGCACCAGATCGTCCAGCTTCACGTTGTGCTTCAGGCCCTGGGATTCCGGCTCCAGGCCGGCGGGCAGCAGGTCTTCCACCAGGGCGTCGGGAATGTAGCGGTCGGAGCTGACCCGCACGTGCACCAGAAGCAGTTCGCCGACCTTCACCGGGCGGTCGCCCAGGGGCTGGCCGTCGGTGGTGTACCAAGTGCGCGTGATGTGCATGGGATCAGCCACCGCCTTGGGCGCTTTGGCGGGATAGCCGCCGACGGCGACGTACACATACAGCGGCTTGTCGGCGCCGGAGGTGAAGCGGATGCCGGCGCGCAGATCGGCCAGGCTGGGGCGCAGGGTGAAGTGATCCGTGGCCGGCACGGCCTGGGTGTTCTTGCCCACGGTCAGGCTGCCGGAGAACTTGCTGCCTATGCCTTGGGCCAGGGATACGCCGGCCATGAATAGGGCGTTGCGCTCCTGGGTGCTGAGCCACTCGCGGTGGTGCAGGGCCTTGGCGAGCTTGAACACGAGTTGGTCGCGGCCGGGCACGTCGATTTGGTGGCTGTAGAGCAGGTGGATGGCGAGCGCCAGGTCGCGGACTTCGGAGCCGTAGTCGCCGTAGTAGTAGCGGTCTCGCTCCTGGTCGATCTTGTCCAGGCCTTCCTGGATGGCGGTCTTGGCGCGCTCGGGATCGCCGGCCAGTTGCAGGGCCAGGCCCAGGTGCAGCAAGGGCAAGGCGGCATCGGCATCCTTGCGCTGGCGCTCGAACAGCACGCGCAGGGTGCCCAGCGGCGCGCGGTTGACCCGGGCCAGCAGGTAGGCGGCATAGGCCGTGGAGGCGAAGCGGGCGTAGTAGAGATGATGTTTGTACTGCTGAATCAGCGAGGGGCTGACGCCGCGCTGCAGGTATTGCTGCAAGCGGCGCAGGGCCTTGTCCAGCATATCGCTGGGCACGGCGAAGCCGTGGTCGCGGGCATCCAGCAGGAAGTTCACGGCGTAGGGCGTGAGCCACGGTTCCTCGGGGCTGTGGCTGGTCCACAGACCGAAGCCGCCGCTGGGGAGCTGCTTGTCGGCGATGCGGCGGATGCCTTTTTCCACGGAGTCGGATCGGTCCTTGGCGAGCTTGGCATTGAGGCCGAAGCGCTGGACCATCTCCGGGTTGGCGAAGACCCAGGGGTAGGTGCTGCTGGTGGTCTGCTCCAGGCAGCCGTAGGGGTAGTGCAGCAGGTCGTGGAGATTTTTCGCCAGATCCAGGGGCGGAATGGTGGAGATGTTCAGATAGGCCTGGACGGTTTCCGGGGCCAGGCCGTTGAACAGGCCCTTGTTCAGGACGAAGGCGCCGCCGGGTTGCAGGGCGGTGCCGGCACGGCGGGTTTCACCGGGGAAAGGTGGGCGCACGTCCAGCTTCCAGTGGCGCTGAAGTTGGATGTATTTGCCCTGGACGTTCAGGGAGATCTTGGCGGTGGCGAAGGCCAGGGCGGCGGTGACGGGGAAGTGCAGGGTGGTCTTCTTGGCCGTCGGCCAGATCCAGCTCGCGGTGGCCGTTGCTGAGGGTTACCGGGCCATCGGCGGTAAGCGTTAGGTCCAGATGTTCATCCCGGCCGCTGAGGTTGTTCACGTCCAGGGTGAATTCGGAGCGGTCGCCGCCGGCCAGGAAGCGGGGCATGGAGAGCTGGGTGACCAGGGGCGAGCGCACAGTCATTTCCCGCTCGGCACTGCCGAAGCGCTGGGCGCTGAAGGCCACGGCCATGAGGCGGACCTTGCCGTTGAAGTCCGGCATGTCGAAGGGGATGCGGGCGTGGCCGTTGGCATCCACCTGCACGGCGCCGGAGAACAAGGTGACGAATTCCAGCCGGCTCTTGGCGCGCTGGCCGGCGTTGGCTACGTCCGCATCGCCGCCGAAGCGGATCTTGGCCTTGGGGCCGTCGGCCAGTTCGATGACCTTGCTGTAGAGGTCGTAGGCGTCCACGCCGTAGCGGCGCTGGCCGAAGAAGCCTTCGAAGGGATCGGGTGTCTGGAAATCCGTGAGGCTGAGGATGCCCACGTCCACTGCCGCCAGGGTGACATAGACCGGGCCTTGGGCCGCGCCGGTGACGGTGAGGTCCACGTTGGCGGGCTTGAGCGGTTCGGTGACTTCCGGTGCGCTGAGCTTCACGGATAAGCGCCGGGGCTCGCGATTGAGCTTCAGCGGCAGCAGGCCCACGGCGCGGTTGGGCGTGATCTTGTCTTTGGCGTTACCCGGGCGGAAGACCACGGCGCTGATATAGAGATCGTGCCGGTTCCAGTTGGGAGCGACGGGGATCTCCACCGTGGTGCCCTTGGCCTTGACCGCCACATGCTTGGACCACAGCAGACCGCCGCCTTCCACCATCACCACGGCCTGGCCGTCGTGGGGCGGGACCACCGTGAGCTTGGCGGTGTCGCCGGGATCGTAGGCGGCCTTGTCCAGCCGCAGGGTGACCTGATCGGGGCGGGTGGTGCCGCTGCCCTGCTGCCAGGACCACCAGCCTACGCGGAATTCAGTGCGGGTGGTCAGGCCGGTGGCCGGGTCCAACACTTCCAGCAGGTAATAGCCGTAGTCCAGCGCGAACGTCAGGTCGGCGGGTTTGCCGGCCTTGATGTCCAGGTTCTGCTCGGAGAGCGGATAGTTGCTCGCGCTGTAGGCGTAGTGCCAGCCCTGTTGCTCGGAGTATTCCCAGTAGTAGTCGCGGTCTTCGCGGATCAACTTGGCCTGCAGGCCCTTCGCGGCGACCAGGCTGCCGTCCGGGCGGGCTTTGATGACTTCGAAATGCACCGGGCCCGGGTCGAAATACTTGTTGCTTCCGGTGAGCGGGCGCAGGCCCACCAGGGCGTCGGCGGGCCAGACCTGGCGGCTGACGGAGCGGGTGACCGGGCGGCCGCCGGATTCGAACAGGCTGGCGGTGTAGAGCAGTTGCAGCGGTTTGTTGAGGCTGCCCCATTGGGAGGGGACGGAGACCTGGGTGTGGCCTTTGTCGTCCAGCGTCACCGGGTCCAGGTGGATGGTGTTGGCGTAGGCGCCCGAGACCGTGTCGCCGAAGACGAAGTCCGGGCGGGTGTCCTTCAGCAGCTCGCCGGCGCTGCGCACGGTGAGCGTAGCCTCCAGCCGGTTGCCGGCGGCGGGGGCCCCGTAGAGGTAGTCGCCCTGGACATCGACGGCGAAGGGATCGCGGGGGTGCAGCGGCTGCTTGGGGGCGGTCAGGGCGAGCTTCATGCGCTCGGGCACGAAATCCTCCACCTGGAACTGGAAGACCTGATCGGGGGTTTGGCTAGCCGGGATCGGTGCGGATTTCCAGTTGCCACGGGCCGGTGGGCGCGTCGTCCGCCAGGTGGAGCTGGGTCTGGTAGTAGTCGACGCCTTTGAGGGCTTCCGGTTGCCAGACGAAGCGGCGGGCCTCGCGGTGATCCGGGCGGATCAGCCGGGCTTGCAGCGGCGTGGCCGGCACCGTTTTGCCGTCGTGGTCGCGCAGCAGGGCGGAGACGGTGACGGTCTCGCCGGAGCGGTAGATGTCCCGCGGGCTATAGGCGAACACTTCCCGCTCCTGATAGGGACGATCGCCCAGCTTGAAGGCGGAGAGATCCAGCGCCGGGCCGGTGAGCGGCACGAAGGAGACATCCTTTTCGCGCTCCGCCACCAGCAGGGAACGGCCCTGCAGCCGCTGATCCAGCCGCAGCTCGCCATGGTCGTCGGTGCGGCCGCTGAGCACTTCCCGGCCGTGCTTGTCCTGGATGCTGATGTGTACGTCCGGCAGGGGTTTGCCGGTCTTCAGCGAAGCGGTGAGGATCACGGCGCTGTCCTTGTAAAGCCGCGCCTGCACGCCGATGTCGCTGACGAAGAAATAGGCCGTGTTGTAGCGATAGTCGTATTCGCCAGGGCGGCGCATGACCGCGAAATACATGCCGGGCGCCTTCAGCGCGTCGATGTTGCGCACGGGAATGTGGGTGACGGCGCGGGTGTTCGCCGGTGGGTTCAGCTCGAAACGGCCGGAATACACCAAGTCGGCGACTCGGTTCAGTCGGCTGAGTTCGTAGTAGTTGGCGTTGCCGGTGCCGCTGAGGCGGCGGCTGAACTGATGAACGGCCTCGGGTTTGAGGCGGAAGAATTCCATGTCCACTTCGGGGACGTTGACCGTGACCACCGGCAGGCCGTCACTGAGGTCTTTGGGCAGCAGCAGGCCCTGGCTGAGGAAAGACACCACCGGGGTGATCTTGCGTGTGGTCAGCGTCTTGGTGCTGGAGCTGCCCAGGCGCGCGCCGTCCGGTGCGATCAGGCCGGCATCCACGGTCACGGTGTAGCGGGTTTGTGGCTTGATGTGCGGGAAATACAGCACCCGCTGGTTGTCCGCCAGCACCCAGGCGCCCTTGATCGGGCCGTCCTTGTCGCGCACGTGCAGGAATTCATCGTAGCGTTTCCCCGAGTCCATGGGGTGCGAGAACAGCACGGCCAGCGCGGAGGCGTTTTCGAAGCTGCGCTCACCCACCTCCAATACCTCGAACGGGACATTGGGCGGCGCCTTGGAGGTGGCCGGGGGCGGGGTCTTTGCCTCTTTTGCTGTGTGGTGTTCCGGCGACTGGTCGCAGCCGGCCAGGCCGGTGACCGCGGCCAGGAGCCAAAGGATGATCACTGCGCGAGTGCGGCGACGATGGACCATCACTGGCCTCCTTGCTTGTTTTTTCTTGTGCCCGGAAGAGGGTTCGCTATGGGAAGGAGACTACCCGGCGGTTCTGACGTTTCCGGGGCCAGACTGTGACGAAATGTGGCGGGCCGCGGTGGCGGGGGTCACATGGGCATCAATGTTCGTGGCCTCCGGGCTGCGGAGCAGGGCTTGTTTTCATTGTGGAGTGTCTCGATTTAATTCCTGTCGGGGTGTCAGGGAAGACAGCCTCGGACCTTCGCAGCGGCGACAAGCAGGAGGTCGCGATGCAACTGAAAACTCGCATTCAGGGGAAGGAGTCGGTCTGGGAATATCCGCGGCCGCCGAGGTTGGAACCGTCCATTCGACACGTGATCGTGGCGTTCGCGGGCGTGATCATCGCTGATTCCCGGCGCGCGGTTCGTGTGCTGGAAACCAGCCATCCCCCCGCCTGGTATATACCCGCGGCAGACGTTCGCCGCGATTATCTCACGCCAACGGAGGTCCGCTCCGTCTGCGAATTCAAGGGCACGGCATCCTACTGGACAATCCGCGTCGGTGATCGGGTGAGCACGAACGCGGCATGGTCGTATCCCCTTCCGTATCCTCCCTATGCCTCGATCCGCGGCTGTTTCGCCTTCTATCCCAGCCGCGTCGATGTGTGTTTGGTGGACGGCGAACGAGCGCTTGCCCAGCCTGGCGATTTCTACGGAGGTTGGATTACTTCGGATCTGATCGGGCCCTTCAAGGGTGGGCCCGGCACGTCCCGGTGGTGAAGGCGTGGATGTAGTAGTGAGCTAACACCATCGCCTCGGTCGATGGCGGTACGTTCGGTGTTCGGGAGAAGATGGTTCGCCGGTGTGCGCGGGCCTGCTTCGTCAACCCAAATTGCTATGGCGAATGCCTGGAGGAGGGACTCAATGAGCGCCAAGAAGATTTTGATGCTGGTCGGCGATTTCGGCGAAGACTACGAGGTCATGGTGCCGTTTCAGGCGTTGACCGCCGTGGGCCATACGGTGCACGCCGTCTGTCCTGACAAGAAGGCGGGTGATGCCATCAAGACCGCCATCCACGATTTTGAGGGCGACCAGACCTACACCGAGAAGCCGGGGCACAACTTCGCCTTGAACGCCACCTTCAACGATGCGAAGGAAGGCGACTATGACGCCTTGATGATTGCCGGCGGGCGGGCGCCGGAGTATCTGCGCCTGAACAAGGACCTCATCAAACTGGTCCAGTCATTCCACAAGGCCGGCAAGCCAATTGCGTCCATTTGCCACGGTGCCCAGATCCTGGCCGCGGCCAAGGTTATCGAAGGCAGGAACATCTCCGCTTATCCCGCCTGCGGCCCGGAGGTGGAGCTGGCGGGTGCCACGTACGCCGATATACCCGTGGATCAAGCGGTAACGGACGGGCAATTCGTCACTGCACCCGCCTGGCCGGCGCATCCGGCCTGGGTTGGCCAGTTCCTGAAAGTCCTGGGGACCCATATCGAGCACGGCGATATCCAGATCGCCGGGCCCCGCAAGGCGGCGGCCGCGCGGTAACCGCCTATACTGGGAAGGCCCGGGCCAGGACTCGGGCCTTCTCACAATCGCCACTGGGGTAGGCGGAAAGATGTGCTACATCTATGCCAGCACCGATCCGGCTTTGTACGAATACCATACCCGCTCGGTACGCCTGCACGGCTACGTCACCAGCCTTCGCCTAGAGCAGCGTTTCTGGGACATCCTCGACGAGATGGCAGCGGAACAGCGCCTGAGTACGCCTCGGTTTCTCAGCACGCTTCACGATGAAGTGATCGAGCTACGGGGTGAAGTGGGGAACTTCGCGTCCATGCTGCGGGTTGTCTGCACGGCCTATTTGATGCGCAAATATTCCTCGAATGAACCGGAAACGCGCGAAGCAGCGCGCGCCTGAATAGCCCCGGAGTCGTCGATTCGGGGGCTGCTGTGCCGCTATGATTGAGACTCCTTGGTTTCGGCGGGAGTCTGTGGATGAGATCAGCATTACTGGCCCTGTACAAGGGTGACACGCCGCGCGCCCGTGGCTTGCGGTGGTTGCTGCTCGTCCTTGATGTCGTGGTTGTCTGTTTTTTTGTCGTAACCACGTTTCTTCCCCACGCACGCTGGATCGTTCTGACGGACTACACTCTGGGAGCCCTGCTGCTCGCGGATTATGGCGCACGGTGGTGGCTGGCCGCCGACCGGGTGGGTCATCTGCTGCGCCCCCTGGCCCTGGTGGACCTAGCCGTCGTTCTTTCGCTGTTCGCGCCCGCGTTCACGGAAAACCTGGGTTTTCTCAGAGTTTTGCGAACGCTTCGGCTACTGCGCTCATATCAGGTGCTCCGCGAATTGCGCTCCTCATCGAAGTTCTTCGCCCAGCACGAGGATGTAATCTTCAGCGGTCTGAACCTGATCGTCTTCGTGTTCGTGATTTCCGCCGTGGTCTATGTCCTGCAGGTTCACACCAACCCTGCGATCACGGATTATGTGGACGCCCTCTATTTCACCGTCACGACGCTGACGACTACCGGCTTCGGCGACATCACTTTGACTGGCTCGGCCGGTCGTGTGTTGGCGGTGTTGATCATGATCGTGGGGGTATCCCTGTTTTTGCGACTGATCCAGACCATATTCCGGCCGAACAAGGTCCGCTACGAATGCCCGGACTGCGGCCTCAATCGCCATGATCCGGACGCCGTGCACTGCAAGCATTGCGGCCGTTTGCTGCACATCACGAACGAGGGTGTCTAGGAAGCGCCTCCCGGATTCACCCAAGCCTTGCCGTTCGGATCGCTCGCTTGGAACTCGATGCCTCGCGCCCGGTGTACGTAATGGCCCGTATGGAAGCGTCAACCGGCGGAGCCTAGGGTTGAGTGACGGGTTTGTTGCTCGAGGTGTTCCGTGCGCTCGCTAACCGTGCTCTTTCTGGTTTTCCTTGTTTCCGGGGTCGTCGGTGCCGCACCGATCGTTCTATCCGCGTCGGGGCCCGGCAAGGCACTGATCGAACTTTACACGTCCGAAGGTTGCAGCAGCTGCCCGCCCGCGGAGCATTGGTTGTCTTCCCTGCGAACGGACACCGAGCTCTGGACCCGCTGGGTGCCGGTGGCCTTCCATGTGGACTACTGGGACAAGATGGGCTGGAAGGACCGCTTCGACGATCCGCGATTCGCCCGGCGGCAGCGGGCCTACGCCGAGCAGTGGGGCAGCGGTGTGATGTATACGCCCGGCTTCGTCGTCAACGGACACGAGTGGCGTGGCCGCGCGGTGGAGGCGGTTGCTGCAGACCATCGCTTGGCGGGCGGGAGGCTGCGTGCCTCCTATGAGGACGAAACGCTGAGCGTGCGGTTTGAGCCGGCGGCGGTTGCTCGCGGCGGGGTTCAGATCCACGCCGCGTTGCTCGGGTTCGGTCTGGTAACCGATGTCCGGGCCGGCGAGAACAGCGGCCGCACGCTGCGGCACGACTTCGTGGTGTTGGACTACCGGGAGTCGGGCGCCACGCCGAATGCCGACGGCGTCTATACGGGAGCGTTGCGGCTGGGCTCGGGCGGCACGGTCGCGCCTCGGTACGCGGTGGCGGTGTGGGTCTCGGAAGGCGGCCGGATCGGCCCGGTGCAGGCTACCGGAGGCTGGATCGACGGCCGGTAGAGCCATCAGCTTCCCGTAGGAGCGGCGATCTTCGCCGCGAACCGGGCGGGAGTACCGACTACGGTGAATCATTCGCGGCGAAGATCGCCGCTCCTACCGCGGTGGTTTCTCGGGCCCGTTACGAGGCCGCGTGCATCGATAAGTGCTTCCCTATTGCGCCTGCTGCTGCTCGTACTGCTTGAGCTTGTCCATGTGCTGCTTCATGGCGGCGTCGACTTCTTTCTGAACTTCCTCGGGACGGGTCTTAACCGCCTGGGCAGCGTCGCCGCTGGGTGCCAGAGCGTCGTGGCTCGATTTGACCTGGAGATAGCCGACCACGAGCAGGGCGATGAGCATGCCGATCAGCATCAATCCACGCATGGGGTCTTGTCCTTTGAGTGCAGTGTGTTCGCCCAGTATAGGTGGGCTTGGGGAGGCGCAGAGGCGGGGCGGGACGGGCGGCGGTTTTGGCCGGATGCGCGGAGGGAGGCACACGGGCCGGCTGGGGCCGACCCGTGCTGAGGGTTATCAGCGCAACTGGATCTTGCTGCCCGGGCCGCCGGGCGCGCCGCCGCCCATGCCGCCGAAGCCGCCAGTTTCGGGAGTGACGATGGATGTGGCCGCCTCGCGCTGCATTTCCTGAATGCGGCGCATGGTATCTTCCACGGCCTGTTCCGCGCCTTCTCCGAACTTCTGCGCCGCTTCGCCCAGGGTGTCCGCTTCGATCTGAAAGCTGATGGGCAGCGCGCCGGCGCGGGTCATGATTTGGGTCTGGCCGATGTATTCCACGGGCCGGCTTTCATCGCGCTCGCCGTCGCCGGTGATCGGCGTCATGCGGGTGATGGTGCCGACGCGGCGGTCGGTGAAGACCTCTTCCTTGCACAGTGCGGCCGGGTCCATGTTGAACTCGGCTTCGTGATTCTCTTCAGCCATGTCGAAATCTGCCTTGCTTGCTCAATGAACGATGGTCCATAGCGTACCAAATGACAGGCCCCAACGGTTAGCGGGGCACCGGCTGCTAGCGCTGGGCGAGAAGCCGGTCCAGGCCGTTGGCGAAGGCCTGTTTGTCTTTGTCGCTATAAGGCCGGGGGCCGCCCCGGGCAAGCCCGCTTCCCCGCATCTCTTCCATGAAGTCGCGCATGACCAGCTTTTCCCGGATGTTCTCCGCAGTCTGGGCCACGCCTCGGGGTGTCAGCACGCGGACGTCTTTCTCGATCAGCTCGGACGCCAGGGGGATATCGGCGGTGACGGCGATGTCGCCGGCGGCGGCGTTGGCCACGATGTAATTGTCGGCTTCGTCGAATCCGCCGCTGACCTGTATCGCCTTTATGAACGGCGAGCGCGGTACTCGCACCGCCTGGTTGGCCACCAGCACGGTCTGGATCTTGCGACGGGTGGCGGCCCGGAACACGATTTCCTTGACGGGGTTCGGGCTGGCGTCTGCGTCGATCCAAATCTTCATGGTGGTGAGTCGGACTGCGGTCGGAACCGGGAGTTTCGGGCAAGACAGCCCTTGCCGCAAACAAAAAAACCGCCGGCGGGTGCCGGCGGTTCCGGTACGGCGCGGAGCCGTTGCTTACTTGGCGGCCTTGGCAGCCTTCGGCGTAGCAGCCGCGACGTTCTGCTGGGTGATCTTCTGGATCTTGTCAGCGAACGCCTTGTTCAGGGTGACCACCTTCTCGGCGTCGCCCTTGACGCGGGCGCCGATGGTGTTGCCCAGCTCCTGCTGGCGCTTGAGGTAGGCCTGCAGGGATTCGGTGTCGTTGACTTCCAGCGCGGAGCGGGCTTCGGTAACGGCCAGCTCGGCATAGGACTGAGCGGCATCCAGTTGCAGAGCAACCAGCTTCTCCAGGTGATCAACACCCAGCTTGGCCGCTTCGCGGGCCGGACCAAAACCGGCGCCCAGCTTCTCAATCTGCTCGCTCCAGCTCTTCAGGATCTTGTCGTTCATTTCGGGTTCCTCCGAAGTTTCAGGTATCAAGTCGGTACAAGAATGCTTCTTGCCTCTTGTTGCATTGCACAATAGCAAACGAATTGGTGCAATGCAACAACATCTCGTGTCAGGCGCTACCGCTCGTCGGCCAGAGGCGTCGGCGGGCGTCAAACGAGCGCGGCGACTTTGACCAGTTGCTGTCGGAGCCAGCGGTGTACGGGATCGGTGTGTTGCCGCTCGTGCCAGGTCATGGCGACGGAGAAGCCGGGAAGAGTGTGTGGCGGAAGAAGAGCTACAACGAGGATGAGGCGGGGGAACACAAGGGCGCTACGCGCGGGGGAGAGTCGCGATCAAATCCGATTCGGCGACGACCGCGGGCGCCATGAGGAAGTGGGGTACGCTCAGTGCGACCCGCCGGGTCAGCCCGAGACGTCCGAGCTGGGCGTCGACGATGCCCTGTCGGCCGCCACGGGGTGAGACCAGGAGATGGTCAAGTGCGGCGATACGCTGGAGAGTGAGCTTCCCCTTGGGGGCCGGGTGCTTGCCGGATGGTTTGCCGGCCAGGGTCACGAAGTGGCGATCGGCACGCGGGATCCCCGCTCTGACAAGGCCCGCGATCTGCAGGCCGCACTGGACGGGGCGTGCGGGTCGTCAGCTTTGCGAAGCGGCTCGTTTCGGTGAATTGGTGGTTTTTGCAGTGGCTGGATCCCGAAGGCGGTGTGGACATGGCTGGCCCTGGCTCGTTTGCGGACAAGGTCGTCATCGATCCAACCAACCCGCTGCGTTTCGTGGCCGAGGGCCAGCCACCGGAGTTGGTCGTAGGCCTCACGGACTCGGCAGGTGAACAGGTGAAGCGTTGGTTTCCTCCGGCGAAGGTGGTCAAGGCATTCAACATCGTCGGTAATCCGCACATGGTCGATCCGAGTTTCCCCGACGGGAAGCCGGATATGTTCATCGCGGGCAACGATGAAGGGGCCAAGCAACAGGTGAGTGGCCTGGTTCGGGAGCTGGGGTGGCCGCCGGCGGTCGACCGGGCGGCATCCAGGCCTCGCGTTATTTGGAGCCCCTGGCGATGGTATGGATTAGCCACTTCTTCCGAAGCGGCTTCAACGGCGACCACGCCTTCAAGTTGCTGCGGAAATAGGAGCCGCGTCAGGCGGCGCCCTCGGGCGCTGCCTGACCCGAGCCGAATTCCCGAATGACCTTCAGGAAAGACTCGCCATAGCTTTCCAGCTTCTTCTTGCCCACGCCGGAGAGCTCGAACAGTTCGTCCGGGGTTTGCGGCTGAAACTGAACCATGGCCTGGAGCGTGGCATCGTGGAAGATGACATAAGGTGGTACACCCGCCTCGTCGGCGATCCGTCGGCGGCATTCCCGCAGTGCCTCCCACAGGATCGGGTCGTGGGCCTGGGCTTCCAGGGAAGCGCGCAGGCGGGCGGTGGTGGTCTTGGCCTTGCGTTTTTGTTCGACCGTGTCCTTCCGCAGTGTGAGCGTTTCCTCTCCGCGCAGAAGGGCCCGGCAGCTATCGTCCAGCCGCAGGGTGCCGTATCCGTCCGGGTCCGTCTGCAGGTAGCCGTAGGCCAGTAACTGGCGGATGACCGAGCGCCATAGCGAGACCGGCCGATCGCTGCCGATGCCGAAGGTGCTCTGGCGGTCGTGGCCCAGGCGCTGGATGCGGTCGTCCGTTTTGCCAGTGAGGACGTCCACCACGTGCCCGGCACCGAAGCGCTGGCCCGTACGGTAGACGCAGGACAGGACCTTCTGGGCAACTTCCGTGGCATCCCAGGTCTCCGGCGGGGTGAGGCAGTTGTCGCAGTTGCCGCAACCGCCCTCATGCTCTTCGCCGAAATATCGAAGCAGGGTCTGACGGCGGCAACTGGAGAGCTCGCAATAGGCGAGCAGGGACTCAAGGCGCTGGCGTTCCACCTGCTTGTGCTGCTCATGGGCCTCGGATGAGGCGATCATCTGGCGGATGTTGTAGACATCCTGGAGGCCGTAGACCAGCCAGGCGTCGGCGGCCAGGCCGTCGCGGCCGGCGCGGCCGGTCTCCTGGTAGTAGGCCTCGATGTTCTTCGGCAGATCCAGGTGAGCGACGAAACGCACGTCGGGTTTGTCGATGCCCATGCCGAAGGCCACCGTGGCGACGATCACCAGCCCTTCCTCCTTGAGGAACCGCTCCTGATGGTCCTGGCGTACGTCGGCGGCCAGGCCGGCGTGATAGGGCAGGGCGGCGACGCCTTGCCCGTCAGCCAGGACGCCGTCTCCTCGGTGCGCTTGCGGGACATGCAATAGACGATGCCCGCCTCGCCGGCATGTTCCTCGCGGATGAACTGAAGAAGTTGGTCTTTCGCGCGTTGTTTGAGGCCGACCCGGTAGCGGATATTGGGCCGGTCGAAGCTGGCGATGAACTCCCGGCACTGGTCCGGGAAGAGTCGGTCACGGATCTCGCGCCGGGTGCGCTCGTCGGCGGTGGCGGTCAGGGCGATGCGCGGGATGTGGGGGAATCGCTCGCACAACGTTCCGAGCTGAATGTATTCCGGTCGGAAATCGTGCCCCCATTGGGAAACGCAGTGCGCTTCGTCGATGGCGAACAATGCCAGGCCGGGGGCTCGTTCCAGCATGGCCTGGGAACGTTCGCTCAACAAGCGCTCGGGCGCCATGTACAACAGGTCCAGTTCGCCCGCGGCCACGGCCCGTTCCACGGCCCGGGCTTCGGCCGGCGCCAGGGAGGAGTTCAGATAGGCGGCGCGCACGCCGTTCTGGCGCAGGGCCTCCACCTGGTCCTGCATCAGCGCGATCAGCGGCGAGACCACGACGGCCATGCCGTCCCGAATCAGTGCAGGAACCTGATAGCACAGCGATTTGCCGCCGCCGGTGGGCATGAGAACCAGGGCGTTGCGGCCCGCGATTACGGTATCGATGATTTCGCGCTGACGGCCCCGGAATTCGGTGTAGCCGAAGACGTCGTGAAGAACGTCGGCGAGTTGGTCGCCAGAAGGCGGCGTGGCGGGTTGCGGCGTTGAGCCGATCATGACTCCGTGGCTCCGTTTCGCATTGTCCTCCCATCCTTGGCAGGAATTCTGAATTTCGGGGCGTAGTTGGACGGGTATTTTGCAGGGCCGCGGCCGGTGGGTCAAAGCGGGGCCGATAGATGTCCGGGCGACGGCCAATAAAGAGGCCGCCGGATCGATCCGGCGGCCTTTGCGGGGCGGGTTGGTTGGACCCGCGCTACGGCTCGATCAGCTCGCCTTTGCGGCCTTCGCCGGTTTGGGCTTGGCGACTTGGCCGATCTGGTCCACGAAGTTGCGGTTCAACGACATGACCTTGTCGGCGTCGCCCTTGACGCGCTCATTGACCGTCTTGGCCACGTCCTGTTGGCGCTTCACGTAAGCCTGCAGGCCATTGGCGTCCCTGACGTCCAGAGCGGCACGGGCTTCACCCACCGCCAGTTCAGCGTAGGCCTGGGCGGCATCGAGCTGCAGCGCGACCAACTTTTCCAGATGGTCCACACCCAAGGCAGCCGCCTTGCGTGCCGGCTCGAAGCCGAGGCCAAGCTTTTCGACCTGCTCATTCCACGTCTTGAAGAATCCTTCGTTTGCCATGGTAGTTACCTCCCTATGACGTCGATGACTGATCTCTCCTACTACTAATAATGGTGCATTGCAGCAAAAAATCAAGGGCCGTTGAGTCATTTTCTGTCGAGGGGCCGAGGGCAGGGCCTCGTCAAAGCAGGTAGCATTGGGAACAGGCGGGCGTTCCGTCCGGCAAGGGAATGAAAACGACAACAACAATGGAGATGCCATGAGCCTGTTGTTCGTGGTTATGGGGTTGATTGGGGCAGCGGTCGGTTTCTTTCTGCTCCGCTGGGACGGGGTCGCCATCGGCTTTGTGGTCGGAGCGCTGTTCTGGATGCAGCGGGAGCTCAAGGAGGAGCTGCGCCTGGTCGGGCTGCGACTGGACGCTTTGGAGCGCCGCGGCGTGACGCGGGAGACTCTCCCGGGTCTCGGACGCGCCCGGACGCCGAGGAGCCACCGGGCGAGCCTACCGCACCCGCCTCCGCGACCGATCCCGCGACGCCACCTATCTCGAAGCCCGCGTGGAGCGAACCGCCCAATGCTGGATCCGCCGCACGGCCCGAACCGGGGGCGCCGCCGTGTTCATCTTGGCCACAACAGTACTGGCACGCTCGGCTCACGCTTGGGCACGAGTGCCCTACACGGCGGGAGGGCTCTTCGGTTCCGCAGTGTTCCAAACGACGCTTTCCGTGTTCTGGACTGCGGCGGCGCTGGGTATCATGGCCGTGTCCGCGCGGCGTGGGTTGCGGCCGGGCTGGTTTGCCGGCGCGGCGTTGCTGGGTGTGGTAATTGTGGAGCTCTTCTTGGTGGATTTGTCGGGTGTAGGTACGGTGGCGCGAATAGTCTCTTTCCTTCTGGTGGGTGTGATGACGTTGGTGATCGGTTACTTCTCGCCGCTGCCGCCGCGCCGTACTTCGGAGCCGGGTCCATGAGCCGCGCAGGATGGTTGCTTTTGCTGATGCTTTTGGCGGGAGCCGCCGGGGCGGATTCCCTGACGCCGAACGATTTCGCCTACGGAATCAGGCTTGCCGCGCCACCGGACGCAACGCTTTATCGCCTCCCGCTCCCGGAGACGGTGTATCGCGACGTGGTGTCCCCGGATTTGGCGGACCTGCGTGTGTTCAACGCGGACAGCCAAGTGGCGCCTTACAGTCTGGAGGAAACGCCGCCGGGCGGTACCGGTGAGGTGCAGGCTCGCGATCTTCCCATTTTTCCGTTGGCGCCGAAATCCGGTGAAGGGAAGGGCGGGACGGTTTCCGTCGTGACCAACGGCGACGGCAACGTGGTCCGGGTGGAGCGTGGCGATGCCGCGCCGGACAACCCCGTGGGCGCTTACTTGCTGGATCTTTCCCGCTTGCCCAAATCCGTGCGCGGCGCTGCGAACGTGGAGTTGAAACTGCATTGGCAGGTCGCCGACGGCCGGCCCGCACCCCAGGGCTTTGTGGTGCCTTTGACGGTCGAGGCCAGCCAGAGCCTGGATCAGTGGCATGCCCTGGATGCGAAGGGAACGATTGCCGATCTGGAATACCGCGGGCGGCAACTGTCTCGGGATACCGTGGATATCGACCCCGGGGACGCCCGCTATCTCCGTATCACCTGGCCCGACGCGCTCCGGGATTACGAGTTGACCCGGGTGGAGGCGTTTGTGCGTGCGGCACCGCCGGGCGAGCGCCTGCGCCAGATGGAGATCAGCGCGGAACCCGCCAAGGCGGGCGAGACGGCAAAGGCGTCATCCTCGGTCTTCAACTACGACCTCGGCGGGCATTTCCCGGTCCGGCGGGTGGGTCTGAAGCTGCCGGAGCCCAACACCCTGGTGGAAGTGCTCATCGAGAGCCGCTCCAGCGCGGCGGCGGCTTGGCGTCAGCGCTACCAGGGCGTTGCCTATGATCTTCAGCTCAACGGAGGCACGTTGCGATCGAAGCCGGTTTCGGTATTGCCCGGTGATGACCGCTACTGGCGAATATCCGTGGGGGATGCCGGCGGTGGCCTGGGTACCGGAGCGCCCATGCTGCTGGTGAGTTGGCAGCCCCACGAGCTCTACGTGGTGGCTCGCGGCCGAGGACCTTTCTTGTTGGCGTTCGGGAATGCCTCCTTGAAGAATCATCCCGGCGACAGCGCGGCCCTGGTGAAGACGTTGCGGGATGCGGGGCAACTCAGCAGGGCGGTGGAGGCCGAGGCGCGGGAGCGGGTGCCCTTGGGTGGCCCCGGGCGCTTGCGCCCGCCGGAGCCGGGCGTGGCCTGGAGCCGAATTGTGCTTTGGGCGGTGTTGTTGGTTGGCGTGGGGGTATTGGGCCTGATGGCGCTTCGGCTCTATCGCCAGATGGAAGACGGCCTCTGACGGATCCGTCCTTCTCGAAAACGCCCCCGGCCGAATCGTCGAGCCGGGGGCGAGGGTACAGAGATTACCCGCTCAGGTTCCGGCCTGGCGTGCGGCCGTCACGTTGTGGCGGATGCGCACCACGGACGATTCCAGATCCTCGGGTACATCCACATCATGGTCCAGCACGATCACGAGGCGGCGAGTGTCGTCGGACTTGTTCAGAACACGGGTGAGCGCCTGCTTGACCGCATTCTTGCTCAACTGGTCGCCGATTCCGCGAAGCACGTAGATGCCGTAGTGACGGCTGGCCGCCACGTAGCTCAGTGCATCCGGAAGAGTCCGGGTGTACGGGATGAAAATCCTTTCGCTGCCAAGGCGATAGAGGCCGTCGTTGGGAGACCAGCCGTACACGGCTCGGCCGGTGGTCAGCGTCAGACGCTTGAAGTGTTCGACGACCCGTTCCGGTTGTTCCGTTTCCAGGAGCGCCAGCCGGTGTTCGGATTCGATAACATTTGCGAGATTAAGCGCTTCCGTCATGATTGTTAAACTCAACTAAAGGTGGAATTGACTGCCTCGAAGTCAAGCTAGCTCCGTGGCGATCCGGCTTCTGTGAGCCAGTTCTAAACATTGATGATTCGCTCAAGTATAGCTTGGGGCGCTGATTAGGCATTCATGTTAGCGGATGGGCCTTTCGCGCCGGGAACGGTCAGGGCCTGGCCGTGCAGGTGCCGGCTTTCCGGACCGAGCAGATAGAGAAAGGCCGGCGTAAGGTCTTCCGGGCGCGGCAGCGTTTCCATGGGCTCGGCGGGGTAGGCCTTGCGCCGCAAGCGCGTGAGTGCCGGACCCGGGTCCAGGCTGTTCACCCGGAGTTTGCCGGTGTACTCGACCTCATCGGCCAGGATCTGCATCAGTCCTTCTATGGCGAACTTCGATACCCCGTAGGCGCCCCAGAAGGCACGGCCCTTGCGCCCCACGGTGTCGCTGACGAAGATCACCCGGGCATCCTCCGAGGCGTTGAGCAGCGGCAGGCAGGCCTGGGTCAGGAAGAAGCTGCCGTTCACGTTCAAGTGGAGCGTTCGACACCAGACCTCGGCGTCGTACTGGTCGATGGGGCTGGGTTCGCCCACACCCGCCGCGTTGAGCACCAAGGCATCCAGGCGGCCGAACTGCTGGCCGATCACCGTGGCCAGTTCCATGTAGTCGTTGGGAGCCGCCCCTTCCAGGTTCATGGGGTAGATGGCGGGCTGCGGCGCTCCGGCATTTTCGATCTCGTCGTAGACCTGCTCCATGCGCTTGATGTCCTTGTCCAGCAGGATCACCGTGGCGCCGTGAGTGGCGGCCGCGATAGCGGTCGCCCGGCCCAGGCCATCGGCGGCGCCGGTTACCAGGACCACGCGGCCGGCGAGCAGGTCGGCGGCTGGGGAATAATCGGACGGGATCGGCTGTGCGCCGGATGTGGACGATTGCGTCATGGGTTCGATCCGTTAGGGGTTTTCAGACGTTTTTGGCGGCGCGCGGTGCGCCAGGCCAGCCAGAATTTTCGAAGCGGCGTGAGTCGGGTGGACTGCTCCAGGAGGTGGAAGCCGTCTTCCTCCATGGCATCCAACTGCTCGCGGTACAGCGCCATGAGGATCAGACCGACACGCTGGGCATGGCGATCCGCGGTGGGGATGCGCTCCAGCGCCTTGTCGAAGAAATCGCGCGCGCGGTCGGCCTGGGCCTTGAACAGGTCGCGAAGTCGTTCCGAAGTCTGCGGTGCCAGAAGATCGCCGCGAGTCACGCCGGCGGCCTGCAGCTCGTCTTCCGGGATGTAGATCCGGCCGGCGTGGGCGTTGTTCCGGGTCCCGCGCAGCAGGCGGGTCAGTTGCAGGCCCATGCCCAGGTCGTGGGCATACCGCACGGTGTTGCGATCGTCGTAGCCGCAGATTTCCACTGACAAGTGTGTCAGGGAACCGCCCAGACGGTGGCAGTAGACGGAAAGCTCCCGGAAGCTGGGATACAGTCCGTAGTCCAGGTCCATCTCCGTACCGTCGATGATTTCCTCGAAGTACTCCTTGGCCAGCCCATGACGCTCCACCGTCGGCGCCAGCGCCTGGCTGACCGGGTGGCGGCCGGCGCCGTCGAACAGGCGCGCCAGCTCCTCGCGCCACCAGTTCAGCTTGACTCGGGCCACGCCCGGGTCGCTGCACTCGGGGATGATCTCGGTGACTTCCTTGTAGTAGGCATGCACGGCCTCCAGGGCCTCGCGATGTACCTGCGGTGTAAACAGCAGGGCGTAGTGGAGGCTGGAACCGCGCGGGGCGACCTTGTTGTGGCAATACAGTTGAGGGTTCATACGTGGGCGCCAATGATGCCTGAACCGGCGGCGCGGTGCGAGCGTGAAACGGAATGGGGGGACGGGTTTCGCTGCGCTCTGGCGATGCTTTGGACTCCATAGAAACGAATCGAAAAGCATCAACTACAGAGGACACAGAGTTGCACGGAGGTTGAAGGAAAACCTTTGCTTACAACGGACCGGCTCAACCGTCGGCGGGCTCTGCTGAATCAGGCCCTGATCGGCTGTAGTGCTCCTTGAAAGGCCGGAAGCCGGCCTGTCGCGATCAGCCGACGCTGACTATTTGGGGTGGAAGCGGGCAGAAGCTTTGTTGGAGCTGGTCTTCCGGGGTCAGCCAGCGCAGCAGCTCGCTGGGGTGGCCGAGCAGGCCGTCCGCGCCCCATCTATAGGGGTCGTCTTCGCCGGTGATGTAGCCGAACAGGGCAACCAGGGTGAGCAGGCCGGCAGCTTTGCCGGCCTCGACGTCACGCATGGCGTCTCCGACCAGGATGGTGTTTTCCGGGGCGACTCCGATTTGCTTGCAGGCGTGTTGCACCGGCGCGGGATGGGGCTTGCGGTAGGGGAGGGTGTCGCCGGAGACGATGCAGGCGGCGCGTTTGTGCAGGGACAAGTCGCGCAGCAGGGGGTTCGTCAGCCAAGCGGGTTTGTTGGTGACTACGCCCCAGGTCACGCTCCGGGCGTCCAATTCGTCCACCAGTTCCAACATGCCCGCGAACGGACGCGTGCGTTGGCTTACATGCTCCCGGTACAAGTTCAGGAACCGCTCCCGCAGCGCTTCCACCCAGGGGTCGGTCGGGGCCAGATTGAACGAACGCTGGATGATGGCGGCGCTGCCGTGGGACACCACGGGGGCGTACATGCCGGGCGGCAGAATGGCGCGGCGGTTTTCCTGCAGGAGCAGATTTGCGCAGGTGATGAGATCGGGGGCGGTATCCAAAAGGGTGCCGTCAAGATCGAAGAGGACCGCTTTGATGTCTCTCTGCACGACCATTTCGGTATTCTCGCTACCCCCCGATTTCCGGCCGGTGGAAATGGGCCAGGTAATTGACCGAAACATCCCGCCCCAGAGAGTAGCGCCGGGTCAGGGGGTTGTAGTGCAGACCCGCCATACGCTGGAGGTCCAGCCCGGCGTCTCTCGCCCAGGCCGAGAGTTCCGACGGCCGGATAAAGTGGGCGTAGTCGTGGGTGCCCTTGGGCAGCATGCGTGCCACATACTCCGCGCCGACGATGGCGAGCAGGTAGGACTTGGGGTTCCGGTTCAGCGTGGAGAGAAAGACATGGCCGCCCGGCTTGACCAACGCGGCGCAGGCACGTACGACCGACCCCGGATCCGGGACGTGTTCGAGCATCTCCATGCAGGTCACCACGTCGTAGCTGCCGGCCTTTTCTGCAGCCAGTTCTTCAACAGTGATGCAGCGGTATTCGACCTGGGTTTCGGTTTCCAGGGCGTGAAGCCGCGCGACATTCAATGAGGATTCGGCCAGGTCGATACCGGTGACTCGGGCGCCCCGGCGGGCCATGCTCTCAGAGAGGATGCCGCCTCCGCAGCCCACGTCCAGCGCTAAGCGGCCACTCAGCCCCGCATGCTGATCGACGAAGTCGAGACGCAGCGGGTTGATGTCGTGAAGCGGTTTGAATTCGCCTTCGGGATCCCACCAACGGCTGGCCGAAGCGTCGAACTTCGCCACCTCCTGCAGGTCCGCGTTGCGGGCGGGTTGGGTCATCGGGCCTAAGCCTTTCCAAATCAGAGGGTAAGAAACCCTATTTGAACTGAAGGTAGATTCAGTTCATTGCAAGTATCTTACCACGCCATTTTCGCAGTTTCGTGAGAATTTTGTCACGACTAAGCGTTGTTAATTCGCGATCTTTCACCAAATGGCGCCCCGCGACCCAGACGTCGGTAACCCGTTCCCGCGATCCGGTGTAAACCAGTTGCGAGATGGGGTGGTAGACGGGTTCGGCCTGCACGCCGCTCAGATCTACAGCGGTTATGTCGGCGAATTTTCCCGCCTCAAGGGATCCGATGGCGTCAGCCAGGCCCAGCGCTCGGGCGCCATTGATGGTCGCCATTTCCAGCGCGTTCTCGGCGGGTACCGCGGCGGCGTCTCCACTGACACCTTTTGCCAGCAGGGCGGCGGTGTGCATCTCGCCGAACAAATCCAGGTCGTTGTTGCTGGCCGCACCGTCCGTGCCCAGGGCGACGTTCACGCCCGCCGCCTGAAGGCGCGCCACGGGGCAGAAGCCGCTGGCCAGCTTGAGATTGGACTCGGGGCAGTGGACGACGTGGGCGCCAGTGGCCGCCAGGCGCTCGATTTCCGAGTCGTCCAGCTGGGTCATGTGCACGGCAAGCAGGCTGGGTGACACCAAGCCCATCTCGTCCAGATCCGCCAATGGCCGTTTGCCGGTCTTCTCCACGTGCTGTTGCACTTCGAAGGCGGTTTCGTGGACATGCATATGGATCGGGAGTTCCAGCTCGTCCGAGAGCATGCGGATATGGCGCAGATTGTCGGCCGACACCGTGTACGGTGCGTGAGGCGCGAAAGCGGTCGTAACCAGCGGGTGGTTGCGGTACTCGTCGTGAAGGGCCAGGCCCTTGCGCAGGTAGTCCTCCGGACCGCTGCCGTAGGCGCTGGGGAAGTCGATGAGGATCAGGCCGACATTGGCCCGCATGCCTGCGGCCGCCGCCACTCGGGCGGTGACCTCGGGGAAGAAATACATGTCATTGAAGCAGGTCGTGCCGCCCAGCAGCATCTCGCAGACGGCGGCTTCGGTGCCGTCCTGCACGAACTCCGCGCCCATGTGGGCCTGCTCCACCGGCCAGATATGCTCGTTGAGCCAGGTCATCAACGGCATGTCGTCAGCCAGGCCGCGGAGCAGATTCATGGCGACGTGGGTGTGCGCGTTGACGAGCCCCGGGATCAGGGCGTGGCCCGGCAGGTCCCGTTGGGTTGCGGCTTGGAAACGGGCGCTGGCCTCGGTCTGCGGGACGATATCCACGATCCGCCCGTCACGGATTGCCAGGCTGTGATCTTCCAGGACAACCCGCCGGGGCTGTACCGGAATGATCCACCGTGCGTTGATCAGGATGTCGACCGGCTCCATGTGTGTCTCCTTAACCGCCGCTTGGCGCGCAAGTATAACGATTTGATTCCCGACCGTCTGTGCTGCCTGGCGGCACGGGTTGTGAGAGAATGCGCGCCATGGAAAACAACCCCGATCTACACGGCGTGTCGGACCCTCACGATACGGTGCGCGCCCTGCTGTGGGCGGGCTACCACTTGCGCCTGCTGGACCAGCGGCGGCTGCCCCAGGCAACCGAGTACGTGGATTGCCGCAGCTCCTCGGAAGTGGCCACGGCCATTCGGGACATGGTGGTTCGCGGTGCCCCGGCTATCGGCATCGCCGCCGCCTACGGCTTGGTGCTGGCCGCCCGGGCGGCCTTCGAGCGGGCCCCGTCCACCTGGGCGCGGGACATGGAACCCGCGATTGCCGAGCTGGCGGAGTCCCGGCCCACGGCGGTCAATCTGGCGTGGGCGCTGCGGAGGATGCACCAGGTCGCGGCCGGCATCGAAGGCGATCCGACGGCGCGCCTGCTGGCCGAGGCCGAGGCGATCCATGCCGAGGATGTGGCGGCCAATCGCCGCATGGGCGATCTGGGGGCGGAGCTCATCGAACGGCGTTGCGCGGTGCTGACCCACTGCAACACCGGCTCGCTGGCCACCGGCGGCTACGGGACGGCGTTGGGCGTGATCCGCAGCGCCTATCGCCGGCAGATGGTGTCCCGGGTCTACGCCGACGAAACCCGACCTTGGCTGCAGGGCGCCCGGCTCACGGCGTGGGAGCTGGTCAAGGATCGCATCCCGGTGACGTTGATCGCGGATGCCGCGGCACCCCTGCTCATGCGACGCGGCGAAGTGGACTGGGTGATCGTGGGCGCCGACCGCATCACGGCCAACGGCGACGTGGCGAACAAGATCGGCACCTACGGCCTCTCCATTGCCGCGCGGGCCCATGGCGTGGGATTCATGGTGGTGGCGCCGACGTCGACCATCGATCTCTCGCTGGATACCGGCGATCTGATTCCCATCGAGAGCCGCACCGAGCAGGAGCTGTTCTCGATTCAGGGACACCGGCTCACCGTAGAGGGTGTGGAAGGCTGGAATCCGGTGTTCGACGTGACACCGGCGGCCAACGTGGATGTCCTGGTGACCGAGCGCGGGGTGGTCCGGCGACCGGACCGGGACTCCGTCGCCGCGCTGTTTTCCGGGGGCGCCCCGGGCGCGTGTTGAGACGCGCTACACTAGATACACTGCAATTGGCGGCCTCGCTGTGGCCCGCCTGATTTCGGGAATGGAGATGCCAAATGGGCGATCTGACGCTGATCATCGGCAACAAGAATTACTCATCATGGTCCCTGCGCCCCTGGCTGGTCCTGCGTCGGGCCGGACTCGCTTTCAAGGAGCTTCGAATTCCCCTCTATCAGGAGGAATCCCGCGAGCGGGCGCTGCGTTATTCGCCCACGGGCAAGCTGCCCGCGCTGCTTGATGGCGATATTCATGTTTGGGATTCGCTGGCAATCATCGAATACCTGGCGGACACCTTCCCCGATGCCGGCATATGGCCCGCCGATCCCGTGTCGCGCGCTGAGGCCCGCTCCATCAGTGCGGAGATGCATTCGGGGTTCGAGCACCTGCGCCAGGAGTTTCCCATGAACTGCCGGGTGCACCTCTCGGAGGTGCCCTATTCGGAAGCGGTCGCCGAGGACATCGAGCGGATTTGCGCCATCTGGCGGAGCTGCCGGGAGCGGTTCGGCTCCGGCGGCCCGTTCCTGTTTGGCGCATTTTCGGCGGCGGACGCCGTGTATGCGCCGGTGGTGCTGCGCTACCAAAGTTATGGAGTAAAGGTGGGACCGGTGGAGCAAACCTACATGGATGCCGTGCGCGCGTTGCCCGATCTGCAGGAATGGATCGATGCCGGGCGGCTTGAGGAAGAGATCATCGAGCGCGCGGAGGACCGTGCGCGATGGGCACGGAGCCGGTCCCAATAGGCAGGAAGGCTTCAAACAAGCATAAGAACAAGGGAGACGAAAAATGACAAAACGGATGACGTTGCTCATGGGGGCTTTGTTTCTGGCGGGGCTCGGCGGAGGAGCGGCGGTGGCTGCGGAACCTGCGGGTGCCGAATCCCAGAGTCAGCCGGCGCAGGCGCCGGCCGCCGACGCTGCGCAATCAGCCCAGCAGTCGGATCAGGCACCAGCCGCCGAAGCGACCAAGCCCGATCAGGCCGGCGACGCGGTGAACAAGCCGCCCGAAAAGGCGCGCATGGCCTTCAATCCCGGCTCCGTGGCCCGGGCGGTGGTCACTACCGGCGTGAAGGACAGGGAACCGGTGGATCACGTGGACGTGGTGAACAACACAATCGATCGCGTGGTCTTTTTCACCGAACTCCGCGATATGGCGGGTCAACACGTGGTGCACCGCTGGCTGCACGACGGCAAGGTCATGGCGAAAGTGGGCTTCGACGTCGGTGGCCCGCGCTGGCGCGTATGGTCCAGCAAGCATCTCGAGCCGGACTGGGTGGGTACCTGGACGGTGCAGGTGGTGAACGTGGCCGGAGACGTGGTTGACAGCAAGAGCTTCACCTACGCCCAGGCGCCCGAGCGAAAAAGCGGGCAGTGACGGCCTCGGGGCTCCGCGCTGAATCCCGGAGCAGCCATGGCTGAATGGCTGTTCCTGCTGGTTCTGATTCTCGCGATCTGGTTCTGGCGGGATGCCATCTGGGCTCGGGAGATTGCCAGCGCCGCCGGCCGCCGCGCCTGCGAGCGTGACCGTTTGCAGTTCCTGGACGACACGGTGGAGATGGTTCGAATGAGGCCCTGCCGCGCCCGCAATGGTCGGTTACAATGGCGCCGGCTCTACCGGTTTGAATTTGCCAGCGACGGAAGCCGCCGGTATCGGGGCGAAATCGACCTTCGCGGCCGCCGGGTGGAATCCATCCACCTTGAACCCTTTCGTGATCCCGACGGTCCGACTCCTGCCGGCCCCGCCGGGTGAGCTGCGTGCCGCGCTGATTTCGTATTCCCCACAAAGTAAGGATTTAACTTCATGCAATATCGCCGCTCCCGGCTGAACCGCTTTTTCGTTGTCGTGTGGGCCCTGCTTGCCGTTTTGGCACTGACACCCGCTTCGGCGAAGAGCCCGTCCCACGCCGCCCAATCCAAAGGAGGAAATCCCATGGTGGTTTTTGAAACGAACTACGGAAAGATCGAGATCGAGACCTTCCCCGACAAGGCACCCATTACCGTCAAGAACTTCCTCACCTATGTGGATGAAGGTTTCTACGACGGCACGATCTTTCATCGTGTCATCCCGGGCTTCGTGATCCAGGGCGGCGGTTTCACGGCCGACATGGAACAGAAGAAGACCCATGATCCGATCAAGAACGAGGCCGACAACGGCCTGAAGAACGAGCGCGGCAGCCTGTCCATGGCCCGAACCCAGGACGTGAACAGCGCCACCTCCCAGTTCTTCATCAACCTCAAGGACAACGCCTTCCTGGATCACGGCAGCCGGGACTTCGGCTACGCCGTCTTCGCCAAGGTGGTCGAGGGCATGGACGTGGTGGACAAGATTGCCCAGGTGCAGACCACCAACAAGGGCATGTACCAGGATGTCCCCGCGGAGCCGGTGGTCATCGAAAAGGCCTATCAGGAAGGCGCGGAATAAAACGCCGTTTCATGTGTTGTCTCCTTTGAAGGGGGTGGTATTCCGCCGCCCCTCTCAAGGGAGGCGTGCACATGAAAGGTTTCTGCAGATCAATTGTTGTGTTCTCGGCGCTGGCCATGTCCGGCGTGGTTTGGGCGGGCGGCGCCTGACCCGGTACGTACGCAAGGAAGCCGGCGGCCGCGACACGGCCTTCCGTTTTGCCCGCCGCGACGGCCTGAGCGCCTTCTACTTGGATCGATCGTGATCTGGGCTGCGCCCTGACCGGCCATGTCGGTCAGCAGCTCCCCTGACATCCCCTCCGGCAAAGCCGCGCACGTCTCCGCGTAATGCGAGGGCGCGGGTGCTGTGCTAACATGCGGCGTTTCCCCGGAGACGCTTATTTGAAGCCCGGCGGACCGGTTTGCAGGTTCCTCCGTCAAGCGGCGATCAGTGCGTTTTCCCGGCTTTAATCACGGACACTTTGACAGAAGTTGGCACCGTCGATGACGAACGTCGCAAAAGAAATACTACCGGTTAACCTCGAAGACGAGATGAAGCAGTCCTACCTGGATTACGCCATGAGCGTAATCGTCGGGCGGGCCCTGCCCGATGTCCGCGACGGCCTCAAGCCGGTCCATCGACGGGTGCTGTCACGCCATGCGGGAGCTGGGCAACGACTAGAACAAGCCGTACAAGAAATCGGCCCGCGTGGTCGGTGACGTCATCGGTAAATACCATCCCCACGGCGACACGGCGGTGTACGACACCATCGTGCGCATGGCGCAGCCGTTTTCCCTGCGCTACATGCTGGTGGACGGCCAGGGCAACTTCGGTTCCGTGGACGGCGACTCGCCGGCGGCCATGCGTTACACCGAAGTGCGCATGTCCAAGATCGCCCACGAACTGCTGGCCGACATCGACAAGGAAACGGTCGATTTCGTCGAAAACTACGACGGCTCCGAAACCGAGCCCTCGGTTATGCCCACCCGCATCCCGAATCTGCTGATCAACGGCGGCTCGGGTATCGCCGTGGGCATGGCCACCAATATTCCGCCGCATAACCTGCGTGAGGTGGTCGACGCCTGTATCGCCCTGATCGACGACGACAGCCTCACCATCGAGGACCTGATGGAGTACATCCCCGGGCCCGATCTTCCCACCGCCGGCATCATCAACGGTGTGCGGGGAATCCGCGAGGCGTACCACACCGGCCGCGGCCGACTGATCATGCGTGCCCGTACCGAGATCGAGGAAGATCCCAAGAACGGCAAGCAGAGCATCATCGTCACCGAGCTGCCGTATCAGGTGAACAAGGCACGGCTGCTGGAGAAGATCGCAGAGCTGGTCAAGGAAAAGCGCCTGGAAGGCATCACCGAGCTGCGCGACGAATCCGACAAGGACGGCATGCGCATGGTCATCGAGCTGCGCCGCGGCGAAGTGGCCGAGGTGGTGATGAACAACCTCTTCCAGCACACCCAGATGCAGACGGTGTTCGGCATCAACATGGTGGCGCTGGTGGACGGCCAGCCGTTGCTGCTGAACCTCAAGCAGATTCTGGAATGCTTCGTGCGCCACCGCCGCGAAGTGGTGACCCGGCGCACCATCTATGAGCTGCGCAAGGCGCGGGAACGGGCCCACGTGCTGGAAGGCCTGGCCATTGCGCTGGCCAACATCGACGAAGTCATCAAGCTGATCCGCGCCGCCCGCGGCCCCGCCGAGGCCAAGGAAGGTTTGATGAGCCGGCTTTGGGAGCCCGGCATGGTCAACGCCATGCTGGAGCGCTCCGGTGCCCAGTCCTCGCGGCCCGAGGGTTTGGCCGTGGAGTTCGGTCTGGTGGAAGGCGGCTACCGCCTCAGCGAAGCCCAGGCCCAGGCCATCCTGGACTTGCGCCTGCATCGCCTCACCGGGCTGGAGCAGGACAAGATCATCGATGAGTTCAAGAGCCTGCTCGAGAAAATCGCCGACCTGATCGAGATCCTGGACTCCACGTCGCGCCTGATGCAGGTGATCCGCGACGAGCTGCTGGCCGTGCGCGAGCAGTATGGCGACGACCGCCGCAGCGAAATCCTGGAAGACCGCCTGGATCTGACGCTGGAAGACCTGATTCCCGAAGAGGACGTCGTGGTTACGCTGTCCCACCAGGGCTACGCCAAGTGCCAGTCCCTGGATGCCTATCAGGCCCAGCGCCGGGGCGGGCGGGGCAAGAGCGCCACCGCCATGAAGGACGACGATTTCATCGACAAGCTCTTCGTGGCCAACACCCACGACACCTTGTTGTGCTTCTCCAGTGCCGGCAAGGTGTATTGGCTCAAGGTCTATGAGCTTCCCCAGGGCAGCCGCGCCTCCCGCGGCAAGCCCATCGTCAACCTGCTGCCGCTGGATTCGGACGAGCGCATCAACGCCGTATTGCCCGTGCGCGAATTCGACGAAGACCACTTCGTATTCATGGTCACCCGCCTGGGCCGGGTCAAGAAAACGCCGCTGGTCGATTTCTCGCGGCCGCGTTCCACCGGCATCATCGCCCTGGGCCTGAACGACGACGACTATCTGGTCAACGTCGAGATCACCGACGGAACCAAGGATGTGATGCTGATGTCCAGCGGTGGCAAGGCCATGCGCTTCAACGAGGCCGATGTACGGCCCATGGGCCGGCTGGCCGCCGGTGTGCGGGGTATCCGCATGCCCCAGGGCCAGGTGGTCATCGCGCTGCTTGGTGCTGGGTGAGGGCGATATCCTCACCGCCACCGAAAACGGCTTCGGCAAGCGCACGCCGGTGGACGAATACCCCACCAAGGGCCGCGGCGGCATGGGCGTGCTGTCCATTCGCAGCACCGACCGCAACGGCGCGGTGATCGGCGCCGTTCAGGTCAACGAGGCCGACGAGATCATGCTGATTACCCGCGGCGGCACGCTGGTTCGTACCCGGGTGGACGAGGTCTCCGTGATGAGCCGCAATACCCAGGGTGTGAAGCTCATCTCCCTGGCCGACGACGAAGCCCTGATCGGCATCGAGCGCCTGGAGATCCTCGAGGGCGAGGACGATGAGCTGGACGTGGATCTGGAGGCCGAAGAGGGCGAGGGCGGTGAAGAACCGCAAGGCGAATAGCGCGCCGCCGCCGGCCTAAACGAAATTCTATTGCCTATTTAGGGAGCATTGTTCGATGTCTCGAGTGTTCAATTTCAGCGCGGGCCCGGCGGTTCTGCCGGAAGAGGTTTTGCAGCAGGCGCGGGACGAGATGCTGGACTGGCATGGCTCCGGCATGTCCGTCATGGAGATGAGCCATCGCGGCAAGGAGTTCGTGTCCATCGCCGCCGAGGCCGAAGCCGACCTGCGCGAGCTGCTCAAGGTTCCCGACAACTACAAGGTGCTGTTTCTGCAGGGTGGCGCGACGGGCCAGTTCGCGGCGATTCCCCAGAATCTGCTGCGGGGCCGCAGCGGCGCCGACTACATCAACACCGGCTCCTGGTCCAAGAAGGCCATTGGCGAGGCCAAGAAGTTCTGCCAGGTCAACGTTGCGGCCACCAGTCCCGAGGGCGGCAAGCTCACCATACCCGAGCGCTCCACCTGGAAGCTGGACCCCAACGCGGCTTATGTGCACTACACGCCCAACGAAACCATCAGCGGCGTGGAGTTCCACTGGGTGCCCGACGTGGGCGACGTGCCGCTGGTGGCGGACATGTCCTCCACCATCCTTTCGCGCCCCATCGACGTCAGCAAGTTCGGCCTGATTTATGCCGGCGCGCAGAAGAACATCGGCCCCGCCGGCATCACCCTGGTCATTGTCCGTGACGACCTGATCGGCGAGGCGGCCCCGAATACCCCGGCCGTCTGGGACTACAAGACCCAGGCCGACGCCGATTCCATGTCCAACACCCCGCCCACCTATGCCTGGTACATCGCCGGCCTGGTGTTCAAGTGGCTCAAGGGCAAGGGCGGCCTGGAGGGCATGGCCGAGATCAACAAGCGCAAGGCGGGCAAGCTCTATGCCGCGATCGATGAGTCCTCGTTGTACGACAATCCCGTCGATCCCGACTGCCGCTCGTGGATGAACGTGCCTTTCATTCTGCGCGACGACAGCCTCAACGACGCCTTTCTGGCCGAAGCCAAGAAGGCCGGGCTGACGACGCTGAAGGGCCATCGATCCGTGGGCGGCATGCGGGCGAGCATCTACAATGCCATGCCGGAGCAGGGCGTCGACCGTCTGGTCGAGTTCATGGCCGATTTCGAGAAACGCAACGGCTGATACGCCGTCGCTTCGGCGGGAATTTACACGGATTGCAAGTGGAGTGGTGATGTACAAGATCCAGACGCTGAACAACATCTCGGTGAAAGGGCTGGAGCGCCTGCCCCGGGAGCGCTACGAAATTGCCTCGGAGCTGACTCATCCGGATGCCGTCCTGGTGCGTTCCTACAAAATGCATGACATGGATATCCCGGATTCGGTGCTGGCTATCGGTCGGGCCGGCGCGGGCGTCAACAACATCCCCGTGGACAAGATGAGCGAGCGCGGAGTGCCCGTGTTCAACGCGCCCGGAGCCAACGCCAATGCGGTCAAGGAACTCGTGCTGGCGGCGATGCTCCTGTCGGCGCGCAATATCTGCCCGGCCTGGGCGTTCGCCCGAAACCTGGAGGGCGACGACGCCGAAATCGGCAAGCAGGTGGAATCCGGCAAGAAGCAATTCGTGGGGTTTGAACTGCCGGGGCGCACGCTGGGCGTGATCGGCCTGGGCGCCATCGGCGTGCAAGTGGCCAACTCCGCCATGGCCTTGGGCATGAACGTGATCGGCTACGATCCGCAGATCACCGTGCATCGCGCCTGGCAGTTGTCGTCCAGCGTGCAGCAGGCCCAGAGCGTGGACGAGGTCCTGGCTCACTCCGATTTCGTGAGCCTGCACGTGCCCTTCAACGATCACACGCGCAACCTCGTCAACGCCGACCGGATCGGCCTGATGAAGGAGGGCGGCGTGATTCTGAACTTCGCCCGCGCCGGCATCGTAGACGATGAGGCGGTGGTGCAGGCCCTGGACGATGGGAAGCTCTGGGCCTATGCCTGCGATTTCCCCACCAATCTGTTGAAGAATCATCCCCGGGTCATCGCGCTTCCCCATCTCGGCGCCTCCACCCGCGAGGCGGAGGAAAACTGCGCCGTGATGGTCGCCGATCAGGTTCGGGATTACCTGGAGAACGGCAACGTCCGCAACTCCGTGAACTTCCCGGAAGTGATCATGCCCCGCGGCGAAAAAGGCGATCGGCTGGCGGTGGTGAATGCCAATGTCCCCAACATGCTGGGCCAGATTTCCACCGCGCTGGCCGACGCCGGGCTGAACATCGATGACATGTACAACAAGTCCAAGGCGGACCTTGCCTATACCCTCGTGGACGTGGAAGGCAAGATCCCCGCGGAGGTGGCGGACCAGATGCGCTCCATTCAGGGCGTGTTGGCGGTCCGCGTGATCGAGTGAGGCCCTAACGCCGAATGGCCCAGTCCAAAGACGAAAAAGAACTCAGCGGAGTCCGCGCCCGTATCGATGAAATCGACGGGCGCATTCTCGAACTGGTGAGCGAGCGCGGCCGCTTGGCGAAGGAAGTGGCGCGGATCAAGCGTGCCGCCGGCGAGGTCAGCGATTTCTATCGGCCCGAGCGGGAGCGCGCCGTCCTGCAGCGGATTCGAGACTTGAACCCGGGGCCTCTCGACGACGACAGCGTGGCCCGGCTGTTCCGCGAAATCATGTCTTCCTGCCTGGCCCTGCAGCAGCCGCTGAACGTGGCTTACTTCGGACCGGAGGGCACCTTCACCCAGGCCGCCGCCATCAAGCAGTTCGGCCATGAAGTGCGGATGCTGCCCATGGCCGATATCGACGCGGTGTTTCGGTCGGTGGAGTCCGACGACGCCCATTACGGCGTGGTCCCGGTGGAGAACACGACCGAAGGCGTGGTCAGCCACACGGTAGATCGCTTCCTCAGCTCACCGTTGCAGATCGTGGGCGAAGTGGAACTGCGTATTCATCAGTGTCTGCTCAGCCACGCCACGGAGCTGGACGGGATTACCCGGGTGTATTCCCATCCCCAGGGGCTGGCCCAGTGCCGCAGCTGGCTGCAGGCAGAACTGCCCAACGCCGAACGGGAGGCGGTGAGCAGCACCAGCGAGGCGGCCCGCCGTGCGGCGAACGAGCCGGGAACGGCGGCCATCGCCAGCGATACCGCGGCGGATGCCTACGGCATCGCCGTGCTGCGCCGGAACATCGAGGACGAGCCTTCCAACACCACGCGCTTCCTGGTGATCGGCCGGCAGTCGCCGCCGCCCACCGGGGAGGACAAGACATCCCTCGTCCTGTCCCGGGCCAACCAGCCCGGCGGCTTGTACAGTCTGTTGGAGCCGCTGGCCCGCCACGGCATCAACATGAGCCGTATCGAGTCCCGGCCGTCTCGGCAGGGACGCTGGGAGTACGTGTTCTTTGTGGATATCCTGGGCCACGCCGAGGATGAAAACGTGAAGGCCGCGTTGGACGAGATCCGCGCCAACGCCAGCCTGTTCAAGGTTCTGGGCTCGTTCCCCCGGGCGGCGCAGTAGAGCCGCGCCGCTCCGGACGGCGCCCGTCGCAACGTAACAGATCAGGCCAATTCCATGTCCGAATCAACGCCTTCCTTCTGCGATCTGGCCATGCCCGGTGTGCGGGGCCTGCAGCCCTATCAGCCCGGCAAACCCATGGCGGAGCTGGAGCGCGAATACGGCGTCACCGACGTCATCAAGCTCGCCTCCAACGAGAACCCGCTGGGCGCATCGCCGGTGGCCATCGAAGCGGCCCGGGAAGCGCTGGCGGAAGTGCATCGCTATCCGGATGGCAACGGCTTCGATCTGAAAGCCGCCCTTGCGGCGCACCACGAAGTGGAGCCGGCCTGTATCACGTTGGGCAATGGCTCCAATGACGTGCTGGATCTGGTGGCGCGCGCCTTTCTGGGGCCGGGGCGCGAGGCGGTATTTTCCGCCCATGCCTTTGCGGTCTATCCCATCGTGACCCAGGCCTGCGGTGCCAGGGCTCGGGTGGCCGATGCCAATCCGGCCGAGCACGCCATGCCCTACGGCCACGACCTGGATGCCATGGCGCGCCTGATTGGCGCGGATACCCGCGTGGTGTTCGTCGCCAATCCCAATAACCCCACCGGGACCTGGCTGGACCGCGAGAGCCTGGAAGCGTTCCTGGCGCGGGTCCCGCCGCATGTCGTCGCGGTCGTGGATGAAGCGTATTTCGAATACGCATCCGATCCGGCGTATCCGGACGCCAGCAAGGCGTTGAGCGTGTTTCCCAATCTCGTTGTGACCCGCACTTTCTCCAAAATCTACGGCCTTGCGGGGTTCCGGGTCGGCTACGCTTTGTCCTCCCCGGAAATCGCGGATTTGCTCAATCGTGTCCGCCAACCGTTCAACGTGAATCTGGTGGGCCAGGCCGCGGCGGCAGCCGCCCTGTACGACAGCAGCCATGTGCAGCGATCGGTGGCATTGAACCGGGATGAGATGCGAGGTCTCGACGAGCAACTGAAGGCCCTGGGCGCCGAAGTCCTGCCTTCGGCCGGCAATTTCCTGTGTTTTCGGATTGGCGGCGATGCGGCGGCGCTTTACGAGGGCCTGCTGCGGGCGGGTGTCATCGTTCGGCCGGTGGAAGCCTATGGGTTGCCGGGTTTCCTTCGCGTTACGGTGGGCTTGCCCGCCGAGAATCGCCGCTTTCTCGAGGCGCTGCAAGGTCTGCTGGGTGAGGCGCCATGAGCGTCGGACGCCTGTGTATTATCGGAGTCGGCCTGATCGGCGGTTCCCTGGCGCGGGCGGCGCGACAGGCCGGCGCCTGCGGTGAGATCGTGGGCTGCGGCCGCAATCCCGAGCATCTGGAGCGGGCCCGGGAGTTGGGCGTGGTGGACCGCTGGGCCACGGACCCGGCGGAGGCCGTCCAGGGTGCGGACCTGGTGGTGGTTTGCGTGCCCCTGGGCGCGATGGCCTCGGTGTTCGGCGCCATCAAGGGTGCTCTGTCCGCGACCGCGGTGGTCACGGATGCAGGCAGCGCCAAGGCCAGTGTGGTGGCGGCCGCAAGGCAGGCGTTCGGCGAGGTGCCGGCGTTCCTGGTGCCCGGGCATCCCATCGCCGGCACCGAGCGCAGCGGGGTGGAGGCATCGTTCGCCGAGCTGTATGAGGGCCGCCGGGTGATCCTCACGCCGCTGGAGCAGACCGACCCCGAGGCGACCGCGCGGGTGCGTGCGCTCTGGGAGGCTGCGGGGGCGCAGGTGTCCACCATGAGCGTGGAGCACCACGACGCAGTGTTGGCGGCCACCTCCCATTTGCCTCATGTGCTCGCCTACGGGCTGGTGGACAGCCTCTCGCGTTGGGACGACCGGGACGAGATTTTTCAATACGCGGCCGGCGGCTTCCGTGATTTCACCCGCATCGCTTCCAGCGATCCGGTGATGTGGCGGGATATCTGCCTGGCCAACCGTGAGGCGGTGGTTGCCGCGCTGGAACACTACCTGACAGACCTGAGCGGCCTGGTGGAGGCCATCCGCGCCGGCGACGGCGATCGTCTCGAGGCCGTCTTCCGCCATGCCAAGGGCACCCGGGACCGCTTTGTTGAAATGCTTGAGCGATAATCTTCCATGCGCGACGACTCCGACATACAGTTCCGTGTTGCCCCCGGCGGCCGGCTGCTTGGCCGCCTCCGGGTGCCCGGCGACAAGTCCATTTCCCATCGTTCCATCATGTTGGGCGCTTTGGCCGAAGGAGAGACCCGGGTCAGCGGCTTCCTGGAAGGCGCCGACGCCCTGGCGACACTGCGGGCTTTCCGCGCCATGGGCGTGGACATTGCAGGACCCGAGCAGGGCGTGGTCTCCATAAAGGGTGTCGGACTGCGCGGCCTGAAGGCGCCCTCCGAGCCGTTGGATCTGGGTAACTCCGGGACATCGATGCGTCTCTTGACGGGCCTTTTGGCCGGCCAGTCGTTCGACGCCGTGCTCACCGGGGACCGATCGCTGTCGGGCCGGCCCATGCGCCGCGTCACCGAACCGCTGGCGCGCATGGGTGCCGTGATCGAAACCACCGGCCAGGGCACGGCGCCACTGCGCATTCGTGGCGGGCAGCGGCTGCGGGGCATCGACTACGATATGCCGGTGGCCAGCGCCCAGGTGAAGTCCGCGTTGTTGCTGGCCGGGCTCTATGCCGAGGGCACCACGCGGGTTCGCGAGCCCGCCGTGACGCGCGACCATACCGAACGCATGCTGGCGGGCTTCGGCTATCCCGTCGACCGGGATCAGGCGGGCTGGGTATCCGTGGCGTCCGGGGGGCAATTGGCCGGTGGCGCCATCGATGTGCCGGCGGATATCTCGTCGGCGGCGTTTTTCCTGGTGGGCGCCAGCATCGCCGAGGGCTCGGAGCTGGTGCTGGAGCACGTGGGAATGAACCCCACCCGTACGGGGGTCATCGAGATTCTGCGGCTCATGGGCGCGGAGATCGAAGTGGCGAACGCGCGGGAAGTGGGGGGAGAGCCGGTCGCCGATCTGCTGGTTCGTTCCCGGCCGCTGCGCGGCGTGCGGATCCCCGAAGCACTGGTGCCGCTGGCTATCGACGAATTCCCGGCCCTGTTCGTCGCCGCGGCCTGTGCCCGGGGTGAGACCGTACTTACCGGAGCCGAAGAGCTGCGGGTGAAGGAAAGCGACCGCATCGCGGTCATGGCCGACGGCCTGCAAGCCATGGGCGTGAAGGCCGAGCCCACGGCCGATGGCATCCGCATCCAGGGCGGACCCATGGCCGGCGCCCGGGTGGACAGCCACGGCGATCACCGCATAGCCATGGCCTTTGCAATGGCCGCCTTGCGGGCCGAGGGGGAGGTGGTCATCGACGACTGCCGGAACGTGGATACCTCGTTCCCGGGATTTGCGGAGTTGGCGGTTCGGGTCGGCCTCGGCCTGAAGGCCACGCCGGAAGAGGGGGTGCGACCATGAGCGGCAAAGCGCCGGTCGTCACCGTGGATGGGCCCGGCGGGTCCGGCAAGGGCACGGTCAGTCAGGTTCTCAAGGACCGGCTGGGTTGGCATCTGCTGGACAGCGGCGCGATCTATCGTGTGCTGGCCGTGGCCGCCGCGCATAGGGGTATCGCCAGCGACGACGCAGAGCGACTGGCGGAACTCGGTGAGCACCTGGATGTCGTATTCGAACTGGACGCCAACGGCGCTCCGGCAGTGATTCTCGACGGCGAGGACGTGACCGCCGAAATCCGTACCGAGACCTGCGGCAATATGGCCTCCCGTGTTGCCGCCGTGGCCCGGGCCCGGCAGGCTCTGTTGGCCCGCCAGCGGGCCTTTCGACAGGCGCCAGGGCTGGTGGCCGATGGCCGCGATATGGGAACGGTGGTGTTCCCCGACGCGGAAGTGAAGGTGTTTCTCACGGCCACCGTTGAGGAGCGGGCGCGCAGGCGCTATAACCAGTTGAAGCAACAGGGTTTGGATGTTAATCTCTCAAACCTTTTACAGGAAATAGCGGAACGGGATCGAAGGGATGCGTCGCGGTCGGTTGCGCCGTTAAAACCGGCTGAAGGAGCGGAGGTGATCGATACCACGGGAATGTCCGTGGAGGAAGTCGTTGATCGTGTCATGGCCCTCATTCATCGTCGTATCCCCTCGTCCAAGCACTAGTAGAGAGTGTGAACAGGTGGCTCGACCCGTGGCTGAAAACCGCGTGGCGGGCTTTTTTATTAACCAACAACGGCAGTTACGGTCTGGGATCAACTAACCAATGAGCGAAAGCTTTGCACAACTGTTTGAAGAGAGTCTGGCCAATACGGACATGCGCCCCGGCGCGATCGTTACCGGTAGAGTGGTGGCGATCCAGGGCGATGACGTGGTCGTCAATGCTGGCCTGAAATCGGAAGCTGTTATTCCGATTGACCAGTTCTACGACGAAGACGGCCAGTTGGAAGTCGAGGTCGGGGACGACGTTGAAGTCGCGCTGGATGCCGTCGAAGACGGTTTCGGCGAAACCCGTCTGTCCCGCGAGAAGGCCAAGCGCGCTCACGCCTGGAAGTTCCTCGAGAAGGCCTACGACGACAGCGAGACCGTAACGGGCGTGATCAGCGGCAAGGTCAAGGGTGGTTTCACCGTCGACCTGGGCCACATCCGCGCCTTCCTGCCGGGTTCCCTGGTAGATATCCGCCCCGTGCGCGACACCACGTACCTCGAAGGCAAGGACCTGGAGTTCAAGGTCATCAAGCTGGACGAGCGTCGCAACAACGTGGTCGTTTCCCGCCGCGCGGTGGTCGAGGAAGAGTACAGCGCCGAGCGCGAAGCCCTGCTGGAGAAGCTCCAGGAAGGCCAGGTGCTCAAGGGCATCGTCAAGAACCTCACCGACTACGGTGCCTTCGTGGATCTGGGCGGCATCGACGGCCTGCTCCACATCACCGACATGGCCTGGCGTCGCGTCAAGCACCCCTCCGAAGTGGTGGAAGTCGGTCAGGAAATCGAGGTCAAGGTCCTCAAGTTCGATCGCGAGCGTAACCGCGTGTCCCTGGGCCTCAAGCAGCTGGGCGAGGATCCCTGGGAGAACATTTCCCGCCGTTATCCCGAAAACACCCGCGTGTTCGGCCGCGTGACCAACATCACCGACTACGGCTGCTTCGTGGAAATCGAGGAAGGCGTCGAGGGTCTGGTCCACGTCTCCGAAATGGACTGGACCAACAAGAACGTGAATCCGGCCAAGGTCGTCGCCGTGGGCGACGAGGTCGAAGTCATGGTTCTGGACATCGACGAGGAGCGCCGCCGCATCTCCCTGGGCATCAAGCAGTGCCAGATGAATCCCTGGGAAGAGTTCAGCTCCAAGTACAACAAGGGTGACCGCGTCAGCGGCCAGATCAAGTCCATCACCGACTTCGGCATCTTCGTGGGCCTGGACGGTGGCATTGATGGTCTGGTTCACCTGTCCGATCTGTCCTGGGACGAGGCCGGCGAGGAAGCCGTGCACGAGTTCAAGAAGGGTGAAGAGGTCGAGGCGGTGGTCCTGTCCGTTGATCCCGAGCGCGAGCGCATCTCCCTGGGCATCAAGCAGATGGAGCAGGATCCCTTCTCGTCCTGGATGGCCGATCATCCCAAGGGCAGCATGGTGAAGGGCACCATCAAGGAAGTGGATGCCAAGCTCGCCGTGATCGACCTGGGAGATGGCGTGGACGGTCATTTGCGCGCCTCTGATATTTCCCGGGAGCGTGTGGACGACGCTCGCAGCGTTCTCAAGGAAGGCGAAGAGATCGAGGCCAAGTTTGTCGGCGTCGACCGCAAGAACCGGGCGATCACGCTGTCCATCAAGGCCAAGGACGCTCAGGAAGAAGCCAAGGCGGTTCAGGACTACGCGCGTGGTGGTACCGCCGGTACCACGACCCTCGGTGATCTGCTCAAGGAGCAGATGGATCAGGGTAACGAGTAGTTCGTTGGCCTCCGGGCATTAAGGGATTGGTGCGGGGCCTCTCCGGCCCCGCGCTTCCGACTACCAACATGGGCTCTGCACCGGGTCGGACTGGTCCGCACCGGTGACGTGTGACGGTTGATTTAGCATGGCGCATCGTCAGGACAGCAGACTTACCAAATCCGAACTCATCGAAAGTATTGCCGCCAAGCAGCAGCATCTGGCTTACAAGGATGTGGAGCTTGCGGTAAAGACCATTCTCGAACAGATGAGCGAGGCACTTTCCAACGGCCGGCGCATCGAGATCCGAGGCTTCGGCAGCTTCTCGCTCCATCACCGCCCTCCGCGGATCGGGCGCAATCCCAAGACCGGCGATCCGGTTGCGCTCCCCGGCAAGCATGTGCCACATTTCAAGCCTGGCAAACAGCTCCGTCAGCGCGTAAACGACGAAGCGGCCTGAGTTTTCCGGAGAGGCCGCCGCGCCGCCTTCGGGAGCCGACCGCAATCGCCGCTGCTGGCGCGGTGGCCGCGAGCTGGTTGAAGCCTGCAAAGGAGTGAGCTCATGCGCCGGGTGATCGGCCTCGTTGTCATTATCTTGTTGGTCTTCCTGGGCCTGAGCTTCGGTCAGCTCAATCCCCAACGGGTCAAGGTTGACTACTTCTTTGGCGCCTCCGAGGTGTCCGTGGCCATCGCCTTGTTGGTGGCCGTGGGTGTCGGAGCCGTGCTTGGCGTGATCGCGGCCATGGCGGTCGTGGTGCGCCAGAACCGCGAAAACGCGCGGCTGAGAAAGCGCGTCAGCGACACGGAGAAGGAACTCAACGAGCTTCGTCGTCTTCCCTTGAAGGACTCACCTTAGCCAACCGTGAATAATCGTCCGTGATGACCGCGCGGGATCGTGATTTCAGCATGGCTGCCAGCGGGTCCGGGTCAAGTTCGCCGACCCTGCACCCGAGCCTTTATCCGGTCGGCTACGCGTCCGGATTCGCTTTCGCTGTTTTACCCGGTGGGGTCGGGTTAGCCATGCTCGAGTTGCTCTGGCTGTTATTGCCCGTGGCCGCGTTTTCCGGTTGGCTGACCGGTCGACGTACCGGCAAATCCCGACGTGAAGACGGCTCGGGTCTGCATCCGGACTATTTTCGCGGCCTCAACTACCTCCTGAACGAACAGCCCGACAAGGCCATCGAGGTCTTCACCCGCATGGTGGAGGTCAACAGCGAAACGGTGGAGACCCATTTGGCGTTGGGCAATCTGTTTCGGCGCCGAGGCGAAGTCGACCGGGCTATCCGGATTCACCAGAACCTGATTGCCCGTCCGTCGCTGAGCCGGGAGCAGCGCGGCCACGCCCTGCTGGAACTGGCCGAGGACTACATGCGCGCGGGTCTGTTCGACCGTGCCGAGAGCCTTTTCGGCGAGTTGGTGGAGCTCAACCTCCACGTGGCCGACGCGCTTCAGCAGTTGATCGCGATCTATCAACAGGAGAAGGAGTGGGAGAAGGCGGTATCCGCCGCGGTACGCTTGCAGAACACCGCCGGACGGCGCATGGAAACGGTTATCGCCCAATTCTACTGTGAGTTGGCGGAACAGGCCGCTCAGCAGGACGAGCCGGGAATTGCCCACCAGCGCCTGAAGCGGGCGCTGGCCTATGATCCGGGTTGCGTGCGCGCCAGTATTCTTCAGGGCAATCTGGAGCGCCGGGCCGGCCACTACAAAGGCGCGCTCAAGGCCTATCAGCGGGTTCGCCATCAGGACGTGGAGTATTTGCCTGAGGTTTTGGGCGCCTTGCAGGAATGCTATCGGGCGCTGGGCAAGCCTCAGGCCATCATCCCTTACCTGCGCGGCGTGCAAGAGGAATACGACGGTGTATCCGTGCTTTTGGCTCTCTCCGAGGCCATCCGCGAAGCCGAGGGCGAGGCGGGTACCACCGAATTCCTTACCGAGGAATTGAGAAAGCGGCCTTCAGTGCGGGGGCTTAGTCGCTTGATTGAGCTGAACCTGTCTGGCAGTGAGTCCGATCAGTCCCGGGATCTCCACGTGCTGCGGGAACTGTTTCAAGCGCTCCTGAAGGACAAGCCCGTCTACGTCTGCCGCCAGTGTGGTTTCCAGGGCAAGGTCATGCACTGGCAGTGCCCCAGCTGCAGATCCTGGGCAAGCATCAAGCCCATCAAGGGCGTCGAAGGAGAATAGGATGGTATCCAGCAGGCGGGCCGGCGAGTCCCCTCGCGTCATCGTCGCGCTCGATTTCCCCGATGCCGAGCGGGCGCTGGCGCTGGCTGCCGGGCTTTCTCCCCGGGACTGTCGGGTGAAAGTCGGCAAGGAACTCTTCTGCCGAGGCGGGCCGGATGTGGTGCGGCGGTTGGTGGAACAGGGGTTCGACGTCTTCCTGGACCTCAAATTCCACGACATCCCCAACACCGTGGCGGCCGCTTGCCGTGCCGCCGCCGAGTTGGGCGTTTGGATGGTGAACGTTCACGCCTGGGGCGGTTCGGAGATGCTGCGGGCCGCGCGCGATGCGCTGGCGGATTTCGACACGCCGCCGTTGCTTATCGGCGTGACGGTATTGACGAGCCAGGATCAAAGCGTCCTGGATGAGCTGGGCGTGACGACGCCGCTGCAGGATCAGGTGCTGCGACTGGCGGGCCTGGTGGCCAAGGCCGGCCTGGACGGCGTCGTCTGTTCCGCCCGGGAAGCGGGTTTGCTGCGCCGCGAGTTCGGCCGCGACTTTGCGCCTGGTCACGCCGGGGATTCGGCCCGCGGGCAGCGCCGGTGACGACCAGAAGCGGATCATGGGTCCGGCCGAGGCGATACGCGCCGGTTCCAGTTATCTGGTGGTGGGCCGGCCTATCACCCAGTCGCCCGACCCGGCTGAGGCGCTGGCGGGGATAAACAGAGGTCTGACGGCGGTTGAAACCCGTCTGAAGCCCTGGTAAGGTAGGCCCGTCGGTGGGCAGGAGCCTCACCGGCAAAACAACACGACAGCCAAGGAAACTTCAAGGAAGAGGAGGCTAACCATGCGCAAGTCTATTCTCGCGCTTTTCCTTACCGCCCTCATCGGGCTTGTCCCCTTCGCCGCGTTCGCGGCCGTCAATATCAATGCCGCCGGAGCTCAGGCTATTGCCGCTGAGCTTGATGGTGTCGGTCCCGCCAAAGCGGCCGCCATCGTCAAGTATCGCAAGGCACACGGCCCCTTCAAGAGCGTCGCGGATCTCGGGCACGTCAAGGGTATCGGCCCCAAGACGCTGGAAGCCAACCGGGATCACATCGTCCTGAAGTAGCGAATGGCGATTGAACGCTGTACGTAGAGGGGAGCCCGCGGCATTCGTCGCGGGCTTTTTCGTTCGTGACCCAATTGGTTAATTGCCGAGCGGGCGCTCAAACATGAAAAAGCCCAGACCAAATGGCCTGGGCCTTTTCATGTTTGGCTCCCCGGGACGGGCTCGAACCGCCGACCCAGTGATTAACAGTCACTTGCTCTACCAACTGAGCTACCGGGGAATTAAGTCGGTGTCGTTAAGGGCCGCTATTCTACCTGATGCGGTTTATCCGTCAACACTGGGCCCGGCGCGATGCCGGGCCCGGTTTTTGGCAGCTCAGGCCAACGCCTTGGCGATGCGGTCCATGGCTTTTTCCAGGTTCTCCATGCTGGTGGCGTAGGAGATCCGAACGTGGCCCGGCAGGCCGAAGGCGCTGCCCGGGACCAGTGCCACTCCGGCTTCGTTGAGCAGATACTCGGCGAAGGCCACGTCGTCATCCACGCCGTCCAGGGCGTCGATGGCCTGCTGGACATTGGGGAAGCTGTAGAACGTGCCATCGCAGGGCAGGCAGCTCACACCCGGCATGGCGTTGAGCTTTTCCACCACGAAGTCGTGCCGTTCCTTGAAAGCCTTGAGCATGGGTGCCATGCAGCCCTGGTCGCCGTTAAGTGCGGCGGTCGCGGCGGCCTGGGAGATGGACGCCGCGTTGGACGTGCTCTGGGACTGGATCTTCTTCATGGCGCCGATCACCTTGGCCGGACCGGCGGCGTAGCCGATGCGCCAGCCGGTCATGGCATAGGCCTTGGAGACGCCGTTGATGACGATGGTCCGGTCCTTGAGCGCGGGGGCCGCGTTGACGATGTTGGTGAACGGTTCCTCTGCCCAAAGGATGTGCTCGTAGATGTCGTCAGTGACCACCAGCACCTGTGGATGCTTCGCCAGCACGGCGCCGATAGCGGCCAGCTCGGCCTTGCTGTAGGCCACGCCGGTGGGGTTGGAAGGGCTGTTTATCACCACCAGTCGGGTCTTGTCGGTGATGGCACCGTCCAATTGCTCAGGGCGTCATCTTGAAGCCCTGGTCCTGGCCGGCTTCCACGATCACGGGCACGCCTTCGGCCAGCAGCGCCATGTCGGGGTAGGACACCCAGTAGGGCGCCGGGATCACCACCTCGTCGCCGGGATTGAGCACGGCGTTCATCAGGTTGTACAGGCACTGCTTGGCCCCCGTGGAGACCAGGATCTGGTTGAGCTCATAGTCCAGATCGTTGTCGCGCTGGAGCTTGGCCTGGATGGCCTTCTTCAGCTCCGGGGTGCCGTCTACCGGGGTATACTTGGTCTTGCCCGCCTGAATCGCCTCGATCGCCGCCGCTTTGATATGCTCCGGCGTGTCGAAATCGGGTTCCCCAGCGCCCAGGCCGATAACGTCCTTGCCGGCGGCGCGAAGCTCGGCCGCACGCGCGGTTACGGCCAGCGTGGGAGATGGTTTGACGCGTTGAACTCGATTAGCGAGTTGGATGTCCAAGACGGTCCTCCAGAATGGTCGACGAAAAACCCACTTATCATAGATGAAATTGTTGCAGCGCCAAAATGCCGGATGTGCAACGGTGTATGCAGGCAACTCTTACGAGCCCGGAAACCCTAAAAGCAGATACGTGCCATGAGCCGCAGTTTCAAGATGAAATCCGGATACCGTCCGGCGGGTGATCAGCCGCGGGCCATCGATGCGTTGGTCGAGGGGCTGGGCGAGGGTTATCTGCATCAAACGCTGCTGGGTGTGACCGGTTCGGGCAAGACCTTCACCATGGCCAATGTCATCGAGCGGCTGCAGCGGCCGGCATTGGTGCTGGCGCCTAACAAGACCCTGGCGGCGCAGCTCTATGGGGAGATGCGGGAATTCTTCCCGGAAAACGCGGTGGAGTACTTCGTCTCCTACTACGACTATTACCAGCCCGAGGCCTACGTGCCGTCCTCCGACACGTTCATCGAGAAGGACGCCTCGGTCAACGAGCATATCGAGCAGATGCGCTTGTCCGCCACCAAGGCGATCATGGAGCGGCGGGACACGGTGATCGTGGCCTCGGTGTCCTCCATCTACGGCCTGGGCGACCCCAAGCAGTATCTGAGCATGGTGCTGCACCTGGTGCGCGGCGATCAGATCGATCAACGCTTCATGCTGCGTCGCCTGGCGGAGCTGCAGTACACCCGCAATGACATGGAGCTGCACCGCGGCACGTATCGGGTGCGCGGTGAGGTGATCGATATCTTTCCGGCGGAATCCGAACAGGACGCCGTGCGGGTGGAGATGTTCGACGACGAGATCGAGCAACTCAGTTATTTCGATCCTCTGACCGGGGAGGTGTTGCGCAAGGTGCCGCGGCTGACGGTCTATCCCAAGACCCACTACGTGACACCGCGCCAGACCATCCTGGAAGCCATCGACCACATCAAGGACGAGTTGCGTGAACGCCTGGCGCAGTTGCGGGAGGCTGGAAAACTGGTGGAGGCCCAGCGCCTGGAGCAGCGCACCACGTTTGACGTGGAAATGATGATGGAGTTGGGCTACTGCTCGGGTATCGAGAATTATTCACGCTATCTGTCCGGCCGTGGGCCGGGCGAGCCGCCGCCCACGCTGTTCGACTACCTGCCCCAGGACGCGTTGCTGTTCATCGACGAGTCCCATGTCACCATCCCCCAGTTGGGCGGCATGTACCGCGGCGATCGTTCGCGCAAGGAAACCCTGGTGGAATACGGGTTTCGACTGCCCTCGGCCCTGGACAACCGGCCGCTGCGATTCGATGAATTTGAACGGCTGGCGCCACAGGCCGTATTCGTTTCGGCGACACCGGGCCCCTATGAACGGGAACACAGCCTGCAGATCGTGGAGCAGGTGGTGCGGCCCACCGGCCTGGTGGACCCGCAAGTGGAAGTGCGTCGCGCCCTGACCCAGGTGGACGATCTGTTGTCCGAGGCGAATCGCCGTATCGCCGTGGGCGAACGGGTGCTGGTGACCACCCTGACCAAGCGCATGGCGGAGGATCTCACCGAGTATCTGAACGAACATGGAATCCGGGTTCGCTATCTGCACTCCGATATCGATACCGTGGAGCGCATGGAGATCATCCGCGACCTGCGGCTGGGAGAGTTCGACGTGCTTGTGGGTATCAACCTGCTGCGCGAAGGCCTGGATATCCCGGAGGTTTCGCTGGTGGCGATTCTCGATGCCGACAAGGAGGGGTTCCTGCGCTCCGACCGCTCACTGATCCAGACCATCGGCCGGGCCGCTCGCAACGTCAACGGCAAGGCGATCCTCTATGCCGAGCGCATCACCGGCTCCATGGAGCGGGCCATGGAGGAAACGGAGCGTCGCCGCGAGAAGCAGATCGCGCACAACAAGGAGCACGGTATCACGCCCCAGGGTATCCAGAAGGCGGTGGCGGATGTCATGGAGCGCGAGGGCAGCGTGGGCGGGCCAATGTCACCCAAGCGCTACGCGCGGGTTGCGGAGGAGGCCGAGCAGTACGGCCGCTACACGCCGGCGGAGGCGGTCAAGCGTATCAGGCAGCTGGAACAGAAGATGTACGAGCACGCCCGCAATCTCGAGTTCGAGGATGCCGCCCGGCTGCGCGACGAGATCAAGCACCTGGAGCAGTTCGCTCTGGGCCGGCCCGATGTGGAGGCGGCTGAAAGCTGAGCTGCGGAGTGGTCACCGGAAACGCTTGTGCGACCTGGGGGCGTTTGGGTATAGTAAGCGCCCTGTTGCAGGCGCGTAGCTCAGCTGGTTAGAGCACCACCTTGACATGGTGGGGGTCGTTGGTTCGAGTCCAATCGCGCCTACCAGATACCCGAAGAGCACTGCGAAAGCAGTGCTCTTTTAGTTTCTGGCCGGGTCCATGGGTTTCTGCCTGAGTTGTGTGGGGCGTTAGAATGGCCCCGGTTTTGGGAAACGGTTCTTAAAGATCATGCCAGTAATCACTCTGCCGGACGGCAGCCGCCGCGAGTACGACCAAGCGGTCAGCGTCCTGGAGATTGCCGAGTCCATCGGCAAGGGGTTGGCTCGTGCCGCGTTGGCGGGGCGGGTAGACGGGCGGCTTGTGGATACGTCCCACCTTGTGGAGGACGACGCCGAGGTCGCAATCGTCACCGACCGGGACGAGGACGGCCTGGATGTTATCCGCCATTCCACCGCCCATCTGCTGGCCCAGGCCGTCAAGGAGCTGTTTCCGGACGCCCAGGTCACCATCGGCCCGGTGATCGAGGACGGCTTTTACTACGATTTTGCCTACAGGCGTCCCTTTACCGAAGAGGATCTCGAGGTCATCGAGCGCAAGATGACCGAGCTGGCCGCCCGTGATTTCCCCGTCAGCCGCCAGCTCATGGACCGTGACGAGGCCATCCGATTCTTCAAGGACATGGGGGAGGACTACAAGGCCGAGATCATCGGTGAGATTCCCCAGGGCGAGGAGATCTCGCTTTATCGCCAAGGGGACTTCATCGACCTGTGCCGCGGGCCTCACGTGCCCAGTACCGGCAAGCTCAAGGCTTTCAAGTTGATGAAGGTGGCCGGCGCTTACTGGCGCGGCGACTCCGACAACGAGATGCTGACCCGCATCTACGGCACCGCCTGGTCGGATCGCAAGGCGCTGAGCGCCTACCTCCACAAGCTGGAAGAAGCGGAAAAGCGGGATCATCGTCGCCTGGCGAAGCAGCTGGATCTGTTTCACGTCCAGGAAGAGGCGCCGGGCATGGTGTTCTGGCACGACAAGGGCTGGAACATCTACCTGGTTCTGCAGGACTACATCCGCGGACTGCTGCGTCAGTCCGGTTACCAGGAAGTGCGCACGCCGCAGTTGGTGGATCGCAGCCTCTGGGAGAAGTCGGGCCACTGGGACAAGTTCCGGGACGACATGTTCACCACCCAGTCCGAGAATCGGGACTACGCAGTCAAGCCCATGAACTGTCCCTGCCACATCCAGATCTTCAACCAGGGCCTCAAGAGCTACCGCGACCTGCCGTTGCGCATGGCCGAATTCGGTTCCTGCCACCGCAACGAGCCCTCCGGCACCCTGCACGGGCTGATGCGGGTGCGCAACTTCGTGCAGGACGATGCCCACATCTTCTGCACCGAAGATCAGATCCAGAGCGAAGTCTCGGCTTTCATCGATCTGGTGTTCCGTGCCTACGCGGATCTGGGCTTCGAGGATGTGCGCATTGCGCTGTCCACCCGGCCGGATCAGCGGGTGGGCGACGACGCGGCCTGGGACAAGGCCGAAAAGGCTTTGGAAGTGGCCCTGGACAACAAGGGCCTGGAGTGGAAGCTGCAGCCGGGCGAGGGCGCTTTCTACGGGCCCAAGATCGAATTCTCCCTGAAGGACTGCATCGGTCGGGTCTGGCAGTGCGGCACCATCCAGGTGGATTTCTCCATGCCCGGGCGGCTCGGCGCCGAGTACGTGGCCGAAGACGGCTCCCGGCAGGTGCCGGTGATGCTGCATCGGGCCATCCTGGGTTCCCTGGAGCGATTCATCGGAATCCTGATCGAGGAATATGCCGGCGCCTTCCCGCCTTGGCTGGCCCCGGAGCAGGCCGTGGTGCTGAATATCACGGACCGGCAGGCTGAATATGCCGCCGAGTTCACTCAATACCTGACGAAACGCGGGTTTAGGGTATCTGCCGACTTGAGAAACGAGAAGATCGGCTTTAAAATCCGCGAGCACACAATCCAGAAAGTCCCCTACATGCTCGTCGTCGGCGACCGGGAAATGGAGTCCAACGCGGTTGCGGTGCGTGCGCGTGGTGGTAAGGATTTGGGCGCGATGTCCTGGGAGGCCTTTGCGGATCTCCTTGAACGGGACGTCGCGGATCGCGGTAAGGCTTTGTTGGAGGATTAAAGGATCGCTGTAAAACAGAAGCGGAAGAGCGGTGGTGATGATCGTCGGATTAACCGCGACATCGAGGCCGAGAACGTACGTCTGATTGCTGACGACGGCGAACAAATCGGCATTGTATCGCTCGAAGCAAGCGCTGGAGCGTGCTGCGGAAGCCGGGCTGGACCTGGTGGAAATGGCGCCCGATCCGGAGACCCCGGTCTGCCGGATCATGGACTATGGCAAGCACAAGTTCGAGGCCCAGAAGAAGCAGCAGGCTGCCAAGAAGAAGCAGAAGCAGGTTCAGATCAAGGAGATCAAGTTCCGGCCGGGCACCGACCAAGGGGACTATGACGTCAAGGTCCGGAATCTGCGGCGCTTTCTGGAAGAGGGCGATCGAGCCAAGGTCACGCTGCGGTTCCGCGGCCGTGAAATGGCTCACCAGGAGCTGGGACTGAAGCTCCTGCAGCGGGTCGAAGGCGACCTGGAAGATCTTGCCACCGTGGAGCAGCGCCCCCGCATGGAAGGGCGAACCATGGTGATGATGCTGGCGCCCCGTAAGAAGGGCCGATAGAACATTAGCCCGGCCAAGGCCGGCACTATTTTCGAGACGAGCGGACATTGAGCGGAGATTGCGAATGCCTAAGATGAAGAGCAACCGGGGCGCGGCCAAGCGCTTTTCCAAGACGGGATCCGGACGATTCAAGCGGAGCAAGGCGTTCGCGAATCACATCCTGACCAAGAAGTCGACCAAGCGTAAGCGCAACCTGCGTGGTATCACGCTGGTCGCCGAGCAGGATACGCCCGCCGTGCGGCGCATGCTGCCCTACTCGTAACCACGAATTCGCATTTAAGGAGTCTGAACGATGCCACGAGTGAAGCGAGGGGTTACCGCCCGCGCCCGGCATAAAAAGGTCATGGCCAAGGCCAAGGGTTACTACGGCGCTCGCAGCCGTTGTTTCCGCGTCGCCAACCAGGCCGTGACCAAGGCCGGCCAGTATGCGTACCGCGATCGCCGCCAGCGCAAGCGCCAATTCCGCGCGCTGTGGATCGCCCGCATCAATGCCGGTGCCCGTCTGCACGGCCTGTCCTACAGCCGCATGATCGACGGCCTGAAGAAGGCCAATGTTGAGCTGGACCGCAAGGTTCTGGCCGACATGGCGGTCTTTGACAAAGACGGCTTCGGCGTCGTCGCGGAGAAGGCGAAGGCGAGCCTGGCTTAAAGCGCGGTCGCGCGGCGGCGCAATGCCCGCCGTGCCCGGACCAGCAAAGAGGGGAAAGGCTCTACACCTTTCCCCTTTTTTGCTTTCGGCGGACCGTCCGGTCCGTAGGATCTGAACTTTGGAGAGCGAGACGTGGAAGGCCTCAAGGAGCTGATCGCCGACGCCGAGGGTGCCATTACCGGCGCTGGCGATCTGGCTGCGCTGGACGAATTGCGGGTTCGCTATCTCGGCAAGAAGGGCTTGATCACCCAGCAATTGAAATCGCTGGGTCAGCTGCCGGCCGACGAGCGTCCCGCCGCGGGCCAGCGGATCAACGAAGCCAAACAGCGGGTTGCCGAGAAATTGGAGGCGCGTCGCGAAGCCCTGGAAGCCTCCAGGCTGCAGCAGCGACTGGCCGCGGAGGCCGTGGACGTGACGCTGCCCGGCCGCGGCGAGGAGATGGGAGGTCTGCATCCCGTCACCCGGATACTCGATCGTGTCAGCGAGCTGTTCCGTGGCCTTGGTTTCGGCGTCGAAACCGGGCCGGAGATCGAGGACGAGTTCCACAATTTCGATGCGCTGAACTTCAAACCCGATCATCCCGCCCGGGCCGACATGGATACGTTCTATCTCAAGGACAGGCCGTACCTGCTTCGGACCCACACCTCGCCGGTGCAGGTGCGGGCCATGCGCAAACGCGGCGCGCCCATCCGCATCATCGCCGTGGGCCGGACCTTCCGCCACGATTACGACGTGACCCACACGCCCATGTTCCATCAGGTGGAAGGCCTGCTGGTGGACAAGGACGTGAGCATGGCGCATCTGCGGGGCATTCTCACCACGTTCATGCAGTCGTTTTTCGAGCGCGAACTGAAACTGCGTTTCCGGCCTTCCTACTTCCCGTTCGTGGAACCGGGCGCGGAAGTGGATATCTCCTGCCTGTTCTGCGAAGGCGACGGCTGCCGGGTTTGCAAGCAGACGGGCTGGCTGGAGGTGCTGGGCTGCGGAATGGTTCATCCCAACGTGCTCAAGGCCTGCGATGTTGACCCCGAGACCTACACCGGCTGGGCCTTCGGTATCGGGGTGGAACGGCTGGGCATGCTGCGCTACGGCATCAACGATATCCGTCTGAACTATGACAATGATCTCCGCTTCCTGCGGCAGTTTCGTTAGCCCACGGATGCGGAAGGGAAGGCAATGAAAGTCAGTTACCAGTGGTTGCAGGATTTCATCGCGCTGAGCGAAGCGCCTCAGGCGGTCGCGGACCGCTTGAGCCTTTCCGGGCTCGAAGTGGCGGCGGTGGAATCGGCGCTGCCCGCGCTCGATGGCCTGATTGTTGCGAACGTTGTGGGCATAGAGAAGCATCCCGATGCGGATAAGTTGTCCGTATGCCAGGTGGACGTGGGCACCGGCGAGGTGCAGCAGATCGTCTGCGGCGCGCCCAACGTGCGGGCCGGTATGAAGGCCCCCGTCATCCTTCCCGGCTCCAAGCTTCCCGACGGAACCAAGATCCGCAAGGCCAAGCTGCGCGGCGTGGAGTCTTCGGGGATGCTGTGTTCGGCCCGGGAGCTGGGGCTGAGCGAGGACCACAGCGGCCTGATGGATTTGCCCGCCGATGCGCCCGTGGGAACGCCGTTGGCCGAGTATCTGGGGGCCGGCGACGCGGTGATCGATATCGAGATCACGCCCAACCGGGGCGACTGCCTCGGTGTGCTGGGCGTGGCGCGGGATTTGAGCGCTCTTTATGACCTGGACCTCCGGGGGCCGGAGCTTCGGGAAATCCCCGGGCAGGGCGCGGACCGGGTTTCGGTGGAGCTGAAAGCGCCCCAGGGCTGTCCGAAATTCCTGGGCCGGGTCATCAAGGGTGTGAACCCCGACGCCACGACGCCGCTGTGGATGCGCGAGCGCCTGCGCCGTTCGGGTATCCGGCCGGTGAGCCCGCTTGTGGATGTGACTCAATACGTGATGCTGGAGCTAGGTCAGCCCATGCACGCCTACGATTTGCGGGAGATTCGCGGCGGCATTGTCGTGCGCATGGCCAAGGCCGGGGAGACCCTGGAGCTGCTGGACGGGAGCACCGTAAAGCTGGAACCCGACATGCTGGTGATCGCCGACCACGAACGGATTGTGGGGCTTGCCGGCATCATGGGCGGGGAGGGTTCCGGTGTGCGCGACGATACTCGCGACGTGTACCTGGAATGCGCCTGGTTCGAGCCGTCGACGATCAATGGCCGTTCCCGCCGGCTGGGCCTGCACACCGACGCCGGTTACCGCTTCGAGCGTGGCGTGGACCCGGCGGGGCAGCGCCGTGCCATGGAACGGGCCACCGAGCTCCTGGTGTCCATCGCCGGCGGTACTCCGGCCGCGGTGGTGGAAACCCTCAGCGAGCAGCACCTGCCGCGCCGGGAGGCCATTACGCTTCGGCGTGCCCGCCTTCAAAGCCTGCTGGGCATGACCATTCCGGATGCCGATGTGTCGCGGATTCTCGATGCCCTGGGCATGCCGGCGGAAGCCGTTGAAGAAGGCTGGCGCATCAAGGCGCCCAGCCACCGTTTCGACATCGAGATCGAGGAAGATCTGGTGGAGGAAGTGGGGCGCATCTACGGCTACGATCACATCGAGCCCGCGCAGTATCCATCGGCTCAGGCCATGGAGACCCTGCCCGAAGAGCTGCTGCGTGTCTCCGCGCTGCGCGCGGCGCTGGTTCATCGGGGATACCAGGAGGTTGTCACCTACAGCTTCGTTGATCGGGGCCTCCAGGAAAGGCTCACCGGTGCAGCGGGGATCGAGCTGGCTAATCCCATTACCGCCGAGATGACGCATATGCGGCGGACACTCTGGGCGGGGCTGATTCAGGCGCTGCAATACAACCTCAACCGGCAACAGCGGCGGGTTCGCATTTTCGAAACGGGGCTTCGCTTCCTGGCCGACGGAGAGGGTATCGCTCAGGACAACGTGATTGGCGGTCTGCTGGCCGGTCCGGCGTTTCCTGAACAGTGGGGTATCCCTGCGCGGGATCTGGATTTCTTCGACGTCAAAGGCGATCTGGAGAGTCTGTTCGCACTGACCGGGCGCGCCGGGGCCTTTGCGCTTGTGTCCGACAGCCATCCCGCTCTGCATCCGGGCCAGAGCGCCCGCATCGACCTGGAGGGCCAGGCGGTGGGGTGGGTAGGTGCCATCCATCCGGCGCTTGAAGACGAACTGGACCTGGGCGGCCGTACATTCGTGTTCGAAATCGCGCTCGCGGCGCTGCAGTCCGCGAGGCTTCCGCGGTTCGAGGCACTATCGCGTTTCCCCTCCATTCGTCGGGATCTTGCCCTGTCGGTTCCCGAGGCCGTAAGCGCCGCTACCGTGGCTGCCTGCGTGCGTGAGGCGGCCGGCGAATGGTTGAAGGAATTGCTGATTTTTGATGTCTATCGCGGGAAAGGTGTTGCAAGTAACTGTAAGGGCTTGGGTTTAGGCTTGATTTTACAGGAATACTCGCGCACTCTAACCGACGAAGAAGTAGAACAACGGATCAAACAGGTTGTCGAGCGGCTGGACCGGCAACTTGGGGCGACTCTAAGGGGGTAATCGCATGGCATTGACGAAGGCGGACATGGCCGAGCGCCTGTTTGAAGAGGTCGGACTCAACAAACGGGAGGCCAAGGAACTGGTCGAGTGTTTCTTCGAGGAGATCCGGACGTCCCTGGAAGACGGGGTGCCGGTCAAACTCTCGGGCTTTGGCAACTTTGATCTGCGGGACAAGAGTCAGCGTCCCGGAAGGAACCCGAAAACGGGCGAGGAGATCCCGATTTCCGCCCGTCGCGTCGTGACCTTCCGCCCCGGACAAAAACTCAAAGCGCGTGTCGAAGCCTATGCTGGAAATATCGAACAATAACGAGCTGCCGGCGATCCCCGCGAAGCGCTACTTCACCATCGGTGAGGTGAGCGAGCTGTGCGGTGTAAAGCCCCACGTTCTCCGCTACTGGGAGCAGGAATTCCCCCAGGTAAAGCCGGTCAAACGGCGTGGGAATCGCCGATACTATCAGCGCCAGGACGTGATCCTGATTCGTCAGATCCGTTCGCTGCTCTATGAGCAGGGGTTCACGATTGGCGGCGCCCGCCAGCGTCTCTCCGGGGACGGCGCCAAGGAAGATCTGAACCAGGGGCTGCAGATGATCCACCAGGTCCGGGTGGAACTGGAAGAGATCTATAACCTCCTCAAGCGCTGATCGTGTTTTCCGCCCCATCACGGAATGTTCCGTAGGGGCGGTCGTGCCGACCGCGAACGATCGAGCCTTTCGGGACAACGAAGGTTACGAAGCAGACACGGAAAACACGAAGGCTTCGGCCCAAGACTGCGCTTCGCTTTCGGTAAAAGACCTTCGTGCTCCTTCGTGAGCTCTTCCTGCTCTTCGTGACCTGAAGCGTTAACACTTTCGCGGTCGGCACGACCGCTCCTACCTCAGTACGTTGGCTTTTCCCGCCGCTTAAACCCTTCCCCGAGCGATTCGTTTTGTGTACTATTGCCGCCCACATCGGGGTGTAGCGCAGCCTGGTAGCGCACCTGCATGGGGTGCAGGTGGTCGGAGGTTCAAATCCTCTCACCCCGACCAAATCCCAAGAACGGGCCCGTCCGGGCCCGTTTTACTTTCCTTTCAATATGTTGGCGCCGATCATGATTGGTCTGGACAAATAGTACCAATCAGGTACCAATTGCGTTATACTGCGCACCAAGATGATCCGCATAAACCGCGAAACCGACTACGCCACGGCGATACTGAGCCTGATGGCCGCCAAGCCCGAAGAGCGCGTCAACGCCTCCTGGCTGGCGAACCAGCGAGGGTTGCCTTTGCCGATGGTCAGCAAGATCCTCAAGCAGCTCGCCAAGGCCGGGCTGCTGGTGTCCCATCGGGGCGCGAAGGGAGGATATAGCCTGGCCCGGCCGGCGGAGGATATGTCGGTGGCGGAGGTTGTCATGGCCATCGAGGGGCCCATCGCCCTTACTGACTGTATCGAAGGCGGCCGTTCCGCCTGCCAATACAGCAGTTGTTGCGTGGTCAGCAGCAACTGGAGCCGGATCAACGATGCCTTGTACCAGGCTTTGCGCTCGCTGAGCCTGAAGGATATGAGCCAGCCTCTTGCCGTGGACCATCCAAGCATCCAGGGTCTTGAGGTGGCATTAAAGAAAGCCGTGAACTGACCGGGGTCGATATGTCCGCAAGCAGCAAGACAATCGAGGAGCTGACTCGCAAGGGTTACGAGTACGGCTTCGTCACGGATATCGAACAGGAAACCGTACCGCCGGGCCTGAGCGAGGATGTGATTCGCCTGATTTCGGCGAAGAAGGACGAGCCGGAGTGGCTTCTTGAATGGCGCCTGAAGGCCTACCGCCACTGGCTGACCATGGCGGAGCCCAAGTGGGCCCATGTCCATTATCCGCCCGTGGATTTCCAGGCGATCTCCTATTATTCCGCGCCCAAGAGCGACAAGGACCGGCCCAAGAGCCTGGACGAAGTCGATCCGAAGCTGCTGGAGACCTACGAGAAGCTGGGGATACCGCTGCACGAGCGCGAGGCCCTGGCCGGGGTGGCCGTGGATGCCGTGTTCGACAGCGTGTCCGTGGCGACGTCCTACAAGGGCAAGCTGGCGGAAAAAGGCATCATTTTCTGCTCTTTCTCCGAGGCGGTTCGCGAACATCCGGAACTGGTTCAGAAGTATCTAGGTTCCGTGGTGCCCTCGGGGGACAACTTCTTTGCGGCGCTGAACTCTGCGGTCTTCTCGGACGGCTCGTTCGTCTTCATCCCCAAGGGCGTGCGCTGCCCGATGGAGCTGTCCACTTACTTCCGGATGAACGCCTCCAATACCGGGCAGTTTGAGCGCACCCTGATCATCGCGGAAGAGGGCGCCTACGTCAGCTACCTCGAGGGTTGCACGGCTCCCATGCGCGACGAGAATCAGCTTCACGCCGCCGTGGTTGAGCTGGTGGCCCTGGACGATGCCGAGATCAAGTACTCCACGGTGCAGAACTGGTACCCGGGGGACGAAGAGGGCCGAGGCGGCATCTACAACTTCGTGACCAAGCGAGGCCTGTGCGCCGGCCACCGTTCCAAGATCTCCTGGACCCAGGTGGAGACGGGCTCGGCAATTACCTGGAAATATCCGAGTTGCGTGCTCAAGGGCAACGATTCGGTGGGCGAGTTCTATTCCGTGGCCGTGAGCCGTGGCCGCCAGCAGGCCGATACCGGCACCAAGATGATTCACATGGGCAAGAACACCCGCAGCACCATCATCTCCAAGGGTATCTCAGCCGGCCATGGCGAGCAGAGCTACCGCGGCCTGGTGCGCGTCCTGCCCACGGCGGAGAACGCGCGCAACTACTCCCAGTGTGATTCCATGCTGATCGGTGACAAATGCGGAGCGCACACGTTCCCGTATATCGATGTGCAGAATCCCAGCGCGCAGCTGGAGCATGAGGCCAGCACCTCCAAGATCGGCGAAGACCAGATTTTCTACTGCAACCAGCGCGGAATCAGCGAGGAAGATGCCGTGTCGCTGATCGTGAACGGCTTCTGCAAGGACGTCTTCCGCAAGCTGCCCATGGAATTCGCGGTGGAAGCCCAGAAGCTTTTGGAAGTCACGCTGGAAGACAGCGTCGGCTGATCCGGCTGGCCGACGCCCCTATACCACTGATTCTTTACGGTCCGCCGGCATCGGCGTGGTCGGGCCGAGCGACACAACGGAGCGATAGTTCGGATGCTGACGATCAAGAACCTGCATGCCTCCATCGACGGCAAGGAGATCCTCAAGGGGATCAACCTGACCATCCAGCCCGGCGAGGTGCACGCCATCATGGGGCCCAACGGCTCCGGCAAGAGCACCCTGGCCAAGGTGCTTTCCGGTCACGAGGGCTACGAGGTGACCGAGGGGCAGGTGCTCTACCAGGGCAAGGATCTCTTGGAACTTCCCCCCGAGGAGCGGGCGAGGGAAGGTGTGTTCCTGGGATTCCAGTATCCGGTGGAGATCCCCGGCGTCAGCAATACCTATTTCCTCAAGGCCGCCATCAACGCCATGCGCAAGTATCGTGGTCAGGACGAGCTGGACGCGATGGATTTCCTCAAACTCATCAAGGACCGCATGAAGCTGGTCAAGATGGATGAGGCGCTGCTGCAAAGGCCCGTGAACGCCGGTTTTTCCGGCGGTGAAAAGAAGCGCAATGAAATCTTCCAGATGGCCGTTCTGGAGCCGCTGCTGGCGATACTGGACGAAACCGACTCCGGTCTGGATATCGACGCCCTGCGGACGGTGGCGGACGGCGTCAACGCCCTGCGCAGCGCCGAGCGCGGTTTCCTGCTGATCACTCACTACCAGCGGCTGTTGAGCTACATCGTGCCCGACGTGGTGCATGTGTTGGTGGCTGGCCGTATTGTCAAATCCGGCGGCAAGGAACTGGCCGAGGAACTGGAAGAGACCGGTTACGCCCTGTTCGAAGAAAACGCCGCCTGAGAATCTGACCTAGAGAGTACGGATGGAAGCAATCGCCGAACAAAACAGCGTCTACCTGGACGAATTCACCGCTCGAGCTGGGCGCGCCGAGCCCCAGTGGCTGGCGGAGCGCCGTCGGGCGGCCATTCAGGACTTCGAGAACCAGGGGTTCCCGACCCGCCGCGTGGAAGCGTGGAAGAACCTGAATCTGCATCCACTGACCCAGACCCATTTCAGCGCCGCCGAAAAGGCCGGTACGCTCGAGGGAGAACCTTGGGCGCCCGGCGAATCCGCGGACGTCTACCGGGCGGTGTTTGTGGACGGTTTCCTCGACAGCGAACGTTCCCGCCTGCCCGGCGGCGCAGTGGCCGTGCCGCTGGGCCAGGCAGAGGATGGGGTGGACGGCCTGCTGGGGTCGTTGGCTGACACCCGTCATCATCCCTTTGCCGCGCTCAATACCGCGTTTTTTGACGATGGCCTGGTGATCCGCCTCGCCAAGGGCCGGGAGCTGGACAAGCCGCTGGTCATGGTCTTTGCCGTGTCCGCCGATGCCGGTGAGCGGGCGGTCTATCCCCGGGTGCTGGTGGATGCCGCCGAAGGCAGTTCAGCAACGATTCTGCAGGTGTATACCGGGCCAGACGGCACGCCGTATCTGAATTGCCCGGTTACCGAAGTCGCGGTGGGCGCCAACGCCCGAATCGCCGTGTACGAGCTTCAGGAGGAGGGCGCCGGCGGCTTCCACCTGGGGGTGGTGCATGCCCAACTGCAGCGCGACGCCCGTTTCCGGTTCCACGGGCTTGCAGCCGGCGGGCGTATCGCCCGTACGGATATCCATGCGGATTTGCGTGGTCCGGGCTGTGAAGCGGAGCTGGACGGTCTTTACCTGGTTGGCGACGGCCAAGCCAGCGACTACCACACCTGGGTCCGACACGAGTCCGAGCACGGCACCAGCCGCCAGGTTTTCAAGGGCGTGCTGGCCGGCAAGTCCGAAAGCGTTTTCGACGGCATGGTACACGTGGCCAAGGGCGCTCAGAAGACCAGCGCCGAGCAGGAGAACCGCAATCTGTTGATGAGCCGCCGAGCCCTGGCTCATTCCAATCCAAGGCTGGAGATCTACGCGGACGACGTGAAGTGTTCCCACGGTTCCACCACCGGGGAGTTGGACAAGGATGCGGTCTTCTATCTGCGCAGCCGCGGCATCGGCGAGCAGGATGCCCGGGGCGTACTGATCTTCGCGTTCGCCAACGAAATGTTGAACGCCGTGGAGCCTGAATTTCTGCGGGACCATGAGCGCGAGGCGCTGTTCCGCTTTCTCCCCGGCGACGAGACCGTTCGAGGGCTGGTATGAGCAACCCTGATCCCCTGCAGTCCCCCGAAGCCCTTAGTACCGCGTTCGACGTGGAGCGGGTGCGGGCCGACTTCCCGATACTCTCCCGCACGGTCCACGGCAAGCCGTTGGTATATCTCGACAACGGTGCCAGCGCGCAGAAGCCGGAGGCCGTGATCGAGGCCGAGATGCGTTGCTACCGGGAGTACTACGCCAATATTCACCGGGGCGTGCACGCACTGTCCCAGCAGTCGACCAAGGAATACGAGGGTGCCCGCAGTCGGGTCGCGGAGTTCATCAACGCACCGCGCGCCAGCGAGGTGGTTTTCACACGCGGCACCACCGAGAGCATCAACCTGGTGGCCCACAGTTTCGTGCGGCCGCGGCTCAAGGCCGGCGATCAGATTCTGATCACCGGGATGGAGCATCACTCCAATATCGTGCCGTGGCAGATGCTTTCCGAGGAGACCGGCGCCACATTGAAGGTTGTCCCTCTCTCCGAGGCGGGCGATATCAGCGTGGAGGAGTTCCGCTCCATGATCACGCCGCGAACCAAGTTCGTGAGCGTCTGCCACGTCTCAAATGCACTGGGCACCATCAACCCCGTGAAGGACATCATCCGTATCGCCCATGAACGCGATATCCCGGTGTTGGTGGACGGTGCTCAGGCGATACCGCACATGCCGGTGGACGTGACCGAGCTGGATTGCGATTTCTACGCCTTTTCGGCGCACAAGCTCTACGGCCCCACGGGCGTCGGCGTTCTCTACGGCAAGGCCTCCTGGCTCAAGGGCATGCGGCCCTATCAGGGAGGCGGTGACATGATCCGCTATGTCACTTTCGAGAAAACCGAATTCGCGGATCCACCCCAGCGGTTCGAGGCGGGTACCCCGAATATCGCCGGCGTCATCGGCCTCGGCGCGGCCATCGACTATGTTCAGAGCCTGGGCCTTGAGAGCATCGCCGCCTACGAGGCCGATCTGTTGGCCTATGCCACAGCCCGTATTGCCGCCATCGACGGCGTACGCATCATTGGTACGTCCACCCACAAGGCGGGGGTGATCTCCTTCGTGATGGACTCGGCGCATCCCCACGATATCGGTACCATTCTGGACGGGGAGGGCGTGGCCATCCGCGCCGGACACCACTGCGCCCAGCCGGTCATGCAGCGATACGGCGTGCCGGCCACCGCCCGGGCCTCGCTGGGTATCTACAATACCCGCGAGGAAATCGACAAGCTCGTGGCGGCCATAGAGAAGGTTAAGGAGATGTTCAGCTAGATGTCTGATTTAAGGGATCTCTACCAGGAGGTCATTCTCGACCACAACAAGCGGCCGCGGAATTTCCGCGTGGCCGATCCGCACAACCATCACGCCGACGGCTACAATCCCCTGTGCGGCGACACGGTCAGCGTGTATCTGAACGTGCGCGACGGTGTGGTGGAGGACATCAGCTTCCAGGGCGAAGGCTGCGCGATCTCCACGGCGTCCGCCTCCATCATGACCGAAACCCTCAAGGGCAAGACCCTGGAGGAGGCCAAGCACTTGTTCGAGGAGTTCCACGAGCTGGTCACCACGGACGACGTGGAACCGGCCGAGGACCTGGGCAAGCTGGGCGTGCTGGCGGGGGTGCGCGACTATCCCACCCGCGTGAAGTGCGCCACGCTGGTGTGGCACACCCTGCAGGCGGCGCTGGACGAGCAGGGCGAGGCCGTTACGACAGAATAATTGGCGATCGGTCGAAACCCTGCTGGGAAAGGGTTCACTACAGAGCCGAAGAGAAAGACAAACGTTCGCTCTTACCTGTGGTGAGAGGCCTGTCCAGTATCAGACCTGGTAAATCAGCCGCAGCCCACCCCAATGGCGGCCGTTCACATGGATTGGCGCAGACACGTCCCGCGTCAACACGAACTTCCCACCGCCCATGTTTCTCCGGTACGTCTGGATCAGGAAGGGCTGGGTGTGTTGCCCGGCCGTGCGTCCGACTCGGTCATCAAAGATGATCCGGTTACGGCAGTTGGCCTTGTTCCAGAGCGGGTCGTTGAGCTTCTGGGGCTTGGACACGTGCTGCATATGGGTGCCGATATAGCCGTTCACGTCGCAGGCGGCGCACGCAATGACATTTTCGTCGCTTTCGTAGACCGGTTCCTGGATTGGGGGCAGCACCTTGTCGGTCCAGTCCACGTAGCGGGTCTTGAACTGTTGGGGATCGGTACCCGGCATCGGCTGGTAGTTGGTGTCGAATAGGTCGTCCTCACGGATTTCGCCACTGGCGACTCCCTGCTCGAACCGCCGGCTGATTGTGCGGGCGGTTTCAATCACGGTTTGCACGTAGTGACTGTCCGCGGTTTCGGCGTCGCTGTAGTTGGCCGTGTTCATCAGCTCTTCGGTGAAGGTTAGCAACTTGCTGATGCGGTCGGTGGCGTTCTTGAGGTCTTCGGAGGACTGGCCCACGTCCGAGGTGATTTCGTTCAGGCCCTGGACGGTGCGTTGGCAATAGCCGTCGATCTCGGTCACGGCCTCGGAGATGCGGTTCGATTCCGTGTCGACGTCGCGCATTGCGCGGCCCACCGTTTCCATCACTTCCTGGATCGCATGGGTTCCGGCTTTGACGGCTTCCGCCCGCGTGGCGCTCTTGTTGCCCTGGGCGATCAGGGTCTGGGTCTGCTCCTCCAGCGTGCGCAAGGTGTTGTCGATGTTGGAGGTGGCGTCCGAAGTCTGGGTGGCCAGCTCTTTTACCTCTTCGGCCACCACTGCGAATCCCTGCCCCGCCTCGCCCGCGCGGGCGGCCTCTATGGTGGCGTTGAGCGCCAATAGGTTGGTCTGTTTGGCGATGGCGGTGATGCCTTTGGCCACTTTGGAGATCCGGTGGAGGGCGTTCCCCAGACCGGACAAGTCGGTGCCGATGTCGTTGACGGATTCGGTCAGCGCGCGGATGTCCGACAGAGCGGATTCGGTAGTTGCCCTGGACTGTTCCACGTCTGCGCTGGCGGCACCCGCCACCTGTTGGGCATTGCGGGCCGCCGAGTCCACGGTCTTGTTCGCCTGGGACATCTGCTCGGCGACGCCGAGAAGCTCGTTGAAAAGGGTGGCTTCCGCATCGACTCTAGTGCTGACTTCGTCGATGTGGCCCGAAATGTCCGAGATTTCGATGCCCAATTGGCCAATCCGCTCCGCAACCTGGCCGATGACCTCGCGGTAGTTGTCCGCTTCATCCTGTTCCTGGAGCCGGGTGTCGGATCGTTTTCGTCAAGCCGAACATCGGCGTTTCCCCCTGGACCGTTTTGTTGTCTAGCTGGCTTTGTAATCCACTCGGAACCCGCCCCAGTGCCGCCCGTTCACGAAGATGGGGGCCGAGGCGTCCTTGAGCAGTACGAATTTCCCGCCGCCCATGTTGCGGCGATAAGTTTGCAACAGGAAATCCTTGGTGTTCTGCGCGGCGGACAGGCCCACGCGGTCATTCATGATTCGCTTGTTGCGGCAATTGGCGGTGTTCCATTCCACCTCGCCGGGACGCTGGGGTTGTGAGTACTTGGGCAGCAGCGCCGGCAGGTAGCCGTCGACGTTGCAGGCGCCGCCGGAGACGAAGCGCTCCTCGCGCTCGTCCATTTCCACCAGCAACGGCGTAATGTGTTTGATGCCCCAGTCCGTATAGCGCAGCATCACCTGCTCGGGGTTGCTGCCGGGAATGTGCTTGTATTCCCGGTCGAAAATGTCGGCTTCGGTAAGCTCGCCCTTGGCGATGGCCTCTTCGAACATGCGGGAGACCTGGGAGGCGCCTTCCTTGGCCATCTCGATGAACGGCGTATCCACCGTTTCCACCCCTTCCACCGCGGTGAGGCTGATCAACTCCTCGGTGAAGGACAGCAGTTGGTTGATACGGTCACGGGCATTCTTGAGGCTTTCCGACGATTCGCCCACATCGGAGGCCATCTCGTTGAGACCGCTGACGGTGCGGTCGCAATACTGATCGATTTCCTGCACCGCCTCGGCGATGCGCTTGGATTCGGAGTCCACGTCGGTCATGGCGCGGGCCACCGTCTCCATGACTTCCTGGATGGCATGGGTACCCTTGCGCACGGCCTCCGCCTTCTCGGAGCTGTCGGAGCCCTTGGCAATCAGCATGCGGGTCTGCTCCGTGAGGTCGCGCAATGTTGTGTCGATGTCGCCGGTGGCGTCGGAGGTCTGCTTGGCCAGCTCTTTCACTTCCTCGGCCACCACCGCGAATCCGCGGCCCGCTTCGCCCGCGCGGGCGGCCTCGATGGTGGCGTTGAGCGCCAGCAGATTGGTCTGTTTGGCGATGGCGCCGATACCCTTCGCCACCTTGCTGACGCGAACCAGCGCCTCGCTGAGGCCGGAGAGATCGGTTTCGATATCGTTGACCGAGCCGGTGAGGCCCCGAATATCCTCCAGCGATGACTCGATGGTGGCGCGGGATTGGCCGACGTCGGAACTGGCGGCACCCGCCACCTGCTGGGCATTGCGGGCCGCCGAGTCCACGGTCTTGTTTGCCTGGGACATCTGCTCGGCGATGCGTCGAAGCTCCTCGAACAGTTCTGCTTCCCGCTCCACGCGGCCGCTGACGTCGTCGACGTTGCCGGCGATGTCCACCACTTCGATGCCCAGGCTCCCTGCCCGGACGGCGACCTGCTCGATGACGTTGCGGTACTCTTCGACCCGCTGGGGCGCGCTGTTATTGTCGATATTCTTGCTCCGCCGCCTGAAGATGCTCATCGATCAACCCTCGTTTCTACCGTTGCTCGCACGTCGTCCACTCGTCTACTCCACGAGATAGGTCAGGCGCACGCAGCCCCATTTGCGGCCCTTTACATACACCGGCGACGAACAGTCCTTGCACAGCACGAACTTGCCCCCGCCGTAGGGTACGCGGTAGGTCTGCAACAGGAATTGGTCGTCATTGCCGGCGGCGGCTTTGGCCACCCGGTCGTTGAACAGCCGCCGATTCCGACAGTTCGCCATGTTCCACACGGGATCGTCGCTCTGGGGTTTGGACAGGTGTTCCATGTGGGTGCCGATATAGCCGTTGCGGTCCATCGCAACGCAGGCGGGCGCGCGCTCGGAGTGATAGGACTGCTGGATCGGCGGGCAGCACCTTGTCCGTGAATTCCGTAAAGCGGGTCATGTACTGCTGGGGATCCGTTCCCGGGATGGGCTCATAGTTCGAGTCGAACAAGGCCTCTTCGGTGATCTCGCCGCGGTCGATGGCGTCCTCGAATACCCGGGTCACGCGGTCCGCGGCTTCAATGACGTTGTTGATGAACGGCGTATCCACCGTCTCCACGCCGGCCACCGTGGTCATGCGGATCAATTCCTCGGTGAAGCTCAGCAGCCGGTTCGTGCGGTCGCGCGCGCCGGCCAGGTTGCCGGTGGCCTCCTTGACGTCGCCGGTCATGCTGTTGAGGCCGTCCACGGTGCTGCGGCAATGCTGGTCGATCTCTCCAACGGACTCGGCGATGCGGTGTGATTCGCGGTCCACGTCCACCATGGCCGCGCCCACCGTTTCCATGACCTGCTGAATGGCGTGGGTGCCTTCCTGCACGGCGACGGCCCGCTGCGTACTCTCGGCGGCCTTGTGGATCAGCCGCTCGATGTGGTCCGTGAGCTGGGAGAGGATGTCGTGGATCTCGGCTGTGGCCTCGGCGGTCTGCTTGGCCAGCTCCTTTACGTGCTCGGCCACCACGGCGAAACCGCGACCCACCTCACCGGCGCGGGTGGCCTCGATGGTGGCGTTCAAGGCCAGCAGGTTGGTCTGTTTGGCGATGACACTGATCCCGCCCGCGACCTGGGCCACGCCCTCAAGAGCGCTCTGCAGTCCGCCCACCTGTTGTTCGATGGTTTGCACGGCCTGGGAGAGTTCGCGGATGTCCGCCAGCGAGGTGCTGATGGTGGTGCGGGACTTCTCGACATCGTCGGTGGCGGTGGTGGCGACACGGCGCGCATGACTGGCGGCGGTGTCCACCATTTTGTTGCGCTGGCCCATGTGCTTGGCGATGCCCAGCAACTCGTCGAAGAGCTGTGCCTCGCGCTTTACGCGATCACCCACTTCCTCCACGTAGCCGGCAATATCCACGACCTCGATGCCGAGGCCGCCGGCGCGTTCCGCCACCTGCTCAATGATCTGCCGGTATTCCTGAGCACGCGTCTGCACTCCAGAGCCGCCGTCAGTGCTCGGGTGACTGGCCTTCGATGAAAAATTCATAGGCGTAGGACACCTTTCGTCGTCGGATAGGTTTGCTGCTCGTCCCGAACAGTATGACGGCCGCGTGACGCGAAACTTGAGCGTCACAGCGGGGCGTCACAGCCGGGATAAACCCCAGGCGGAGCGCTCAACCGCAACGCCGAGCCGTTGCCGCCGCTCATGTGCGATGGCCGCCGTCGCCGTGCCGCAACCTGATTCCTGTGGATGGGTCCTGATGTGTCCCGGAGCGTCCTGCCTGGGAATGTTTGTCCTCCCTTGGCACGGGCCCCGATCCTTCCGATGCCGTATTTGTTTCGCATCGCCGGGCGCGTTCAGTATAAGGCACGGGGCTCGCAACCCGCCAACGTCCCGTGATCCAGGGAGACGCGAGGCGGATACCGTTTGTCGTCATTTTGCGACGTATTCCACAGTTTTTGCACAAAAGCGGTGCGGCTGCGTGACCGCTTACACGTAATCGCGTAAATTGGTGTTCAGCCAAAAACAATGCGACCAAAAGGCACTCGGAGAACGATAATTCCGGGGCCTTGGGAGCGCCGGAGACCATCGCCGGCCGCGTTGGCGTTAAGACTAATAATAACGGCGCCAGACTCGTCCGCCCCCGGGCGAGGTCATGTGGTGGCCATGGCATCAGGATCCCCGGTGTTTGTCGAATCCCATACCAAAGTGCCCGCAGAAAAATCAGCCAACATAGGCGTTACCGTCGCCGAACTGGAACGGGCGTGGCAGCGGGCCGCCAAGCGCGGGAGCGATGCCGTGGTCCAGTTCCATGAGCTGGTGCGGCATTTGGCCGAAGAGGGCGAGGGCCTGGGCTATCCCAAAGTCGCCGAATTGGCGACCATCATGGACGTCATGTTGGGGCCGGTGGTGGAAGGCACCGAGAAGGTCACCGCCGAGTTCAAGGAAATCATCCGCAACTACCTCAACGCCCTGCAGCGGCTCAGTCGCGAGGAACCGGCTCCCCCAAGCCGGCCGGCCCAGGCCGTGGAACCGGCGTTCACGGAAGAGGGGGTGACTCGCGTCTTTATTCTTGAGTCGGACGACAATCTCGCCGAAGACATGAGCCATCAGCTGGCTCACTTCGGGTACCAGGTTCAATCCGTCCGCAGCTATACCCGACTGCTGGAATTGCTGGATCAGGAGCGCCCCCATGCCCTGATCATGGACGTGCACGTCCCGGACACCGACATCAGTCTGGTGGAGGCGACCCGCGAAGTGCACGCCCGGGTCGGGCGGGAGCTGCCCGTGCTGTTTCTTACCGAGTCCGCCGATATCGAGGATCGGCTGCGGGCCGCCCGGGCCGGAGCGGATGCGTATATCGTCAAGCCTGTTGACCATCACGAGCTCATCGATCAGCTGGACCAGATGACCTCCGAACGCGTGGACGATCCGTTCCACATCGTGATCGTGGAGGACAGTGCCACCCAGGCCAACTACTGTTCCACGGTGCTGCAGCGAGCCGGCATGCAGACAGCCGTGGTCAACGACCCCATGCGGATTCTCAATGTCCTGGAGGATCATTCCACGGATCTGATTCTCATGGATATGTACATGCCCGGCTGCAACGGCATGGAACTGGCGCGGGTCATTCGGCAGTTTCCCCGTTACGCCAGTATTCCCATCGTGTTTCTGTCGGCCGAAACGGAAATCGAGCGCCAGCTGGATGCCATGAGCCTGGGCGGTGATGACTTCCTTACCAAACCCATCGAGCCTTCTCACCTGATCCGATCGGTGGCTATCCGGGCGGAGCGTGCGCGCACCCTGCGTTCGTTCATGCTCACGGACAATCTGACCGGCCTGCTCAATCACACCCGGATCAAGGAACAGTTGCACAACGAAGTGGCGCGCGCCGAACGCCGCGGAAGCGTGGTGTCGTTCGCCATGTTGGATATCGACAAGTTCAAGTCCGTTAACGACACCCATGGCCACCATGTGGGCGACCGGGTGATCAAGACGCTGGCCCGCGTCCTGCAGCAGCGGTTGCGGCAGACGGACTATATCGGGCGTTACGGCGGCGAGGAATTCGCGGTGATTCTGCCGGATGCCGACGTGGAAGAGGCCGTGGCGATTCTGGACGGAATCCGCCGCGGGTTCGGCAAGATCCGCCAATTCAGTCCCAAAGGAGTATTCGATGTGTCGTTCAGCGGAGGGGTGGCGTCCTATCCCACCTGCAGCGACCCCGTCCAGCTGGCGCTGGAGGCCGACAAGGCGCTCTATGCCGCCAAGCACGCCGGTAGAAACCGCATTCTTCCCGCGGACATGGATTGATCGCCCGGCACTCGCAGCAGGCGATCCGCGCCCGTGCCGAGCGGCTTCCGGGCAAGGATCTTCATTCCCTTTAACCGAGGATCGCCCGTGGACCTGATTCGCGTTCCCGTGGATCGGCTGGCTCCCGGCCTGTTCGTGCGGTTGCGCCTGGGCTGGATGGCGCACCCGTTCCTGCGCAGCGCGTTCCTGCTCAAGAACGAGCGCCAGTGCGAGGTCATACGTGGCCTGGGCCTGAAAGCCGTCGACGTCGATCCTGCCTTGTCCGATCCCGACGTCTTGAGGCACCTGGATGAGGCGCCGAACATCCGACCCCGGGCGGCCGAGGTCTCCAGGAATGACGAGCCGGACCCGCTGTGGGCCGAGAAACAGCGGCGTATCGAGCAGGCGCGGCTCTATCGCAAGGATCTTCGTGCCTGCGAAAAGCAATTCCAGACCTCTTTGCGCCAGGTCCGGGCCCTGATGACCACCATGAAGCACTCGCCCATCCAGGCGGCCTCCCAGGCGGAGGATCTGGTGGAGGATCTGATGCCGGCGTTCACCGATCAGGCTGATTTCCTGTTGCACCTGATGAACACCAGCGCCGTGGACGACACCCTTTATTATCACTCGCTGAACGTCACGATTCTGTCCCTGTTGCTCGGGGCCGCGGCGGGAGTCGCGCGGGAGGATCTGGTGTTGCTCGGCCTGGGGGCTGTGTTGCACGACGTCGGGAAGATCCGCATCCCCGATCGCGTCCTCCTGAAGAAGACACCCTGGACCACCGCCGAGCGCAAACTCTACGAACTGCATCCGCGCTACGGGCGGGAGATCATGGCAAAGCTGGAAAGCTTTCCGGGCGATGCCCTGGCGGTGATCGAGCAGCACCATGAATCGTTGAACGGCAAGGGCTATCCGGCGGGGATCGGCGCCGCCGAGTTGGGCACGCCGGCACGCATCGTGGCCATCGCGAACAGGTACGACGACTTGTGCAACGCCCGCGGCACGGGGCAGGCCATGACTCCGGCCGACGCCCTGAGTTTTATGTACAGCCGGGAGGCCGACGCCTACGATCGGGAGCTGCTACAGGTTTTCATCAAACAGATGGGTGTTTATCCGCCGGGCACCGTGGTCTGCCTCAACGACGGCCGAATGGGGCTGGTCATTTCCATCAAGCAGGACGATACCCTCAATCCACGGATTGTGGTCTACGACCCGGACATTCCCAAGGACGAGGCGGTGATCCTGGATCTTTCGCAGGAAGCCGACCTGGAGGTCCGGGATACTCTGGTCCCCCAGGCTCTTGACGCGGCGGCCTTCGACTACCTGAGCCCCCGCACCCGGATCAGCTACTATGCCGGTGGCGTGCCCTGAGCATCCGCCCCGGGGGGGCAAGGATCCAAGTTATTCGGGCCCGCACCGGGCAATTGGCTCGGCGAGTCGTCGGCGTCCACCCGGAACGGACGGCTTCCTCCATCTTGTGCTGAACCGCCGGCGCGGGACGTGGTCAATGCATGGAAAGCGATGGCACCTTGCGCCGGGCGGTACCGCCGCCGGGGATTGCCTGTGGAAAGGCGGACGGGATTTATCCGGGGCACTCGGTGTTTCCACGATGCTTGCGGGCGTCTGGTACAATCCCGGCAAAGCGCGGACCAGCCGTGCGAGCACATGCCCACTGGCCTCATGACGGACGGTCCGATTCAGGCAGCCCGCTGACAGAGTTTATTCATGTACAGACAGGATTCCACGTGGACGCCGGTGCGTCTGATCAACCTCGGCGGCTTCCTCGCCTGCGCGCTTCTGTTGGGAGGGGCCTACTATCTGCAGTTCGTCGAACACCTGGAGCCGTGCCCTCTGTGCATCTTCCAGCGAATGGCCATGTTTCCGCTGGGGCTGATCTTTCTGATCGCCGCCATCCACCACCCCAAGGGATGGGGCAGCCGCGTGTATGGGGTCTTGATCGGGATTGCCGCCGCTGTGGGCATCGCTCTCGCTTCCCGTCACCTCTGGATTCAGAGCCTGCCGGCGGATCAGGTTCCGGCTTGCGGGCCGGGCCTGGACTATCTTCTGAACAACTTTCCGTTTCTGCAGGCCATCAAAGTCGTTCTCCAGGGCTCGGGCGAATGCGCCGAGGTTCAAAAGGTGCTGGGCCTGAGCATTCCGGTCTGGAGTCTGGTGGCGTTTGTTGTGCTGGGCGCCGTGGGCGTGGTGGCCAACTTCAAGGGCAACCCCCGGCCCCGTCGCATTTTTGCCTGATCCGTCCCCAGCGGGGGACGGTGCTGAGTAACCATGGCCAAGCCCAAGCGTAGACCAAGCCGGAAATCCCGGAAATCCAGTAAGACCCGCAAGGCCGTATCGCCGTGGCGCCGCCGTTTCGCGTGGGCGGCCGCGGCGCTGGTGGTGCTCGGCGTCGCCTACGTGGCTTATCTGGATCATGTGGTCCGGGGCCAGTTCGAGGCCAAGCGCTGGGCTCTCCCGGCCCGCGTGTATGCCCGTCCGTTGGAATTGTTCTCCGGCGAATCCCTGGGCGCCGACCAGCTGCGTTACGAATTGACGGCATTGAAGTACCGATCCACCGACCAGGCGGAGCGGCCCGGCACCTACGTGTTCAGTGGGGGCAGCGCCTATGTGACCACCCGTGGCTTCGATTTCCCGGATGGGCCCGAGCCCGGCCGGGCCCTGAAGGTCGATTTCGACGGTTCCAAGGTGAGCTCGGTAACGGATCGCACCACCGGCCGCAAAGTCGATGTCGTGCGGTTGGATCCGGTGCAGATCGGCAGTCTGTATCCGTCCCAGCATGAAGACCGTGTCCTGCTACGTCTGGGCGAAGTGCCCCAGCCCCTGGTCCAGGCGCTGCTCGCCGTGGAAGACCGGGGTTTCTATCACCACTTCGGCATTTCTCCCACCGGCATTCTGAGGGCGGCCATCGCCAATATCCGGGCCGGTCATGTCGTGCAGGGGGGCAGCACCATCACCCAGCAGTTGGTGAAGAACTTCTTCCTCACCGACGAGCGCAGCCTGGTACGCAAGTTCAACGAGGCCATCATGGCGGTGCTGCTGGAGATGCACTACAGCAAGGACGCCATTCTTGAGACGTACGTCAACGAGGTTTACCTGGGGCAGGATGGTAGCCGCGCCATTCATGGTTTCGGTTTGGCCAGCCGCTTTTATTTCGACAAGCCGCTGAGCGCGTTGCGAGAGGATCAGCTGGCCCTGCTCGCCGGGCTGGTGAAGGGCCCCTCGTTCTACAACCCACGCCGCCACCCCCGCCGTGCCCTGGACCGTCGTAATCTAGTGCTGGACGCCATGGTGGACAACGGCGTGCTTAGCCGGAAGCGGGCTGACGACGACGAAGCCCAGCCCCTGGGCGTAGTGGCGGAGGGTCGGACGGCGCAAAGGGAATACCCCGCCTATCTGGATCTGGTGCGCCGCCACCTGCAGCGGGACTACAAGGAAGATGATCTCACCACGGAGGGGCTGAGAATCTTTACCGGTTTCTCGCCCCTGGTTCAGCACGCGGCCGAGCAATCCGTGACCCGGATGCTGGACCGCTTGGGCAACAACAAGCTGGAAGCGGCCATGGTGGTGGTGAACCCCTCCACCGGCGAGGTGGAGGCGGTAGTCGGTGGCCGCGACCCACGTTTCGCGGGATTCAACCGGGCCCTGGATATCCGCCGGCCCATCGGTTCGCTCGTGAAACCGGCGATCTATCTCAGCGCCTTGTCGCAGCCGGAACGCTACGGGCTGGGCACGCCGCTGGATGACGATCCGGTGCGCCTGCGCGACCCCGATACCGGCAAGGAATGGGCGCCCAGCAACTATGACGATTCCTTTCGTGGCGACGTGTTGCTGGTGGATGCCCTGGCCCACTCCTATAACGTGCCCACGGTCCGCCTGGGGTTGGATGTGGGTCTGCGCACCGTGACCAATACCTTCGACCGCTTGGGCGGCACGCTGCCGGATCACATCTATCCGTCGTTCCTGCTGGGCGCCGTGCCGGAAGCGCCCATCGAGATCGCCCAGATGTACCAGACACTGGCGTCGGGTGGTTTTCAGATGCCGCTGCGTGCCGTCCGTGCGGTCACCACCCAGCAGGGCGAGCCGCTTCAGCACTACTCGCTGGGCGTGCATCGGGTGTTTGACGCCGACTCGGTCTACCTGACGAACTATGCCCTGGAGCAGGCCATGAGCGAGGGGACCGGCCGCGGCGTTTACCGCAAGGTATCCAAGGATGTCCATATCGCGGGCAAGACGGGGACCACGGATGATCTGCGCGACAGCTGGTTCGCCGGGTTCACCGACAATTACTTGGCTGTGGTGTGGGTCGGTCGGGACGACAACGCATCGGTGGGTCTCACGGGTGCCACGGGTGCCTTGCGGGTCTGGCTGGATGCTTTTCTGCGTGTGCAACCGGGATCCCTGACCCTGAGCCGCCCGGATGACGTGGATCTGGTCTGGGTGGACGGCAAGAACGGCAAGCTGGCCAAGCAGTATTGCGAACGCGCCCGGCAATTGCCTTATGTTCACGGCCACGCCCCCCAGGAGCATGCGGATTGCTTCCCTTCGGGGCCGGAGGGCGTGGTGCAAGGCGTGTCGCGCTGGTTCAAGGGGATATTCAATTGAATCGAGCCGCGTGGTTTGTCGCCGTTTTGCTCGCCGTGATAGGTCTCGCGGGTTGTGCGGCCCCGGGCGGCGGAGGACTCTCTGGCGGCGAGAGCCCGGGCCAAACCGAGGGCGGCGCCAAGCCGGCCGTGTCCGCGTCGGACTACAACAATTCGGCACGGACACCGGCCGTGCGTCACTTGCTCGCCAGCGCCGAGCAGGCATCCCGGGACGGTGATAACGATCGTGCCGCCGGGCAATTGGAGCGAGCGCTTCGCATCGAGCCGCGCAATGCCGTGATATGGCATAACCTCGCCATCGTCCGTTATCGGCAGGGAAATTATGCCCAGGCCGAGAGCGTGGCCCTGCGCGCAGACAGTTTCAGTCAGGACGACACCCAACTGCGGCTTCGCAACTGGCGTCTGATCGCCGCCGCCCGTCAGGAGCGCGGCGACGTGGAAGGCGCGCGAGCGGCGAGAGAAAAGGCCGAACGGATTCAGGCTGGGGAGAACCGCCGTTGAGCAAAGTGCGCGAGATCCTCGGCGACGGCGGTCCGCTTGCCACCCGCTTGGACGGCTTCCACGAACGCGCGGAGCAGGTGACCGTGGCGGATGCCGTGGAGCAGGCCCTGAGCGACAACGAGACACTGGTGGTGGAAGCCGGCACGGGTACGGGCAAGACCTTTGCCTATCTGGTGCCCGCTTTGCTCTCCGGCAAGCGCGTGGTGGTCTCCACCGGTACCAAGACCCTCCAGGATCAGTTGTTCAAGAAAGACCTTCCCATGATTCGCGACTGCCTGGAGCTGCCCGTGCGCACGGCGTTGCTCAAGGGGCGGAGCAATTACCTGTGTCACTACCGGTTGGGCCTGGCGGAGGCCGACGGTCGATTCCCCTCCGTGGAGCAGGCCCAGCAACTGCGCAGGATCCGGGAATGGTCCGGCCGGACACGCACCGGTGATGTCGCGGAGCTGCCGGGGGGGCAGGCGGATTCGCCCCTTTGGAGCCGGGTCACCTCCACGGCCGACAATTGCCTTGGGCAGGAGTGCCCCGATTTCAATCGTTGTTTCCTGGTGCAGGCCCGGCGTCAGGCCCAGGATGCCGACGTGGTGGTGGTGAACCACCATCTGCTCATGGCCGATATGGCCATCCGCGAGGGCGGCTTCGGCGAGGTGCTGCCCTCCGCCGATGCCTACATTCTGGATGAGGCTCACCAATTGCCCGAGGTGGCGGCACAGTTCTTCGGCGTCTCGATCAGCAGCCGGCAGATTCAGGATCTGATTCGTGACACCCAGGCGGAATACTATCGCGAAGCCGGCGATCTGCCCGACGTGTTGGAGACGCTGGACGCGTTGCGCAAGGCCGCCCAGGATCTGCGCCTGGCGCTGGGGGCGGGGACCACGCGGATGGCCTGGGCCGGTGTCAGCGGCCGGCCCCAGGTGGAGGAGGGGGTGGAGACCGTGTCGCGGGTTCTCCGGGACCTGGATGAAATGTTGGCACCTCTCGCCCAGCGGGGCCGCGGGCTGGAAAGCTGTGCCCGTCGAGCCGGAGAATTGTTGGGCGCGTTTCAGGCGTTCCTGGAGCCGGATGAAGAAAGCCAGGTTCAGTGGTTCGAGACGTTCAGCCAGTCGTTCATCCTGCGGCTCACGCCACTGGATGTGGGCGGCGCGTTCCAGGGCCAAATGGCGCGGCATCCCGGTGCCTGGGTATTCACCTCCGCGACGTTGTCGGTGGGCGGCAGTTTCGACCATTACCGCGGGCGGTTGGGGATCCAGAGCGATGCCCGGACCCTACAGGTGGAAAGCCCCTTCGATTTCCAGCGCAACGCCTTGTTGTATGCGCCCCAGGGCCTGCCGGAGCCCAATTCACCGTTCTACGCGGAGGCCTTTCTGGAAGAAGCGATCCCTGTGATCCGCGCCAGCCGCGGACGGGCGTTCGTGTTGTTCACCAGTCACCGGGCCCTGCGGGAAGCCGCCGAGATTCTCGGCGAGCGGCTGGACTATCCGCTGCTGGTCCAGGGGGAAAGCGCCCAGGCGGACCTTCTGGAACGCTTCCGCGCAATGGGCGATGCGGTGCTGTTGGGAACCACCAGTTTCTGGGAAGGTGTGGACGTTCGCGGCGAGGCCCTTTCGGCGGTACTGATCGATCGGCTGCCGTTCGCCTCGCCGTCCGATCCCGTGACCCAGGCCCGAATCGAATCCATGAAACGGGGTTCCGGTAATCCGTTCCGGGACTACCAGCTTCCCCAGGCCGTGATCGGCCTGCGTCAGGGCGTGGGCCGGCTGATTCGCGACAACACCGACCGGGGCGTGCTGATGATCGGCGATCCGCGCCTATTCGGCCGTTCCTATGGCCGTGTCTTCGTGAGAAGCCTGCCGCCCATGCCGGTGACCCGGCAATTGGAAGACGTTCAGGCCTTCTTCAGCGCCGGCTAGGAGCCATCCGGAATTCCGGCTCGCGAGGCGGAAACGAAAGCCCCAATGGAAAGCCTGATATCCCGGCCGGATCGCGGCGATCAGCGCGGCAATCCGGCCGGTGGGCTCAGCGTTCTCGATTCACGCCCGCCAACGCTCAGTGGCGCGCCGGTTCCAGCGGGGTGAAGTCCTCCCGTTCGCCCAGGAACGCCGGTCTCGGGCCGCGCGCGCCGTAGGGCCGGCGGGGGGTGTTGGTGACGCTGTTATAGACGAAAAACACGTTGCTGCGCGGGTCCGGCGACATGTTGGCATTGGATCCGTGCAACGTATTGCACTCGAACAGCAACAGCGAACCCGCCTTGCCCGTGGGTGCCTGAATCCCGTGACGACGCATCAAGGTGCCCAGTTTGTCCTCGTCCGGGACGCCGATCGTCTGGCTGCGCAGGGACATCTTGTAGTTGTCCTCCGGCGTGGGTTCCCGGCACGGCACAAAATACTTGTGAGAGCCGGGGATGAGCATCAGCGGGCCGTTGAACAGGTGATTGTCGGTGAGAATGATGGAACAGCTCAGCGCCCGCATCTTGGGCATGCCGTCCTCGGTGTGCCAGGTCTCGAAATCCGAGTGCCAGTTGAATCCCTTGCCCTTGAAACCCGGTTTGTAGTTGATGCGGGACTGGTGGATGTAAACATCGCTGTTCAACAACTGCCGTGCCATACCGAGCACGCGCGGGTCGCGCATGAGCCGGGCAAACAGTTCCGAGCGCTTGTGCACGTCGAACACGGAGCGGACTTCGTCGCTTTCCGGTTCCCGAATCACGCCGTCCTCCGCCGCCAGCGCGGGCTCATTCGACAGGCGCCGAAGCTCCTCGCTGAAGCGGCGGATCTCGGTTTGGGTGAAAAATTCCGGGAAAAACAGATAGCCGTCGCGTTCGTAGGATGCCACCTGCTCCTCGGCTAGGGGGCCACGGCCGGGCGCCTGGGGCCGATCGTAGACCACTGGATCGAGCCGCTCAAACATATCAAGCTCACGCCCGAGCCGCGATGGATAAAGGTCATGCTTAGTGTCCATAAGCTTACCCTCCATGCGGTGTCTGTTTGTGCCAGCATCCAGCACGTTGCGTGCCGCGAAGCCCGGGTCTTGGCAGCGGATCGACGCTTGCGATCCGCGCCTTGCCGGGTCGCAATTCTGGTCGTGGCACCCGCAGGGAATGCGGCCGGTCCGGGGCGGGGTTCCGATGACAAAAAGCGGCGACGAGCCCTCGGATCCGGGGTCGTTGTTCGGCCGCATGCCGAGTTATGCCGGCAAACCCTTTGGGCCGACTCAGGCAATATGTTACATATCGACTGTTGTACTGCAACATGGACGCAGCCTTCATCCCGGCTCCGCCTCAGGGAAGGTCCTTGGCTCCGCCCAGCGGCCCGCCGTCCACGGTGTCCGGGCATAAAAAAACCGGGCTGGAGCCCGGTTTTCAGCGTCGGTTTCGGAGCCCTGCGTCCAGGGTCCGTCGGCGGGTGCTCAGTCGTCTTCGACCAGCGCGTAGGCGCCGTCGGGCCCATGGGTCTCCTGACCGGTGACCGGAGGATTGAAAGCGCAAATCAGGCGCATATCCTCGGTGCCGCCATGGAGCTGGTGATGATCGTGTTTATCCAGGGCGTAGAGCGTTCCGTCCTTGATTTCGTGGGTTTCGCCGGTCTCGAGATTGGTAATGGAACCGTTGCCGGATACGCAGTAGACCGCCTCCAGGTGGTTCTTGTAATGGAACTCGTGCTCCGATCCGGCGGGGATGATGGTCTCGTGGAAGGAAAATCCCATTCCGTCCTTTTTCAGCAGCAACCTGCGGCTGACCCAGGGAGACGCTTCTCCCTTGACTTCGCGTTCGGTGCCGATGATGTCTTCTACGCGTACGATTTTCATGATTCTCTCCCCGTAAGTCCATGGGCGGGCGCCGAAAAGCGCCGCGCCCTATTGCCAAGCCAATCGATGGTCCGAGGGGAAGTCCGGTGCGCGGACCGCCCGCCGGCGGGTGGGAGCATCCACCCGCGCGGTGTCGGGGATCGCTCGATTACTGGCCCGATGCCTGGCGCGACATGCCCAGTTCCTGCAGGGCTTCGCCGAGGCTCTTTTCGATGATCTCCAGTCCTTTCTTGATGTCCTCGTCGCTGGTAGTCAACGGCGGCATCAGTTTCAGTACCTGATCGTCGATTCCGGAAGTCTCGATGACGAGATGGTGGCGAAACGCAACTTCCGAGATCTTGTTTGCCAACTCGATGTTCTCGAACTCGATGGCCTGCATCATGCCCCGGCCTCGGACCATGCCCTTGGCCTCGGGATACTTGCTGGCCATCTTCTCCAACGCCTCACGCATCATTTCACCCTTGCGCAGGGTCTCGTTCTTGAGCGTGTCGTCGCTCCAGAACAGCTCGATCGCCCGCTTCGACGTAACGAATGCCGGGTTGTGGCCACGGAACGTGCCGTTGTGTTCGCCGGGCTCCCAGAGGTCGTACTCGGGCTTGATCAGCGTTACCGCCAGGGGCAGGCCGTAGCCGCTCAGGGACTTGGACAAGCAGATGATGTCCGGATCCAGGCCGATTTCCTCGAAGCTGAAGAACGGGCCGGTGCGGCCGCAGCCCACCTGAATGTCGTCGACAATGAACAGCATGTCGTATTTCCGGCACAGCTGCTCCAAATCCCGGAGCCACTGGGCGTCGGCGATATTCACACCGCCTTCGGCCTGGATGGTCTCGACGATGGCCGCCGCCGGCAGGTCCATGCCGCTGCCGCTGTCGGCCAGGAAGCGGTCGATGTACTCGATGGTGTCCACTTCATCGCCGAAGTAGCCGGAGTAGGGCATGGAGTCGCTGTGGGTCAGCGGCAGGCCGGCGCCGCTGCGCTTGAAGGCATTGCCGGTTACCGACAGGGACCCCAGGGTCATGCCGTGGAACGCATTGGTGAAGGACATGATCTTTTCGCGGCCCTTCACCTTGCGGGCCAGCTTGAGGGCGGCTTCCACGGTGTTCGTGCCGGTAGGTCCCGGAAACTGCACCCTGTAGTCCATCTGGCGCGGTTCCAGGATGGTGTTGACGAAAGTCTCCAGGAATTCGCGCTTGGCGACACTGGCCATATCGAGGCTGTGGGTAATCCGGTCGGCGCTGAGATAATCGATCAGGTCCTTCTTCAATTCCGGGTGATTGTGCCCGTAATTGAGGACGCTGGCGCCGGCGAAGAAATCGAGGTAGCCCTGGCCTTCCTCGTTGTACATGTAGCTGCCGATGGCTTTGTCGAATACGGTCGGGAAGCCGCGAATATAGCCGCGGACTTCCGATTCGTGACGGTCAAATGTTTCGAGACTCATGAGAGGGTCCTCGCAATCAACTAATTAGTGGTGTCGTTTCGTTCAATTCGTAGGGGCCGATGCGGAATAGTTCTTCCGGTTCATGGCCGCCATCGGGAAACTGGTTCTCGCTGAAACACGGCGAGATCGTGCATTCGGTATCCAGATCGCGTGCGATGGCGCGAAACAAGGCTCGTGACGCCTCGTTCGACGGCGAGACGGTGGTTTCCAGGTATGCCGCCCCGCGTGCGCCCGGGTTATGCAGGAAGGCTTCCACCAGACGCTTGCCCAGCCCTTTGCCGCGAGCCTTGGCGTCGACGCCAACCTGCCATAAGAAGATTGCATTCTCGCGACCCGGCGGCCGATAGCCCGTGACAAAGCCCAGCAACTGCCCGTCTTCTTCGGCGACGACGCAACTGTCTGAGAAATCCTTGCATAACAACAGATACATATAGGACGAGTTCAGGTCCAACACACCGGATTCCTTGACCAAACGCCAGATGGCAGCGCCGTCGTTGATCCGGGGAGTTCTGAACACGATATTGTCTTTGGTCTGATTGGGCACGGGTGGATCCCACTCCATTGGATTCATTGGTGGATTACGGCCTTCCGGGCGAGGCATTGAGCCTGTCCGCCGGGCAGGGGCAAAGCCAACAGCCCCGCCCGCGCGATGGCGCATATGGAATGTATCGGAAGCCTGATGGGAAAGAATGACGGATACGCATTCACGGCCCGTTGGGGCGCCAAGGCGTAGGAATATTCGCGTATCAAACGAGAGCCTCGTTCTCCACAATTCGGGCGAATTAGACCATAAAGGAATAAAAAAGTCAACATGGAATTGTTTTTGTTATTAAGGAGAATGACAAAGTTTGCCGGTTTCAATTCACCGAGATACGCCAATTCTATAAAAGGGCATTTCAAGGGTTTTTACGGATCCGATCCGCACCGGAATAACGCGAATCGCGCGCCGCTGATCCATTGCGTGATGGGGTTGTCTATGAAGGTGGGGGTGGCCCTCGGGAATGCAAGGTGCGTCATGGCGGCATGACGTCGTGGATGGTAACGTCCCGCCTTTCCTTGATGTCTGGGGAGTCGCTGACCCGTTCACCCGCCTGCGCGAATGGGTCAACGGTCTCCCCGGTCCACTGGCTCGCCCGAGGCGGGCACGGCGATAAGGCGAATTCGTGGAGAAGGGTAATCGATGGTCGGTACGCTCGCGTCATTGACGGCGCTGTTCGCGTCCCTGGCGATTCTTTTGCTGGGCGGCGGGTTGCTGGGTACATTGCTCGCGGTGAAGATGGGCACCGAGGGCTGGAGCTCGTCGGTCATCGGCATCGTCATGGCCGGCTATCCTTTGGGGTTTGTACTGGCCACCTTATGGTCGCGGCGGTTGATAGAGACGGTGGGCCACATCCGGTCTTTCGCGGCGTTCGCCGCGATTGCCGCATGCACGGCGCTGCTTCACGGGCTCTTTTTCAACGTGCCGGTATGGATCGCGATGCGTATCGCCTTCGGATTCTCCCTGGCCAGTCTCTACATGATTACGGAGAGCTGGCTCAACGACCGGACCCCGCGCGAATTCCGCGGCCAGGTGCTTGCGACCTACGGGGTTACCACCTCCGTTTCCCTGGGTTTGGGCCAATTCCTCTTGAACGCGTGGGACGTCAGCGGCTATCAGCTGTTTAGCTTGGCCGCGATACTGTTGGCGGCCGGTCTGGTGCCGGTATCGGTCATGCGCATTCATTCTCCGGAAATCGTGGTTCGCAAGCGGGTCAGTCTGCGCGAACTCCACGCGATCTCCCCGCTGGGCATGGTGGGGGCCGGCGCGGCCGGGCTCATCAACGGTTCGTTCTTTGCGCTGGGGCCGGTGTTCGCGCTTCGCGAGCGGTTTTCCTCGCACGCCGTGGCGACGTTCATGGGGGCCGCGGTCCTGGGTGGGTTGCTGATCCAGTGGGGAATCGGCCACTTCTCCGACCGCTATGACCGCCGCCGCCTGATCGTGTTGATCGGATTGCTGGTGGCCGGGGTCAGCGCCATGATCGCCATGTTCGGGGAATTATCGCGGCCGGTGCTGATCGGATTCGCAGTGGTTTGGGGCGGAATGGCATTCTCCCTCTATTCCCTGAGTCTCGCCCTTGCCAACGATTTCATGGAGCCGGAAGAACGCGTGCCCGCGGGCGCTACCTTGCTTCTCATGCACGGCATCGGCATGATTCTGGGGCCCTTGATCATGTCGGGGTTGATGGAGCCGCTGGGCGCCGGTGGCTTGTTCTGGGGGATAGGCGCCGTATCGCTTCTGCTTGCGCTTTTCGGCCAGTATCGTCATCGGGTCGGCGAGCGCATTGTGGTCTCGGAGCAGGAGGCCTTCGTTCCCGTCGGTCAGCCGACACCGTTGTCGGCGGAATTGGACCCCCGGGCCGAAATTCAGCTGGAATTCGACTTCGAGTTCCCGGAAGACGAATCGGATGAGGGCGCCGAACGCGAGGCGGCCTGAGCCCCGATGCCGAACAGGATGCTATCTGCCGTGAACATTCTGGCCCTGGATGCTTCCACCGAAGCCTGTTCCGTGGCGTTGTCGGTCATGGACGAAGTTCGAGTGAACTTCCGAATCATGCCGCGAGGCCACGCCCGGCATATTCTGGCGATGGTGGATACCTTGCTCGCGGAGGCGGGACTGGCGCCGGCGGATCTCGATCTGATTGCTTATGGCCGGGGTCCGGGATCGTTCACAGGGGTGCGGATCGGCACCGGCGTGGCTCAGGGTGTTGCCTTTGGTGTCGACCGGCCCGTGGCCCAGATCTCCACGCTCGCCGCGCTGGCCCAAGGGGCGGTTCGGCGTCATGGCGCCCAGCGGATACTCGCGGCCATCGATGCGCGCATGGGCGAGGTGTACTGGGCGGGATTCGAAGTCGGCGCGGAGGGCCTCGTCACGGAGGTACTCCCGGAGGCCGTCTCCGCCCCCGAACTGGTGGCGGCGGACAACAAGAGCTCCTGGTGGGGCATCGGCACCGGGTGGGGCGCCTATGGGGATATCCTGGCCGAGCGCCTGTCGGATTCCGTCGTTGGCCAGGACCCCGAGTCCCTTCCCAGCGCGGAAGACATGCTGCCGTTGGCCCGACGAGCGGCACAGGAGGGCCATTTGATCCCGGCCGACCAGGCGATGCCGATCTATCTCCGGAATCGCGTGACGGATTGATCTCAAAGGAAATCCGGCGCAACCCGCGGGGTCGCGGAGCAAATCCACCTTTGACACGATTCATCGAATAGTGATACTTCTTTGTCCCGCGACGCAGGAGTGTCGCGATGTGACGACACGGAACCAACAGCCTGTCAGGGATTAGGGAAACAGACGGGCGCGGGTGATTCCCAAGGCAAGAAGCCGACACCCGCCTTATGGAATGAGGGTTGAAATGGAAGCGACCAGCAAACTGGTTGCAGCCGAGCGTACGGCTGCGCCCCGCAGAATTATCCCCGCCAAGAAATCCCGTGCAGCGGCTCGGCCGACCTGCGATATCGCTCCTGCTGTGCGCGATGCGTTGGCTCGCGGCATGGCACGCCTTGTCGAAGGGCAGCGCCAGTTCGCCGAGGAATTCGGCCTGCCGTACAGCCGTGTGTTTTCCGATGGTTACGAGTCGTTCAAGGGCCGCCAGGTTGAAGCGGCCGTGCGCGATTGGTTTCTGGACGAGAATGCGGGAGCGGGTCGGCTGAACGAGGTCTTCCATGACCTCGTGGTTCACCAAATGGCCCTGCTCAGCGCCCTGGACGGGGCGGTCCTGGAAGCACTCAAGGATGAATACGAGGAGGCGGCCGCCCAAGGGAACCCGGCGTTGCGCTGGCTCCGGCGGCTGATGCCCGCCCGTCGCAAGAAACTCGACCCCACCCAGCGATACCTCAAGGTCGTGGCACCGGCTTTTGTTGCCGCTTATGCCAAAGCGAGGGAACAAGCGGCGGGCGCGTCGAACCCCCAACACAACCAGAAAGCAGCGGAGGCTTGATAATGATTGATGCAAAGCGCGTGCTCTCGGGGCTGTTCCTGGCGATCTGCTTCGCCATGCTGAGCGGCTGCGGTACCCCTGCCGTGAAAGTGGGCGTCTCGTCCACCGCCAACCTGAACATGAACGCGGACAACCAGCCGCTGCCGGTGGTGGTCCGCATTTATCAACTCTCCGATTCCCAGGCCTTCGAAAACGCCTCCTTCGACGATCTCTGGAAGCATGACCTGGTGACCCTGGGTGACTCCCTGGTGATGCGCGAGGAGATCACCATGGACCCCGCCTTTCAGAAGCGGATCACCATGCCCCGACACGATCAGGCGAAGTACATCGCCGCCATGGCGGTATTCCGCGATCCGGGCGACGATGGCTGGAAGGCCATGCGGGAGCTGCCCAACAGCTACCTGATGAAGAAGTTCTCCACCAGCGTCAAGGTGTCGCTAAAGGGCAATACCCTTTCCATCAACGAATAACGAACAGGCAGCGCGGCCGGAGTGCCGTGCTGAATCGACTTCCGCTACGGACGGCCGCATATGAAAGCTCTACACAAAGTCGTTTGGGCCGAGGGTGTATTCCTCGGCCAGCAGCACTTTCAGCTGTGGGATCGATATCACGAAGCGAATCAGAACCTCCGGGCGCGCACCGTGTCCCCCTTCGCCTGGGGGCTGATCGATATTGACGTAAACGCCCAGGCCCTGGCCAACGGGCAACTGCGCCTGGAGCGCTGCAGGGCGGTGTTTCCCGACGGGCGTCTTGTCGGTTACGACGCGGTCTCCGACCACCCCCTGATCTGTGATCTGGCCGGCGCTGCCGCCGACCGGGTGGAGGTCTTTCTGGCACTGCCGGACAACGAAGGCGTGGAAGGGATCGCGGGTTACCAGGACAAGGGTCGCCTGTGCGCTTGGCAGGCGGCCTATCAGGAAGTCCCCGACGCGCATGACCCGGTCCGGGTTCGCGAGGTGGCGGTTGGTCGGCCCAACCTGTCACTGATCCGGGGCGACGAGCCGCGCGACCAGTTTGCGGTGCTGAAGATCGCCGAACTCACGCACAGTGGCGACGGCGTGTTCGAGCCCGTGCCGAATTTCATTCCCTCCGTTTGTCACGTGGACGCGTCTCAGAGCCTGGAAGCCTTCCTGCAGCGCGCCTGCGACATGATCGGCGCCAAGGTGCGTGTGCTCAGCGAGCGCCGGGCCTCCTACGGTGGTGTTGCAGACTTCGGGCCTTCGGAGCTGGGGCAATTCCTGCTGCTCCAGACCCTGCGGCCCGGTTTGCTTGCGCTTCAACATGTCCAGAAACAGCCGGAGCTCCATCCGGAGGTCTTGTATCGTGAGCTGGCGCGCCTGTGCGCCGGCCTGATCGGATTCAATCCCGAAGCCAACGTGCCGGAGATTCCCGCCTACAACCACCAGGACCTCAGCGGTGTGTTCGCGGGCTTCGAGGCGGTGCTGCGAGCCCTGCTCTCCGATGTGGTTCCCGCGCGCATGGCCGGCCTCAAGCTACACCGCGAGAGCGACGCGCTGTTGGTGGTGGAGGGCGTGGACAGCCGACAGCTCAACCGTTCCAGCTTCTTTCTGGCGGTGCTGCACGACAACGACGATCCCACCTGGGTTTCCGACTTTGCGCGCCAGATCAAGGTGGGTGCGCGGGAGGACATCGAACTCATCCTCAGTTCGGCATTGCCCGGCGTGCGGGTGGTCCACACCCAGCGCCCGCCCAACCGCCTGCCCATCAAGAGCGGTTACGAATACTTCCGCCTGGAGCCCAGCGGTGAGTTCTGGAATCGCGTCAAGGACAACCAAAGCCTGGCGATGTTCCTGCCACGGGCGTTCGTCAAGGCCACGGTCGACCTGCTGACGGTCGACGAGTAGGAGAACACGGCATGGAAGCGGAATTCGATCTCGGGATCAATCCACTGATGGAATGCTGTGCGCACTTGTTCGCGCTGGTGATGCCCCTGCGCGCCGGGCGGCAGTCAGTCCATCTCGCGGAGGATTTCCGCGAGCAGGTGGAATCGGGTTTCGATGTGCTGGAGCGCATGGCGTTCGAACGCCAGATCGCGACGAGCACGGTTCAGGATGCCAAGTACGCCATGGCGGCGTTCATCGACGAGTCGGTGATGGCCTCCGAATGGCCGGGTCGACTGGACTGGATGAGCCGGCCATTGCAGTTGGAGTATTTCGGCGAACACCTGGCGGGTGAACGCTTCTTCGAGAAGCTGAAGCATCTGCGCCAGGGTGGCGAGCAGAGCCTGAACCTCTTGGAGCTCTATTACGCGTGCCTCCAACTGGGTTTCGAAGGCATCTACAAAATGCACGGCCTTGAACAGCTGATGGCGCTGCAGGTGGACCTGCGCAGCCAGATCGACGGCTACCGAGGCGTCGCCGACCCACGGCTGTCCCCCGACGGCGTGGTGAAAACCAACATCTTCGCGCGAGTGGGCCGGAACATCCCCTACTGGGTCATCGGCGCGGTAACCGCGGCCGTGGTGTTCTTCGCCTACGCCGGCTACATCACCATCACGCACAACGCCACGGAGCAGGCGCTGGCGTCCATAGCAAAGGACCGCCAGCTGATCGTCAAACATTTCGACGTCAACACGCCGGCCAAGGAGGAGCAGCAATGATCGGCATCATCGGGCGGCTTTTCATGCCCCTGCGCGGTTTCCTCACCTCCAAGGGCGGCAGCTCCATGATCGGCTTGATCGCCATCATGGCCCTGGTCTGGTACGCCGGTCCCTATATCGGTTTGTCGGATGTGCGCACCCGCTTGTACATCATTGGCGGCCTGCTGGGCCTGGCGCTGCTGATCATCGTCGTCAGGCTGCTGCTGGTGCGCCGCCGGGGCGGCAAACTCAAGAAGGAGCTGGACGGACAGAACGACGAGCGGGCGGCCCAGCGCGACATCGAAATCGGGGCCATCCGCGAGAAGATGAACGAGGCCATCGGCTCGCTGAAGTCCTCTCAGCTCGGTGCAGGCTATCGCGGTTCTGCGGCGCTTTACGCGCTGCCCTGGTACATGGTCATCGGCCCGTCGGCCGCCGGCAAGAGCACCTTGCTGCGCCAGTCAGGCCTGCACTTTCCCTACGCCAACGCCGACGATCTGCACCTGCGCGGCTTCGGCGGAACCCGAAACTGCGACTGGTGGTTCTCGGATCAGGCGATTCTGCTGGATACGGCCGGCCGCTACACCACCGAGGAGGACGATCGCGAAGAGTGGTTCGCGTTCCTCAACCTGCTGCGCAAGCACCGCCCCAAGATGCCGGTCAACGGCGTGATCGTGGCCATCAGCGTCAGCGATCTGCTGACCGCCGACGCCGAAGGGCTGGAACGCCACGTAAAAATCATCCGCGAGCGGATCAACGAGCTGATCAAGCAGCTCGGCCTGCTGTTCCCGGTCTACGTGGTATTCACCAAGTGCGATCTGGTCCGCGGCTTCGAGGCCTATTTCGAAGACCTCAGTGAACAGGAGCGCAATCAGGTCTGGGGGACCTACCTGCTGGAGAATCCCCAGGAGGACGAACACCCGGCCGACCTGTTCGAGCGCAAGATGCGCGAACTCTACGCCAAGCTCTCCGAGCTGCGCCTGCGCAAGATGTCCATGCAGCGCAACCTCGAGCGTAAGGCATCGCTGTTCGATTTCCCGAATCAGTTCGTTGCCGCGACGGAACGGCTCACGGAGTTCGTTCATCTGCTGTTCCGTGACAATCCTTATCAGGAAACACCGCGCTTTGCCGGCATCTATTTCACCAGCGGCACCCAGGAAGGGACTCCGCTGCAGCGATTGGTGGGAAATCTTCGCCAGGCTTTCGGCTACTCCGAGGACGACACCGCCGAGCGCACCGCGCCGCCCAAGGCCTATTTCATCAAGAGCCTGTTCACGGACGTCATTTTCCAGCTGCAATCGGCGGTGCGGGGCAACCGTCGCCGGATCGTGCTGCATCGGTGGCTCAAGGGGACCGCGGTTGCCGCCTCCCTGGCGGTGATGGTCGGTACGTTCCTGCTGCTGAGCGGTTCCTATGCCGCCAACAAGCTGCTGGTCAGCGAGGGAGCCGCGGTGGCCGGCCACCTGCAGGAGACCCTGCTCGACGTCAAGGCCCAGCCTTTGCAGCGCTATAAGGCCCTTACCGACGTTTATCACTACTACAACCGCCTGCTGGAAAACGAGCGGGCATTGCCCTGGCAGTTCAAGCTGGGTGTGTACACCGGCGATCAGCAGATCCCCGAATACAAGCAGCTCCTGACCGACGCCTTGCAACGCCAGTTCCGCGACCGCGTTTTCAAGGCCCTGGAATTCCATCTGGAGAACCTGGGCCGCCAGTGGGAGGCCGCCGACAAGGAAGGGCGCGAGCGCCTGCGTGAAAACTACTATCGCGCCCTGAAGGCGTATCTGATGGTGGCCAAGGTCCCGGGGCGTCTGGATCTGGACGTGGCGACGCCTGTTCTGATTCAGCTCTGGGCCGAGTCTCTGGGCGTGGCGAAGCTGGGTACGCCTTATAAGGACGTGCTCAAGAGCGTCCCCGATATGGATGGAATGGCTCGTTTCTACCTGAACGGTTCGGTAGCCGGAGCCAGCGCGGCGCCGCACTGGCCCGTACGCAACGATCTGATCGCCAAGGCGCGAAGCCAACTGCGCACTCCGCCCAACGCCGAGCAGCTCTACGCCCAGTTGAAGAACAAGGGCAAGGTCAAGTTTCATTCCGTGGGCGTGGCCGATTTGCTTACCGGCCAGAATCGCGGCCTGCTGGATGGAGGCAAACGGATTCCGGGAATCTACACCCGCCGCGGATGGGCCGAGTTCGTGCGCCCGGAGCTGAAGAAGGTGATCGAGACCGCCACCCGCGGCGACTGGGTCCTGAACGGCGACCTGGGTGCAGGGAAAAACGCCGACGCCCCGGTCAAGGATGAACCGGTCATCGACGAGGAGCTGGCGGAGAAGCTTCGCGGGCAGGTCCGGGAGAAATACTTCCAGGATTACGCCGACCACTGGTTGGATTTCCTCGCCGCGGTGCAGCCCAAGCCCTTCGAGTCGTTGCAGGATGCTTCCGTGAAGCTCATGACCTTGGCCCGCAGCGACGGTCCCATTGGCGAGCTGATGAGCGTTACCGCCAAGAACATCAACCTGACCGACGACGGTTCCGCGGCCGAGTTGACGCCGGCACAGTTGGAGGCGGCCACGGCCGACGGTCGCCGCGCGGGCGTCCGGGTGCCCGAGCTCGACATGCCGCTGTCCGACCTGCGCCGCTTCACCAACGCCGCCGAGAAGAAGACCGTCAGCGAACTGGTCAACCAGTACCTGCTGGTGCTTTCCAGCCTGAAGAACGAAATGGAACGGTTGTCGGCTTCCGTGGACGTGCAGCGTGAGGCCCAGACCTACGCCGCGTCCATCCTCAGCAGCGGCGGCTCCAGCACCGAGCTCTACAAGAGCTGGGTATCCACCAACAGCCTGCTCAACGGCACAGACGTGCGTACCCGCGAGGCCATCGAGCCACTGTTGATCCGGCCCATCCGCTATTCCTGGGCCCAGGTTCTGGTGGAGGCGCGGAAACAGATTCAGCGGGAGTGGCAGTACAACGTGGTCAATGCCTACAACCAGCGGTTGGCGGACAAGTTCCCTTTCAACCCCAAGGGCAAGGACGCGGCGCTGGACGACGTGACGGAGTTCTTCCGGCCCGACGACGGCGTGCTTTGGCACTTTGTCGACCACACCCTGGATCCCTTTCTCGCCGAACGGCGCCACGGTTGGCGCGAGCGCCGCTGGCTGAACCTGGGTGTCGGCTTCTCGCGCAGTTTCCTGCGCAGTCTCGCCGAGGCGAAGTCCATCACCGTCAGCCTGTTCAAGCGCGGCGGGGATGAGCCTCAGCTGACGTTCTATGTCTATCCCATGCCGGTGCGAGGCCTCAGCGAAATGGTGCTGGAGACCAACGGCCAGGTCTATCGCTACCGCAACGAACCCCAGGAGTGGCGCCGGTTCTCCTGGCCCGGCCAGCTCGACCAGATCGGGGCCCGGGTGGCCGGCGTGGCCATGCGCGGCACGGCCCACGCCGAGTTGCGCGCGGGCGGCCAGTGGGGCCTGTTTCACCTGCTCAAGGACGCGCGGCTGACCAAGGAAGGCGGCACGGAATTCCTCACGGAATGGGATCTGGATACCGATCCCGGCGAGCCTCCGATCAAGGTGCGATTCCGGATTCGAGCCGACCGGCAGAACAGCATTTTCCAACAGAAGGTGATGAGCGGTTTCGGCGTTCCGGGCGCCTTGTTCGCGCGGCACGGCAGATTGGATTTTGCCCGGATGGCCAAGGCGGACTGACATGTTTGGATTCTTGAAAAACAACAAACCCGCGCCGCGGCCGGCGCCGGCCATCGGTTCCGGGGCCGTGGGCTGCTTCGGCAAGCTGCCGATTCGCGCGGACTTCATCAAGTACAACGCCTCCCACCGGGAAGTGGTGGCGCTGGATCAATGGATTCAGGAAGGCTACGGCCTCATGTCGCGGCGGACCAACGGGGCGGGGCCGGACGCCTTTGTCGTCAAGCCCGTTCATCACGTGGTCTTTACGGGCACTCAGCACGACCGCACCGTTCTCGCGACTCTGGTACCCAGCGAGGACCGCAGCGGCCGCCGGTACCCGTTCGTGATCTTCAACCTTACCGGTCAGCCATATCTTTACGAAGCCCCCACGGCGCTGCCCCTGGCCTACGACGCGTTCTTCGCCAAGGCCGCCGAGTTGGCCGGCCAGCACTGGCGTAATGAGCCGTTCGAAACGCTGACCGCGCACTTGGACATCATGCGCGAGGGCTACACGGATCGCGGCCGCCGCGATCTGGTCGAGCGGGAGTTCGAGTTGCTCCAACAGACCGATCTTGCGCTGCTTTGGGACGGTATCGCACCGGCCCTCGGCGATATCCCGCGGGAGCATTTGCTCCACGCCCTGGTGGAAACCTTGAAGACAGTGAGCCGCCGGGGGCCGCACCGCACCCATTGGGGGCTGCGTCTGCCGCTGCCCGCGGGCGAGGGCAGGCTGGGCGTGCTGACATTCTGGCTGCGAACCGCCGACAGCATCCTGGGCCGCGACACCTGGCGTCCCAACTATTTCTGGAGTGAAGCCTCCGCCGCCGGTGGAGGCGCGTTGACCGTGTTTTTCCGGCCCGCGCCTTCCCACTATCTGGCCCATTGTTTCGAAGCCGCGCCCCGGGACGGCTCCGTACTGGACATGCTGGAAGAGGCGGGTCAGGTCGAGACCGCCGGACGGACCGCGCGGGAAGTGGCGGCCTTCCGGCAGGGCAGTCTTCTCGATCTGCTGCGCCGGGTCGCCAGCGAGGGAGGTACCGGATGAGTCAGGCAGCCCTCAAGGAGCAGGAAACGGAAACCGCCCTGGCTGCCGATGCGGCGTCCTCGTTGATGAACTTGGTTGAAACTCCATGCGGTTCCGAGCATTGCGGTGAAGATCCCCGTTACAGCGATAATTTCGCCGAAATCAAGCAGGAGATCGAGAAACTAAGCGGTACCGACTTCGGCCGCGTACGGGAGCTGGCCGGCGCCATTCTTCGCCGCGAGGCCAAGGACCTGCGTGTCATGGGATACCTGGCCCTGGCCGAGACGTTCGAGAATGGTCTGTCCGGCCTGATGGAGGCCACGGCCGCCTATCACTATTTGCTGGAACGCTACTGGGATGACTGCCATCCGCGCCGCGAGAATGCGCGCAAGGCGGCTCTTCAGTGGCTGAACAATCCACGCTTTCAGTCGTTCCTGGAACACGCCGGCGATGTCTCCCTGACGGCGTTGGAGACCGTGGTGGGCAATATCGCCGCGATCAATGACACGGCCCGGACTCAGTTGGGCGACGACGCGCCGCAATGGACGGACTGCCGTGCCTGGCTGGACAAGCAACTGCGGGAACAGCAGGAACAGGCTCGGCAGGCTCGCGAGTCCGCCCAACGTGCCCGCCAGGCGGAGACCGCCGCCGAGGCCGGTCCGTCCGTAGGCGAAATCGGCTCGGAACGCGACTTGCTCAACGCCACCCGGGAGATCATCACGTTCCTGCGCCAACAGGGCGACTGGCCCCGTATGGCCGCCTATGCCCGGGCGCTGCGTTGGGGTGCGTTGACTTGTCCGCCCGCCGAGGACGGCCGTACCCGCATTCCGGCCCCGCGCCAGCCCGCCCTGGCTGCCATCGAGCAAGCCCTCGCCGGTCAGGCGTGGCAGGACGCCTGGCTGGCCTGCGAGGCCGCTTTCATGGAGCCGGGCGCGCAGTTCTGCATGCAGATCCAGCAATGGGCCGCCCAGGCCGCGGAGGGCATGGGGCGCCGTGACGTGGCGGAGCTGATTCGCAACGAGACCCTGGGCCTGCTCAAACGCGTTCCCGAGTTGAGTCGTCTGCGTTTCGAGAATGGGGAACCGTTCGTTGGAGCCATCTGCGAGCCCTGGATTCAGGAACTGCTCTCCGCCGATGCCCATCCGGAAGCGGCCGCGACGGAAACCGACGAGGCGTGGGTGTCCGTGCGCGAACAGGCGCGTGGGGCGGCGAAGGACGACGGCTTGGCGGCGGCGCTGCGGGTGGTGGACGGCTATCCCACGCACTGCGGCCGCGAGCGGGTGCGCTCGCAGGTCTTCAAGGCCCAGCTCTGCATGGACCAGGGGCGGGCCGAGCTCGCGCTGCCGGCGCTGGAGGCGGCGGCGGAGCGTATCGAGCAACTGGGGCTGGCCGATTGGGAGCCCGATTTTGCACTGCAGGTCTGGCGGCCGCTTCATCGGGCCCTAGCCGCCGGTTCCAAGGCCTCGGGCGGCTTGCCCGCCGACGAGGCGAAACGCCGGCTCGAGGCCTTGAAGGCCAAGATTTGTCGAGCCGATCTGACGGCGGCGGCCGGGCTGTTATAGCCCGGTGGGTCCGATGGCACTTTGGGAAAGATAAGGACTACAAGGATGGCTAAGAGCTACCAGAATGAAATTCCGCGTTCGCGCGTCAACATCACCCTGGATCTTGAGACCGGGGGCGCCAAGAAGAAATTGGAACTGCCGCTCAAGCTGCTCGTCATGGGCGACTACAGCGGCGGCAAGACCACCGGCCGCGTGGTGGAGCGCGAGCGGATCAACATCGACAAGAACACCTTGGAACAGGTGCTCTCGGACTTCTCTCCGACGTTGAAATACAGCGTCGAGAACACCCTGCGCGACGACGGCTCCGAGGTTGGCGTGGATCTCAAGTTCGACAGCTTCAAGTCGTTCCACCCCGAGGAAGTGGCCCGCCAGATCCCCGAGATCAACAGCATGTTGGGCATGCGCAATCTGCTCAAGGATCTGAAATCCAACCTGCTCGACAACGGCAAATTCCGCAAGGAGCTGGAGCGCATTCTCCAGAACAAGCCCGAGCTGGAAGAATTGGTGCAGGAGCTGGACCGCCTGGCCCCGCTGAACAACGAATCCGACGCGCCGCAGCAGGAACGGCCCGCCGAAGGCTAAGGCCGTATCGGGCATCAAAGGAGTGTGACAATGGCTATTCAGGAAAAGATCAAGCCCCAGGCGGCGGCCGAGGAGGTCGTTGCCGGTAATACCTACGAACGGCTTTGCCAGCTGGTGAACATCACCCCGGTGGGCGAGCAGTTGGACATTTCCAGCTTTCAGAACTCCCAGGTCATGGCGGATATCCCGCTTGAGAAACGCCTGACGGCCGCCCTGGGCGTGTTCCTGGATCTGGCCAGCCGCAGCGATCAGAGCATTGACCGCATCGACAAGACCCTGCTCGATCAATACATCGCCAAGATCGACAAGGCTGTCAGCCGTCAGTTGGATGCCGTGCTGCATCACCCCGACTTCCAGCGCCTGGAATCGGGCTGGCGCAGCCTGAAGTTCCTGGTGGATCGTTGCGACCGCCGTGCCAACATCAAGGTCGAATTGCTGGACGTCTCCAAGGAAGACCTGCTTGAGGACTTCGAGGACGCCCCGGACGTCACGCAATCCGGCCTGTTCGGGCACCTCTATGTCCAGGAATACGACACCCCCGGCGGCGAGCCCGTCTCGGCGGTGATCTCCAACTACGAGTTCGATTGTTCTGCCCCGGACGTCTCCCTGCTCACGGAGATCTCCCGTGTCGCGGCTTCCGCCCACTGCCCGTTCCTGGGTGCGGCGGGTGCCAAATTCTTCGGCAAGGATTCCGTGGAAGAGCTGCCCAAGATTCAGGACATGGGTACCTATCTGGAGAAGGCCGAGTACACCCGCTGGCGCAGCTTCCGGGAGACCGAGGATTCCCGCTATGTGGGTCTGGTTCTGCCGCGCTACCTGCTGCGCCTGCCCTATGGCGAGAGCAACCCGGTGCGCTCCTTCAACTACGAGGAGAAGGTTACCGGCGAGCAGCACCACAAGTATCTGTGGGGTAACGCCACATTCGCCTTTGCTGCGAACATCGCCCAGAGCTTCAAGGAGCACGGCTGGTCGGTGAACATCCGTGGGCCGGAGTCCGGCGGCAAAGTGGAGAACCTGCCGCTGCACCACTACGACGTGGGCCGCGGTACCCAGGCCAAGATCCCCACGGAGATCATCATCTCCGAGGCCAAGGAGCTGGAGTACGCGGATCAGGGCTTCATCCCCCTGAGCTATTACAAGAACAGCGACTATGCCTGTTTCTTCTCCGCCAACTCCTGCCAGAAGCCGGCGGAATACACCACCGCGGAGGCCACGGCCAACTCCCGCATCAACTCGCGCCTGCCCTACATCTTCCTGGTGTCCCGGCTGGCTCACTACCTGAAGGTCCTGCAGCGGGAGAACA